>JAZKCU010000005.1:132435-449504 GCA_040387935.1 Verrucomicrobiota bacterium | reverse complement strand
TGTTGTACAGTCATTATTGCTTAACGGCATTGCGCCTAAAGGCTTCACTCCAACAGATGGCGGCGCATGTCATGGGCATGACGCAAGCACCCGTGAGATCGAATTTCACTGCGGACATACAAAATCCAAGCGCGGTGACGTTGCGCTTCGTGAGCGCCATTTCTGTCATGGGAGTGCGCGTCCTCTCTCAAGCCATGAAACTTACCTCCAACCCCCGCTTGATGCTCCTGGGACTCTGCGCCCTCGGCATCACTGCGCTTCCTGCCCAGGAAGCCCCCCAACCGGCGCCTTCACCAGCACCGGAAGCCCGTCGTGACGGTGACCAGCCACCCGGACCTCGTGCCGATGGCCCCCGCGATGGTGATCGTCCCGGACCGCGTCCCGAAGCCCAGCGAGAGGGGGAGCAACGAGGGCCACGCCCTGAAGCTCAGCGTGATGGTGATCAACGGGGACCACGCCCTGAAGCACCTCGTGAGGGTGATAAGCCGGGCCCACGGCCTGAGGCGAAACGCGATGGTGACAAACCTGCACCGCGCCCTGAACCACGTCGAGAAGGCGACCAGCGTGGCCCGGCGCCTGATGCGCGGGGTGATGACCA
This sequence comes from Verrucomicrobiota bacterium, assembly GCA_040387935.1. GTDB lineage: Bacteria > Verrucomicrobiota > Verrucomicrobiia > Verrucomicrobiales > Verrucomicrobiaceae > Prosthecobacter. The sequence continues at coordinate 448,906 of JAZKCU010000005.1, read as the reverse complement.
TCGAAACGGTCTACGCCCTGAAGCACAACGCCAGGGTCCGCGTCCTGAAGCACGTCGCGATGGGGATCAGCAGGGATATGCGCGCCGTCCGGATGGAGATCGTGCGCAGCGTGGATCAGGTCCTCGTGATCAGCGTCATGCGCATCGCCGCTCTTCGCATGGACGTGGTGGCCAGCATCAGCATGCGGACATGCATCGTCGCCATGAGCATCGTGGTCCTGGATCGCGTGAGTTTGCGTCTCGTGGAGATGAGCACGGACATCGCCATGGCCCGCCGCAGATGAAGCATGATCATCGCGAGCATCGCCCGGGTCCGCCTTCGCATGATCGTGCTGAAGGACGTCTGCCGGAGCAGCGTTTCTCGGTGCCACGTCCGCCAGAGCATCATCGCCCGCAGGGCCGCCGTCCTGACCATGGTCCTGATGCGAAGAAGCAACCTTTGGCAGGCCGTGGAGATGAAGGCCGCCGCCACTCCTCTTCTCCGCAGATGGGACGAGAAGGTCATCGTCCAGAGGCAGGACGTGCGGATGAGCATCGCCATCCGTCAGGCCCGCCAATGCACCGGCCAGACAATGGTCCGCGTCCAAAGGCCCGTCGAGACGGGGATCATGACCATTCCGGCCCGCGTCCTGAAGGTAAGCGCCCTGAGGGTGGGCGCGATGATCATCATCCGCGTGATGGCCGGGACCGTGCGGCTTGATCGCAGGCTTGTGTGCTAAATACTCAAAAAAGGCAGATGCATGGTGCATCTGCTTTTTTGTTAGGCTTGTGAATGGGGCGACCTTGCAAAAGCGCCGGAGGGCCCTGGTCTTTACCACAAGTTTATCGCAGGGGGATCGCGAGCCGGAGGCTCGCAAGAAAATAGCCGGTGGTGAAGCGAAACCGCGGAGCGGTGCAGCGAGAACCACCGGAACCAATCACACGCAACGCGAGGGTCAATCACGCGCCCCGAAGGTGGCGCGAGAAGTTGGCGAACAACAGGCCATGGGTGAAATCGCGACTTCTCGCGCACCTGCCGGTGCGCATTGAGTGAATGCGAATGTTGACGATCCTATCCGGTGGTTCTCGCTCGTTCCTCGCTCCACCACCGGCTAATTTCTCTCAAGCCTCCGGCTCGCCAAACAGGTGCAGGCTTCTCTACAGACTTCGGGCCTCTGCCTTTTTTGTTAGGCTCTGTTTGAGTTTACTTCACGGGCAGATGCTCATGGAGGTAGGCGGTCATCAGCTCGTAGAGGTGGCGGGAGATGCCTTTGCCGGTGTTGATGGAGTGGTCGCGGTTCGGGTAGGGCATGACAGTGAAGCGCTTGTTTTGGGCGATGAGCTCGTTCATGAGCTTCTCGGTGCCTTGGTAGTGCACGTTGTCGTCACCGGTGCCGTGGATGATGAGGAGGTTGCCTTTCATTCCCTTCACATGGGCGAAGGGTGAGCCGAGACGATAGCCATCCGCATTGTCCTTCGGCAGGCCCATGTAGCGCTCCTCGTAGATGGAATCATAGAGCGCGCGATCTCCCACAGGTGCGACGGCGATGGCGGTGCTGTAGAGATCCGGATAACGAAAGATAGCGTCAAGACTGCTGCTGCCACCACCGCTCCAGCCCCAGATGCCGACACGTTTGGCATCGAGATAGGTGAAGCGCTGCAAGAGCGAGCGCACGGCCTTGGCCTCCTCGGCGGAATTCAGGATGCCGAGTTGGCGGTAGATGGCCTTGCGCCAGTCACGGCCACGCGGGCTGGGTGTGCCGCGGGTGTCCACGCTGGCGACGATGTAACCCCGCTGCGCGAGCATACTGTGCCAGAGGACGCGCTGCCCACCCCACGAGTCCTTCACGGTCTGGCCGGCGGGTTCTCCGTAGACATGCATGAGCAGGGGATATGTGCGGGAGGCATCGAAGTCGGGAGGTTTGATGCACCAGCCATCAAGGGCGATACCCTCGCCGATGTCCACGCGGAGGAACTCGGTCTTGGGTGGGGTGAGTTTGGAGAGCTTCTCATGAAGCTTGGCTTGATCCTTCAGCACGCGGACGGTCTTGTGATCGGGCAGGGAGACAAGCTGGATCACGGGAGGCGTGGTGAAGGTGGAATGAGTGTGCACGGCCCAGTGCGCATCCTCAGAGATGTCATAGCTGTGCGTGCCGGGCTGGTCCGCAGGTGAGAGACGCTTTGAATCACCTCCGGTTAGGCTCACACGATACAGGTAGCGCTGCGTGGCGTTGTCGGGCGAGGCAATGTAGTCCAGCGTGCCGCCTTTCTCATCGAGGTGGGCGATGTCGATGACATCAAACTCACCTTCCGTGAGCGGTTTCATCTCGCCTTTCAAAGTGACGCGATAGGCGTGACGCCAGCCGGTGCGCTCGCTGAGCCAGAGGAAGTCGTCGCTGATCCAGGAGATGGCGTTGTTGTCCTCCACCCAGGCTTTGTCGGTCTCGGTGAGAATGGTCTTCACATCGCCGGTCTGTGGATCGGCAAGGATGACGTGCAGGGTGTTCTGAAGACGGTTGAACTGATGAAGCAGCACCTGCTTGCCATCGGGAGTCCACTCGGCCTGCGGCAGGTAGTGCTCACGTGGATCGCCGGGGATTTTCAGCCACGTGGTGGCACCGCCGGTGGAAGAGATCACGCCGAGACGGGTGGCGGAGTTCTTTTGTCCCGCTTTTGGATAGGGGAAAGTGGTGAAGCTCTGGTAGGCGCTCTTGGTTTGATCAACCAACCAGAAGCGCTTCACGTCCGTGGTATCAAACTGCCAGAAGATAAGGTGCGCGCCATCCTTGCTCCAGCGGAAGGCATCGCGCAGGCTGAGCTCTTCCTCATTCACCCAGTCGGAGGTGCCGTTGATGAGCTTGTCCGAGCCATCCTTCGTCAGCGCGGTGATCTTCAGGTCCGCGAGGCTCTGCACGTGCAGGTTGTTCTTCCGCACATAGGCCACGTGGGTGCCATCGGGCGAGAACTTGGCAAACATGAGCGTGGAGGCCGGAGCATCACCGCCGAGCTTGACAAGCTTTTGGTTGGCGAGATTCAGCAGGAAGTAGTCGCCCCGGGAGTTTCGACGCCAGACCTTGCGGGTGTTGGCAAAGAGGAGAACTTGGGATTCATCGGGCGAGAACTCGAAACTATCGACTTTCAGCGGGCCTTTCGCGCCTGCCGGTGTCATCATTTTGGCAGTGGCGAGGATGGTCTTTGCACCTGTGGCTGCATCATGCCGCACCAGATCCTTGCCCTCGTCTTTTTTCTTGGGTTTGGCTTTGCCTTTGCCCTTCTCGTCTTTGGCTTCTTTAGGCTCTTCCTTGTTTTCGGCCTCTTTCTTTGCTTCGGGTGGAGCTTCAAGGGTGAAGTAAGACGCGCTCTTCTTGCTCCAGCGGATGGCTTCCAGCTTCTCGTCCTTGAACTCTTCATTCGTGAAGATGCGGGCCAGGGTGAGCTTGGCAGGATCAGCTGCGGGTTCTGCCGCCTGCACCATGGTGAGCAGATGGAAGGTGGCGGTGGCGATGAGACACAGGGACATTTTCATGGTTAACCAAGGGATTAGTGACAGGCGCAACTACCGCAACCTTTGCTTTTCGCCGTCGTGAGCCGTCGTTCGATCTCGAGCGAGGTGGGCGTGATGGCAAGGCCGCCGAGGGAGGTGCAGCGGTGCTCGCGGGGCATCATGGTGGAGACGTGTTTCGCAGCATCGATGACTTCGTCGAGCGGAATGAGCGGGTCAAAGCTGGCAAGGGCCATGTTGGCACAGGAAAGCGCATTGCTGGCGGCCATGACGTTTTTGCCAAGGCAGGGCGCCTCCACACGGTTGGCGATGGGATCACAGATCAAGCCGAGCATGCTTTGAAATGCCATGGAGGAGGCGGCGATGCCTTGATCGCGCGTGCCGCCCGCCAGTGTGACGAGTGCTGCCGCAGCCATGCTGGCGGCGGAACCTCCCTCTGCCTGACAACCGCCCACTTCCGCGGCAAAGGTCCAGCGCGTGGCGATGAAGACGCCGATCAAACCGGCCGCGAGCATCGCCTTGGCCATCTCCTCCTCATCCAGGCCCATGGCCTCTGCCATGCCGATGACCGCGCCAGGCAAGGCTGCACAGGCTCCGGCCGTCGGTGCGGCGACGATGACGCCCATGCTGCTCTTCACTTCCATCAAGGCAGTGACGTAGAGGATGATGCGGTTCAAGGCTCCGCCATCCAGCAAGCGGCCTGCGTTCATCATCTCGGCAAAGCGTCCGCTCTGATGATGCAGCACACGATCTTCATAACTCGTGCCGGCAATGCCGCTGCCGATGGACTTCCGCAAGATGCGCACGATGGCCATCATCTTCTCGATGACCTCACGCTCGGTGAAGCTGCCGCGTGCACGCTCGTATTCGACGGCGAGCTGCCAAAGCGGTGTGTTTTTAGCTTCGTCGTGCTGCAGCATCTCCGCGCAGCTTGTGAAGGGGAGGATGATGCCGTCGCCGGATGGGACGGGAAGCACGGGGGAGAGCTGCTTCACCCCATGAACTTTCATGCTCGCAGCTATTTCAGAGATGACGTTGGGGGGGGCGAATGCCGGCCCCTTGATCTGCATGAGCCAGAGGCCATCGCCGGACATGTGCATCCCGACCTCTCCCCAACACATGTTCTTCGCAAAGATGGACGCCGCCAAATTTGGTTCGCCATCATGCCAGATCAGCGTCTCATGATAGCCTCCGTCCATGTGCATTGCCACGCCATCGATGCTGAGCACCTCCATCATGCCGCCACCGGTGGAGATGGCAATGAGGGTATGCTTTTCACACTTGTTGTTCAGCGTGAGACGGTAGGTGTTCGGATGCGGATCACGGGAATCGACGGTCTCAATGCGGAGCTGGATGCCCGCTTCGGCGAGGGCTTTGGCCGAGTCTGGGAGGCGTTCGTCATCGGCGTCCCAGCCGAGGAGGCCGCCGAACAGGCCCATGTCACTCCCCTGGCTCTCGTGGGTGGTGGGGAGGGAACCCTGGCGGTCAAACTCAACGAGCACTTCTGTGATGTCAGCGTCCATCAGGTCGCGCGCCAGACGGCCGATGCGCAGAGCGGCGGCGCAGTGCGAGCTGGAAGGGCCGCGCATGACCGGGCCGATGACGTCGTTAAAGATGGAGACGAGTGGCATGAGCGGAGGTGATTTTTTAGGGCCAAAATGATCGGCGGATAAACATGGTTAGGGGCTTACTTTTCTCCGTCGCTCTTTGACGGTGGCGGCGCGCTCCGGGCTCCGGTGATAGAGGCTTCGAGCATGGCTTTCAGCTCAGTCACGATCTCGGGTTCTTTGAAGAAGAGATTGGTCGTCTCCGCGGGATCGTTGTCGAGATTGTAAAGCTGAGCCGGGGCATCCGAAGCGGTGTCGGCTCGCGCGAAGGGTTTGAGTTCGTCCCGGGAGTAATTGTTTCCACCAGAGTCGCGGTGGTGGATGTATTTCCATACGCCGCGCCGGATGGAGAGTGTGCGCTGGCCGCCAAAAGCCTGAGTGAGCAGATAGGGACGAATGGGAGTGGTCGCTTTTCCCTCGATCACCGGCAGAAGATTGAAGCTGTCCTCGGCCGCATCATGTGGCAGCGCAGCGCCGGTGATCGCCGCGATCGTGGACATGACATCCGTGAGGCAGGCCATCTGGTCAGTGGTGGTGCCGCGCTTCACGCGGGCGGGCCAGCGGATGATGAGCGGCACACGGTGCCCGCCCTCCCAGGCATCCCGTTTCATGCCACGCCAGGGTTTGGCGCCATCGTGCCCCTGGTCAGCACGCATGTTGACGACGCTGGTCGTCTCGGGTCCGTTGTCGCTGGAAAAAAGGACGAGCGTGTTGTCACTGATGCCGAGCCGCTCCAGCTGATGCATGAGCTCACCGACGATGTGGTCCAGCTCAAAGATGAAATCACCGTGCGGTCCCGCGTTGGTTTTGCCCTGAAAGGCTTTGCCAGCGAAGGAAGGGAGATGCACGGCCTGCGTGGCGTGGTAGAGGAAAAACGGCTTGTCCGGCGTGGTGCGCAGGTGCTTTTCCATGAATTCACAGCTTTTTTCGAGGAAGAGCATGTCCACTTCCTGCATCGGAAAATCCGGTGCGATGATGCCCGTGCGGCAATCGTTGGCATAGGGATGCCGTGGCAGTGTGGATTTGTCGAGCATCGCGGTGGGCGGCACGGGAATGCGGTCTCCCACGATGAACGCGTAGAGCCAGTCGGTTGTGGGACAGCACGCGGTCCCGAAGAAGTGGTCAAAGCCGGCATCCAGCGGGCCGCCCCTAATGCGGCGTGAGAAGTCGATGCGCTGCACGTCTTCGAGCCTGTTGCTATGAATGGGCGCTCCGGCCTGGTCGTAAAAGGTCAGGCCCACATGCCATTTGCCGACGGCCGCGGTGGCATAGCCTTGCTGGTGCAGCATGGCTGGAAGAGTGAGACGGCCCGGGGCGATCAGCGATGGGCCGCCCGCACCCTGGAAGACGGTTCCACCATTGGGCACACGAAAAGCCATCTGGCCGGTCATGAGGCTGTAGCGCGATGGCGTGCACACCGTGGCCGGGCTGTGGGCATCCGTGAAGCGCATCCCCTCCTGCGCGAGACGGTCGATGTTTGGCGTGGGAATTTTAGACTCGGGATTGTAGCAGCGGACATCGCCGTGCCCGAGGTCATCCGCGAGGATGAGGAGGATGTTTGGAGTCGATACCCCGAGCGCGAAAAGCGGCAGGATCGTGGTGAAAAGAAGGAGGCTTTTCATCGGACAGAGAGAGGTGGGCTGAAGATGAGAGCAAATGACCTTGAGACATTTCTGGCCATCCAATATTTCGCCATGAAATCAGCGCTCAAGCTCCTGCCGGGTGGCGATGGGGACGTAGCCGACCTCCAGGCCCTTGGGCGGTGTGAGGATGAGGGCGGGATCAAGGTGGGCGAGGCTGCCCACATCAGGCGGGGTGAGATAGTCGCGGTCTTTGGTCCAGGTGCGGTGCAGCTTTTCGACGCGGGCCTGCACCTCCTCGCGTTCTTTGGGGCTGAGGTCAGCGTTGAGCATGGCGGGCTGGTCGGCAAAGCGATACCAATAGTAGGTCACGACGCTGCCATCTCCGAGGTGAGCTTTGAAGGGACCTGCGACAGGGCCGGGCTTCTTCCAGCAGCTTGCGGCGTCATCGGGTGTGGTGCGTGGTTCCTGAGGCTTTTCTGGAGGGGTTTCAAAGCGATGCTGAGTGAGGCCTGTCTCCGCAGGCACATCCTGAGGGGCCATGACCTTCCACAGGGGCTTTTTCTGACCGTCGGACTCGAGGGCGAAGTATTCGGGGAGAGTGACGAGTGAATCTCCCGTGCGGGTGAGCTGAGCGTTCCATTGGTAGCCGAAGGTGACCGGGTTCAGTGTGAAGGAGGTGGCAAAGGCTTTCCAGGCGAGCGGCACTTTTTGTTCGCGCTTGGTGCCCGGGGGATAGATGCTCCAGTTGGAGCCGCCACCTTCGCGGAAGGTGTGCACCACGGAAGCTTCCGACTTGATCGCGCCATCCGCAGGCTTGCCTCCGGCGAACCAACTTTGCACATCTTCCCACAGCGCGGCTTTCTTGTAGGCGGTGAGCCGGTGCAGGACGGTCGAGGTGCCATCAGGGCCCACAGGGAAGGATGTGGGGGCGACACGGGCGAGCTGCCTGCCTGCGGCGTCCCGCGCCAGAACGGCGGGCACATGCTGGGTCTCCATCTGGATGGCTTTGTTAGGCCCGGCGGGGCGTGAGTCGAGAAGCATGCCGGACCACTCCGGGTGCTCAAGCGTGGCCTGAGTCCAGAAGTAGGGCGTGAAGAACGCGGCGGGGCCTTTGAAGTTGGCTGTGTTGAGAAAGAGCGTCCAGCACTGATTGCCCGTGGGCAGGTCTTTGCCAGCGGTGGTGGTCTTGGCATTCGTCAGCGGCAGGGGCAGATAGCCGTAACCAAAAAGCTCGCCGCTAGTGCCTTGCCTCAAGTTCAGGCCATCCAGTGGAAAGAGGAGCCAGGGACTGAGCTGCGCCACGCCATACTGGCCGCGAGGCTTCTCCCATGTGCCCGCGCCATAGCCAGGACCATTGGCAATGAATGAGAAGTTGGGCCCGACGCCACCCATGATGAACTTCGGCGTGGTGGTGGGAAAGTGCGTGTCACGCCACCAGCCGAGTCCGCCTTCGATGTCCGTGTAGCATTTGCCGGCCGGTGCCTTGCCAGGCTCATACTGCGGATGCATCCAGGTGCCGCAGAGGCCGGTCTGAAACATGTGACCTGGATAGGTGGCCACCAGCGGCCAGGCGGCGGCATAGAGCGAGAAGCCGCCGTTAAACTCCTCCGGCACCTTTTCCGCAGGCGCGAAGAGATAGCCTGCCATCTCGGCTTCCTGGATGGCGGCGGTCTTCGGTAAGGAAGGGTGAAGCAATGCCTCAGCGAAGGCCTTGCCCATCAGCGCGAAGGTCTTGGCGCAGCCGAGATAATGATAACCAGCATTTGATGCACCACGCTGCCACAGAGCGACCTCGGCGGGCGAGATGAGCTTGGCTTCATACTCCTGCAGATGCGCGCGTTTTTGCACCTCGGTCATGTGCCCGTCAGCATTGGCGTGATCCTTGTTCTTGGAGTTTAGATAAAAGCCCATCTGGCGCACCTGGGCTCGCTTGTCGTCGATGGCTCCGAGTTCCTCGGACCAAAACGGCGCGGTCGGCACGGCGAAGACATTGCCTTTGAACTCGGCCAAAAGTGAAGGCGCGGTCATCGCCTTGCGGAAAGAGATGGTTTCCGGGCTGGCCTTCAAGCCGCCGACACCCATGACGCCGATGACAAAGGGCATCTCCGGCGCGCTGAAATCCTTCCGCACATCGCGGATGAAATGCGTGAGCAAGTCGCTGTAGGCGGCGAAGCGTTCAGGACTGCCGCGGTCTGGATAGGTGTGCCCGTCCACCATGTCATTCCAGCCCTGGAGCCACACGAAGCCGGCGATCTCATAACCCTGCCCTTCGTCATACACGGGGCAGACGCGTTGGGGATCAGTCAACACACGTTTCACATGCTCCACCATGAGGCGGTAGTAGTGCCCCGTTTCCTTCTTTTTGTCCGCGAGCCACTTGTCCATGTCATCAGGCACGCCGTGGGCCTTGGGGCCGTGGTAGAGCTTGCGCTGGTAGTCGTTGAGCTCATACGGCCCGGCGCTGGGCGGTCTGAAATCTGTGTGCAGGCTCTTCCCGCCCCAGGCTGTCTTGATGATGAGCACTGGCTCATCCAGTGACTTATCCAATGTTAGGCCAAAAGTGAACTCAGGGCCGATCTTGCCGCCATCCTGGTCCGGCTTCTGGCGCGAGCCATAGCCAGCCGTGAGTTTGCCGAAGCCCTCCCCATTCACCTCCCCCATGCCGGTGAGATAGGAAATCCATACCTGGTCACAGACGGTCGGTTTGCCATCAGGTCCGCGCATCTGCCTCAGCAGCGGAGCCGTGGCGGGATCATCGCCAATGTAGTCGAAGGTCTCCACCTTCGCATGACCCTCCATGTTTGACTGCCCGGCAAGGATGAAGACCTTGAGCGGCTTCGCGCCCGCTTGACATGAGAGGGCGGCGAGTGCGGTGAGGATGAGCTTTTTCATGGTGGCAGTGCGGGGCTTCCCCAGGTCTTGACGAGCAGGTCAAACATCTCTGGATCATGCGTCTTCAACTCATCCCGCGTGAAGGGGAAGAAGTCATTGCGGCTGAAAAAGGCCTCCGTGCATTCGGCGAAGTATTCCTGGGGATTCGTCAGCGCATAGGCACGGCCCATGCGGCTACGGCCCTCGCTGTCTTTGCGCTCCACACGCTCATACTTGCCGCCGGACTTGGCCTTCTCATAGGCGGCCTTGATCTCCAGATTCGCAAAGCTCATGCGCATGGTGATGTTATGATAGGCGTGGGCCAGCTCATGCAGCGCGAAGTTGGGCATGCGGCGCACCTCAGCCTCAAAGATGCGCACATTGGTGAACTCGACTCCCTTGGCCATGGCGGGATCACGGCCGTTGTCACGCAGCCATCCTGCATCTGGATGGAACTCCGCGCGGGGCGAGATGCCTGGATACTCTGGATTGATCCACAGCGGAACCTTCTGCAGCTCCACGACGGGCGGTGCGGGAACGACGCTCACGATTTCGTCGAGCTGAGCCTTCAGGAGCATGAGCGCCCGATCAAGCGCGGCGGCGTCATTCAGGATGAGCTGGCGGTTCACCTGCACCGTCCAGCCGGAGATCAGGCGTATCTCATGCGTCTCACGGGCGGCGAGGAGTGCTGGGGTGACCAGCGAGAGGGCGAGCATTAGGGCTTTGATCACAGACGAGGAAGGTGGGTGGCTTCTTGGCCGATGACCACTCTGGCATGGAGAGCCATGCTGTCTTGACCCGGATGGTGGCGTGACGTGCCAAAAACTGCACAATGAAGAAACGGCTGGAAGTCCGGGAATATCCAGCCTTTTTTCGGAGCATCCTCCGTGGCATGAAAACCGTCCCCTCTGCGTTTCCAGGCATCGTCTCCTCCCAAGGCACGCTGCTCATGGATGTGCGGCTGGTGGAGCAGGTGGCGGACCTGATGCATGACACGGCCTTTTTCATCAAGGACGCCACAGGCCGCTATGTGCTGGTGAACTGGTCGCTGGTGGTGCGGCATGGCCTGGAGGACAAGTCGCAGATGCTTGGCCGTCGGCCGTGTGATGTGTGCCCTGGCGACTATGGACGCATCCCGACCGAGCAGGATGCGCAGGTGCTGCGCACCGGGCGGCCGATCATCGAGCGGCTGGAGCTTTTCTGGCGCAGACCGAATGTGCCGGCCTGGGGATTGACGAGCAAGTTTCCCATCCGTGATGAACGCGGGCAGGTGGCGGGGCTCATCGGCATCTCCAAGGATCTGGCATCACCCGTGAGTCGTGAGGAGGTCTCGCCTGAAGTGGCGCAGGCGCTGCGCTACCTTGAAACCGCCTACGACAAGCCCATGCGCCCGTCCTTGCTGGCACGGAAGGCCGGGATGACCTCGGTGCGCTTTGCGCGGATGATCAAGCGCATCTATGGCGTCAGCCCGATGCAGTTGATCACCAAGACACGCATCACCGCAGGCTCGCGGCTGCTGCGTGAGACAGATGCCAGCATCGCCCAGATCGCGCTGGACTGTGGATTCGCGGATCACAGCGCCTTCACACGGAGCTTTCGCGCGGTGACCGGCATGTCGCCGACAGAGCACAAGCGGATGAACCAGGCGGGGTGAGACTTTTTCTACAGCTTGAGATGCCTAACTAAAAGGTTAGCAAGCCTTCATGGCATCACTTCTGGCCAAGGACGCTGGTCCAAAGCAGCGGCTGGGTGATGGCGTTGTTCCGGCGGATTTCGTAATCTTCGGGATCAGGCTTCAGACGGCGCCAGAGCGCGAGGTATTTCTCCTCTTGAAGGGCGATGCCGCCCAGCACCAGCGCGGACTGTCTGGTAGGCCAGCCTTCCCAGGCAACGATGTCCGGCTTCAGCGGCCATGACGCCTTGTCAGCGAGATAGGGCTGCAAGTAGGCCAGTGCCTTCCGAATGCCGCGCCCATCAGGCGTGGTGAAGGTCCATAGATTGTCCGATGGCGTGGAAAGCAGCTGGCAGAGAGAGGCCATGTTATCGAGCTGGAAGATCGAATAGGCGTAGGGTTTCGTGCGCCCCAGCTCCAGCGGGAAGCCGCCATCCGGCGCCATCTGCACGGTCACAAACACCTCTTTGAACTGACGACGACATTCATCGAGCAGCGCATCATTTTTCGTGAGAGTGGCAAAGGCGGCCACCTGCAGCCAGTAAGCCACGGCGTGGTTGTTTTTCGCCTTCGCCTCATTCTTGCCTTTGGGGCTGGTTACAAACCACTCCGTGTAATCCGTGAACCATTTCAGTAGGGCGTCAAAGGTCTCCGGGGTCATGGCTTTCGAGTCACGCAGGGCGAGGATGGAAAGCGGCACTTCCGTGAGATGCAGGGTGTCAATGAGGCCGGTGCCGCGCTCGGGTGTTGGCTTGCCCACAATGGCCTGCGCGAGATCGAGATGCGGATTCATCCGCGTGGCGGGATCGAGGAAGAACACGCGCAGCAGATCCACCGCTTTCTGAGCATGCTTCTCTTCACGCGTCAGCAAGAATGCAGCCGCCAGAGAGGAGGTGACGTCCCGCATCTTCATGAGCGCGAGACGATGCTCAATGAAGTTCCCAGGGTTCGACTGGCCATCGCGCATGATGTAAGGCTTGCCGTCCGCGCTCGCAGGATCAGGCCAGTAGTAGTCACTCATCGAAAAAAAGTCATTGGGGCCGCCTTCGCTCAGCGGAGAGTGATGCTGCGTGAGGCTGATGGCGGGCATCTCCAGCGCCTTCTCTGCTGCTGCGAGGATGCGTGCGCGGTCCTGCTCCACCACCAGCGCAGGTCCTGGTGTCAGAGCATGGGCCGTCAAGGTGAGCAATAGGCCCAGAAGGGCGATGGAAAGACCTTTCATGGTGGTGGTAGGATGGGGGAGCTGTGACGAAGGTAAGCAGCTTTCCTTGAATGCATCCTATAAATAAGGCGCTTGGAGACTGTGTTCTTTAGGGGCGTAGGTGCCGCACAAGGAAGTCCGTGCGCGCCTTGGCGCCAAAGGGTGTCTCCGCCGCGCCGTGGCCGGTGCCGATGATGGGCATGAAGTCAAAGGTCTTACCCGCCTCTTGCAGGGCACCGACGACTTGCATCGTGGTGGCGGGATCGACGTTGGTGTCCAGTTCGCCGACGAGGAGGAGCAGGTGACCTTCGAGCTTGTGCGCGTCTTCGAAGTTGGAGCTGGTTTTGTAGCTGTCGTCGATGGGCCAGCCCATCCACTGCTCGTTCCACCAGATCTTGTCCATGCGGTTGTCATGGCAGCCGCAGTCCGCGACGGCGACCTTGTAGAAGTCGTGATGATCCAGAAGCGCACGCATGGCGTTTTGACCACCTGCGCTACCTCCATAAATGCCGACGCGGCTGAGGTCCATCCAGGGGCGGGTCTTCGCGGCCGTCTTGATCCAGGCGATGCGGTCCGGGAAGCCTGCGTCCTTGAGGTCCTTCCAGCAAACATCGTGAAACACCTTGCCACGATGGTTGGTGCCCATGCCGTCCATCTTCACGATGATGAACCCCTGCTCGGCGAGCTGATGCATGCGGAGCTGGCGGTCAAAATCCTTTGGTGCAAAGGCGGAGTGCGGACCGGCATAGATGTCCTCGATGACGGGATACTTTTTCTTTGGATCGAGGTGCGAGGGCTTGATGAGGATGCCGTGGATGTCGGTTTTCCCATCGCGGCCTTTGGTGACGAAGCGCTCCGGAAGGGTCCAGCCAGCGGCGAGGAGCTGGGCAGCATCCGCCTTTTCCAAAACGCAGACGAGAGTGCCATCGGCGCTGCGGCGCAGCTCATAAACAGGAGGGTGATCCGCACGTGACCAAGTGGCAGTGAAGTATTCTCGGTTAGGCGAGAACTCGATGCGGTGATTGCCATCACTCTCGGTGAGCTGCTTGAAGCCGCTGCCGTCCAGGTTCACGCGGCAGAGATGCAGATGATAGGGGTCTTCGTCTTTACGTAGCCCGGAGGCGAGGAACCACACTTCGCGCTTGGCTTCATCCACATGCAGGACCTCGCGCACGGGCCAGTTGCCTTGGGTGATTTGATGCTTCACCGCGCCGGTTTTGATGTCGTAAAGGTAGAGATGGCACCAGCCATCGCGCTCGCTCATCCAGATGAGCTCGTTGGTCTTGTGCAGCCAGTGACGCCAGGTCTTCTTGGTGTAGTCAATGAAGGTCTTGGAGGTTTCCTCGACCACGACACGCACGGCGGCGGTCTTGGGATCGACAGCGAGGATGCGATAGAGCTGATGGCCGCGCTGGTTGTAGTCGAAGTAGAACTCGCGGCTGTCGGGTGACCAGATGGCCTCAAGCCTGCCGGAGGTGTTGAAGGGATTTTCGTAGAGGTCACGCGCCACCCGGGTCTTCGTGCCATCCGCGCTTTCGATGATCCATTGCGGCTTGGGCAGGGGATCACCGGGCTTGAGGTATTCGAGAGTCTTGAGCTGGGGCTGCAGGCCGCCTTTGGGTGTGGAATCGACGATGGTGATCTCCCGGCGCAGGATGTCTTCGGCCTCGGTGAAGATGGTGGAGGCACCATCGGGCGAGCGGCCGCCTCGCTGGGATTTGTCTGGCTTTTCGCTTTTGGGCTTGGAGAGGCCCTTGCCATCAATGATGAGAATTTGGTCCTGAGCGTCCGCTTCGATGACGGCGAGGGGTTCGCCGGTTTGGCTGGTGATAAGCCAGACGTGGCCGTCGAAAGTGTACTGCTCGCGCTCCTGGCCGGCGCGGATGCTGCCGTAGCGTATGCGCTCGTCCTTCTGGTTGACCCAGAAGAGGTCGACATCCGCATCGAGCTTGTTGATGACCTTGAGGCCGGATCCCTCGCCGGTGCGCGTGGTCCTGCGCATCTCGAGCTTGGCTGTGGAGGCCTTCCGCGCTTCTCGTTCGGGAAGGCCGAGTTCCTTGATCGTGGCGGCAGTTTTGCGCGTGCCCGTGGTGGCATCGATGAGCACGAACTCATGGGTGTCGGCTCCCGTTTGCACACGATACCAGAATGACTGATTGTTAGGCAGCCAGTTGGGCTTGAGGGAGGAGCGGAAGACTTTGTTCTCGGTGCGCCTGGGGTAGTCGTCGGACTTGGAGACTTGGGCCAGAGCCGAGGCGACGAACAAGAACAGGGGGAGGATGGTTTTGGTCATGGCTGTGTATGTCACTTTGCCGAACCTTGGCTACCACAGAGGTCACAGAGGAGCACAGAGGTAAGAAGGAGGGGGATTTGAGTTGGCTGTGGAGGGCGTTGTGATAGAAGCGGCAACTTATGAACCTGCCCTCTGCTGAATCTTATAATTCTCTGACGTCGCAAATCATCTCTGCTGCACTTGAGGTGCATAGCCGTCTGGGGCCTGGGCTGCTGGAGTCTGCTTATGAGGCGTGTTTGGTTTATGAATTGAGGAAGCGTGGTCTGAAGACATTCAACCAAGTCGGGCTGCCGGTGATTTACGATGAGGTCCAACTTGATGTTGGGTATCGGATCGATGTGCTGGTAGAGGATGAGGTCATCGTGGAGTTGAAGGCTGTGGACAAGGTTTTGCCGCTGCATGAGGCGCAGTTGATTTCCTATCTGAAGCTGAGCGGGAAGAAGGTCGGGCTGCTGATCAACTTCAACGTCATGCGGCTCAAGGAAGGCATCACCCGAAGAGCGTTCTGAACGTGCTTCTGGAGCGATATTCGCTGGTTCTAGAAATCTAAATGCTGAGTTCTTACTCTGTGCTCCTCTGTGTTCTCTGTGGTAGCCCCCAGCCCGTTTCACCACAGAGGTATGAAGGAGGGGCTTTGAGTGTCGTAGAGATGGCTGGCTTTGGTGTGGCTCGGGTTAGTTTTGGGGTCTGGAACCTTGGCTACCACAGAGGGCACAGAGGAACACAGAGGTCAGAAGGAGGGGGATCCTGCGCGTCATGTGAATGCAGCGGAAGGACCAATCCCATATAGAAAAGGATCTTCGGGGTCGAAGAGGAGGGTGGTTTCGGCGGTGATGAAGGCGCGGCCGGTGATGGTGGGGGTGATGGTGGGGGTGATGCTGCCCTCGCCCTGCTCGTAGCTGCCTTCGAAGGCCGAACCAATGATGCTTTCTTGACGCCAGGTCTGTCCGGGGGCGAGCTTGGAGTCGGCGGCGAGGCAGGCGAGCTTGGCGCTGGTGCCGGTGCCGCAGGGGGAGCGGTCGTATTCACCACCGGGGCAGAGGACGAAATTGCGGCTGTGATTCGCGGGATCGTGAGGCGGGCCGAAAAGCTCGACGTGATCGACTTCGGGATGACCTGCGGCGCGGATGGCATCGCGCAAGGATAGGGAGGCCTGGGTGAGCTGCGGGATGTTTTGCAGGGTCAGGTCGAGGCCGTGATCGGAGACAAGGAAGAACCAGTTGCCACCGTAGGCGACATCACCCGTGACGCCGCCGGCACTCACGGCGCGGGCTTTGCGGTAGGAGGGGACATTGCGAATGCTGACGCGGCCGTCTTCATGCAGGGTCGCTGTGATGATGCCGACGGGAGTCTCGATGTGATGCTCGCCCTCGGTGATGCCACCTAGGTATCTCAAGGTGGCGATGACGCCGATCATACCATGGCCGCACATCCCAAGGAGGCCGACGTTGTTAAAGAAGGTCACGCGGGAGATGCAGGTGGGATCACGCGGTTCCTCCAGCAGGGCGCCGACGATGACCTCATGGCCGCGTGGCTCGCAGAGGATGGCTCGGCGCCAGGTCTCCAGTTCAGCGGCCTTGATGCCATTGAGCACGACGCGCGTGGGTTCGCCGCCAGTGTGGGAGTCGATGATGGAGATGCGCCGGGTCGGATTCATCAGGCTGGAAGCAAGCACATCCGTGGGGAGGGTCTTGGACGGTTTCCTGATGGGGGCTGGCAAATCAGTCAAAGAGGCGGGGACAGATTTTAACCGCAGATAACGCAGAGGGTTTTGATCTGGGGCAGGGCTTGGCTCCTCCCTTTGAAGAGGGCCGTTTTACAGGATTCACAAGATGGACATGATTAACAGGATAAGAGCTTTCTTGTTAATTCTGTGAATCCTTCGGGCGCAGGCATGAAATTGCCTAACCGCTTGTGTTGAGAAAAGTCGGGCTCAGGCCTCCTCCATGAGCTTGCCGGCGAGGCGGCGCATGGTGTGGCGGAGGGGGAGGTTGTCAGTGCGCTCGAAGGCTTCGTCGAGATTGCGCAGGATGCGGAGCAGGGTCTGGTCGACACTGGCGGGCTGGCGGATGACGTCTTCCAGCGCAGGATTGGCGGCGGGATGATGGCGGGCGACATCGCTCGCGAGCATGAAGCGGCCGCGATTGAAGCAGTCGACGAGCCACACGCGGTCATTCATCTCCACACGGGCGAGGAAGTGGCCGGGGAAGTTGCAGCCCTGGATGTCCAGCCCGAAGCGGTGGCCGAGCAGGCTGTAGAGGCAGCAGAGGCTGATGGGATTTCCAAGGCCGGTGTCCAGCACCCAGAAGAGGTTGCTGTTGCTGGCCTGGTAGTAGGCCTTGCTGTTGCCCCGGAAGCGCACCACGCCGTCCTTCATGGCAAAGAGCCATTCACTGAGCTCACGCGCATCCATGCGGCCGCCATCACGGAAGGCTTCCTCAGCGAGGGCATCCAGACGCTGGGCGAGATCACCCGGCTGGGTGCGCCAGCCATTGAGATAGGCGGAGATCTGGGCGAGGCCTTCCTCAAGCTGCGCGTGGGGATTTTCCAGCCAGCGCCAGCGCATCCAGGTTTCCTCGAGCTCGGTCTTGCGGACGGGTTCGAGCAAACGGCCCACATGCTGGTCTTCCTCAGCGGTAAGGGAGCGCTGCAGATGCTTCAGCCGCTCTGGGAGATCACGGCGCATGCTGGTGAACTCCCGCTGCAGGGCCTCCTGCACGACGGGAGACTCATCATCGAGCAAGGTGATCAGGTGATCGAGCTGGGCGAGCGCTGGCATGTGCAGTGCAATACCGAAAGCTTCGCGCCTTTCCAAGTGCAAACTTCACGGTCGCGCTTCATGTTGGGGGAAGAATGCGCATCGCCCTCCTGCACTACACGCTGCCACCGGTCATCGGAGGGGTGGAGCGTGTGATCCGGGACCAGGCGGCGGCTTTGAGGAAGCTGGGGCATGAGGTGGAGTGCTTTGCGGACCGGGAGGCTTTTCGGGTGTGGCTTGATCGCGCGGCCGTGGAGCGCGAGTGTCCTCATCCGCAAAGGATAAGAAGCGATGCAAGGCCTGCGGATGGGGACATCCGCGCTCCTCATGGCGCGGCGGCGAATGAGGGTGGTTGTGTTTTACAGGCAAGGCCTGCGAGTGAGGACACTCGCGCTCCCAAGGGGCCGGATGCCCGCTCGCCGTTTCAGCAGGTCGTGCATTGGATGAACTATGAGGATGGTCATCCTTATTTTGAGCCTGCGAAGGATATCTCCAAACATCGGCACGGGCTCCCGCATTGGCAGCAGGGGGGAAAGCTTTATTTTGTCACCTGGCGGCTGGGGGATGCGTTGCCTCAAGAGAAGCTGCGTGAGCTGCGCGAAGGCCGTGAACGATGGCTTGAAGAAAATCCGAAACCGTGGGCCGAGGGCGAAGAAGATCGCTTCAGGGAGCACTTTGAGGGCCAGGTGGAGGAGTGGCTGGACGCGGGCCTGGGTCGTTGTGTGCTGCAAAGCCCTGAGGTGCGGCAGGCTTTGGAAGAGGTGCTGCATCACTCAGACGGCGAGGTATATGATCTGCTGAGTTATGTGATCATGCCGAACCATGTACACGTGCTGTTTCGTCTGCATGCGGGAGAGGCATTGGAAGAGCTGATGAAGGCTTGGAAAGGTGCATCATCACGGAAGATCGGGGCGGTGCTCGGAGAGAAGGGACGTTACTGGCAGGAAGGGTATCGGGACCGGATGATTCGTGGGCCGGAGCATCTGGGGTTTGTGCTGGGTTATATTCAGAGAAATCCCAAGGAGGCGAAGCTGACGGCGGGGAGGTTTGTGTGGTGGGAGTGCGGGCGCGCCGTGGAGCGCGGATGTCCTCATCCGCAGGCCGCCTTAAACACGGAGGGAACACCTGCGAGTGAGGACACTCGCGCTCCACGCGGGAAGGCGGATGAGGACATCCGCGCTCCATGGGGGGCGGTGATCGTGCACAATGTGTTCACCATGCCCTTTGATCTGGAGTGGACCCGGGAGCTGACACGGCTGGCGGAGGCGCACCCGGAGCTGCGCTGGATCAACTGGGTGCATGATGTGTGCTCGGTGAATCCGGCGTATGCACACATTCCCTGGCATGAGCCCGTGCCGCGGGCGGTGCATGTGGCAGTGTCTGAGGTGCGGCGTGCGGACTACGAGCGGGCCACCGGCCTGGCTTTGGCAAGCATCCGTATGATACCCAATGGGCTCGATCTCGCCTCCGTGCTCGGTTTGACAGAGCGCATGGCAAATCTGGCGCAGGCGCATGGTGATCGTGATCTGATGCTGGTGCATCCCACGCGGCTGGTGCGGAGGAAGAACATTGAGCTCGGACTACAGGTGGTGGCGGCGCTGCATGAGGCAGGCTGTGATGTGGTGTATGTCATCACGGGCGCACCTGATCCGCATCAGGCCGATGGCGTGGCGTATCATGCTGAGCTGAAGCGGCTCGCTGCGGAAATGGGCATCACAGAGCGGGTCTTTTTCCTCGGGGAGGAAGAGCCGCTGACGGATGAGGATGTGCGCGGCCTGTATGATGTGGCAGATGCACTGTTCTTCCCGAGCACGGGAGAGGGCTTTGGTTTGCCTCTCTTAGAGGCCCTGGCTCACCGGCTGCCGGTGTTCTGCTCGGCACTGCCTGTGCATCAGGAGGTGCTGGGCACGTTGGGGCATTATTTCCAAATTGCGGAAGACCCAAAAACAATCTCGGCACGAATCATGCGATGGCTGACTACTAGCCAACCCACCCACCACAGGAAACTCCTAAGGCAACGCTTTGACATCGTCAAAATTTGCCAGGAACACCTTGAGCCTCTGCTGCTTACCGCTATCGAATAACCTGTCACATGACCGACCCAACCATCCCGAACGCTGAGATCCAATCCATCCTCGATGCGCGCCATGGCGACCCCTTTGGCTTTCTAGGCCGCCACACCCGGGCTGATGGCGCGATGGTGGTGCGCACCTTCCAACCGGAGGCACATACGGTGAAGGTGGTGGCGCGTGATGGCAGCATCGAGTGTCCTTTGGAACAAGTGCATCCGCAGGGCTTGTTTGAGGGCGTGGTGTCAGGAGCTGCGGCCAGCGGTGAGTATGACATCGATGTGCGGACGATGGGCGGCAAAAGCCGCCGTCTGGCAGATCCGTATTCCTTTGGCACGCTGCTGAGCGACCAGGACATCTACTTTTTCAAAGAGGGCACGCACCAGAAACTCTGGGACTGCCTGGGCGCGCATCTCCGGACCTGCGGCGGTGTGAGCGGCGTGCAGTTCGCCGTGTGGGCGCCAAACGCCAAGCGCGTGTCCGTCATCGGTGACTTCAATGACTGGGACGGCCGTGTGAACCCGATGCGCAATCGCGAGGGTGTGTGGGAGATCTTCCTGCCGGGCATCACCGAGCTCACGCACTATAAATTCGAGTTGGTGGGCGCAGATGACGGCCTGCATGTGAAGGCGGATCCCTTTGCCTTCTTCGGGCAGCATGGTCTGCAGACGGCGAGCCTGGTCTTCAATCTGGACCGCTACGGCTGGCATGACGCGGAGTGGATGCAGCAGCGCGTGAGCAAGAATCTCTACAAGTCGCCGATGAGCATCTATGAAGTGCATCTCGGCTCGTGGAAGCGCATTCCAGAGCAGAAGAACCGGCCGAAGTCGTATCGCGAACTGGCGGATGATCTGATCCCCTATGTGAAGAGCCTGAACTTCACGCACATCGAGCTCATGCCTGTGTCTGAGTTCCCCTTTGATGGCTCCTGGGGTTATCAGGTCACGGGTTACTTCGCAGCCACCAGCCGCTTTGGTGATCCAGATGAGTTCCGCGAGTTCGTGGACCGCTGCCACCAGGCGGGCATCGGCGTGATCCTGGACTGGGTGCCGGGCCACTTCCCGAAAGATGCTTTTGGTTTGGCCAAGTTTGATGGTTCCGCTCTCTATGAGCATGCGGACCCTCGCCAGGGCGAGCACCAGGACTGGGGCACGCTGATCTTCAACTACGGCCGCTCCGAGGTGAAGGGCTTCCTCATCGCCAATGCGCTCTTCTGGCTGGAGGAGTTCCACATCGACGGCCTGCGCGTGGATGCTGTGGCCTCCATGCTGTATCTGGACTACAGCCGCAAGCCCTGGGCCTGGGTGCCTAACAAATACGGTGGTCGTGAGAACCTGGAGGCGATCGACTTCATGCGGGAGCTGAACAAGCTCTGCTATGAGAAGCATCCCGGCACCACGATCATGGCGGAGGAGAGCACCGCCTGGCCGGGAGTCTCCAAGCCCACGGACACCGGCGGCCTGGGCTTCGGCTTCAAGTGGAACATGGGCTGGATGAATGACACCCTCCGCTACATGGAGGAGGATCCAGTGCACCGGAAATATCACCATGGGGAGGCCACCTTCTCCATGCTGTATGCCTATGATGAGAACTTCGTCCTCGTGCTGAGCCACGATGAAGTGGTGCATGGCAAGGGCAGCCTGATCAACAAGATGCCCGGCGACCGCTGGCAGAAATTCGCGAACCTGCGCATGCTGTATGCGTGGATGTGGGCGCACCCGGGCAAGAAGCTGCTCTTCATGGGCGGTGAGTTCGGCCAGTGGCAGGAGTGGAATCATGAGCGCAGTCTGGACTGGCATCTCTTCATGGGTGAGGAGCACGCGGCGCTGCAGAGCCTCTTGAGAGATCTGAACTATCTCTACACGACGCGTCCTGCCATGTATCAGCTCGATCATGAGCCGGGCGGCTTCCAGTGGCTGGATGCCAGCGATGCGGATCACAGCCTCTTCGCCTTCATGCGCATGGCTCCGAATGGTGACAAGGTCTACTGTGTCATCAATGCCACGCCGGTGCCGCGCAAAGGCTATCGCGTGGGTGTTGCCGAGCCTGGGAACTACCTGGAACTGATCAACACCGACGCTCCTGGTTATGCCGGCAGCGGCATGGTGAACCCTCTGCCGATGCCTGCCTCCGAGTCCGAATGGCAGGGCCAGCCGTGGAGCATTGTCATCGATCTGCCGCCGCTGGGGATGGTGTGGCTGGGGAAGTGAGCCACTTTAGAGTGAGGGAGTATTGGAGTGCTGGAGGATTGAATCAGCACTCCCAATACTCCACAACTCCATCACTCCAGGGAACGAGACAAAAAGAAGGCCAGACGATGGACGTCTGGCCTTGGATTGAATGTAAAATGGTGCGCAATAATCAGCCGCCGTAGAAGCTGGCGATCTTCTCATTCACGGAGCGGAGACGGCGGGCGATGGTCTTGCCGACGCCGATGAGCAGCCAGGCGGCCGGACGGGGATACTCGTTGATGTAGCCTTCGAGGTTCTTGGAGTCGATGCGCCAGACCTGGCTGAACTCCACCGCGGTGACGGTGGCGCTGGCGGCGGAGGGGTCGAGCAGGTTGATCTCGCCCACGGTCTCGCCGGTGCCGACGCTGCCGAGGAGGACCTTGTGGCCGCCGCGCATGGCGGTGGCGTGGAGCTTGCCGCTGATGATGAAATAAAGGCCGGTCTGGACGCTGCCTTCCTCGATCAGATGACTGCCGGGCTGCACGGGTTTGAACTCGCCGTAGCCGCTGAGGATGTCGCGGTCTTCATCGCCGAGAGGCTCCATGATGCCGAGGGCGGGAATTTGGGGGGTAGAGAAGTCTGCGCTCATATTTAAAGGGGAGAACGGGATTTTGTAGGTGACGGCCCGAACGATGGCAAGCCTCGGAAAAAGATTTGCCGAAAAGTTTCCGCCACCGAAAGAGGCTCTGCCTCGCCCCGTCTGACCTCTGCCGACCATGCTTTCCACCCTCCGAACCGCCCTTTTTGTCCTGCTGACCGCCACCTCCCTCCTCGCTGCCGAAGCCGAGTATCCGCTCGTGCCGGCGCTGGAGTGCCACCCGCGCGCGGGCCTGCCAAATTTCCTCCACAAGGTGAGCCAGCCGGGTGCTGAACTGAAGGTGGGTTACTTCGGCGGGTCCATCACGGCGCAGCCGGGCTGGCGGGTGAAGACGCTGGAGCACTTCCAGAAGACCTGGCCGCAGGCGAAGCTTAGCGAGATCAATGCGGCGATCGGTGGCACCGGCTCAGACCTGGGTGTCTACCGTCTCCAGCAGGACATGCTGACGCAGAAGCCGGACCTGCTGTTTGTGGAGTTCGCGGTGAATGATGGCGGTGCTCAACCGGAGCAGATCATCCGCTGCATGGAGGGCATTGTGCGCCAGACGTGGCGCGCGCTTCCAGAGTGCGACATCTGCTTTGTCTACACGTTGACGGAAGGTCTGGCTCCGGCGCTCATGGACGGAAAATTCCAGCGCTCCGCGAGCGCCATGGAGAAGGTGGCGGATAAGTATGGCATCCCGACGATCCACATGGGCATGGAGGTGGCGAAACTGGCGAAGGAAGGCAAGCTGCTGTGGAAAGCGAAGCTGCCGAAGACGGACGAGGAAAAGAAAACTGTGGGGGACAAGTTTGTCTTCGCCCCGGACAGTGTGCACCCGCATGTAGAGACGGGTCACGAGCTGTATCTTCAGGCTATCCTGCGCTCCTGGCCTGCGATCACGAAGGCGAGCGGCAAGCCTGCGGCTCATGGGCTGGCGGCACCTCTGAATGAGAACAACTATGAGAAGGCGAAGCTGGTGCCCATCACAGCCGCGAAGCTCTCCAGCGACATCACGGCGCTGGACGTGAAGACAGATGCCTTTGGCAAACGCTGGGCGAACCGCCTGCCGAACCTGCACACGGGATCGAAGCCTGGCGAGACGATCACCTTCAAGTTCAAAGGCCCGCGCTGTGCGATCTATGATCTGGTGGGCCCGGACTGCGGACAGGTGAGTGTGACTGTGGATGACAAGCCTGCGAAGATCGTGCCGCGCTTCGATGCGTATTGCACTTATCATCGCCTCTCCACGATGACGATCGGCGATGGTCTGCCGGATGAAGTGCACACCGTGAAGATCGAGATTCATCCTGAGCAGCCCGACAAGGCCGCGATCCTGGCGAAGAACGGCAACAAGATCGACAAGCCCGAGCGCTTTGACGGCACGAAGATCTTCCCCGGGGCGATCCTGCTGGTGGGTGAGATTGTGGAGTGATGTGGGCGATCTGCCTTAGAGATTCTCTGCCGGTTCAAGCTGCCGAATTATCTAGTGGCCCTCGGCAGCGCTTTTTGCTCTCACTAGTGGTTATCCATATCCGACGCATGAAAGCGTGTCTTCCGCTCCTCTTCCTCTTCATCGCCGCTGCGACTGGTTTTGCGCAGACGACAGTTTCTCGCACACCGCCTGCGGTTTATGAAAAACATCTGAAAGGCCTGATTACTCCCTGGACTGCCCTGGGTGATCCTGCCGCCAGTGTTACGAAAGAGCATCAGAACGCCATTGAGACGCTGGTGCATGAGGAGTTCATCTGGGTGGAGGAAGGCACGGGGCTGGTGACCCTGGCGAGCCACAAGGTGCACAAGGCGCTCACGAGCGAAGGTGCGGAACTGATGGAGGAATCCAGCTATCCTTTCGGAGCCAAGAGCGAACGCCTGCACATGGCTCTGGCAAGATCCAGCCAGGATGGCAAGGTCTTCAAGGATGTTGTGCCTGAGGGTCTGTTCATCAAAAGGCCGGAGTCTTCCGGCGATGACTCGGTGATGCATACGGACACTGAAACTCTGAACGTGGTTTTCCCGGATGTGAGAGCTGGTTCGTTCGTGGAGGAGATCGTCGTCAGCGAGGAGACCGAAAACCAGTCTGCCGGGCATTTCCTGCGCCAGGCCATGTGGGGAGGTGTGGGGCGTGTGCATCTGCGGCGGATTGTGGTGAATCTGCCCGCTTCCATGGAGAAGGCTTTGAAATGGAAAGCCGTGGGTACACTGCTGGAGGAGCCGAAGCGAAGCGACCTGCCCGGAGGCAGGGTGATGCTGGAGTGGACCTCGCGCGGGCTTCCTCCGATGTTGTTTGAGGATCGTGGTCCTCCTGCGAGCCAGGCAGGCCCCATGCTACGCATGAGCACGATGGATGGGTGGGAGGGCCTGGGCAAATGGTTCGCGGACAGTGTGACGGAAATGGGTGACCTCACGCCCGAGCAAAAGGAGTCTGTCTCACGTCTCGTTGCGGGCCTGAAGAGTGATCGTGAAAAAGCAGCCAAGGTCTTTGAGCATGTGAGCCAGGACATCCGCTACACGGCGCTGGAGTTTGGCCGGGGGCGCTATCAGCCGCGCGCGCCCGCAATGGTGGCTGAGACACGCTATGGTGACTGCAAGGACAAAGCGAACGTGCTGCGCCTGATGCTCAAGCATCTGAACATCGAATCGCGACTGGCACTGTTGGAGACAAAGCATTCTGGCGTTATTGACCACAGCATCCCGAGTCCAGGGCGCTTCAATCATGCCATTCTGGCCGTCACACTGCCGGGCAAGGATGGGAAGGCGGAGGTCGTATTTTGTGATCCGACGATCGACGGTGTGCCCCTGGATGTGCTTTCGACCTCGGACGCGGATCGCGAGACGCTGGTGGTTTCCGAGTTGGGTGAGATCGAATGGCTGCGCACTCCTAAGCAGGACTTTGTGACTCACGTGGCTGAGGTGGATCTGGTGCCGGAGCCGGGTGGTGGGGTTTCAGGCTGGATCAAAATCCGCATGGATGATTACTACGGACATGTGACCCGCCGGCGATGGACAAGGCAGGGGACGGATGGAAAGCTGGCCATCGCCAAGGACATGGTGAGTTCACAGCAAGGGCAGGATCTCATCGACGTCCAGGAGGAGAAGCCCACGAAAAGCCATGCCGAGCCGTTTCAGATCTCCACCTATGTTTTGCGCACAGGCGCAGAAGTGACTGAAGGTGAGGCGACAGAGCGTGTGAGATTTCCCGCTCTTGGATTGCTGCTGCCGGTCATGGGCAAGACGGCGATCCGGCAGACGGATGCCCTGAGCACGCCCCTGCAGATGAAGGTGACAGGTGGGTATCAAGTGCCCAAAGGCTGGCGGTTGCTGGACATGCCGGCAGCCTTTGCCAAGGAAGTGGCCGGATGTGTGATGAAAGCTTCCTGGAAGGAGAAAAAGGGCGGGCTGCAGTGCCAGTGCGAGATGCGCATGACTCAAAGTGTGATCCCTGCGAGCCAGCACCAGGCATTATGGCAGGCCCGGCGTGACTTTGCAGAGTGGCTTTCCACCCCAGCACTCCTGAAGCGGACCGGTGTGACGATGGTGACGGCTGCGAATGGTGATGAGGAGAAAGCCAGGGTGAGAAGCGCGGACCCGGCACGTCTGCCGAAGATGCCGACGGTGAAGGGCCAGACCTTGCTGCTTGAGCGGCGGTTTCCGCTCAACATGCAGGACCCGACGGATGGAGATCATGATGCACGCCGCATTGCAGCCAAACTGATGCTGAAGCAGTTCCCGAACAATCCTGGGGCGCGTTTTGAGGCTGAGATGCGCCTGATTTGGTGTGACATGATCGAAGGTGGCGACCTGTCAGAGCTGACGAAGCGCATCGAACCACTGCTCGCAGACACCGGGGATGAGCTGAAGCCCGAGCAGGTGGCCCAAGGCCGGATCATGCTGGCGGGGGCGCTGATTGAGTCGGGTAAGAATGCCGAGGGCCGTGCTCTGGCCGCCGTTTCCTACAAGGATGAGCGCATTCCTTTACCTTTCCGCCAACTGGCCGCTGGAGTGATCGCTCTTTGTGATGACAAGGATGATCCGGCGAGTGCCTTTAAGATGGCGCGGGAAGCTCTTGCTGCCAAGATGCTGCCGGAGATGAGCCGGCTGCCGATCTTTGATGTGTTTGTCAGGGCTCTGGCATGGAAGCCTGAGATGACCGCCACGCAGATGCAGCAGGAGCTGAAGTCCAGCCTTCAAGGCAAGACGGAGGAGGAGGCTGAAGCCATGTGGGAGGTGGTTTTGGAGGCGCCGGAGACGCTAGTCGAGACTAACCAATTGAGTGGAGCTGAAAAGCTTCTGGCTGCTGTGCGGCTCATCGCGAAGGCAGATGCGTGGGATGAGGTAAAGCTGGATGCGCTGGAGTATGCGGAGACAAGTGTGAAGGACGCCCGGGCCTTCGAGCCTGTGCATAAACAGATCCTGGCATGGCTGGCGAAGAATCCCTGGCCCGAGGCTGAGAAGCTTGAGAAGGATGACGTGATTGAGGATGCAGCTGCCAGTGGCGAGATCGCTGGAGACTACTATGACCGCTCGGATATACGCCTGCGCTATCTGCTGCGCGCGCTGACACATTATGGACCGCAGCCGGAGGGCGGCGTGATGATCAGCGATGTGGTGGTAACGGCCAACGGGTGGCTGGCCGAGCCGGAGGAGGTCAAACCGCCCGCCCAGACGGAAGCACTCATTGATGAGCTGATCAGGATCTGGGCCTCATTTTCCGCAGACAAGGAAGCGGAGTGGAATAGCGAGGTGTTTCGCGGGCAGGCGATCCAGAGGCGCGAGGGGCCTGAGAAGGCTCTGGTGCACTATCAAGCCATGCTCGCACGGCCCCATCTGGATGCCGAGCATTGGATTGAAGCCAGTGACCGGATCTGCGACCAGTATGACGAGCTCAAGAACAACCCCAAACTCCTGGAGGTGCTGGAGAGCTGCCGGCGATGGACGGAAAGCAACAGGGCCGCAGATCGTGTGCTCGATGGTGCGCACCTGGCGCTGAGCATGGGAGACAGGAAGGCGGCGTGGCGCTGTCTGGACTGGATCGCGGCGCAGAAGAACCTGGATCCAGATGACTACGTGCTGCCGAAAGAAGCTATAGCAGCCATCCAGAGCATGAGTGCGGACCATGCAGGCACGGAACTCTGGTGGGACCGCTCTGCCAAGTGGTGGGCTGAATGGGAGAAGCTGGCGAAAAGCGCTGATCTGGCCCATCCCAAGGATGTGATCCAGATGAAGAGCCAGCCGTGGCTGCGGACGCATAATCTGGAAAAGGACGCGGATGGCTATGTGAAGGCCAAAAACAAGGACATGATGCTCCGCACCCTTCATGGAGTGCTCCTTGGAGCGAGGCACTATCCATTCATGGGTTCCGAGGTTGCAAAATTTCTGAAGAAGCAGGCGGTGCAGGTTTTTCCGAAGCATCGGGATGCTTTCAACAAGCTGGCGACGGTCATCCAGCCGTGAAGTTTCCCATTTATCCATTCTTTTGTTAGGTTGAACCATGCCGGATCATTCCCTCCAAACCGCCCTCACTAACACACGTTCGCAGCTTTTGTCGCTGCGGAATGAGGCCGGGCATTGGGAGGGAGAGCTGAGCAGCAGTGCTCTGAGCACGGCGACGGCCATCGTGGCGCTGCATGGGGTGGATGAGATCCGGCATGCGGGGATGATTGATGCCGGTGTCCGTTGGCTGGTGGCGCATCAGAATGCGGGCGGTGGCTGGGGGGACACGACGATCAGCAAGAGCAATCTTTCGACGACGCTGCTGTGCTGGAGCGCGCTGCATTTGTGCGGTGGGGATCACTTGTGTTCGGGCAATGATTTGAAGGAAAGGAGGCCTGCGGATGAGGACATCCGCGCTCCGAGGGGTCTTGCGGGTGAGGACACTCGCGGTCCCAAGGCACGGGCGGATGCGTGGATTCTGAAGCAGGTGGGGTCGTTGGATCCGGCGGAGATCGCGCGGGCGGTGACGGCGCGGTATGGGAAGGATAAGACGTTCTCGGTGCCGATTCTGATGCTTTGCACGATTTGCGGGACGATGGGTGAGAACGCCTGGAGACGCGTGCTGCCACTGCCGTTTGAGCTGGCGGCGATGCCACGCAATTGGTTCGGCGCGATCGGGCTGCCGGTGGTGAGTTATGCGCTGCCAGCTCTGATCGCGATTGGGTACACACGGTTTGTGAATGCTCCTCCCGCGTGGTGGAATCCGATGCGCTGGCTGCGTGGTGCCTTGTGGTGGCGAATCTCACCGATGCTGAAGGCCCTGCAACCGAGCAGCGGTGGCTATCTGGAGGCGACCCCGCTGACGAGTTTCGTCACGATGGCGCTGGCGGCGGGTGGTGAGAAGACGCATCCCTGTGTGCCGCTGGCGGTGGAGTTTCTCCAGAGGTCCATGCGCGCGGATGGCAGCTGGCCCATTGATACCAATCTGGCGACCTGGGGCACGACGCTGTCCGTGAAGGCGCTGGGTGATCTGGAGCCTGCGGTGAAGGAATGGTTGTTAGGTCAGCAGTATCAAGACGTGCATCCTTTTACGAACGCGGCACCGGGTGGCTGGGCGTGGACGGATCTGCCGGGAGGTGTGCCGGATGCGGATGACACGTCGGGGGCGCTGATTGCTTTAGCCAAGGAACAAGATACAGGCACGCTGCGAGCTGCCGAGGCTGGGATCACTTGGTTGCTAGACTTGCAGAACAGGGATGGGGGTATTCCGACGTTTTGCCGGGGATGGGGCGCGCTGCCGTTTGACCGGAGCACGCCGGAGATCACGGCGCATGCGCTGCTGGCATGGTGGATTTGGGAACCGGAGAGTCTGCGGGAACGCGTCCATGAGGGGACTCGAGCCGCGCTGGGTTATCTGAAGAAAGTCCAGCGCGCGGATGGTTCATGGACACCTCTTTGGTTCGGCAATGAGCATGCGAGGGAGGAGGAAAACCCGGTCTATGGCACAGCGATGGTGGTGGGCTATCTCACGGGTACGCCAAGGCTGGCGGAGCAGGCACAAGGATTGATTGAGGGAGGCGTGAGTTATCTGCTCCGCATGCAGAAGGCTGATGGTGGCTTTGGTGGGGATGCAGATGCGCCAGCGACCATCGAAGAGAGTGCGGTGGCGGCCTGTGCGCTGCTGCATGGAGGTGCCGAGGCGAAGGCCGCTGCGCTGCGTGCGGTGGAGTGGCTGCTGCGCGAGACAAAGGACGGGACGAGTTTCCCGTCAGCGCCCATTGGGCTGTATTTCGCACGGCTGTGGTATCACGAGAAGCTGTATCCGGTGATCTGGACGATGCAGGCGCTTAGAATGGTGAGCAGTGGACGGTGAGTGCCGAACAAAGAATGCTGAACTGCCCATCGGTGACGGCTTGCTGCTTTCCGAATTTCAGACCTGCGGCTCCCATTCCTCCATGGCGAGGCTGACCGCGCCGAGGGCGCCCGCGTCGTCACCGAGGGCGGAGGGCACGAGTTGGATGTCCATGTTTGGCAGCATGGGGGGCAGGGTGGAGACGAGGGTGGAGATCTCCTCACAGAAACGGGGCCCGAGGGAGGTGAGGGGGCCGTGGAGGAAGATTTTCTTGGGATCGACAAGGAGCTGCACGCTGCGGATCACGCGGGCGAGATCCAGGACGATCTTCTTCCATTCCTCAGACTCTGGATCGGCCACCTGCGTGAGTGCGGCACGGAGGTCCGCGGGCAGGGGGGCATCCGGCGGTAGCCCGGCGAGCCGGCGATAGATGGCGGTGGCAGAGAGCAGGTCATGCATGGCCTGAGTGCCTTCCGGCTGAGGCCATGTCCATAGCCCGACCTCGCCCGCCATCTCATGGGCGCCGCGCATGAGCTCGCCATTGTGCATGATGCTCATGCCAAAGCCGCTGCGAGGACCAAGGACGACGTAGTCATCCAGATCGGCGCCATCGCCGAACCAACGTTCTGCCAAGGCGATGACGCGGAGGTTGTTTTCCAGCGTGGTGGGCACGCGGAAGCGCTGGCGGAGCACATCGACGATCGGCACGTCCTTCCACTGGCGGATGAAGGAGAAGTAGCGGGCGATGCCGTGCTTGCGGTCGACGATGCCGGGTGCGCCAATGCCGATGCCGAGCAGTGGGTCCGGACGGTTGGCGCAGATTTTTTCCAGGGCATCCACCAGGGCGCGCAGCACGGTGGGCATGTCGGGATTCTCCGGCAGGTCACGCCGCTCAGTGGCCTGTACTTTGCCGGCGAAGTCCACGCAGGCGGCCTGGACGCGCTGGGCGTTAAACTCGATGCCGGCAAACCAACCGGCGGAGGCGCGCAGGCCGAGCAGGCGCTGTGGACGGCCAACATTTGCACGGCCCAGACCGAGCTCCTCCACAAGGTTCATGGCGATGAGCTGGTCCACATACAAGCCCAGTGTGGAGGCGGAGGCGCCGAGTGCCTTGGCCAGCGCCGTGCGTGAGGTGGCCCGGCGGCTGCGCAGATGCAGGATGGTGGTGGCGAGCAGGGCGCGGTGATCGGATGGCTTGCGGCGCATGAGTGGGGAAAATACCTCTTTTGCCCAGTCTGTGACCATCTTGCCAGAATATATTAGAGGATTTCTCAAATGGGGCATGCCTAAAACAGGTAGTGGCCTGCGGCTGAAACCTCCGCGCGCCATCTTTTTGCGGAACAGAAGGAGGAAGTTTCTGCCTGTTTGTGGCAGGCTGGGGGCATGCGTGTTGCTTTGTTTCTATCTTTGATCGTGCTGCTGCTGGGGCTCACGGGTTGCCATCGGTCACCTGTGCCATCATCCGCTCCTCAGAGGTGGGATCTGCTGGATGAAAAGAACGCGCTGCGCTGGCAGCCGGCGGGCATTCCTGACGAGGGGAAGGT
Organism: Verrucomicrobiota bacterium; assembly: GCA_040387935.1. Lineage (GTDB taxonomy): Bacteria > Verrucomicrobiota > Verrucomicrobiia > Verrucomicrobiales > Verrucomicrobiaceae > Prosthecobacter. The sequence goes on along the minus strand of JAZKCU010000005.1, from coordinate 417,734 downwards.
CATGGTGGAGAAGGAGGACATAACCCTGCTGACAGGGCTGCCGATGACGGGCTGCAAGTTTGAGGCATGGTCTGAACTCGGTCTCCCAGGCACCAGCTACCGGATCCACTACGAGGCGCAGCGGGTGGAGGGGGAGGACATCTTTGGCATGTGCACCTTTCCGGTCAGCAGTCATGAGACGCACGCCACCTTGGTGATCGGCGGCTGGGGCGGCACGCTGACGGGCATCTCGAGCATCGACTTCAAGGACGCTAGCGAGAACTCGACCCGCGCTGAGCAGCGGTTCGAGAATGGTGTGTGGCACCGTGTCAGGATCGAGGTGCGGCCGGAGGACATCCAGGCCTGGGTGAATGACAAGCTGGTGGTGAATGTGAGCATCAAGGGGCGGAAGGTGAGTCTGCGACCGGGCTTCATCGACCACTGCGTCCCCTTTGGCTTTGCCACGTGGAATACCACGGGCAAGGTGCGTGGGATTGTGGTGGAAAGCCTGAAATGACCAGGGCTGGCACAGCCGATGCGTGACAAACGAAGCGCACCCCCTACTTTGCACGCCGTTCATGGATCTGCACCTCGTCACGCCCATCGTCTATCGCCCCAATGTCGCCGCCATTCTGCTCAATGATCGTGGCCAGATCTTCGTGGCAGAGAGGCTGAACATCCGCGGCGCATGGCAGTTCCCTCAAGGCGGCATCGATGAGGGAGAGGACGCGGAAACGGCGCTCTTTCGTGAGCTGCAGGAGGAGATCGGCGTGCCGAAGGAGAAGCTGGAGGTCCTGGAGAGGCGGGATGGATATCGATATGCATTTTCAAAGAACCGCCTGAAATACGGCATCTATGGCGGGCAGGAGCAGGCCTACTTTCGCTGCCGCTTCATCGGCCAGGACAGTGATGTGAACCTGGCGGCGACACACCAGGAGTTTTCGCAATGGCGGTGGATAGAGCCGCGTGAGTTTCAGATGAGCTGGGTGCCACGCTTCAAGCGGGGGGTGTATCGTGCGGTATTCATGGACTTTTTTGGCATCGAGCTGGAGATGCCGCGTGACTGATGCGTAGCCTCTACCCGCCTAACCCAACGACTCATGCCACCACGTCCGGACTTACCCAGCGACCGCCCTGCGAAAGGGCCGAAGTGGGTGTCGCCATGGGGCTTTGATGATGAATGGGAGGATGCGCAGCGGCGCTATGAGAAGGCGAATCGTCCGCCTGAGCCTGCCCCTCCGAAGAAAGGGGTGAAGGAAGCTGTGCGTGCGCCTGCGAGTGCTGCCGAGCCTGTGGAGACGCCCACCTCCAGTGCCGCAGCCATGGCTGCACTGATCTCACCACCCACGGCTCAAGCACCCTCCGTGGCAGTGCCTGTGCCTGCATCACCGCACGCCGTGCTTCCGCCTGCACTTGAGTCTTCGAGTTCGAAGACGATGGATAGCCGCAGGGTCTCGCCAAAGACGCTGAGCGCGCCAGCGATCGTGAGCCTGCGCGAGGAAGTCTCCTCGCTGCTGGAGAAAGCCGAGGCACCGGAAGATGTGAAGGTGCCAGTGACTACCCCAGCACCCGCGGCACTGGTGATGCCGCCCGCGCCCGTGGAATCACCAGGACTTGATGAGCGCTTCCGACCGCCTGCGGACTTACTACGCCCTGTGACAGCACCTGCCGAGTCGGCCTCCGTGCCTGCGCCGATGCCCGTGCCTGTGTCGGCTCCGGTCTCGAAGCTTGCTCCGGCACCCTCCCAGGCATCCCCATCACCGCCAACACCTGAGCGAACCAAGAAAGCTGCACCTCTGCCAACGGTCGAGGTGCCGCAGGATCCACCCACGCAGAAGCGCCCTGCCCCGGTGCCGAACAGCCTGCGGCGGAGCCGGCCGGCGTCTGTCTTTCCCTGGAGTACGGTGCTCACGGCAGTGCTGGGGATGGCGGGTATCTTTTTGTTAGGCTCCATCTACTTTATCGATGTGGAGCCGGCTCCGGATGATGATCTGGCGCTGAACGTGGCGGTGGACACTGCGCCGAAGATCGCCGGGCCGGAGCGGCTGGAGATTTTTTTACAAGCGGTGAACACCCTTCCTGATGCGCAGCTCGCCCTGAAGTCAGCGTGGCGGTGGGACGAGCGCATGCTGCAAAGCTTCATGCAGGGAAACGGCGCGGCGGTGGATGCGCTGCGTGATCTGCTGGGTGACTTTGACTGGCATCCCCATCACGCAGCGTGGCATGCGGAAGATCTGGGGGAGCACCGCTCCTGGCCGCATGTGCGCATCCTGCTGCAGGCGCGGGTGGTGTATCTTACACGCACCGGGAAGGAGCAGGCGGCGCTGGATGCCGCACTAGATCTGGGGCGGCTCAGCCTGCGGCTTCAGGAGATGTGGTCCTGGCCCTCGTATGCGCAGCGCGCTCAGGAGCTGCACATGGCCTGCGTGCAGACGACGGCACAGGTGCTGAAGGACACGCGCCTGTCCTCCGCCGAACTGAAAGTGTGTCAAGATGAGCTGGTGCGGCTTGCCCCTTCCGATGAACTGCTGCAAGGCGCGCTGAATGCCTTTTACCTGCATGAGAAGAAGCTGCTCTTCGGTGAGAACAGTGGTGAGCCGCTGGACACGATGCCGAATGGTGTGCTGCGCGAGCGACCCGGCCGCCTGTTTTTCAAGAAGCAGGAGACCCTGGGACTCTTCGCCGAGGCATGCCGCCATCTGCGTGACGAGGTGGTGGAGGCGCCATTCTCGGCAGGAAGCAGGGTCAGGACCTCTGGAAGAAGACTGCATGCCTCCATGTGGTTTCAGCCGAATGGCGCCGGCCAAACCTATTTTGCTCAAAAAACGGATGCGCTCCATGAGCTGCTGGAGCGGCATCATCTGGGACGTGCGCGGCACGCGCTGGTGCTCTCGCTCTTCGCCATCCGCCGCTCTCTGGTGGACCACCAGAGGCTGCCTTCCGGCCTCACGGAACTGCGTCCTGACTATCTGGCCGAGGTGCCGCTGGATCCCTTCTCCGGGGAGCTGCTGCACTATGATCCGCTCAATGGCGTGCTGTTTTCCGTGGGCGATGATTTCCGCGCCGAAGGAGGCCACATCACCGACCCGCCCATGATTGATCCTGCTGAACCGACACTGGAACTGGGCATCGCCGTGGCGGTGCCCGTGCAGGCGGGGCCGTGAGTGGGGCGGGAGCGGCGGGTGCCCATGAAAGGGAAGGCCCGGTCGTGATGCTTGCGCGATGCGGAAAGCTTGTGATTGGATGGCTTTCCAGAGTGGCTACCCCTCAAGGACTCGAACCTTGAACAACAGAGTCAGAATCTGTTATGTTACCATTACACTAAGGGGTAGTGAAGTGCGGCGGATTGTCATACTGGCATGCTTCCGGAGGAGTGCAAGGGCTGTGTTTGAGGGAAAATGCCTCAGGATCGCTCGGTACGAGGCGGCGTTGGACAATGACGCTGCGCCATCGGTCGCTAAATCATGCTTTCGGCGGTCAGGTCTGCAGGTCTTCGTCCCAGGTGAAACCTAGGCTACGACGGGTCCGTCTCGTCTTCCTATTCTGCGAACCTGAATGATTTGTAAATGTGGTTAGGTCAGCTCCTGCACCATGGGGCGGACGGCTTTGACGGCTTCGGCATATTTGACTCCGCTGGCGAGGCCTCGGTAGCGGGAGAGCACAGTCTTGGTCTCGGTGGCGGCATCTTTCTGCGGATCAAAGGGGGCGTTGCGCACGAAGGCCATGAGGCCGCCTAGCCATTCGGTGACGGCGGGCCACTCGGCCGTGACATCGAAGTAGGTGTCGGGAGTGAAATCGATGGTGTGGCCGGGGCCGTTGTCATACCAGTAGACTTCGCTAGGGCTGCGGACTTGGTCTTGGTTCAGCAAACGTGCGGGCTGGAAGAGGGCGGCATGGCAGATGGCGCTGGTGGCTTCGTGGTCGGGGTGGCGGTCCTTTGGCCAGAGCATGAAGGCGATGTCCGGCTGCACGTCCGCGACGACCTGGGCGACGGCACGCTTGGCCTCCAACGTGGCCTCAAAGCCCATGGAGGAGTAGTTCAGGAAGCGCATCTCGATCCCGCGTTCTTTAGCCATCTCAATGGTCTTTTGCTTCAGCGCTTCCTCGCGGCCTTTGACGGGCGGCCAGTTGGTATAATCACCGATGAGGCTGAGGATGACCACGCGGTGATGCTGCTTCACGGCCTTCAACAGGGTGCCGGGCAGTCCGAAAGGGCAGTCATCATAATGGGCTCCGAGGGCGAGGATGGTCTTGGGCATGGTGGCAATACGTTGAACATGACATTTCCCTGCCAAACTCCTTGCCACCCCGGTAGACTATAACTCAGTTCGTGGGCATGAAAATTTCTCCCGTGTCTCGCTCTGAACTGATCAAGCGCTTTCGTGCGCTCGGTTGGCACGGTCCAGTTTCGGGTGGCAAGCATCAGCACATGGTGAAGGGCGCGATATAACTCTCGATACCCAATCCACATGGCGGCAAGGACATTGGCGTTCACCTGCTCAAGATCATCCTGGCTGAAGCGGGCATCTACCGTGAGCAGTGGTTCAGGCTGTGACTTCTTCCGGAAGTTTAAGCTTTGGCAAGCTCATGCCACGACGCAGCGCCAGCAGCACCCATGCCTCCAAGGCTCCTGAGAGTTCTTTGAGGACTTCCCGCTTGTTTTCACCTGTGGCGAGCAGGCCGCGAAAACCAGGAATTTTAGCCAGATAGCCTTCATCGCCATCCAGCTTCACCACTCGGTCGAGCTTGAGAGCAAGTTGGCAATATCGAAGATCGTTCATGGAGGAAAGTGTGATCACGGAGGATCGAAAGGCAATCTGGAAACGCCTCACATCACTTCTTCTGGCGCACCTTGATCTCCACTCGGCGGTTCAGGCCCTGCTCTTCCACACTGCCGGCGGTGCTGACGATGGGCTTGCTCTTGCCCATGCCGGCGGCCTGGACGCGATCGGTGCCGAGGCGAAGCGAATTTTGCAACCAGAGCACCACGGCGTTCGCGCGGCGGAGGGAAAGCTCGAGGTTAAACTGCTCGCCACCGAAGCTGTCAGTGTGACCTTCGACGATGAAAAGGCTGTCCGGGTTCTTTTGAATGAGGAAGCCGAGCTTCATGAGGCTGAGACGGGCACCTTCGGCGAGCTGATCACTGCCATACTCAAAGAGCAGGTCGGTGGGCATGAGGATGGGGGCCGTGCTGCCACCGAGGGACCCACCGCCGCCGCTGAGGAGGTCATCGAGATTGCTGAAGCCCTTCACGCGAGTGCCTGCGGCATCGCCCACGCCTTGTTTCTTCAGCTCGCCGACGAGGTCGGTCTCGATGGAGCCTGAGGCGTCTTTCGGTTCCAGAGCGCCGGCATCCAGCAGCATCTGTTTTTCCGAGACGGGTTTCGAGAGGATGTCACGCCGCACCTCGGCCATGGCGCTGGTGAGGTCTGGGGCGGCCATGGCGGACTGAGGGGCCAGGAGGGCGGCCATGTCCATGGCACCGCCACGGGGATTGCGGCCTTCGCCGGGATCGCTCTGGCGGAGGAAATTGGTGACCTCCTTGACGTTAGGTGTGAGGTCGATCTCCTGGTTCTCAGGGATCATCTGGGCCTTGTCGAAGTTGTCCAGATTGGCCTCGAAAGCCTTGACGTCGGGTTGGTTCCCCGGGGCGATCATCTCCGGGATTTCCTGGATGGCTTTTTGCTCCTGAAGCAGACGGGGATCGATCTTGATGCGGTCGGGCACCTTTTTTTCCGGCACGGCGCGCATGGAGGTGCTGCCAAAGACGGTGCTGATTTTATCAATGCTCACGTAGAGCAGCCCGTGAAAGCAGAAGGACAGGATCAAGGCGAACATGATCCACCATTTGAGGCTCCAGTCCTCACGGGCGCGGAAGGCGGCGCGTGGGGTGCCATTCCAATTCGTGGTGGTGGAGAGCTGGGACATGCGGGGTGAGCGGGCTGCGACGGTGACGGCTAGGATAGCACGCTGTGAGCCAGCGGCATCTTCCATTCTCGGGAAAAAGGCAGTGCCCTTTCGGGGGCAGGGTCTTGGGCGGCTCTGATTTGGGACCTGAGATAAAGCAGCGCGCACCGATGGCCAGGGTTGAGGGTGAGCGCTCCACCTCGCAGGCCAGGTTTGACCCCTGCCGGGCAGATGATCAGCCCGGCTCATGCCTGCCATGAGGAAAATCCCCTTTGCCAAAGGCCGCTCGGGGGGTAAGGCTCGCGCCCCCAAATTATGAGCAAAAAAAGTGACTTCGGATTGATCGGCCTCGCTGTGATGGGCCAGAACCTCGTTCTCAACGTGGAAAGCCGCGGCTTCCAGGTTTCCGTCTACAACCGCACCACCAGCGTGACGGACGAGTTCGTCGCCAAACACCCTGGCAAGGCCCTCGTCGCCGCCCACACTCTCGAAGAGTTCGTCCAGAGCCTGGCCACGCCGCGCAAGATTCACATCATGGTGAAGTCCACCGCCGTGAAGGACACCGACCGCGACGCCGTGGACGCCGTGATCGAGCAGCTCATCCCCCTCCTCGACCAGGGTGACATCGTGATCGACGGTGGCAACAGCTTCTACCAGACCACCGAGCGCCGCGATGCTTACCTCGCCGAAAAAGGCCTCCGCTTCATCGGCGCTGGCGTCTCCGGCGGTGAAGAAGGCGCCCGGAAAGGCCCCTCCATCATGCCTGGCGGCCCTGCCAGCACCTGGGAAGTCATGAAGCCCATCTTTGAAAGCATCGCCGCCAAAGTCGACGGCGAGCCTTGCGTGATCCACATCGGCCCTGGCGGCGCAGGTCACTACGTGAAGATGATCCACAACGGCATCGAATATGGCGACATGCAGCTCATCTGCGAAGCCTACAACATCTTCAAGGCCGCTGGTTTCACCACGGACGAGATGGCCAAAGTCTTCAACGACTGGAACGAAGGCGAAATGCAGAGCTACCTCATCCAGATCACCGGCAAGGCCCTGGAGCAGAAGGACGCTGAAACCGGCAAGTCCATCGTCGAGCTCATCGTCGACAAGGCCGGCCAGAAAGGCACCGGTCAATGGACCCTCCTGAATGCCGCTGAAAACGCCGTGGTGATCTCCACCATCAACGCCGCAGTGGAAGCCCGCATCCTTTCCTCCAAGAAGAAAGCCCGCGTCGCCGCTAGCAAAGAACTCACCGGCCCGGCCGTCAACATCACCACGGAAAAGGCTGAGCTCGTCAAGAAGGTGCACGACGCCCTTTACGCCTCTAAAGTCATCTCCTACGCCCAGGGCCTCGACCTCATCAAGACCACGGGCGAAAGCAAAAAGTGGAATCTCGACCTCGGTCGCATCGCCGCCATCTGGCGTGGGGGTTGCATCATCCGCGCCCGCTTCCTCAACAAGATCACTGACGCTTACCGTGAGAACGCTGAGCTCAGCAACCTCATGCTCGCCCCTTTCTTCAAGGATCTTCTCAGCAAGACCCAGCAGAACTGGCGTGAAGTGGTGTCCATCGCCACCCTGAACGGCATCCCGGTCCCGGCCTTCTCCGCCTCCCTGGGCTACTACGACAGCTACCGCGCCGAGCGCCTGCCAGCCAACCTGCTCCAGGCCCAGCGCGACTTCTTCGGTGCCCACACCTATGAGCGCACTGACAAGCCCGAAGGCCAGTTCTTCCACACCGAGTGGCCTGAAGTGATCGGCTGATCCGAAAGGAGCACGGCACTCCACTTCGCTCCATCTCATCAATCCAAGGCGGCTGAGGCAACTCAGCCGCCTTTTTTCATGCACCTGATTCCAAATCTTTGTTTCGACCTCGGCAACGGCTCACGTTAGGCTCTTCCGTAACTCAAGAGCCCTTTGCAAGACACCCAGACAGATCCGCAGCCTTCTGAAAGCAGCACTCCCGCGGCTTCATGGCCTCCACGCGCAGGCTGGAAACGGACCTGGAGCGCGGCGCTGTTGTTGGTTTTGCCCGTGCTGGTGATCTATATCATCCAGACGTGGAAGGCGGAGTTCATCTGGGATGATGACTCTCACATCACGCAGAATCCCGTGGTGACGATGGCGGGTGGCATCATCGAGATCTGGACGAGCGCGGCGGCCAGGATCTGCCCGCTGACCTTGTCGAGCTTTTGGTTGGAATATCAACTGTGGGGGATGAGCCCTCGGCTGTTTCATCTCGTGAGCATTCTCCTGCATGCGGGCGCAGCACTGGTGCTGTGGCGGGTGCTGCTGAGGCTCGGTGTGCCGGGGGCCTGGTTCGGCGCGGAGCTGTGGGCGCTGCATCCGGTGCAGGTGGAGACAGCGGCCTGGATCACGGAGCAGAAGAACACGCTCTCAGGACTCTTCTATCTTCTGACAATTCTCTTTTTTGTTAGGTCAGAGCAGAAGCCGGCGCCGCGAGACTATGGGATCGCCGTGCTCTGCGGACTGCTGGCATCACTGAGCAAATCTTCCGCCGTGGTGCTGCCGGTGGTGCTGGCGCTTTGTGCGTGGTGGATGCATGGACGCTGGCAGTGGAAGGTGGCGGTGAAGCTGGTGCCGTTTGTGATCTTCGCGGCGGGCGTGGCAGCGCTCTCGATCTGGACGCAGTCGGTCGAGGGAGCACACGGCCTCCCGTTTCAGCGCGGGCTTCTGCAGCGTGTCGCGGATGCGGGAAAGGTGGTGTGGTTTGATCTATGGAAGCTGCTGTGGCCGTCACCGCTCACCTTCATCTATCCGAAGTGGCAGACTGATGTGACCTCCCTGCTGCACTGGCTGCCGCTGCTGTCGGGCATTGTGCTGACGATCATCGCCTGGTGGCGCGGATGGAAGGCGGTGTTGTTCGCATGGATCCTGTTCATCGTGCAGCTCGGGCCGGTGCTCACCTTGGTGGACCATTATTTCCTGCGCTACTCCTATGTCGGAGATCACTTTCAGTATCTCGCCTGCACAGCTCCGCTGGCCCTGATCGCGGCGGGCATCGTGCATGCACTGCGACACGTTCAGCTCGCCGCGATACGTCACACCGTTGTGGCGCTTATGCTCATGATCTGCGCGGTCTTGTCGTGGCGTGATGCGGCGGAGTATCGCAACTCTGAGGCGCTGTGGGAGGCCACCCTGCGGGACAATCCGGAAGCTTGGATGGCACATAACAATCTGGGGCTGCTGCTGCGTGAGCAGGGGCGCAAGGAGGAGGCTCTGCGTCATCACCAGCGTGCGGTGGAGATCGAGCCGGAGCTCGCGCATGAGCCGCGTCATGACCTGGGAAACCTGCTCGCGGAACTGGGCAGGCTGGATGAGGCCGTCGCGCAGCATGAGAAGGGGCTGGCAATCCTGGAGACCTATCATGGCCTCACAAATCTCGCCGCCACGCTCCTGGCAGCGAAGCGTGCCAATGAGGCGGTGATTCATTTTGAACTGGCCTTAAATTTGCGACCAAACTCCGCGCTGGCGCATCTGAATCTCGCCATCGCGCTGGCGCAGGCAGGTGAACCTCAGTCGGCATTAGAGCGGTTGCAGCATGCCGCCACGCTGGATGCCACCATGGCCGAGATCCCGTTTCAGATGGGGAACATTTTTATGGCACAGAATCATTCCGGCGAAGCTATGGAGGCTTTTCGGGACGTCCTGGAATTGGATCCGAACCATGTGAGTGCCTCCTGGAACCTGGGTGGTCTGCTGAATCAGCAAGGTGATCCCGTGGGTGCCGTGGCAGCCTTTGCCAAAGTCGCGGAGGTGGAACCGGACAATGCGCAGGCCTGCAACAATCTCGCCTGGCTTTACGCCACCGGCCCGGAGAATGCTGTGCGCGATGGTGTGAAGGCTTTGCAGTATGCAACCAAGGCCTGCGCTCTGACGCGACGTCAAGATCCGCGCATGCTCCGTGCTCTCGCTGCCGCGCTGGCGGAGACCGGAGACTTCGCCAAGGCAGAGTCGGTCTGTCAGGAAGCCTCACGCATCTCCGGTGACAAGCCTGACCAGCTTCTCCTCATCGAGCGCGAAGCCGCCCTGTATCGTGCCCGCAACAAATGGCGCCGCTTGTGAGCGGTCCGTCGTACAACCCCATTCCAATGGGGTTGAGTCCCGATGCGCCCCGGACCGCCGAACACATGATCAATCAAGAATAAGTGCCTCTGTGCTCCCCCGTGTCCTCTGTGGTAGAAAAGTCACCCACAGTCATTCAACCAGTCGAAATGCACACAGCTTCTCGCTCGGTTTGATGGCCCTCACTTGCCACGCCCAATCTTCTTCGTCTTCTCATAAGGGCTCTCAAAAATCTGGTCGATCGGCAGGTCAAACACGGCCGCGATCCGGTAGGCGAGATCCAGGGAAGGGGAATGCTTCTCGGTCTCGAGCGCATTCACGGCCTGGCGGGACACACCGAGTTCCTGGCTGAGATCTTCCTGGGTCAGCCCACGCTGGGCGCGCAGCACTTTTAGATGGTTCTTCATCGTTCGTGGGATCGAGAGTAAGCCCTTCTCAGTTCGAGCTGCGGATGAAGGGAGACACCGCGCCATGCACCAGCCAGAACAGCGGATACACGAGGAAGCCCGGCGCATGCCAGGCGTGCGCATAGCTCTCCATGAAGCCCCAGGCACAAGTGAGCGCCATCGTGATACCGCTGCTGATGATGAACCGCCGGGCCATGACCGCGCGCATGAACTCATCCGCATCCCGCATATAAGCCAGCAGCGCCCATATATGCCCCGCCAGCGGTGCCACCACCACCAGCGCCAGCGCGATCGCCCCACGCGGCTTCGCATCATCAAAAGCCCCAAAAATCGCCGCCATGTTCACCGCCACATAGCCCGCCAGGAACAGCGAGGAGCGGATGACATACTGACGACGAATCTGATCCTGCGAAAGGTGGGAAGGAGAAAGGGCAGTCATAGGAGGTGCATGGGTTAAGTTGCCTTGATCGTTAGGCGCTCCTCGCGCAGTGTAAGGTTATCCTGACATGCAGTCATGTAAAGTCAACGCGACATTTTGTAAAGTTGTCGCGTCACCCTGTCTGACGATGTCCAGACGCTGGGAAAGGTGGCGGCCTTCGCCATGCGGATGCGAGGGCGGCATGGGCTCGATTTCTACCTGGAAGGCGTTGTCTCATAGGGCCAGATCGCTCGCGCAAACGTAGTTCGTTTCAGACATGCCCGGACGCCATTTCATCATCGTGCTGAATGAAGAAGCCGGCACCGTCGTGCGCCTCGGCCGAAAGCAGGTGATCGAGACAGTGACGCAGGCCTTTCGTGAGTCCGATGTACGCATCACCCTGCACGCCGTGCCGGGCCGTGAGGTGGAGCGCTATCTGAAGGAAGCCGCCGCCAGTGATGCCGACGCCGTGATCGTGGGCGGAGGTGATGGCACCGTGGCAAGCGCCGCCACGATCCTCGCAGGCCGAGGCAAAACCATGGGCGTGCTGCCCCTGGGCACCTTCAATCTCGCCGCCCGAGATCTCGCCATGCCGCTGGATCTGGAGGAGGCCGCGAAGGCGCTGATCACCGCATCCTTGGTGCCGATGGACGCCATGGAATTGAATGGGAAACTGTATCTCTGCCTCATGGTGCTGGGCTTCTATCCCGCGCTCAAAATGGCCGCGCCAGAGTATCACGGCTGGTGGGTCGTCCGCGCGCTGCGGACCCTGCGTGACTCACTGCGTCAGGCAGCCACTTTCCCCTCCCTGGGTCTGACTCTAGTGCATGAAGGCCAGACTCTTCAGTGCCGCACGCGCGCCGTGATCATCGCCAACAATGACTATGAAGATGTCTTCGGCGTCCTGCCGAAGCGCGAGAGCCTGGACGGCGGCTTCTTCACCGTGCACCTGTCCACCCATCGCTCACGCTATGGCATGATGAAGTCCTTTTTCTCTTGGCTCTTCGGCCGCTGGAAGGAAGATCACGAGGTCAAGCGCCTCCGCACCACCGAGCTCGAGATCCACGCCCGCAGAAAACGCCACCTCCCCGTCATGATGGACGGCGAAGTCGACCGCCTCTCCCTCCCTCTGAAAATCACCCTCAAACCCAAAGCGCTGAACGTGCTGGTGCCAAGAGTGGAACAGGAGTGATAGAGTGTAGCGGCACGTCGTCAGACTGCCGAGGTTTGGAGTGATTGAGTGACAACAGTCAGTGATGGGCCAAAATCCTCATGAGGGGTTGCTTGAGCCGCCAGATTTGACAGGCTTGGTAGTATTACTTCATGAATTTGGCAGAAGGTGAAACGGATCCCATGAACGCGCAGATCCTGCGCGTTCATGGGAAGCTTGAGGAGTTTCGGCGAAAAAACGCTGCGTTGTCTCGTGAGCATAAACATGGCTTCCAACTTGGGCCCCGGCTGGCTGAGGCCAGGCTCCTGAAGTTTGAGGCTGACACTGCAGTTCGCATCCCTAAAGCCTTTCGCCGTTTCTGCCTAGTCGCCGGTGATGGTGGGGCTGGACCGGCCTATGGGTTGCTGCCGTTTGCCAAATGGGAGGATGATGTGAGGCGATCTAGCCAATACTATGACTGCAACTACATTGCCCGCCCATGTCCCCTGTGGCCAGGTATGCCCGAATGTGTGGGTGAGCTCGACTCGACAATGAGCATCTGGGACCAGTTCCTCGCAGGGACGATGACAATCGCGAGCGCTGGCTGCTCCAATTTGATACTGTTGATTGTCACGGGCAAGTATCGGGGCAGAATTGTCTATGTGAACGAAGAAGTGGATGGGGCGGCCTACATGACCGCCGACACAGATTTTCTGGCGTGGTATGAACGCTGGATCGACACGTTGAGACGTGGTTGGACGATGAATAGCTTTGGCTATGGTTTGCAGGGCGATGCGCCAGCTATTCTCCAGGTACTCGAGGATGAAGCTTCATCTGATGTCGAGCGGGAGGAAGCGCTGTTGACCATCGTGGGCATGCCCGATTTGATCGATGGAATGCCGACCCAGATCAGCAAGGCATTGGCATCACCTGTGTGGTTCATCCGTTCTGCGGCATTATCAGTCGTGGAGAAGCACCGCGTCGTTTCGCCTGGATCAGCGATTCTCACTCTTTCCACAGACCGTGTGGCAGAAGTCCGAAGGATGGCTGCATATGCCATACGCAGCGCGAAGCCGCCGGCTTGGCGCGAGACGTTGGTTCAGATGCTGGACGACACAGTTCATGACGTCATGTTCCTGGCATTGTGCGGACTGTTGGATGCCAAGGCTCTGACAGAAGACGATCTTCGTCCCTTGATTGAATCCAGTGATGCTCAAAGGCGTTCCTCAGGTCTGTTCGCCTGGGGGAAGATGGGTTTTGATCACCATGGAGAGACTTGGCTTGAAGCCCGCATGTCGGATTCTGAAGAGCTTGTGAGATACGAGTTCGTCATGTGTGCCGACAAGGCCAACTGGGACAACCGCCAACTCATTTTTCGACAGATGCTGGGGAATAATCCGTCCGATGAGCCATTCATCAAGCCACGTCTAAAGACCAGCTTGTGGTCTTCTTTGAAGGAGATGGTGGGCGGGCATTGAATCACTCCACAGAAAAGCGGAGCCCGCCCCAAAGAGGCAGACTCCGCCGTGATGACACTATTCGTTATCCCTTAAGCAGGGCCGACAGCGCGGAAGCCGGGACGGCTTCGTAGCTCGAGGGGCTCATGGAGTAGCTGGCGCGGCCTCTTGAGAGGCTGCGGATGGCACCGGCGTAGCCGAAGAGCTCCGCCAGCGGCACCTCGGCAAGCACGCCTGCCTCATTGCCACGCTGGTCGATCCCCACGATGCGGGCGCGACGGCGGTTCAGATCACCGAGGATGTCTCCTTGATGATCCTCCGGCACGGTGCACTCCACGCGCATCACGGGCTCCAGCAGCACAGGGGCCGCGGCACGCACAGCCTCGCGCAGGGCCTCAGCGGCGGCTAGGCGGAAAGCCTGGTCGTTCGAGTCCTTCGCATGGCTGGCACCATCCACGATGCGGACCTGCATGTCCACCAGCGGACTGCCCGCCAGAGGACCTGCCAGCGCCGCATCCTCGATGCCGCGACGCACGGAGTTCATGAAGGCAGCCGGGATGGTGCCACCGACGACAGCGTCCTCGATGACTATGCCAGCACCGCGCTCCAGAGGGCGCAAAGTGAGCTTCACACGCGCATACATGCCGCTGCCACCATTTTGCTTTTTCAGCAGATGATCGGCTTCGGAAGTGCAGGTGATCGTCTCACGACAAGCGATCTCCGGCGCACCTGCGATCGTCTCCAGGCTGTGTTCGAGCCGGAGCTTTTCGCGGATGACCTCGAGATGCAGCTCACCCATGCCGGAGATGAGGCACTGACCGGTCTCCTCATGCTTGCGCACGCGGAAGGTCGGGTCCTCATCACTGAGGCGCGAGAGCGCTGTCGACAGGCGAGACTGATCCACCGAGCGCGCGGGCTCGATGGCCATGCTCACCACAGGCTCCGGGAACACCGGAGGTTCCAGTGAAACAGGATGCTCGGCCAAACAAAGAGTATCGCCTGTGCTGAAATCTCGCAGGCCGGAGATGGCGCAGATATCGCCAGCATCCACCTGCTCAAGTTCATCACGCCGATCCGCGAAGACGCGAAGGAGCCGGCCACAGCGCTCGGTTTTGCCGAGGCGTGGATTCACCAGCGTCATGCCTTTCTCAAGGCTGCCGGAATAAACACGCACATAGACGAGACGACCCGCCTGCGGATGACGCACGACCTTGAAGGCCAGCGCTGCCAAGGGCGCAGTGATGGCGGTTTCACGCCGCACCTCTTCAGGCGCAGGCAGGAAGTCCACCACCGCATCCACCAGCGATTGCACGCCGATGTGCTTATAAGCACTGCCACCGATGACGGGAATGAGCTTCCCGGCAATGGTGAGCCTGCGCACGGCCTCACGCAAGGTGAGGGCGGGCACGGGACGCTCCTCAAGCCATAGTGTGGCGATCTCATCATCGAGATCTGCCACAGCCTGGATCAAGTCACGACGCGCCGTGTTCGCCGCGTCACGCCAGTCTTCAGGAATGGCTTCCACGGTGAATCCAGTGGGCGAGATGCTGTCGGCACGCAGGGCGCGCTCATCGATGAGGTCGATCTGACCGATGAGGTCCGCTTCCGCTCCCCAGGGGAGCATGACGGGCCAGGCATTAGCACGTAGTTTGTTACGCAGGTCGTTCACCACGCGGGTGAAGTCCGCGCCGAGGCGGTCCATCTTGTTGATGAAGGCGATGCGGGGCACGCGGTAGCGGTTCGCCTGTCTCCAGACGGTCTCGCTTTGTGGTTGCACGCCGCCGACGCCGCAGAACACGGCGATGGCGCCATCGAGTACGCGCAGGGAGCGCTCCACCTCGGCCGTGAAGTCCACGTGGCCGGGTGTGTCGATGATGTTCAGCCGGTGCTGCTGGCCTGCAAAGAGGCGTGTGAGCGCCTCCACAGGACGTGGTGTCCAGGTGCAGGGAGCCGCGGCGGAGGAGATGGTGATGCCCTTGTCTTTCTCGATCGGGGAGAAGTCCGTGGCCGTGTTGCCGTCATGCACGTCTCCGCAGGTATGGATGGCGCCTGCGTAAAAAAGAATGCGTTCGGTGAGCGTGGTTTTGCCCGCGTCAATATGCGCCGCGATGCCGATGTTTCGGATGCGCGCGGAGTTTGTCAGATGAAGTTTCATAAAGTCAGATGTCCTGTGTTTCGGAACGTGCTGCTCCCCGGCTGAAAATGAAAAGGCCCTGATGCGGCATTCAGCATTCAGGGCTCCCGGGGATAGCAGCAAAATCTGACTGGTGTCTTTATGACAACGTCATCCCGAGCCCTGGCCGAAGCCGGGCTGCAGAAAATATGGTGAGGACGCGTGGTGTCATGAGCGTGCTGATGATCTAAACGCGAATGCTGGAAAAGTCAATTCGCGGTCGCGTCTTGTTTGACAATGGGTCAGGCCATAGCACCATCGCGGCCCTAACAAAATGAACATTCATCAGCACAAGCCGACCGCCTTTTTCCGAGCGCCCTAGCCTTGGACTGCGGCAGCCAGCTGCCGCTTTGAGGTGTGGCAGCCCTGCTGCCAGCACTAGAGCTGCGAGTCCACTCCTGAGTTGTTTGTGAAGGCGGACGGCCAGCAGGGCTGGCCTGCAGAAAGCGGCAGCGGGCTGCCGCAGTCCATGGCTGGGACCATCGCACATACCACCAAGGCAGCATGAAGCGCATGAATTCTCTTTGAGGGGATCTGAACCTTCAGCGGTCTGTGAAGCTCACTGCCATCACTCTGATTCATCATCACTTTTTACCTACCCAAATGTATGGGTGCATCACACGACAGTTTTATCAAATACCCGCGCACCCCGCACCTCTTTGGTTCGAAGGGCACGGATGACGACCGCCATATGGGAGCGAAGGACTCCCAGCGCTTCATCGCGGATCCATCCTTGATCGCGGAGGAGAAAGTGGATGGCACGAATGTGGGCATCCATTTTGACAGCAAGGGGCGCATGGTGCTGCAGTGCCGCGGTCATGAGATCACGGAGGGCATGCATCCGCAGTATGACCTCTTCAAGCAATGGACCGCCGTGAAGCGGCCCGTGCTGGAGGGAATGCTGACGGACCGCCACATCCTCTTTGGCGAGTGGCTATATGCGAAGCACAGCGTTTTCTATCGCTCGCTGCCGCACTACTTCTTTGAGTTCGACATCTATGACAAGGTGGAGTCGTGCTTCCTCTCGCTGGAGCGCCGTCTGGCCATGATGGACGGCACCGGTATCCATACCGTGCCCGTGGTGCATCAAGGCGCGCTGAAGCATGAGCAACTGCTGAAGCTCATCACGGAGTCCGTCTTTGATTCGCAATTCGACAATCCGCTCAGCGGAGCGATGGATGCGCGCATGGAAGGCCTGTACCTGCGCACGGAAGCGGGTGGCAAGGTCACCGGCCGCGCGAAGATCGTGCGACCGGAATTCGTGGAGCGCGTGAAGCTCTCCGAGCACTGGCAGCATCAGCAGATGGTGCCTAACCAACTGATAGAGGGAGCGGACATCTGGTCATGAGATCATGGAAAGACATGCTGAAAGCCGCGGACGCGGATATCCTGGCCTGGGCTGCCAATCAGCCCTGGGCGGAGCCGATGCGCCGCTGCGGCCAGGATGCGGAATGGCATGCCGAGGGAGATGTGTGGACGCACACAGGCATGGTCTTTAACCAGATCACCCTTCTGGCTGACTACCCAGAACTTAGCCGCGTGGAGCAGGTGATCCTGCTCTTCGTCGCGCTGCTGCATGACGCGGGAAAGCCAGACACCACGGTCCTGGATCCAGAGACAGGACGCACGCGGTCACCGAAGCACTCCATGGTCGGCGCGGCGATGGCGCGGGAGATCTTGCGCGCGCTGAAGTGTGACCTGGAGACCCGCGAGCACATTGTGAACCTCGTGCGTTATCATGGCAGGCCGCCTTATCTTCTGGAGAAGCCGGAGCCTGAGCTGGAGGTGGTGAAGCTCTCGTGCCTGCTTTCAAACCGGCTGCTGTATCTCTTCGCACTCGCGGACACGCGTGGACGGCACACGACAGAGATGTCGCGCCCGGAGGAGACCCTGCATCTATGGCGGGACACGGCCATGGAACTGGGCTGCTTCACACAGATGTACCCTTTTGCGAATGAGCAGGCGCGTTTCCTGTTTCATCGCGGTGAGCTGACGAGTCTGCACTACACCCCGCATGAGGATGATCGCTGCACGGTCACCATGATGAGCGGTCTGCCTGGAGCTGGCAAAGACACCTGGCTCGCCAAAAAACGGCCTCACTTGCCGGTGGTGTCCCTGGATGCTGTGCGCGAGGGAATGGACGTGGATGCCACGGACAACCAGGGCACGGTGATCCAGGCTGCGTGCGAGCAATGCCGCGAGCATCTGCGCGTGCATCGTGACTTTGCCTTCAATGCCACCAGCATCACCGCACAGCTCCGCAAACGCTGGATCGACCTCTTTGCAGACTACGGCGCGCGCGTGGAGATCATCTACCTCGAGCCTGAGCTCAGCACGATCCTGCGGCAGAACAAGCAGCGGCAGAAAGATGTGCCTGAGAGTGTGATCCGCCGCCTCAGTGAGAAGGTGGAGATTCCCACGCTGGCCGAGGCACATGCCGTGTCCTGGTTCGTGCCGGGGTGAAGGAATGTCATTGCACGAGCGTTCATGGACAGATCATCACCATGAAACTCGCCCTGCTGCTCAGTCTTGTCTTCGTCTCAATCCTCCCTGCGGCGGACGCGCCGGTGAACATCCCTGGTTTGAAGAAGGACATCGAGTTCACAAAAGCCGGGGATGTGTCACTGACGCTAGACGCCTATGTGCCGGAGGGTGACGGACCGTTTGCGACCTGCATTCTGGTGCATGGCGGCGGCTTCACGAAGGGGAACAAGCACACCTTCATCACGCCGTTGTTCGAGCCACTGACCAAGGCGGGCTTTGTGTGGTTCACCATCGACTATCGTCTCGCCCCACAGCATCAGTGGCCAGCTTGCGCGGAGGACGTAAGCGCGGCGATCAAGTGGGTGAAAGCGCACGCGGCAGAGTATAAGGTGGATGTGAAACGCATCGCGCTGATCGGCGAGTCCGCAGGTGGGCATCTGGTATCCTGGGCCGGAGTGACGGCCACGGATGAGACGAAGGTGGCCGCCGTGGTGCCTTTTTATGCGCCGCATGATCTGGTGACCCATGTGAAGCGCCGGAATGAGATGCGCGGCCTGGGGGACCTGATCGGCAGCAGTGAGATGAATGAGGCCACTTTCAAGAAGTTGGAGGCGATGTCGCCGAGCCAGCTTGTGAAGCCAGGTTTGCCCCCGTTTCTCCAGATCCATGGAGATGCGGACACCACCGTGGCCCATGAGCAGAGCGTGCAGTTTGAGGCCAAGATGAAGGCAGCGGGGAACGCGTGCGAGACCATCACCGTCCCTGGTGGCGGTCACGGCATGGGCGGATGGAGCAAGCTGAACTCAAGCTACGCCGAACAAATGATTGCGTGGCTGAAGAAGACGCTGAAGTGAGGGACGTCATTCGTAAGCACACTTGCCAAAGTGCGGTGCCTGGGAGTGATGAAGTGACGGTCTCGGCGCCCCCCGTTCCGAAGTTCGGCACTCCTCAAGGCTGGAGTTTGTCGTCGTAGCCGTCATCGGTCTCTCCATAGTCTATGGACACGCTGATCAAATCCAAAAGCCGTCTGAGAGCGAGATGTCCATTGTTTTCACCACGGAGGACACAGAGGTGCACAGAGGTCCTGAAAGAGAAGGGCCGGGCAAAATCTGTTGCAACCTTTGAGCGGGTGAGGCGTTCAGAGGGTCGATTCCCACCCATGAAAAGTTTCCACCTGCTTTGCCTGCTGTCACTTCTGCCTATGCTGGGGCATGCCCAGCTCACGTCCCAGACGGATGAGCGTTTAAAGCAGGGGCTGAAGATGTATCCGGAGGCAGACACGGACAAGGACGGCATCCTCACGATGCCAGAGGCGCTGGCTCATCTGCAGAAGATGAAGAAAGGGCCAGGTGGAAAGACGGGTAAGACGGAGGCTGCGAAGCCCGGGGGGCTGAAGCCGGACCACGCGGATGTGGCCTATGGCAGGCATGAGCGGTCAAAGCTGGACCTCTACCTAGCCAAAAATGCAACCACGCCGACGCCGCTGGTGATCATGATCCATGGCGGTGGATTCCGTGCTGGCGACAAAGCCCAGTGGGGGAACAACAAGAGCACGCAGGAGCTTTTGGACAAAGGCATCTCCTGCGCGGCGCTGAACTACCCTTACCTCGAGCATATGCCGATCCAGGACATCCTGCGTGAGTGCGCCCGTGCGGTGCAGTACCTGCGCTCGCGCTCCGGGGAGTGGAATCTGGACAAGACGCGCTTTGCCTCGATGGGCGGCTCGGCGGGAGCTGGCACCTCCCTCTGGTTGGCCACGCATGATGATCTGGCGGATCCGAAGTCAGAAGATCCAGTGCTGCGTGAGTCCACCCGCCTGACCTGTGCGGTGTGCAATGCCACGCAGGCGACTTATGACGTGACACGCTGGGAGTCCTTCATGGGCAAGCCGGGGCCTGAGGTGCGCACGAGCGAGGCCGAGGCGGCGCTTTTCTATCATCTCCCATCGCCTGCGGCCTTCACCACGGAGGCAGGAAAGGCCATCCTGCGTGAGTGTGACATGCTGGCCTGGATCACGAAGGATGATCCGCCGCTGCTGGTGAACAACTCCCAGGTGGTGGAGGTTCCGACGAACCGTGGCGAGTGGCTGCATTGCATCCACCATGCGCGTGCGGTCTCCAAGGAATGCGCGGCGGACGGGGTGGAATGCATCGTCCTGCAGGACCAGGCGGAGCCGAAAACCAACGCCCTGGATTTCCTGGTGGCGCACCTGCTGAAGCCTAAGGTCTGAAAGAGGGCTTTCCGCAGGGCCGTTTGCGCTCTTCACCCCCTGCATGAAGAGCCCCCTTTTGATCACCTGTCTTTTTGCCCCCGTGCTTGTGTCCGGGGCTGTGGTGGATCAGGCAGGGACGGAGGAGTTTTTCGAGAAGCGTATCCGTCCGCTGTTCATGGAGCACTGCGTGGGCTGCCATGGTGCGGACAAGCAGAAGGGCAGCCTGAGGCTGGACCACCAAGCGGGCTGGCAAAATGGCGGCGACTCCGGGCCTGCGCTGGTGCCCGGGAAGATCGACGAGAGCCTGCTGTGGAAGGCGGTGAGCTATGAGGACCGTGACCTCAAGATGCCGCCGAAGAAGAAGCTCTCCGAATCACAGATGGAGGACCTGAAGGCCTGGATTGCCTCCGGGGCGCATGATCCGCGCACGGAAGTTCCCGGCGGTGGCAAGCATGGCACGCAGATGAAGGCGGACGGTTCCTTCTGGTCCTTCCAGACACCGGTGAAGCCCAAGGCACCTGAGGTGAAGAAGGCTGACTGGGCCGCGAATGACATTGATCGGTTTATTTTGGCGAAGTTGGAGGCTTCTGGCCTAACGCCGAGTGTGGATGCAAGTGAAGATGTCCTCATGCGCAGGCTTTCGTTTGACCTCACGGGGTTGCCGCCGTCTTCGGAAGACGGGGAGAGGGGGAGACGCGGAGACGCGGAGAGTCAGAAGACGGAAGGCAAAAAGGCAGGAACAGGAGAGAAGGCACTGGAGTCCTCATCTCCGCGTCTCCCCCTCTCCGCGTCTCCGCGTCTTTCCTCCGCCAACACCCAGGACATTGAAGCGAAGATAGATGCGATGCTCGCGTCACCGGCGTTCGCGGAACGCTGGGCTTCGCACTTCATGGACATGTCGCGGTTCGCGGAGTCGTCTGGCGGCGGGAGGTCGCTGCCGTTCAAGGATGCCTGGAGGTTCCGTGACTACTTGATTGAGTCGATCCGTGATAATGCGCCGCTGGACCAGATGGTCACGGAGATGATCGCGGGAGATCTTTTGACGGCGAAGACGGCGGAAGAGAGGCGGAGGCAGCTCACGGCCACGGGATTTCTGGCGCTCGGCCCAACCAACTATGAGGAGCAGGACAAGGGCATGCTGCGCATGGACATCGTGGATGAGCAGCTTGATACCATTGGCAAGTCGTTCCTGGGCATGACCATCGGCTGCGCGCGCTGCCATGACCACAAGTTTGATCCCATCCCGACGCGGGACTACTACGCACTGGCGGGCATCATGCGCAGCACGAAGACGCTGAAGAACTACACGGACAACGTGGCGCACTGGATCGACACGCCGCTGCCGTTTGAGGGCGAGCAGGAGGCTCAACTCGTGAAGCATGAGGCTGTGGCGGGTGCGCTGGAGAAGGAGATCGCGATGCTGAAGGACCAGCTGCGCGACGCGGGAAGCCTGACGCTGCGGAAGAAGAAGTCACTCTCGCCCGCGGATCTGCCGGGCATCGTGGTGGATGACAGCGAGGCGCAGAAGGTGGGTGAATGGCGCACATCAAACCGCTATCCGCCGTTTGTGGGCGGTGGTTATCAGCATGACAACAACCAGGGCAAGGGAGAGAAGACACTGACCTTCACGCCGAAGCTGCCGGTGGCTGGGCGCTATGAAGTGCGTGTGGCCTACAGCGGCGGGCCGGATCGTCCGGAGCGTCTGCCTGCCACCGTACTGCATGCGGATGGTGAGGACCTGGTTTATTTCAAGCAGGCCACGGAGGCGCTGGACGGGCTGCAATTTGCGACCATCGGCACGTGGCGCTTTGAGGCCAATGGCCAGAATTTTGTGATGATCTCCAATGCGGGCGCGGAAGGTTTTGTGACGGTGGACGCGGTGCAGTTCATCCCGGCGGATGCCGACATGCCGGACATGCCCGCGGCGAAGGTTTCGACTGAAGAGAAGGATCTGACGAAGCGGCTGGAGGAACTCGGGAAAGAGCTCAAGAAGGTGAAGAAGAATGCGCCGGGACGTCCTGAAGTGATGAGCGTGGCGGATGACACGAAGCCGGAGGATGCGCGCGTGCACATCCGTGGCAGCACGCGCAATCTCGGGGCGCCGGTGCCACGTGGATTTCTCCAGGTGGCAATGAAGGGCAGCGCGCCGGCTGTGCCTGTGGATCAGAGCGGGCGTCTGCAACTGGCGCAGTGGATGACGAGCCGTGAGCATCCGCTGACCTCACGAGTGCTGGTGAACCGCGCGTGGCATTGGTTGTTCGGCGCGGGCATTGTGCGCACGACGGATAATTTTGGCGTGACGGGCGAGCTGCCTTCGCATCCGGAGCTGCTGGACTACCTTGCCGTGAAGTTTATGGAGGAAGGCTGGAGCTTGAAGAAGCTGGTGAAAGAGATGGTGATGAGCCGGACGTATCGGCAGAGCAGTGAGGTCGCTGCAGGTGCTGATGTTTCGAAGGATCCGGACAACCGGCTGCTGTCACGGATGAACCGCAAGCGTCTGGACGCGGAGTGTCTTCGTGACGCGATGCTTGCGGCGGCAGGGACGATGGACGGAGCTTTCGGCGGGCCGAATGTGAGCGCGACGAAGGTGGACGCGAACGATCAGAAGATTCAGAACCTGGAGTATGGCTTCACGTTTGAGGACACTCGTCGCAGTGTCTACACAGCAGCCTTCCGCAACGTGCGGCATCCGCTGTTTGAGGTGTTTGATTTTGCGGACATCAACCAGCCGATCGGCCAGCGCACGACGAGCACGGTGGCCACGCAAGCCTTGTTCATGATGAACAATCCGAAGCTCATTGAGCAGGCAAGATCTGCGGCGACGAGGGTGCTGGGTGAGACGACGGAGATGAGCGCGCGGGTGACGAAGGCCTATCAAATTTCGTTAAGCCGTGAGCCATCGGCGAAGGAGAGGGAGCTGGCACAGGATTACCTGGAGGCTTCGATTTCCGGGAATGCCACGGACGACGAGGTCCGGGATGTGTGGGCGAGGTTGATCCAGACGCTTTGGGCGACGCCGGAGTTCCGGTATTTGAGGTGAAGTGTTGAAGGCGCGGCAGCGTCCTGGAGTGCGCCGGCTCTCCGGCGCTTTGGCAGGCCTAACGATCTATTTGCGGAAGATGCCTGCGAAGGTCTGGGGAGGTTATCGCGCTGATTCGAGAGGGGAAGTCACTCGCTTTGGCGAGAGCGCCAGAGGGCTGGAGCAGTCCAGGACGCTTCGCGACTGCGGTGCCGGGTGGAATGCTTACGTTGGAGTGAAGGCTTTAGCCGATCCGGGCACGGGTGAGATGCGAGGTCATGGGCGGCCAGATCGCCTAAAGGCTGGACTCCAACATCTCGGCACGCGGGTCGTGGGAGGTGCGGGGATGCCGGACAAACGATGTGCCGGCATCCTTGAAGGGCGTGCGTCTAGTGCTTCGCGAGGGACTCGAGGTAGTCGAGGAGGCTGGCGAATTCTTTGACGGTGAAGCTCATCATGAGGCCGGGGGGCATCATGCTCATGGGGAGTTTTTGGCGCTCTTTGATATCGGCGGTTTTGAAGGTGAACTCCTGGGCGGCGACGTTGCGCAGTTTGACCTCGCTGGAGCCTTCGAGGGTGATGAAGCCCATCTGCGCGGCACCGTCCTTCATGGTGATCATCTCGCTGGCGAAGCCTTGGGCGATTGTCTTGTTGGGATCGAGGATGTTCTGCGCGAGATCGGGGCGCTTGTAGGTCTGGGCGATGTTGCCGAGGTAGGGGCCTTTCTGAGCTTCGGACTCCTTGGTAGTGTGGCAGGCGATGCAGGTGGCTTTGGTGAAAATTTGCTCGCCGAGGGCGATGTCGCCTTTCTCTTTCAAGACAGCGGCGAGCGCGTCTTCGGGCTTCAGCGTGGCGAGCTTGGGGGTCTTGTCCTCGACCTTGGTGATGCGCATGGCTTTGGCGGCACGCTCGGCGGCGCCTTTGACTTGGGTATCGGGATCATCGAGGGCGAGGAGCACTTTGGAGGCGCTGGCCATGTGCTTGGTGGCGCTGATGGCATCGATGATCTGCTTGCGGCGCTTCGGCTCGGCCCAGCCGATGTCCTGGGCTTTTTTGGAGAGCTCGATGGACTCGGGGCTGCCGGTCTTGCGGCTGGCGAGATTCAGCAGGGCGGCGTCTGCATACATGGACACGGGCCACTCGAGCTTCTCGGCGATCTGCTCGACGAGCTGATGATGGTTTTCGAGCTTGGGTGAGCTGAGGAAGGCGGTCAGCGCGGCTTCGAAATCTTTACCGGACTCAGGGAGTTTTTTCAGGGCATCGAAGGCGGAGAGCGTGGCGCGCACGCCCTCGGCGCTGTCGGTTTTGGCGAGGGCGGTGATGGCCTGGGAGAGAGTAGTGGGGCTATTCTTGGCCCCTGCATCTGAGGGGGCAGGACTGCCCCCATTACGGACGAGTCCGAGCAGCAGCGGCACAGCCTCTGCTGGAATTTCCTCCGCACCTGCGAGCTGCGCGGCGAGATCTGGCAGCACCTTCGGGTCCGTCTTCGCCAGGGCGAGGATGCGCTGTTGCGCCTCGTTGAACTGGATGCGGTTACGGTTCAGCTCCCTCACCAAAAACGCGGCTTCCTGCGGCGTGGCCTTCGCCAGCGCGTCCTTCAGCGCCACGGCAATCTTCGGGGTCTCGCTCCACGCCTCCGGCTGGTAATACGGTCCCCGCGTGTCCGGCCGCGTGCCCCAGGAGTCGCCCTTCCATTCACCTTCATCGAAGTGCAGGCGGCAGAGGGCGGCGAGGATGCCTTGACGCAATGTTGGTTCGGTGGTTTTGGCGAGGCGCTCGATGAGACCGGTGATGACTTCCTTCTGATGGATCATGGCCAGGGAGTGCAAGATGCCTGCGCGATCACTGCTGGCGCCGTCCAGGGCTGCGAGTTCTTCCTTGCTGAGATGCTGGCTGGCGGCGAAGCGGATGGCAGTGTGTGAGATGACCGGGTCAGAGTGGGCGAGGGCGGCGATGATTTCGTCGCTGGAGGCCTTCGTTTGCAGGTGTGCCACAAGATTGCGCTCGGCGGTGCGGAGCGTGGAATACTGCGCCAAGTAGCTGTCAGCCTGCTTGCTACCACGACGGGCGAGCTCGCGCTGGGCCTCGATGCGGCGGCGATAGCTTTGCGGTGTCTTGAGGTCGAGATGTTTAACCAATTCTGCATCACTGGATTTTTTGAAGTCGGGCAGTGCCTCAGCTTTGAAGCCCTTCGGCTTCACCTGCACAATGTAACCCACCTCAGGACCTTCCCAGTTGAAGGTGGCGCCGCGCCAGCTGGAGGCGTAGACGCGGCTCATGCCATCGACATCCGCATCGGTGGGACGGGTCATTTTGATGAAGGGCTCGGGCTTGCGGGTTTCCTCAAAGGTGGCGCCTTTGGGCTTCACCTGATGATGCCAGAGGGCACCGGTGCCCCAGTCGGCGGTGAAGGGGGCATTGTTCCAATCTCCGAAGCCGGGTTCGTCGATGTAAACAGCACCGCAGCCACTGCCGCCGCCGTAGTCGGCGAGAGGCTGGATGCACTCGTCGTTGAAGTTTTTATAGAGGCGTGGGTAGCCGTGGTCCTCGCCGCCGGTGAAGTGGTGGAAGCGCACGTTCCATCCGCCGCCGTCGTTGGTGTTATCGCGGGCGAAGATGTCCATCAGCGGGCTGATGGCGACTTCGAGAATGTTACGCGTGCCGGTGGAGTAGACTTCGAGTCCAGTGCCGTCTGGGCGCACGCGGATGACGCCGCCGCCGCGATGCTGCAGCGTCTTGCCATCGGTGCCGGTGGCCTTCATGAAACCGAAGTCACCGCCGGCGATGTAGAGCCAGCCGTCGATGCCAAGGCTGAGGCCGTTCGTGGTGTGGTCGGCGGGGCGGTCTTTGAAACCGAAGGCGATGTCCTTGACGAGGATGTTTTGTTTTTCAGCGACGCCATCGTGATCGGCATCGATGAACTCGCTGAGGTGCGGCGGATGCACGAGGTAGAGGCGATCGTGATCCCAAACAAGACCGCGCGGACTGTCGACTTCACAGAAGACCTTGGTTTCATCGGCACGGCCATCGTTGTCGAGATCGCGCAAACGAATGATGCGACCACGCTTCGGATTGCGGCCGAGGGAGCCGTTGCCATCCGAGGAGACGTAGAGCGTGCCATCGGGTTCGGCGGCGACATAGACGGGGTAGTTCGCGGCGGCGCTGTTGGCGAAGAGGCTGACTTCAAAGCCATCCGCGACTTTCACGTCCTTGAGGATGGCGGCTTCCTGCTCGGGGGTGAGTTTGACGATTTTGGGGATGACGTTGCCTTCGGTCTTGTAGGGATCAGCGGCATTTTTAACCACGGAAGACGCGGAAGACGCGGAAGATACGGAAGATACGGAAGATACGGAAGATACGGAAGGTTTAAGAGCAGTGATGTTGGGGCCTTTGAGCTTCACTTCACGGATGCTGGCCCAGCCGCCGCCTTTTTTGCCGAGGGCGTGGATTTTGACAAAGCGGATGCTTTCGGCTTTGGCGAAGTCATTGGAGTAAGGAGCACCTTTTTCGTTGGTGCTGCCATCGACGAGAGTCGTCCAGGCTTTGCCATCGGTGCTGGCTTCGACCTTGAACTGATAGACGCCGTTGTTCTCCCAGGTGGTGGCGATGCCGGTGAGGGTTTGAGGCTTTTCGAGCTCAAGCTGGAGCCATTGAGGGTAGGAAGATCCATTGGCGCACCAGCGGGTTTTTTCATCGCCATCCACGGCGCACCAGGCGAAGTTGTTTTTGCCGCTTTCCTCGCTGCTGGCGGTGGCCTTGATGCCGGTGGCATTCGCAGGAGGTGCAGGCTTGGGCTTGGGAGCTTCAGCGGGCTTCGCGGCGATGTGGGTGACTTTGTTTTCGCCTTTGAAGGCGGTCAGATATTCCGGGGTAAGCTTGTTGCAGGCCCAGAGGACGCCGCGGCTGAGGAGGTCGAGATAGCGGGCATCGGCGACGGTGTCGTTGTTATGACCGATGGTGGTGCTGAAGCTGCGCGCA
Source organism: Verrucomicrobiota bacterium (assembly GCA_040387935.1). Taxonomy (GTDB): domain Bacteria; phylum Verrucomicrobiota; class Verrucomicrobiia; order Verrucomicrobiales; family Verrucomicrobiaceae; genus Prosthecobacter. The sequence continues at coordinate 390,470 of JAZKCU010000005.1, read as the reverse complement.
CCCTGCTTTTCGTTCGTCCAGGCGACGATGTATTCGACGTCCTTGGTGCTGCCGTCTTTGTTTTTGACCGTCTGCTTGCCCATCGCCAAAGGATGCGCATCAAAGACGTTCACGTTGTTATACAGCTCCTCTTTGATCGTGGTCCAGTCGGCGAGTGACTTGGTCACCGGGTGCTCTTTGTCGACAAAGGTGATGGCGATGGGCTCCTGCGGGCCGTGGGAGTTTGACTGGAGGCCGAGGTGCTTGAACCAGCGGTCCTCGCCGGTGCGGAAGCTGTGCATGGCGCAGTGCAGATGCACGGAAGGAATCGTCTTATGCGCATCCAGGATGCGGGTCAGTATCTCCTTGTTGTTCATGCTGGCCGCGCATTCATCGTGGATGATGATGTCGTAGCCCTTGGCCCAATCCGCCTTTTCATAGAGGGGCAGGGGAGGGTTGGTGGATTTGTCGTCTGTCCAGATCACATCCACCTGCACATTGGCGCGGGCCTGGATGCCCTTGCTGAGGATCTCATGCTGCTTGGCGTAGTCGTGGCAGCAGCCGCCGGCGATGAGGAGCGCTTTGAGAGGTTCGGCGGCGAAGGCCGATGCGGTGAGCAGGGGGCCGAGGGTGAGGAGCAGGAAGTGGCGCAGCATGAGAAAAAGAGGGCGCAGAAACCGCACAAAAGGCGGGGTTTCTATCAGGAAAGTAGAAGGAAAGAGCGGAAAATTCCATCTGGAGGCAGGTGGAAGGTGCTGGATCTCAAGTTGGAGTGAAGGCTTTAGCCGATTTTTGAGGGATGCGAGGGTGTGGAGACCTGAGGCGCCTCAAGGCTGGACTCCAACTTGTGGAGGCGCGGGTGGTGGGGGCTAACACAAGGGGATTAACCGCTAATCAGACGCTAATGGGACGCTGATATAAGAGCACTGAACTTTAAACCACAGAGGGCACGGAGGGACACAGAGGTCTGAGGGTGGGAGGTCTGGGGACTTGGGGGGCTTTTGGGAAACAAAAAGTCCCCAGGAGTTCTGGGGACTTTGATTGGGACAGGGGGCTGGTTCTCAGCCGGGATGAATCAGGATTGAGGAATCCTGACTCAGGACTGGCCTACTGCTTCTCCGGCTTGTCGAGGGTAAGGTAGGTGCGGCCTTTGGGGGAGCCATCGCCAGGATTGAAGGACTCGATGCGCATCTCTTTGAGCACGGTAGCGCCGTCCACTTTCTGCACCTTGGTGACCTGGAAGCGTTTGATCATCTTGCTGCGAGTGTCGTAGGCCTCCATTTTGGCCACACCGCCGCTCTCTTTTTCCACCCAGAGGTCCACGGTGTAGTACGGGCCCTTCTGGTCCGGGGCGGTGACGCGGATGAGCCAGCACTTCACGCGGGCGGCGGTGAGACGGGCGTTGGTGTCCATCATCTTCACGTTTTTCCAGTAGGTGAAGCGCAGGGAGAGGTCCTCATAGTTGAAATCCATGCCGCGCACGGGTTCGGCGGCATTGGCCAGCGGCACGGGGGTGCTGCCACCAGACTTCACCTGCCAGAGGGTGGCGGGGGCGGTGGTCAGGTCCAGGTGGACGATCTCGGGCGGGGGATTTTTGAATCGGAAGCGCATGACCTTGCCGGTCAGAGTCAGCTCCAGGGGTTCGGTCTTGCCACTGTCGTCGTCACGGAGCTGGCCGGCCATGCGGTGATTTTGCAGAGCGTAGCTCCGGCGCACGAGTTCCAGGACCTGCTCGGCATTCAGTTCAGGCGGGTCCGCTGCCACGGCGGGGACAGGGAGGAGGGGGAGCGCAGCCAGGGGGACGGCGACGGCGGCGGTGAGGATTTGGCGGCGGTTCATGAGGGAGTAGAGGGAAAAGGAGGTCGCCAAAGCAAGGCCGATGGCGAGGGTAGTGAGCGCGCGGTTGTGCTCCAGGACGGAAAAAGAGGCGCGCATAAGACAGCTCAGGGGTGTTACGCATTCAATCCAGTCTCTGGCCGGGTGCCAAAGAAATCTCTGGCAAGGTGACCAGGAGGGGTTACTTGCTTTGAGTGCTCTCAGTGGGGGCGCTGTCTAAGATCTCATTAATGCAAGGCATGTCATCCCTCCAGGCTATCCGCGATGCCCTCGAGCAGTCGCCGGACAATGTGTCGCTCCTCCTTCTGTTTGGTCACGCTTCTCTCGATCAGTTGCATCTGGAAGATGCGCGGGAGAGCTTTGAGCATGTCCTGGAGCTGGACCCCGATCATGGAGATGCCCAGCTGGGCGTCGCAAAGGTCCTTTTCATGCACGGAGAGACCTCCGGGGCCGCCGTGCGCGCGGAGCGTGTGTTGCTGCAGAATCCGCAGAATGCGCAGGCACATCTCCTTTTGAGCCGGGTCCATCTGGCCGAGGGCGACCGCGCCAAGGCGATCGAGCATTTTGAGCGCGCCGCGCAGATCGACGGCACCCTGAGCGATCCTCCTTTGGAGCGTGAGCTGGGCCAGACGATCCGTGATGCGCGCCGCGCGTCTCCTTCCGCGATGATGCCTGAGCCACCCATGGGTGGGGGCGACACGATGGAAGATGGCGAGACAGCCACGGAGTTCGCCGATGATCCGTTTGACGACCCGCCCTATGACTGGCGGCCAGAGACCTTTTATGCCCCGGGCGACCCGGCGCGCTTCGGCGTGACGTTTGCGGATGTGGGCGGTATGGAGGAACTGAAGGAGGAGATCCGCCTGAAGATCACCTACCCGCTGCAGTATCCGGACCTTTATAAGGCCTATGGCAAGCGCACGGGCGGTGGCATTCTCATCTATGGACCCCCTGGCTGCGGCAAGACAATGATGCTACGCGCGGTGGCGGGTGAGGTGCCTTGCAACTACCTCTCGGTGGGACTGCATGAGATTTTTGACCCCTATTTCGGCAGCACGGAGCGAAACCTGCACCAGATTTTTGAGACAGCGCGGGCAAACGCGCCCTGCGTGCTGGTCTTTGATGATTTGGACTCACTGGCCCAGGATCGCCGCAATGTGCGGGAAAGCCAGCTGCGCAATCTGGTGAACCAGTTGCTCCATGAGATGGACGGCATGCGCGGCGAGAACAACCGCGTGCTCGTCATCGGTGCCACGAACCAGCCCTGGGCTCTCGATCCAGCCTTCCGTCGTCCAGGTCGTTTTGACCAGGCCATCTTTGTGCCGCCGCCAGATGCTCCGGCCCGTGAGCAGATCATTTCCCTGCTGGCGAAGGACAAGCCTATCTCCAATCTGGACGCCGCCGCCCTGGTGGAGGCATCCTCGGGCTTCTCGGGCGCGGATCTAAAGTTCGTCTTTGACCGTGCGGCTGAGCTGACGCTCTCCGCCGCCATTCACAGCGGTCATCCGGTGCCGATCAGCATGGACACCCTGCTGGCCGTGGCGCGCGCACACCAGCCGAGCACCCACACGTGGTTTGAAGGCGCCCGCGAGCATGCCCAGCACGCTCCTCCGGACACCTATGCCAATGAGATGCGGAAGTCTCTGAATCCGCCGACGCAGCAGCAGCGTGAGCCTTGAGGTGAGTTGATCGATCCGACTGAATCCATGGAGCGCGGACCTCCGAATTCCGCAGCAAGGTGGAGCGCACTCAAAGTGTGGAGTATGACTGTGGCGTAGACGTCATTGTGTGGGCAAAGGTATCGTCCTCACTGGACCCTCCGAAGAACGCTTTATGGAGGGTTTCAACACGGCCCCTCCGCTCCACCCGGCTGCGTGATTCGGAGATCCGCGCCCCTTGGGCGCTGCGGACTTCAATGCTTGATCAAGTTGCGCGGAGGATTTGAGGTTTTATCATCGGCGCATGGATATCCAAAAAATGATGCAGCAGGTGCAGCAGATGCAGACGCAGATGAAGAAGTCTCAGGCGGAACTGAGCACGAAGAATTTTGAGGCCAGCGTGGCGGGCGGGAAAATTGTCGTCACCGCAAATGGCCACGGCGATATCGAGAGCGTGAAGATCGCCAAGGAAGTGGTGGATCCAGAGGATGTGGACATGCTGCAGGATCTGGTGCTTGCAGCCATCCAGCAGGTGCAGAAGCGCGTGAAGGACAGCCAGGCAGAGGAGATGGGCAAGCTCACAGGCGGCCTGGGACTGCCTCCGGGGATGGGATTCTGAAGCCCGAGCCTTTTGGGGTAGAAAAATTAGGGTAGAAAGATTCTCTTTGGCTGGGCTGGGGGTGACTTCGGGTCTCGGATAAACGGAATGTTTTAACCGCTGATAGGACGCTAATAAAGGATCTCTGATTGGATCCCCATGAGCGTTTAATTAGCGTCCTGTTAGCGGTTAGGAACTCTGGTTCTGAGAGAATGCAGGTGCTCCTTTTTCGAGGGCTGGTGAAGACAGGGGCTTTCCCCCAGGCGGAGTCTGCTGCATAGAAGAGGGATGACTCCTGAACGTCCTCGCAAACCCACTGGCTCACGCACGCCTAACCGATTCACGCCGCGGCGTGACGGGCCGCCGCGTGGTGCGGGACCAGGTGGCCGTCCGCGTGGCGAGCATGATCAGCGCGGCGGTGGATATCCACCACGTGGTGGTGGTGCGCCGAAGCCGCGTGGCGGTGACCGTAGCGTGGGCGGGACGTCGTGGGAGAAATCGGCGGACTGGTATGACAAGATCATCGGTGATCGCGGGTCGGAGCTGTATCGCGAGGTGGTGATCCCGGGTGCATTGGATCTGCTGAATCCGAAGCGCGGTGAGCGTGTGCTGGACCTGGGCTGCGGGCAGGGCGTGTTCACGCGGGCCATGGCCGAATGCGGCGCGCAGGTGACAGGGATTGATGCCTCGCTCACACTGATCCAAAAAGCGCGCACGTATCAGGGGCGCACACCGATCCGCTATTTTGACCGTGATGCGGCGGAGCTTGGTGGATTGGGCGATTTCGACGCGGCCTCCGCGATCCTTTGCCTGCAGAATCTGGAGCATCTCGACAAAGTTTGTTTGGCCGCTGCCTCGGTGCTAAAGCCTGGGGGGCGCATGCTCTGGGTGTTGAATCATCCGGCGTTCCGTATTCCTCGGCAGTCGAGCTGGGGTTTTGAGGACGAACGAAAAATACAGTATCGCCGCATTGATGCCTACAGCAGCACGCTGAGCATCCCGATCCTGATGCACCCCGGGAAAGCGGACAGCGAGAGCACGGTGAGCATTCACCGGAATTTCCAGGACCTGATGGCACCTGCCTTTGCCGCCGGGCTCACGCTCGCGGGCCTGCAGGAGTGGCATTCCCATAAAGAAAGTCAGCCAGGAGCCCGGTCGAGGGCTGAAAACAGGGCCAGAAAAGAATTTCCGCTGTTCCTGGCACTGCTTTGGAAAAAAGCCTGAGAAAGGCCCGGAGCCTTGTGTTTACGGGCTTCCAGCGTGGCGGTATGCGCGGAAATGAGAGGGATGTGATGGGGGTGGTGGGCACTCTGCCAAAAACTTGGCACGGGGGGTGCTTTCTCCTCTTTCCGGAGACAATCCATCCCTTGACCCTATGCTCAAACACAACCAAACCCGAATCTGGCGCAGCCTTTTTTCCGCTGCGGTTCTCGCCACCACGGCCATCGCACTTACTCCAGGCAGCTCCTGGGCGCAGGATGCGGCGGCTCCCGCCCCCGCACCGGCTCCGGCCCCTGCTGCAGCTCCCGCTCCGGCGGCTGCTGAAGCTGCCCCTGCTGCTGCTGCCGAACCCGCCGCTGCCACGATGGAGCAGCGAATTTTTGACCTCGAGAAATATGTGACCAACGGTCAGGCTGGCAAGGATGGTGACGTCACCTGGAAGTCAAACATCGCGGGCCCTGGCCCGGGTCACAACGCTTGGCAGATGACCAGCACGGCTCTCGTGCTCTTCATGACCCTGCCCGGTCTCTTCCTGTTCTACGGCGGTCTCGTCCGCAAGAAGAACATCCTCTCCGTGATCGCGCAGTGCATGGGCATCGCCGGCCTGGTGACGATCCTCTGGTGGGCCTGCGGTTACAGCCTCTCCTTTGGCGCGGGTAATGAGTTCATCGGTGACTTCTCCATGAAGTTCCTTGATGGAGTCTCTCCCTACGCCTCGGGTGCCGGCTACTGGTGGATCAGTGACGCGATGTGGAGCATGTTCCAGCTCACCTTCGCGATTATCACCCCGGCTCTTATCCTCGGTGCCATTGCCGAGCGTATGAAGTTCATCTCCGTGCTGCTCTTCGTGGCCATCTGGATGTTCGTGGTTTACTTCCCCTTCGCCCACATGGTGTGGAGCACGACGGGCTTCATGTGCGGTCCTCTGAATCCGACCGCCACCATCAAGGCGATCGACTTCGCTGGCGGCACCGTGGTTCACATGACCTCCGGCTGGTCCGCTCTGGTTCTTTGCATCCTCCTCGGCAAGCGCAAAGGTTATGGCAAAGAGCAGATGGCTCCTCACAGCATGGTGCTCTGCGCCATCGGCACCGGCATGCTCTGGGTCGGCTGGTATGGTTTCAATGCAGGCTCCGCCCTGGGTGCTGACGGCATCGCTTCGAACGCCTTCATGACCACCACGCTGGCTGCTGCCACCGCTGGCTTCGTCTGGGCCGTCCTTGAGTGGATCCTCAAAGGCAAGCCTTCCGTGCTGGGTTTCTGCTCCGGCATCGTCGCTGGTCTGGTCGTCATCACTCCTGGTGCTGGTTTCGTGACCGCCACGTCCTCCGTGATCATGGGTGTGGCCGCTGGTGTCATCCCCTTCCTCGCTGTGGCTTACCTGAAGAAAATCCTCGGTTATGATGACGCTCTGGACACCTTCGGTGTGCATGGCGTGGGCGGCACCCTGGGTGCTATCCTCACCGGCGTGTTCGCTGACGAGAAAGCCAACAGCATCGTCGCTGGTCTCAAGGAAGGCCTGCTGATGAACCAGCTCAAGGCTGTGGCTCTGACGATCGTCTGGAGCGTGGTCGCCACCCTGGTCATCACGATCATCGTGAAGGTTATCGTGGGTCTGCGTCCGACAGAGGAAGTGGAGCACACGGGCCTCGACCTTGCCGAACATGGCGAGGCTGGCTACGAGCACTAAAATTCAATCCAGTCAGGCATGACCTGACTCTCCCAAAAGGCCGGAGTGCGAAAGCGCTCCGGCCTTTTTCGTGGGCGGATGATGCGGATTTCAACCGCAGATGACGCAGAGGGCAGGGAGGTGTGAGGCCGGAGATGGGAACGTGGGACAGGTTTTTTTACCTGTCTGGGCGTGGGTGATGGGCGAGGCTCATGTGGCCTAGCCGGAAACAGGTTACAAATCTGTTCCACTTTGGAGGGCGAAGAGGGCTTGTGGGTTTGATGGGCGCCGCGCGATACCGCTGTGTGCGCAGAGGATGCTCTCGTGATGAGAGAATATTGGGTCCGCACTCCGGGACGCTTCGCGACTTCAGCGCTGATCAATGCCTAACGTGAAGTTTCGCGAGGATCGAGAGCGCTTTACCAATACAACCCCACCACCGGCACCAGCACAGCCACGTCCGCCAGCACGCGGTAGGCATTTTCAGACAGGGAGGCGCGGCATCGGTCCAGGATGAGCAGGAGGATGAAACCGGCGGCGCAGGAGAGCGCCAGCGTGCTCATGCTCGCGGCGAGACTGCCCTGATACACCAGGGCCAGCGCACCGACGGCGGCACCCAAACCAGCGGCGAGCCAGCGATGATGCACCTCGCGGGTGGAGATGCCGGTGAGATTGGAGACGAAAAGGCAGGTCAGCAGGGCAAACTCCACGAAGCCGCCGACCGGGTCAGACCCATTCCGAAGGAACCGGCTCCAGGCAGTGCAGCCGAGTGCGAAGAGCAGGCCGCCCAGCAGGTCCTTGCTCATCGCGGACCGCAGCTTTTCCTGGTAGTGCTTCACCGTCAGCAGCAGGAGGCTGGCGCTGAGCAGCAGCGTGAGGCTCATCTTGAAGTTCGGGCGCAAGGGCGCGCTTTGAATAAAAAGGATCATGGTGATGCCGCCGAGTGGCAGCAGGCCGCGGAAGAACCATTGACTGCCTCCCGCCGCATAGAGGGCGAGATAGAAGATGACCGGCACGCTGAGCAGTGCGCTCTGCCACATCAGATCCGCGGGCACAGTCCAGAAGCCGAGCCGGACGACGACGATGATGCTCGCAAACACCGCTGCCAAAAACGCCAGGCGATGCCGACGATGAAAGCGATGCCGCAGGCCGAGCTGCGCCTCGGTCTTGCCCCGGGTGTCCATGAGCCGGTCCAGCACATAAATGATCCACGCGCAGAGCCCCAGGCCGGGCAGCACACCGGGCATGGCGGGCACGCGATGCAGGTGTGCGAGTCCGGCGGTCCAGGCCATGGCCACGAGGGGGGCCTCCAGGCTCAAAAGATGGGGCCAGAGCCAGAGCGGCACCTTTTCTGAGGCAGGTGAGGAGGGATCGGACATGAATGAAGCGCGAGGAGAGAGCCAAAGCGCCCCTTTTGCAAGTCCGCCCCGAGCCGGCGAGAAACGATCATCACACGAATATCGCATCTCATCACGCCACTTCGATGGATTCGCCGCCCGTCATCGTAAACAGATGCGCATGCGTTCTCTCCTTCCTATCCTTGGTCTCCTGGGTGCACTTCCTGCCCTTGCCGTCGATCCCAACGTCAAACCTGACGATGTGGCCGGCAATGACGCCGTGAAAAAGATCATGGAGACCCGCGCCGGCCGCGGGGTGATGCGCGATGACACACCACCCACGCCGCCTCTGGAGGCCGTGAAGAAATTCAAGGTGCGCAGTGATGTCACGGTGGACCTCATGGGCTATGAGCCCGTGGTGGAGCAGCCGCTCTATGCTAGTTGGGACAGCCGAGGTCGCATGTGGGTCACCATGTATCGCCAATATCAGTTCCCCGCCGGATTGAAGATCGTCAGCTACGACCAGCACCTGCGCGCCAAGTTTGACAAAGTGCCGCTGCCGCCGCCGCGCGGCGAAAAGGGGGCGGACAAGATCACCATCTTTGAAGACACGGATGGAGATGGCTTTTTCGACAAGCATGAGGACGTCATCACCGGCCTGAACATCGCCAGCGCCGCCCTCCACGGCATGGGCCGAATCTGGGTGCTGAACCCGCCCTATCTGCTGAGCTATGCCGATGCCGATTTCGATGCCAAGCCGGACAACGACATGCCCGAGGTGGAACTCAGCGGCTTCGGTCTCGAAGACACGCACAGCGTGGCCACCAGCCTGATGTGGGGCATGGATGGCTGGCTCTACGGCGCCAATGGCAGCACCACCACGGGCAATGTGAGCAGCGCGAACACGAAAAATGTGAAGTGGGAAGGCCAGTGCATCTGGCGCTACCACCCGAAGAAGAAGACCTTTGAAATCTATGCCGAAGGCGGTGGCAACACCTTCAGTTTGGACATCGACAGCAAGGGTCGTCTTTTCTCCGGCACGAATGGCGCCACACGCGGCATGCACTATGAGCAGGGCAGCTACGGCATCAAAGGCTGGGGCAAGCACGGCCCGCTGACCAATCCCTATGCCTTTGGCTGGTTTGAGCACATGCGCCATGAAGGGGATAACAAACGATTCCCTCAAGCCTTCACCGTGTATGAGGGCGGCCTGCTCGGCAGCGCCTATGAGGGTAGAATCATCGCGCCCAATGCGCTGCAGAACCTCGTCTATGTCAGCGAGCGCCAGCCAGATGGCTCCACTTGGCGAACCAAGGATGAGGAAAACCTCATGAGCACCACCGACCGCTGGTTCCGCCCCGTGTGGGCCGGCGTGGGTCCTGATGGCGGTTTCTACATGACGGATTGGTATGACACCCGCCTCAGCCACGTGAGCCCCGTGGATGACTGGCACAAGACCAGCGGCCGCATCTACCGCGTGCGTCCCTCCAGCGGCGCGCCCAAGTTGAAGCCCTTTGATTTGAGCAAGGCCAGTGGGGATGAACTGCTCGGCTATCTGACCCATGTGAATGAGTGGTTCAGGAAGCAGGCAGTGCTGGAGATTGGTTGGAGAAATCTCACGGACCTTATGCCCAAGCTCAAAGCCATGCCCATGACCATGGATACCCTTTGGGCGCTGGATGCGCTGGGCGCGATGGATAAGCCGCCGCTGCCCATCAATAATAGCGATCCTTACATCCGCCGCTGGGCCTGGAAGATGGCGGGAGAGAAGGTGATCCTGCCGCCGCTTGGCGATGAGAAGCATCTGGAGGTCTGTGCCCAGATTCTCGCCACCTCAAAGAGACTGCCCAGTGCAGGAGCACTGTTCCTGCTGCGTGCCGGAGACATTGAAGATGAGAGCGGTCATTTGCCCCTGCTGGCCTGGTGGGCGCTGGAGGCCAAGGCGGAGAAGGAACGTGAGGCCGTCTTCACCTTCTTGAAAGCCGATCCGGAATTCCTGAAGACCAAGCTCTTCCGGGAGCATCTCGCCGAAAAGCTGGCCAAGCGATACGCCCTCGCCGGTGGTGAGGAGAACTTCCAATCCTGCGCAGACCTGCTCAGCCTAACGAAAAATGAGGAGTTGAGCGGCCGGTTCATCGCGGGCATTGCCAGTGCCTTTGAAGGCGCGGAGATGCCGAAGCTGCCGGAGGCGCTCACGAAGGCGCTGAATGACTACATGGCGAAGCAGAGCGGTGGTGATCTCACCCTGGCACTGCGCAGTGGCAATGAGGACGCGCTGAAAAAGGCGCTGAAGCTGCTGGATGACAAGAAGGCCACGAACACGGCGCGCATCGGCATCGCCAAGACCCTGGCGGAGCTGGGCAAAAAGGAGGCCGTGATGCCGATGGTGGGCATCTTGAAGAGCACGAATCCGCCGACCCTGAAGCGCGGCATCCTGCAGGCGGCGGGCAAGTTTGATGACAAGCGCATCCCGGAAGCCTTATTGTTAGGCTGGGAGGCTCAGATCGCGGGCGACAAAGCTCTGCGTGAAGATGCGCTGCGCGTCATGGCCGGCCGCAAGGAGTGGGCGCAGATCCTGGTGAGCTTTGTGAATGAATGGAAGGTGCCGGTCAAGCACTTCACCGTGGACATCGTCCGCCAGCTCAGCCAGCACAAGGATCCGGAGATCGATGCGGCGATTGAGAAGCACTGGCGCGGTCTGCTGGTCACCGGTCCGACGCCGGAGAAGAAGAAAGAGGCCGAGCGCATCAAGGCCGTGATCAAGACGGGCCTGGGTGATGCCGCCAAAGGCAAGATCCAGTTCACCGCCCGCTGCGCTATCTGCCATGTGCTTTTTGCCGAGGGCGGCAAGATCGGTCCCGACCTCACGGGTTATGATCGCGCCAATGCTGATTTCTGGCTCGATAATCTCTTCACCCCTAGCCTGGAGATCCGCGAGGGCTTCGGCGCCTACATCGTGAAAACCAAGTCCGGCCAGATTCTGATGGGTCTGATGGATGCCCAGGACGCCAGCGGCATCGTCATCAAGGACATGGCGGGGAACAAAACCGCCATCAAGCAGGCCGACATCGAGAAGCTCGAAGCCTCCCCCATCTCCCTCATGCCCGAAGGCCTGACCACCGGCATGAGCGATGCCGACCTGAAGGACTTCTTTGGGTATCTGATGAAGAAGTAAAGCTTTCCCTGCCAGGCCTGACGCAGCCTCCAGCGCCCGCCTCCCGGCGGGCGCTTTTTTCATGCAGAATGCAGGTTGGGCCGTGCAGTATGCATGGGTTTTGAGGGGCGTTTTCGGGGTCTTCCCTGGGGAGAAGGGGCTGGCACGGGTTCTGCCCTTAGTGAGGTCTGTGGTGTAGCAAAACGCCACCTTCACCCTCAACCCTGAACTCACTATGAAACACCTCACACTTGGTCTCTTGTCGATCGTCGCGGCAGCATCTCTTTCTTCCTGCGCCACCGGGCCGAACGCCCAGACAGGCACGGTGATAGGTGCGCTTGGCGGTGCGGCTGCCGGCGGCATCATTGGCAATCAGAGCGGTCGCGGCCTCGAAGGCGCGGCCATCGGGGCAGGGCTTGGCGCGCTGGCTGGAAATGCCATCGGCGACTCCTCGGACCGCCGGAACAGCTACTACGGCAATGGCTATTATAACAACGGCTACTACAACCGGGGTTATGCTCGCCCAGGCTATTACAGCTCCCCAGGTTATGGCCCCGGCTACTACCCGGCGCCGTCGCCATATTATGGCTACTAATCAGCCGTTCTTTCTTGGACCCGGCTAGATTCATTCTTGCCGGGCCTGTTTTTGAGAAACTCAACCCCCTTTCAGTCCATGTATTCCTCCGTCCACCTGCAAAAAAATGCCCGTAGTGAAAGCTTGTCCGCCTTTCCAGTTCAGTTTGGAAATGGCCGTGAAGGGCATCACAGCTATCTTTTCCTGGTGGACCAAGGGGCGTCGGAGCTGGACCGCATGATCGTGGCCGTCACGGCCCGTAAGCTGATGCACCACGGCCATGTCTACATCGCCGATGTGCGGCAGGGGTCCATTGAGGAATGGGAAGGCATCTGCCACATGCCGCTTTATGGGGGTGCGCTGCCCCGCGTGGGCATGGTGACCACGGTGGCGGTGTTTCGTAACAGCCGGCTGGCCATGCAAGCCGCGAAGGCCTATCCAAAAGCAGAAGTTTTTGTCATCAATCACGAGCTGATAGGCAGCGCGGCCGGCCAGAGTGCGCGCGCTGCTGAGGCCGAACTGGAGAGCCTGCCGCTCTAAGCGGACAGATGCCAATCCAGCAGTAACAAACGAGGGCGGGAGGGGAAACCCTCCTGCCCTCTTCTTTGCGGGAGAGGCATGATGATCACAGCGGCATGACGAAGCCCCTCCTTCAGTAGAATCCTGAGGTCATTCATTTGATCTTCGGTCTTCCCTGGGGCATTTCGGGGCTCGTCACCCAACGAATACGAATCTTCCATGGACCCCATTTATGTCATTGGTCACCGCAATCCGGACACGGATGCGATTTGCGCGGCCATCGGATATGCAGCTTATCTGCGCCAGATGCGCGAGGATGTGGTGGTGGCTGCCTGCTGCGGGGAGATCAATGCGCGCACGAACTGGGTGCTGAAGCAGGCAGGAGCCCAGCCGCCGAAACTGCTGCTGGATGTGCGCCCCACAGCGGGCATCGTGTGTCGGAGGGATGTGCTGACGGCCAAGCCGAACGAGACCTTTCTCTCCGTTTATCTGAAGATGATGGAGCATAATTTCCGCTCCATCCCGGTGGTGGATGATTCCGGAAAACTGCTGGGCATGCCGACGATCCAGGACATGGCGCAGCTCTTTCTGCCCAGCGAGGCCAAGCACGGCGCGGCGAACCGTGAGGTGCGCACCAGTGTCCGGAACATGGGCACCGCGCTCGGTGGCTCCGTCATCGGCGCCACGGAAGGCAATGACAAAGTGGAGGACTTGGTGCTCGTCGTCGCGGCATCGAGCGTGGAGACCTCGCGTGATCGTGCACGCCAGTTCCCACCGCAGCAGGTGGTGCTCGTCACAGGCGACCGTCCGGAGATTCATGCGCTGGCGATGGAGCTCGGCGTGCGCTGCTTGGTGGTCACCGGTGGATTCACGCCCTGGGAGAGCTTGCTTTCCCAAGCTCAATCGAAAGGGGTGAGCGTGATCTGTGCGCCGCAGGACACGGCGAGTGCCTCGCAGCTCATCCGCTTTTCACGTCCCATCGCGGAAGCGCTGGTCCATGAGTATCTGGCCTTCACCACACGCACACCCTTGCGTGAGCTGATCCATTCGGTGCAGGATTCGCATCAGCCGCTGTTCCCGGTGATTGATGAGGAAACGGGCTGCCTCCAGGGTGTCTTTTCCAAGTCTGACCTCGTGGAGGTGCCGCGCACCAGGCTCGTGCTGGTGGACCACAATGAGTTTTCACAAGCGGTCACCGGTGCGGATGAAGCGGAGATCGTGGAGGTCATTGATCACCATCGCCTGAGCGGTAATCTGCGCACCAAGGAGCCGGTGCGCTTCATCAATGAACCCGTGGGCAGCACCAGCACCATCGTGGGCATCATGTTCCGCATGCGCGGCCTGACGCCGGACAAGGGCACGGCCATCTGTCTCTGCGCCGGATTGATCTCTGACACCCTGAATCTCACCAGTCCGACGAGCACAGAGTCAGATCGCGAGATCCTCGAGTGGCTCTCCGGTGTGGCCGGCGTGAATGCGGCGCAGTTTGTGAAGGACTTCTTCGCGGCAGGATCTCTGCTGCGCGAAGCCACGCCGGCGCGTGCGATTGAAGGTGACCGCAAGGTCTTCGAGGAAAACAACTGGCGCATCAGCATCAGCCAGATCGAGGAGATGGGCCTGGATGAGTTCTGGAAGAAGCAGAACGATCTCCACGCCGCGCTCACTGCTTTGTGTGCCGCGCACAGCCTGCACTTCGCCTGTCTCATGGTCACAGACATCACCATGCACCACAGCGTGCTGCTGGTGGCTGGAGACACACGTGTCGCGGATGCCATTGATTACCATGAGCGCAGCCCGCGCATCTATGACATGCCTGGTGTGGTGAGCCGCAAGAAGCAGCTCTTCCCCTATCTGAGCAATCTGGTGAGCAAGCTGACGCCTCCGTGAGGTGGGCACCGATTTTTAACCGCAGATAACGCAGAAGGCGCAGATGGTTTTAAGCAGAGACTCTTGATCGGCTGCTGATCGTCACTCCCATGAGTCGTGTTCAGGCTCTCCGCCTGCGGAGATCATCGTCTTCAGGAAATGGTGGTGTCCTTCAGTCGATATTCCAATAGTCTGGAAGACCCACGCAAACGCCGATGCCATAGAGCAGATCCAGCCAGAAGGCGGAACCCAGGGCGCCGAGGTAGATGAGGGCGACGAGAGGTGTTCCGATGATCCGCGTGAGGATGGAGCTGGGCTTTTTCCAAATGCCGTGCCAGATGCTCGCGGCATCGCCGGTGCTTGGGAAAGCATGCGTGGCGATGCTGATGGCGAGCCACATCAGGCCATAGTAAAGGGTCTCCATCTCTTCGGTGGAATCGCGCAGGGGCAGGCTCAGCACGGCAATGCCGAGGCCGAGGAGTGTGTTCACAATCAAAGGTCCGAAGCCGATAAGGAGGTGCTTCCACGGGGACGACGGGATGTCATGAATGACGTATCCTGATGGATTGCCGAACCGGAAATAGCAGACCTGGATGACGCCGGTGCCGGTGAGGTGGCAAAAGATCTTATGGGCGAGTTCATGGATGATCACTCCGGGGAAAGTGAGCCAGGTAACAATAAATCCGGGGATCATGGACGGAAGAGTCTAACGTGAGATGATGATATGGCGGGAAGGCGCGGATCATTCATCACCCTGGTTGTTTGTCAGCTTCTTATTGCTGTCACCGAGTGCGCTCTTACTTCTTCGAAGCCTTCTCAATCATGGCGCTCATCAAGGCGGCGCCGGTGTGTATGATGGGGCCGCCCATGGGGTCTTTGGAGAGAACTTCCATCGGGCCCTGGCCGAAGTGCAGGCCGCTAGGCGTGAGAAAGTTCAGGCGCACCTCTTCTTTGCCGGGAGGTCCGGGGCGTTCCTTGTCCCAGGGGCCGATGCGAGCGAGGACATCGCGCGAGACGTTCAGCAGTTCGTCGATCTGTGCGTCGAGCGAAGTGTCGGGATGCTCCCAGATGATCGCGCCGCCGGAGAAGTTGTAGTAGCGCGCGGAGTAGTCGGGGTAGGCGGCGAGGAGATCGAGCCCGTCAGGCATGCTCACCTCGAGCACGACGCCGAGCAGTTGTTTGGCCTGTTCGGGCGCGGGCTGCACACCTTGCTGACGCAAAAAGTGCCAGGCCTGCAGATGGCAGCGCGGCTCCTGGGTCGGCTCATTCACGATGCTCTGCCAGCATGCGATGGCTTTCTTGTTCTCGCCCGCAGCGAGATGATGCCGGGCTTCCATGAAGATGCTCCAGGGCGGGATGTCGGCAGCCTGAACATTCGCGAGCCAGCGATCCTCCGGCATGTCGCCGAACAAAGTGTCACGCATGGAATAGGGGAGATCCGCGTTGGCGGAGTTCGTTTTATTATTGCCGAAGAAGGAGTCGAGAAGGCCCATGGTGAAGAGGTGTTGAAGTGAACGTGGGTAGCGTGGCATCGTTCAGGCGTGGGGCAAGATGCGGTGTACGAGTAGGCATCCGACTTTGGGCGGAGATTGGTGAGCGAAGTCGCTGAGCGTCCCGGGGTGCGGTGGCAGAGAGGCACGGGCACCCGTGGCTTGTCGATGCCGTTCTCGTGCGCAGACAGCGGTATCGCGCATGAGCGCTTCCGACCCCACTCCGCGACGCTGCCTCGAGCATCGTGACAGCGCTCATGCAAACTTTCGAATATCACTAGGCACGCTCGACAACCAGCCATCTCCAGCCCAAGCTCTGCCACTTCTTCTCCTCTCCGTGCCTCCCTTTCTCCGCGCCTCCGTGTCTCTTCTAGGTGTGCTGGCTCTCATCGCCTGCACGCCGGAGAAGCAGCGGGCGGATCTGGTGTTCATCCAGAGTGCGGAGCCGGAGACGATTGATCCGGCGGTGGCCTCGGACCAGGTGTCGATCCGCATCTCGACGGCGCTCTTTGAGGGACTTTGCCGTGGCACAGCGGAGGGCACGCCGGAGCCGGGGATGGCGGAAAGGTGGGATGTTTCCGAAGACAAGAAGACCTACACCTTTCATCTGCGCGCGGGGATCAAGTGGACCGATGGCAGGCCGGTGGTGGCGGAGGATTTTGTGCAGTCGTGGCGGCGTGCCTTGCTGCCGACGACGGGCTCTGATTATTCAAACCTGATGTATGTCATCAAGGGTGCGCGTGCCTTTGCGGAGGAGACGGACAAGGACTTCTCCCATGTGGGGGTGAAAGCCACGGATGACCGCACGCTGCGCGTGGAGCTGGAGAACCCGACGCCGTATTTCATCGACCTCTGCGCGTTTGTGACGCTAGTGCCGGTGCCGCTGGAGACGATCCAGAAGCATGACACTGCGTGGATGAAGCCTAACAACATTGTCTCCAATGGGGCTTACATTTTGGAAGAGTGGCGGCTGGATGACTACATCCGGCTGAAGAAGAACCCGGACTACTGGGACGCGGCGAATGTGAAGATGGCGACAGTGGAGGTGAAGCCCGCGCAGGATGCGAACACGGCGCTGAACTATTTTTACACCGGCCAATGCGATCTGCTCATGGACAAGGGCATGGTGCCGCCATCGCTCACGCAGAAATTGAAATCGCAGCCGTGGTTTCACACCGGACCGTTCCTGGGCTCGTGGTTCATCCGCATCAACAACAGCAAGCCGCCCTTCAATGATGCGCGGGTTCGGCAGGCCTTTGCTCTGGCGGTGGACAAGAAACGCATCGTGGAAAAGATCACACAACTGGGTGAGCCCGTGGCGCATGGCATCGTGCCACCCGGGACGGGGCAGAACTACCAACCGCCACCGGGTTTGGAGCTGAATGCGCAGCGCGCCCGTGACCTGCTGGCTCAGGCGGGCTTTCCAGGGGGCAAGGGTTTCCCGAGGGTGGAGTATCTTTACATGCCGCTGCCGATCGAGCGGAGCATAGCGATCGAACTGCAGAGCATGTGGCAGCAGACGCTGGGAGTGACGGTGAACCTCACGAAGCAGGAGCAGAAAGTGTGGCTGAAATCCATGCGCGATCTTGATTATGACCTGTGCCGCTCAAGCTGGGTGGGGGACTACAATGATCCGAGCACCTTTATGGATCTCTTCACAAGCACGAACGGGCAGAACCGCACCGGCTTCAAAAGCGCGGCGTATGACGGTCTCATCGCGGACGCGGCAGCGGAGGTGGACACTGCGAAGCGGAACAGTATCTTCCAGCAGGCGGAGACACTGCTGATCAGCACGGAGGCGGCGCTGATCCCAGTCTATCACTATGTGGGGGTGCAGTTTTACCATGCGGACAAACTCAGGGGAGCGCAGGCGAACTTGATCGATGATCATCCCTTCCGCAGCATGAGCTGGAAGTGAGGGGGAACTCTTTCGCCAAGGTTTCGGACTTCAGGGGTTGTTGAGGTATTTCCCGCAGATTCAGGGAGGCCAGCAGATTTGGGCTGGGATTCTGATGGGTTCAAAAGCAATCTGTGGGCCTCCATGAATCTGTGGGAGAAACAACAGGCTCAAGACGCTTCTTTCCGAAGAGGTGGGGGCGAAGAATGGCAGGCTGACGCCAGCCGCTGCATGGCCTGGTGGCTGCGGTTGATCGTGGGCGAGAATCTGCCAAAAGATTTGCGGTGGCGGCTTGTGTGCGTAATCCCAAATCATGCCCAGCTCTGACTCCCGCCTTGGTTTGCTCATCGTCGTCTCCGGTCCCTCCGGCACGGGGAAGACCACGCTCTGCCGGAAGGCCTGTGCGGACGGGAAGGCAGTGTTTTCCGTGTCCTGCACCACTCGCCCGCCGCGGCCCGGTGAGGTGGATGGGAAAGACTACTTCTTTCTGACCGAGGAGGATTTTTTGGCGCGTGTGGACCGTGGGGAGCTCTTTGAGTATGCCCGGGTGCACAACCGCTGGTATGGCACGCTGAAGAGCTACGTGGCGGAGAACCTCCGCCGGGGCATTGACGTGCTGATGGACATCGATGTCCAGGGTGCGGCTCAGGTGCGTGGCTGCGAGGATGAACTGGTCACCAAGTGCATGACGGACATCTTTGTCATGCCGCCGAGCCTGGAGGAACTGCGCGCGCGCCTCTCCGGCCGTGGCACGGACAGCGCCGAGGTGGTGGAACTCCGCCTCAAAAATGCTGAGGCCGAGATGAAGCATTGGCGGGATTACCGCTACTGCCTGGTCAGTGACAGCCGCGAGAGCGATGAGGCACGTTTCCGGGCAATCTTGGAGGCGGAGCGGCTACGCAGCAGTTTGAAGGAATAAGGCATAACGTTGCCTTGATTGGATCGAACATCCCTGGCTGCACTCATTCTCGAAAAGATGGCTATTTGAGCCTGCCATCTTTTCTCCGTTGTGAACAACCCTCTTTGGATTCATCCGGATTGTAAGAAGTTATTGAGAGCAGGCCCGCGCATGGGGCGGGAGCCGTAGTTGGACGAATGAACTATGTTGTCAAAACATGCCCGGCTTGATTCAATGCGCGGCCGACGCCATGTTTAACAGCGCTTTTCCCGACCATCGCGTGATTTACCCTTCGACCATGACCCCAACCCCCCGCGTGAGCTGAATGAGTCTGCCCGAGATCGCTGGACATGAGTTGCTGGACCTGATCGGCAGCGGGCGCTGCGGTGCGGTCTACCGTGCAAGCGCGCATGGCAAGGCCTGCGCGGTGAAGGTTTTTTCGTCCATGGCGATCAACCGCAAGGCCCTGGCCACGGCGGTGCGCGCCGTGCAGCAGATGCCGCATCATCGCGGAGTGCTGCCCGTGGAGGAGCTGAATTTCGAAAAGAGCCCCTATTACATGGTCACGCCGCTGGTCGGCGTGCTGACGAAGGATTCGCATGGACGCCGGCAGTGGCAGACGCCGACGCTGGAGTCCCTCTGCCAGGGCAGCCTGCCTGCGGACAAGGCCTGGAGTCACATCTACCAGCTCGCGGATGCGCTGGCGTGGCTGCACAAGTATGGCGTGCCGCATGGCAACCTGCGCCCGTGCAATATCCTTCTGGAGGATGATGTGGAGTCCAGCATCCGGCTCACAGACATCGCGCAGGGCTGGGTGGGGGGTATACACCACCTGGAGCTGACGGATCACTTCATTCATCTCTGCCCAGAGCAGGCGGAGAATCCAGACGGTGTGTTTGCCGGCTATGGTCCTTCCTGGGATGTGTATGCTTTTGGGGTCATCGCCTATCGTTTGCTGACCGGGCAGTTGCCGCGCGGAGGCCGAGTGTGGGCGGAGCAGATGGCGATGCTGCAGCAGAAGAACGCCGCTGGGCTGGCGTATGGCATCGACAGCATGGCGCTGCTCAATGCAGTGCGCTCCCAGCCGAAGGTGACCTGGCCTGCTGCCGCACAGTCCAAGTGGGATGAGCGTCGTCGCAGCATCATCGAGCGCGCGCTGGATCTGAATGTGGCCGCGCGCTGGTCGGATGCACGCGAGGTGGTGCGCGAGTTTGAGATTCTGGAGTCAGACTACCTACTGGAGGAGTCCCGCGACCAGACAACGCAAGAGCGGAAGAAGCAGACCGTCAAAGTGCGTACGCTGCAGACGCTGGGCACATGCCTCGCAGCGGCACTGGCGGCGAGCTGCATCTATGCCTTCCTCCAGCTCCGCCGTGCGCAGAATGACGAGACGGTGATCGCCAAGCAGGACTCGGTGCTGGAGCAGGAGAAGAGAGTGCGTGATGACAAGATCACGGATCTGACGAAGCAGCGTGACACGGTGATCGGCCAGAAAAAGACTTCAGATGACAATCTGAAGCATGCGCAAAACGCGGTGGACCAGTTCCTCACGCAACTGCTGCAGACGCCCACCAACAACCAGCTGGATGTGGAGTTTTCCAAGGGGCAGCTCAATGATGCGCTGGGCTTCTGCATGGCGGGTTTGCCCGCGCTGGAAAAGAATCCGCAGCTCGGTGTGGAGAGGCTTCGTGCGTATGGAAACATCGGCCAGATTCATCTGCGTTTGCGGGATCATGCCTCCGCGCTGATTTACCTGGGCAAGGCCCGCGATCAGGCGGCGAAGTTGATCCAGGAGAATCCTTCCTCACCGGACGCCGCCTTGTATCAACAATGGTTCGGCCGTTATAACCTGCTGCTCTCTGACATTCATGAGCACCGTGGTGAGCGTGACATGGCGCTGAAGCTCCTGAAGGACGCCAGCCCAGCCTTGGCCGCAGGTCTGGCCGCGGATCCGAAAAATCGTCTCGCACGCAATGAGAGCGCCCGTGCGAGCATGGAGTATGGCCGCCGCACGCTGCAGCAGGGTGACATGGTGGAGTCTGAGAAATCCCTCGCGAAGGTTTCCGAGATCCTCGATCCCAAAGTGATCGGTGCTGACCTGATCCCGGATGAGAAGTTCCTGCTGGCCCGCGCCAAGTTTGCCCAGGGGCAGGCTCAACGTGAGGCTGGACGTGTGCAGGATGCACTGGCCACGCTTATTGATTCCGTGACGGAGATGGGGCAGCTTGTGATGAACTCATCACCGCGCAATCAGGATCAGGCGCTCATGCTGGCCGAGGCCTACACGGAACTCGCGGAACTGCTGGTAAAGGCAGTGGGCACCAAGGAAGCGCGCGAAGCCTATTCTCAGGCCATTCCCATCCTGCTGGAGCTGAACCGTCTGCTGCCTGAGTGGGCGGAAGTGAAATACTGGCTGGCGCGCAACTATGCGGGCACGTCCCTTCTCGACCGCGATGACGGACGTCCGGGAGATGCGGTGAAGCGCAAGCAGGACGCGATCGAACTTCTGAATGAGATCCTCGCTGATGAGCAGGACAATGTGCGCTACGGCATCCTGCTGGCCCGTGCGCGTGGTGAATATGCCGAGCTCATGTCTGACATGGGCAAGGAAAGCGCAGCCCTGCCGATCGTGAAACAGGCGGTGGATGCGATGGAAACTCTGCTGGGCAAAGACCCCGAGGCGGCCATGAGTCCCGAGCGCCGCCAGTGGGAGATGCAGCTCGCGCAGATGTGTGGTGTGCTGGGGCACACCAGTCAGTCAATGGGCAAGAAGGCGGATGCGAAGATAGCCTTCCTGCGCAGTGCCCAGATCTGGGACAAGCTGGCGGCCATCATGCCCGGTGATGAGGCCATCCAGCAGGGCCAGACCTATACCAAGGAACGCCTGGCCAAGCTGAAGTAGCTTCCGGCCTCTAACCCAACCTATTTTTATCATGGCTCGTCCCTCTGCCGCCAACATCGTTGTGATCGGCTCCCTGAATGTGGATTTCATCGCGCAGGTGCCGCATCTGCCCGGTCCGGGTGATGCGGTGGTGGCCGCGCAACTGGAGAAACGCTTCGGCGGCAAAGGGGGCAACCAAGCTCTCTCTGCCGTGCGCCAAGGCGCGCAGGTGATGCTCATCGGCAATCTCGGGGATGACCCGGATGGCCGTGACTACCGGAATCATCTGCGCCGTGAGGCGGTGAACTGCAGCAGTCTGAACACGGTGCGCGGAACCACAGGGAGCGCTTATGTGACGGTGGATCCCAAAGGGCGAACCCACACGGTGATCATTCCGGGTGCGAATGGGCAGCTCACAGGGCCCTCGATCAAGATGCAGCGGCCACGTATCGCTGTGACAGGCGCACTGCTGATCCAGCTCGAGATCCCGCTGGAGCCGGCGCTGGATGCCATCCGCATCGCCAATGAGGCCAAGGTGCCGGTGGTGCTGAATGCCTCGCCCATCACGCCAGATTTTCCCTGGGGTGAAGTGAAGATCGATGTGCTGATCGTCAACCAGCACGAGGCCCGTCAGCTTTTTGAAACGACCATCTCCTCCAGTTCCGCGAACCACGAATCCTGGAAGGAGCGCCTGGCGGAGCGGAAGATCCGTCATCTCATCATCACACGTGGTGCCACGGCCACCCTGTCCATCGGGAAGTCCGGGGTGGATGAGGTGCCCGTGCAGACCATCACGCCTGTGGACACGGTGGGGGCTGGAGATGTCTTCGCGGGTGCTTTCACGGCGCACTATGCCGAAGGCACGGAGATCGTGGAGTGCATCCGCTGGGCGAACACAGCCGCCGCACTTTCCACGCTGAAATCCGGCGCGCAGGAAGGCGTGCCGTATCGCGGTGATGTGCAGAGCGTCCTAGGCACGGTGCGCAGCCGGGCTGCGGCGGCTTCGTCTTGATTGAATGACTTCTAGTTAGGTGATCCTGGGCATTGAATTTTCACCACAGAGAACACCGAGGAGCACAGAGGTTTGGAGTCAGAGAACTCTGTGGCCCTCTGTGTTCTCTGGGGTTGGAATGGGTTATTTCTCCTGCAGGTCCAGCTCCACGCGCATGCCTGCTTTCAAATGCAGGTCGGCATTGTCCACCAGCAGTTTGATGCGGTAGAGGCCGCTTTCGGCATCCATGCGCGGGTCGATGAAGTCGAGCTTGCCGGTGATAGGTTTGGAGCCGGGCAGGGAAGGGACGTTGATGGACATCGACTCACCGGCCTTCAATGACTGCGCCTGCGCGGGCTCCACATAGAACTGCGCATAGACCTGACGGATGTGGACGATCTGCGCGACGGTCTCATTGAGCAGCACCGCCTCGCCGGGTTCCTTGTCCCGCTTCACCACAATGCCCTGGATGGGCGCGCGGATGGTGCGCTCGTTCAGCCGAACCTGCGCGGCCTTTTGCTGAAGGACCGAGAGATCATGCTCGATGCGTTTTTTCAGCGCGTCCTCACGCGTGCCGATCTTGTCCGCGAGCAGCTTCTCCGCAGCTTCGTGGTCGAACTTCGCCTTCTCCAGCACCTTGCTGGTGCGCTCGACATCCAGCTTCTCGACCTCATCATTGAGTCGAACAAGTGGCTGGCCTTTTTCGACGGTGTCACCTTCCTTGACCAAGATCTCCGCGACGATGCCCGTGGCCGACGTGCCGATCTCCACGTCCTGCAACGGCAGGATGAGGCCGGGGACGGGGGCGGCCATGGCCTCGCCAGTCAGGATGAGCAGAAGAGGGAGATATCTCATGGTCTGGGTTCTCGTTCAGACTGGCATCAGATGTGGAAGTGACAAGGAGAGGGATGGGGAAATCGCGCGAAGCGATGTCGACGATGCTCGGGTGACGCTCTGTCATCGCTCTACGGACGCTTCGCGACTGCGCCGACCATCAAGCCACCAGCGGCAGATTCGGGTCCACATCGGCTTCGAGGGGCGAGGTGTGGCCTTGCTGGAAACGCTGCGCGGCGGCGTAGGCGATCATGGCGGCGTTGTCGGTGCTGAGATCGGGACGGGCGAGGAGGAGGGTGAGACCTTCCTTGGCGCAACGTGCCGTGAGCTTGGCGC
Organism: Verrucomicrobiota bacterium; assembly: GCA_040387935.1. Taxonomy (GTDB): domain Bacteria; phylum Verrucomicrobiota; class Verrucomicrobiia; order Verrucomicrobiales; family Verrucomicrobiaceae; genus Prosthecobacter. The sequence continues at coordinate 366,732 of JAZKCU010000005.1, read as the reverse complement.
GCAGGCCGCGGTTGCAGCTCACTCCGCCGCTGACGGTGACGAGCTTTTCACGGCAGCGCTTGGCCGCGAGCACGAGCTTTTCCACCAGCACCTCGCAGATGGCTTCTTGAACGCTGGCGCAGACATCGGCGAGTGATGACTCACTCTTCAGATCGAGCTTCGGCAGTTCATACAGCACGGCGGTTTTCAGACCGCTGAAGCTGAACTCAAGGCTTGTGCCATCCATGAAGCTGCGCGGGAAGCTGTGGGCATCGGGCCGGCCTTTCGCAGCCAGTTTGTCGATCTCCGGCCCGCCGGGATAAGGCAGGCCGATCATCTTGGCGATCTTGTCAAAGGCCTCGCCAGCGGCGTCATCGCGCGTGCGGCCTAACAAGCGATACTCGCCGACGGCGGTCATGTGGATGAGCATGGTGTGACCACCGCTGACGATGAGGGCGACACTGCGGCGTGGAGGTCCATTGCCTGCCATGAAGGGGGACAGCAGATGCCCCTCCATGTGGTTCACCGCCAGGAAAGGTTTGGATTCAGCGACTGCCAACGCCTTGGCCATGCTTGTGCCGATCAGCAGGCTGCTGACAAGGCCCGGCCCGCTGGTGGCGGCGAAGGCCTGGATGTTGCCAAGCTTCACCTGGGCTTCCGCGAGCACCTGCTCCACCAACGAGCGCACGTGCAGGATGTGATTTCGCGAAGCCACCTCTGGCACGACCCCGCCGAACTTGCGATGGATCTCGATCTGCGAAGCGACGGATGAAGCCAGCACCTCTCCCTCCGCCGTGCAGATGGCAGCGGCGGTTTCATCACAGGAAGATTCGAGGGCGAGAAGCATTCGGGAGCCGTTTACGGTAGTTTACTGTGGTTTACAATGGTTGACGGTTGTTTGCCAAGCCGAAGCAAGGCCAAGCCGTTTACAATGGTTGACGGTGGTTTACAGTTGTTGACGGTGGTTTGCCAAGGCAGACCAAGCAGGAATGATGATGAGGACGGGGCGATGGTTAGACAAATCCCTTCAAAGCTCTGTCTTCGGTTTGGAAACCATCGTCAACAACGGTAAACAACCGTCAACCATCGTAAACTTCCCCGCTCCCTACAGGCCCGCCATGAGCTGCACGAACCTCAGGCCTTCCACCGTCAGCTTGCCGGTATTGCTGACGAGACCGCGGGTCTGGTAATAGAGAGGAAATTTGCTCTCCTCATGCCATGTCACGGTGGGAGCACTGACGGTCTGCGCGGAGGGGGTGACGGACAAAGGGAAGCCCCAGCGGCTGCATTTGATCTTCCAGGAACTGGTGCTGGTGATGCCGCTGCCTAACCAAGGATACTTTTTGACAATCTCCAGGCGGGCGCTGCCAGGAACGGTGACCTCAAACTGCGGCGCGCTCTGCTTCAGCCAGGACGCAACCGACGTCACGGGAGTCTTGGCGTGGGTCAGATAGAGCGCTTGGAGGTCGAGGCCGAGGAGATTCATCCCATTGTAGATGCCCTGCACATTGGGCGTGTTGAAGCCAGTGCTGTGCCACAGGTCAAACTGGCTGGAGAGCATGATGTTCAGCTCCACATGCACATGCGCGCGGCGTTGGTCGATGCCTGCACCGGTGTAACCCATGCGTGCGATGGCCTGGCCTGCGGCGACCTTGGTGCCGACGCTGACTTTGTACTCCTTCAAGTGTGCATAGAGGGAGTAGAAAGGTCCCTCGCCCCAGTTATGCTGGAGGACGATGTAGCTGCCGTAGTTGCTCTTTCCGGGAGGGGCGACGTGGACGACTTCACCGGGGAGGATGGCGAGCACATCATCGAGAGGATCACCGCGCCCATCGCGCTGCAGAGGCTTGACGTCCATGCCTTCATGGAACCGCGCATAGGCGATGCCGCCGCTGGTGCGGCGTGGATCACGCCAGAAGCCGAACTGCCCGCCTTCCCAGGGGTAGCTGACCTTGCCTTCGAAGTTGCGATCGACGAACTGGAAAAAATCGGGGCCGTCACCCTTCAGCAGGGCATCATTCGCGGTCGGAAGATGCAGGTCGAAAACCTGGGCGCTGGACAGCAGGGGACAGAGAAGGGTGAGAAGCAGAAAACGGCGCATGAGATCGAGGAAAGTGGCACAGGGTATACGCCTGCGCATCCATCCCGTCACTGATACTTGAGCCAGGCGGTGGCCTCGCAGTCATCACTGGTGGTCACGCGCAGCCAGCGGGCCTGCACGGAGGGCTCGAAGGTGAGGCTGGTGGCCTCACCGGGAGAGACCTCGCGGTTCTGGTAGGTGACCCATGTGCCAGTGCCGGTGAGATCAAGCTCGATGTGGAAGTTCACGGGGGCATTCTTATCGTGGCTGAGTGTGATCGTGCGCTGGTCATAGCCCCACATGAGGTAGGAGTCGCTCTTCGCGCCGGCCTTGACCTTGGTGTTCTTCCAGGGGCCGCCTTCGCCGCGTGGCTTGCCGAGCTTCCACAGGTCGTCGATGGCACCGGCCCAGAGCGCGGCTTTGCCATCGTCACTGCGGATGATGTGGTCGCCAGCCTTGGCTTCAGGATTCACACCACTGAGGAGGAAGAGGCCGCGATAGCCGCCGAAGTCGGTGACGCGGAGATGGTGTGAGCTGATGGGGCGGATCTTGGCGAAACCATCGGCATTCTCAGCGGGCAGCTCAAAGAAAGTACCGCAGGCGCTGAGCATGTCGCGCTCCGTGGCGACCTCGCGGCAGATGCGCAGATCACCGGCGTTCGTCGGAGCATCGTAGTCTTTGCTGGCACGTGGCAGGCGCCAGCGGCGGCCGCGATCATCGACGATGAGCACGCTGGCTTCATCCAGCGTGATGACCTTCTGCGGGATGGCGACCTTCGTTTTCACAAACTGCTCCGCCTTGGTGTCATCCACCTTCGTGAGCTTGAGGTCAGCGCCCATCTCATAGTAACCAGCATCAGCGGCGAAGCTGAGCGTGCGCTTGTTTTCACCGCGTGGACGGAACACGCCGGTGTGAGCTTTGGCATCACCGATGCGGGCGATGCCGTCAAAGATCGCATCAGCCTCAGTGCCGCGATCCTCGCCATTGCTGAGGGTGATGATGACGCTGAAGTCCTTGCAGTCCTTCTCAGCCTTCACGCGCAGCCATTCGTCCTCGCTGGTGATCTCGATGCGCTTCGACTCGCCGGTGCTGTGGTCGATGTGCCAGGCGCTGCGGTGCTTCCATCCGGCGATGAGGAAGGGATCAGATTCATCGCCCGCCTTCACGTTGTCATGCAGCCACACAGCACCGCTGGCATGAGCGGGGCCGAGCTTGCCGGGAGTGTCCGGACTGGCGAACCAAAGATTGCTTTGGGACTGGCCCACGCTGTCGATTTTTCCCTTCACCGTGCGGGTGTTGAGGAACTCAGACTTCGCGGAGTCATCGCAGCCGAAGACGATACGGTCATTCCAGCGGGCGAAGTCACCGATGACCTTCATGTAGGCGCTGCGGGCACGGATGCCGCTGGTGTTTGCGGCGGAGAAGGTTTTCGGGAAGCTCCAGAAAGCGCCGTGCATGGTCATGAGCAGGTCTTTTTCGCCGATGTCGCGGATGCGCGGCCACTCGGTGTTCCAGCCATGAGCACCATCGTAACTGTGGCTGACTTTTGGCAGGCGGAAGGCCTGCCATTTGCCGCCATCCAGCAGCATGAGGATGAGAGATTTCGCATCCCAGCCGACGCTCCAGGCGGGGGCATTGGGATCACTGCCTTCGATGCCGCCGGGGCCGGTGACTTCGGTAAATTGGTTACGCCGCACGAGCTTCCAATCGCCCTCGCCCGTCCATTCGCCGAGCGCGCCACTGGGAGTGGTTGGGTCGGTTTTCACACGCGGGTCGCGGTCGCCATTGTTCGCGTAGATCACGCGACCCTGGGAGGTGTAGAGGCCCTTGCCGTGATAGCCAGGAAGCTGGGACTCGAGCTTCGAGAGCGGTGTCTCGACCTTGAAGCCCTTTTTGAGAGGGTTGCCATCGCGGATGAAGTTCTTCACCTCGAGTGTCTTCACGTTCACTTCATAGAGACCTTCCTCCATGGTGGCGTAATAAATTTTGCCGGAAGGATCGGTGAGGTGTCGGGCATTGCCGGTGAGGCGGCCCGGCATGCGGGCGGGCGGGATCACACGCACCTTGCGCTCGGCATCGATGATGTAGGGTCCGATGAAAAGCTGCTTGGACTCCGGATGGATCATGCGGTTCGCCGGTGTGCCGCCGATGCTTTCGGGGCGCACAACCTGGGTTAGTTCGTGGGTGACTTCGTAGAGTTTGTCGCTCGAGCCAAAGGGAAGGTGCGGGCCATAGGTGATGACCCAGAGGCGATCCGCCCAGGGCACCACGGCGCCCGTGCCGCATTCGCCCTCGTCATTGAACATGGCGAGCGATGGATAGATGCCGCTGATCTGGCGGGGTTCCTCCGCATGTAGAAGAGCGGTGGCAAGGAGCAGGCTGGTGGTGACTCGGCGCATCCCACCAGTTCACACAAAAAGGATGCGCCTGGCAAGCCGGGCCGCTTATGCTTGGCGGAAATCGCTTACATGAAAATGGATGGGCACAAAGTCGTGCGGCCAATGTCTCCTTTGCGATGCCAATCGGGTGACGAATGTTTCCGGGAAGCCCAACGTGGCTTCCGCATCATAGCGAAGGGTTGGCGAGCCTTAGCGTGCCTACCCTGGAAGATGCGCCGGTAGATGACCCCGGTCAGACGCGAACCCGGAACGGGTTCCGTATCGGCTTCAGGCGTTGCACCATGCGATATCAACCCCACATGCGTCAAACACGAGCGTCTTTCCGTGAAGCCGGTGCGGAACCGCCGTTGGGGTTCCTCCCTGAAACAGATAACGCGGGGTTCGTTTCCAGGGGAGCGCTCGCCAAAGGCTCGGCACCCCTTCGCTATGATGCGGAAGCCGCTTCGGGCTTCAATAAGCCTGGTCCACAGGTGCCTATCGCTTGCTCAAAGCGTGTCACCGCACACTTAGGACTCTCTGAACTCGCGACGTCAGCCGATCATAATCGGGGTGATTTAACTGCCGTATGACTTCGACGGCCCGCAGACGTGCTGCGGGTGTCATGGAAAGCCATTCGCGCCGTTCGACAGCTTCAAGATCCTTAAAGGAGTCACTGATTTAACACCGCAGAGTTTGGAAGACCGCAGAGAAACCCTTCAGATTCAGGTCTCTGCGATCTTCCAAATGGTTTCCTGGCTTGCAAGCGATGGCCAGGACGGGTGGAGTAGGCGGATGTTCAACCCCAATGTCCTTCCACCCGCTGTCTGGCAGAGCCTGCGCTTTGAGTGGCTGTGGGTGTATCGCGGCTGTCCGCCGATCGTGGAGACGTGGTCCCAGGAGATCACGGTGCCGGCGGGGTGGTTCTGGGTGGAGGAGGGGCTGGTGCGGATCCAGGCGGATGGGCGTGAGATGGCGGTGAAGGCCGGGCAGAGCTTTTTCACCGGGCCGGGCATGAGGCGGCAGTGGTTCGCGAAAGGGACGAAGCTGCTTTCGGTGGGCTTTCGCTGTGAATGGCCGGGTGGTGCCCCAGTCTTCAAAACGGGGCTTAATGCGGTGCTGAGCCCAACCAAAAGCGCGGCATTGCTTTCTGCCACACAGGCACTTTTCAGAGCGGTGCATGGTCGGAAGAGGGTGGTGACCTATCAGGAAGGGACATCGGCGATGCCGCGCGCGATTTCGGAATGGTGCCAGCATGAGGCGGCGTTTCGGGAGTGGTTCAGCGCGTATGTGCAGGCCCTGGAGAAGATGGGCGTGTCACCTGAGAACAGTTCGGCCGAGGACCGGCGTTTGGAGTCGATGCTGAAGGCGCTGAATGAATGGCCGCTGGATGCGCCGCTGAAGCTCACCAGCCTAACCGAAGGTGTGAAACTGAGCGAACGCCGGGTGCATGATCTGCTGCGCGCGAGGCTCGGCATGACGGCGCAGGTGTGGTTGGAGAGACGCAAGCTCGAGGTGGCACGTCAACGACTCGCGGGAGAAGGCACAGCGCTGAAGGAGATCGCCTTTGCGCTGGGCTTCAAGCATCCGCCGCATTTCACGGCGTGGTTCAAGCGTCACACTGGGATGACACCGACGAGGTTTAGGGATGCAGGGGGAGTGAGCGGGGCTTGAGGTGGGTCAAGTGCATCCAATCTTCACGTAGACCTTGGTCTTGGTGGGATCCGTGAAGATATCAAAGAACCAGTTGCGCGACTCGCTGGAGTATCGGCGGCCTCCAACCCACTTCGTGTAATCAGGGAAGCCCGGACGTGGCTTGATCGGCGAGAGAAATTCCGCCTCTTCAGCGGTCATTTCCCTTTGTTCTCCCATGTGCATGTCGGTAGCGAGCTTCTCCAGGCTCTGCTCACTACATTCAAAGTAGCAATGGATCGAGTAGTCTGCCAGTCCTCCACCCGATTGATGGTATTGGATGTTCTTCGCATCAGATGGAATCTCGGCTTTGGCGAATCGCCTGAAACTGCCTTGTGTTGTGGGTGGTGAAACGAATAGTCCGGCAGAAGCGAGGAGCACCTGAAGCACCGCAGGACCCAACACCCAATGCGTTCGAAAGCGCTGCCAATGGCACCAACGATAAATCCCCCAGACAGCCAGACTCCAAGGTAACATGAAAACCACCCAACTTGAGCCGGTGAAAATAATCTGGATCAGCCCGGATAGAAGGCCGTCTAGCGGATCACTCCACCGGATCGTTTGATCGATGACAAAGCTTCCAGTGAATAGAGCAAAAGAGATCAGCAGCAGTTTTCCAAAGCCAAGCCTCTGTGGCGCTGCTTGAGGTGAAGACTCTTCAGTCGTCATATGGATTTGGTCGAGGCACTTACTTCCCAAACACATCCGCCTCCTTGCGGAAGCCATCCTTCACGATGGTCTCGCGGATGTTCTCCTTCGTCACGGAGACGATGTCGAGGAGGACGCTGGGGACCTGGGTCTTGCCGTTGTCGGTCTCGGCTTTGGCGATGAGGGGCTGGCGTTTGGCCAGCTTCACGGCGAGGTCGGCGGCGCGTTTGGCGAGCTGCGTGAGCGGCTTGTAGACAGTCATGGTCTGGGTGCCGGCGACGATGCGCTGGCAGGCGGCGAGGTCGGCATCCTGGCCGGTGACGATGACTTTGCCGGAGAGGCCTTCTTCGATCAGGGCCTGGATGGCTCCGCCGGCGGTGCCATCGTTGCTGGCGAGGATGGCATCGATGTTCTGGCCGGCCTTGGTGATGGCGGCGTTGGTGATCTTCTTGGCGTTTTCGGGCTTCCAGTCCTCGGCCCAGTCTTCGAAGACGACCTCGACCTTGCCTGCATCAATGAGCGGCTGGAGGATGTTGTCCTGGCCCTGTTTGAAGAGCTTGGCGTTGTTATCCGTCTTCGCGCCGTAGATGCGCAGGACGCGCAGCTTGCCACCAGCGGGGATTTTATCGGCGAGGAACTTGGCCTGGAACTCGCCGACCTTGATGTTGTCGAAGGTGATGTAGAGGTCGGGCTCGGAGTCGGTGATGAGGCGGTCGTAGGAGAGGACCGGGATGCCCTCCGCGTGGGCCATTTCGACCGCGCGGGCCATGGCGGCGCCATTGTGCGGGATGATGACGAGGGCATCCACCCCGGCGGTGATGAGGCTTTCGACATCGCGGAGCTGGCGGGTGTCGTCGCTGTTCGCGGAGCGCACCTCGACCTGGGCACCGAGCGCCTCAGCCTGGGCGATGAAGAGATCCCGGTCGGCGATCCAGCGCTCTTCCTTGAGGGTGTCCATGCTCAGGCCGATCACCGGTTTGCCGGAGCTTGTTTTGCCACCTGCTGACGTGCCTTTTCCCCGGGACAAAACGAGGCCGGTGGCGAGGCTGAGGAGGCAGGAAGCGATGACCAGGACGATGCGGGCATTCATGTTGCGGCACGGTCTAGCCAGCGGAGGGCGGGAAGGGAAGCAAAAAGGGTGGGGTGTGGACTCGGGATTGAGGGCGTGCGGGGGGGGTTATTACAGGATTAACAAGATGACAGGATTTCTTCGGATCACACAAATCCCTGTCCAAAACCAGGGTTGACGTGCCTCTCCTTTGTGACGCTCTTTCCGCATGTCTGACTCTGACCGCACGACCGCCTTTCTGGAACTGCTGACCGCCCATGACCGGTCGCTGTCGCTCTATGTGCACAGCCTGGTGCCGCGGGATGCGGCGGCGGAGGACATTCTGCAGCAGACGAAGATGCTGCTCTGGAAGCATTTTGATGACTTCCAGCTCGGCACCAATTTCCTGGCCTGGGCGAGGAAGACGGCCTTTCACCAGATCCTGACGCATCGACGGCATAAGAAGCGCGAGCATCTGCCGCTGGACGAGGTGTCGCTGGAGGCCCTGGGCGCAGCCGTGAGCGAGCTGGCGGGGGATGTCTCCGCCAAACAAGAAGCGCTGCGTTTCTGCGTGGCGAAGCTGCCGAAGGAGCACAAGCAGCTGGTGCAGCTCCGCTACTACGAGGACCTTGAGATCGAGCAGGTGGCGGATCGGGTGAAGCGCACGGTGGGCGCGGTGTATCGCGCGCTGAGCCGGGTGCGCATGACGCTGCTGGAATGCGTGGAGCGCCGTGAGACGGCGGAGGGGAATGCCTAACATTTTTTGAAACGAAGCGAGATGAAACCGAACGAACAATATCAACTGCTGGAACTCTGGGAACGTGCCCGGAGCGGCGAGATCAGCGAGGCGGAGCAGGCGCATTTGAACGCGCTGATCCGTGATGATGCCGAGGCGCGCACGCTGCTGGCGAAAGCCGCGCTGATGGATGCCGAGCTGCGTCATGCGGATGAGAGCTTCTTTGCCGAGTCTGCGGAGCCATCCAAGGTGACTGCTGCCCAACCAACGATGCGTCCATGGTATTGGCATGCCGTCACGGCTGCCGCTGCCGCCGTGGTGGCGGTGGGCGGTGTGTGGATGATGGATGATGCGCCGAAGCCGGTGGCGACACTGACGAAGGCCCGTGCCTGCAAGTGGGGCAACAGCGCGCTGCCCACCCTGGAAGGTGCGCAGCTCACACCAGGAACTCTGGAACTGCTGGAAGGCATGGCGACGCTGAAGTTTGCCAGCGGTGCTGAGGTCACGCTGGAGGCTCCGGTGAGCATGGAGGTGGTCTCCAACATGGAGTGCCGCGTGAAAAAAGGCACCGTGGTGGCAGATGTGCCGCCGCAGGCCAAGGGCTTCACCATTCACACACCGGAGACGAAGGTGGTAGACTGGGGCACCCGCTTTGGCGTGAGCGCCAGCGAGGATGGCAAGTGCATGGTGCACGTCATCGAGGGTCTGGTGGAAGTGCAGCGTGATGGCGTGAAGGGCACCAAGGAACTGCGTGCCGGCCAGCGGGTGGACTATGGGAACTTCCTGGCCACGGCGGTGAATCCGGATGCAGATCGCGATGACCAGCCGGAGTCCGGCCGCTGGCTGCCGGATACCATTCGTGATCTGGGCGATGGCTGGCAGGCCGTGACCACAGCCTATGGCGAGGGCCGCGACTCCTGGATCCAGTCCAACAACTCGATCAAGGTCACGGGTCATGAGTCCTTCCTGCGGGTGAAGCATACGACGCATGATCTGAAGCTGGATCGCAAGGCTTACATGGCGTTTGACCTGTCACGTTTTCGTGGAAAGCACATCGAGGACGCGGAGTTCGAGATTCAACTGGAGCCGAGCGAGCTGGGCTTTGCCTCGCTGGTGCCGGATGCGGTGTTTGCCGTCTATGCGCTGACGGATGAGTCCCAGGATGCGTGGAATGAAGAGACGCTAAGATGGAACGGCGCTCCGGCGCATGATGATGCGGAGGAGCATCGGATCACTGCGGTCGCGAGCCAGGCGAAGCGTGTGGGGCAGTTTATCGTGCCACAGGGGACGACGCGCGGAGCATTCTCCGTGAAGAGTCCGGAACTGCTGGCGACCCTGCGTGCGGACACGAACGGGCAGGTGACGCTCATCATCTGCCGTGAGACGAATGAGATGACGCGCAACGGGCTGGCGCATGCTTTTGCGAGCAAGGAGAACACACGGAATGCGCCGCCGACGCTGCGGGTGAAGGTGGCGAAGTAGTTCGGAGTTTTTGCGTCCGGAGGACGGTGAAGGTAGAAGTGGTCTGATGGATTCACTTCACGGGCAGTTCGTAGCAGGCTGCCTCGCGGTCGTTGCGGACGAGGAGGTAGCGGCCGGAGAGCACGGGGTGGTTCCAGGTCTTGCTGTCGAGGGCTTCGAGCTTGCCGAGTTCCTTGAAGGACTCAGGGGTGGCTGAGCAGAGGTGGACGGGGCCGGGTTCGCTCTGCACGATGACGAGGTCACCGGCGAGCAGAGTCTGACCGGAAGCGAAGCGGCCTTCTTTCCACAAGCGCTCGCCAGTCGCGAGGTCGAGGCAGGTGAGGCGGCCGTCATCGAGACCATACAAATGGTTATCCAGGAGAGCGGCGGAATTGAACTGGGTCTTCATCTTCAGGCTGGACCAGAGTTCGGTGGCGGCCAGCTTGCCATCCGGCCCGGCCTTCACCTGCACCATGCAGCAGCCCATGCCGTAACCGGCGGACAGGAAGATGCGGTCGGATGGAATGATCACGGGCTGAGAGGCCCGAGGCCATTTTTCATTCCCCCAGGGATGGTCCATGAGGATGCTGCCGGTGGCGGGATCATGGGCAGTGAGGCTGCGGGCACCCTGGTAGAGGATGACGCGTTTGCCCGCGAGGGTGGCCAGCATGGGGGAGGAGTAGCTGGCCTCACCTTCGCCGGAGCGCCAGGCGTCCGTGCCATTTGCGGTCTTGAAGGCGAGGAGCAAAGGTGGTTGGGCATCGCCGTTTGGACGGCCGCTGCTGACGATGACGAGGTCATCCACGACCAGCGGAGAGGCACTGAGGCCCCATTCGATGTTGGCGAGCTTGTTTTCGTCCAGGATGTGGCGCTGCCAGTGGGATTTGCCAGTGGCGAGATCGAGGCAGTTCAGGATACCGGTGGCACCGAAGGTGTAGACGCGATCGTTGTGGATGGTAGGGGTGCCGCGCGGGCCCTCACCACCCTGCCACTGGCTGAAGTGCGCTTTGTCCACATGCGCCCAGAGCAGGCGGCCGGTGAGCAGTTCATAGCAAGTGACGGCTTCTTCCTCGCCACGCTGCTCCTGGGTGATGGCACGCCCCTGGATGACTGCATAGGCGGACCAGGCGGAACCGATGGGCTGGCGCCAGAGTTCCTTCGGAGGTGTGGTGGTCCAGTCGGTGGAGAGGCTCACGGCGGGGGCGATGCCATCACGATTCGGACCGAAGAACTGCGGGACATCCGCAGCAGATGCGAGGCGGCCGTCTTCTTTAATGACTGCGGGGGTTTGGTCATCGACCTTCAGAGGTGCAGCGGCAGACTTGGTGGAGGCTGACCAGCGCCAGACGAAGCGGGGCAAACCGCGCCCGTCGATCACGCCATCCACGCGAACCATTTGTTTGGCGGCGACTCCTGTGGCGATGACGAGGAAGAGGCCAATGAGGCGGGTCTTGCCGGAGAAGCGCGGCGTGATGAGAAACCACAGGACAAGCAGGAGGGAGGCGAGCAGGGGGATGGCCGTCATCAACCAGCCTTTAAAGTTACGCTCCATCTCCGCACGCATGCCGACCGCGACCACGGCGGCGGCGGTGAGCAGAATGATCAGAATAGGAAACCAAGGAAGTGAACGCCGGGAGGTCATGAATGAATGCTGGAGGAGATACGATGCCGAGTCCTCTAGAAACAGGGCATTTTGCGCGACAGACGGAGTCGAGGGATGGCGCAGATGGCCAAAGTGAACATGGGCCCCCATTTCAGGATCATAAACAGACGAGCATCCTGGCCATTTTAGGGAAAAATGTGGCTGTAATGCCAGCGATCTCATTCCGAACGTCCTAGGAGTAAATCCTTCTAAACGCAAGGATGTTCCAAGAGATATCATTTTGAATATAATATCCATACGATTTAGCTTTCCGTTTATTTGCATGATCTATATTTTTCAGAAAATGGATTGCAAAGTTGCGGAGCAGGTTTTAGAATTTGAGAACTGAGACGAGAGCTTTCTTGAGCAGATGATGCTAAAGGGCAGTTTCGCCGCACAGTTCAGGCTCAATTTGACACCGTGGTCCATGATCTCTGAAATTCCAAATTTCGGACACTTGGCACTGTCGCGCCGCGCGAGTGGCGAGACGGTGCGTTTGGTGCGGTCGCCTGATGAGGTGGTCGTGCTGGCCTTTGACAAGCAGATCAAGAGGCTGGTGGAACTGCACCTCTTGCAGGCCGGCGAGCCGATGGAGGCGGCGCTCAAAAAGTCCTCCATTGAACGTGCCCGGATGGCGGCGGAGATCCGCGGGCCTACCTTCATGCGCATCCTGGATGCGGGTGAGGACGAGGACGTGGTGTACTACACGAGCAACCTGAACGAGGGTGAATTTCTGGCGGACTACATCATGCGTCGAGGCGCGCTGCCACCAGCGACGGTCTTTTCCCTGCTGCTACAGCTTCTGGATGATGTGATGCTGCTGGCGGACAAGCCAAGGCTGGTGCCGCAGATCCGTCTGGACCGGGTGATGATCACCACAGTGGAGGACACATTCCTGCAACTCCGCCTCTATGATTTCGGGCTGGGATCTGCCGAGCGTGCGGCAGGTGACAATGCGCGCCAGGTGCTGCAGGTGTGTGAGCTGATCTTTCTTTTGCTCACAGGCAAGGCTTTCACAGGTGAGAGTCCGGACCGCTTTCCAGCGCTGACGGCTCTGCCGATGAGCCTGCGCACGACCGTGCGGACAGCGCTGGCGGATCCGGGCAACACGCCGACTTCTTTAGAAAAGCTGCGCGATGATGTGCGCGAGGCCTTTGCCACACAGGTCAGCAATATCCAGGCGCGCAATACCCGCAAGCAACTGGTGGTCACGGCAGCCTTGCAGCCGACCTCGCAGCTCCAGGATCTGCTTTTGGAAGGGGTGCCGGTGGAGCGTGTGCTGGGCAGCCGCTTTCGTGTGGAGGATGATGGCAGCGCGCGCCGCTATCCCTTCTCCATCTCCTGTGTGAATGTGAAGACAGATCTGCCGGTGACGGTGCATCTGCTGCCGCCTTCCCGGATTGTGGACAAAACGGAGTATGATGCGGTGCCGCTGCAGAGCTGGCGCTTTAACTCTGAGAAGCACCCGAACATCCTGCGCAGCCTGAGCCTGTGGGAGAGTCCTGACTGGAGCTTCCTGACAGAGGAGCGCGAGCCGGGCTTCTCCCTGGGCCGTCTGCTCACGGAGCGCCTAACTTTAAATGCGTCCGAGGTGGTCGTGATGCTGCGGCAGGTGAATGCGGGCATCGAGCAGGCGCTGGACTGTGGCGTGCTGAGGCTGGAGATGCATCCATCCAATCTCTTTCTGCGCGTGGGCAGGAGCGGGCCCATGCTGGCGCGTGAGCATGAGCGCCTGATGCAGAAGCGGCTGGATGCGTGGCCGCCTTTTCATGTGAAGCTGCGTCCGCATGTGACCATGCGGAATCTCTATGAGCCGCCACTGGCAGAGTCGCCGGAGGCGGAGCATCTCGAGGGCAAGCACCTGGAGGATCTTGAGCATCGCAGCCGCGCCTTTGTGGCGCTGGCGGTGTATCTGCTGACCGGGCAGCGCCAGATCGGTGATCTGCCGGTTTTCCCCGAGGCCGTGCCTGAGGCCCTGGCGGCCTATGTGCGCGAGACGCTGGAAGCCACGCGGGAGACTCGCATCACGCCATCGCCAGCGGATTTCCTGGCGCGTTTTGAGTCCAGCATGTCCGCGCCTGCGGCACCGGATCTGGCCACGCGCCTGCGCGGCAGCAAGGTGGCTCTGGAGGAGATGGAAAGCGCGGGCAGTGTGTCTGACTTTGAGGAGGATTCCTCCGCAGTTCATTTGGAAGAAGACAAGGCGCCCGTGTCTCCGATCTCGCGCCGCCTGCATGCGCATGAGTTTGATCACCACGCGAAGGCTGCGCGTCGGCGCTCATCCTGGCCTGCGCTGGCCGCTGCGGCGATGGTGATTTTAGGTCTGCTGGCTTGGTGGTTCATGCCGAGGGCCAAGACAGCCGAAGTGGCCGTGGTGACGACACCCGCGCCCGAAACTGGGCAACCCTCGCCGTCCGCAGTCGTTTCATCGCCGCCTGAGAAGAATGAGGAGCAGCCCGCGACTGCGGAGGTGGTGGCGAACAAGCCTTCCGAGATTCCTGCGGATGTGGTGAGCACAAATGCAGTTCCTGCACCGCTTGCGACCGGTTCTGCATCCTCACCGGCCAAACCAGAGGAGGCTCCGAAGGAACCCGCGCTGAAGTTCACAAACGTGCTGCCCGGGGCAGGTCCGGTGATGACGGCACCCACAACAGCCCCGGTGAAACCGCCGATCGATCTAAGCCAGCCGCCGGCGCCTGTCACCGTGCCGGGTTCGGTGATCATCCGGAAGGCTCTCATGCCGACGCCCGAGGAGCTCGCTCGTTTCAAGCAAGGGCAGATCAAGCCTCAGCCACTCGTGCCATCATCGATCCCGCAGCCCGTCCAGATCAGTCCCTCGGCACCCATGCCTTTGGAGCCTGGAGTGCCGGAACAGGTCGGCCGTCTGCCCGCGATGAAGATGTCATCGCCAGCGGTGGATGGTGGGAAGAAGTCTTGAGGTCACAGCCCTTGTTTGAATGAATGTTAGGCGCTTGCGCCCGCATCCAGCTTCTCCACCTCATAGCGTAGTTCCGCCATCGTCGTGCCCATCTGGCGCACAGACTTGAGCTGCAGGATGGGGTTCAGCACTTTTCGTGGAAAGAGCGGCCTGCCCTTTCCCAGGGAAGGTGGTTTGCCTGAGCGCCAGCATGGTGGGGCAGCGGTGGCGAGGGTTCAGATCTTTTCCTTTCCGCGCTGCTGGCGGATGAAGTCGATGCCGCAGGCGAGTTTTTTGGCGACAGGGGCTTTGAGATCGATGATGCGCCAGAAGGGGGTGACTTTAGAAAGGGCCTTGCCTTGCTGGTGCTGCTCCCAGGAGAGCTCAGCAGCGGTGCGGAGGAAGATCCCGGCGGTGAGCGGGCAGGTGAAGTCGACCTGATGGGCCTTGGCCAGAGCTTCACGCATCTGCGGGACGGTGCGGGATTCGCCTTCGGGGATGGACTGCACGTAGGCGGCCACGATGGCGGGCGTGGGGATCAGCATCTGGGTGCCTTCACCGTGGCCCGCGTAGGGCTTGTCGAGCCGGTGCACGGCTGGCTGCGGCGGGCGGGCGAATTTCTCTGACCAGGACTTTGCCATAACCAAGGATGGTGAGGGGTGGGCGGACAGAAGTGAGCGGTTCTAGCGGGAGAGGGATGGCCTGTGATCGGCGACAGCCACGCTTCACGAAGTGTTGCGGATGATTTCCTTACTTCATTCAGAGGATGCGCTTCCATTCCTTGATGATGACGTCCACTTGGTCACCAGCGACTTTGAGCACCTTGGGATGGATCTTGATCCAGAGCGGGAGAATGGCGGCGGCGAAGAGGAGGCTGATGACGGCATTCTGCAGGGCGCCTTTCACCATCATCATGATGGCGAGGATGGCAATGATGGTGCCCACGCCGATGACCACATGCCAGTGCCACTGCTCCAGGCCGAGCGGCAGCGGAATGAAGATCATGGTGAGCACGACCAGCGCGGTGGCCCAGCGGTAGTAGGATCGGGCCTGCGCCTGGCGGTATTCCCACTCCGCCTTTTCGGCCTCACGCTCGTTGGCGGTGCGGCGGTTGTTCAGGAGGAAGCTGGGATCGTTAAAGCTCATGCGCGGAAAATGACCAATGGCGAGGAACCAATGACCAAGGAATGGCCAGGGGTCAATGAGTTAACCGCAGGCGCTCGGCGCTCTCGTGTTTTGGACATCGATCCTTGGGATTTCCTTGGTCATTGGAAGCTTGGCCCTTGGGGCTTGTTCCATCTTGCTGCAGCAGCCTGTCACTTCTCCACCGGCTTGCCGGCCTTCATCCAGCCGTTGTATCCGCCATCGAGGTGGTAGACTTGGGGAAAGCTGAGTTTCTCAAAGGAAGGCAGGCTGCGGGTGCTGCGGCCGCCAGCCTGGCAGTGGACGAGCACGGGCTTGGACTTGTCCAGTGCGCCGAGCTTGGCATCGAAGTCCTTTTCAGTGATGTCGATGTTCTTGGCGCCCTGGATGTGGCCGTCTTTGAATTCCTCGGCGGTGCGGACATCGACGACGGTGACCTTGCCGTCAGCGATGAGCTTGGCGGCTTCGTCTGCCTCGACATGGGTGACTTTGTCGGCGGCGAAGAGGGCGACGGGAAGGAGGGACAGGAGCGTGATGAGGAGGTTTTTCATGGGGATGGTGGAGGTTGGAACCAGCAAAGGATAATCAACAGGGCGACGACCAAGCGGTTTTTGGCTTCTCCATCCGTTGTCAGTCAGTCGCTGCGGAGCATGATCGAAGAATCCAATTCCTTGTTATGTTTGATGTCTTCGATCATGGCGGCGAAGTCATAAAGAAGATATCCGTGACTGAGGTGGAAATCTCGGAACAGGTTGTGGAAATAACTAAACTTAAAGTGATCGGTCCGATGCGCCTGCGGCAGGTTATGACACGCATAGGCAAGCTCGACCGCTGCTTTGGTTTGATTTCTGCCAGCTCGAAACTGAAGCTCATGGAAGGCGCAGCCCATCAATTTCTCAATCTGAGATTTTTGAAGTTCTGTGCACGTCATGGGCTTCAGCTTCGCTTGTCTGCCGGTTGCCGGGCAGTTTTGGCAAAAGGGGTTAGGCTTTGGCGCCTTCGTAGCCCTTGGCCACTTCAGCCCAGTTCACCACATTCCACCAGGCGGTGATGTAGTCCGGGCGCTTGTTCTGATACTTGAGGTAGTAGGCGTGCTCCCAGACATCCAGACCGAGGATGGGGGTGCCGAGATCCGAATCTGCGACGATGCCCTTCATCAGCGGGTTGTCCTGGTTCGGGGTGGAGGTGATGGCGAGCTTGCCATCTGCCTTGACGATGAGCCATGCCCAGCCGGAGCCGAAGCGCTTGGTGCCGGCTTCGCCGAAGAGTTTCTTGAAGTCGTCGATGCTGCCAAAGGTGCTCTGGATGGCCTCACCGAGCTTGCCTTCCGGGCCTTTAGGGCCGCTGCCCGCAGGGGCCATCCACTTCCAGAACCAAGTGTGGTTCACGTGGCCGCCGCCATTGTTGCGGATGGCCATCTGCTGGTCCGCCGGAGCCTTGGAGAGATCGCTGATGAGGGTGACCACGTTGTCCGCCTTGAGATTGGAGGCCTTCAGGGCATCCCCGAGCTTGGTGATGTAGGCGGCGTGGTGTTTGCCATGATGGATGCCCATGGTGACGGCATCGATGTGGGGCTCGAGCGCTTCAGGCGGGTAGGGCAGGGGAGCCTGCTCCATGCCGATGCTGGCCAGCGCAGCCTGGGAAGGCGTGCTGATGAGGGTGGCAGCGGCAGCGGTGCTGGCGGTGGTGATGAAGGTGCGGCGGTTCATGGTGGGGACTGAGGTGGATGTGACTGTGTTGAGATCAGGAATACGAATCACGGCGAAAAAAGTCACGGCTTTTGAATGAGGGGCGGCGACCTGATGTGCATTTCATCCTGGAATCTCGTCAATCCTGCCTAAAGGAAGCTTGCCCCAATCATGCCCCTGTTTGTCCCCCCTGATTACTTTCGTGAGCTTCACCCTCACGAGATCTTTCCTGACACCACCCGCCCTCTGGAGGTGGAGCTGGGGTGTGGGGACGGCACCTTCCTTTTTGGCATGGCGAAGGCGCATCCGGAGCGTGATTTCCTCGGCCTGGAAAGGATGCTCGGTCGTGTGCACAAGACGATGCGGAAGATCCGGCTGGGCGGCCTGACCAATGCCAAGGTGCTGCGACTGGAGAGTGGCTATAGCACGGGCTGGCTGCTGCCCACGGCAGGGGTTTCGCGACTGCATCTGCTGTGTCCGGACCCGTGGCCGAAGAAGAGGCACTTCCCCCGCCGCCTGGTGAATCAGGACGAGTTCCTCGACGGTCTGGCCCGCGTGCTGATGCCAGGGGGCGAGTTCCTGCTGAAGACGGATGATGCGGTGTATTTCGAAGACGCGCAGGTCAGCCTCGCGGCGCGGCCGGAGTTTGAGCGGCTGGACTGGGCGGAGGACGCCTTCTTCTACCCGACCACAGACTTTGAAGCCCATTGGCTGGCCATGGGCCGCAGCATGCGCCGGGCACGCTGGCGGCGGAAGTGAAGTGATCGATCTGACCTGAGTCGGGGAAGCGCGCAGACAGGGTGGCTTTCGCCAGCTTGCCAGCGCTAGGCCCGGCCGATGAGGTTGGTCTCCTGGTCCTCGATGTTCTCGGGGCCATGTTCGGAGGGATTCAGAAGTTCCTCGATGAGGAGCTGGCTGTCCTCCAGGAAGGTCTGGCCGCTGCGCCGGAGGAAGTCTCCTTCTTCAGCACGAGTATGCAGGATGATGAGGATGCACTCACCCTGGAAAATGGTGAGGAGGTGGCAGGTCTCAAAGCCGAACCAGTAGGTGTGGGCATTGCGGTCACCGCCGCTGCTGAAGTGGTCCCGCATGTCATGGGCGGCCTGGAGCAGCTTCTCCGCGCGGAACTCCTCATAGGGAAGGGAATTGATCAGGATGTGCCGGCGCCAGCCGAGCAGCAGGCCGTTCACGGCGCCGCCGTTGCGGAGGCGCTCCATGGCCGATCGAAGGGAAGGGGTGATGTTGGCAGGCATGGTGGTCGTCAAATTAGTTCGGCTGGGTGGTGACCTTGGTCAGCAGTTCATAGAGCAGGGTCTTTTTGCCGATGAGGGCGCCCGCGCCGGGATCGTTCGGGCTGGTGCCCTCGCCAAAGTAGGCATAGGCCACGCTGAGGTCTTCCTCCTGGATCATGCCGGTCCATGGGGAGCCGAGGGCCAAGGCCTCGCCGAGCTTGTTGCCGTAGTGGCGGAGACCTTGGAAATCAGCGGCAAAGGCATCGACCAGCGTCTGGTCGGCGGAGCTCTCGACGACGCCTTCTCTCAGGGTGAAGACGGTCAGTGGGGCGGGCTTGGTGTCACTCATTTCAAAGTCGTCTCAAAAAGTGCGGGTTCTGGCAAGCATAAACCTCGAAGGGACATTAGGGATGTCTCCCGTAGGGGTCAGGCTTTGCAGACCAGCCGGATCTGCAGCTCGATCAGGTCGTTCACCAGATGCCCGGCCAGACGGGCGAAGAACCTGCCTGATCCGTAGAGCACCTTCCAGCGGGTGCGGTCGATGGCAAAGGCGGCCTGGGCGGCCGGGCGGCCCTGGTCATCCAGACCCGCGCTGGCGGTGAACTCCACGGGCTCCGTGATGCCCTTGAGAGTGAGGTCGGCCTTCACCTGCAGGTTCGGTGAGCCTGGAGCGCTGTCTCCCACGGGCTTGGCTTCGCGGATCACGAGGCGGGCTTCCGGGTGCACCTCAGTGTCAAAGAAGTCATCGCTGCGCAGGTGATGAACCAGGACGTCATGCATCGGATGACCCTGGAGGTCGTCACAGGTGATGGCGTTCATGTCGATCACGATCTCACCTCCCGTCACCTGCCCGTGGTCAAACTCCAGGGAGCCGGACTTGAGGGCAATTTTGCCGCAATGTTTGTTCAGCAAGTTCCGCCCCAGCCATTCCAGGCGGCTTTCCTGGAGGTCAATCTCCTTCCGGCCGTGGGGCGGGGCCGGGGTGGGCTGCTCCCCGCCCTTTCCTTCCACGGGAAGACCCGCTTTCTTCCAGGCATCAAGGCCTCCCTCAAGCAGGCGCACGTCGGTGAAGCCAGCGCGCTTCAGCTTCTCCGCGGCCATGGAGGCCTCGTGGCTGGCATCGGACTGGCCGTAGATGCAGATGAAGGCCTGGGGATCCGGGATGTTTTCTTGGAGGCGATCTTTGAAGGCCACTTCATACACGCAGTTGTTCGTGGCGCCCGGGACATAACAGCACTCGAAGTCCTCCTCGAGACGGACATCCAGGATCTGGGCGTGAGAGGCAGCGGCTTGAAGATCGGCCGGGGTGATGAGCTTCATGGTGAGGCTCATTACGCCCGACGTGGCAGGCGCTATGCCTTCTTCACCAATCTGGCGGCATAGGCGCCGTCCATCTGGTCCTTGGGCGGGAAGACGAGGCGGCTTTCCGCCATCTCGAGCTCGGGATGATCGGCCAGGAAGGCTTTGACGAGCTGCTGGTTCTCCTCGGGATCGATGCTGCAGGTGCTATACACCAGGCTGCCGCCGGGCTTGAGGTAGCGGAGGGCGCTTTCGGCGATGCCGCGCTGCGTCTGGGCCAGTGCGGCAAACTCGGGCTCGGCGAGCCGCCAGCGGACATCGATGCGGCGGCGCATGACGCCGGTGTTCGAGCACGGCACATCGAGCAGGATGCGGTCGAAGAGCAGGCTGCCAAACGGCGGTGGGTCAGCGCTGAGGAAGTCATGCTGCATGACCTGGGCGTTATGGACACGCAGGCGGGTCAGGTTCTCGCGCAGGCGGTTCAGGCGGGCGGGGGAGCTATCGCAGGCGATGAGCTTGCCTTCTCCCAGCATCATCTGGGCGAGGAGGGCGGTCTTGCCGCCCGGAGCGGCGCAGGCGTCCAGGACGGTTTCTCCAGGGAGGGCACCGAGCATCTTGGGCGCGATGGAGGTGCTCGGATCCTGGGCGTAGCAGAAGCCGGACTTCAGTGCCTCACGCGGCACGGGATTGACGAGGAAGAAATCCTCCTCCGTGGCATGGGCGGTGAGGCCCTGCAGCTTCGCCAAGCGTGCATCCGCGTCATCATGGAGCCGGTTCAGCCGGATATAAGTCTCGGCAGGCTCCTGGTTCCACTGGCAAAGGGCCTCGGCCTTGACCTTGCCCATGATCTTGATCCAGCGGCGGATCAGAAACTCGGGATGGGAATAGGCGACGGCCAACGGCAGGTCCTTCTGCTTGGCCAGGAGAGTGTTCATCTCGCGTCCGGCCCGGCGCAGCACGGCATTCACCAGGGCGGAGGCGCGGCCGGCGGCGGCCACGGTCTCATTCACGGCCGCATGGGAGGGCACCCCGAGCAGCATGAGCTGGCAGAGGCCGATGCGCAGCACCCAGCGGGTGCGGTGGTCCAGGTGGCGGCCATTGGTCAGGTGATCCACCCAATGATCCAGCAGGGTCAGGTTCCGCAGCGTGGTCAGCACGATGTCGTGCAGAAACGCGGCATTCGGCCCTGAAAGGGCAGCCTGGCGGGTTTTATCATCCAGCAGGTCAGCGGCGTAGCGCGGCGTTTTTTGCCAGGCTTCAAGGACTTCAACGGAGAGGCGACGGACGTTCACAAGCGGTCAGGGGGAGGGGCCGAAGCCCAAGGTGCGGAGATACGGGGAGCCGGTAACATGCCACAGAACCGCTTTCGGGCAAGGTGGAGTTCGGTCGGGTCTCCCGCTCCCCGCAGGAACCTTTGTGGAGAAGTCTATTGGGTGAGCTTTACAAGCTCGTCCTGCCAAGATTCGTACATCTTTGACTTCTCCATAGGGCTTTTGGCTTCGACGATCTGCCGGGCAAATCCCATGACCTTCTGTTTGTCAGCCTCTGACTTGGCCTTGAGATACAGGTCGGGCATATTGTGGAGGTAGAACCAGTTCCCAGGTGGCGTGCCGATCACCCCAGGAAACCACCACACGCCAAGAGTGGTCTGCGTCCACTCTTCGGTCGCCGGGTGGTGGCCGACGGTGTTTTTGATCCACAGGGACAGGTCGTCGTCCGTGACCTTGTAGGGTGTGAGGCGCACGCCAAACCAGGTCACGTAGTTGCGTCTCATGGTTGTTTCATGCCCCACGGCACTATGAAACCCGAGCGGCAGGACCACGACCAGCACGGCCAGAAAGAGACGCTTGAGAATGGGTTCCATGATGAAGGCAGGTGGGCAGGGCTTGGCTCGCTTGGTAGGGGCGGGCACTTTTACAGGATTAACATGATTTACAGGATTGAGTTCTTATCCTGTTAATCCTGCGATCTTGTTAATCCTGTAATAAAGAGAGGCGAACAAGAGGCGGCATCCTTTACCGGAATCTTCAAGACCGCGTCTCCACCACGCCACGGCCGATGCCGCGATACTGGAAGCCGAAGTCGGAGGCGGCCACGGGGTCGATGAGGTTGCGGCCGTCGAAGATCATGGGGGCGCGCATGGCGGCGCGCAGCTGGCTGAGGTCCACGGAGGCGAACTCGGGCCATTCGGTGGCGATGATGAGAGCCTCAGCACCGGTGGCGGCTTCCAGCGGACTTGTGGCAAACTTGACCTTGGAGGCAAAGGGGAGCTCCTTGGCCTTGTCCATGGCCTTGGGATCATAGACGGTGACGTCAGCGCCTTCGGAGACCAGTTTTTCGACGACGTTGATGGCCACGGAGGAGCGCACGTCATCCGTGTTCGGTTTGAAGGCCAGACCCCAGACGGCGAGCTTCTTGTCTTTCAGCACCCAAAGGGCTTCGCGGATGCCATCGATGAAGCGGTCGAGCTGGCGCTGGTTGATGCGCTGCACCTCTTTGAGCAGGGTGAAGGGCGTGCCCATCTGGTCCGCGATGGCGATGAAGGCGGCGATGTCTTTCGGGAAGCAGGAGCCGCCATAACCAAGACCCGCGTTCAGGAAGTCGCGGCCGATGCGCCTGTCCGCGCCGATGCCTTCGGCCACCTTCAGCACATCCGCGCCGCTGGCCTCGCAGATCTCGGCAAGGGCGTTGGCATAACTAATTTTGAGGGCCAGGAAGCTGTTCGCGGCATGCTTGATCAGCTCGGCGCTGTTGATGTCTGTGACCAGCACCGGCGCGGCAAAAGGCTCATACACCTTCTGCATCAGCGCGATGGCGCGGTCCGTGTTCCCGCCGATGACGATACGGTCCGGCTTCATGAGGTCTGCCACGGCGCTGCCTTCACGCAGGAACTCCGGATTGCTCACCACATCAAACTCCACGCCCGGCTTGGCATAGCGGCGGATGGTCTGCGCCACACGTTCACCGGTTTTCACCGGCACGGTGCTCTTGTCCACGATGACGCGGTAGCTGTCCAGGAACTGGGAAATCTCACGAGCCACCTTCTCGATGAAGCTCAGGTCCACGCTGCCATCAGCCTGCGGAGGTGTGGGCACGGCAATGAAGAGCACCTCGCCATGATCCACGCCTTCTTCGGTGCTGGTGGTGAAGCGCAGGCGCTTCGCCGCCACGTTCTTCCTCACCAGGGACTCCAGGCCCGGCTCATAGATGGGGATCTGGCCGGCGAGCAGGGTCTCGACCTTGCGCGGGTCATTGTCCACGCAGACGACATGATGGCCCACTTCGGCAAAGCAGGCGCCTGTGGTGAGTCCGACGTAACCAGAACCGATGATGGTGAGCTTCATGTGAGGGAAATGACAAAGGGGAACAGGCCGGAACAGAAAGCGGGGACAGCCTCTGTGGAAACTCTATATTCGAGAAAAGTGTGACACGGGAAGCTGACGCCGGTCAGAATATGAAAGACAAAAAGGACCCCGCATTGGAGGTCCTTTCGGTCTTCTGAGTCTTTAAGCGCGTTTCTGGATGCAGGTCAGACCTGCCCGGTCACTGATTTCCACCGCGGCCCGAGGGGTTCGGGTCGATGTCCAGCGGGATGGTGAGGTTGGGGAAGTCCTTCAGCGTCAGCGAGAGCATGATGCCGCTGTCCACCTGGCCACCGCGGTTGTTGCGCATCATGCCGCCCACGGAGACGATCCAGCTCGTGAGGTCACGGGTGATGCTATAGCTCTGGAATTCCATGGTGCCGTCATCACCTTCAAACACGTGGTTCATGGAGAAGCCCCAGTTGTCATTGAAGCGGGTGTACACGCGGGAGAAGATCAGGTTGGAGTCCTGGAAGTAAGGATTGTCATTCACGAACTGGCCCCCCAGCGTGAACGACATGAAATTCGTCGGCATGAAGGTCACGCCCTGGTTGAACTCGGTGAAGTTACCGTCGTCGTTGCCCAGAGGGATCTGCATGTCCATCCAGAAATTAACCCAAGGCACCGGGCGGAAAAACAGCTCATTGTACAGGTTGGAAAGGCTGCGGTTAAACTCTGGATCACGGCCAAAGAGGTCCACATATGTGTTCATGCCTGCAAACGTGTAGGTCTGCAGGGGCTCATCTGTGGAAGCGGAGAAGCGGCCGTTGCCCTCGCTGGTGTAGTCACGACGCGTCTGGAGGAAATTCTTCAGGCCGAGGCGTGCGATGCTCCAGGAACTCAGGCTGTCCACAGCAGAGTAGAGCGGCACATCCAGGGGGCGTGGGCGTGTGGTGGCGGAGAGGCGGTCCACCTTCGGGATATAACCATCTGGATCATTCGTGTTCAGATAGGACACATTGATGTAGGGCTGCAGCACATGGCGGAGACCATCGAGGCCCAGTTTCTCGCTCTGGTAGTCGTCCCAGGTCTTGGAGACCTTGAAAGAGACATCCAGACCGGCATGCAGGATGCCGCGGGTGAAGCTGTTGATCCCGGATGGGTTGCCTGCCGCGTCGATACGATTCACGCTGCCATCAATGCCGTCATAATGGGTAAAGCCTGCGCCCACGCGTGGCACGACATTCAGCCAGCCAAAGAAGGTCTTGGGGTAAAGCAGCTCGTGGTAGGTGTGGAGGCGGGTGAAGTTGACGTCACCGAGCAGATTGTCCGTCAGGCCGAGCGCGCGGACAAATTCAGGAACTCCCGGCACCGTGCCGCTGGGCAGCCCCAAAAAGTCAATGGTCAGGGCATCCAGTGAATCCACCTGGGCACCCCCGGCAAAGCGGTTGGTGGCATACTCACTGATATCCTGCAGCGTGTTGCGGCGGCCATCACTCAGTTGATCCCGATAATAGCCCAGGCTCAGGTTGCCTTGATGGAAGAGACCGGTGTTCCAGAGGGGACGGCGGGTCCAGTCGATCGCCAGTTCCGGCAGCTTCTCACCCACGGTATAGAAGTCGTTCGCCTGAAAGCGTGCCATCAGCGAGGCCACGTAGGTCGGGGAAGTATGAACGAGAGAGACTTGGTTGTCGGGTTCCGGCGTCTCACGGAAGTCATTGAAGAAGAAGTCCTCGTAGAAGTGCTGGTCGCTGATCTTATTGATGTCGAAGTCCAGATACCACGTGCTCTTCTCCGGACCCGGCACGTAGATGCGGTGCTGGAAATTCACGCGATAGCGGTTTTCCGGCACCGGGCCACGCGGGATGCTGGACTTGTTTTTATCGGGGTCGTTGTCCTTGAGGTAATAAAGCTTCAGGCCAGTGAAGTTGTTCCAGTTCTTCTTGTGGCGCATGGAGAGCCAGTCCACACCCACGGCCACCCCACGGGCGGAGCGCAGGTCCAGGTGGTAGCGGCCCATCGTGTGATCACCGTGGATCACATTGTACTGGTTCAGCATGAAAGCACCCCAGCGGCTCTGCTGACCGACATTGAAGCGGTAGCCCACTTCCTCTTCCAGCGGTTGGGACAGATAAGGGAGCCAAAAGACCGGAGTATCACCGGCCAGGATGGTCACGCCACGCAGCACCACGCGATCACCAGGCTTGATGGTCAGGCTGCGTGCCCGCATGCGGAAGTTCGGGTCTTCAGAGTCATGGGTCGTGAGGAAGGTCTCACCACCCTCCACCTTCTGCACCAGTTTCGTCTCACTGGTAAAGCGATCAGTCTCATAGAAAAGATTGCCCACCTCCATCGGCAGACTGCTCCGCACGGCATCCCCGCTGATCTCACCGGAGTTGGTGTTGTAGATGATGTTGTCTCCCTTGTAGGTCGCGCCAGCCTTCCAAATCACCACATTCTCCCGGGCGATCACCTCCCCCGTCGTCGCATTGTAACTGGCCTGGCCGGCACGGATCTGCACATCCGCGTAGGTGATGTGCACATCACCTTTGGCAATCGCCAGACCCGTGGTCGGGTCATAGGTGGTTTCCAGGCCCTCAATATTCAGGTCACTGGACAGGGAGTCCAGAAAGCCCTGCCCATACGCACCTGGGGCGCAGATGACGCCGACCAGGAGGGCCAGGACTGCAAACAAACGGGAAAAACTCATGGTTCCGGGGAGTGGATGATGCCTCTTCAGAGAGGAGGGATGCAGATGCGGGAAACCTCCTCAGGGAATACAATTTTTCTTCATAGGCCACCCCGCATCCAGTGACAAGAAAAACGACGGGAAAATTGCCGCCAGGCAAGAAGCCTGCGAGGCCTCAACGGGACTGGATCTGAATGAAAACATGCCGGTCTGCGGAGAATAGCTGAAGGCTGGGAAGGCCGACCTGAGCTTCATTGAATCCTTAAAAGGCCTCCATGGCCTCCATGGCCTCATTGTCTCGCTGCATCGTTTTCCCCTTATTAGCGAGGAGACAGGGAACTTACGATCACCCGCAGGACAATGCCCATTTTCTGAACCAAACTGATCAGCCGTCCGCAGCACCCCTGTTTTTTTGGCCTTCAGTCCGTTCTTTGTCCGGCTTCTGCACACTCGCTGGCAGTAGCCTCTGCTCCTTAGTTCATCCGCGTCTGCTAGGGATGATAGAAGCCCCCGCTCTCAAGATCTGCCTTATACCCTTATGCTGCCTAGGTTTTATCTACCTTAGTTGAAAATTTAGACTCCCGTGCAGATTACAGCATGCGAGATAATTCGGTAAAACTAACTTTCCGACTTTACAGTTTATAAAAATTATGACAAATTCACATAATTCTCACATAAATCATGCCTCTGGCTTTTTCCTTCTTCAATTCTAAACGCTCTCCGGCACCCAAGCCAGAAGCGGTCGCGGAAGTGACGTCGTCTGCCCAAACGCCTGATTCCCAGGGTGAAGGCCTCTTCCGCAGTTCCCTTCCGAAGAGTCCGTTTCCGATGCATGACGGGCCAGACATGCTCGCCACCCTGCCTCAGCCAGAGGCTCCCTCCGCCAAAGACTCGGAAACTCCCCCCACCCTGATTCTTCCAAAGTTGTCGTCTCAGGCTGACCCTCTGCCGTCCTCATCGGCACCTCCCGAGAGTGCGGGCATTTTTCTGCCCGAGAAAAACAGCGGTCATAGAGGCCTTGCTGCCATGGTCGTGCATCAGAGTGAGAAGGCCGCCCCCCCGCTCAATCGCCGGCCATTGACCTCTCCTTTCCCCACGCAGACGGCGGAAAATCTCGTGGCCATGAGCTTCCAGGAAGCCATTCAAACAGCGTCCATTGTCCCGCCACCTTCCGGATCCCTTTCGTCAGTTGCACAAATTTCATCTGCCGAGACTGGGGGAGTCTCCCTCCTCTCCTCTCCGCTTTCCTCCTTCCCTGGGGACCCCGTCCGCCACGAATTGCAGGAGGAGATCGAGCAGGTCAAAAACGACCTTTTCGGTGCTGTCATGGGTGTCAGCGCCTTGAAGGACCG
The DNA here is from genome assembly GCA_040387935.1 of Verrucomicrobiota bacterium. Classification (GTDB taxonomy): domain Bacteria; phylum Verrucomicrobiota; class Verrucomicrobiia; order Verrucomicrobiales; family Verrucomicrobiaceae; genus Prosthecobacter. The sequence goes on along the minus strand of JAZKCU010000005.1, from coordinate 339,449 downwards.
TCTGGACGGTCTTGAGGCTCAGCTCCAGCGCATCCAGTCCGCTCCGCCAGCCGCTCCCGTTCCAGCTTCCGCAGATCCCACACCCACTCCAGGCGCATCGCGCTCTGAGGTGGAAGGTCTGATCAGTTCCTGGATGGAGACGAACCTGTCCACTGCTGTGGAGCGCCTGCTGGCAGCCTCCCGGGAGCAGATGATGGCGTCTCTGAGCACCCTCTCCTTCTTCCGCACGGCCACTCCGCTGAGTGGCACGGACCGTCAGAGCTTCCTCGCCCAACCTCCCGTCATCCTCACTGCCACTCCCGTATGAACTCGCTCCGTGTTCGCCTCCTCCTCCCGCTGATCTTGTTCGGCTGGCTGCCCGCCATCGGCGCGGCCAAGCTGATGGGTAATTCCCTGGACTGGTTCTTCAGTTCCTGGGGTTTTGTGCTGCTCGCGGGAGTGTTCATCGGCAGCTACCTCATCAGTGGCTGGGCCTTGAAGCCCGTCGCCGCTGTGATGAATGCCACCGCCAGCGTCATGCGCGGCGTGCCGCCCACCAAGGATGTCTCCGACTGGCTTCCCCAGGATTTCTGGAAGCTCCGCTGTGACATCAACATGCTCTTTGCCAAACACCGCCAGAGCCTGAGTGCTGCCGAGAGTCATGCCAGCCAGACCTCCCAGCGTCTGCTGAATGCAGAGCGCCTCGTGCGTGAGGCCTTCACCGCCCTGCAGGGGATCTTCGCCGCCAGTGATGAGGGCGTCGCCGTGGTGGACGCCAATGGCAGCATCATCGCCTCCAATGCCAAGCTGGATGAATTTCTTGGCGCTCCTCTCGAGGAGATGGGCGGCCGCGGAGTGAAGCAGCTCATGGAGGCCATCGCCAATCGTTTCATGGAGAAGGACCGCATGCTCCAGTGGATCGCCAGCGCGGAGACCAATCCGCAGCTTCGTGATGAAGTGGAAGCTGAGACCTCAGACACTCAGCAGCGTGTCTTTTCCGTGCGCACCGCTCCCATGCAGACAGATGCAGGAGACGTCATCGGTCGTCTTTGGATGGTGCGTGACTGCAGCGAGGTGCGCGGCTTGAAGAAGCAGCTCCGTGAATCCCAGAAGCTAGGCACCATCGGCCAGCTCGCCGGCGGCATCGCCCATGACTTTAACAACATGCTCACTGCCATCCGGGGCAACCTGACGCTGGCGGAGCTCAACCCAGGAACCTCCGGCAATGCGGACGTGCGTGACAAGCTGCAGAGCGCCAACCAGGCCACGCAGCGTGCTGCGGATCTGGTGAAGCAGCTCCTCGGCTACTCACGCCGTGGCAGTGGGAACCAACTCCGCAAGGTCACCAACCTGAAAAAGATGCTCGCTGATGTGCAGAGCCTCCTTCGTCACAGTGTGGATCCCCGTGTCACCGTCCGCATTCGCGCTGGCATGGATGCTTCCTTCGCCCTCGCGGACGCCACCCAGCTTGAGCAGGTGGTGTTAAACCTCTGCATCAATGCGCGTGATGCGCTGCCCGCGAATGAGGGCATCATCGAGATCGGCATTGAGAATGTCATGCATCGCGCGCCAAAAGGCGGTGATACCGCGGAGTTCGCCATGATCGCCGTGCGTGACAATGGATCAGGCATCCCTGAGGAGATGCGCCAGCGCATTTTCGAGCCCTTCTTCACCAGCAAGGACGCGGGTCGCGGCACTGGCCTCGGCCTGAGCATGGCCCAGGACATCGTGCGTGAGCACGGCGGCTGGATCGAGTATGACACGGTGGAAGGCAAGGGCACCGAGTTCCGCATCTTCCTGCCCCGCACGAGCGATCCGGAAAACATTGAGGAAGACGTCCCGGGCTTTGATCCACGCTCCATGGCGGCGCCTGCCGGCCAGCGCGGCACCATCCTGGTGGTGGATGATGAGGCTCCTGTCCGCGCCATCGCGGTGAACATGCTCAGCTTCCTCGGCTATCGTGTGCTGGAGGCCGGAGACGGCCAGCAGGCTCTGGATATCGTCCTGCGCAGCGGGGAGAAGATCGACGCGCTCCTGCTCGACATTTACATGCCCAAGCTCAGTGGTCGCGATACTTTCAAGCAGCTCCGTGCTTCTGGAAACGATGTGCCGATCGTCATCTGCTCCGGCTTCGTCATCGATCCTGATGAATTCACCATCCTTGGCGAAGGCCGCTGCCCGCCAGTGGACATCATGCTGAAGCCCTACTCGCTCGATGGCCTCAGCAAGTCCATGGCCAAAGCGGTGAAGACCGCGCATGCGCCGGACACCTTCACCCGTCAGCTCACCCCTCCTGGCACCTCCCCCCTCAGCGGTCCCACGCCCGTGATGGCCGCCTGATGACGGGAGCCCCTTGGGCGCACCGAACGATTTTGAATAACATTGGTTAGGTTCACGCGCCCTTTCGGCGTGTCCGTCAGGACGGGCGGTTCGCACCAGTGCGTCTGCACGCCATGCAGCCTTGAGTCCACTTGTGGTTAGTCCGTGGCGTGTAAACCTGCCGCCGCGCGAATCAAAGCTTGCCTAGGTCCGTCTTTTCTCATTGATTGATGGCAAATGATTCGTCGATCGTTGAGCCCTGGCAGATGCCTGGTCGTGCTGCTTGGAGCCGCCTTGCTCGTGCTGGCGCAATGGCTGCCCCGGCATGGTCAGGACAGCCCGCTGCGCGTGGCCATCGGCATGTGGACAGGGTCTGAATCCCTGCTGCTCGCACGTGAGCGCGGCATGCTGCCGGACAGCCGTTTCCAGTGGATGGAGGTCACCTGGCCTTCCGCGCTTTCCAGCACCTTGGACAATGGGGTGGTGGATGCCGCGGTGATGTCCCTCGAAAGCGTCGTGACCTTGCTGGAGAATGATGAAGACCTGCGCGTCATCTGTGTGCTGGATGAATCCAAGGGCGCGGATGCCGTGATCGCCCGGAACAACATCCACTCCATGAATGATCTGAAAGGCAGGCGCGTGGGCGTGGACCTTCGCGGACCTGGACAGCACCTCCTTGCCGAGATTCTTGCCAGCACGGAGATGAAGATGGCGGACATCGAGATGGTCTCGATCCTGCAACCGGAGATGGTGGATGTCCTGGCTCGGGGGGACGTGGCGGCGGTCGTGGTCTCCGAACCCTGGATGACCCGGATCGTGGCGGATGGTGCGCACGTCCTGAAGGACTCCACCTCGGTGCAGACACCCATTTACCGCGTGCTGGTGGTGAAGACCCCTGCGCTCAAGGCGCACCGTCAGGATTTGAAGGAACTGCTGCGCGCGCATTTCGCCATGATGCCGGCATTGCGTGCGGCGCAGACCTGCGCGGGCATGGATGCCGTGCTGCGCCGTCAGGAACTGCAGCCCGATGAGCTGGCGGACATCATCTCGCGCGTGCATCATTTGAGCATCGAAGACAATCTGGCATTGATGAAGCAGCAGGGGAAAGGCATCTCCAAGGCCATCACCGAACTCATGCGCCTCAGCCGGAGGGAGCGCACCCAGCGTGAGGTCGCGATGCCTGGCCTGTGGCTGGACAGCTCCCTTTTGGAGGAGCTCTCCTTATGAGCGGCATGCGTTCCATCAAGGGCACCATCTCCTTCAGCGTGCTCCTGCTCGGGCTGCTGCTCATCGCGCTGGACAAGTCACGTAATGAACAACTTCTTGTTCAGCGCGGCATGGCGCGCATGGAGCGTGAGGCGCAGGTCACCGGCATGCGGCTCTCCGGCGTGATGCAGTATTTGTTTCGCAATGACCAGCGTCGTGTCGCCGATCTGGAGATGAGTTACGCCGCAGTCTCCCAGGACCTCTCCCTCGGCCTGGTGTGTGATGAGGCGGATGTGGTGCGGTTTGCCTCGAGGCTCCAATGGCGCGGCCAAAAGCTGGCGGACACGCCGCTCACCTCGGCGGTGTCTGCCGCCGCACGATCCCGCGCCTTGATGGAAGGCATCACGGAATGGGATGGACACCGCGAGCATCTCCTGGCCGTCTTCCCCTTCTTCACGGGCTATGGCCTGACCAGTCGTGGCGTCGTCGTGCTCGCCTATGATTCATCCCTGGCTTTGGATCGCGCACGCGCGGATGCCTTGCAGGAGTCCCTCGTCCGTGCCTGTCTCCTGGCGGCCACCTGCTTGATGCTCTGGCTGACGCTGGACTTGCTGGTCGCACGGCGCGTCCGGGAGGTGCTGGCCTACACCCAGGCCATCAAGGTCGGTCAGGATCTGCTGCCACCGGGAGGGAAGGATGAGCTGGCCGCCATCGCCCAGGGTTTTGCCGAAGCGGTGGAGCAGTTGCACGAGACGGAGGACCGCCTGATGGAATCCTCGGAAGCGGAGCGCAGGCGCATCGGCCGTGACATCCATGACGATGTCTGCCAGCGCATCTCCGCGGCACAGCTGAAGAGCGGCGTGCTGAGTCATCTGCTCGCACGTGAGGCATCGTCACACTCCATCCTCGCGGAGGAGGTGGCGCGTGAGCTGCAGGATGCCTCCGCCATCACACGCGGCTTCGCCCACGGTCTCGCGCCCGTGGGTGTGGAAAGGGAAGGGCTCTCCGCAGCCTTGTCAGAGCTTCGTGATCAGGTCGTGCGAACTTATGGCGTGGCTTGTGAGATCGCTTATGATGTCACGCACGAGCCTCTCGCGGTCTGGGTGCAGACGCATGTGTTCCGCATCATCCAGGAACTGGTGGTGAATGCCGCCAAGCACGCCAAGCCGACGCGCATCGAGGCCCGTGTCACCCTGGTGGATCGAATGCTGCGCATCGAAGTGGAGAATGATGGCGCGCCTTTCCTGATGAAGCATGAGACGGAAAAGGGGCTCGGCATGCAGTTCCTGCGCCAGCGCGCACGTGCGCTCGGAGGTCATCTCGAGTTTCGTCCGCGTCCTGACGCTGCCGCTGGAACTTTGGCGTTGTGTGAAACCCGACTCGAGGACATCCACTTCACCCATCCTCCAGCCAAAGTTCCATGAATGCCCCGTCTCCTTCCCAGCCATGCCGTGTCGCCATCGTGGAGGACCACACGTTCATGCGGGAAGGCATCAAGCTGTTCGTTTCCACCACGGCGGACTTTTCCTGGGCATGGATGGCCGCCAGCACCGCCGAAGGCATGGAGATGCTGGCCAAGGACCTGCCGGATCTGCTGCTGGTGGACATCACCCTGCCGGATCGCAACGGCCTCGAGCTCATCAAGGACGCGCATGCGCTTTATCCCAAGCTGCAGATGATCGTCCTCACCATGCATGACGAGAAGCTTTACGCGCATCGTGCCCTGAAGGCAGGCGCGCGCGGCTACCTGCGGAAGGACGCCCTGCATGCCGAGTATGAGAAAGCCTTCCGCCGCGTGAAGGCCGGCGGCATCTACGTCAGTGAAAGCATGTCAGCGGACATTGTGCTGGCTTATGCCACAGGCGGCGGCCTCTCCTCCGGTGCTGATGACGAGCTTGGGCAGCTCACCGACCGCGAACTTGAGGTCTTCCGCTTGCTGGGAGAGGGTCAGAGCACCCACGAGGTGGCTGAAATCCTCCGCATCAGCCCCAAGACGGTGGATGTGCACAAGATGAACATCAAAACCAAGCTCACGCTTGAAGACGGTTCCGCCGTCGTGCGGCGGGCCATTCGTTGGCATGAAGCCAAGCGCCTTAGTGGGATGTAGGCGCACCCGCGATTCATCCCCGGATTGGTCCCGCTCATGCTTCTTTTCGAGGTCATGTTGGATTGCGGCCCTGAGCGATGCATCAGGTGCGATTTCGCAAAATATAAGCAAAGCCTTTAGTGCTGATAAGCTCCGGGTTTAGATGAGCGCAAAGAGCGCGCTTGTGGCCTGGAAGAGGGGGAGGATGACACAGTGGCTTCTTCCTCCGCCCAGCCTTTTCATCCCTCCCAGATCTTTGATCCCCAGATGTCTAGGTGACGCGGCCTAACCAGCCCTTTGTCATTCCGTCACAACCATGATCTTCCGTCATAGCTCCATCCTGCCATGGTTCCGAGCCTCCGCGAAACTGCCCGTCACTGCTCTCTCGCTGCTGCTCGTGATCTCAGGTCAGGTTCCTCTGCGCTCGGCGACGGTTGACTGGGGCGTGTCACAGTCCGGCACACCGGGGATCTACTCCTGGCAGCACTTGTACAACTGGACATCCAACAGTGACTACATCACGCCGCCCGCCATCCCCTCGCTGGCAGGTGATCTGGCGAACCTGAACCTGCTCAGCCTAACTGGCAATCAGACCATCAACCTGAATGGCGCGGTCACGCTCGGCACCTTGAATCTAGGGGATGCCGGTGGACAGCATGCCTACACGATCGCTCCAGGCACGGGCGGTTCACTGGTGATGAACAACGGTGGCACCGCGACCATCAACAAGTCCGGTCAGACCTTCGACGTCGTCAGCTCCAACATCACGCTCACGAACAACACCAACATCAATGTCAATGATGGTGCCCTCGTGCTGACCGGCGTGGTCAGTGGCACGGGCACAGGCATCATCAAGGGCGGTGACGGCATGCTCGTCCTGCGCGGCGCGAACACCTACACCGGGGCCAACACTCTGAACGGCGGCATGACTCTCCTCGTGCCTTTGGCGAATGACGGCGCTGTGCTTGGAACCACTGCCGGGAGCACCACGGTGAGTGCAGGCGCCACGCTGGCACTCGGCCCTGATGCGCTCGGCTCCGGAGGCATTGGCAACCCTGCCGAACCGATTGTGCTGAACGGCAATGGATTCCGCAACAACGGTGCCCTGCGTGGCTTCATGGGTGCCAACGGTCCTGCCGTCAACGGCATCATCACCCTGGCGAGCGCGGCGCGCATTCAAAATGACCAGGTGGGGACCCTGACGCTGTCTGGCGCCTTGAATGTGAGCAATGAGCTGACAGCCGGCGGCGTCGGCTTCGTGGATGTTTCGGGTGCGGCTTCCGGAGCATCGGCCATCAACCACTATGGCATTGGCGGCTTGCGGCTTCGCAGCATCGCGGCCGGCCAGAGTTACTCCGGCACGATCAATTCCACGCTGGGTGAGATCCGCGCCGACTATGGCACGGATGTGCTGGCCAACGCGCCCTATGCGGATGTCTCCGCGCTGAACCTGAGAAACTCCTGGCTGCGCATAGGCTTTGGCAACGCTGCCGGCAGCGCCACCAACGATGATAACAGCAACAGCACGGCCAACAGCCGCTTCTCCACCACGGCTCCGATCTCCATGGCCAGCAGCCAGGTTTACATCGACAACGCCTCCTTCAGCACCACGACCACGAATTTCTATGACTACGCGGTCATTCAAGGGTTTGGCACGACCACGATCACCGGTGGTCATAACCGCATTGGTTTCCGGTCGGCGGACGCTGGCAGCGTGCAGATGACCTTTGCCGACATCTCGGTTCCCAATCCCGGCACTACGCTCGAGCTGTTTGTGGACAGCCTCATCGGCACGGCGCTGGGCGCGGGCACGAAACATCGCATTCTGAACTCTGCCATCTCGGCGGACGTTCCCTTTGTCGGGGGCTGGGCTTACACTTACACCGGCACCGCAGGCACGGGCGGGGAGTTTGTGAAGTATGATTTCACCGCTGGAAATGGCTACACGGCCCTCACCGGTTCGCCCACTTCCATCTCCAGCGCGCTCGCCACGGACAATGTGCGCCCCACAGCGGTGCAGACGGGTTTTGGTGCCAAGACTATCAACTCCCTGAACATCGCCGGTGGTGTCGCCATCGGTGCTGCGGGGGACACGCTGGACATCACGTCCGGGGGGATGATGAGCAGCAGCGGCACGAACACCATCGCCGCCACCAGCATCACCAGCAGCGGCGGGACGCTTTATGACATAGCCATCGTTTCCCATAACATCTCGGCGGACATCACCGGTCCGATTGATCTGGTGAAAACGGGCGGCGGTATCACCTCCATGCTGACCAGCAACAGCTACACAGGCACGACCTACCTCAATGAAGGTGTGTTTCGTGGAGTCATCGGCTCTCTTGCGACGGCGCTTGGCTCCGGGAATTTGAATTTCGGCGGCTCTCCGAACTCGGCCGCAGCTTATGAGACAGATGATGATTTTTCCCGCGCGCTCGGCACAGGCCCTGGCCAGGTGCAGTTCCTCGGTGGTGGTGGAGTGGGTGGCGGCAGCTCGGGCATCAACGCCTACGGGGCGCCCGTCACGGTGAATCTCGGCGGTGCCGGCGGCACGATCACCTGGGGCAGTCCCGCCTTCAATCCAGGCATCTTCGGCCTGAACGTGGGCGGTGCATCCACTCATGCCCTCACCTTCATGAACACCCTCGACTTCGGTGGCGAGCAGCGATATGTCCGCGTGGATGGCAGCGGCTCAGGCACGGAGCGCGGCGCGCTGGTGATCATGGCCGGTGACATGCAAAACGGCTCCCTGGTGAAGCGCGGTGGCGGCACGCTGGTGTTTGACACCGCCAAAACCTACGAAAACGGCACCATCGTCAACCAGGGGCAGCTCTGGCTGCGCGGCGCTGGCACGGCAGGTGCCAATGTGAGCGGCAATGACATCCAGGTCGCACCAGATGGTTATCTCCGGGTCGAGTCACCCGTGAACATCGGCGTCCGCCAGATGATCATTCTTCAAAACACCAGCAATGACACGCCGGCCGCCATCTCCTTCGGCGCAGGTTACGGCACGGGTGAGCAGATCGCCTTCAGCAGTTTGAACTCCACCAGCGGCCCCCTGGGCAGCGGGCCTAACAACATCCTGATCGCGAACAACCAGTCCGGGCAGGCCCGCCGTGTGACGGTCACGATCAGCGGCAACAACGACTTCCGAAAAGATGTGCCCGGCGAGATCCGCACCGTGGCTCCGAACGTGGAAGCGTGGTTCGGCGCGGACAATGGCAACGGCACTTTCACGGGCAGCACGCTGTCCCCCTCAGGCGGCACAGGAACCCAGACAGGGACGGTGACCGCGGCCCCTGCCTACCGTCTGGGTGGTCACACTAGCAATGGCGGTGTCCTCACCATCGCCAACGCCAACGTTCTCTCTGACACGGCGCTGGGAGTGCCCACCCCGCTCATCGTCGGCGCACCTGATGCGACGGACCGCAACTACACCGACGGGACGGTTTACATCCCGAAGGCCCAGGCCTTTTCCGGTCAGGTCACCGTCGGTCAGGGTGGCATCTTGTGGGCAGGTGAAAACGATTCCCTCGGCTCTGGCAGCTTTGACATCAACCTGCGGGCAGGCGAGCTCCGCCTGGACACGCAGGGGGGTGCCTTTGGGGGTAATGTGGGCACCCAGTATGGCGGCCGCAATCTCAACATCGGCGGCGGCACCAGCACGGTCCGCACCAGCACGCTGGATGGCGGCAGCTACAACACCGTCACCTTGGGAAATCTGACCTTTGATGCCAGCCGCACGCTGCAAGTGCTGTCCATCGGCACTAATTTCACCGACCTCACCGTGAACAACATCGTGTTCAACAACTCGGCCAACACGATCGATCTCACCGTTGGCGTTGACAACAGCTTCCAGGCGGGTGCGGGCTTGCTCACCGTGAACGGCATCATCGGCGACCAGGCCACGGGTTTGCAGACGCTGCGCAAGAACAATGGCGGCGTGCTGGTGCTCAACGGGGCGAACACTTTTGACGGTGGTTTGATCGTCACCCAGGGCCGCGTGGTGCTCTCCAACACAAGCGCCGCAGGCACAGGCAGCATTCAGCTGACCTCAAACAGCGACCGCCGCACCGACGTCGAGTATCGAATCAACGGCAGCGGTCCGTTCCTGTTTAACAATGCTCTGACGACCAGCGGCGGCAATGACGGCAGCACGCGTGTGATCGTGGTGGGTCCCACCAGTGCCGGTTCGGAGAATCAAGTGGTGCAGATCCCCAGCCTCACGATCGGCCATGCGGGCACCTACACCACCAGCGGCGGCACCAGCAGCGCGATCTATTTTGACGGTGCCAACGGCTACAGCACCACCATCACTGGCAACATCAATCTCAACCGCAGCATCGTCCTGCGCACCCGCGGCGCCCTGACCACTGTCAACGGGGCCATCGTCTCCAACTCCGCAGCCAACATCCTGGAGAAATTTGAGCAGGGCACGCTCTGGCTCAATGGTACCAGCTCCACCGCCTTTGACACCGTGATCAGCAATGGTTACCTGGTGCTTGGCAACGGCACCGCACTCGGCACGGCCACCACGGACGTCAACATGCGCAGTGCCACCTTCTCGCAGTTGCTGCTGTCTGGCACGACGAACTTCGGGCGCAACATCATCAACACTGCCACCGGCAGCCTGCAGACGATCGGGGGTCTCGATGCCGGGGCGAAGATCTTCAGCGGCGGCATCAACCTCTCCACCCGCGGCGTGGCACTCACCTCCATCGTCGGGGGAGACACCACTTTCAGCGGTGTGATCAGCGGCGGAGCAGGCTTTGGCATCGACAAGCAGGGAAGCGGCACGGTGTTCCTCACCAATGCCAATACCTACAGTGGAACCACCACGGTCTCCCAGGGCACACTTATCGGCACTGCGCAGGCTGTGGGCAGCCCCTTTGGAACAGCTGCCATCACCATGGCGGACGGGGAACTGAGGCTCGCCGGCATAGGCGGTGCCACTACCACCACGGCGGGTGTGCTGACCACCGGCGGCGGCGCGCGCCTGGGGGTCGATGCTACCGCAGGCGGCGTCACGACGTTCAGGTTTGACTCTCTCGCCCGCAGCGGCGCGGGCAGCATCACGTTTGTTCCGACCACGGGCTCGCTGAACACCAATGAGATCTTCGCCTTCACCAACGCGCCGACCCTGGCGAATGGCATCGTCGGCCCCTGGGCCGTGCACGCTGCCTCGGGTGCCGCCAATGCCGCGCACTATGTGACCACAAGCGGCGACAACATTGTCAGCCTCGCCGGCAGCTACGGCGGCACGGGCGATCTCGACACCGCCTCCGGCCCGACTCAGGTCTTCGACGCAGGAGCGACTGGCGGCACCCTCACGGCTGACCGCTCCGTCTTCGCCTTCCGCACGAATGCGAACGTCAATCTCGGCACCTTCACCTTGAATCTCGGTGACAACGCCACCTCCGCCAACGGCGGCGGCATGATCCTCAACGCGGGCGCTGACATCAACGGCGCGGCAGGCTCACGGATCAGCATCGGCAACACGCAGATGAATATCTACGTGGACAATGCGGCGGTTTCCAGCCTCAACGTGCCGGTGGTGAACACGCGCAACAATTCGACCAACACGCTGAGCACCGTCTTCACCAAGTTTGGCCCGGGCACGCTGGAGATCGGCTCCGTGCAGCAGTTCCAGGGAAATCTTGAGCTTAACCGCGGCACCATCAGCTTCACGGTTCCCAATGCGCTGCCGATGTTCTCCAACCTCAACGGCACCACGGGCTCGCTGGTGATCATGTCACCCGGAACTGAGATCCTGCTCAACAACAACGACCAGGAGTTTGGCAACATCTCGGCGGTGAATCCGAGCAGCGCCTTTCAGTTCTCTGCCGGCACCTTGAACCTCGGCACCGCCACGCTGACGGTAGGCCGTGATGACGGCAGCCAGACCTTCAACGGCCAGATCCTGGGCGGTGCGGGCTCCACGCTGGTCAAGGTGGGAGCCGGGCGGCTCACGCTGGACAACATCAATGGCAACAAACCCAACTCGATCGAAACCGTGCGCGTCGACCGTGGTGTCTTGACGACCTGGATGAATGACAACTCATGGGCCACACCCACGGCCAATACTTCTGCCATACCCGGCACGGCCACGGTGTATCTGCGCGGCGGTGAGTGGGAGGTGCGCGCCATCGGTGACAGCTCGAGCAACGCGCAGCGCATCAACATCGGCAACAACGTCATCCATCAGGGTGGAGACTCCATTTTTGACACCGACCGTGCGACCGGCGGCGGCAGCAACAAGCTGCTAACCTTCAACAACCTCACCCTCGATGTGCAGCGGTTCCTCATGACCGGTGGAAACACCTTCATTCCGCGATTTGACGGCACGATCACGCTGACCAACCACGCGCGTGTGCAGATGGATGCCGCGGGCGTCTTTGCCGGCACCATCACTGATGGTGACAATGGCTACACGCTGAACAAGATCGGCAGCTCTGATCTCGCCATCGGTGGCGACAACAGCGCCAGCTGGCGCGGCGGTCTGGTCGTGACCGGCGGCACGCTGCTCTTCGGCACCCGCGGGCTGGATGACGTCCGTTCCCCAGGAACGACTTTTGTTCCTCTCTCCACGGCAAACGCCGGCACCGGGGACATCATTGTGAACCAGGGCTCGACGATCCGCCTCAACTCGCCGTCCAACGTCCTCACCGCGCAGGGGCAGGAAGTGCGCATCTACGGCTCCGAGCGTGGTTCCACCACCCGTGTGGACCTGCTGACGGATGCACTGATCACTGACTATGGCCTGCGCTCCCTGACGGACGGTTCCATCGCCCTGGGACTTTCCGAAGGTGCCTGGACCACGCCGATCAATATGGCGCGCGTGGGCAATGGCAACTGGGGCCTCGCCGCGCTGAGCAATACCTACTACACGCCCACCACCCTCGGCGCCGGTCTGGACAATATTTACCGCTTCAATTCCACCTCAGCCGGCATCCTCAGCATCACGAACTCAGGTGTGGTCACCGGAACGGCCTCCGTGGTGGTCGGGAAAGATCCCATCTACAATGGCGCCACTCCGGCCGGCTCGGGTGCCAGCGTCCGTTTCTATGGAGATCAGAACTACACCGGCAGCACCACCATTTATCGTGTGGCGGACGGCGGCTCCATCGGCGGCCTGCTGGAGATCACGGGTGACACCACCTCCCCCTCCTTTGATGTGTATGGCCGTCTCACGCTGCGTGGTGCTGGACGCCTAACGAACGATGCGGGAACTCAAACGAGCACGCTCAACCTGCGTCCCGGCGGCAACCTGCGCCTGGACTACAGCATGGATGTGGCGGACAGCATCTTTAACTCGCGTCTCAATGACTCGAACCTCGGCCTTGCGATCACGGAGAACAAGCTGGGGGACACCACGCCGCTTGTGCTTGATGGCGCTGGCATCAACCTCATCAACCACAATGCCCGCGTGAACCAGGAGGTGGTGGGCACCATCACTGTCAAGGGCGGCGCAGGCATCACGCTGGAGCGCAACGGCACAGGCGGGCAGATCCTGCTCTACACGCCGAGCATCACCCGCGACGGCCAGAGCACGCTGACCATCCGTGAAAACGCCAACGAGCTCGGCTCCATCAACATTCAGTCGATGAAGCTCATCCTGACCGGTGGTGATCCCGTACTGACAAACGGCATCGTGGCCCCCTGGATGATCAACGCCACGCGGCGCACCTTCCTGAGCTACAACGCAGTCACCGGCTTCACCAACGCGCCTTTTATCACCGGAACGGTCACGGCCGGCACGGGTGACGCTTTCCTGAGCAGCGTGACCGCCACGGACGTGGTGCAGTTCTCCGGCGGCTTTGGTGACACCACGCTCACCGGCACCAAGAATGTGTATGCCCTGCGTGTGGATGAGGAGTCCAGCACCAATGACATGATCTTTAACGGCGGCCAGATCAACATCCACAGTGGCGGTCTCATCCTTGGCAGTGACGACGGCAACCGTGTGGACTTCAACACGACGAACATCTATTTCGGCAATGGCTCCACGGCGGTGGAGGGCATCGTCTATGGCGGACACTCCACCCCGAACTCACGCTTTGGCGGTGTGGTGACCGCGGCGAACCTGACCCTGGACGGCCCTGGAGGCTTCCAGTTTGTGAACACGGCCAACGCCATCACCGGCACCATCCAGCTCAACGGCGGCCGGCTCTATCTGGACGGCGCCGGCACCCAGGGCACGGCCAGTGAGATCATCCTGCACAGCAACTACGCCAACAACTTCAACGGCAACCAGATCCCGGATCTGCGCCTGCGCCATAACAGCGCCACCACCACCTACACCGGCCTGACCGTCACCGTGGCGGAAAACGTGGGCCAGGCCATCATCCAGAGTGAACGCTACACAGGGGCTGGAACCACGACGGCAGTGCAGTTCCAGAACCTGAACATTCTGGGCACCACCGGCCCGGCTGGCACGCTGCTGCGCATGAACAACAGCAACTCGATCACTGATGTGCTGGGCACCACGACCATCGGCGGCACCAGCGCCGTGGGCATGAACGTGAATGCGAACACCTGGCGTCTCATGGGCAGCATCACCGGTGCGGCACCCATCGTGAAGACGGGGGATGGCATCCTGCGCTGGGATGCTGACAACAGCGGCTTCACCGGCGGCTTCGTGCTGAACCGCGGGGAGTGGCGTCTCACGTCTGGCTCGGCGGCGAACTATGATGTGGCCGGCACGGGTGACGTGGAACTGAACTTCGGCACAGTGCGCATGGCCTTCAACGGCACCTCCAGCGTCTTCACGGCGGCAGGGCAGGACATTAATGTCAACGGCCAGACACTCTTCCTGGTGGATCGTGACGGCGGAAGCGCAGCCTCGCGCACCATCGGCACCAACAATGCCGGCAATGTGTTCCGCACGTCCAACAGTCCGTATCTCATCTTCCAGTCACCTTCCTTCGGCGATGACCTCGTCCTGGAAAACATCCTGGAGATCAATGACAGCCCGACCTTCCGCACTGACAGCACGGACCTCTTCCTGCGTGATATTGTGCGGGGCAACGGCATCCTCAACAAGGCGGGCATCTGGTATCTCCACTTTGATAACAACGCCCCGAACACCTGGACCGGCGGCTTCAACAACTTCACCGGTGTCACCACGGTGCGCCAGACCAATGCCACCCTCGGCACAGGTCCTGTGCAGGTCTTCGCGGGCACGGGGCTCTCCCTCATCAGCGCTGCGCAACTCGGCACCACCGGCCTAACTAATATTTTCACCAGCGGCGGCGCCATGCCGGTGATCGGCACACGCACGATCGCCAACTTCAACGGCATCACCGCAGCTGCAGCGGGTGTCATTCGCGGCACCGGCGCTGGCGTTCTCGCCATCGACAACAACCAGAGCCTGACCGTGGACCCGCTGATGGCCACCCGTGATGGCGGTGTCTACAACATGTGGCAACTCGGCTCTCAGGATGGCAATGGCAACCTCACCGCCAACAGTGTGACTCCATGGGGCACGGGCGGCACAGAGTTCCGCCTCGGCGGCGGCAGCACCACGCTGACGGTCAATCCCGCCACGGCGGGCGCTCAGTTTGCCGGCGGGGGAAACAAGATGATCATCGGCGTCCAGGATACCGTGATGGGTTATGGCACCGTGACCTTTGGCGCGAACTCCGCCAATACCTATGGTGGCGGAACCCTGGTGACCCGCAGCCGCAACCTGGATGGTGGTTATCGTGCTGCCATCCTCAGCCTTCAGGGCGGCGCCATTGGCACCGGCACTACCTTCCGCACACCCTTGGGCACTGGTCAGGTGGATCTCGTGGGAGAGGGGCGCATTGAGGGCGGTTCCGGCACCGCTGTCACCACGGGTGGCGGCAATGCTAACGTCTGGGTCATGCATCCAGGCTCGCGCCTCCGGTTTGACAACAACACGCCATTCACCGGCAGCGGCACCACGGGCAACCGCGCCACTGGCACTCTCGGTGGCGGCGGTCGCTGGGGAGACACGGTGGGCATCACGCTGAACAGTTCCGTGCTGGAGATGTATGGTGACAATGCGGACAGCATCGCCAACCGCGAGATCATCGGTGATCTGACGATTCAGGGCGGTTCAGAAGTCGTGATCCGTCGTGATGCGGGTGACTGGGTGGAGCTCTCGGTGGGGAACATTACGCGCAGTGGCACCGGCACGCTGCAGATCGCCGGCATGGTGTTCAACACCAATACGGCCAACATGCTCGGCACCGTGGCCAGCAATGTCGACAGTGCCCTCTTCCTGGCGGCGAACGGCTCCAGCCTGATGAACAACGGCATGGTCGCTCCGTGGATCATCAGCCGCTTCGACAACAACTTCGTCAAATATGATGCCACTCTCGGCTTCCAGGCCATCACCCAGGGTGGCGCTCCAGCCAACTACCTCACGAGTGCTGGCGGCACCCTGAACGGCACGCTTCTGACCGCGAATGACGGCACCGAGATCCTGAACCTGAACACTGCCACAGGTGTGCTGGGGATGGACCTCGATGTCTATGCTCTGCGCACGGACCGTGATATCAACGCCAGCGCTGACAATGCCTTCAACAAGATCATCATCCGCAGTGGCGGCCTTGTGCAGGCGGACAACCAGCCGACCATCAATGCCAACCTCTACTTTGGGGCCAGCGGCAACGGTGATGGTGAAGCCTTGATCTTCGCGAATGACGACACCTTCCAGATCAATGGGAAGATCTTCGCCAGCCAGGTGACCAAGTTCGGCCAAGCATTCCTCAACATCCGCAGTGACCAGCCGCAGTTCGGCAGCAACTGGGTCATCAATAATGGTGGCATCCAGTTCCTCACTCCGGGTGCGCAAGGCACGGGCGAGGTCATCCTGAACGGCGCTCACATGACGGATCGTGACAGCACTCTGAACATCGCCGAGGTGCGTTATAACTTTAACAGCGGCACTCCGGACCTCTTCACCTGGGGCGGTGGCAAGATCACTGTCAACAGCCTTGGCATCATCCGCAACGTCGGTGCCACGGACCGCCTCAGCCAGCTTCCAGCCGTGGACCTGAAGACCTCCGGCAGCGGCCACGAGGGCATCGTCTTCTTCCAGGTGGATGGCTCTCGCCACACCACGCGCACGGGCACCGTCACGCTGTATGACAATTACCTGCTCAGCTCAGATGCCTTCAGTTTCGGCCCTGGGTCCACCACCGGCATCCAGCTCGGTGCCGGCACGGGCGTCGGCGGCCTGAACAACCAGGGCCTCTATGATGTGCGCCTCTCTGGTGACGGCATGTTCACGCTGGGTGACAACAGCGCCAGCTTCACCGGCAACCGCACCTTCAGCATCGGTGACGGCAGCGTCCGTGTGACTCACAATGGTGCCTTCGGTGCCAGCACCGTCACCGCCATGGTGCGCTCCACGGGTTCCATCGAAGTCGCCGTGCCAAACTTCCAGCCCACTGCCACCCTCATCCAGGAACCTGGTTCCGTGGAGCGCTGGGCTGTCAGTGATGCCCGCGGCACGGGGAACTACTCCATGCCAAATGGTGTGCATCTCCAGCTCTTCACGGATGTCACAGGCACGCGCACGATCAATCTCGCCGGCGGCTCGATCATGGGCTACCTGCCGCTCGACTATGACCAAGTGGCAGTCATCCAGACCATCCGCAGCGGTGTGACCGTGAACCTCACGGCCAACTCCTTCCTCGGCCAGATCTATCCTGCCGGCACCTCCAGCGGCGCCAACCATTTCATGTATGACATGGGCAAGCTGAACACGAGCACGAACCTCAATCCCAATGATGTCGGTCTCCGTGGTTCCTACCTCGTCATTGATGGCAACATCACCGGCAACTTCTCACTGACCAAGGTGGGGCAGGATGTGATCAAGCTTGCGGGTGCGAACACCTTCACCGGCCTGGACATCCAGGGCGGCGTCATCCAGCTCGGTCGTGACAATGCGCTGCTTTCCACGGTGGCGGTCACCACACGCGGAGATGGTTACTCCGCCATCCTCGATCTCAATGGTTACAACCAGGAGATCGGCTCGCTCTCCGGCCCTGGCGGCACCATCAACAACAGTGGCTTTGCGTTCAACACGCTGACCATCAACCAGGCTTCCAACACCACTTACGGAGGTTCCATCGCGAGTTCAGTCACCCTGACGAAGCGTGGCGCAGGCACCCTCCAGCTCACCGGCATCAATGAGTATCAGGGCGGCACCATCCTGGAAGATGGCACCCTTTCTGTCGCTCAGGACACCAGCCTCGGCCGCGTGCATCTCACGACGCGTGCGGATTCCCTGCGCTTCGCAGGCGGCACCCTGCAGACCACCTCCAGCATGACCATCGCCCAGACGCGTGGGATCACGCTGGATCCGGCGGGCGGCACCTTCCAGGTCTCCGCAGGCACCACCACCCAGGTGGACTCCACCATCACCGGCCCTGGAGGGCTGTCGAAGACCGGCAGCGGCATTCTCCAGCTTAACAACGCGCTCAACAACTACACCGGCGTAACCAACATTGTGGGAGGAACCCTTCAGGCAAGTGGTGTGAACCGCCTTGCCGCCCTGTCCCGCCATGTGCTCACCGGTGATGTCACTTCCGGCGCGCTGGCACTCAATGGCAGCAACCAGATCATCGGCTCGCTCGCCAGCACGGGTCCGACTCCGGCCAATGCCACCGTCGCCTTGGACACCAGCATCCTCACGGTGGGCGCGGATCGCACGCAGGATGGTGTCTATGCCGGTGCCATCACGGGTGGCGCAGGTTCCGTCTTCCGCCTGAATGGCAGCGGTCTCGTGCAGACACTCTCCACGTCTGACAACAGTGCCCAGGCCTGGGCCACGGAGGTGGCGAATGGTCAAATGGTGATGACCAATGGCGCCAAGCTGGGCTCCGGAGCGGTCACGCTCGGTGTCATCGGCGTCTCCGGTATCGATGACCTCGCTGCTCTCGATCTGCAGGGCATCACCGGTTTCGCCAACAACATCTCAGTGACCAATGCCAACAGCACGGGCAGCACCTTCATCACCGCTTCCGGCGTGGCGGACTCCTCCATCAGCGGTGCCATCAGCCTGACCCGTAAGACCTTCATCGGTGCCACGGTTGATCGTCTGCTCAGCCTTGACGGTGCGGTCACTGGCTCGGGTCGCATCACCGTCCTGGACGGCGGCACGCTGAGCCTCAACACCGCCAACAACTACGGCACGGGCGGCGGTGTCTCCGGCACCGCCATCGATGGCGGCACCGTCATCCGCTCCGGCACGGTTTTGATCGGCAACAACCTGGGAGCGGGTGCGCAGAGCATCGAGCTGGGTGACACGACTTCCACTCTCGGCGCCGCGGTTGACCGTGCTTCGGTCACCAGCATCCTCGGCACCGGCAGCTTTAATCCGAATGGCAATGGTGCCGCGGGTGTCGGCTACGGCGAGTTCACCGGGATCAGCACCACGTTCGATGGCTACACCTACACCTCCGGAGATGTTGGCACACGCATCCTCGTGGCCGGTGAGGAGGGAAATCCCGAGCGCAATGGGGTCTACGTCATCGTCAGCATTGACGGCAGCACGATGAACATCGCCCGCGCCAGCGATACCCAGACCAGTGATGCGCTGCGCTATGGGGCTCAGGTGTCTGTGGTCAATGGCACCTATGGCAGCAAGACAGTCTTCATGTATGAGGAGAACGTGGTCGTGCGCAATGAGCCGGGCCTGAATCCGGTGCGCTTCCGCGAGGACATCGTGAACCCCGGCATCTCCCTGCTGCAGAACGCTCCTGGCCTCGCCGTGGCTAACAACATGGATGTCAACGCCACCAGCGCTGGCACTGTCACGATCGGCGCCAGCGCGGCTGTCACCACCGGCACCAGCATCTTTTCTGGCGCGGTCCGTCTGCAGAACCTGCAGGCCGGTGTGTCTGAAACACGCACCGTGCAGCTGAGCTCGAACATCACCGGCAGCTCCGGCGTGGTCTTCTCCAATGTCATCAACGAGGTCGACCAGACGGTGGGCACAGGCGATGTGCTCTCCATCAGCAAGGTCGGTGATGGCGTTGTCACCATGAGCGCGGCGAACACCTACTGCGGCACCACTTCCGTGACCGCAGGCCGCCTGCAGATCGGCAATGGCACCAGCGGCAGCATCCTGGGCACAGGCGCTGTCAGCGTCACCGGTGCTGCGACCACCCTGGCCACGGCTCCCGTGCTCGCGGGTGGTTCCGCCACCACCGTCATAGCTGGTGCGGTGACCATCGGCACTGTGAGCAATCCCGGTATCCTCGCTCCTGGCATCATCAACAGCGCCACCAGCAACCAATCAATGACGCTCACGAACTCGGTAGGCCTGGTTGTCGCCAATGCCTCGCAGGTGCAGATGTCCATCACCGCTCCCACGCTGAACAGCAGCAACGGCACCATCAGTGCCTGGCTCGCCAGCGGCAATGTGCTGAATGACTACATCACCGCCAACCCAAGTTCCGCGGCGCTGCTGAACATCGCACCCGGCACCTACGGAGATCTGGACTACATCAATGTCTCGAATGGCGCGCTCACCCTTGGCAGCCGTGCCGCCGGTGGATTCGGCAGTGGCAGCATCCTGGTGCAGAGCAACGGCTACAATGCTCCAGCCGCCGGTGACATGTTCAACCTGATCGACTGGGTCGGCGCCATGGGCGGCAGCTTCTCCATCCCGGGCACCGGCACCGCAGGCGGTGTGTATGGAGATCTGGACCTCCCCATGCTCTCCGGAAATCTCATCTGGGACCTCTCAGCCTTTGGCTCGCATGGCATCATCGCCGTCACTACGGTGATTCCGGAGCCTTCCCGGGCACTGTTCATGCTACTGGGACTGCTTGCGATCTTCGGCCGCCGCCGTCGCTCATCTGTCGCGTCACATTAACCCCCTCACTTATGGTTCTTGAATCCCCCCATCAGGAAACAAAGCTTCAGGCCAAGGTTCATGGCTCATCCTCTGCGGATGGCCATGACGCACCCGCATTCCCCAACTCTTCTGACACGCTTTTGGTTCGCCAGGAGCGGCGTCGTGGCCGTCCTCGGAAGGAGCGTCCGGCCGAGCTCACCAATCTCGCGCAGAATTCTGCCGCCCAGGAACGCTTAAAAGTCCTCGCGCTCTATCTGGAAGGCAAATACAGCTACCAGGACATCGCCTGGGCCACCGGCCGCTCGCGGGACTCCGTGCGCACCTGGGTCCGCTCCTGGAAATCCGGTGGTATGGATGCGCTGCTGCGCCCTGCGGACAAGCCCGTCCGCGTGCCTCACCGCCTCACCTATGAGGCCCGTGAATCCCTTCTGTCTGCGATGGCCGAGTATCGCTGGACCACCGCCCACCAGGCTTGGCGATGGGTTCGCGACGAGCTCGGCATTGAGGTGTGCTACCTTACCGTCTGGCGTTTCCTCGCCAGCAAAGGCCTCTTCGCCGGCGGTGTCATGCATTCCCGCAAGCTGAGCGCCTCCGAAGCGCTCGTCAGGGCTGCTTGACCGATGCTGGATCCGGCGGGGTTTGAAGCCGGCCATCGAGCTCTTCGAGGCGCTGGCGGAATTCAGCGGGCAGACCCTTTGGGCCCGCCCTCTCTTCGGCCTTCTGCTTAAATTCACCCAGCTTGCGTAGTGGCTGCTCGTTCCGTGCCTGTTCATCCTTCTGCCTGGCGCGCTGGCGGTCAGCCATGGCTGCCTCGCGTACAAGCCGCTGAGAGTTCATCAGCGGGATGAGGATGAGCGCGGCTGGAACCAAGGCGAGAAGGAGGATGAGAATGAACAGCCGCTTCGGCCACGGATTCTGCGGCGCGGTTGAAACAGCCGCGCGGTGAGATGGCGCAGCGGTGGCATCATCATCCTTGTTGGAGAAGCGATACGCCAGGCTCACGACCCAGAGCATCACCTGGCTGAGCAGTCCGATCACCGGCAGGAGGAGCGCGCCTCCGTCCAGCGCGGGGGGCTTGCTGAGGTTCGCGGTCAGGATCATGTGGTGAACCCAGGTGAGGAAGAGCGTGATGATCGCCGCGAGCACCAGATTGTAACCGCTCAGGAGAAACAAGGTGTTTCTCTTGCGCACAGGTGCCATCCAGTAGTCGCGATTCGGAAGATTCAGCGTCTGCGGATAGGCGGAGGCGAGCCACATCACCAGCGCAAAGAACGCCAGCATCAACACCGGCGCGGCTCCCAGCCATGCCGTGTGCTCAATGCGTGTGCTCCAGCCATTGGCCTTTCCACTTGCGCCAAAGTGAATCGCCACCCGCTCTGGCAGGCTTTCAAAGGTGGCCGCCAGATAGAGGAGATGTCCGGCACAGGCCATGACGAACAAACTCAGTGGTAAAAGCAGATAGCGATGAAAAGCGCCCGCTGCTCCAGGCATCTCCAGCCAGCCCGATCTCTTCGTGCGTGGCGTCGGATCGGAGAGGCGATGACAGATCAGCACCAGGCCTAACAACAAGCCCAGAAAGCCAAAATTCTGCACATTGCGTGAGGGACTCCTGTCCATCACCATCTCCGCCAGCACCCACACCACACCGACCAGCCCGGCGGTGAAAGGAATGGCCAGAGGACGCGCCATGTTGACCGTCCATCCGAGCCCCGCGATGCGCTTCGGCACGACTATGCGCGGATCCTGACGGCAGAAGTAGAAGAAGTAAAAGAAGAACCAGTTTCCAGGATCCGCTGTGTACTGTGAGTAGTCCGTGACCACCGGAGTCTGCACACCCGTCACCGCCTGCTCCACCTGCGTGCGAAACTCCGCCGCCGTGGCAAAGCGCAGCTCGGGTGCTCTTTCCAAGGCGCGCAGCACGATCTCATCGATGCGGATGTCCACCTGCACGCGCTTCGAGGGCGGCACGATGTCTGCGCGCGGACGCTCGCCGGTCAGCATCTCATACAGCACCACGCCGAGGCTGTAGATGTCCGTGCGATGATCCGCCGCGCCTT
This sequence comes from Verrucomicrobiota bacterium, assembly GCA_040387935.1. Taxonomy (GTDB): domain Bacteria; phylum Verrucomicrobiota; class Verrucomicrobiia; order Verrucomicrobiales; family Verrucomicrobiaceae; genus Prosthecobacter. The sequence continues at coordinate 316,963 of JAZKCU010000005.1, read as the reverse complement.
CGGCCTGTTCCGGCGCCGCATAGTCCGGCGTGCCAAAGGGTGTGCTGCGAGACTCTTCGTTAGGCTGTCCAGGCATCGATTCATGCGCCGGATCCAGCGACACGATCTTCGCGATGCCAAAGTCCGCAATTTTGACGGTGCCCGCCTTGTCGATCAGCAGGTTCTCCGGCTTGATGTCCCGGTGCACGATCCCGTGCTCATGCGCGCACTGGAGCGCCTCGCACACCGGAGGGACGATGCTCAGCGCCTCTTTCGGCGTCAGCCGCTTGCTCTGCAGGAGCTGGCGCAGGTTCACCCCATCCACGAATTCCATGAGCAGATAGTAAAAACCTCCCGCCTGACCGAAGTCATGCACACCCACGATGTGCGGGTGATTCAGCGCGGCCAGCGCTTGAGCTTCCTTTTCAAAACGGGCCGCGAAACGCGAATCCTCCGCACGCTCTGGTGCCAGCAGCTTCAAGGCCACCAGCCGGTTCAGCGACTTCTGCCTGGCCTTATAGACCACACCCATGCCGCCACGCCCGAGGCACTCAAGAATCTCAAGCTGCGGGAAATGCGGCGCGAGCTCCTCCGGCAGAAGCGGCGGCGCAGGTGCCTTCGCGGCCTCGCCGGGCATCATCGTTTCCGTGGCAAAGTTCAGCGCGGCCAGACAACGCGGGCAGAGACCACCCACGCGGTTGTCTTCCAGAAGGGAACCACAACGCGGGCAATGAGAAGGAGATTCGGGGCTCATACCCATGAAATAAGAAAGCGGCGGAACATGTGGCGAGAAAGGCAAAAATTGGTTCAGCTCAGTGCCGCGATCACCGCGCGCATCTCATCCTCCACCTCCGCAGGATTTGCCACCGTGCTCGCGATCTCCTCGCGAAAGATCTCCCGGAAGCGTTTGCGCAGGCGATGCACGGAACTCCGCACCGAGGCGGGTTCCATGTTCAGTGCCTGCGCCCATTCATCATAAGGGATCTCGCCACGCTCGGCTGTGAGGGATGGCTTCAGCAATTCATACTCCGTGAGCCTGCCCATGGCCTCATGCTCGGCGCGCAAACGCCGCATCACCGTTTCCAGCATCGTCAGCGCCCAGCGCCTTTCAAACAGTGATTCCGCAGGCAGCGTGGCCAGATCACGCCCCGCATAGAGGCCCTCCGCTTCTTCGGAATCGAGACTGATCACCTGCATGCCACCTCCACGCTTCTGGGCTTGCGCACGATCCCATTCGTTCGAAAGGAAGTGCTTCAGCGCCACCAGCAGAAAGGTGCGGAAGCGCCCGCGCTCCTGATCCGCCGCCGTAAGCCATTCCTTCTCCAGTAGCCGCGCGAAGAAGGCCTGCGTGAGGTCCTGCGCATCATGCGCGCTATGACCGCGATGCCGCACATAGGCATATAGTGGCGGCCAATACTGGCGGCAAAGTGCCTCGAGCGACTCGAACTCATCCCGTGATGACCGTCCCTGCGCCGCCATCACGACTGACCAGCGCGTCGTGTGAAACGCACCCTGGCGTGTGGATGGGGAGGAGGATGCAGCTGACATTCCCAGCCATCATAAGCAAACGCCTCCCGAAGTGGCGAAGAAAATGCGCGGAGTGCACAGGAATGCAGGTCATGTGACATCAGGCTGCTTTCTCATCACCTGAATACGCAGGTGGAGGGAAAGATGCATGGAGGGGGCAGGGTATCTTCATGAACCATGGACCAGCCTTCCTCCGCCTCTCCTCGTCGTGATTTCCTGCAGACAGTCAGCCTCGGGGTGCTGGGCGGTGCCCTGTCCCCGCTCATGTCCGGAACCTCGGCGGCCGCTGATGCCATCGTGAAGAAAGAAGCCGCCACGCTGGAGCCGCTGAACCGCTTCCCGCGCATGATGCAGGACTGGCTTGTCACCGAGGTGAGAGCCGCCGAGACACGTGGCAATGCACACCGCACCGAACTGAAGACCAAGGCAGATGCCGAGGCCTACGTGAAGTCCGTGCAAGCACGCATCCGTGAATGCTTCGGCCCCATGCCGGAGAAAACACCGCTGAATGCGAAGATCACCAAGACTCATGAGCGCGAGGGCTACCGGATCGAGAACATCCTCTTTGAAAGCCGGCCGGGTTATCATGTCACCGGCTGTCTCTTTCTGCCGGTGAAGAAAGCTCCCGTGCCCGGTGTCATCGGCGTCTGCGGCCACTCCCTGAATGGCAAAGCCGCCGAGGCCTATCAGAGCTTCGCGCAAGGTCTGGCCCGTCAAGGCATGGCCTGCTTTCTCATTGACCCGGTAGGGCAGGGGGAGCGCTTCCAATACCTGAATGAAAAACTCGGCTCGCGCCTCGGTGGTGGCACCTCCGAGCATAACCAAATGGGCAATCACCAAGTGCTCGTCGGTGAAGTCCTCGGCTCCTGGTTTGCCTGGGATGCCATCCGTGCGCTCGACTACCTGCTCACACGCACGGAGATCGATCCGCAGCACCTCGGTGTCACCGGCAATTCCGGTGGCGGCACGCAGACCACCTGGCTCTGTGGTCTCGAGCCACGCTTCACCATGGGAGCACCTTCCTGCTTCGTCACCACCTTCCGCCGCGATGCCGAGAACGAGCTACCGCAGGACTGCGAGCAGTGCCCGCCGCACGTATTGGCGCAAGATCTGGATCACTGCGATTTCCTCGCCGCCATGGCGCCGAAGCCGGTGATCATCATGGCGCAGGAGAAGGACTACTTTGATGCACGTGGCTCCGCCGAGACCTATGAGCGCCTGAAGAAACTCTACACCTTGTTAGGCAAGCCGGAGAACATCCAGCTCCACACCGGCCCGGATCCCCATGGCTATTCGCAGCCGAACCGCGAGGCCATGTATCGCTTCTTTGGCGAGGTCACCGGCCTCGGCGGCCATGACAAAGAACCCGTCATGACCGTGGAGAAAGACGCGGATCTTCAATGCACTCCCGAAGGCCAGGTCGCCCGCCTGGGCTCGACGTCGTTGATGTCCATGACTCGTGCGAAGGCAGAGGCTCTCGCCACGAAGCGTGCTGCTTTGAAGGGTGAAGCTCTCATCAAGGCCGTGCGTGAGGTCTTGAAGCTTACAGCCTTGCCCTCCTCCGCTCCTGACTACCGCATCCTGCGCAGCGCGGGTTCACGTCAGTATCCGGCGAAGGGCTACTGCACCTATGGCGTCGAGACATCACCCGGCGTTCATGCACTCGTCACGCGCTTGAGTGAGGAGGCACTGACCTCGCGCTTGCCTCGCGGCCAGAAGAAAGCCGTGCTCTATGTCTCTCATCAATCCGCAGACGCCGAACTGCGTGAAGATCCCTGGGTGAAGGAACTGGTCACGGCTCATCCTGATGCAGCCTTCTTTGCCTGTGATGTGCGCGGCATCGGCGAGTCTCAGCCGAACACCTGCGGCGCGAACCAGTTCCTGCGCCCCTATGGCAGCCACTACTTCTACGCGGCCTATGGATTGATGCTGGATCAACCCTTGTTAGGTCAGCGCACCCACGATCTTCTGCGGGTCATTCAGTTGCTCGCCGAGGCAGGCCATAGCGAGATCCATCTGGCAGGGAAGGGCTGGGGCGCGCTGCCTGCGGTCTTCGCATCTCTGCTCAGTCCTGGAGTGACTCAGGTCACGCTGAAGAACGCACTGACATCCTTCCACGAGATCGCCATCCACGAAGACTATCAATGGCCGTATGCCGTCATGCCCTTTGGTGTCCTGGAGCATTTTGACCTCCCTGACTGCTACGGGGCGCTGGAGTCGAAGCAGTTGAAGAACCTGGAGCCTTGGGGGGCGGGTGACGGGATGGCCTGAGGTAGGCGCACTTGCCAAAGTGCGGGGATCGGGAGGCTGGCAAGATCGTGGAGTTGCGTTCTGGCGAACGCTCCTACACTCTCACTTCGTTTCCTCATAAGGAGTCGCCTTTGGCACCTCCTCCAGCGGCATGCCGAAGCGCATGGTCTCTTCCATGATGTGCGCACGGCGGGACTCGATGGCGTTCGGGCTGTTGATCGGATCGCGATTGTTGACGATATTTGGCTGGATGAAGATCAGCAGCTCATCACGCTGGTTGGTCTTCTGCGTGGTGCCGAACAAATGTTTCAGCACCGGCACACGCCGCAGGAAGATGGCGCCGCGCTCGTTGGTGCCCGTGCGCTCGGTCACCAGTCCACCGAGCACCACCGTGGCCCCGTTTCTCACCGTGACCGTGGTCATCAGCTCCTGGGTGCCGATGGTCGGCACCGTGTTTCCGGAGATGATCTGCTCACCCACGATGTTGTCATTGATCTGGGCGATGCGCAGCGTGACCTCTTTGTCGGAGTTGATCAGCGGCACGACTTCCAGCTTCAGCACCACGTCACGGTAGTCGATGCTCGCGCTGGTGGCGGCGACGTTGTTCAGGCCCGCATTGGAGAGGATGTTCACCGGCACCGCGATGCGCTGGCCGCTGGAGATGGTGGCCTTGCCATTGTTCATGATGTGCAGGCTCGGGCTGGAAAGCACCTTGAAGTTCTTGTTACCTTCCAGCACCTTCACATAGCGGCTGAGCGCGCCAAGCTGGCCGTAAAAACCAAGGGCCGCGGTGCTGAGATTTTCGCCATTGAAGGGCAGGTCCAGCGCTCCAGTGATCGTGGTCGGAGTGCCGGTGCCTGTGGTCACGCCTTTCTGGCGCAGGGTGAAGTCATCCAGCGCATTCAGGAAGTCGAATCCATAGTTAAACTCGCCGCCCAGGCTGAGCTGGCCGATGATGGTGCTGATGTACACCTGCTGCGGGCAGACGTCCATCTCCTGGATCAGCTTGTCGATGATCTCGATGTGCTCGGGCGAGCCGTTGACCACGAGGCTGTTGGACTGCGGATCGGCAATGAGCAGTGTCTTGCCCACGACCACGGACTCGGGAGCCGAGGTGGCTTCAGGATCATCGAGCAGGCTGCGGTTCGAGCGGTTGTTCCCCTGGCCTTGGGAACCTGTGTTGAAGCCAAAGCCTCCACCTCCCTGGCCGCTGTTGCTGCCGAAGTCATTGCTGCCAAAGCCGCTGTTGGAGTTGCGGTTCGCCGCGTCTGTTGAGGGTGAGTTGGATGAGCCGCTCGGGCGACGACGGCTGCTGCTGCTTGAGCCACCGCCGATGCCGGAACCGCCGGAGTCATTCTGAATGTCCGTGTCCTTGGCCAGGGCGTTGTAGGCCACTGGGAGAAAATCACCCACGTCCATGTAGCTGAGCTTTCTCTTCAGGAAGCTCACGCTGTCCGTGGGCTGGTCCAGCTTGTCCACCAGCCCGCGGATGTAGGTGATGTCGACCGGGCGGCCGATCACGAGCAAACTATTGGTTCGGCGGTGCGGGATCACCTTCACCTTGGCGATGGCGGGATTGGTGTTCGCGGAGCTGCCCACGGCGGCAGCGGCGGCATTCGGCACCCGGATGCCATTCGGCGTGGCCACAGGGACGACGGGGGCGGCCGGTGTGGCGGCGGTGGCATTCTTCGAGGCTTCCTCACGTTCCTCAAAGATCTCGTTGATGATCTCAGAGATGCTTTCCGCGTCACTGCGCTGAAGCTGGATCATCTCATTCGCGATCTCCGCCGGCGGCACATCGATCAGCAGCGCCATCTCGGCGATGCTGCGGATCGTGGCGCTGTTTTCCGTGATGATCAGCGCGGCCGAATTCGCCATCGGCATGATGGCACCATAGGTGTGAAGCTTGATCACCTGCTGAAAAGCCTTGGAGGCCTCGTCTGCCGAGATGTGCTCCAGCGGCAGCACGAAGTGGCAGATCTCCTCGCCCAGGGGCAGTTCTCGCAGGGAGCGATACACCCTCAATCCTTCGGGTGTGGGGCTCTTGCCGCCGCTGTGATGGATCAGCTTCGCCGTCTTGGAGTCCACATTGATGAAGACGTAGCCATTCAGCACGGCGGTGGCCTCGATGAAGGCCACGGCCTCGCGGATCGGCAAAGGCTCGGGTGCCACGATGCGCAGCGGCTCACCCGTCAGCGCGGAATCCTGAATGATCTTCTTGCCCGTGAGCTGCGTGTACAGCGGGATAATAGCCTGGATGGGCACGCTCTGGAAGTTCAGCTTGATGGTGGACCCGTCGGTCATCGGAGCAGAAGCCTGACCTTCTTCGACAGCGGTTCCAGGAACCGTTGGGGAAAGCTGCGCCTGCAGACATGTCCCGGCTCCGGAGAGCAGCGCCGTCAGAGCAAGCGCAGGGATGGCCCGGCTGGAAGGGCGAAAGGCGAGAAGGCGGTTCATAAGAGTTAAAGTAACCTCAAATTATAATTTCTATAGGATCAAGGGCAATTGAAATGTTTATAAATGTTAAAATTTATGGTTATTTTGAATATCGAGTGTGGCCAATGACTTTTACATCTCGGTTACATATTCGCTGATCCCCGGCAGCAGGTAGCCTTGAAGGGATCGGCCCCCAGAAGTTCGACTTTTCACTATTCTGACATTGTGTAAACAATTGATGGTGAGTGGCTTGAATCATCCTTGTTGCAAGCTTGGCTATTCTTAGGCTTGTGGGCCGATCAAAAGCGGGTCACGAAAATGTTTCTCTAAGTAGGATAAAGCCTTCTTGCATCGGCGTTACATGTAGAGTTAAGGGAATATAAATTCCATACGTTTCAGCATGTGCGCTTACCATCCCACGCATGCCTCCCCGTTGAACGCGTTGTTAGACTCGTCCGCCATCCTCTCAGCTTCTCCCAAATGAAATCGATCTTTTCCCTCCTGGCCACAGCTTTCCTCCTGATGTCCGCCTTGAGCAGCGCCCAGGCCGCCACGTGGACACATGAAACGACGGCCGCAGTCACCGCCGGACGCACGATCCAGGACATCTGGGGTGCCAGTGACAGCGCTGTCTGGGCCGTGGGCGGCACGGCCTCCACCACGGAGCTTTGGAAATGGAATGGCTCCACCTGGGCCACGCAGTCCACCGGCGCTACGGCGAACCATGCTGCTGCATGGGGAGTGGATGCATCCAACGTCTGGATTGTCGGGCGGGGAGGCCGAATTGATAAAACCACGAATGGGGGAGCCAACTGGACCCAGCAGGCTTCAGGGTTGCCATCCACCGCCTTGATTCGGGGCATTTGGGGAAGCAGCGCCAGCGACGTCTGGGCCGTCGCAGGTGACACCGGGGACAATACCATCGTTTACATCATTCATTTCAATGGAATCGCGTGGTCGACCTACTCGCAGTCGTTCAGTGGTGGTTTGCGCAGCATCTGGGGAACAGCAGCCAATGACATCTGGGCCGTAGGAGACCTGGGCAACAGGCTGCACTATGACGGCAACTCCTGGACGTCAGTGCCCGGCCTTCCCTCGATCGGCCTCTTCCGCGTCTGGGGACTGGACGCCAGCAACATCTGGATCATTGCGGACAACGCCACCATTGTGAAACACACGGGAGGCCTCACCTGGGCGCCCTTTAACAACACCGGTATCACCGGCACCAACCAGTTGCGTGGCATCACCGGCTCATCCGCCACGAATCTCTATGTGGCGACGGGCAACGGCTTGCAGAACATGTATCACTTCGATGGCACGAGCTGGGCGCTGGAGACGACGAACACGCCGAACAACAACACGCTGGTGAGCCTCTGGAGCACGAACAACGCCACGAAGCTCTGGGCGGGTGGAAGTCCCGTCGTCATCTCAGGCACCGCCGCTGCGCAGGCTGCGGCTCCGACCGTGACGACGCCGACGCACGCCAGTGTGACGCATAACAACGCCACCCTGGGTGGTAACGTGACGAGCGATAATGCCTCAACCATCACGGCGCGCGGTGTGGTGCTGGCGAAGACCGCCGATGATGCCACCCCCATGATCGGCGAGGCGAATGTGAGCAATCAAGTCACTGCCGGGACCACGGGCGTGTTCTCGCTGAGTGTGGGCAGCCTCTCCCCGAGCACAGCCTATACCTATGCGGCCTATGCCACGAACGGCATCGGCACCACTTACACCTCCACCTCGACCTTCACCACCTCTGCCCCGCCCGGAGTGGCAGTCACGTCGTTGGTTAGGGCGGGCGCCACTCCCACCAATGCCTCCACCGTGAGCTGGAGTCTGACCTTCGCCAGTGCCGTGACCGGTGCCACCTCCACGAACTTCTCCGTCTCCGGCGCGGGTGCCACGGGCACCAGCATCGGCACGCCCACCACCAGCGATGCCGGACTTCACTGGACCATCCCGGTGACGACGAATGTCGACGGGCTGCTCACGCTGAGCCTGCAGAATTCCACCGGCCTTTCATCTGCCGTCAGCACCACGCTGCCCTATGCGGGAGAGAGCTACACCATTGATAAATCGCCGCCCACCGTGCTCACCGTCACCCGTCTGACGCCTGCGGGCCAGACGACGAACCTAACCACGGTTGTGTTTCGCGTCACCTATTCTGAGCCGGTGACGCTCAACGCGCCGGAGAGCGGCCACTTCGTGGTGATGCCTGTGGGCGCCAGCACGATCGTGGGAAGTGTGACCGGCGTTACCGGCACGGGCGCCACCCGTGATGTGACGGTGAACTTAACGGGAGGGCTGGGCGAGTTCCGCCTGCGGGTGCTCGACTGATCCGCCTGACTACCTGCCTCCTTTCACACTCACAGCTCCTCCTTTCCACTTCGTATGAAGACCTCTCTCCGCTCACGTCTCCTCACACTGCTCAGCCTTCTGGCCTGCTTCGCCGTTTCCATCACGGCCCCCTACGCTGAAGCCGCCAATGGCACCCTCACCTTCACCAGCAATAGTGGCCTGGGAGATGGCGTCGCCCAGGATGGCGATGGCGGCTCCACGGCACTCTCGGGCATCGACATTCAGGTGATTAACATCACCGACACCGCCGGAACTCCTTTGTCATCCATGTCCTGGCAGGACAATATTTTTCTTAATAGCAACAGCTCCAGCTACTCGGCCGTGACCTATGATCAAAATGCTGGAACCAAGGGCATGGCCATCAAGTCCAGTAACGGCGCCGAGTTTCAGCTCAATCAGTTCCTGTATTATAATTGGGGCGAGACCTCAACCACCACCATCACAGTCAAAGGCTACCTTAACACGGTCGAGATAGCCTCAACAACCTTTGAAGCTTACGTCCCGTCATACCTGCCCTTCACGGTCAATCTCGGAAGCAACTTCGATAATGTGGATGACGTGCGCCTGTACATCTCTGCTGGTGGCTACCTCGGCAATCAGTCTGCCACGAACCACTCCCTCAATAACATCGTCATTGCGGATGCCGTGGCCCCTCCGCCTCCGGCGGTTGCCCTGGTTGGCCTGCCAGCATCTGTGACGGCGGCGGATTCCATCGCTTCCTACAGCGTGCCTGCGGGGGTGAACCGCCTTCTCGTTGTCACGGTTTCTCATGCTGACACCGCAGAAGCGGCGGCTGCCTCGGCGGTGACCTTTGGAGGGCAGGCGATGACTCAGGTGGGCATCAAGAAAGATGGTGTGTCTGTGGACTCGATCTGGGCGCTGGCGCTGGGAGACAGCGCCAGCGCCACGGTGGGAGCCATCGCGGCGACGCGATATCCCTCGATGGGAACGAGGGTGATCTCCTTCCTCTCCGCGCAGGCTTTTGCCAATGTGGACCAGACGACCCCCACAAGCGGCACCACCACCAATGCCAATCCAACGGCGGGCGCCTCCTCTGTCAATGTCACCAGCGCCGTCGGAGACATGGTGATGGATCTGTATGACGTGTGGAAAAATGTGGGTTCGCCAACCCCGTTCATGAATGCGGGACAGTTTGTGATGAACACTTCCGGTGCTCTGCCTTTGGGCACGAACCTGGCCTCTTATGGAGGAACTGCCCACTACCAGACATCATTCAAACCTGGAACGGCGGCACCCGTGAACATGGGCTGGACTGCCACGGCTGACGCGGCCATTCAGGTGGCGCTGAACATCAAGCGAGCTGCGGCAGGCGGCGCAGCCCCTGAGATCGCCGTGACGGAAAGCGCGGCCAACGTGGCGGATGGCGGATCACTGAGCTTCGGCACCACCACGGTGGGCACGGCAGTGACAAAGACTTTCACCGTCAACAATACTGGCACAGGGACACTGAACCTCTCCAACCTCAGCGTTCCCTCGGGCTTCAGCATCGCGCAAAACTTTGTTAGCTCAACGGTTGCCGCCGGTGGTAACACCACCTTCCAGATCACGATGACGGCAGCAGCAGCCTCGACACCGAGCGGCACGCTGACCTTCGACACCAATGACAGTGACGAGAACCCCTACAACTTCACCGTCAACGGCGTGGTTAGCGCGCCATTGCCCGACCTGACGGTTGGCCTCTCGCATTCGCCATCCGGCTTCATCCGTGGTCAGACCGGCACTCTGAGTTTCGTGGTGAACAACATCGGTGCGGGTGCCTCCTCCGGTTCGTTCTCCATCAGCTCGACGTTGCCAGGCGGGCTCGTCGCCAATTCGATCGTTTCGGGCCCTGGATGGAATTTCACGGCTTCCACCTCCACAACGGTGCAGGGGACCTATACCGGGTCCATCACCGCCGGGGGGGCGAGCCCGACGGCGGACGTGACTGTCAATGTCGCCTCCAATGCCCCGGCGTCTCTCAATGTGTCCGGCACTGTTTCCGGCGGTGGTGAGACGAACACGGCCAACAACACTGGCACCGACACGATTCCGGTCTTGGCCTCCGAGGTCGCCGTGACCGGCAACGGCGGCAACATTGCCGATGGTGCCAATCTGGCCGCCGCGAGCGCCACGAATGCCACCGACTTTGGCAGCACCCCAGTGCAAGGCGGCTTGGTGGAGATGACCTACACGATCAACAACAGCGGCGGTGCACCTCTCGATCTCACCGGCGGGCCTAACTATGTGAGTGTCACTCCAGCCACGAACTTCAGCGTCACACAGCAGCCTGCGGGCACGGTCGCGGCTGGTGGTAACACGACCTTCAAGGTGACTTTCAACCCGGCCTCGGCGGGAGCACTCTCGGCCACGGTAAGCTTTGGCAACAACGACAGTGATGAAAGCCCCTTCGACTTCGTCATCAAAGGCACCGGCACCGGCCCCTCGACCTTTGACCTCGCTGGCAATGCGGTGAGCAACACACCCTTCGATGGTGGCCAGACCTATATCTACACCACGATTCCGCCCTACGTGGGCTCCACCGGCGTGCTGGACACGACTTTTGACGGCGATGGCAAGGTGGTGCATCCCGTGGGCAATGCCGGTGACGGCGCCTATGGCGTGGCCATTCAGAGTGATGGCAAGATCGTCGCGACCGGCTACACGCTGAACACCTCCACCAGCGTGAACAACGTGCCCGTCGTCCGCTACAACAGCAACGGCAGCTTTGACACCAGCTTCAATGGCGCCGGCAAGGTGACCAGCGTCTTCGGAACCCACGACGCCTGGGGGCAGGCCGTGGCCATCCAGAGTGATGGAAAGATCGTGGTCGTCGGTATGGCCACGGCGGGAGTCTCCGGGAAAGTGTTCCTGGTCGCGCGCTACACCTCAAGCGGTGCACTGGACACCAGTTTCAATGGTATTGGTTATGCCATGACAGATGTCTCGGCATCAGTTCATGAGGACGTCGCCTACGGTCTGGTCATTCAAGGTGATGGCAAGATCGTCGTGGTCGGGTCATCCGAGACCAGTTCCCAGGGCAAGCAGTTTGTCATTGTTCGTTATACATCGGGTGGAGCACTGGACTCCGGCTTTGGCACCGGCGGCAAGGTGGCGACAGACTTCACCACCGGGGACGATGTCGCGCGCGCCGTTGCTCTCCAGCCAGATGGAAAAATCATCGTGGCCGGTGAGGCAGGGGCCTCCTCCGATTTCGCCGCTGCCCGCTACAACACTGACGGCACTCTGGACACCACCTTCAATACGACAGGCAAGTTCACTCACTCGCTCTCTGCGGGGAATGACGGTGCGCGTGGTGTCGGTCTGCAGTCCAGCGGGGCCATCGTGCTCGGCGGATTTGCCGGCACAGGCAGCAGCAGGGACATGGCGCTGGTGCGCCTGACTGCCATGGGTGTTTTGGATACGACCTTCAACAGCACTGGCGTCGTCACCACGGCCATCGGCGGTGGTGTGGATGAGGCTCGCAGCCTCATCGTGCAGCCAGATGACAAACTGATCCTGGCCGGTCTCTCCCACAACGGCACCAACCACGATGTCGCTGTGGTTCGTTATACCTCGGAAGGTGTCCTGGACACGGGCTTCAACACCACGGGCAAGGTCGTCACTCCTGTGGGAGTGGGTAATGACGTCGGTTCCGCGGCTGCCTTGCAGAGCACAGGTGAGATCGTCGTGGCCGGTGAAAGCACGGTGGGGAACAACCAGGACTTCCTCCTGCTGCGCTATGGGCTGGGCAATGTGCCTTCCACCTCGGCGGAGATTGTGGTGGAGCAGCCTGCGAACACGGGCCTCACGGATGGCAGCTCGACCGTGGCCTTTGGTTCGCTGGAGATCGCCTCGACCACCACGAAGACCTTCACGGTGAAGAACACGGGCACAGGTGTGCTGAACCTGATCGGCGTCTCTTTCTCGGGCACCGATGCAGCGGACTTCTCGGCCTCGGCCCCGGGTTCCAACACGGTGGCTGCCACGAATGGCAGCACTACTTTCGTGGTCACCTTCAGCCCTCTCGGCGCGGGTGCACGTGAAGCCGTGCTGCACATCGCCAGTGATGATGCGGACGAGACCTCCTTTGACATCCAGCTCACCGGCACCGGCCTGAGCTACATTGGCGGCACCTGGACGGGCGGCACGCCTTTGGTCACCACCAGCGGACCGTTTGATGCGGATGGCGTCAGTTTTGAAACCGATCTCGGCTTCGTGCCTGATCCGCCGGAGCAGACTTATACCTTCCTCCATGCTGAGGGTGGTGTCACCGGGACCTTCAATGACCTGCCGAATGGCGGCGTGGTGGCCATGGCCATCAATGGCGTCATCTACTACTTCCAGGTGGAGTACACCGGCAGCGACATCAAGCTGACCCACATCATCCCCTCTGCGGCTCCAGCGTGGAAGTGGGTGGCCGGACCAAAGGCCCGCAACGGCATCGGTGTTTATGGAACGTTGGGCACCGCCGCCACCACCAACAATCCCGGTGCCCGCCAGGGTGCCATGAACTGGCGGGCTCCGGATGGCAGCCTCTGGATGTTCGGTGGTTACGGCCACTGGTCTGTCTCGTCGCCGACGCCGCGCTATCTCAATGACGTCTGGCAGTATCGTCGCGACATCGGCCAGTGGGTCTGGCGTGCGGGCAGCAACCTGTCGAACCAAGTGGGTGTCTATGGAACCCAGGGCACGGAGGCAGCGGCGAACACCCCGGGCTCCCGTCACTCCGGCACCACCTGGACGGATGGTGATGGCAACCTCTGGGTCTTTGGGGGTTACGGCGTCGGCTCCACGGCAGCAGGCGCGAATGCGCTGAATGACCTGTGGCGCTTCAATCCCACCACCGGCCAGTGGGCGCACATGAAGGGCAGCAACCTCATCAATGGCACCGCCACCTATGGCACGCAGGGCACGGGAGCTGCGGCGAACACGCCGGGCTCACGCAGCAACTCCGCCGGCTTCTACCGCAATGGCAGCCTCTGGCTCTTCGGCGGTTACAACGGCGCGAACCACTACAACGACCTCTGGCGCTATGACATCGCCACGGGCAACTGGACCTGGGTGGGCGGCAGCAACACGTCTAACCAAAACGGTGTCTACGGAACACAGGGCACGGCAGCCTCGGGCAATGTTCCTGGAGCGCGCCGTGATGCCACCGCCTGGGTGGCTCTGGACGGCACTCTGTGGATGTTCGGCGGCCTGGGCCTGCCAGCTTCTGGCACCACTCTGGGTGACCTGAACGACCTCTGGCGCTACGATCCGACGAATGGCCAGTGGACCTGGATCAAGGGTGACAACACCCTCAACGCCACAGGTGTTTACGGCACCCTCAACACGCCGGACTCGGCCAACAAGCCCGGCGCGCGCAGCGCGGGCAGCGGCTGGGTCACCGTGGATGGCGACCTCTGGCTCGTGGCGGGCTTTAAAAACGCCGGGCAGAGCTTCGATGACGTCTGGATCTACGACATCGCCACCAATCGCTGGACCTGGAAACTGGGCAGCGAAGGACTGCTGAACCAAGTCGGCGTGCATGGCACGCAGGGCGAGGCAAACGCGGCGAACAAGCCCGGTGGCCGCTTCACCCCGAGCACGTGGGTGACGCTCAATGGCACGCTGTGGATCTTCGGCGGCGGCGGCATGGACGGCGTGGGCACCACAGGTCGTCTGAGCGATCTTTGGAGCTACGGCATCCCGGTTCCAGACGGAGCTCCGTATGACAACAGCATCCCAAGTGCCTTCCCGGATTCACTCATCATCAATGCCGCGCCAAACATCGGTGATGCGACCGCAGGCACGATGGCCTATGTGCCTGTCAGTGGCAAACTCACGGGTGATGACGCAGATGGTGACCAGATCCTCTTCAGCAGCACGAGCGCCACGGCAGGCAGCAAGGGCACCTTGACGCTGAATGCGGACGGCACCTGGACCTACACACCTGCCTATGGCTTCACCGGCCTGGCCAGCTTCCAGTTCAAGGCAAACGACAATTACGGCGGCGTCAGCGGCGTAAAGACTCTCATCATCAGCGTCATCCCAAATCCGGCTGACGGCGATGGCGATGGCATCGCGGATGCCTTTGAGCAGAGCGTCTGGGGCAGTCTCGCTGCGGCTGATGGTGATGGCGATGCGGACCTCGATGGCCAAACCAACTATTTCGAGTTCCTCGCCGGAACGAACCCGCTGGATGGCGCTGAACGTCTCGGCACCACCCCGAGCATCGGCGGCGTCAGCACGGTCAATGGCGGCGTGCAGCTTCAGCTCAACCATGTGCGTCCCGGTGTGAACTACCACCTCGAGACCAGTGCGGACTTGGAGGCCTGGAGCCGCATCGGCACCTTCACCTTCAGCACCGCCGGCAGCGCCACCATCGAGGATCCAAGTCCTTCGACCAGTGCGCCGAAGTTCTACCGCATGAGCCTGGAAGCGACTTCAGCGGTGATCGTGCCGTAAGCACCGTGCGAGTGATCATCACTCGAGGCACCTCCTATCAACACACCGAAGGCGGAGTCACCCGACTCCGCCTTCTTGCGTGGATTCATCGAGCTTTCCCACGGGCTTCGAAAGCTCACACTGGAGTGAGGGCTTCAGCCGATCTGAATGCACTGGAGCAGCGAAAATCGCTCGATTCCAGATCGCCTAAAGGCTTCACTCCAACAGAAGACGCGCGCCTGTCACATCATGGCACCGCCACCTTCACCACCACTTTAAAGACCTGCTCAGAAGCCTCCCACTCCACGCAGGGAGCATGAGCATCCTGCGGATAAAGAATGCAGAAATGACCTCCGCTGAGATGTAGGTCCGTGGCTTCAGGCACCAGCTTCCACAGCGCGGCGTCCTTGCTTTCATCAAAGGCCATCGTCTCTTCCTTCATCGTGCCCAGAGGCGCCCAGAGGATGGTCTCACGGCCGCTGAAGATGAACTGCACGTCGATGTATTTGCGGTGAGCCTCAAACAGAGCCGTCTCGACCTTCTTCGTGGCGTAGGTCTGCACCAGGGCGAAGGCCTGGTCACCCTCGATGTCATATCTTCCGGGTGTCTCAGTGCCATTCACCGTCCGGAGGTAATCAAAGACCTTCGCGAAGAGCGGGTGGATGCTGATATAGCGGGCGGCGTTGTCGAGGGTGTCGAGGATCATGAGACCTGCTGAATACCGAAAAGGCGAGCAGGCTGCAAGCCTCTCTCATCAAGGTGCCTTGGCGGGACCAGCCGGACGGCTGTTTTCCCAGAAGAGATTCGCGCAGAAGGTGCCCACGGCCGTCCAGATGAAACCAAAGGCCACCAGCGCGGCAGGACTCAAGGGTTCATCATAAACAAAAGCCCCGACGATGAACTGCCCCGTCGGCGCCAGGAACTGCAGCAGGCCCAGCAGGCTGAAGGGCAGCTTCCGCGCCGCATGGGCAAAGCCGAGCAAGGGCACGGACGTGATGACACCCAGACCCAGGATGAAGAGCACATCATGGGCTGAAGCGGTGCCGAAGACATGCCGTCCATTCATGCTCCAATACGCCAGGAAGCCCAGCGCCACCGGCAGGGCGATGACAGACTCCGTGGCCAGTCCGGGCAGCGGACCCTGCATGGAGCGCCGGCGCACCAGGGCGTAGAAGCCGAACGAAAAAGCTAACAAAAGTGCGATCCACGGCGGTCTGCCCACCGCGATCATCTGGATCAGGACACCGGTGCCTGCCAAGGTGATGCTGATCTTCTGCCACATGGTCAGCTTCTCTCCCAGCAGCAGGCAGCCGATCAGCACATTTAGCAGCGGATTCAAAAAGTAACCCAGGCTGCACTCCAGGATGTGCCCGTTCAGCGCACCCCAGATGAAGACACCCCAGTTGATCCCGAGCAATGCGGCGGAAAGCGCATGCGTGCGCAAAACCGCAGGCTGCTTTAAAGCAGACAGCCAGGCTCTAAGACCCCCTTGCCATACCAGCAGCAGAACAGCCACAGCCAGAGTCCAGACCACCCGCTGGGCGATGGAGATGCCCGCGCCGAGATGACCGATCTGCTTCCAATACACTGGCAGCACACCCCACATGCTGAACGCCAGGATGGCACTCAGCACGGCGGAGGTTGGCGGTCGCTGCATGCTGGCTTCCATCATGCGGACTGTATAAAAGTCCAAATCTGAATCCTGCAATCCGGTGAATCTTTGCTAAATCAGTGCTCCGCCATGCCCCAGCCCGCCCGCCGACTCGAAGTCTTCACCGAATCCGTCATCCGGGAGATGACGCGCCTGTCCAACACCCATGGTTCGATCAATCTCGCCCAGGGTTTCCCGGATTTCGATCCGCCAGAGGAACTCATTGATGCCCTCGCCGCGGCCATCCGCGGTCCGTTTCATCAATACGCTGTCACTTGGGGCGCACCGAGATTCCGCCAAGCGCTGGCAAAGAAACATCAGCGCTGCACCGGCCTGGAGATCGATCCCGACCGCCATCTGGTGGTCACCTGTGGCAGCACGGAGGCCATGATGGCGGCGATGATGACGGCCTGTGATCCTGGGGACAAGGTCATCGTCTTCTCACCCTTCTATGAAAACTACGCGGCGGATGCCATCCTCTCCGGCGCGGTGCCTGTGCATGTCCCGCTTTATGCGCCTGAGTTCACCTTTGACCGTGATGAATTAAGTCGCGCTTTTGCCACCGGCGTGAAGGCCATCGTCATCTGCAATCCTGCGAATCCGAGCGGCAAGGTCTTCACGCGTGAGGAGCTGCTTTTCATCGCCGGGCTCGCGGAGGAGCATGACGCCTTTGTGCTCATGGATGAGGTGTATGAGCACATCGTCTACGCACCGCACCAGCATACCTATTTTGCCACGCTGCCGGGCATGTGGGAGCGCACCATGAGCTGCGGTTCGCTTTCGAAAACCTACTCCATCACCGGCTGGAGGCTCGGGCACATCGTCGCGCCAGAGCATCTGATCTCACGTGCCCGCAAGGTGCATGACTTCCTCACCGTGGGTGCCGCCGCCCCGTTGCAGGAAGCCGCCGTCACCGCGCTTGAGTTCCCTGACAGTTACTACTCAGACCTTCAGCGTCAGTATGATGTGAAGCGGGATGTGTTTCTCGATTACCTGAAACAAACAGGCCTGCCCTACACGGAGCCTCAGGGCGCCTATTACTCTTTGCTGGACATCTCTTCGTTAGGCTTCAAGACCGACACCGAGGCGGCCGAGTGGATGACCCGCGAGGTGGGTGTGACCGGCGTCCCCGGCAGCAGCTTCTTCCGGGAACCCGAGCACCGCTTCATCCGTTTCCACTTCGCGAAGAAAGAGGAAACCCTCCGCGCGGCCGGTGAGAAACTGGTCGCTGGATTGAAACGTGGTTAGGTCTACCTCCCGGACGTCACCCCCGGCTCGCCGAGTTCCCAAGCTCTTCCTGCAGCACGCACGGACACGGCGGCGGCATTCTTCGGCCATTCCATCTCATGCTCATTCAGGAAGGCGATCTTGGCGATCTGCCATTTGCCCTCGATCAAGGCCTGCACCACCCACCAGCGGCTGTAGTTTTCCCAGCGCAGGTCATCAAAGAACCAGCGCAGCGTCTTCCCCTCGGCCACACGCTCCACCCGCGGTGCGGGCAGGGCCACACTGCTCAGCCACGGGCTTGCTGGCAGGATGGTCTGGATGTTGTAGGCCCGCTCTTTGGACATCGTGCCCAGTTTGCCGAGATCCTTGTCCAGCGCGCTGAAGTTCCAGTGGAAATGCCCCGGGGGCATCTCCAGCTGGCGTGAGCGTGTGATGCTGATCTGCGCCAGGATCTCCCCCGCGCGGCGGTCATCGCCGATCTTGCTTGAGTTCATGCCGGGCCAGATGTGGCGGCCCTGCGTGTTTTCGCCTAACCACCATTCAAAATAGGTGCCGAAGCCCAGTTTGGGCCGGTCGATCGTCCAGTAAAGCTGTGGCGTGAGGTAGTCCACCCAGCCCTTTTGCAGCCAGCCACGGCTGTCCGCGCCCATGTGCTCATAGGGATCCAGACCACCACCGGTGCCCGGCGGGAAATTCGGCCGCCACAGACCGAAGGGGCTGATGCCAAACTTCACGGTGCGTTTGGTCGCCTTGATGCCTTCGTAGATGGAGCGCACCGTCTCATCCACATTCCATCGGCGCCAGGCGGTGAGTTCCAGCTTGCCACCGCCCGCCTTGTAGCGCGCGTAGGTGTCCGCATCGTTGAAGGCTACCGGCTTGCCATCACGACCATCCACCGGATAGGGATAAAAGTAGTCGTCGATGTGGATCCCATCGACGTCATAGCGGCGCGTGACATCCAGGATCACATCCAGCACACGTTTGCGCACTTCCGGCAAGCCGGGGTTGAGCCACCAGTCGCGTCCGTATTTGATGGTCCATTCCGGATGCTGACGCCGCACATGATTTGCGCTGGGGGCAAACCGGTCTCCGGCCAGCGCACGATACGGATTGAACCAGGCGTGCAATTCCATGCCCTGCTTGTGCGCCTCTTCGATGGCGAAGGCCAGCGGATCGTATTTGGGGGAGGGCTGCAGGCTCATCAGCCCGCTGAGGTAGCAGGACCAGGGCTCGATCTTCGACTCATACATGGCCTCACAGGCGGACCGCACCTGGAAGATGAGGCAGTTCAGGCCACAGTCGTGGGCATTCTGGATCAGCCGCCTCAGTTCCTCCTGCTGTCGTGCCACCGGCAGACCCTCCCGGGAAGGCCAGTTGATGTTATGCACCGTCGCGATCCATGAGCCGCGCAGCTCACGCGGCGGGTTTGGCACACTGATCTGCGCTGGCAGCAGGGAAGGCAGGCCGCCGCCGAGCAGCAGGACCAGAACAGCCTGAAGCCAGTGATGCTGGGCGAATGCGCTGAGGCGGGAGGTGTTCATGCAGCCTGCTAGGGGGAAGCGCAGTTTCATACGTCCTCCATAGGCAGCTTGGGCGCATCCTCAAGAGGGGCGGCATGCTCCTTCGGGGCCACGCTTGCCTGACCTTGGGCGCTTTCCCCGAAAGGATCACCCTCCGGTGACCGATCTTCTTCGCCCTCGAATGAACCGTCTCTTCTCCCTGCTTGCTGCTCTCAGTGCTCCGCTGGCCTTGGCCGCTGATCCCACAGAGGCTGATTATTACAAGATCACCACCTTTGAGACGCCGAAAGAGACGGCGCTGGAGGTCGGCTCGATCGATCTCATGCCGGATGGCAAGCTCGCGGTAGGCACCCGCCGTGGTGAGATCTGGATCGTCAGTGGCGCGGGCAGCAGTGACCCCTCCGCGGTCAGCTACAAGCTCTTTGCCAGCGGCCTGCATGAGGTGCTCGGCATCGCCTACAATCCAAAGGATAAAAACATCTACGCCACCACCCGCTATGAGATCACCCGTCTCAAGGACACGGACGGCGATGGTCGCGCGGATGTCTTCGACAACGTGAATGACCAGTGGGGCGTGTCGGGCGACTACCATGAATACGCTATTGGTTCGCGGTTTGACAAAGCCGGAGACCTCTGGGTCACGCTCTGCCTCACAGGCTCCTTCAACAGCAATGTGCCCTTCCGCGGCTGGGCGCTGCGCATCAAGCCGGATGGCAAAATGGTGCCCACGTGCAGCGGCATCCGCAGCCCCGGTGGCATGGGCTTCGATGCCGATGGCGAAGTCTACTACTGCGACAATCAAGGCCCGTGGCATGGCTCATGCACGCTGCAGCATCTCGTCCCCGGCAGCTTCCAGGGACATCCTGCGGGCAATGTCTGGTATGATCAGGCACCGAACATGGGCCCGAAGCCCATCGATCCGCTTCCCGAGGCTTTCCAAGGTGAGCGCAACCGCGGCGAACCTCGTCCCGGTGGTGATCCTGACCGCATGGTGAAGGAGCGTGAGCGCATCAAGCAGCTCCTGCCCCCTGCTGTCTATCTGGTGCATGGCAAGATCGGCAATTCCGCCTCCGCCATCATCTGCGATACCAGTGCCGGCAAGTTCGGACCTTTCGCCAAGCAGCTCTTCGTGGCCGATCAATCCCACAGCAATCTGAGCCGCGTCTTCCTGGAGACGGTGAATGGCATCAAGCAAGGCGTCGTCATCCCCTTCCGCGGTGGTTTCCTGAGCGGCCTCATCGGCGGACGCATGGATGAGGAAGGTCGTGTGTTTGTCGGCGGCAGTGATCGCGGCTGGGGTGCTCGTGGGGGCAAGCCCTACTGCTTCGAGAAGTGCGAATGGACCGGCAAAGTGCCTTTCGAGATTCATGAGATGCGCGCGAAGAGCGATGGCTTTGAACTCACCTTCACGCGGCCCGTGGACGCAGCGACCGCAGGCGATGTGAAGAGCTACTCCATGCGCGAGTTCACCTATGCCTACCGTGAGCAATACGGCGGCGAGGAAGTGGAAGAAGTGCTTCCGAAGATCACCGCCGCAAAAGTGGCTGCCGATGGCAAGTCCGTGCATCTCACCATCTCACCGCTGACCAAAGGCCACATCCACGAGTTGCATCTCGATGGCGTGCGGGACACGCAGAAGCAGCCGCTCCTCCACACCGTGGGCTACTACACGCTGAACGAGATCCCTCGCTGATCTGGATAGACGCAGAGCGCTTTAAACTTCAGTAGCACACCCTTCGCAGGGAAGAGGTAGAAGCAAAAAAACCGGAGACGAGCAAGCTGCTCCATCTCCGGTTCCAAGCTCTGCGCAGTGGCCTACTTCGCGGGCACTACCTGCACCGCATCCAGGTGCACATTGCCCTTCGCGCCTTCGGTGCGGAAGATGACCGCGGCTTCTTCACCGGCGGTGAACTTGAAGGTGCCGAGAGATTGCGCGCCATCCTTGCCTGCGGCGGGCTTGCTCTGATCCACACTCAGGGTCTTCTCGCCATCGGCGCTGAGGATGGTGATGGGGACGGTCTTGCCGCGGTTGGCGTGTGGCTGCCAGTAGGCGCGTACTTCGTAGTTGCCGCTTTCCTTGACGGCGAAGGAGAAGCGGGCGCTGGCGTCCTTGGCACTGCCGTAGCTGTAATGCTCTCCCACATAAGGCTTCAGGCCTTCGCCCTTGCTCCAGGGGCCGGTAAGCTCGGCGTCTTCGTCATCGATGACGATGCCGTCCATCTTCTTCGGATCGATGCTGTCGCCACCAGCGGCGGTGAGTTCCGGGAGCTTCTTCGCGTTCGCAGGCATGTAGAGAGCGGCTTCCAGGTTGTCACGGCGCATGGCACCGGGCTGGGACATGAGGTCCTTGAGGATGTCCAGGTACTGCTCATACACACCGCGTGGGGTGGTGTGGTGGCGGACGCAGACCCAGGCGGCCTTACCGACCACTTCGCCCATCATGCCGCAGGTGCGCATGACCCGCGTGCTGCCCAGCGCATGACGCTCCACGCTGATGGTGCGGCCGGCCATGAAGAGATTGCCGATGTCCTTGGAGTAGAAGCAGCGATAAGGCACGGGATAACCATTTTTGCGATCCGTGTGCTTGCCGAACTCGGCGCGGCTGATGAAGGGATTGTCCGGATACTTCTTCATGTACTGCTCTTTCGGATAGTGCAGGTCCTGGTCCCAGGTGGTGGGCACGCAGCCGTCCGGATGAATGATGCCCTTCACCATGTCCTCGCCATTGAGGATCATGTCACCCACGATGCGGCGGCTCTCACGCGGACCGCCAATGTAGGCCAGCCACTGCATGTCATAAGGAGCGTATTTGTCACCGCCCTTGGTCTTCAGAGCACTGACAGCGCCATAGACGGCGCGGAAGTTGTGGTCGCGGATGAGCTCGAGGTCGTTCAGCGGATGCTTGTCAAAGCCGCTCTCCCAGAACCATTCGCCGTGGAGATACTCCTCCATGTTGGTCACTGGGGTATAACCAAGATCGTAACCGGTGAGGTTGCCCTTGTTTTTCACGCCCACAGGCTCCATGCCTTTCGGGACAGGGAAGTCTTCGAGCTCCAGGGGCAGCGCCCAAGGTGTGGCCGGCCAAGTGACGGGCTTCTCATGCTTCTTGAGCACCCACATGTTGCTCATGCCCATGCGGCCTTTTTCTTCCATCATGAACTCCGCGCCCGCCAGTGCGCCGACGCTCCCGTGACCGGTGCAATCCACGAAGAGCTTGCCAACGAAGCGGGTTTCCTTGCCGCTCTTGGTGTCCAGGCCGATGACGCTGCGGATGTTCTTCTTGTCCTTGTCCAGTTCGACTCCATACACATGCGTGTTCAGGAAGAGGTCGATGGTCTTCTCAGCCTTGACGGTGTCTTCCTTGAGCTTGTCATTGAACTCCGCAGGATCAGCTGCGGGGCTGTTGCTGGCGCGGTCGGCGAACTCTTCCACGATCTCGCCAAGGTGCGGATAAATGCCGCGACGCGTGCCGCCCATGGCCCAGACTTGGATCTCGCTGCTGCCATTGCCGCCGAGTACAGGACGGTTCTGCACGAAGGCCACTTTCAGAGCTTGGCGCGCGCCGGAGATGGCAGCGCCCATGCCGGAATAACCACCACCGACGACCACCAGATCATACTCTTGCGATTCGGGCGCTTTCTCGGGCAGACCGAGCAGCTTGCGGCGAAGTTGGTTCGTCGCGGCGAGGTCTGCTGGAGGTGTGAAGCCGTCATCCGTGGTGAGCAAGACGGCATCCACGCGGCCATCGAAGCCGGTGAGGTCGTTCAGCGCGATCTTCGCCTTGCCATCGACCTTGGTCGAGCCTGCCTTCTCCCACATCCAGTCCTTGCCCTCGGTGCCGAGCACTTTGTCGAGCTTCTTACCATTCACGCTGACCTGGAATTTGCCCGGGGCTTCACTGGTGACGCCAAACGGGGCGACCCAGTTCTTCGTGCGCACCCAGACGCTGTAGGTGCCTGCTGGCGCGCTCACTTCCGTTTCGGCATCCGTCACGGGTTTGCCCATGCCATGCGCCATCAAGTAGGGCGAGCCCATGACATCGATGAACTGGGTGTCGAGCACCCAACCGCCGGGATTGGCAAAGGATTCTGCCTCGATCCACACCTGCTCCGCCCGGGCGGAGGTGAGTGCAGCAGCGAGTGCGATGATACTGAAGGATAGACGTTTCATGGCGTGAAGGTGCGGGTTGGGGAGCGATCTTAAACGCAGTTCGCCCCGCCGCACAATCACGGGCTCTCTGTTACGGTAACATATCCGCAAGCTCCCGACTGTAGCATTCAGCGCTACCAAACTGTCCAACCACCATCAACCGCGAGGTTTTGACCGGTGATGAAGCTGGAAGCATCACTGAGCAGGAAGGAAACCGCCCCGGCGATCTCGGGGGACTGGCCGATGCGCCCAAGCGGCACCTTTTGCGCTAGGCGATCCATGAAATCAGGCTGGTCACGCTGTAGGTTAGGATTCGGGAAAGGGCCGGGAGAAATCGCATTGCAGCGCACACCACTCGGCCCGTAGTGCACAGCCAGGTAGCGTGTCATCTGCTGGATGCCTGCCTTGCCCACGCCATACTCGACCGGGTTCGGATTCATCGGCGTCTCATAGATGCGCGGATCGGTGGAGACGCTGCCATACATGCTGGAGAAGAGCACCATGCTGCCGGTGCCACGTGCGGTCATCGCATTGCCCACGGCACGGGCGAGGGTGAAGGTGGCGGTGAGGTTGCCATGGTTCGCCATGTCAAAATCCGCGGACGTCAGGTCATCGAATCTTTTCGCGGTGGAGGCATAGGTCATGATCACGAGACCCTGCGGCACGCTGCGGGCAGCGATCTGGGTGGAGACGAATTTTTCCAGTGCAGGGATGTCCGTGGCATCCAGCGTGATGGGCGTGACTTGTGTGCCCAATTGGGCCTCGGCTGCCTTCTGGCCGAGATCGGCGCAGAGGACGGTCGCGCCGAGCTGAGCTAGCTGTTTCACGACTTCCTGGCCGAGGTAGCCTGCGCCGCCGATGACCCAGATGTCGCGGCCTTGGAGATGAAAAGGAGTGCTGCTCATAGACGTCCGATTTGAGAGGTGGTTAGGCCGCCATCGATGGTGATGATCTCGCCCGTGATGTAGCTGGCAGCATCCGAGCAAAGAAAGGCCACGGCCCCTGCGCAATCCTGCGGCCGACCGACCTTGCCGAGCAGGATTTTGCTTTCGTAATGCTTCAGTAGATCATGCGCACGCGGCTCCATCCAGGCCTGGGTGAGCGGTGTGCGGATCAGCCCTGGGGCGATGCCATTTACACGAATGCCATGCGGTGCCAGAGACACCGCCAGCGAGCGCGTCATCATGACGAGGCCACCTTTGCTCGTGTCATAGGCCACGCTGTCGGCCTCGGCTTGAAAGCCGTTGGTCGAGGACACGATGACGATGCTGCCACCTCCACCGAGCGTGACGCGCTTCCTCGCAAAAGCCTGGGCGATGAAGAAGGTGGCCCGCAGGTTTAGCGTCACCGTCTTCTCCCAGGCGTCATCCGTCATCTCGAGAAACGGAGTGTCGAAGAAGCTTCCCGCATTGCAGACGAGGATGTCGAGCGCAGGCTGAAGGACGAAGGCTTGCTCGATGAGCGCGACGGGTGCGGAGGGGGAGGACAGGTCACATGCCACGTAGGAGTCCGATGAGGGATCGTTTTGAAGCCCATGCCTAACAATCGATGCGCCAGACTCCGCGAGCCCGTTTGCGATGGACGCTCCGATGCCCTGCGAGGAGCCGGTGACAAGGGCCGCCCGGCCCTCAAGAGAGAATGCTTTCATCGGCGAGCTTGAGGTATTTCAGCGTGTTGGTGCAGGAGATGCGTTGGACGACTTCCTCGCCTGCGGCGCGGAGGGCGATCATTTCTTCTTCGTAGGTGCTGATGAGCTTCACCACCTTGCCGCTGATGGCGGCGGCATAGCTGTAGAAGGGGGAGTCGCTGCCCCACATAAACTTGTCCGGATACGCGGCTGCGAGGTCGGCGATGACGCGGCCTGGATCGCTGTAGTCGGAATCGAAGCGTCGCTCCTTCGGTGCGATGTAAGGGAGGTTGTCGACAGCACCGACGCAGTGGATGCAATGCGCGGAGTTGTCGAACCAGGTGTTGGGAAGCTCGTTCACGCGGTCGAGGCACTCTTTGTCAAAGCGGCACGAATGAGCCGTGCAGAAGCGGATGTCGGGATTCGCCTCGGCGACATCGAGAATGTCATGCGCCTGGGCCCAGAGATCATCCTTCGCGACGCTGCTATGAATGAGGAAGGGGATGTCCCACTCGCGGGCCAGATCGAGGAAGACTTTGCCCTCATGCGCGAGGCGTTTGATATCGCTTTGGATGATGGTGCTTTGGATCTTGATGCCGTGGAAGCGATACTCGCTGCGCAGCTTCACGAGTTCGGCTGCCTGTGCATCCGTGTGGCGCATGGGATCCACGATCATGAAGGGCAGGATGCTCTTGCCTTCCTCGGGAAAAAGCTTCTGGCACTCTTCCAGCAGGCGGCGGTTCTCGAAGGCATAGGGCACGGTCTCGAGACCGCCGGAATCAAAGGCGATGCCGCCTTCGCGGAACTTGGTCACGTCCATCGCGGCATAGCTCACGAAAGGGAAAGCGACCCAGTGAGTGATGCCGAGCGCGCCGCCTTCCTGCTGCATCTGCACAAGCTGCTGCGAGTAGGGGAAATCGCCGTGCAGATAAAACAGCAAGTCGGCGCCGAGGTGGTTGTGGACATCGATAAGCATAGAGCGAAGGGCTGAGGGCTAAGAGGATGAATCAAACTCGCTTCACGGCCACCGCCTCGATCTCGTAGCGGAGGCTGGGAGGGAGGCAGTTGGTGATGGTGGTGCGGGCAGGCTTGGGATCGGGGAAGTATTCACGGTAGAGCTGGTTGTAGAGCGCCACGTCCTCGGCATCGCGGACGTAGTTTCTTGTCTGCACCACGTGTGCGAGATCACTGTCTGCGGAGACGAGGACCTTGCGAAGGTTTTCGACACTGCGGCGGAACTCACCTTCAAAACTATCGCTGATGATCTGGCCTTTCTCATCCACGCTGGCCTGGCCGGAGACGAAGATGAGATCACCCACGACCACGCTCGGGCTGAAGGGCAGGTGCGAGGTGGGCGTGTCAGGATCGCAAGGGTAGGAGACGAGCGGGTTGGTCATGAATCGAGCGGGTAAATGGGACGGCGGATGTGCTTATAGGGGAAGGTCTTCAGATTGCTGCTGCAGGGGCCGGGAGTGTCCACCCAGAACGTGCGCGCGGCGATGGGATCGTAAGCACGACGATGCGCCACGGCAGCCTTCACCGCGATGACAGACAATTGGCTAGGCTCGATGCCCTGGCTGCGCCACTGGCCGAGATCAAAGGGCGGTGTCTTGATGCTTGTGAGGAGGATGGTGATGCCTTGATGGCGCACAATCGCACAGCGGCCCATGTCAAAGTGGTCGCCGCACATGCTGGCGAGGTGGCTCTGCTTGTCCTCGAGTTCGAAACGTCCGTCGTTCAGTGCAATGACCTCGACTTCGAGTTCAACGGGGCCTGCATCAAGGCGGCTGCCTTTGCCGCCGATGCTGAACGTGACTTTGGCCCCGATGCCAGCTGCTTCAGCCATCGTCACTGCTTCGGGATCTGCGATGCAGACGGCGCTGTTAGGCACTTCATAGTCCAACAGCGCGCGCAAGAGACCTGTGCCATCGCCCGGTGCACCGCCGCCGATGTTGTCGGAGGGTTCAACGAGGACGGTCAGACCTTCTGGGAAGCCTCCCAGCTTGGGCATGACCTCGGAGAGAGGTGGGTCGGTGACGTTACCCAGATGTTTGAGGCTGTAGGCTTTCTGCTCCAACTGGCTCAGACAACTCATGGCTTCGGAATCGTGATTGGGATCCACGGTAATGATAAGAGCGACGCCGCAATCGGGGGTGTCTGAGAAGGCAAATCCGGCGAGGATGCTCACATCCCAAATATAGCGGTGTTTTGTCTCCAATTCGCGGGCGAGGGCCTCAAGCACCTTCATCGGATCTGCTGCCGTGCCGGTGCCTGTCGGTGGCCAGACGATGCCTGGCTTTCTGAAATGCATTGTGGGCAGGACACCCGTTGTCAGGGAACGCTGAAGCAGCCTTGCTGCGCGCTGGGCGGCCTCCCTTGCGTCAGTGTGTGGATTCTCGCGGTAAGCCACAAAGCAGGTTGCAGTCGCATGGTCCAGATTGCCATGGAGATCCAAAACTCCAAAGATTGGCATCTTGTGAAAGCCCACGATCATGGCAATCCGCCATAGTAAGCGGCTTTCGACACTTGGATGACTTTGCGAGGCCATCGCGCCGTGCAGCACCAGGTAGATGGCATCGTAGTCACGTTTGGATATCGCTGGCTCAATGTCTGCCCAGAAGGACTCAAAGACCTCATCCTCCACCGTAGCACTGGGTTGTGCTCGGTAGTCAGCGGTCGGGATGACTTCCCAGCCATACTCTTCCGCCAACTCAAGCACTCCGCCGAGAGGTGAGCTGTCTCCCTTCGCGGCGAGCATGTCATCACCCCTTGTGATGTGGAAATCACGCAGGCCAGTGGTGCCTTCGAGAAACGTGTGCGTCTCGTGAAACAAGCCGGCGATGAGGACTCGCTTTTTCATGGCGGATCAGGCGGCTTTCCACTCAGCGGCATGCTTGGCAAAAGCGGTGTCGGCTTTGGCCAGTGCTTCATCGATGTCCTGCTGACGATGGGCGAGGCTGACGAACCAGAGGCCGCGTTCGATCGCACGCACGCCTTGCTCCAGCAGGCAGATGCGCAGATGCGCCCAGCGCGGGGCATCGTGGCGGCGGACGTAGTCGCGATACTCAGTGACGGGACCTTCTTCAGCACCGGGCTTCAGCATCACTGCGTGGAAGGCAGGGCCGGGACCTTGAGGACGCATCGGAATGCCATATTTGTCAGCGACAGCATGCAGGCCGGCCATAAGTTGCTTGCCGAGATCGATGGCGACTCTCGGGTGGCTTTCTCCGAGTTCGAGGACGTGATCGAGACACCACTTGGAGGCAGCGAGGCAGAGCGGATTGGCATTGAGCGTGCCCGCGTGGACGACAGTGCCGTCGATGATCTTCTGCATCGCGAATTTTTTGCCAACGAGAGCGGCGAAAGGCACGCCGCCACCGATGGCCTTGCCGAGAATGGTGAGGTCAGGAGTGAAGCCGAGATACTCCTGAGCGCCGCCAGGAGCGAAGCGGAAGCCGGTGATGGTTTCATCGGCAATCATGAGCATGCCATCGCGGTCACAAAGCTCGCGGATGGTGCTGATCAGGCCGGGCGCGGGCTCCATGCAGCAGGTGTTGCACATGACCGGCTCAAAAACGATGGCAGCGATCTGGCCGCGATGATGATCCACAAGGCGGCGCAGATGCGCGGGATCATTCCAGCGGGCGACGATGAAGGTGCCGAGCACTTCCGGAATCACACCCTGGCTGGGGTGCAGACGAGATGGATTTTCCTCATCGCCCCATTTGTCAGCCGGAGGTGCGAAGCCGACGAGACCTTCATCGGCCCAGCCGTGATAGGCACCTTCAAATTTCAAGATCAATGGCTTGCCGGTGTGAGCACGGGCGAGACGAAACGCGGAGAGCACGACCTCGGTGGCGCTGTTGTTGAAGCGCACCAGTTCAGCGCCGGGCATTAGCTTGAGCATGCGCTCGGCCACCTCGATCTCCAGAGCGCACTGCGCAGCCCAGTGGGTGCCTTTCTTGGCCTGCTCGCCGATGGCCTCGGCCATGCCGGCGGGAGCATGACCATAGAGCAGGGCGCCCTGGCCGATCTGGAAGTCGATGTATTCATTGCCATCCACATCCCAGGCGCGCGGGCCGCTGCCATGGGAGAAGTAGAGGGGCACGGGCTGCTCCATCTTGCGGATGCCGCTGTTCACACCGGCGGCGATGCTGTTTTGGGCGCGGGCGAAGAGCCCTCGGGATTTGGCGTATCGGTCAGTCATGGGAGGAAAAAAGACAAACGGCGGATGACGGGCTGATATTCGCACTCGCGTTCTGACACGGACGAGTGATAAGTCTTGGTCACAATAGGGCACCAAACCTCATGAACGCATCTTCTCCCACGGCTTTGCAGCTTCCGCAGCGTCATTCACTGGTTTCTGAAACCGCACGCAGCCTGCGCGAAAATATCGAAGCTGGTCACTGGCTGGAGCATCTGCCGGGCGAGCGTGAGATGTGCGAGCTCCTCCAGGTGAGCCGTCGCACCCTGCGGGCCGCCTTGGATGAGTTGCAACGCATCGGCATGCTGGAAGTGCAGGGGAGGCAGCGCCGGCGCATCACGAATCAGGTTCCGATGGAGGAGGTGATGCCGACGAAGCGTGTGATCGGCATTCTGACTCCAGGTTCCTTTCTGTCCATGCCACCGCCCATCGCCTTCATGATGGACACGTTGCGCGCGAAGCTCACAGCGGCAGGTTATGAAGTGCGTCTGCATGCCGCACCGGGTTGCTACACGGCCACTCCGGCACGTGGGCTGAAGCAGTTCATCGCCACGCATCCGGCATCAGCCTGGCTCGTCTTAAGCGCGGAGGAGGCGATGCAGCGCTGGCTGGTCTCACAGAAGCTTCCTTGTCTCATTCTTGGTTCGGCAGTTCCAGGCATCACCACCCTGCCTTCGGTGGATGCGGACTTTCATGCCACCAGCCGTCATGCGGGCACCTTGCTTTGGAGGAAGGGGCATCGCCGTATTGCGCTGGTGCTGCCGGACAGCCATCTCGGCGGAGACTTGGCCAGCGAGGCGGGTCTGCGTGAAGCTCTGGAGCAGGTTGGCGGGGCGAAGATGAGCATGCTGCATCACGATGGCTCCGCGGCGGGTGTCTGCCGCGTCATTGATGACAGCCTCAAATCGACCAACCCACCCACCGCCTATATTGTAGGCCGCAGCGCGCACGTGCTGACGGTGCTCATGCATCTCATGCGCCGTGGCAAACGCATCCCGCAGGATGTGGCGGTGCTGGCGCGTGACAGTGATCCGATCCTGGAGTGCACGAGCCCGAAGGTCAGTCGCTATGCCTCGGAGCCGAAACAGTTCGCGGCGAGATTGATCACGGCGCTGCGGCAGCTCGCGGATCATGGCAGTCTTTCCACACCTACAGTTAGGCTGATGCCGACGTATGTGGCGGGGGAGACGATTTGATTGGCGTTGGAAGATAGCCGGACTTCTCGCCCCCTTCCAGGGGGCGGTGTAAAGAAGACATCGTGTGTTTTGCTATCCGGGGGTTCTCGCTCGTTCCTCGCTTCACCCCCGGCTAATTTCTTGCGAGCCTCAGGCTCGCCAGATCATTCCGCCTTGCCCGCCTCCCTCGTCCCGCTGCCTTTGGGCTGCTTCATGAGGCTGTCGCCGAGTTCGGCGCGGATGGTTTCGGCGTGCTTCTGGAGCTTGGCGACTTCATCGGGGAACTGGCCCGCTATGTTCTTGGACTCGCTGATGTCGGTGTAGAGATCGTAGAGCTCGGGCTGCTCGATCTTGACCTGCTTGTAGTTCACGGGGATGCCACCGGTGGCCTTGGGCTGGTCAGCGGGCAGGCTGCGGTAGGCGTGAGGCAGTTGCAGCTTCCACTTTCCGTCACCGCTGGTGATGGCCTGGAGCTGGTTTTGCTCATAGTAGAAGGCGTAGAAGTCATGCGGGTTCTTCGCGCCTGATTCACCGGCGACGATGGGCCAGCAGTTCAGGCCGTCGATCTTATGTTCGGGCAGCTTGGCCTCGATGACATGGGCGATGGTGGGCAGGACATCGATGGTCATCATCATGGCATCCGTGCTGGAGCCTGCGGGGATCTTCGCGGGCCATTTCATGATGCCGGTGACACGCGTGCCGCCTTCCCAGCAGGTGCCTTTGCCCTCGCGCAGAGGTCCGGCGCTGCCGGCATGGTCGCCATAGCTGAGCCAGGGACCGTTGTCGGAAGTAAAAATGATCCAGGTGTTCTCTTCGAGGCCGTTTTTCTTCAGCGTGTCCATGATCTGGCCCACGGACCAGTCGACCTCCAGCATCACATCGGCAAAGAGGCCCTTGCCTGACTTGCCTTTGTACTTCTCACTCACAAACAGCGGCACATGCACCATGCTGTGGGCCAGATAGAGGAGGAAGGGCTTGTCCTTGTTCTTCTCGATGAAGCGCACGCCGCGGGTGGTGTAGTCGGTCGTGAGATGAGTTTGATCTTCCGGCGTGATCTCCTCGTCCACCGCCTTGTCACCCTCAATCATGGGCAGTTTCGGATACGAACCCTTCTTGGCCTGCGGATGGTAGGGCCACATGTCATTGGAATAGGGGAGGCCATAGTACTCGTCAAAACCGTGCTTGGTTGGCAAAAACGGCGGCAGCGAGCCGAGGTGCCATTTGCCGACGGCAGCGGTAGCATAGCCCTTTTGCTTCACCAGTTCGGCGAGGGTCATCTCGTCCGTATGGATGCCATGCTGGGCCTTGGGCCCGAGAGCGCCGTGCATCCCCAGGCGGTTCGGGTAGCAGCCGGTCATCAAGGCGGCGCGAGAGGCGGAGCACACCGGCTGGGCCACGTGGAAGTTCGTGAACTTGCGCCCCTCGGCGGCCAGTTTGTCGATATTGGGCGTCTGGTAGCCCTGGGCGCCAAAGCAGCTCACGTCCGCATAGCCCATGTCATCCATGAAGATGACCACGATGTTTGGCGGGGCGGCAAAGGCCGGGGTCTGGAGGGCTAGGACGGAAAAAAGCAGGGTGGAAAGCCGGGAAAGAGGTCGGAAGCAGGACATATCCCTCAAAACGATTCATTCCGGCCACTTTGTCATGAACCTGAAAGGTCCGATAAAAGACATTTCGCCCAGGGCCTGCCTGGGTAGGTTTCACGCGGCCCTTGCCAAATGGGCAAAGTCGCCTAGCCTGCGCGCCCTTTTTCCCCGGACGTGTGTTAGCTGTCCCACCGAAGAAGCCCCCTGAACGTAACCTCCACAACCGCCTTTGAGCATGAACATCAACGTCGAACATCAGCCGAACTGCCGCGCCGTCGCCCACATCCGTGTGCCGGGTGAAGAAGTGTCCAAGCAGCGCCGCAGCATCGTGGCCCAATACGCCCAAAGTGTCCGCCTGCCCGGCTTCCGCCCTGGCAAGGTGCCCCCAGCCGCTGTGGAAAAGCGCTACGGCTCCGACATCCAGTCCGAACTGGAGCGCCAGCTCATCAATGACGGCCTGCGTGAAGCCGTGAAGCGTGAAGGCCTGGAAGTGCTGAACGTCCTCGGCGTGAACGACCGCATGACGCACGACACGGACAAGAGCTTCTCCTTCAGCGCCGAGCTCAGCCTCGCGCCGAAGTTTGAGCTGCCTGACTACAAGGGCATCCCCGTGAAGCTTCCCCGCATCGAGGTCACGGATGCGGACATCGACCATGACCTGCTTCATCTGCGTGAGCGCTACACCACGTTTGAAGATGTGGAGCGCGCCGCTGACAATGGCGACGTCGTCGTCCTCGGTTACAAGGGCAGCCTCGACGGCCAGCCTCTCGCCGAAGCGATGC
This sequence comes from Verrucomicrobiota bacterium, assembly GCA_040387935.1. GTDB lineage: Bacteria > Verrucomicrobiota > Verrucomicrobiia > Verrucomicrobiales > Verrucomicrobiaceae > Prosthecobacter. The sequence continues at coordinate 284,060 of JAZKCU010000005.1, read as the reverse complement.
CAGACGCGCCTAACCATCTCCAGGGCATCGAGGAGAACTGGTTCCTGCTCGACACCGCGGAAGAAAATTTCCTCCCGGGCTTCTACGCTGGCCTCGTCGGCATCGCCAAGGACCAGGACCGCGAGCTGAGCATCGCCCTGGGTGATGACTTTGCCTTTGAAGCCCTGCGCGGCAAGACCCTCACGCTGGCCGTGAGCTGCAAAGGCGTGAAGAACAAGGTCGTCCCTCCGCTGGACGCTGACTTCATCAAGAAGATCGCCGGTGACGAGATGACCGAGGAAACCCTGCGTGGCGAAGTGAAGGAAGCCATCCGCCGCCGCCGCGAGCAGAACCGCGAGAACGACAAGGCCAACCAGGTCATCGCGCACATCTTTGAAAAGCTGGAGTTCGATCTCCCGCAGGAAGTCGTGAACCGTGAGGCCCAGCGCCGCACGAACGACATCGCCGCGCGTGCGATGCAGCAGGGCGTGCCGCAGGAAGAACTGCTGAAGCAGCAGGAAGAGATCCTCAGCAGCGCCACGAACCAGGCCCGCCAGAGCGTGAAGACCACCTTCATCCTCGGTGAAATCGCCAAGCGTGAGGGCATCATCGCCACCGACCAGCAGCTCATGATGGCGCTGGCAAACATCGCCGCCCGCCAGAAGAAGGCCGTGAAGAAATTCGTCCAGGAAGCCCAGAAGAACGGCATGATCGACGGCGTCCGCGAGGACCTCGTGCTCGAAAACGCCCTTCAGTTCCTGAAGGACAATGCCCAGGTCGAGGAGACCGATCCCGAAGCTGAGCATTGCGACACGCATTCCCCCAAGGAGGCTTGATCAAATCATCCCTCGACGCCTTCCCCGGAAGGTGTTAGCCGTTTCCGCCCGGCTGTCCTAGCTTCTCATCAGAGCAGACAGCCGGGCTGATTTCTTTTCGCCCTCCATGGCAGCCGCCCAGCAGCCCACCCCATCAGCCCCCAGCCCGTCCACCGCGCCTGCTGCCACTCCGGCCGGTGACGAGGAACTGAAGGTGCCGGTGCGGCGCATCCTGCCTTACTTGAAGCCGGTGCTGCCGCGCTTCATCCTCGGCTTGGCCATGGGTGTGGTGGCAGCGCTGTTCAATGCCATCTGGCTGCCCGCCTGCAAAATCATCTTCTCCATCGTGCTGCCGGATGGCGGCCCCTCCGGACCTCCGGTCTCGCTGGGGAATTTCATCGGCTCGGATCTCAGTTTCATGAGCCAGGGGGAGCCTCCGCGCCACCCGCTCGACTTTGATTTCATGGGGATGCAGTTCGATCTGGCGAACACTTTTGGGATTGATCCTAACCTGCCCGTGGGCCTCGTCACGGTGATCATCGCCGCGTCCTTCATCCCGCTGATGCTGCTCATCAACGGCCTGCTGGATTACCTGAACAAGTACTTCCTCGCCTGGGTGGGAAACCAGATGCTGCAGGACATCCGCAATGACGTGTTTGCCCGGATCCTGCGGCAGTCACCCGCCTTCTTCAGCAGCACAAAGGCGGGTGAACTCATCCAGACCGTGCTGAACCAGACGGCCGTGGCCCAGCGCAATGCCGTGCAGTACGTGCAGTTCATGACCAGCCATCCGCTGCGCATCCTGGTCATCCTGATCTCGCTCTTTGCCGCGCATCCCTTTTTCACCTTCATGAGCCTTTTCATCTTCCCGCTCTGCCTGCTGCCGGTCATGAGGCTGGGCAAGAAGGTGCGGAAGTCCGGGAAGAAGGAGGAGCAGATGGCCGGTGCCATGCTCACCGCCATGCATGAGTCACTGGGCGGCATCCGCCTCGTGAAATCCTATGCGCGTGAGGAGTATGAGGTGGAGCGCTTTGAGCGTGCGAACGCGGAGATGAGCAGGAACGCCATCCGCTGGCAGCGCGCCTCGGAAATGGTGGGACCCATCGTGGAGTCGGTGGCTTCCATCGGCATCGCCGCCGGTCTTGTCTACTGGTGGGCCATGGGGCTGAAGTCCTCGGAGTTCATCGCCGTGGTGCTCCTGCTGACGCGCATCTACCCGCCAGCCAAGGAGCTGAGCAAGGTGAACCTGCTGCTGCAAAAGACCCGTTACGCCATCAACAACGTGGTGAAGCTTCTGGACCGCGAGCCCGACATCCAGGATGTGCCGGACGCTCATGCGCTGGGCCGGGTGAAGGGAGAGATCCATTTTGAAAACATCACCTTCACCTACGCGAAGCCCAATGGTGAAAAGTTGGATAGGTCGGCCTTGAACCGTGTCGACATCAAGCTGGCACCCGGCCGCTTTTACGCCTTCGTCGGGCCGACCGGGGCAGGGAAGAGCACGCTGTTCTCACTCATCCTGCGCTTCTATGATCCCGATTCAGGTCGTGTGCTTGTCGATGGTCAGGACCTCCGCTCAGTGACGCAAAGCAGCCTGCGCGCAAACATCGGCATCGTCAGCCAGGACACCTTCCTGTTTCACGACACCATCCGCGAAAACATCCGCTACGGCAGGCTGGATGCCACGGAGGAAGAGATCATCGCCGCGGCTAAAAAGGCGCATGCGCATGACTTCATCCTGCGTCAGGAAAGTGGCTATGACACCGTCGTCGGTGATGCCGGCTGCAATCTCTCCGGAGGCCAGAAGCAGCGCCTCTCCATTGCCCGCGCGGTGCTGCGGAATGCGCCCATCCTTTTGTTAGACGAGGCCACCTCAGCGCTGGATACCGAGACGGAAAAAATCATCCAGGAGGCCATTCACGAGCTGTCTGAGGGCCGAACCGTGATTGCTATCGCGCATCGCCTTTCCACCATTCTCGAGGCGGACCAGATCATCGTCATGCGTGACGGGGAAGTCGAGGCATCAGGAACTCATCATGAGCTGCTGGTGAAGAGCGAATTGTATCAGAAACTAGCCGCTCTGCAGTTCGCTGAGTAGTGAGTTGACTGTGCGGTTGTGGCGGCATGCTCCACACGTCCATCTACTTTGGAGGTAGAGGGCGGCGAGCTTTGAACGGTTAAGGTTGCCGAAGCATCCATGACCTTCTTGCCATGCCCCCGGTTTTCCTGTCTCCACAAACCACTTTTGCTCGTTTTTGACGGGTGGACATCGTCACAGCTGGCAGTTAGAATGGCTATCTTTCCTCCTCGCCCCCCGCGTATGGACCCGAAGCTCTCAGGAACCCCTACCTTCCCGCCTCCGCCCATGACGGCTGGAGATGGCTTCCCCATCACCAGCACCGGAGATGATTTGCCGATGGATCGCACCATCGTGGTGAAGATGCCCGGCTCAGGCATGATGGTTTTCAATCGCTACAAATTGGACCGCGTGCTCGGTCGTGGCGGCATGGGTGTGGTGTGGCTGGCGGATGACCAGAAGCTGGAACGCCCGGTGGCCCTGAAGTTTCTGCCCAGCCTCATCGGCCTGGATCCCGCAGCCGTGAAGGAACTGAAGACGGAGACACGCCGTGGACTGGAGCTTTCCCACCCCCACATCGTGCGTATCTATGACTTCGTGGATGATGATGATGCCGCGGCGATCTCCATGGAGTTTGTGGATGGCAAGACGCTTTCTGAGCTGCGGCTTTCCAGCGAGGGTGGTGTCTTCACCACGGAACAAGTTTCCAAATGGCTGCTCGGCGTGTGTGATGCGCTCGACTACGCGCACTTTCAGCGGAAGGTCGTGCATCGTGATCTGAAGCCTGCGAACATCATGCTGACCACACGGGATGCCGTGGCCAAGGTGGCCGACTTCGGCATTGCGCGCAGTTTGTCAGACACCATGAGCCGCCTCTCGGTGGCGAATGCAGGTGCCAGCGGCACTCTCCCCTACATGAGCCCCCAGCAGGCCATGGGTGAGCGCCCGCTGCCCACGGATGACGTGTACTCGCTCGGCGCCACTCTTTATGAGCTCTTCACCGGCAAGCCACCGTTCTACCGCGGTGACCTGCCCATGCAGATCAATTCGAAGGTGCCGCCCACCATCGCTGAGCGGCGTCAGGAACTGGACGTCAAGGCGCCTGAAGCAATCCCGCAACTCTGGGAAGACGCCATCGCGGCCTGTCTGAACAAGGATCCCACGCAGCGTCCTACCTGCGCTGGTGTGCTGGCGGAGTCTTTGGGACTGCGGCCGCTGACCGGCACGGCCCGCACCCTGACCTACAGCAACACTCAGCATGGCACGAGCATTGGAAGCGCGTCCAAGCCTCGTAAAAAAACCGCTCCATGGATGGCCGCCGCCGCGGTGGCAGTGATCGGTGCTGGCAGTGCCTTCTACTTCATGCGGCCCCAGGCTCCGGCAGAGACGCCCGTGTTGGTGGGAAACCCCGCCAATGCCGAGGTGAAATTTACCCAGTTGCCCGTGGCCGAGAAAGAGCCCAAGGCCAAAGGCTCCGATCCGGCACCGACAATGCCGTCAGGAGTCGCCGAGTCCAAGCCCGAGATTGGCAATGAGCCTAAATCAGGCGCTGAGCCATCGCCCGCGACCACGCCCAAGGCACCGGAACCAGGTTCGGCACCTGCTTCTGTGGCCGCCATCACACCTGCATCCGCTTCTCCGACTTCCTCAGCCGCCGCGGCGCCGACCCCCACGCCTGCCCCATCCACGCCAGTGCCCACGGCTTCAGGCGCTCCGTCTGCACCTCCGGCCTCGGCCTTGGCCGCCGGCCTGACACCCGTTTCCATCGTGTCCTCGCCCGCATCTGGGGCGGCCATGACCGTGGACCCTTCTGCGGTTCCGGCACCATCTCCGAATCCAGCGCCCATGAATGGGGTGACGGCCAGCCTGCCGCAGGTTCAGGCCGCCTCGTTGACCGTGGCTCCCGTCCCGGCGACTTCGGTGCCCGCATCCGGCGTCCCTGTCACCATGGCTCCGCCACCGGGATACACCGATTCCCTGCCTCCGACTGCTCAGGTTCCCCCGGGCAGCACGCTGCCCGGTGCGCCTCCTGCCGCCTATGTCGTGGGCACTCCCGGCGTGCCGCTGCCCGCTGGGTATATGCCGCCGCCTGATGTCGCGGCTCAACTGCATCTCCAGCCCATCGTCGCAGATCCGCCCTCAGGCTTCTGGACGGTGGATCAGATGTTCCCGACCATTCCGTTCGCGAGCTACTCCAGCACCGGCAAGCGCTACCTGCTCTTCCGCACGCAGACCACACTAAAGGAAAAAGGACTCTACACGTCGACGGTCGATGGGAAGGAAGGGAAGGGCACCCACAATGCCATCCAGCTCTTCCAGGCCAAAAGCGGTCTGCGTCCCACGGGCCTGCTGGATGTGCCCACACTCGCTGCCTTGCAGCTTTCCGCTGAGGCGGACAATCTGGCCTGGCAACCGCCTGCCTCCGCCAGCGGCACCCGCTCCGTGCGCCGTGCGCCTGGCGGTGGTCGCTATGCACCGCAGGAGGAGGAGCAGCCTAACTTCTTCCAGCGCAAGCTTCGCGGCCTTCTGGGCGACGATTAAGTCCGCTGGAGTGAAGGGTGGAACTTGAGCCCGCTGCTTGAACACTGCCCTCTCCATCCGCGAAGTCACTGCTGAGGCGCCGTTGCTCGCGGACGTGGCTGCCACGGTGCCTTCAGCTTTGAGGTCGGATCTGAAGATCAGTCATCAGCTCTTTGAAGGCCGCTCTTATGCCATCATCAAGGATCCGCTTTCGCTGAAGTATTTCAGGCTGCCCGCAGAAGACTTCGCCCTCGCTGCGCTCTTTGATGGCAGGCGGGATGTGTCCGCTATCCGCTCCACCTTTCTTCATCGGCAGCCTCATGCAGCGCTGAGCCAGACACCCGGGGAGATCACGGAGCGCATCCTGCGGTTCGCCCATGAGCTCATGCTCGGCGGTTTCCTGGAGGCCACCGGCGCTGGCGCGCGCCAGCAGCAGAAATTGGAAAGCGCCCGCCGGCCGGTGATCACACCCTGGTCACTCTTCATGAAGATGCTCTTCCTGAAGGTCCCGCTCTTTGATCCGGACGCTCTGCTGAGGCGCGTGGAGCGTCGCATCGGGTGGCTCTGGTCCTGGGCGGGGTTTGCTCTCAGCATGATCATCTTCCTCGCGGGATCGGCCGTCTTTGTGCTGAACTGGCCGCGCATCGCGCCCTCGCTGAATAACTTCCTCACGCTGCCAAACCTGGCCCTCGTGTGGCTGCTGACCATTCTGGTGAAGGTGGTCCATGAGTTCGGTCATGGCCTGACCTGCAAGCACTATGGCGGAGAGGTGCATGAGATGGGCTTCATGGCCATGGTCTTCTCTCCCTTCCTCTATGCCGATGTCACGGACAGCTACCTCTTTCCTAACAAAAGGCATCGCATGCTGGTCGCCGCGGCCGGCATCTACATCGAGCTCGTCATCGCGGCCATCGCCACGCTCCTCTGGGCGGTGTCCCAGCCCGGCACCACGCAGCAGCTCCTGTTCAACCTGATGCTCATCACCAGTGTCTGGACCATCCTCTTCAATGCGAATCCTTTGATGAAGTTTGATGGATACTACATCCTCATGGACTTGCTGGACGTGCCCAACCTGCGCTCGAAGGCCCAGATGTGCGTGAGTGAGATGTTCCGGCGCTTTTTGTTCGGCAGGGACGGCGGGGCTCCGGCAAACACGGCGCTGCTGCCGCGCCGCCGCCGCGGCTGGTTCGTCTTCTACAGCATCGCCGCGCAGCTCTATCTTTTGCAGATCACGCTTGGCATCGCTCTGATCTTCCATCATCTGCTGCAGCCCTATGGACTGGCCTGGCTCGGAGACTGGCTGGGCATCGGCGCGCTTGTCTCCATGCTGATCGCACCCGTGGCTGCCTTCTTTAAAAAACAAATCACCCAGGGTTCGGCGCGGACGCTGAAAAGCCGGCGTCGGCCCTGGCTGGTGCTGATCGCGTTATTGACCGGCACAGCATTGCTGCTGCTGATCCCTTGGCCTGTGCGCATCGAGCGGCCTGCCGTTCTCCAGCCGGTGGATGCCGCCTTTGTCCGCGCCGAGGTGGCGGGACGCATCCAGCACATCCACGTCAAAACCGGCCAGCAGGTGAAAAAGGGCGATGTTCTGGCCACGCTCTCAAGCACTGAAGTGACCTCCCGGGTGCGTGCTGCGGAGATTCAGGTGGAGCGTGCCAAGCGGGAGAGTGATCTCGCCATCGGCTCGGGCGAGCCTGCCGCTTACAAGCAGGCACAGGCCCAGCAGGCCCAGGCCGAGACCGTGCTCCAGGAGACGCGCAGGCTGGAGGCACGTCTTACCCTTCGTGCTCCACGGGACGGCATCGTGCTCACACCGGATCTGGATCGCCTCGCCACAGGTAGCCTGCGGCCTGGAGATGCTCTTTGTGAAATCGCGGAACTGGACCCCATCCAGATCTACATCCCGCTCGGCGAGCATCACGCGCGTCACATCCGTGCAGGCCAGCGCGTGGAACTGCGCGTGCCTGCCCTGCCAGCTCGCACCATCGAGGGCAGCATCATTGAAGACAGCAAGACGCCACCGGCGCGCGAACTGCCGCCAAACCTCGTCGCCACATTGGGAGGTGATCTTGCCGCGCAGCCGGATGCCCAGGGCCGTCTGACTCCCGTGGAGACCACCTTCGGCGTGCTGGTTTCCCTGCCGAATCCCGACCGCTTCCTGCGTCCGGGCATGACTGGCACGGCCCGCCTGCATGGTGATACCCAGCCCCTCTGGCGCACCCTCTGGATGAAGGTGCTGGACTTCATCAGCCTCGATTATCGCTTGTAGCAGGCCTCCTGTAGCCTAACGAAAAATCACGCCAAAATAGGTTTCACGATCTCGCCGTGCACATCCGTCAGGCGGAACTGACGTCCCTGAAAGCGGAAGGTGAAGCGCTCGTGATCGATGCCCATGAGATGCATGATGGTCGCCTGCAGATCATGGATGTGCACGCCATCCTTGGCCACATTGAAGCCGAACTCATCGCTCTCGCCATAGGTTGTGCCGGGTTTCACCCCGCCACCGGCCATCCACACCGTGAAGGCATAGGGATGATGATCGCGGCCCCACTGCTTCGTGTTCGTGATGTCACCCTGTAGAAACGGGGTGCGGCCAAACTCACCTCCCCAAACCACCAGTGTGTCTTCCAAGAGGCCGCGCTGCTTCAGATCCTTGATCAGGGCGGCGCTCGGTGCGTCCACATCCTGGCACTGGATCTTGAGCTGCGTGTTCAGGTTCCGATGCTGGTCCCAGCCCGCATGCATGAGCTGCACAAACCGCACACCCCGCTCCGCGAGGCGGCGCGCCATGAGGCAGTTGTAGGCGTAGCTGCCCTGGCGCAGCACATCCGGCCCATACATGTCCAGGATGTGCTTCGGCTCTTTCGAGAGGTCCGTGAGCTCCGGCACACTGCTCTGCATGCGATACGCCATCTCATACTGGGCGATGCGTGTGGCGATCTCCGGATCACCTTGGTCGCGCAGCTTGATCGCATTCAGCTCGCCAAGTCCGTCCAGCATCGTGCGGCGCACCTCGCGGCTCATGCCTTCCGGATTGCTGATGTAGAGCACCGGATCACCACTTCCGCGAAATTTCACCCCCTGATACTTCGAAGGCAGGAAGCCGCTGCCCCAGTAAAAATCATAGAAGATCTGTCCGCAGGAGGCCTCCTTGTCGCGGCTCGTCATCACCACAAAGGCCGGCAGGTCCTCCGACTCACTGCCCAGGCCATAGCTCAGCCAGGCACCCATCGCCGGGCGTCCCGCCTGCTCGCCGCCCGTCATCAGAAAGGTGATTGCCGGCGCATGATTCACCTGCGTCGTGTGCATGGACTTGATCAAGCACAGATCATCCGCAATCTCGCCGATGCGGGGCAGGAACGAACTCACCGTGGCACCGCTTTTCCCATGCCGTGAAAACTCCGTGATCTCGCCCAGCACAGGTCGCGCGGTTTGCGTGCCCGTCATGGTGCTGAAGCGCTTGCCAACCGCCACGCTGTCCGGGATTTGGATGCCGTGCATCTTCTTCAGCATCGGCTTGTGATCAAAGAGATCCACATGGGAGGGCGCGCCATTCTGCAGCAGGTAGATCACCCGCTTCGCCTTCGGCGCAAAGTGCGGCAGCAGTGGTGCCAGCGGATCAGGCGCTTGCATCGCCAGTCCTTGCCTTGTGAACAATGATCCCAGCGCCAGCGATCCCAGCCCCCCTGCGCCATGCCCAAACAAGGCACGGCGTGTGAGGTTCATGGAAAGGTCAGCGTGAGTCACCACCTCTTGAACGTGCCAGGGGCGCGTGATCTTCCCGAATGACCGGTCTCTCTCCCCGCTTACAATCATCCCGCATTTCTCCATCTTGCGTGTGGCGCAGACTGGGTAGCGTGCCGCATGGGCATCTCTGATCTCATCTTCACTGGCTTCAACAAACGCGTCGCTGCGCTGGACCGCCACACCGGCCAGATCGTCTGGGAGTGGACAGCTCACTCAGGCTCCAGCTACACCAGTCTCCTGCTGGATGACGACCGCCTCATCGTCAGTGTGCACGGCTACATGTATGCTCTGGATGCCCTCACCGGCCGCCAGCTTTGGTTCAACAAGATGTCCGGCTTCCGCTGCGGCGTCGCCAGCCTGACATCGGTCAAAGGAAGCTCCAGCCACCACCTGATCGCCGCTGCTGCGGGTGCCGAAGCCGATGCTTCCGCTGCTGCGGTCTCAGTCGGGACTTGAGAAGGATGCCGACTTGTTCTCACTCCTGCCAGTCAGGAAGGATCTCCAAAGGAAAGCCATCCACTCCCGCAGGAATAAGCTCATCCTTGGGGATCACATCGCCATGATGGCCGTGGTCCTTGAAGACAGCCCACTTTCCCTTCAACTGCCGCAGCATGACGGTGTGAGTGGTTTCAAGGTGCTTCTGTTTGCCGCTGGAAAGGATGAGCGTGGGTGTGGCTGAGAAGAAGGCCCAGCCACTTTTGACCTTGAGAGTATGGATGACAAACACCACCCTTTCGGTGTTCGGCTGTCCTTCCAGATAGACGCCATTTCGGTAGAGGACACGCACGGCATCGCAGATCGCCGTTCTGTCGGCTGATCCAGTTGCCGGAGTGAGATTGTCCTCGGCGTGAATGGAGCCACAGGCCATGCCGAGCACGGTCATGAGCATCCAAAGGTGACGAGACAGAAAGGAAGTGGAGGTCGTGTCCATAAGCGTATCTATCCTTGAGTTTAAGCACTCCTGTAGCCAAATCTAAATGCCGAATTGAGGGTCACTATGCCAGATGTCTTCACGATCGCCAAGCGCAGTGAGGTGATGAGCCTCATTCGGTCGCGTGGGAACAAGGGGACGGAGCTGAGGTTGATGGAGGTGTTCCGGCAGCAGGGGATCACGGGATGGCGCAGGCATGTGACGTTGTCATTTCTGGTTCGTGATCCGCTCTCGCCCACCGCCTTTCTGAGGAAGAAGGTGAGGCCGGATTTTGTGTTCAGGAAAGCGAGGCTGGCGGTCTTTGTGGACGGATGCTTCTGGCATGGCTGCCCGGAGCATTTCCGCAGGCCGGGAAGCCGGCAGGAGTTCTGGGATGCGAAGATCGCACGCAATCAGGCGCGTGATCTCGAGGTCACACGTGCCTTGCGTCGGGCTGGATGGCGGGTGCTGAGGCTGTGGGAGCATGAACTGGCCCGCAAGCGTGAGAAGCGGCTGGTGGCGCGGCTGCGGAGACTAGGCCTGGGAGTGTGACTCTGACCGTGCTTCGCATAGTGCTGCCTTGACCTTGCACAAGCACCCGCGTAAGCGAAGGGCATGGCCCTCAAGGCGATCATTTACAAAGCGGCGGTTTCGTTCTCCAACCTCGACAGCAACGATTATCAGGATCATAGCCTGACCATCGCCCGGCATCCTTCAGAGACGGAGGAGCGGATGATGGTGCGGCTGCTGGCCTATGTGCTGAATGTGCCGCCGAACAATGATCTGGGCACGCTGGAGTTTGCCAAGGACATGTGGGAGCCGGATGAGCCTGCGCTGTGGCAGAAGGATCTGACGGGACTGACCGTGCATGAGATCGAGGTGGGGCATCCGGAGGACAAGCGTCTGGTGCGGGCCTGTGGCCGGTCGAAGAAGGTGACGGTCTATGGCTTCAGCAGCACGACGCCCGCGTGGGGGGCATCGGTGTCAGCGAAGCTCGCACGGGTGAAGAACCTGACGGTATGGCATCTTCCACCCGAGCAGGTGGCCGAACTCGGGAAAATGGTCGACCGGCAGATGGACATCCAGGTGACGATTCAGGATGATGTCCTCTCCGTGGGATCGGGCGATCGAAATGTGGAGATCATTCCGAACTGTTTGTTCGGGGGAGAGTAGCCATCACACTCCGTGTGATGAGCGGTGGAGGCGGAGCTGGAGGACCCTATGCTTCGCCGAAACAGCTCACTCCTTCGTCAGGACCTCATCGAGGTTCAGCAGCATGAGGCAGAGGCTGGTCCAGGCAGCGTGCTCGGCAGGGTTCAGCTTGGGATCTGACCTGGCTTCACCAACCTTCAAAAGCTTGTCGGCGTCTTGCGCGGATTGCGTGCGCAGTTTGGGAAGCTGTTTTTGCAGGACCGCCAGTTCTTCGGGCTTGGGCTCGCGGCTGGTGATGGTTTGGAATGCCTGCTGCAGACGCTGGGCATCGTCACCTGGAGAGTGCAGCACCTTTTCCGCGAGCACACGGGCTGCCTCGACATAGGTGGTGTCATTCAAGGTGACGAGGGCGTGCAGCGGAGTGTTCGTGCGTGTGGCCTTGATGGCGCAGACCTGACGTGTGCTGCCGTCAAAGAGCATGGTGGGGCCGACAATGCGGCGCCAGAAGACATACAAGGTACGGCGGTAGAGGGCATCGCCATGATCCTGGGAATAGGTCTTCTTGCCAAAGGTGGCCTCCTCCCAGATACCCTCGGGCTGATAGGGTTTCACCGAAGGGCCTCCGAGCTTGGGATTCAGCAGACCGGCGATGGCCAGCGCCTGATCCCGCAAAGCCCACGATGGCAGCCGGAAGCGAGGCCCACGGGCTAACCAACGATTCTCGGGGTCGACCTGTGAAGCGTGAACCGAGAACTGCGAACTCTGCTGATAGGTCTCGCTGGTGACGATGAGGCGGAGCAGATGTTTCACATCCCAGCCGCTCTCCATGAATTCGGCCGCGAGCCAGTCCAGCAGCTCGCGATGCACCGGTGTTTCGCCCTGGACACCGAAGTCCTCGGCGGTTTTGACGAGACCGATGCCGAAGATGGACTGCCAGAAGCGATTCACGGTGACACGGGCCGTGAGCGGGTTGTCACGCGAGACAATCCACTGGGCGAGGCCGAGGCGATCTCTTGAGGCATCTTTGGCCAAAGGCGGAAGCACGGCAGGTGTGCTGAAGCTGACCTTGGTGGTGAGAGGCTTGTCGTAGGCACCTTTGTCGAGAATGAAGGTTTCACGCAGTTGCGGCAGCGTGTCCATGACCATGACCTTGGTCACCGCGCTGCTGGCAGCGGCCTTCTCCCGCTGAGCGGCGAGCAGGCGCTGAAGCAGCTTGGTATAGGCAGGATCCTTGTCCTTGAAATAGCCGACCGCTTCCAGCAGCGGATCCACACCTCGGTTACGCGGGATCGTTTTGGCGATGTAGGCAGGGAGGTTTCCTGGCAGCTCAAAGGCGGCGGATTCAGTGAGCGGCTTGCCTTCAGGACGGGGGAACTTTTTCAGTTCAAAGGCATCCACCTCAGCGGCGATCTTGTTCACGGCAGCATTGGCCTTGCGGGATCGCTCGAGCTCTGCGGCGGTGCTCATGTCCATGGCCGGCGCTGCCTGGCCACTCCGTCCTTTGCCATCTTCACTGGTCTGGTTGAAGACATCGTAGAGGCCGTAGTAGTCGCGCTGGGTCAGGGGATCAAACTTGTGATCATGACACTTGGTGCAGCTCATGGTTAGGCCGAGCCAGACAGTTCCCGTGGTTTCCACGCGATCCATCACATTCTCCACCCGAGTCTCCTCGGCGATGCGGCCACCCTCACCATTGATCATGTGGTTGCGATTGAAGCCGGAGGCGAGCTTTTGCTCGATGCCGGCATTCGGCATGAGATCGCCAGCGAGCTGCCAGACCGTAAACTGGTCATAGGGCATGTTCCCGTTGACGGCTTGCACCACCCAGTCGCGCCAGGGCCACATGGTGCGTTCGGGGTCGCCCTGGTAGCCATTGCTATCGGCATAGCGCGCGGCATCCAGCCAGTCCCAGGCCCAGCGTTCGCCAAAGTGCGGGGAGGAGAGCAGTGTCTCCACCTCCTTCTCGTAGTTCAGACTGGCCGTGTTGGCGGGGGGAAGACGCGGAGACGCGGAGAGGGAAGGCTTTGCAGGCTGGCTTGGGGTCTCCGCGTCTCCGTGTCTCCCCATCTCCGCGTCTTGCTTTGGAGGCAGACCGATCAGATCCAGGGATAGGCGCCGAAGAAGGGTGGCGGCATCGGCGCGCGGCGATGGTTGGATTTTTTGTTCGGCGAGTTTGGCGCGGACAAAGGCATCGATGGGGTGCGTGGCACCTGATGGCACTTGAGGGCGTTCGATGCGCGTAAAGGCCCAGTGCTTGCCCCAAGGGGCGCCTTCAGTGATCCACTGCTTCAGGAGTTGCTTTTGCGCCTCGGTGAGCTTGCGATTGCTCTTCGGGGTGGGCATCACCTCCTCGGGGTCGTGGGAGAAGATGCGCTTGACGAGCTCGCTCTCGTCCGCCTTGCCCGGAAGGATGGTGCTGCCGCTTTTGGCGGCCTTTTCCTCATCAAGCCGGAGGTCGCCCTTGCGCTTCGCGGCATCCGGGCCGTGGCAGTGATAGCAGTTCTCACTGAGGATCGGCTGGATGTCGCGGCTGAAGTCGATCGCAGCCATGGCATGCATGGCGGAGAACCAGAGCAGAGTTGGAAGGAGACGTGGCAAGTCAGGGTGTGAACGACGCCTGGGCCCCGCCTTTTGCAGTCTGGCGGGATTCTCCATGGAGGATCATGCCATGCTTGCGGGCCGTAGAAGCTGGACGAAAGGCGGCGGACAGGCCGCTCGTTCACAGGGACCATGCGCCGTGCCCTGCCCAGCCTCTGTTTGATCCTTGCGGTCCCGTCTTTCGGGGCCGGGGTAGACTTTTCCAAAGAGGTGTTCCCGGTGCTGCAGCGTGCCTGCTTTGAGTGTCATGGGCCTGAGCAGAGCAAAGGCGGGATGCGTCTGCATGAGCGGGCCGTTTTTCAAAAAGCCGATCACGTGGAGATCCTGCGTCGTGTGGCCCTGCCGAGATCCGACAAGGAGGCGATGCCGAAGCGGGGCGCACCGCTGAGCGCTGCGGAGATCCAGGCACTGAAAACGTGGATCGATGCCGGGGCCATCTGGCCGGAGGCGGTCCGATCTGGCAAGCACTGGAGTTATATCCCGCCCATGCGTCCCGCACTGCCCGAGGTGAAAGACGCTGCCTGGAGCAAGCATCCCGTGGATCGCTTCATCGGGACTCGTTTGGACAAGGAAGGCATCCCACATTCGGCGGAAGCTGAGCCTGCGTCTCTGCTGCGAAGACTCTCCTTGCACCTTGTAGGGCTGCCACCGTCCGTGGCTGAAGTGGAGACGTTTGTGAAGGCGTATCGCGTGGATGCCGACAAGGCGGTGGACGAGGCTGCGGATCGCTTGCTGGCTTCAAAAGAGTTCGGCGTGCGCTGGGCGCGGCCCTGGCTGGATGCGGCGCGCTATGCGGACTCCCACGGTTTCCAGCGTGATGACCTGCGCGAGGTCTGGGGCTTCCGTGACTGGGTGGTGGATGCGCTGAATGCGAACATGCGCTTTGATCAGTTCACGATCGAGCAGGTGGCGGGTGACCTGCTGCCGAATGCCACTCCACAGCAGATCGTGGCCACAGGCTTTCACCGCTGCACGCCCACGAATGTGGAAGCTGGCACGGAGCCTGAAGAAAGCCGGATCAACCAGGTGATCGACCGTGTGAACACGACTGGCACGGTCTGGCTGGGATCAACGCTGGAGTGCGCGCAATGCCATAACCATAAGTATGACCCTTTCACCCAGAAGGACTACTACAGCCTGCTGTCCTACTTCAACAACACGCAGAAGGAGGCTGAGCGGTCCAATCCCAAGACACCGGGCAGCATCAAGTTTGATGGCGTGCCGATGGCGCTGCCGGATGGCCATCTCAATGAGCGGCGCGTGGCTTTGACGAGCCAGATCGCGGACATGCAGACGAAGATCTCGGAGATGGAAAAGAGTCTCGCGAGCCAGACGAATGCCGCGAAGCCTGAGTCAGCCAACGCCAGCACGGCGCTGAAGCCGCTGTCGATCGACACCGAAAGCGGCTCAGAGACAGAGCTGCAGGCGGATCAAAGCCTGCTGTTCACAGGCAATGCGCCAGACGTGGATGTCTATCAGATCGAGTATGAACTGCCTGCGGCACCCATCAGCGGCATCCTGCTGGAAGCGCTGAGTGATGATTCGCTGCCTGGCAAGGGACCAGGGCGTGGTGCGGGGAAAAGGCCGAACTTTGTGCTGCAGCATCTGGAGGCGTCTGTGGTCACTGCCGCGGCGAAATATGCTGCAGGCGAGCCGCTGCGCTTCGGGGAAGTGCATGCCAGTTTTTCCCAGGGCGGTTTCCCGGCCTCCGGTCTGGCGGATGCGAATCCTAAAACTGGTTGGGCCATCATGCCGAAGTTTGGGCAGAGCCACTGGGCGGCGCTGGAGCTGAAGCAGCCGCTCCATGCGGCACCTGGAGCGAGGTTGCGGTTGAAACTGGTGCAGCAGTATGGAGGAGGTCGCGTGATTGGCAGGCTTCGCGTTTCAGCCCTGCAAGGTGAGGTGGTGGCCTCGCTGCCTGATGGCGAAGAAGCTCCCGCCCCGAAGCGGGATGTGAGATGGGTGAAACTGCAGCGTCAAATGACGGCGCTGAAGAAGCAGCTCACGGATCTCAAGCCTGCGACCACGGAGGTGATGCGTGAGCTGCCTGAGCCGCGCATGACGGCCATCTTCAAGCGCGGTGTCTATACGGACCATGGAGAACCTGTGAAGGCCGGCACACCTGCGGTCATCGATGCCAAGGCGGCTGAGGAACCCAATCGTCTCAGCCTGGCCAGATGGCTGGTGCATCGTGACAATCCACTGACAGCCCGTGTGACGGTGAACCGCTGGTGGGCGGAGATTTTTGGGCGCGGCATCGTGCCGACCGTGGAGGATTTTGGCATCAAGGGCATAGCAGCGAGTCATCCTGAACTGCTGGACTGGCTGGCAGTGGAGTTCATGGAGAGCGGCTGGGACATGAAGCATGTGCTCAAGCTCATCGTGACCTCGCGTGCGTATCGTCAGTCGAGTGCCATGGTTGCTGGTACAGGCATGCAGAAGGATCCGGAGAATGCGCTGCTATGGCGCGGTCCTAGATATCGCATGGATGCGGAGATGATCCGTGACAATGCACTGGCCATCGCGGGCCTGCTGAGCCCGAAGCAGGGTGGCGTGCCCATTCGTCCACCGCAGCCTGAGGGTCTTTGGGCCAAGGTGGGCGGCCAGCAATACAAGTATGAGGTGAGTCCGGGTGATGAGCAGTATCGGCGCGGTCTCTATGTGGTGCTGAAGCGCGGCTCGCCCTATCCCAGTTTCGTGAACTTTGATGCTTCCGCACGCACGGCCTGTGTGGTGAAGCGCTCGCGTTCCAACACACCCCTGCAGGCGCTGACCTTGCTGAATGATCCTGTCTATGTGGAAGCTGCGCAGGCCTTCGCCAAGCGTGTGGTGAAGGACACTCCGGTCGCGAACGTGGACATGCGTATTCAGCATGCGGTGAAGCTTGCCCTAGTTCGGGAGGCTCGCCCCGAGGAGGCCAAGGTGCTGAGGCAGCTCTTCGACCAGCAGCGGAAGGCTGGGGGTGACGATAAGGCGTGGGTGGCCGTGGCGGCAGCGCTGCTGAACCTGGACGAGACGATCACGATCGGCGGGTAGGGAGTGAGGGGAATGGCCCTGTCTGGCACTTGCGCCCCTCGTTACGCTCGGCATGTAAATTTTCCCTTCCATGACACGCGTTCGTTTTGCTCCTTCTCCCACCGGCGACCTCCATGTCGGCGGTGGCCGCACGGCCCTTTTCAACTGGCTCTTTGCCCGCAAAACGGGCGGCACCTTCATCCTCCGCATTGAGGACACGGATGGCGCGCGCAATACCGAGGACGCCAAGCGTGGGATCGAGAAAGGTCTGCGCTGGCTGGGGCTCGATTGGGATGAGGGTCCCGATGCGGGCGGTGATTGCGGCCCGTATTTCCAGAGCCAGCGCAAGGACATCTACGACAGGTATCTGGCGAAGCTGGAGGCTGCCGATCACGTCTACACCGAGGACAATGGCGCGGTGCGTTTCAAGTTCAGCCGCACGCCCATCACCGTGCATGACCTCGTGTGTGGTGATGTGACCTTTGCTCCGACCGAAGAGCCTGACATGACCGTGCGTCGTCCGGACGGCAGCTACATCTTCCACTTTGTGAATGTGGTGGATGACATCGAGATGAAGATGACCCACGTCTTCCGTGGCGAGGATCATCTTTCCAACACCTGGAAGCACATCGACCTCTTCAATGCCTTTGGCGCGACGCCGCCGATCTATGCGCACATCCCGCTCATCCTGAATTCAGATGGCTCGAAGATGAGCAAGCGTGACGCGGGCAGCGCCATTGAGCACAGCTACATCAACGAAGGCTTCCTGCCGGATGCAGTTTTCAACTATTTGGTGATGCTCGGCTGGACGCCGCGTGCGGACAAAGAAGTGCTGGGCCGTGATGAACTGGTGAAGCTCTTCGATCCTGCGGAAATCCACAGCTCCAATGCGCGTTTCGATCTGCAAAAGTGCCAGTGGTTCAATGCACAGTATCTGCGTGCGATGACGCCTGAGGCGCTTTTTGCCGCGGCACGTCCGTTCATCGAAGCGAAAGGTTATGTCATCGCCGATGAAGCCACCGCCACCGCTGCTGTCTACAGCGTGAAGGAAAAGGTGAGCCTGCTGAGCGAGATCCCGGCGTGGGTGCATTACTTCTTCCGTGAAGATTATCCTTTCGAAGCTGACGTGACCGAGAAGCTCAGGGCAAAGCCGGAGAATGCCGCTCTGCTGCGTGCCGCCGCTGCTGCCTTCACCGCGTCGACCGAATGGACCGAAGCCAGCGTGCAGACGGCCATCGAGGAAGCCGCCAAAGGTGCTACCGTGAAGCCCGGTGCCCTCATGCCTCTGCTACGTGGCGCCCTCAGCGGCCAGTTGCGCGGTCCAGGCGTGAACACGATTGGCCATCTTGTGGGCAAAGACAGCACGCTGCGCCGTATCGAGCGCGCGCTGGGGCTGTTTTGATCCTGGGCTTCCGTCCGGAGCAGGTGCAAACGCCACTGGAGTTTTTTTGCCGGTGCTTTAGAGTGGGATCGTGAAACCCTTCGAGGAGATCGTCCAATTCATCGCGGATGCGGCAGGTGCCGAGAAACTCGGCACCTTTCGTCCATCGGCTGCTGCAGAGAGGCGTGTGTCCGAATTGCTGGCCAAGCAGCGTGACGGAACTTTGCGTCCGAAGGAGCGCGACGAGCTTCAGATGTTTGTCCAGCTTGATCACGTGATGAGTCTTGCCAAGGCCCGTTCCCGTTCGCGGCGTCGTTCACGTCTTCCTGCCGCAGCGTGATGGATGCGATTCCAGCGAACCTCCGCCGGCTTGTGATTCGGCGAGCCTTGGGCGTCTGTGAATACTGTCTCATCCATCAGGATGACGCCCACTTCACCTATTAAGTGGATCACATCATCAGTCGCAAGCATCGTGGACCAACGACGTCGGCCAATCTGGCTCTTGCGTGTTTGCGCTGTAATGTGGCGAAGGGGAGTGATGTGGGTGCGTTCGTGGGGCGTCCTCCCCAGTTGATACGCTTTTACCATCCTCGCAAAGATAGTTGGGCCGAACACTTCAGCCTGCGAGGAGTCCGCATCATTCCTCTAACAGAGATAGGTGAGGCCACTGCTCGATTATTTGACCTCAATGGGAGTGACCGTCTGCTGTTAAGGCGCGCGCTAGCCAAAGCACGACGCTATCTGTCCGTCGAGGCGCGGGCCTATCTGAGGAAATAGTTACTTCCCCAGCCTCTCCAGCACGTTCTTCGTTATCCGCACGACGTGCGGATCATTGCCCTGAAGACCATGCGCCCAGTCGGTGGTGGCGGCGGTGAAGACGGTGCCGCCGCGGGTGTAGAGGCCAAGGGTGGCGGCGCCGGTGCGGCCGATCCCCCACTTTTCATACCACTCCGCATCATCGGGATGCCAGCGGACGGGGCAGGTGGCGAGGACCTCAAAGGTCTTTGGGGTGCCATCCTTGAAGGTGGGGAAGGGGAGGCCATCTTTCCAGGTGAGCTCGCAGCCATCACATTCATAACCAACGATGGTATCTTTGCCGCCAAACTTGTCGCCGCGCTTCAGATTCGTGCCCGCGAAGAGCCAGTGGTCGGGGCGATGCACCTCGTACTCGGCGGGCTCTTCCATGAACTGGCCGTGGCTTTTCCGGTAGCCGCCCCAGAGGAAGCCGACACCGGTGAGAGTGTTTTCTGGACGCTGGATGAGGTGATGACTCCACAGGCTGGCCAGCGTCTTGAAGTCTCGTGAGGCGAAAACGGGATCGAGGTGGTAGTTCTGCTTCCAGCAGGTGAAGGCGCGCCCCTCGTCCTCGCTGCGCACCTGCCAGCAGCAGGTATTGCCGCTGAAGAAGGCCACGTTGCCGCCCTTGCCGATCCAGGCTTCCAGGTTGTCCCGCATGGGGGTGGACCAGTACTCGTCGTGGCCGACACTCAGGACGAGCTTATAGTTGGTTAGGATCTCGGGATGAAACTCCAGATCCTCGTTCGCGGCGAACTCCAGAGGCTGTCCCTGGCTTTCCGCCCATTTGACAAAGGGCAGCTCCCACTTGCCGAACTGCGAGGCCGGCGGCCGCTCGAAACTGACCTTGTGCCCCTGGTTGTTCGAAAGGCTGTTGTAGGCGTACACAGAGAAGCCGCCCCAGTTGTTGTAAGCGTTGTAGGTGTTGGTGCAGAGCTGGAGCAGGATCTTGGAGGTGCTGCCGGGCTTGGCCGAACGAACGATGAAATAGGCGCTGCTCTCTGCTGTCCGGCGGCTGCGGTGCGTCCATTTGCCACCGGAGTCAGCTGCACGGAAGATGATCTCATAGTAGCCGCTTTTCCAGCCAGCCCCCACGGGCACGCGCAGGCTTTCCGGCCAGCGGCAGCCGTTCGCAGAGGCATCCTCCGGCACAGGATGCGCCTGACCGGGGACATCAGCCTTTTCCCAAACGACCTCTCGCGTGGTGCCAAGACGGGCGATCTCGATCTCAAACTTCGCGGCCGTGGTGCTCACGTGCACGTCCACCGCCTCACCTTGCACGACACTGCGTCTTCCGGCATAACCTTCGATGAAGAGGGGCAGCGGCTCCGCGGCGTGCAGGGTGGTGGCAGCCAGGAGGAGAGTCAGAAGACGGAGCATTCATCCGCTACGCGCCCTGGCAGAGAACGCTTTCAAGGATTGAACGCAGCACACAGCCGCCTTGGACAGATCCGACAGATTTTCGAGCCCAAGGCCATTTTGGGGAAGCAGCCAACGATGCCGGTCCGCTGCTAGCTCTTCTGCAGCACTACAAGCGTGATGTCATCGTGACAGCGCCGCCCGCCGCTGAACTGGTCCACTTCGTAAATGAGTCCGTCGATCACTGCCTGCGGCCCCTGCGGCGCGAGAGCGGCGAGTGTGGTGTGGATGCGCTCCTCGCCAAATTCCTCGCCTTGGATGTCCATGGCCTCGTTCACACCATCGGTGTAGAGCAGCAGGGTGTCCCCTTGAGAAAGATGGAAGGTAAGGTCCTTGGTCACTCGCTCAAAGACATTGCCCTTGTCGATGCCGACAGCCAGGCCGCCGCTGTTGAGAATCTCCACCTGACCTGTCAGCTTTCTCCAGACCAGCGGCCGGGTGTGACCTGCGCGGGCGAGCTTGAAGCTGCTTCCATCGGCGGCAGCGACGAGGTAGATCAGCGTGATGAAGCGGTTCTCCCGGATGTCCGGAAAGATGTGCCTGTTCACCGCAGCGAGTGTGGCAGCCGGGGCTGCGGCGCCGTCCGCGCTGAAGCGCAGCACACTCCGGCACATGGCGGTGATGAGCGCGGCAGCGGTGCCTTTGCCAGACACGTCTGCGATGACAATACCGAGGCTGCCATCCACGAGCGGGATGAAATCAAAGTAATCACCGCTGAGCACCGTGGCGGGGATGTTTTTGCCAGCGATGGTAAAGCCCGGCATGTGAGGCGCCTTGGAAGGAAGCAGGATCCGCTGCACATCGCTGGCACTCTTCAGCTCAAGCTCGATCTGTTTCTTTTCAGTCGCTGCCTGATGCGCCATGGCATTGGCGAGGGCAAAGGCGCACTGCTCCACGAGCGAGCGAAACACTTCGAAGTCATTGCTGTTATACTCGCGCTTGTCCTTCGGGGCAGTCACGGCGAGGACACCCAGCTTTTTCGTGCCGGAATTCAGCGGGCCGATGATCACCGTCGTTTCACCGTGCATATTGCCACCAAAGCCACCCACCCGTGGCTCAGCGCTCAAGTCGGTCAGAATCTCCACCTTCTGATTCTGGAAGATACTCCCTAGCAAACCCTCCGTGACCGTCACTGGATGCAGGCGCAGGAAGCTGAGCAGAGCAGGGCGGTTGGCCCTGGCCATGCTGGCGATGCGTTCGGGCAGAGCCACCAGCGGCGCGCATTTGTCTGAGTGATGTCGCGGCACCAGGGAGCGCTCGCTGGCATCGAGAAGATAGAGGGCGCCTCCAGTGCTCTCCATCACCTTCATGGCCCCCTCCACAATGAGCCGGTACATGGCCGCCTGAGTGTCCACGCGCGCGATGGATTCCCCCAGATCATGCAGGAAGCTGAACAGACGCCGTTCTTCTTCCACGATGGCTTGCTCCTCTTTCAGCAGGCGGTCGATGGACTCATTCTTCAGTTTCCCGCTCCGCAGCAGCAGAACGATGCACGCCAGCAGCAGCAGGATGACGATGACAATCAGGACGGTGTTCATGCGGGCGGGTCACGGGGCGCTCTAACCTCAGTGGGCGGAGCGGGAGACATCCGCCACCAGCGTCCCGATGACGTCGGTCATGAGGTGGCGGCAGCCAGTCCAGGCTGCTGAGCATCTCCGATGAGTTCCTTCTCTAAAAAGTGAATGACATCCCGGAAGCGGGATTGGTTCTGGCGACTCACATTGGAAAGCATCCGGTGCGCATTGAGGACCAGCTGGGTCTGCTCTTCCTTGCATTCGGTCCCTTTCTCCTGACAGCAGGCTAGTTCATCACACACCGTCTTGCGCTCTTCCGGCCACTGCGTTCCTTCCACATCCACGTGGAGGATCTGGTCCAGTCCTAAGTCGTTGAGGAGCTGCTGGTTACGGGGATTGGCATTCAGCACGCTGAGGGAGCCTTTGCCCTGTTCCATGAGATGGATGGCGGTTCCCGTCAGGGTCCCTAGAAAGGTGGAGTCCATCATGGGGCAGTGCTCCAGATCCACCACCAGATCCTCCGTGCCCTCGCCCATCACTGTTTGAAAGGCCCGCTTCACCTGCATGGAATTCTGAAAATTACCACGTCCCTCCACGCGTAACCAAAATACCTTGCCGATCCGGCCTACGAGGATGTTGGAGGGGGGTGGCACTGCGAGAAAGGGGGTTAAATTACCATTCGTTTCACGCAGGCTGCCGGATGCGTGCCGACATACTGTCGGAACACAGGGTGGCAGGAGGCGGGAAGTTTCATGGTGGGCTGAGCGGGGGGTCAGTTCCAGAGGTAGGAGGCCTTGCTGACGAGTTCCTCTTTCCCTCGCATCAAGGTTACACGCCAAGCTGTGACGCGTCCATTACTAGAATATTCATCTCCGGTGACTTGGAATTTCGTGGTGTTGGAGCGGCGGACATCGCTGACTTCCTCCTCCAAAACCTTGGTGATCAGACCATTGTTAGCCTGCCGATACTCAAAACGAACTGTCACAGGCTGGGTTCGATCGTCCACTTTCCACCAGATTGTGTAGTAATGCCCGGCACGACCCATCATGTCCGCCTTGGACACCGCGCCAAAGAGGTAATACTGGCGCTCAAACATAATCGCCTGATCTTGAACAAGAATCGGCTTGCTGGGCACCAAGTGATAATACTTCACTTTGGAGATCCTGCCGCCATTGCCCACTTTGGCGGTGGAGCAGGAAGCCAGCGCGGAAGCCGCCACTGCGAGTGCCAGGAGACGGGTAAGGAGGCTACGTAAACCGGGAGTCATGCGTGAAGCGCCAATTATTCAGAGTAGAGTCCGCCCTGTCAACGTGATGAATGACTATCTCGCGAGGGCCTCTCCGGCCAGAAAAGCGCATAGAAAGTCCACATTTGGACCGAGAACAAGATCAGATCCCTTATCAAAGCCGCCATCAGCAGATGAAATACCATGCCCAAAAGGATCACCGTCCAGCGAGGTGGGCGCAAGTTTGTAAGCGGCGAACCGGATGGTGAGGAGAGCTTTGGCCTGGCCGAAGCAATCTTTTCGAGCGAGTGCTCTGCAAGATCAACCGGACCGAGGGCGAGATAGAGGGATGCGTTTCACGGCATTGCTGTTTTTTATCTGGATTGCCGCGGGCGCGAGGTCTTCGGGCCAGGTGCCTCTGCAGCAGTGGATCGATGAGGCGATCAAGGCGGGGGGCGGTGTCGTATCAGTGCCGCCGGGGGAGCATGAACTGCCGTTAGGCTTGCTGATCAAGGATGCGAAGAAGCTGGCGCTGCGGGGCCTGGAAAAGGAGCGCTGCATTCTGAAACTGCCCCGGCTGGCCTATGCGGAGTGTGCCGGGGCTGCGGTGAAAGGGGCGGCGGAGATCCCAGTCCGAGCTGCCCGGGGATGGAAAGCGGGGATGCGGCTGCACATTGAGGCCGATGGGGAGCTGGACAGCTTCACGAAAAAACCAAAGCCTTTTGTGATCGCTCATATCCGGGAAGTGAAGGAAGGCGTGCTGATGCTGAAGGAGGCTCTGGTTTTTCCGGTGCCAGAAGGGGCGGTCATCCGGGATGCGGACGCACCGAACTTGATCGAGATTCGCGGTGCCTGTGAGGATCTGGAGATCGCGAACTTGACGCTCGATGGCGGCCGCACGGCCGATGATTCTCCTGTGCAGGGGCATGCACAGCTTTGCGCGGTCTTTGCCTCAGGGGCCTATGATTATGAAAAGGGGCCCACGGGGCCGAAGCCAAAAGGCGTGGTCGTGCGGGACTGCATCATCCAAAATTGCTTTGGCCGGGGTGTGGCTTTTTACAGCGTGGAAAAGCCGGAGGTGCTGCGCTGCAGTTTTCGTGATGGCTGTGATGAAGCGGTGGATTTTGACCATTTCACCACGGGTGGGAAGGCCATCGGCAATCAGATCGCGCGCTGCCGGATCGCTTTTGAAATGAATGATGTGAATGAATGTCTCGTCGAGGGCAATGAGGCGCGAGATTGCAGCATCGGGGTCAGCCTCTGGCGTTGGTGCAAGCAGCCGGGGCTGAACGAGGCGAACGTGATCCGTAACAACAGCTTCGTGAACACCACGGGGAACGCCTTCCAGATCGGCACGGGCACAGCGAGGAACCTTTTTGAAGCCAATGAGGTGGATGGCGCGGGCCGGAATGGCTTTTCGCTTTCGGGATCAGCCCAGGTGCTGAGAGGAAATGTCGTTCGGGGTGCGAAGCTCAAAGAGATCGTGACGAATGAGGGTGAGCATGACATCCAGCCGGCCGTGGCAAAATGAGCTTGAGTGCGCGGTGGGAGATCGCTAAAAGGCGCGCCATGAGATTTCTCCTGCCTGCCTTTGGCCTCCTCGCCCTGATTGCCTCCACTGCGCTGCTCGCAGACACGCCGCGGCCAAAGCCGGAGCGCTTTGCCAAGGAGATCGAGGCCTTTGCTCAGCAGGAAGCCGAAAAGGGCGGCATCGTCTTCACGGGCAGCTCCAGCATCAGGCGCTGGACGACGCTCAAAGAAGACTTTCCAGATCTGCCGGTGCTGAATCGCGGCTTCGGCGGCAGTGTGGCGAATGATCTCTCGGTGCAGGCGGAAACAGTGGTGTTCCGTCATGAGCCGAAGGTGCTGGTGGTCTACACCGGCAGCAACGACATCAATGCGAAGCTGAGCGTGCAGGAGGCTTTCGAGGACTACACGAAGTTTCTGAACCTGGTGCATGAGCGCCTCCCGAAAACGCGGGTCGTGGTGTGCTCCGTGAAAATCTCCATCAAGCGTGTCACCCAGATCCCCCAGGTCGGCGAGCTTAACCAAAAGTTAGTCGAATGGGCCAAGGGCAAGGACTGGGTGCGCTATGTCGAGAGCAGCGGCTATCTGGCGGATGCCCAGGGCCAGCCGATCCGCGGCTACTATGTGGATGATCTCCTGCACCTCAGCCCCTCCGGCTACGCCAAGTGGACGGAGATCCTCAAGCCGGTGCTGCATGAGGAGTGGGCCAAGGTGAAGTGAGGGGCCGTCAGGCGGCCCATGATCAGGGACGAGGAGTACGTTGTTCACGCTTCAGCGTGCTCAATGAACTCCCAATCCCACGCTAAAGCGTGAACAACGTACTCCCGGTGCACCGGGACAGAGCTTCAGCGCCTTCAGTCGATGAATGAGCAGATGTATTCGCAGATGCCGCTGGTGACGGCGACGTCGAAGCCGGACTTGGCGGGCACATCGAAATACTGGCCGCCGGTGTAGGCCGTTTTGGCCTCGCTGCCGTCCAGCTTCACCTCGCAGGTGCCGGCCACGATCTCCATGCGCTCAGCCTTGTCCGTGCCGAAATGGTAGTCGCCCGGGTAGATCAGACCCAGGGTCTTTTTGCTGCCATCGGCGAAGAGGATGCTGTGGCTCACCACCTTGCCATCGAAGTAAACATTGGCTTTGGTGACGGCGGTGACGTTGTCGAATTGAGAGGGGATGGCGGACATAGTGACATCCAGATTGGCGTGTCCCGCCGATTGCTCAAGAACCAAAAGCAGGTCGAAAAAACAGCCTTTTTCTTTGGTTGACCACCTAACACATCCCTCCGAGTCTCGCCGCCTTCTCATGAAACCCACACTTAGTATCGCTCTGGCCGCCCTGTTGGCCACCGCCAACCTGAACGCCCAAGAAGCCGCCGTGAAACCTGCTGAAGCCCCCGCCGCCAAGCCTGACATGGAAAAAGTCAGCTATTTCATCGGTCGCCAGATCGGTTCCAATTTCAAACAGCAAAAGGTCGAGATCAATGTCGAGACCTTCTCCGCTGCCGTGCAGGACGCACTGGCTGGCAAGGAGTCCAAGTACAAGCCTGAAGAGCTCGAAGCCGCCATGGGCGCTTTTGAGAAGTACATGCAGGGCCGCATGGCTGAGATCCAGGCTGAGATGCAGAAGGAAGCCGCGGCCAAGTCCGTGGAAGCCAAGGCTGCCGGCACCAAGTTCCTGGCTGACAACGGCAAGCGCGAAGGCGTGAAGACCACGGCCAGCGGCCTGCAGTATGAAGTGATCAAAAAGGCTGACGGCGCCAAGCCTGCCCCGACCGACAAGGTGAACGTGCACTACCACGGCACCCTGCTGAACGGCAAGGTCTTCGACAGCTCAGTCCAGCGCGGCGAGCCGATCACCTTCGGCGTGCAGGAAGTGATCAAGGGCTGGACCGAAGGTCTCCAGCTCATGTCCGTGGGTTCCAAGTTCAAGTTCTTCATCCCCTCCGACCTCGCTTACGGCGACAACGGCGCAGGTGGCGACATCGGCCCAGGCGAGACCCTCGTTTTCGAAGTCGAGCTCCTGAAGATCGAGAAGTAATTATTTAATCCATCACATTTCTCCAACGGCTGCCAGGCGACTGGCAGCCGTTTTGTTTTTCCAGCAAGCTTGCCGGATTCTGCTCGTTACCAGCCGCCCACCATGATCGCCCGACTGCTCACCCTCCTGACGCTGCTCACTTCGCTGGCCTCTGCCGCGCCGAAGGGGACGCCGAACATCCTCTTCATCTTCTGTGATGACCTGGCCTCGCAGGCCATCAGCGCCTATGGAGACAAACGGAAGCTGCTGGAGACGCCGGCCATGGACCGCATCGCCAAGGAAGGCATCCGCTTTGACCGCTGCCTGGTCACGAACTCCATCTGCGGCCCCATGCGCGCGGTGATCCAGACCGGCAAGTATTCGCACCTGAATGGCTTCTACAATAACAGCAACAGCAAGTTCGACAGCAGCCAGCAGACCTTTCCGAAGCTTCTGCAAAAAGCTGGTTATACCAATGCGGTCGTCGGGAAGTGGCATCTGATGACGGACCCGGTCGGTTACGACTACTGGAATGTCCTTCCAGGCCAGGGCGCCTACTATAACCCGCCGATGATCGACAACGGCAAGCCGGTGAAGCACCAGGGTTATGTCACGGACATTGTCACGGATCTAAGCATTGACTGGCTCAACAAGCGGGACAAAACCAAGCCCTTCATGCTGATGATGCAGCACAAGGCCCCGCATCGTGAGTGGGAGCCGCCGATCCGCCACCTGGGTCATGACAAGGATCGTGTGTATGACGAGCCCGAGACGCTCTTTGATACCTTCGAAGGCCGCAGCAAGGCTGTCAGTGATCATGACATGGGCATCGACCGCACCTTCACCGAGCGTGATGCGAAACTGGTGGCACCGGGCAATCTCACACCCGAGCAGCGCAAGGCCTGGGACGACTATTATGAGCCGCGGAATGCCAAGTTCCGTGAGGCGAATCTCTCAGGCAGGGACCTGATCAAGTGGCGCTACCAGCGCTACATGCATGACTACACAGCCTGTGTGAAGGCGGTGGATGAGAGCGTGCAGAAGGTGCTGGATTATCTCGACAAGGAAGGCCTTGCTGAAAACACCCTCGTCATTCTCAGCAGCGACCAGGGCTTCTACCTCGGCGAGCACGGCTGGTTCGACAAACGCTGGATCTTTGAGGAGTCGCTGAGCACACCCTTCCTGGTCCGCTGGCCAGGCGTGAGCAAGCCTGGCACCACGGACAAGCACATCGTCTCGCTGCTCGACCTCGCGCAAACCTTTCTCGAGGTGGCCGGCCAGCCGCAGCCTGCGGACATGCAGGGCCGCTCACTCGTTCCCGTCTTCAAAGGCGAGACACCGGCTGACTGGCGCAAGTCCTTCTACTACCACTACTATGAGTTCCCGGTGCCGCATCGCGTGCGCCCGCACTACGGCGTGATCACGGATCGCTACAAGCTCGTGCACTACTACACACCGGATGTGGATGACTGGGATCTGCTGGACCGCGAAAAGGACCCTCTCGAGGTAAAGAACTTTTATGCTGATCCTGCCTATGCAGACACCGTGAAGGAACTGAAGACTGAACTTACACGCCTCCAGGCCGAGGTGAAGGAAACCCTTCCTCCACCACGCTTCACGCACGGTAACAAAGCCTTCGATAACGAGCCTCAGGCCAAGGCCGGTGACATGCCCAAGAAGGGCAAGGGCAAAGGAAAGGGAAATAAGAAAGCCGAATAATCAGAAGACACGGAGACACGGAGAGGGAAGACGCGGAGAATCCAAACCAGACAATCAACCGACATGGCTAACATTAGAAGCTTTAAGGATCTAATTGTCTGGCAGCGCTCAATGGATGCCGCAGTGACGCTGTTCTTCCTGATGAAGAAACACTTCCCCAAGGATGAGCAGTTCTCACTTGTAGATCAGATCCGCCGTTCCTCTCGTTCCGTGCCGTCAAACATCTCAGAAGCTTGGAGGAAGCGTCGTTATCCAGCCGCCTTTACCGCCAAGCTTAATGACTCTGAGGGCGAAGCGGCGGAAACTCAAACACATCTCGAAATGGCAAAACGCTGCGGCTACCTCACCGCAGAGCAGGTAGCTCCGCTTGATCGTGAGTATGAGGAAATTCTGGCCATGCTCACCGAAATGGCCGCCAACCCGGACAAATGGACCATCCGCAAATGAAGATCTCAAACTTACTCTCTCTCATGTCTCTTCTTTCTGTCTCTCCGTGTCTCCGCGTCTCCGTGTCTCCGCGTCTTCAAAGACTTCTGGTGTGCTTATCTCTCTGCATTACCGCGGCCCTGCCCGCTGCAGACAAGCCTAACATTATCTTCATCTTGTGTGATGACCTCGGCACGGGTGATGTGCGTGTGCTCAATCCAGAGGGAAAAATCGCCACGCCAAACATGGACCGCATCGGGCGTGAAGGCATGATCTTCACGGATGCTCACACGCCTTCCAGTGTGTGCACTCCCACGCGCTATGGCACGCTGACGGGTCGCTATAACTGGCGGACGAAGCTTCAGAGCGGAGTGCTGGGCGGGCTGAGTCCTCGCCTGATTGAGCAAGGTCGTTTGACGGCAGGCACCATGCTGAAGGAGCAGGGTTACAATACAGCGACGGTGGGCAAGTGGCACCTCGGCATGGACTGGGTGATCAAGCCAGGACAGACCGTGGCCGAACTAAACATCGAAGCCCCTGCGCAGGCCTGGAGTGTGGACTTTACCAAGCCGCACACGAATGGGCCGCTCAGCGTGGGCTTTGATCACTACTTCGGCATCGCGGCCTCGCTGGACATGGTGCCGTATGTGTTCATTGAAGGTGATAAGGTGACGGTGCAACCCACCGAAGATCGTGAGCTCGAAATGGTGCAGGGCAAGACGGACAAGTATACGCGCAAAGGCCCTGCGGCCCCGGGATTCACCGGTTATGAAGTGCTCGGCACCTTCATTGACCAGGCCATCTCCTGGATCGGTGGCAAGGCCGGTGATGCGAAGTCGGGCAAACCGTTCTTCCTCTATCTTCCGCTGGCATCGCCACACACGCCCATCCTGCCGAATCCGAAATGGCGCGGCAAAAGCGGGCTGAACCAATATGGGGACTTTGTCATGGAGACAGATGCGGAGGTCGGTCGTCTGCTGCGTGCCCTGGATGAGCAAGGTCTCGCTGAAAACACGTTGATCGTTCTCACCAGTGACAATGGCTGCTCGCCGAGCGCGAACTATCCCGAGTTGCTGGCGAAAGGGCACAACCCGAGCGGCAAGTATCGCGGCAACAAGGCGGATGTGTATGAGGGCGGACATCGCGTGCCCTTCATGGTCCGCTGGCCTGCGAAGGTGAAAGCTGGCCAGACCACGAAGCAACTCACCTGCCTGACGGACTTTGTGGCGACCGCAGCCGAGATCAATGGTGTCACGCTGCCTGACAACGCGGCTGAGGACAGTTTTAGTTTTCTGCCCACTTTGTTAGGCCAGACAGCCAAAGGTCCGCAGCGTGAGGCACTCGTCAGTCATACCATCCAGGGCTACTTTGCGGTGCGTGAAGGCCCCTGGAAGCTTTGCTTCTGCCCTGGCAGCGGTGGCTGGAGTGATCCTCGTCCCGGCAGCGAGCCAGCTGGATCACCGCCTATCCAACTTTTCAATTTGGACGAGGATCTCGGCGAGCGGAAGAATGTGCAGGCCGAGCATCCTGAGATCGTCGCGAGGCTCACGAAGAAGCTCGAGACCCTTGCCGCGAACGGTCGCAGCACACCGGGGGCGAACCAAGCCAACGCGGTCCCGATTGATCTCTGGAAGAAAGAGGTCGCTGCCAAAGCCGCGAAGGCCAAAGGCAAAGGAAAGGGCCACACGACGGCGAATCCGGTGAAGTGATGTTGCCGCGCCTCGCTGTTTTAAGTTAGGTCTGCGAGTGGTCAACTGAGAGCTTCATGCTGGGGTCCGTCGTACAACCCCATTCCGATGGGGTTGAGTCTCGATCAGCAGATGATGTGGAAGATGATCCATCGCATCGATGTGTCGTGGGCCTGCCTCGATCTGGATGGTCTCCACACTTTCAGGACTCCTGCGCGCCACCCCATTGGAATGGGGTGGAACGTTGGCAACAGTTCCTCGTCCTGATGTTCCGTGGGCAGGCGAAAAGCAAATCAACTTGCCCCCAATCATCCTGTGTAAAAAGCCAGCGCTCCGCCACCAGTCGTCCGCCTCACTTCACAACGCAGGCCACAGCCATGGCGGCCATGCCTTCTTCGCGGCCGACGAAGCCCATGCGTTCGTTGGTGGTGGCTTTGACGCCGACTTGATCGGGTTGGATGCCGAGGGCGGCGCCGATCTTTTCCTTCATGAGCGGGGCGTGCTTCATCACGCGTGGAGCTTCAGCGACGAGGGTCGAGTCGACGTTCTCGATGGTGTAACCTTTTTCGGCGGCGAGGGCGGCGCATCTCTCCAAGATACGGAGGGAGCAGATGCCTTCGATGCTGGCATCGCTGGGCGGGAAGTAGTAACCGATGTCGGGAAGTCCGAGCGCGCCGAGGACGGCATCCGCGATGGCGTGGCAGAGCACGTCTGCATCCGAGTGGCCCTTCAGGCCGTGGGTATGGGGGATCTCCACACCTCCGAGAATGAGAGGGCGGCCTTCCTGAAAGGGGTGAACGTCATATCCGATGCCTACGCGTGTCATGGGCATGGATGTAGGCGGGCAGGAGAGGGCTTTCCAGTGCGATTTGACGTGACCGCAGCCTCAGGACTTGTTGTTTGACCTGGGATTCGTCATCTCACCGCGCAGTTCGGCGATCTGCTGCTTGAGCGTGGCGACTTTTTCCTGATGGCTTTTTTCGTCGATGGCGGCGCGCTTTACACGCGCTTCGATCTGGGAAAGCTTCTCCGTGGCGAGGCGGATTTTGGCTTCCTGCTCCTGGAGGGCAGGATCGGCTCCGCCACGCATTCTTGGCGAGCGCATGTCCATGCGCATGCGTTCCTGGCGCAGGCCTTCGAGGCGGCACTCCTCGCGCTGGATTTCCTCGCGAATTTGAGCAAGGCGTTCGCTTTCGGAACTCTCGTTGGCTTCGCTGGAGGGTGCGGATTCTGGAGCCGGAGCGGGTGATGAAACAGGTGCGGCGGGTGCGGGACGAACAGGTGCTGGTACCGCAGCGGCAGGCGGGCGTGGCTTCATCGCGGCCATGAAGGGCAGGGGAGCTGCTCCCGGTTCACGCAGGTTCATCTTCGACATGAGCCGGCGCAGAGCGCCGAGCACCATGTGGATCTCGTTGGTAAGATTGCGTGCTTCCAATGAACCCTCCGCAGCCTGTTGCAGGCGGCTCTGGCACTCATCCATCCGGTCCTTCCACTCAAAGAGGCTGGTCAGTTGTGCTTCGACGAGGCCCAGATGCTCACGCGCAGTAGTGATCTGCGTGGTCAGGGCACCGGACTCTTCTTCGTAGCTGCGCTGGGCTTTGTCTGAAAGCTCACGCTGCTGGTCAAAGCGGTCGCGCTCGGCTTTCTCCGAAGCCACGAGACCCTCGATTTCCGCGCGCAGGCGCTGCTCTTCCTGGGCGAGCTCTTGCAGGCGCTGTTGCGTGCTCTTTTTCTCAGCGGCCACGGACTCCGCGTTCTCGCGAGTCTCCTGCAGGCGTGATCCGGCATCGGCGAGGGTGGCCTGCATTTCGGCCTGATGAGCCTCGCTCTGAGTCAGGCGCTGGGCGGCAGTCTGGAGCTGCTGATCGGTCTCGGCCAGGCGCTGACGTTGGGTCGCGAGACTGTCCGCGGTGATCCTGATGTCATGCGTATAACGCAATTCTTGTTCGGCCTGCGCACGCTCCTGGGTGATGGTGGAAAGTCGCGCTTCCTCACTGGCAAGACGCCTCAGCGTGGCCGCCAGACTGTCGTCGGCAGAGCGGACCTTGGTCTGGAGTTCAATGAGCTGCGCGGTGGAGGTTTCGAGTCGGCCGCTGTGCTCGGAGAGATCTTTCTGAGTGCGGGCTAGGGTGGCGACGGCTCTGTCGTGCTCTTTCTGCGCGCTGCGCATGGCCTCGCCGGAGCTCTCGCGCTCAGTCTTGCGTCGAGCCAGGAGGGCATCGATCTCGCTGAGATTGCTCTCCTGGAGACGAAGACGTGTTTGCAGGCCCTCGACCTGCTTTTCGAGGCGGGCGTGCAGCGCGGACGTCTCGCTGCACTCATGCTTGGTGCGGCGGAGCACTTCTTCCTCGCGGCTGGCATCATGACGGCAGGCGTCCAGGGCCTGGAATGCTTCCTGGCGTTTGGTGGCAAGGATCGCCACATCGCTTTCCAGCTCTTGTTGCTGCTGCTGAAGGGCAGCCAGGCTGGTCTGGGTTTCCGTGTGCCGGGCGGTCAGGGACGCGAGCTCGGTGGTCAGGTCTGACACGCGCTGCTCATCGTCCGTCCGGCGGCGTTCGAGCGCCACCACATCATTTTCCAGCTCATGGAGCCGGGAGATGGCCTGCTCGCTCGAGGCCAGGGTTTGCTGAAGTGTTGAGGTGGCCTCATCCAGCTTCTGCTGGGTGGACTCCAAAGTTGTCTGCGTTTCCTGCCGCTGTTGCTGGAGGTCTTGAAGCGAGCTTTCGAGTTCCTGCCGGCGTTGGTTGACGTGGTTCAAATCGGCCTCGGTGGCTTTCTGGCGATCTCCAAGGGCACTGAGATGATCTTCCATGCGCGTGGTGGTTTCCTGCAGACCTGTCTGCAGGGTTCGGGCGCTGGCCACGGCGGTTTCCGCCTGGGTGCGCTGCACCTCCAGACTGGTCAGCGTGATCTGTAATTCTTTCTGCCGGGCCTCGGTGGTCTGAGCCTCGCTCATGACTTCCATCAGGCGGGTCTCAGCCTGGGCCAGTTCTTCCTTCGTCGTCTGCGCGGCGGAGGAGATGGCGCTGCTCTTCTCCTCCAGCTGGCTGGCCTCGCTTCTCAGCGCTGTCATTCGCGCTTCACAGGACTGGACCTCCTGCGTGGCTTTCTCGCGCCGGGACTCCACATTCGGGATCTCTCTCTGGATCTGGTCCAGCCGGGACTGCCCGACGGTGGAGCGGCCGCTGATGTCC
Organism: Verrucomicrobiota bacterium; assembly: GCA_040387935.1. Lineage (GTDB taxonomy): Bacteria > Verrucomicrobiota > Verrucomicrobiia > Verrucomicrobiales > Verrucomicrobiaceae > Prosthecobacter. The sequence goes on along the minus strand of JAZKCU010000005.1, from coordinate 250,340 downwards.
TGGAGCTGGTTCAGCGCGAGATCCTTGCGCACATGCAGCGCCTCCACCTCGTCACGCAGGGCTTTTTCGAGGGTGAGCAATTGATTCACCTCGGAGGTTTTCCCCTCATGCTGGCGGGACAGTTCCTCGAATTCCTGGTTCGTCTTCTGGTGCTTGTTCAGCAGGCTTTCCAGCTCCTGCTGCCAGAAATGGCAGGACCTCTCGGCCTCTTCCAGGGCGGCATTCATCTCCACCAGCTTCCCCAAAGGCATGTCCGCGGCCAGAGGCATATGGACCTCTCTTCCGCCTTCGAGTGTGAATGCCAGCTTGCTCATCAGTCCAAATATATATGCGGTTGGGATTGCAAGATAACCCCATGGCAGCATTTTTTCCACCCGTTTTAAGGGTCAGGTGGGCAAAGGTGCTATCGCTCCCGCTCATGACGACCCGGCAGACGGTGAGAGGCGATCTTCGAAAAGGTGGGATGTCTGGGCGCTCAATCGCTACCGTTTTTATTCGACGATCATCTCGCCCTTCATGACCAGCCAGTGGCCGGGGAAGGTGCAGATGTAGGGGTATCTGCCCGGGGCGGAGGGGGCCTGGAAGCGCAGGGTCTCGCTGTCATTCTGCATCAGCATCTTCGTCTTGTGCAGGATTTTAGGGCTATCCGGGATGAAGCCTTTGGCCATGCCATCGGGCAGCTTGGCCATCTCATTGCCTGCCATGCCGACCTCGTCCGCCGCGCCGGGCTGAACGATCAAAAGATTGTGCGGGGTGACGTCGGGGTTTTCAAAGACGAGTTTCACGGGAGCACCGGGCTTCACCTTGAACTCGCGGATGTCGAAGAGCAGCCGCTCGGGGATGGTCTTGATGGTGAGGGTCTGCAGGCCGGGCTGGGCATCAAAGGGATCGGGCTTCTCGGCTTTCTTTTTCCGGGCCATGACAGCGGGTTTCTTCGGCTCGCTGTCCTGGAGGAATTTGACGAGCTCGGGATGCTTCTCCATGAAGGCGGCGTTGCCTTTCCAAAGCGGCTGCAGCGTGTGGCTATCGAGCGAGGTGCGCAGCGCGTAGGTGAGGTAGCTGTCCATCGGGTGCTTCAGCAGATCGAGCGCGGCTTCAAGGGCTTCTGGCGTGCCGATGTAGCTGGCGGCGATGGCGGCTTCGAGGCGGACAAGGCCGCTGAAGTCATTGGCGAAGCTCGACAAGGCTCTCGCGGCTCCTTTCGGGCCATCTAGATGACTTGAGTAAACTGAACTCCAACGGTAGCAACGCGCAGCCATGGCGCGTGCATGGACATTAGAACTTTTGGTTAGAGCTAAATGGCATTTGGAGAGAGATCCTTTTAATTCTAATTCAAGAGTGGCTGACTTGAGCAAGGGAGACTGGGATGTGCTGAGATTGATCAAGTTTTGGGTGAGCCATTCGAGTTCGGCTGCTAGCACCACGTTCATCTCATCGGCATTGACTGATTCTTTATTGAGCGCAGTGGCAACGGCATTTACGTCCCTCTCCCTCAACTCCACCTTCGCGCGATACCTCGTTCGGTAATTCTCGCTCTTCAGTAACTCGAGTAGTTCAGGAATGCTCGCGCTAGCAATCTTCGGGGCTTCTTCAAGCTTTTGATCCTTAGCAGTGATCCGCCAGATGCGGCCGGATTTTTTATCGCGGCGGGTATCGCGCAGAGAGTACTGCATGTGGCCTTTCACGGGGTTATACCAGTCGGCCACATACATGGCACCATCGGGGCCTTGCTGGATATCCACGGGGATGAAGCTGAGGTTGGTGCTCTGGAAGACGATGCCGACTTTCTTCTCCTCGAAGTGGGTGTCGTGCTCCACCCATTCGTGCAGTTCGACCTCGTTCGTGGGCTTGTAGCGCACGCGCATAAAATGTTTTTTGCGTAGATCGTTAGGCCAGTGGCTGCTGGACAGGAACTCCTGGCCGCAGGTGCCGCTGTAGGCAGGGAAGTAAGCGCCAGCGGGCACATGGATGTCTGGATACGGCGCATTCAGCGCATGCACGGCACTGGCGAAGACGGGATGACTGCCGACGTGGAAGCCCCAGTCGTCAAAGGTGATGCCCCAGGGGTTGGTGCTCATGTAGCTGCCGAAGGCCAGCAGCCTGCCAGTGGCGGGTGTGTAGCGGAAGAAGCTGCTCTCGCGGGCACGCACGGGACCATAGGGTGTTTCGACCTGGCTGTGATGAAAGATGCTCTCGCGGAAGATGAGATCGCCCTCCGGACTCCAGACGAAGTCGTGCAGGGCGTGGTGACTGTCCTCGGTGCCGAAGCCGGTGAGGAGTTTTTCGCGGTGGTCGGCCTTGCCATCGCCATCGGTGTCTTTGAGAAACGTTAAGTTAGGCTGGTCGGAGACGAAGACGCCGCCGTTGCCGAACTCGAAGCTAAGGGGGATGTGCAGGTTGTCCGCCCAAACACTGCATTTATCGGCCTTGTGGTCCCCATTCGTGTCTTCGAGGATGAGGATCTTGTCCTGCGGTTCCTGGCCGGGAAGGATCTGCGGATAGGTGGTGCTGGTGCTGACCCAGAGACGGCCCTTGGCATCAAAGCGAATGGCGATGGGCTTCACAAAAAGCTCGGGGAAGTCTTCCTCGCTGACGAAGCAGTTCACTTCAAAGCGCGGGTCGATTTTGAAGGCCTTGAGCTCTTCAGCAGGCGTGACCCATTCGTTGATGGGGCGGTCGCCGGTGATGACGGGGAGAGGTTCGGTTTTGCTGTCGTCAGGAAGGGATGGGGCTGATGCTTTGCCGCTGGCGAGATCCCAGATGACCTGATCACGATTCGTGACCATCTGGAGGAGCTTCTTGAGCTCGCCAGGGAAGTTCACCACGCCATACGGTTCGGCTCGGCCGCCCTTGATGTAGTAGTAGTTCAGCGGGCGGTAGTATTGGAAGAACTTGCTGTCTTTTTCGACCACGGCGGCGCGCACAGCCTCGTTCACTTGCGGCGCTGTCTCACCTAACAAACCTCGATACAATTCATCCGCGAAGAGGTGGTAGCCGCTCGTGTTGAGATGCACGCCATTGAGGGTCTTCATCACCGGCTTCGCGCCGGTCGGACGGTGATAGGCGTCTTCCATGGGGGTGAAGACATCAACAAAGCCCACTCCTTCCGCTTTGGCCACCTTGGCCATGGCCAAGGTGTAGGGCTTGATCTGCGTATTCAGATGCTCATGCGGTTTCTCCGCAGCGTTGGGAGACACGAGGACGATCACTGGAGCACTCGTGCCATTGTAGTGATGCGCTTTGAGTTCGGTCAGGAAGGCTTTGAGCAGGGTTTCAAACTCAGCGATGCCCTTGTCACCTTTGAAGCTTTCGTTGAAGCCGAAGGCGGCGAGGACGACGTCGGCCTTATGTTCGGTGAGGTGTTGATTGAGATCGCCGAAGCCATCGGGACGCGGGCGCAATGCGACTTCATCAGCCGACCAGGCGAGGTTGCGGACGATGAGTTTTTCTTGGGGAAAACGTTGATGCAGCAAGGCCTCGAACTGGCCGTCATCGCGCATGCGATCAAAGAGCGAATTGCCGATCAGGCAGATGCGCGTGCCGGGTTTGAGCTCAAGCGGGAGCTGCGCAACTGCGGGAAGCAGCGGGCCGAGGGCGAGCAGGAGAAAAAGGAAGCGTTTCATGCCGGAGTGGTTGTCTATTCCCGCTGGAGGAGCGGAAACCGGACAGGGCATGTCAACGGTGCCAACGGAGGTGAACTCGCGCTGCGATCACAGTCTCCTCCCAGAAGTGGTTCGTTGACCCCTGATGGAGACTGCCGGAGCTCGTCGCTCCCAGGCTTACCTTACAGCTCGATCTTTAAGCGCGGCGGAGGCTGGAGCTTGATGACGGGCTGCTCAGTGGCTGGCTCGCCGCCTTCATCAGGACCGACGGGGACGGCACGGCGGATGGGGGTGCCATCATCATTCACCGGACGGGCACGCAGCACGGGCTGCTCCGAGTTGTAAGGGTCCGCGCCGATGATGATCTTATCCTGAATGTGCACGGCCTCCAGATGGGCGTATCTGCTGAGATCGGCCGTCAGCACGGTCTCGTTGCCGAGGCCGGACATGTGGTTGTGAAAGGCGACGATGTCCGCGGAGATGCCATCACCCTTGTGAAGATTGCAGGCGGCGTTAAAGGCCGTGCCCGGGCGCAGATACTCGAAGTAGGTATTGCGCACAGATTTGGAGGTGCCGTCAGCCGCCTTGATCTTCTCATAGCAGAAGTCGGTGGCACGCAGGCCGCTGGCGCGGCAGATCTCCACCTTTTCAGCGGACTCCGGTGGATTGAAATCCTGAGCGGTGTGACCTTTGGTGGAGGCATTGATGATGTCTGTCCAGATTGGCAGGGCGAGCTTGTTGGAGAAGGCCTGGTCGAAGATGGTCTTCTGCTTGTCAAAGCCGACCCAGACACCGCAGGTCACGGCGCTGGTATAGCCCATGAACCAAAGGTCCTTGTACTCATGATGCGTGCCGGTCTTGCCGCCCGCGGGGAAGTCACCGAGGCCGTATTCTTTGGAGATGGCACCGGTGCCGCGATGCAGCGCCTCATCCAGACAGGTGTGGGCCTGCCAGGCGGAGATCTCATCCATGCCGCGCACGGGTTGGAGGCTGGCTTCATCCAGCTGGAAGACGGTCTTGTCATTCGCGTCCGTGATGCGCTGGATCATGTGAAGCGCGGAGGGGCGTTTGCCGCCATTGGCAAAGCAGGAGTAGGCCAGGCACATCTCATCCAGCTTGGCCTCACTGGCACCGAGGCAGGTGGAGGCGGCGTCCCGCAGCGGCGACTGAATGCCGGTGTTTTTGATGAAGTCTTTAAATCCTTGGCGCAGCAGGCCACGGTCCAGCACTACCTGCTCACCGAGACGGACGGTGACGGAGTTGTTGGAGTTCACCAAGGCCTCACGCAGGCTGATCGGTTCGCGGGACCATTTGGGATTCGGAATCTCCATGCCGTATTCGCCCAGAATGCCTTTAAATCCGCCGATCATGACGCGGTCATTGCCGAGCGGCTCGTCCAGGAGCTGGCTCATGGGGAAGACATTCGCCTGATTGAAACCGTAGGCGTAGATAAAGGGGATGAAGGCCGTGCCGACGGGACGTGAGCTGTCCATGGCGCGGTTATACTGGCTGTCCACGAAGTCACGTCCGCCGACCATGGCGAGCACGGAGCCATCCGTGTTATCGATCACCAGCGCCGCAGCCTGGAGATACTCGGGCTTCGGACGCGGGATGACCGTGGTGGCATCACTTTTGGCAGCCGTCATCTGGGTGCGCCAGTCGCGGTAGATGGAGCGGAACTGCTCATAGGTCTGGTGCTCGTAGCCCTGGTGTTTTTCGATCTCGGCCAGGCGCGCCTTCACGGACTCCTCGGCCTTCTTCTGCATCTCCTTGTCGATGCTAGTGTAGATCTTGAAACCGCCAGAGGCGGCCTGCTCCTCGCCGAGCCGCCCGGCCACTTCCTGGCGGACGGCATCATAGGCATAGTTGAGCTGCGCATTGGTGGTCTGTGGGGCCGTGAGCACGGGCTTCATCTTGGCCATCTCGGCCTCCTCACGCGTGAGGTGTTTTTCGATGACCATGCGCTCGATCACCCAGTCACGCTCCTTGCGAGCACGTTCCGGATGCTTGATGGGCTCGATGTTGTTCGGGCTCTTGATCAAACCGGCCAGGGTGGCGGCTTCCGGCAGGGAGAGTTCCTTCGCGTCCTTGCCGAAGTAGCCGAGCGAGGCAGCCTGGATCCCGTAGAAGTTCTTGCCGAAGAAAATGCGGTTCAGATAAAGCTCAAGGATCTCGGACTTCGAGAACTGTTTCTCGATGCGCTGGGCCACAAACGCCTCGACGATCTTGCGCTTATAGTCCTTCTCCATGAGGCCGAAGGTCTGCCGCGCGAGCTGCTGGGTGATGGTGCTGGCGCCCTGGGTGGTGCGGCCGGCCTTGGCGTTTTCAATGACCGCGCGTGCGGTGCCGATGTAGTCCACACCATTGTGGGCAAAGAAGCGGCTGTCCTCCTGGGCAGTGAGGGCATCGATGAAGTGCTGAGGGATGTCCTTGATGGAAACAGGGGTGCGGTTCAGCACGAAGATTCGACTCAGCTCATCACCATTGCGGTCATAGATGATGCTGGCAGCCTCCAGCTTCTTCACCTCGTCGAGGTCATAGGTTTCCGCCTTCTCACGCAGGGGGGCCACGATGACGGCGTAGATGCCCAGCAGGGTCACGCCTGCCAGGAGGACCAGGGCCACGAGAGCACTGAACCAGACACGACGATAGAAGGGTGGCTTCAAGCCGGTAGGCGTGCCACGCCAGCTTTTAGATTTGGGGAGCTGAGATTCGTCGATGCCGAACATGAACAGGAAGAAAAGTGGCCCGTGGGAAAAGGGAGAGGTAGTCTAGCTCTTTCGCCCCTTCCTGCCACTGCTACTTTCGTGTCCCCTGTGACCTCTATTTCCCAGCTTTTATTCGAAAAACTAGGCCTCACCCCCCGGCTGAGCTTCGCCGAAGTCATGGAACTCGCGCTTTATCATGCCGAGCATGGTTACTATGGGCCGGGGCCACGACGCATCGGCAGGAGTGGTGATTTCTATACAGCGGTGAGCGTGGGGCCGCTTTATGGCAGGCTCCTGGCGGATCTTGCCCGGCAGACCTGGGCAGATTTGACCCAGCCCGCAGGCTTCTGCGTGATCGAGCAGGCGGCGCATGACGGACAACTGGCCGAGGACATCCTTTCCGCCGGTGATTTTGATTATGTCATCGTCGAGCCGAACCCACGTTATGAGGCCGTGCAGCGGCAGCGCTTGGCGGCTTTTGGCGAGAGGGTGACGTGGGTGGCATCCCTGGCGGATTTGCCGAAGCGGCCTGCGTTATTTATCTGCAATGAGCTGCCTGATGCGATGCCGGTGCATCTCGTCCAGTGGGATGGAGCGCAGTGGCAGGAGTTGTTTGTGGTCGCCCAATCCGTCGCCGGTTTTGAGTTGCCGGTTCTTGGTCTCGAGGCTGGGGCGGTCTCGGAGGTGCTCAGGGATGAACTGACTCGATTGCCCACGGATTTGCCGGTTGGGTATACCACGGAGATCAATCTGGCGGCTCTGCAGTGGATGCGTGAACTGGCGGCAGCGCCGTTTCATGGCCGGATCTACATCGCGGATTACGGGCTCGATGATGAGGAGCTTTATTCCATCGAGCGCACGACGGGGACGCTGCGGCGGTATTATCAGCATCAGACGGATGACAAGGTGCTGGAGAACCTGGGTGAGTGTGACCTAACGACGCATGTGAATTTTACCCGCCTGGTGGAAATCGGCGAGGAGGCCGGTTTGAAGCTGCGCAGCTACGAGCATCAGGGCAGGTATCTCGGCAAAGTTGGTTTGGCCTGGCTGGCGACTCTGGAAGGCAAAAGGCCGGATGCGGGCACGCAGGCCCTGCTGCGGCAGTTTCACTCCCTCACCCATCCCGCGATGATGGGACGGTCATTCCGCGTGGTGGAGATGGGGAAGCCCCTTGTAGGATGATCCGTGGCGAAGCCCGGTCGTCCCGCAGAGGGTGGAGCGCATCCAGAGCTGGCGAATGACCTTGAGCGTGAAGCTCGCAGGCGCTTCGAATTTCCGACCTCGTGGGGGACGGGCGGGCTTCGCCACGCACCATCCTACTCTCTTACCAGAGCGTGATCGGCTCGTGCAGGTTTGGCTGGATGATCTCGGTGCCGCCGTTCAGGGACTCGGTGAAGCGGGCGCGGAACCAGTCTTGGGAATCGGTCTCGCCGTGGACGAGGATGAGCTTTTTCGGGCGCACTTTTTCGACGTAGTCGGCGATCTGCTCACGGGTGGCGTGGGCGCTGAGATCGTAACTTTCGATGCGGGCATTCGCTTCGACGACGGGCAGATTGGCCGACAGCTTGATCTTCTCGCCAGCCTTGGCGTGGCGCAGGCGGAAGCCGGGGGACTCGGGATCCGTGTAGCCGACAAAGGCCACAGCGTTGCGCGGGTTGTCGATGAATTTGGAGGCGAACTGGTTCGAGGTGGTGCCCTCGGTCATCATGCCGCTGGATAGGCAATAGATCGTGCGCGGCTGATAGACGAACTGACGGGGGCCGCCACGGCGGCCGCGCTTCTCAGGCTTGATGAGCATCTTCACATCTTCAAGCAGCTGGAAACCTTTGTAGTTACGCCGTGAGCGGTCGCTGTAGTGATCGTAAAGCACGGTGATCTTCGTGCCGAGACCGCCGATGTGCAGCGGCATCTCGGGGATCAAACCTTCTTCGTGGAGCTCATGCAGCATGAGCATGACCTCCTGGGTCTTGCCGAGCGCGAAGACGGGGATGAGCACGGAACCATTGGCATCAAAGGTATCTCGGATCAGCGCGGCGAGGCGCTCCTTTTCGCCCTTGCGGCTGTAGCCTTCAGGACGTGCGTAGGTGCCGCGTGTGGTCTCGACAACGAGCACGTCAATGCCGGTGGTCGGGAAGTCCGCGGCCATGGAGATGGTCTGCGGCTCGAAGTTCACATCGCCCGTGTAGAAGAGCGTGTTGCCGCCTTCCTTGATCATCACACCCGTCGAACCCAGGATGTGACCGGCATCATAGAAGCTGGCCTCCATGTTCGTGTCCGGGATCTCAAAGGGGCGGTTGAGATCGCGGTAAACGTATTGCGCGCGATTTTCGTCCAACTCCTTGTGCGTGAAGAGGGGATACTCGCTGATGCTGTTTTCCACGCGCTGCGCGGTCATCACGTTCACCGAATTGTGCAGCATGCCGCTGGTGATCTCACCGGTGATCTCCGTCAGGAAGACGGGAGTGCTGGGCTGCTTGCTCATCAGCACGGGCAGGCCGCCGATGTGGTCATGGTGCGCATGTGTGATGATGATGCCATCCGCAGTGTCATGCGGGAGCGGGCCAAGGTCTGGCAGCGCCTCAAAACCCACCCGCTTTGGGTGCATGCCTGCATCCAGCACGACGCGGTTGTCTCCGCTTTCGAGCAAATAGCAGTTGGCACCGATCTCGCGGCGGCGGGTGAGGTTTCGGAATCGCATGAGGATGAAGGTTCTAAAAAAAAGGAGGGCGAGACTAGGTCAGGATCACGGATAGGCAAGCACTCAGAACCGTTGACACATCATCTTCACTGCCGAGTTTTACGTTTGTGCGGGCCACGTGCGTCGATCCATCTTCACCCATTCGTCTCCTGATGGGGCTGGCGGTGCTCTGCCTTTCCAGCAGCACGCAGGCCCAGGTGGCGAAGCGCGGTGATGCCACGGCGAAGCTTTTGAACGAATGGTACAATGATGGAACAGCGGCGGGACTGGCTGCCATCACCTATGAGAACCGGGATGGCGGGCACTCGGCGCTGGACACCCGTCTTTATCCGCAACTTCAGGTGTTTGAGCACTCATCGCTCAGTGGTCCGGACAAGGGGCCGGCGGCGCGTTTGCGGCTCGGGCCCACGGTGGGGAACTGCTCCATGGCCGCTCCTGCGGTGTCTGGCGGCAGCCTGCCGCGTTTCTTCATGATGGATCCAGGCCGCGGAGCGCAGTTCCTCATGATGCAGTATCTGGCGAACAATCTTTTTGTTTACCCGGAGCATCAGGACTACGACATCGGCGGGAACGGGGTCGGCGGTTATGGAGACCTGTATCCCACGAACACACCGGCGGTGCTGATCTCCCAAGGTTCGTCAGGCAGTGACCAGCCCTTCCTCCAGGCGGTGCTCGCCACCCTGGCGGCCTTTCCACGTGAGACGCAGCGGGCGCTCATCGAGAAACGTCTGATGATGCCGACGGTGCAGGCCATCCTGCGGCAGTGCTATGGCACCGTGAAGAAGCCGGAGGACTACCTCACCGGCGCGGCGCATCCGGTGGTGTTTGATGGGGCGATGCTGGATGCGGAGAAGATGGCGCGCATGGCGCAGGACATGACGCCGGACAAGATCCCGCCGCTGGTGCAGGTCTCAGTGGTGCAGGAGAGCGAGCCGCAGCCGGGAAGAGACTTCTTTGAGGTGCCAAAGCCCATTGATCACAAGCTGGCGGACGCACGTGTGTCCATCTCGCGCGTGTTTCGCGGCGCGCTGGAGGAGTATGGCATGGTGATCGATCTGAGCAAGACCGCCGACCTCATGGGCAGGCCGATGCAGTTCGTGATCCGCGTGCTGCAGGGAGATCCCAGGTCGGTGCGTATTGATCGTGCGGGCACGGGGCCCTATGCGCGGCTGCGGGTGCGCTGGCAGCCGCCCTTTATCAATCGCACAGGCATTCGGAGCAACCGGGTGGACATAGGCGTTTTCGCGACGAACGGCACCAGCACCAGCGCGCCAGCCATCATCAGCTTCTACATGCTGCCTAACGAACGACGCTTTTATCAGAAGGACGGGCGTCTGGCGGAGATCGAGTATCAGGCGCCGAATCCGGATGTGGGGCTGCCTGCGAGTGACAAGGATGTGCGCTGGCTGCGGGTGATGCTGGCGGCCTCACTGGCGGGAGACGGGCTGCGCAGCCGATTGATGGAGAAGCTGCTTACCGAGCAGCAAAGGAAATCGATCCAGGCGGTATGGCTGCCGCTGGATAACCGCTTTCAGACCATCACGGCTTTGGAGGCGAAGGCTGGGGACAAGGAGAGCGCGGCGCATCTCCGTGCTGGGTTGGAGAAAGACATCGCCAAGGCGCTGGAGGGCAGCTTTCCGGGCACGGAAAAGATCAGCCTCAAGCTGGCGCTGACCGCAGTGTTTTATCGGCTCGCTGACATCAATGATCTGTATCTCGTGCTGCGGAAGGAGATCGACGCACTGGCGGCGAAATCTCCCAAGAAACAAGCGGCGAGCGATCTTCAACGTGAGGTGCAGCGGCTGGTGGATCTGGGGGTGCTCATTGAGCAGGCGGATGGCTCGCTCACCTCGGCGGCAGCACCGGAGCAGTGGACGGCGGCGGATCATCATCATCTCCGTGGTTTGAATCTCACCGTGCTCAGCCAGGCTGTTTTCCCGGACGTGCTGGAACGTGCGGTGGGCTCGGCTTTTGTGGACCTGCGGCTGACCACGCCGAAGCCGTGGCGGGATGTGTTTCGGTATGACGAGGCAAACGGGAAGCTTGCCGGCTGGGTGCGGCATCAGGCCGGGCGCACGCATTTCTTTGACGCGGAGGGGAAGCTGCTGCCCGAGGGGCCAAAGCATCCCGAGAAGGCGCGGGCGGTCATTTATGACCGGAACGCGCAGGGGGTGATCGAGTGGCGGTGAGGATTGTAGCAACGATGAACAGTAGCGGGGGCTGTTGTGTGCAATCTACACCTTAACTGTCGTCAAGATGAGTGAGGCAAAGATTACTCTTGGAAGTTGATCTCGCCAATATCGCGCGCGGAGTGGAGAATTCTCAGCACCTCGATTCCGGCTTCTGTGGGACGGTAATAGAAGCAGTATTTGCCGAAGGGATAGCTCCGGCAGTTTTGGGTGAGTTCGGGACGAAGGCGCCCGATGGTGTTCCACTTGGCGAGATACTCCAACTTTGCGCGAAAACGATCCCAAAGCCGGTCTGCCTGAAGAAGACTGTCCTGAGCTACATAGTCCCAGATGTCGTCAAGATCGCGATCGGCCTGCGGTGAGTAGATGACCTTTGCCATGACGGATCAGGCAGTTTGCCTGGCGGCGAAGGCCTGATGGCGGCTGGCTCGCTTGGCTGCCCATTCAATCTCAATGCCTTCACCACGGTCAAGCTGGTCAGCCGCCTCTTGAACGTCCCGTCGTAAAGCTTCCAGCTTCATCTGATCAGCGTGGCTGAGGTTATCCACTTGAGGAGCGCTTTCATCCAGGCTGACAAGCCGGAAGGCGTAAGCCTGCTGAAGATCCGCAAACAGCTCCTGGGCCTCGGTGGGAGCGAGTTGATCGATCTCTCTGCGGATGTGTTCGACGCGTGCACTCATGTCAGAGATAAGTCTATCAGGCTGGTCTGGCTTTGTCGAGTAGCAGAAGTGGGGCAGCAGATGCTCTGGAAAAATCTCTTTTCCACATGGCAGGCAGTAGAAAAAGCGGATTCGGGAATAAGCTCACGGCTTCGGCCTCCCACAGGCAACTCATGGTCATGACTGAGACTCATCCACCTTCCCACGCCTCTGCGGAGCAGAAAGGCCGCTTGAATGCTGCATGGAACTCGCCCTCAATTTCTCTTTTGCACTGCCGGAAGTCCGGCTGAACACTCGCCGCGTGTCTGAGTCGCCTCCCAGCTTCCAGCAGATCGTGGATGCCCACTACCAGGGCCTCCACCGGTTCGCCGTGAGCATGTGCCGGAGTGATGCGACGGCGCAGGACCTGGTCCAGCAAACATTTCTGCAATGGGCCAGGAAGGGAGACACGCTGCGTGATGTGACAAAGGTGAAGACCTGGCTCTACACCACGCTCTACCGTGAATGGCTGAGCATGGCGCGCCGGGAGAAGAAGCATCCGGAGGTCGAATTTGAGCCTGATCTGCATGGCCGCGCTCCCGATGAGGATGAGGACGCGCCTCCGCGTGTGGACAGTGCCACGCTGCAGGTGGCGCTGGACCAGCTGGATCCCAACTACCGCGCGCCCCTGGTTTTGTTTTATCTCAAAGAACTCTCTTACCGTGACATCGCAGAGACGCTGGGCATCCCCATCGGCACCGTGATGTCTCGTCTGTCACGTGCCAAGGACAGCCTGCGCGCGATTCTCAGCCGGGTCGAACATTCATCCAACATCCTCCCCGCCCACTTTCAAACCACTGCCAGCCTGTGACACGCGAAGAAGCCAGACTCGAACTCGATGCCACGACGCTCCGACCCCAGGATGCGTCTGCTGAAGCTCGTGCCCACGTGGAGCGGGATGCGGATCTCGCGGCCTGGGTGCAGCAGCGCACGGCTTTTGATGAGAGCGTGGCGGAGGCCCTGGTGCCTGACGCGGTGCCGGAAGGCCTGCGTGAAAGGCTGCTGGCCCTGGAGCATGCCCACCTGCCGGCCAGGACCAGGAAGCCGGTGCGCTGGATGCGCCGCGGCCTGATGAGCGCCGCTGCCGCGGTGGCATGTTTTTGGTTAGGCTGGGCGATGATTGATCCGGTGAGCGGGGAGATGCCGCCCTGGCAGGCGGAGTCCCTGCGCGCCATCAGCCGGGTGGAGCATGGACTGGCCAAGCTGGATGAGCGCGCCCCCACCTATGAGGAGGTGCGGCAGTTTCTCATCGCCTCCGGGGCTCCATGTCCGGGCAAGCGCCTGCCGGGCTGCCTGTGCTCGCAGCCGACCTTTGGCTGCAAGCGTGTCAAGGTGGCGGGATATCCGGCGACCATCGTCTGCTTCAAGCTGGAAGGGCGGAAAGAGGCGCATCTCATTGTCTTCGATAACGCTACTTTTCCGGATGTGCTGGAAAAGCTGCCGAAGCTGCGCACCAGCCACAACTGGCATCTGGCGACCTGGAGTGAAGGCGCGAAGACCTACATGCTGGCGACGACGGCGGACGAGGGAGAGCTGAAGCGGTTGCTGGGGTTGGTGTGATGTGGTGCTCCCCGTGGGCGCACTGGCCAAAGTGCGGGGCTTGAGGGCAGGGAACTTCAGAACGGCTAAAGCCTGGACTCCAACGTGTGTGGGCCCGGCTCTTGGGAGGCGTGAGAAGCATCTTGCCCGGGGTGAGATTTGCGGACATGAAGCGGGAGACTTTTCAATGGCTTCCACTTCTATCAAGACTCCTGGCATCGCTTCAGCGATTGGGGAGGTGTTCCGGCAAAACAAGATGCCTTGCCTGGTGCTGAATGCCGTCGTGGTGCTGCTGGTGGGGAGTTATTACCTGGTGCCTGCGGTGGCGGAGAGTTGGAATGCGGTGGGTGAGTTCAAGGTCCGCTGGTCCTATGTCTTTTCGTCGGCCTCGACGGTGTTTGCGGCGGTGCTGCTGCCGACGCTGGTGCAGGGGATGATGGGCACGCTGCCGGCGGAGGGACGTGGCATGCGCGTGCTGCTGCTGGCGCTTTTCTGGGGATATCGCGGGATGGAGATCGACCTGTTTTACCGCTTCCAGGGCTGGGTGTTTGGCACCGGGAATGATGTGCTCACGCTGGCGACGAAGGTGTTTTTGGACCAGTTTGTGATGAGTCCGATCTGGTTTGTGCCCACGGTGCTCATCGCCATGCGCTGGGCGGATGCGGGAGGTTCCTGGAGCCGCACGCGGGCCTCGCTGGACCGGGATTTCTGGCTGCGAGTCTGCCCGACCGTGATGGTGACAAACTGGCTGGTGTGGATCCCCACGCTCGCCGTGGTCTACAGCCTGCCGTCTGCGCTGCAGTTCCCGCTCTTCTCGGTGGTGATGTGTTTCTTCATCCTCATCATGACGCTGCTGGCACGCAAAAAGGAGGCGTGATGGTGCTGCTTGCGCTGGCCACGGCTGCGCGTTAGGTGCGTGACCTTTCTTCCTCTTATGAGTCAACCTCTCGTCGGCATCATCATGGGTTCCAGCTCGGACTGGCCCACCATGCAAAACGCAGCGCAAGTGCTGGAAGACTTCGGCGTGCCTTATGAAAAGAAAGTGGTGAGCGCGCACCGCACTCCGCAGCTTCTCTATGACTATGCCACGAGCGCTGAAGGCCGTGGGTTAAAGTGCATCATCGCCGGTGCTGGCGGCGCCGCGCATCTGCCCGGCATGACCGCGAGCATGACCATCCTTCCCGTGCTGGGGGTGCCTGTGCAGAGCCGCGCGCTGAGCGGGGTCGACAGCCTCTATTCCATCGTGCAGATGCCGGGCGGCATCCCTGTGGCCACCTTTGCCATCGGCATTGCGGGAGCTAAAAATGCGGGCCTGTTTGCGGTGTCCATGCTGGCAAATGAAAACCCGGAGCTGGGAGCGAAGCTGAAAAGTTTCCGTGAAGATCAAACCGCGAAGGTGCTGGAGAGCCAAAAGGAGCTCGACGTGGAAGAGAAGGCATAAGCGCGCTTTTTTTAACCGCCGATATCGCCGAGGGCACAGATGCTTATTGGCTTGCCTGAATCTGGGCCTTGGCTCTAGCCTGGAGGTATGAGCTACTCCATGCTTGCTGGCATCGGTCCTTTGGGCACTCCTGAACTCATTGTCATCGGCATTCTGCTTTTCATCGTGCTCTCCATGCTTGCGGCGGTGATCGGTCTGGTGGTCTACCTCAATAGGAAGGGGAAATCGGACGTTGGCAAAAGGCAGCCTCCCGCGCTGCCACCGGAGCAAGGTTAGCACTACAGGTCGTCGTCCGAGACGAGGGCGAAGGGATCTCCACCCCTGCGGGGACGGTCTTCGCGCCAGGCCCGGGCGTCTTCCACGGCTTCGCGGAGGAAGTGGTCAGACTCGATGAGACCGGGGGCGATGGGGGTGAGGAGCGCATCGATGATGCAGGGCTGGCCATCGGGCTCGCGCATGATGTTCCCAGGATGGAGATCACTCATGATCCAGGCTTGGGCGTGCATCCAGAGCACCCAGACATTGCGGCGGAAGCGGGCCTTGCAGGGCACGGCGCGGACGCGCTCCACGGCGATGATGCGGTCGGCATCCAAGTCCTCATGCGGGAAAGCCAGCGGCTGCTTCACCACCAGGTAGTCCCCCTGGTCATCAATGCCGACGATCTCGGTGGGATGCGCGCCGGCATCGTGGAGGATCATGAGCTTCTCCAGGGTCTCCGGGAGCACGGCATCACGCACGGTCATTTCGAAGCCGTCGCCGTCCGGCATGCGCTCGATCTCAAAGGTCTTCCCCAGGCCGCCGCTGGAGTGCAGCGGGAACAGCTTGTACACGACCTCCCATTCGCGGTCCATGAAGGGGCTGGCCTCGGCGCCGGTCTTCAGCGGGATCATGGTCTTGCTGACGAGCATGCCATCCGCATCCCGGGCCAGGCCGAGACCCTCCAGCCGGATCAGTGGGACTTTCCACTCCCGGGCTCGGGCGGCAACAAGGGCTGCCCAAACATCAGGCGTAAGCGATTGCCGGGATGGAGCGAGTCGAGCTGCTTCCGCGAGGCCTTTCGCTCGGAGTCGGTTAAGGGCAGAGCAAGTTGATCGTTCGTCTTCGCTGGTGACCGGCCCCGTGAGGCTGGTTTCCCGGCCTGTCCGGAAGTCGAATTGGGTTTGCGTGGGGAAGAGTCCATTCACTGACGATGGCTGAGTGATGGAGAGAGAACGGCGGCGGGCAACTTATGGGACGGGAAAGTTGTTCACAGGAGAGGGGGAAGTTGACGATGGTTGAGGGCTCCGCCGTTGACGGTTGTTGACAGTGGTTTCAGGCGGAACGCTCGAACGCCGTGTCACTCCGCCGTGGATTTGAAGCCGGCCTCGTAGGCCTCGCGGAGTTTGCGGTTCTTGATCTGGCCGCGCTGGCAGTAGGAGCAGCCGCAGGGCTTGCGATCATCTGATTGTGCTTCCGGATAGTATCGCCAGCCGATGACTTGGTCGGGTGTGTAGGTGCGTGTGATCCAGTCCGCAGGGATGGAGCCGGGAAAGATGACCTCAAGGCCGAGCCCGGTGGTGTGCTCCATGAAGATGCGCACCGCACCTGCTGCTGTGGTGTCGACGTGATCCTCGTTGTAACGACCGATGGACACGGGGATGTCGTCGGGCACATGGAATTGAACCGCCGAGATGGTGCGGATGCCACGCCGACGCAGTTCTTTGAGCCACTGATGAGACTGGTAGTAGTTCTGCAAACCCGGCGTGGCGTAGACGCCCCGTGTGTCGCGGCCATAGACCTTGTGCGCCTTGATGCCGTTCTTGCGGATCATGGCGATCTCCCGGTCGTCGGCTAGATGGACATACTGAGGCATGGGTGGGCGAGTCGCTGGCCTGTTCAGACATAGTTTTCTTTGAACCAATACCTGAGAGAGATGAACAGGGAAAACAAAACCAGGAACACATTGGTCGCAAACAGCACCAAGCTTCCCATCCGCTTCACATGTCCGCTGATGATGCCCCGCCAACCCATGAGCATCAGCATTGTGCAAGCTGTCATGGCAGCCAACTGGAAGGGCAGGGGCGGGTTGTAATGACCCAGAGGCATCATTTCCAAATAGGCCAGGATCACCAACCATTCCACGCACGCCAGAGTACCCGCCCATTCGGCCAGCACCGCGTTTCTCGGATCATGCGCTGAGAAGAATATCCGATGCGGCTTCATGATTGAATGCCGTAAGGTAGCAAGGCGGACCTGGGTATGTCGAATTCGTTTTTTCTGCCGCTCAAGGCTTCAACGAGGCGACAATCGCCCGGACGTTGTGGGAGAGCATGGTCTCGAAGGTGTGGGCTTCTTTGGCGGTGCCGTCGGCGACGAGGGCCTCGCCGAGCTTCACGCCGGTGCTGCGGACGATCTCGGTGAGGACTTTGGGGTTGGCTTGGTCTTCGGGGAAGACGGCGCGGATCTTGTTGTCGCGGATCACTTGGATGGTCTGCGCGATGTATTGGACGGAGCTGTCGTCTGTGCGGCCGATGCCGAGCACGGGCACGCTTTTGAAGCCATATTCTTTGCAGAAGTAACCGAAGGCGGCATGGGCGGTGACGAGCTTGCGGTCACCACGTGGGATAACGCTGATCTCCTGCTGCGCCCATTTCTTTAGTTCATCAAAGCGCGCGCCAGCGGCCTTGGCACCGGCGGTGTAGGCGGCTTCGTTGGCGGGATCGACGGCGCTGAGCTCGTCCGCGATGACACGGGCCGCACGCTTCATGTTATCCGCGCTGTGCCACCAGTGCGGGTCGATGCTGTTGTGCGCGTGCTCGGGGCAGCAGATGAAGATCTCCTGGCCGGGCTCGAGCTTGAGGGAGGGGATGGGGCGGCCGACTTCGATCAGCTTCACACCGGTGCCCACGCTGTCGCGCAGCTTGTCGAGATAGGGCTCGAGATGCTTGCCCATGGCGAGCAGCAGCGCGGCGCCACGCATGGAGGCGATGTCACGCGCGGCGGGTTCGAAGTGATGCACATCACTGCCCGGCTTGACGATCTCCACGACCTCGACATTCGCGCCGCCGACCTGGCGGGTGAGATCGGCTAACAAAGGATGCAGAGTGGCGACCTTCACTGCGGCCTGCGAGGTGAGGGCGAGAGCCAGGAGCGAAAGGGTGAGGAAGAGAGCTTTCATGATGGGGACAAAACGTTGCTGGTGATACGAGACTAACGGACTTCCGGTCCACCCCAAGCGAGGCTGAACTGCGCCCAGATGGCGTGGTCCTCACCGCGGGTGTTCGAGTTGTCGTAGTTATACTGGAGGCGGAGGCGCATGGTGCGGGCCTTGTTGGCATACCAGGTGAGGCCCGGGCTGACCCGGAAGCGGGAGTCGCGTCCGGTTTCACTGTTGCCAGAGGCAAATTCACCACGCAAGCCGAGCTCGAGATTGTTTGGCAGACCGTAAAGGGCGCTGAGGTAGCAGCCGAAGTCCTGCTGGGCCTCGGGAGAGCGGGTGTCATCGATCTCATCCTCCACGCGGAAGCGGTTGGTCATGGCCTCGGAGCGGAGACGGAAGTAGCGGCCGCCGGTTTCGAAGCCGTTTTCACGCCACTGGTATTCGAAGTGGGCCCCATAGACGCTGGTGCGGTAGCCGCTGAGGTTGTCTCCCCAGGCTCCGGACATGCCGGCGCGGAACTGGTGGAAGTCATTGTAGTTCATGACGTTCGTCCAGTTCAGCACGTAGAGGAGATCGTCATCGCCGATATAAGACTCGTCCGCAGCATAGCGGGTCTCTTCTTCATCTTCATGATGATGGTGGCCGTCATGAGAGGGGGCGCGGCCGATGGCGAGGTCAAACTGCGATGTCCAGGGCAGGGGAGCCAGCCAGGTGAGCTCGGCACCCAGGGTGGTCAGCGAGTCATCTCCGAGCATGCGTGTGCTCACCAGATACTGGTCCACCCAGTCAAAGCCGTGCGGGTGGTAGGTGTTTTGAATGCCAAAGCGGTTGTAGACCCGGCCGAGCCGCAGCTCGAATCCGCCGGGGAGGTTTTTGAACTTCCAAAAAGCTTCCTCAAAGATGGGGTCAAAGTGGTCATTTCCATCCACGGCTCCGGCGAGGGTGACAAAGAACTCGTTGTGCTTGTCGAGACGACCGGAGAGGGAGAACTCCATGTTCTGAATGGTCACGCCATCCCGGCGGATGGGATCGTGGTGACCCACGGCCAGATCCTCCTGGTCCACACTGCTGGTGCCGTAGACCGTGTCCAGATGGGCGTGCGGGAAGACCTTGTCCCAGAGACTGATATCCATGCCGGTCAGCCAGTCGGCCTTGTCCACCTTGCCATCCATGGGCAGGACCACGGGGGCGGACATGGCGCTGAAGGTGGAGTATTGATACTGCTGCTGGCGCTGGGAGTCGAACTGAGCGGACGTGGAGGTCTGGGCCTGAGCCCGGGCGCTGAAGAGGCTGAGGAAAATGAAGAGCGTGAGAAGCGGGAGCGAGCGCATGGCTTATTAAAGCAATCAAGTTGCATTGGAGTCAACCATATAAAGGCAAAATAATTGCATTAGTGGTGTTTTGGTCCGGCTGTCGATGATGCCTGCTGGCACCCAAAGCTGGCCCGCTTGCGGATGACTCAGCAGGAATGGCAGTCGGCCGGATTTGGCGGGAGGGCCTCCATTGGCCGTCGAGGAGCTGCCAAAACATCAAGATATCCGAAATCTCTGATTTTATCGTTGGCAGATAATTAATATAGATAATATAATATTCATAGTTTACCCTTGTGCCCTATGATCACCCTTGCTCATAAGCCGACTCGCCTCGTGCGAGCTTTCACCTTCGTGGAGGCGATCTTCACGATCGCGGTCATTGGCATCATGTCGTCGCTGGCACTGAGTGCCATTTCTAACAGTGCCCGTGATGCGAACCGCATCGTGGCCCGCCAGCAGCAGGCGGCGCTGAGTGAGGCGCTGACGACCTGGGTCATGGGACAGACGCGGGTGGGAGTCACCGCCCAGGTGCGCAGTCTGAAAAGCCTGCGCACAGAATACAACTCTCTGGCCACCACCTCGGCCCGGTTCAACCTGCTGGTGCCCAACGTCAATTCGACGGATGTGAACGTGCGCAATGGCTACCTGGACCAGAGCACCGCGGACCACTTTTTGGAGTACAGCAGCGGCACGGACCGGCTGCACACCAAGGCCCTGAAAAATGGCAAACAATATCTGACGCTGCCGACCTGGCAGGACGGTGCCTTTCCCACGGTGGAACTCGTGCCCGAGTAAAAAATTCAATCTTCGGAATTTCGATCATGAACACCTCTCCCTCCGTTCCCCGCACACGCCGCCGTGGCTTCTCCATGGTGGAGATGATCGCGTGCGTGTCGATCATCGGCATCATCGCCTTCCTGGCCATCCCCTCGATCACGCGGATGCGCAGTGACAGTGAGCGCAATCTGGCGATCTCCCGCGCGGAATCCCTGAACCTGGCCATGTCCACCTTCATCCAGGTGGTGGGGCGCAGCCAGGCCGGGCTGAGCTGGACGGCCGCGACGACCAGCACGGCCAAGTATGACCTGATCCGGCCCTATCTGGCCTACTCAGAGACCACCCTGACGGCCTATCTGCCACAGGACTACAGCCTCACGTTTCCCACCTCCATCACCAGTCTGACCAAAGCGGCGCTGACCGGCCCGAGCGGCAACATTCCTTATTGATCACGGCTCATGCCCTTCTCCCGGCCTAACCAAAGAAGCTCTCAAGTGGCGGCGCCTGCCCGGCGCTGGCGTGCGGGCTTCTCCATGTCCGAGATCGTCGTGTCGATCTCGATCCTGGGCATTTTGGCGACGGTGGTGATCCTGAACCTGGGCAGCAACTATGAGTCCATCAAACAGACGCTGGCTCAGGAAAAGGCGGAGATGCTAAACCGCGGCCTGGGTGAGCGCGCGGCCAGTCACAAGGAGTACACCGAGAGCGCGGCCACTGGAGCCAGCTGGGATGAGAGCCTGCTGCTGCTCACCCTCCAGTATCGGGATCCCGATGACTCACAGGCGGATCTGAACAGCCCCTACATCGATCCGCGCTACCGCCCCAAGACTTCCTCATCCACGAACGCTTACAGGCTGCAGTGGAATGGACGCCGCTTTGAAGTGCTGCGTCCCGGCACCACGGGCTCTGGATTGCTCATCGCTTTCGACGGTTCCGACTACGGAGAGCCCCGTGTGTATCCTCCGGACTTCACCACCAACGGCCGCTGAGCCCTTTCTGACAACATGTCCTCCGCGACCTCCCAGCTCCCAGACGCACCTGCCGCACAATCCTTTGGAGATGCGAGTAGTCCGGCCCCGATGACCATCGACGCCAGGCAGGCCGCCATCATCTCCATCGAGGGGCTGGCCCTGCAGCACCACATCCTGCCCGTGACCCTGATGCGGGAGACCTGCTCCCCCGAGGCGGAGCGCATCGCGCGCAAGCTCGGCCGTGTGCCTTATGTGGCAGACCCGTGGCTGCCGGTGATGACCTTTGGACCCCTGCTGGTGATGGCGCACCATAATCCGCGTGCTGGAGACACGTGGGGCGTGCCGAACTTTCTCACCCTGCGGGTCCTCATTTCCCAGGAGCAGTATCAGACGACACGGAAAGACCTGGTGTCACGCTTCGGGCAGCTGCCGATCGCGCAACAAAATGCGTTTGAGGGGATGGAGGCGCCCCGCTTTGATGAGATGGGGATGGAGGGCACTTTCGAGTGGCTGATGGAGCACTACCCCTATGAGCAGACAGAGATCACCAAGCTGCGGGGCTTTTTTGAATCCCAGAAGGAGAAGAACGCCAAGCTCGGCGTGTCTCACTTCAACATCATGCAGCGCAATCTGGGCGTGGTGCTGAACTATCTGGTCACGCGCGGAAAAGACTTCTGCTTCTCTGCCACGGAGGCAGCCCGGCAGACCTTCTTCCCGCTGCCACTGCTGGAGCGGCACAATGTCTATCCGCTCTACATCGGCAAGAACGCCGTCTTCATGCTCAGCGAGCATGCGGACAGCTACGCGTTTGAGGATGAGTGGCTGAGCATGGGCAACTCCGCGGTGAAGATCATCCGCGTGCTGACGGATCCCGCCGGCATCCGTGATGCCATCAACCGTGCGGGGGCCACCTTTGACCCCAGCGGTGTCAAGGTGGACAAGTCCACTCTTTCCGCCTCCACCTCCGGGAATGAGGGCGTGATTGACATCATGCCGGAGGACATGGCGCGGATCAATCCCTCCAGTCCCGCGCATACACCGGAGGAACTGGTGCAGTGGGCTATTTTCACGGCCATCCGCTGCCGCGCGTCTGACCTTCACCTGGAGAAGTTCTACAATCTGGCGCGCTTCCGGGCGCGCATGGACGGGAACATGAAGACCATCCTCACGGCCCCGGAATCGCTGCTTAACCGCTTCATCGCGCTGATCAAGAACTACGCGGGTCTGAACCAGAACCGGCAGGAGGCGCAGGACGGACGATTTGCCCTGAGCATCGGCAGGCGGCGGGTGGATGTGCGTGTGGCCGCGGTGCCCACACGGCGTGAGTTTCAGAAGATCATCATGCGTTTCCTGGACAAGGCGGACGGCGTGAAGCGTCTCAGTGATTTCAATCTCGGCCAGCGTCAGATTGACATTCTCAACCGCACGATGATGCGGGACCAGGGGCTGATCCTCGTCACAGGTCCGACGGGCTCCGGTAAGACGACGACTCTCTATGCGCTGCTGAACAGCGTGAATGATGAGAGTGTGAACATCCAGACGATCGAGGACCCGATCGAATACGAGATCGAAGGCATCAACCAGACACAGACGAATCCGCATCATGGGCTGGATTTCGCGAATGGTCTGCGGGCGCTTTTGCGTGCTGACCCTGACATCATCCTGATCGGTGAGTCACGAGACTCCGAAACAGCGAACTCGGCGGTGAATGCGTCACTCACGGGTCACCTTGTGCTGACCACACTGCATGCGAATGACTCCCTGCGCGCCGTGTCACGGCTCATGAGCATGGGCGTGGAGAAGTATCTTCTGGCGGACTCCCTGGCGCTCTCCCAGGCCCAGCGTCTCGTGCGCAGGCTGTGCACCTACTGCAAGCGGCCCATGCCGGTGCCGCAGGACGTGCAGGAGCTGTTTGCCAAACAAAATGTGATTTCACAGCCGGTCACCACTCCCATCTACATGCCCGTGGGCTGCCAGGAGTGCCATGGCACCGGTTACTCAGGCCGTGTGGCCCTCATGGAGCTCTGTGAGGTGAGCACGGAAGTGCGTGACCTGATCGAGGAAGCCGCGCCCATGTCCGCCCTGCGCGCCGCGGCCTTCAAGAACGGATTCTTCTCCCTTTATCAGGAGGGGTGCATCCAGGTCATGGCAGGCCACACCAGCCTGGATGAGATCAAGTGCCTCTCCTACACCGCCATCACCTGACCTGTGCCGCATGAAGCCGCCGCCTGCTGAAAGCCTAACATTAACTGCAACTATCATGTCCATGAGCTCCTCGTCCGATGTTTCCGGCCATTCCCGCGCCAGCGGGCGCGTTCTCGTCGTGGATGACGAGCCGCATGTGCTGGCGGTGGCGCTGGCCATGCTGGAGTCCCAGGGCTTCCACGCGGTCGGCTGCGCCTCCGGTGAGGAGGCGCTGAACCTCCTGGGCCAGCCCGGCCCTGACTCGGAGCGCTTTCGCGTCCTGGTGCTGGACATCACGCTGCCCGGCGGCATGTCCGGCTTTGACGTGCTGGAGGTGGTGCAGGTGAGTGATCCTGACCTGCGCGTGATCGCCTGCAGCGGCTTCTTCCAGGATGATGCGCGTGATCTCTGCCAGGCGCTGGGCTTCGTTGACATCCTGCCGAAACCTTACCCGTTGGAAAACCTCTGCGCCTCGGTGCGGCGCTGTCTGGTGCGTGATCGCAGCACCAGCCCCGTCGTCGCCTCATGAAAGTCCGCATGTCCATCTCCCAGAGATTTGCCACCCTCGGTGTGGCCGCCATGATCGTGGGGGTGTGTGTCACCGCCGCGGCCTTCCTCTGGCAGGAGCTGCTCATCCTGCGGGTGAGCCAGCGTGCGTATCTGGGAGCCATCGTTCGTGAAGCCCAGAAGGAGATCACCGGCCAGCGCCTGCGTCCGGAGGTGCTGGCGGGTGCGAGCAATCTGAATCAGGAAGACATCGTGCATCTGCAGATGCGCCTGCAGGTGGTGGACGTGTCGCCGATGATCCAGCAGCTCGGACTGCGCCTGGAGTTCGCGGGACCGCATCGTGGGACTGGCAGCACTGCCGCGGTGGACAAGACGCCTTACATCATGGTGCATGAGACCAAGCCCGCGAACCTGCCTCTGGAACCGGAGCCGGAGCGCATGAAGGAAATCATTTTTCGTGTCATGGCGGGCTCCTCGGTGGTGATCGAGGATATCCCGATGAGCCTGAAGGCAACCTTGGCGGGCCAGAGCGAATGGCTCGTCGCCGGAGGTCCGTTGGACAATGCGGAAGGACACATCGAGGGGGCGCTCATCGTGCGCCAGCCGCTGGTGCAGTTGCATCATTTGTTAAACGTTCCGCGCCTCATGGTGCCCTTGCTTGGCAGCGCCCTGGGGCTTCTCCCCGCGGCAGTGGGCTTTTACCTTCTCGGGCTCAGCATCACCCGCAAGACTCGGTCCCTCATGGAGGGCTTCGCTGCCATCCAGACGGGGAATCTGAACCACCGGCTGCCGGCCAGAGGCCATGATGATCTGGATCAAATCCAGGAGGCATTCAATGAGGCGCTCACGCACTTCCAGACGGAGGAGACAAAGCGCGCGCAGATTCTCTCTGACTTCCATCAGGCACGCAAACAAGCTGAACAGGCCACGGCGGCGAAGGGTGACTTCCTCGCCAACATGAGCCACGAGATCCGCACACCGATGAATGGCATCATCGGCACCACCTCCCTGCTGGTGGAGATGGGGCTCGCCCCTGAGCAGGAGGAGCTGGTCCGCATGATCCGCGCCTCGGGTGAGAGCCTGCTGCACCTCATCAGTGACATCCTCGACTTCTCGAAGATTGAGTCCGGAAAGATGGAGATCGAGTCGGTGCCGGTGGACATGGAAAAGCTGCTCGCCGAGGTGGCGGATGTCTTCTCCTACCGCGCGGCGGAGAAGAGCATCGAGCTCAACTTCCATGTGGATGCGGCCCTGCCGCGTTTCTTCCTCGGTGATTTCCAGCGGGTGAAGCAGGTGCTGGTCAATCTGGCGGGGAATGCCATCAAATTCACGGAGAAGGGTGAGATCCTCATCCTCGCGCGCCAGGTGAGCCGCCGCACCAAGGAGGCGGACATTCCGCACATTCATTTCTCCGTGCGTGACACGGGCATCGGCATTCCATCAGACAAGATCGGCCAGCTCTTCCAGGCCTTCATCCAGGCGGACACCAGCACCACGCGCAAGTATGGTGGCACCGGTCTCGGACTCGCCATCTGCCGGAAGCTCTGCCGCCTCATGGGCGGGGAGATCAGCGTGGTCAGCGAGAGCGGCCACGGCTCGGACTTCTTTTTCGAGGTGCCGCTGCGCATCACGCCGGACAGTGAGGGCCGTGAAGAGGAGACAGGCTGGCTGGAGTCCGTGAAAGACCGTCGTGTGATCTATCACAGTCCGCACAGCACCACGCAGCAGATCCTCTCCCAGACGCTGCAGCTCTGGGGCATCTCCGGCGTGGCCCAGGCCCGCGTGGATCTCCCTCCTGCGGAACTGGCGCGTGATTTCCGTGATGCCGCGGTGCTGGTGATCGATATGCGCGATCACACGCCTGAGAGTGCGCAGCCTATTCTCGAAGCTGCCATGGACGAGGGTGTGGCGATCATCGTCCTGCTGCCGCTGACACGCTGGAAACTGCGTGACCATTATGCACCTCCGGGCTGCAATCGTTTTGCCAAGCTGGCAAAGCCGGCGAAACGCCGCGATCTGCTGAGAAACCTGAGTGAGCTGATCCGCACACCGCGTGTCGTCAGCGGCACCCCTCAGGAGCGCGCTGTGCCTCAGGTGATGATGTCCGCCATCGGCCCTGTCTCGAAGCTGCGTCCGATGATGGCAGGTGCTGCGCCGAGCTCTCATGCCGTGCTTCATCAGCCATTGCATCAGGCCATTCCGACCGTCAATCCGGGCAGCACTCCCGCTTTCGCTTCCGCAGTGTCTGCCACGCCGGCGCTGCCGGCCGTTTCCGTGGTGCCCATGACGCCCGTTCCGGCCTTGCCCACCGTGTCATCGCCGCAGCACGCCAGCCCGTTCTTCTCCACCTTGGACGATCCCCCGCCCTCTTTCGAAGGGTCACGTGCTGCCTCAGCCGGACACGATGCGCAGATCTCCCAGTCCACGAACCGCGCCATCGCCGCTGCCGCGAAGGCGGACGGGGAAAGCTTTGCCAAGCTGCATCCGGCGCGCATCCTGCTTGTGGAGGATCAGCCGCTGAACCAAAAGATTGCCATCATGCTCCTGCAGCGTCTTGGCTACACCGGCATCGAAATCGCCAACAACGGCCAGGAGGCCATTCAGATGGTGAGCAGCACCGGCTACGACCTCATCTTCATGGATCTGCAGATGCCGGTGATGGGCGGCATCGACGCGGCGAAAAACATCCGCTCGAATTTCCAGCTCAAGAACCAGCCGGCCATCATCGCCATGACCGGCCACGCTCTCACGGGGGTGAAGGAGGAGTGCAAGGCCGCAGGCATGAATGCCTTCCTCACCAAACCTGTCAGTCTGGATGACTTCCGCCGTGCGATCCCGCCCAGCCTCGAAAAGGAAGCCGAGATGAAGCCCATGGCGCTGTGAGCATGTGCCTGCTTCGGCAGGCACTCCCCGGCCTGCTCATTCCTCCCGAGCGAAGCCAAAGTTCTGCCAAACACGCCGGTAGGTGTAAGCCACCGCCATGATGCCGATGCCGAGCACCATGGCGCGGACGGGATCCTGAGTGGTGTTAAGCAGGTCGGTAGGAACCGCAGCCGTCATCGCAGTCTGATCCATGCTCGGAGTGGCGGCTGCTTTAATGCATACCACGGCCACGATGGAACAGGTGAGCCAATAGAAAACAGAACGCATTTGTGGAGACGGGCCACAAAGTTAAACGCGTAGCGGCTGCCATGACAATACTTAATTCGAGCTTGGTCAAATTAACAAAGGCTGTAAATCTCTCATTCTAAGGCACTCAGGGTGCCTTTTCTAGCCATTCCAACCATTCTGGCAGCGCGTGCAGCTGGTCCACGTGATCGGGAGCTGAGTTGCCTGCCAGACCGATGAGGTGAAAAGAGCCCTCCCGGGCTTCGCTGAGCTGCTGGGTCTTCATGGGAGCCCATCTCAGGACGGCCTGTCGGCGTAATCCGAGCTCACGCAGCAGCCAGTCTGCCGTCTCGGTGGTGCTGGCAAAGGTGCCGGGAAAGATTTCGCTATGGGTGATGAGCAGCCTCTTTCGATCCGCCATGGCCTCGCGGCTGAACTCGGCCACTGGCAGGAGAGCGGCGGTGTCGATCTTGGATTCAAGAGGGCCGGGCTTGCCATCGATGTAACTGGTGTGGATGCCATCGATCATCACCACGCGGTCGATCAGTTTCACGGTGGCTGCGGACCGCAGCATGGCCCGCACGCCCTGGCAGCCAGCGCTCCAACCACCGACGGTGATGCTGGACCACCTCATGCCGGCCTTGGTGGAGATCTCCGTGACGAGAGCCGTCAAAGCATCCTCCTTTTCAAACAGGGCTCGATAGCCATCTCCACGCTGGAGGACGAGCGCTGCCATGCCGTGCTTCGCCGCGGCCACCTCCGGGATCCATGCGCCGCCATGCATGAAGATGAGCAGCGGAGCCTCCCTCTGACCGATGATGCTCTGTGGAATGAAGAGCGTGCCGGCTTCGATCTTCTCGCGCGTGCCGGGCGGGTGCTCCTCCTTCAAGCGTGGGTGCTCGCGCGTGTGCTCCACCATCGGTGATGGATTCTGCGGCTCGGCTGCGGCGATCGGCAAGGCGAGGGCATAACCAAAAGCGATGAGGCGAAGCTTCATGGCATGGGCTGAAGGCTCAGCACGGCGAGCTTTTGAGCGGGCAGCGTGAAGGGGAGCCTGGTGAAGCGGCCTTTCTCGATCTTCACAACATCATCACGCAAGGGTGTCGTTTTGCCATCGATAGTTAGGCTGGCCTTGTAGCTGCCGGGTTTTAACTGCCGCAGTTCCGCCCTCAGTTCGCGCGGCTCTTTGCCGAAGTGGAAGAGCTCGGCGGAGAAGCGTGTGGTGCTGGCCTCGGTGACGAGCGCGGCGATTTCCTTGGGCGGAGTGAGCCAGCGCACCGCCATCTGCGGAAAGCGGGGCGCGTTCTTGTCGCCCGTGACCATGCGGTAAAGCAGCTCATGCTTGGGCTGCATGACGCCTTTGTAGTCATCAAAGGCATAGTCCTGTGCCAGGAACTGCACAAAGCGCACGCAGCGGTCCGTAGAGCGCACCTCGCTGGTGAAGCCGGCGAAGTTTACCCGCAGCGCGCCGAGGCTCTCATGGAGGGCGGTCTCCAGCTCGCGGCGGCCTTCCGCATCCGTGCGGATGACGAACTCGGAGCCTTCCAGCTTGAGGAGCTCATCAAATTCCGACGTGCCGGTCAGGGCCTTAAATCGGGCCAGCGTCTTCACCAGTCCGCCGGTGTTGCTGTTCGCATTTCGGCGCGGTGCCAGCTCCTGCGCGCACCAGATCTCGCTGCCGGGCGCGGCCTTGGCGCTGGCCGGATTCTTCAGATACTTCAGGCGGATGGCGGCCATGGAGCGCAGCGGGGCCAGGTAACTCTCTTTTCCGGTCATGACATGAGCCAGCATGAGGGCGTCTGTGATCTCGGTGATGACGCTGGGCCAGAGGTAGTAGCTGTGCATGAAGCCGCCGGGCTTCACGGGCTCCCACCAGTGACCTTCAGCTCCCGAGGCAGCGCCATCCGGCCAGTGCAGCGAGGCGGGCAGGATGCCGGCGGGCTTGCCATTCTCCGCTCGTGCGGTGGCATCCACCCAGGTGTCGAGCCAGGTGCAGATCTGCGCGCCGAGCTTTTCATCCCCGGTCTTCTGCCACACGAGGAGGGCCGGATGCAGGGCCCCGACATTGGCGATGACATCAAAGGCACGATGCGGCTGCGGAGCGGCCTCGGTGGCGCTGAAGTAGAAGCTCTTGAACTGCATCAGCCCGCGCTCATTGCGCCCGGTCCACACCTCACGCATGAAGTCACCCATCTTCAGGCCCCATTGGGTCCACTTTTGGTTATCGGGTTCCAGAACCATGAGCGGAACGAGGTTGTCCGTGGTGTCCTCGGCGGCATGCTCCACATCCGTGATCTCCGTGTTGAACCCGCCTTTCAGATGCGGACGCGTGACGGCGGATCGTGAGAACTTCAGCTGCGCCGCGGTGATCTGCGGGTCATCGAAGCCTAACAAGACGGATGACCACCAGCGCCACATCTCACAGTCATCACCCCAGCCGCCGCCGAATTCGCCATTCTCACGCTGACGATGCGTGACCCACCAGCGGATGATCTCCGTCATGCGCTCCAGTTGCTCGCGCTGCAGCGTGGCCCACTCGGGTGCTCCCGTGACCTTTTCCGGGATGCTGCCCCAGGGCTGCGCCTCCCCCAGATACATGCGGGCGGCCTCATTCTTTGGGAAGGCTTTCGTCACTCGTTGGAAGGAGGCCACGGACTCATCCTTGAACCACTTTGCCTCCTTCGGGTTCGTGCGCACATTGCTGTTCTCGATCAGATTCCACGCCAACATGCGGCCGCGATAAAACTCGCAAAGCGGTTTCAAGGGCGAGTCCTGCGCGACTCCGAAGTCATAGTCACCCAGCGCGCGATAGGGTTTCCCACGCATCGCGGCACCGTAGAATTTCAGCCCGCTTTCATTCCATTTGCGCGCAAAGTCCGCGAGCGCGGCGGCTTCCTTCCGCTGTGTGGCATCGAGCGATGGCAGCGCAGCCATCTTCTCCAAGGCGGACTGGCGTTCGCGGTCATCATTGGCATTGCCCGCTTGTTTCAAAAGGTCCGCTGCATCCTGCGGCAGTCCTGCCAACACGGGTGAGATGAGCAGGGCGAGGAAGGGGAGGAGCCGACGCATGGGTGAGTTGGGGGAGGCTCTTGAAAACGCAGCGAGCGAGCGTTCTCCTTCCCGATCCCGAGATTTCCTCACGGCGGCGCGGCAGTTCTGTGTTTGCAATTTTAGCTGGCCGGAGCGACGCAGGTCCTATGGCCTTTCTGAAACGAATCGAAGTCTGGGTGCTGCTGCTGCTGGGAGCCGGGGCGGCGCTCTGGGTGTTCATGGACCAGCCCGTGGTCGAGGGTGATCCTCAGTCGATCGATGCCAAGGAGAATGTCGATCCTGCCTCCACGCTCACCATTCACCGCTGCACCCTGGAGCGTGACTTTGGCAATGCGCGTCTCGACATTGAACTGCGCTATCGAAACACCAGTCCACGGGATCTCGTGCTGCAGCCGCCGGACGTCAAACTGCTCACGGGCGATGGCAAGGAAGTGCCGCCTTTTGTGCTTCCGGTGGAGAAGCCACCGCAGATCTCCGCGCAGACCGTGCAGAGCGTGCGGCTGCGCTACTGGCTGGAGGCAGCGCACTTGAATGGTGCGCTCACGCTGGACATTCGTGGCAGCCAGGCGGAGGTGAAATCCGCCGCGCCCCTGGATCTGCAAAAGCTCGAAAGCCACAAGCCGAAGACATGGCAGGGTCCCATCCGCTAGAGGCAGCCTCCTTTACTTCAGCATCGGCAGCGCCTGGACGAAGAGGGAGTAAAACTCATTCTCCTCGGCTGTCTCACCATCCACTTCGAGGATGGTCTTGAGGATCTCACAGGCTTCCTGCTGCACACCGCGTGTCGTGAAGATCGCGGCGCGTTCATTCAGGTAGTCAAACATGGCCTCATCACTGTCCGCTGCCTCGCGGGCACGGGCAAAGGACTCGTCGATGAAAAGGTTCTTGGGATATTCGGACTTCCAGCCCTTTTTCACAAAGGCCTGCTTGAGGAGGTCCTCTTCGGCCAGCGAGACGTGGGCATCTGCATAGATGGAGAGGGACAGGAGGTCAAAAAGCGCTTCTCGTTGAGGCTGGGTCATGATGGGGAGACATTTCATTCGAGCCGGCGGCAATTGTCGATGCCGAAAAGATAGCGTTTTTTAACTAGTTTGCTTCCATGGCAGGATTTGAACGTCATTTCTGCCGCAGATCACGACGGAAATCGGTGATGCCATCCCGCAGGGCAAAGAGCTGGTTCTGCCACTCATCGAAGAGGTGATGATGAGCGGTGAGATCAGGGCATTCACGCAGCTCATGGAGGCAGGCCAGCGCGTCATTGGCCCAGTTCAGGCAGCGCTTCGTGAGGGCCAGCGAGTGGCCCGTCTCGATGTCCAGACCTTCCGAGGGACGACGGCATGCCATGGAGGTGGCGGAGGCCAGCTTGCCTGAGATCTGCAGCACATTGGTGATGAAGCGGTCCAGCGGATCCTCCGGATCATGGCCGCGCGCTTGGTTCAGGCCGGGTGTCCGGAGCTGGTCAAAGAGGCTGTGCAGAAACTTCCGTGACTGCACATTCAGCGGATGTCTCTCCAGTGCGGCGAATTCACCATCGACGGCCTGCTCGTCCTCATCCTCGGCCGAGGGGGAAGAGTCAGCTTCCCGCTCTGAGAAACTCTCCTCCTCATCCGTTTCATCATCGGCCTCATTGTCCGCCTGCTCCTCGCCGTCCTGGAGTTCGGAACTGATCTCATTCATCATCTCCAGCCACTTGCGGCGGCGCTTCTTCTCCGGCGGATCATCCTCAGAGGGCTCCACGCCTTCCTGGGCATCCGCCATGTCCTCGATGATATGATCCCAGCCCATCACGTAGGCGATCTTTTCCTCGGAGTCCTCGTCCTCCTCATATTTGTCATGGGCCTCCATGCTGGCGTCATTGAGACGGTCAGAGGCCTTGAGCTGCTCCTCCCATTTTTCCTCGGTGAAGTCCTCCTGCCGGAGTTCATCATCGGGTTCCCCCTCTTCATCACGCGAAGGGCGCTGGATGATGTCCGCGAGGTATTCACGCATGGCATGCAGGCTGGCCATCCTCTGCGCAGCCTCCTCATCCTCATCCATCTGCCACGCATGCTCGGTCACCTCGATTTCGAAGTCCGCGCTCTCGATGACACAGCGTCCGTGTTCCGGCGTGAACCATTCGAGGTAGAGGCTGTTCCGCGTCTCCGTGGGCACTTCGCTGATGCGATCTTCCTGATAAGCCTTGCGCCACTCCTCCTCGGGCACGGTGAAGACTTTCACCTTCCGGGATGCGGTGATGTCTCCCACCACACCTCTTTGCAGCCCGTCATAGGGCGGGATGCGCTGCTGCAGCTTCGGGTGCGGATTGGAAAAGTGGAACCGGCTGCCCGCGATGTCGCGCCATGCATCTCCGTCGAGGATCAGCAGCAGAGGTTCCTCGTGACCGATGATCTCCAGCCGCACATGCACATGCCCTCGCTCGGTGTTGTCGAGTTCACCTCGGATGACAGCTTGATCGAATCTCCAGGCCATAATGAATGATATGCCGGAAGCTTTGAACATGGCAAGGCTCGAGGTGTTGCAACTTTCAGATGCATGCACCGCAGATGAGGCGAGATTTTTCATGTGCCTGCCCGGATCGAGCCCTTTCAAGACAGCCCTGCCGCCCGTGCGGAACTGGTGCCTTTCCTGATGGCGCAGTTTCAGGGTGAGGGCGCGTGCACGGAGCCTCAGTGGCACCAGCGTCTCACTTTTTGGTGGGATGAAAATCCCTTTGCTCATGCGCACGCCTGCCGCGGCTGGGTCTTGAAGGATGAGGACCGCGTCACCGGCTACCTCGGAGCCATCCCGACGCTGTATCAAGATGTGACAGGTCATCCGGTGCCCGCCCTCATCGCCACGTCCTGGGCTGTCGAGGAGGACTATCGAAATGCAGCACTGCCCATGGGGATGATGCTGCAGCGGCAGGGCAGAGCCGTGACGATGGTGGACACCACACCGAGTCCGGAAGTGCAGAAGCTGCTCGCTCATTGGGGCTGGACAGCTCACCGGGATGTCCAGCACAGCCTCCTCATGCGCGGAGTTCCGGGAGACATGCTGGCGAATGTGATGAGCTTTGTGGCGCCCGTGCTCGGCCAGACGCTGAAGATCGTCACGGATGTCGGACGTGTCTCCAGCATCCGTCCCGCGAGACCGAGGCAGTGTTTGCAGAAGCACGTCACGCCTGAGTATCTGCGCTGGTATCTCGCCTCTCCCATGCGTGAGCATCACTTCCTCGGCGTGGTGGGGCCGGGCGGAATGCTGAGCTCCTATGTGGTGCTGTGCCAGCGTGTCATCAAAGGTCTGGCCGCATGGGCCGTGGTGGACTGGTTCACCACCTGCAAAACGAACGTGGAGCTTCGTGCCCTCGTGACCTGGCTTCTCACGAAGTCACCTGTCGAGGAGAGCCCGTGGGCACCCTTCATCAGCCTCACCTCATTTCCTGGAGACGATGTGTGGCAGGGTCTGCCGCTGGCCTACACTCGCGAGGAAAAAGTCTGCCATCATCATTGGCTGCCTGCCACGCTCAAGGGCATGCCGCTTCGCCCCGTGCTGGCTGAAGGGGACTGGGGGCTGTGACGTGACGGTGCACTCCCTCTACTTCACCAGTTCCAGCACATGCGCAGGTGTGGAAAAGGAGTCCACGGTGATCTTCTCATCCGGGATCGTCACGCCGAACTCCTGCTCCAGCGCCATCAGCAGATCGATGGACTGGAGGGAATCCAGACCCAGCTTCCCCAGATCGGCATCCATGGGCAGCTCCGCATCATGAGGAAGCAGGCGGAGAGAAGGGCGCAGCAGGGTGAGGAGTCGTGTTTCAGGAGACATGCTAGGAACCAAGTAAGAAAGAGGAAGGGGTGTCAGGGGGCAAGGCGCGCGTGGCCATGACGAAGCTGCCACACTTCGATCTCATTTCCATCTTCATGCGCCACTTCCACAGGGGGCGCATGGCTGAGAAAGGCCAGGAGGCTGGCGGTGATGCCATAGGCTCCCACATTTGGAATGCCGACCAGGTCGCCGACCCTCACGGGCTGGATTTTCAGGCCACGGGCCAGACTGTCCAAAGGCGTGCACAGAGGCCCCACCAGATCCGCCACCATGGGCGCTTCTTGGGCGGTGTCGCGGCTGAGATTGTGGAGGCTGATGGCGCCACGCTGCACGCGCCCGAGACCTGCCATGCCGCCCAGGTGATGAATGCCCGTGTCCAGGATGACGAAGGTGCGTGAGGGGAAGGCTTTCAAGTCCAGCACTCGCGCGATGAGCCATCCGCTGCTGGCGCAGAGCCAGCGTCCGGATTCAAACCACAGTTCCGCACCGCGTGCTTTGAAGGGGGATGCCTTCCAAGCTTCCGTGAGTTGTGCCTGCAGGCCATCGAGAGCCGGTGGAGTGCTGTCGTTGGCATACGGCCAGGGAAACCCTCCGCCGGCATTGATGACTCGGCTGCGGAAGTCCAGCGCTGTCTCCACGCGCGCCGCACATTCCAGCGCACGGCGCGTGTTCGTCACCAGCGCGGACACTCCAGCCACCTGGGTGCCGAAGTAGATGTGCACGCCGGCGATGCTCAGCCGTGGCAGCATGATCTGGCTTCGAACCGCTGGATTGAGCAATATTGATTCGGCGAATCCGAACTGGCTCTCCACCCCGGTCATGGCCAGGCGTGCGTCCGGAGCTTCCTCCGGGTTCACACGCAGCAGCACCTCCACCTCGGCATCATGGCGGGCACAGGCTTCGGAAAGGGTGGCGAGATCTCGCAAGGACTCGCTGGAGAAAAGGCGCACCCCGGCGGCGAGCGCGGCATCCAGTTCTTCGGTTGTTTTTCCCGGGCCGCCGAAGAGGATCTGCCCACCCGCAAAGCCTGCGGCCAGAGCGGCGGCGAGCTCGCCCTTGGAAGTGATCTCAGCACGGCCACCGCCTTCGCGGACACAACGGGCGATGGCGGGCAGGGGATTAGCCTTGAAAGAATAGCAGACGGATGCGCCTTCCGGCAACGCGGCCGAGAGAGCGCGTGACTGCTCCCTCACGCGGCTGAGGTCATAGGCATAGAGGGGCGTGCCATGGCGTGCCGTCAGAGTCTGGGCCAGGGCAGCGTTCATGAGGAGATCTCTGTGTCCAGCAGCGCACGCAGGGCCTTGCGATCCACCTTTTGGTTAGCGGTGCGCGGCAGGTCGGCCAGATGGATGATGCGGTCCGGTATCTTCGGGCGTTCCAGCGTCTCGGCGAGAGCGGCCAGGATCTCCGCTTCCTCAGGGCGCTCAGCGGAGGTAGTGGTGATGAAGAGGCAGAGCTTGTCGTGGGCTTCGTCCTTGATGCAGCCCGCGGCAGCGATGTAGGGCGAACGGCAGGCGGCTTCCTCAATCTCCACCGGGCTCATGCGGTGGCCGCGGTGTTTGATCATGAAGTCACTGCGCGCCTGGAAGTAGAGAAATCCATCCGCGTCCACGGACCCATAGTCGCCCGTGATCAGCAGGCGCTCGCCATCGGGCAGCTTGCGGTAGCGCTTCGCGGTCTCCTCCGGAGCGCGCCAGTAGCCGAGACCCACATGCGGGCCTCTCACGATGAATTCGCCGATCTCACCCGGAGGCAGCCGGGTGCCGTCTGCAGACTCCGCCCAGACTTCGGTTCCATCCAGCGGACGGCCCACGCTGTTCTCATGCGTGTCGATCTGCTCCGGCAGCATGATGGACACACGCTTGCACTCCGTGAGGCCATACATGGGGAAGATCCTGGCCTCGGGAAGCAGCTTCTGAAGCTGGCGGATGTGTGGCAGCGGCAGGTGATCCCCCGTGTTGCTCAGGAGGCGCAGCTTCGGCAGCTCCACCGGGCGCCAGGACTGCATCTTGATGAGCCCGGCAAAGAGCGTGGGCACACCGGGCAGCACGGTGATCTCCTGGCGTGCGAGGATGCGCGGCAGCTCCGGCCCGGACATCTCCGGCCGCCCAACAAAAAGTGCGGCGCCCGTCATCAGCGCATAGAAGATCTGGTACAGCCCGTAGTCGAAAGAAAGCGGCAGGAAGACGCCGATGCGGTCGTCCTCACGATATTGCAGGCGGGCCATGATGGCCTGGGTGACAAAGCTGAGGTTCGCATGACTCAGCATGACTCCACGCGGCATGCCCGTGGAGCCGGAGGTGAAGACGAGCAGCGCCAGCGCCTCATCACCTTTCGGCTGCGGCACGTCGGGATGCGGGCTCCGGTTGAGGGATTCAAAGTCCTGCTCGATCACCACCACCTTGGCCGTGCTGCAAAGGCTCCTGAGCTCGATGCGTTGAGATTCGAGCACGATCAACCGAGGCTCACACTGATTCACGATGCGCTCGAACGACGGTGCGGTGATCTGGGAAGACAGGACTGAAAAGACCGCACCAGCCCGGGCCGCGGCCAGAATCAGCAGAGGCAGTTCCAGACGGTTTTCGGAGACGATGAGCACGCGGTCACCGGCTCTCACGCTGAGTCGCTGCAGTCCTGAAGCCAGCCGCTCCACCAGAGTGGCCGCCTCGGCATAGGTATGACTCTTTTCGCTGTCAAAAAGGAACACCCGCTGCGGATGGCGCGCGGCAGCCTGGGGGAGAAAATGAGACAGATGAAAGGGGGGCATTTTTTCGGGGGCGGGCAATCAAGGCGCTGCCCGTTTTTGAATCAAGCCGCACGATGTGGCGGGGGGCACCACAGTGCCAGATAGGCATCTAAAACGTCATCTTAAAGCCGCACCCTCACGCGCAATCGTTGACGCCTTCTTGGTTCGGCGAAAACTCAGTGCCGGCGTGGGGCGCGCCTGGCCTCCTGCTTGACGAACAGCGGCTCCAGATGTTCGCGGATCCAGGTGAAGGCGGCCTCGATCCCCTCACGCTGATAAATGACACCGATCTCCGCCTCCACTTTGGTGGGGTTGCCGAAGCAGTTCAGGAACTGATTGCAGGTGAAGCGTGTCTTCATCTCCGCATCCATCCTGCCGTGATGCTTCAGCACCCACGACCTAACATAGAGTTCTAAAACGGCATCGCCCGTCCAGGCATTCTGGCGCAGGGTGTCTAGAGCATCAGGTAGGTCGGCCATGGTGCGTAAAAAGTTCAGTCAATACCAACGGGTGATCTGGCGGATGGCGAAGCGGCGCAGGCGGGCCAGCAGCGGCCAGCGGACGGGTGGGGTAGGCAGCAGCGCCTCACGCAGGGCCTTTTCCAAGGCATCCCAGCCGAGATGGTGGGGGCCGCTTTCATGCATGAGATAAAGCCGGTAGCAGTGACCCGGAAGCATCTGCCAGGGGCGACCGTGCGCCTCATGCTTGCGCACGTCCTCAGCCAGTTCGATCAAGGGTTCATCCTCGACCGGTGTGCAGGCCAGGGATTGGCGGTAGCGAGCCAGCAGCTGGCGCAGCTTCATCAGGGAAGGGTCATCCTGCGGCAGGTTCGTCTCGGCGATGAATCGCGGCCGTGACGCCCAGTCCAGGGCTTCAGCCAGACGGTTGCTGAGGCTCGGGAGGATCTGCTCCCAGGTGCGCGTGTTGCGCAGCATCTCCGCGTTGCGGCGTCCGGCGGCACGCACCAGTTCCAGGTTCGCCTCACACCAGTCAAAGGCTTCACGGAAGGCGGCGATGCTGCGCTCCTTCACGATGAGGCCGTTCTCGCGATCCCTCACCAGCTCCGGCACGATGCCCACATCCGTGCACACCGGGAAGCAGCCTGCGGCCATGGCTTCAATGAGCGTCAGCGGCTCACCCTCATGCGCGGA
Organism: Verrucomicrobiota bacterium; assembly: GCA_040387935.1. Lineage (GTDB taxonomy): Bacteria > Verrucomicrobiota > Verrucomicrobiia > Verrucomicrobiales > Verrucomicrobiaceae > Prosthecobacter. The sequence continues at coordinate 212,714 of JAZKCU010000005.1, read as the reverse complement.
AGTCACGGCGATGATGTCGAACCGATTGTAAAACTCGTTCATCGCCTCATGGCTCATCGTGCCTTCCGCGAGCTCGAACTGATGCCCCTGCGCGGCAGGCAGCAGGATCTCGCCATAGCCTTTGACGGAGTCTCCCTGAAAACCTGCGGCGCCGATGCGCAGCGGACCTGAGCGCTCGCGTGTTCGGCAAAATCGGTTAGGCTCATAGCCGTTCGGCGCATGGAAGACGCGCGGGCGCTCATCCTTCAGCAGGTTCAGCAAACGCAGGGAGGTGGTCAGCACCGTGCCCGCCTGGTGCAGATGCCGCCAGATGAAGTCATGCACGCTCAGCGGTCCATGCTTGCCCGGGTGCTGCCAGCGATGGCTGGACACATACTCCACCACGCGGTTGGGGTCAAAGCCGCGCTGGCGATGCGCCGTCTCGGCCCAGTAAAAGACCAGCGCCAGATCATAAGGCTCCGGACGCAGCGCGGGCTCATCCGTGGAGTAGCGCACGCGGATGTCATACTCAGGCGCCAACCGGCGGATCATGGACTGCGCGGAGAAATCATACGCCCACTCACGGCGCGGCACCATGAAGAGCACGCGTGGCTTCACCGTGGGTGCGGGTGTTTCGATGGCGCAGGGCAGACCATTGGCCTGCAGCACGGCGCGCATTTCAGCGGCCAGTTCAGACCAGCGTGCGCTGAAGCCTGTGAAGTCTCCCATCCGCTGCGGACCCCACTCATGCACGTCATTCCGCGTGGCCTGACGGATGTCCAGATAGGGCAGGCCCATCAGCGCGCAGAAACCTTCCACCCGGCTGTCATGACCGATGAACCAGGCAGGCCTGCCATACGATAGCGAAAGCATGCCGAAGTGCAGCCGGAAGCCGCCGGTCCATGCCTGGTTCTGCGCGAACCACTCATAGGTCTCGACTGACTCATGGTCATCATACACATGATCCAGATCATGCTCCCACACCAGCCTCCGCGCCTGCGCGAAGTCCGCCGGACCCTGGGCGATGAGCGTGGGCTTGTGCTTCTGGCAGAGCACTTCCAGCAGCGGTTCCTGCCGCTTTTCCAAAGCCTCCGCACCATGCAGAAAGGTCTGCCGCAGGCTCACGGTCACAGGTCCGCTTTCACCGATGCGGATCTCCGGGCGCTTCAGCGCGTGAAACAGGACCGGGCAGCCCGTGAGGCGCACATTCGGAATGCCGAGACCCTGCAGGAAGCGCAGTGTGATCTCATCACGCACGGAGCTCTGCGCGCAGCGTGAGTGCAGGCCGCGGACGATGGCGGCATCCGCCTCGTTCATGTGCGGCAGGGTGCCGGTGGTGGCGCTGGCCCCCATGCCGAGTGGGATCAGCGGGATGCGCAGTCCATCCAGGAAGCGCTGGTCCAGCGCGCACTGCAGCTTGTTTTGATATAGGTTAGACCCGCAGAGGATGGCGGCATCGCAGGCATTCAGCGCGCGCATCTCCTCCTCCGTCAGGACACGGCGGATGCTGAACCGCTCATACGCCGCCGCTGGCACGAGACGCCGGATGGCGGACTCGATCATCGCATCGCCGATATTCCGGCTGCCGATCGCGGGCGTGAGCAGGGCGATCTTCACGCGGCAGCCCCTCCATTCTCACAGACCCACAGGCCGCCGCCCTTTCCCCAGTCGCGATAGGCACGCACCCGCGCGCCGCTTTCGGCGATGGTTTTCTCCACTTCCGACCAGGAGAGACGGCGGTTCCAGCCCTCGCGGAAGGATCTCAGCGGAGCCCAGCCGCAGACACAGGAAAAGACCGTCCAGCGCGCCTCCGTCAGTGCCTGGCCCAGCAGGCGGGCCGGGTGGGGCAGATACTCCAGCACGCCGAGCATGAAGATCACATCATGCCGGCAGTCCGGCACGGTCTCGGAAAAGTCACAGAGGCGCGTGTCAGCACTGCGGCTGCGGTAGTCATAGGGCACATAGTTCCAGCCCTGCGGCAGTCGTTGGCGGAGCTCCTGCTGGCCGCAGCCAAAGTCGGCCACTTCCAGAGCGGGTTCATCCTCCGGCATCTCGGTGCGAAACATCTGCCACGCCGTCTGCATCCGCTCCGGCCATGTGCCCACTTCGGCGCCCGTGTTGCGCGCGCGGGCGGCATGCACGTTTTGGAGCCAGGAGAAGATCATCATGCGGGAAGATGGCGGGAGGAGAGAATCGGCCCGTCCTTTTTGGCAAAGGGCGGAGGCAATGCAAGGTGCCATTTCCCTAATCACCTCAAAGTAGAGGTTGATCGTCAGCATTCTGAGCCGCCATTCATTCACCGACCACGCTGATGACGATGCTGCGGGCATGCGGTGCCCGCCGGTGCTCGAAGAGAAAGAGGCCCTGCCACGTGCCCAAAGCCAGCCGCCCATCCATCACCGGAATGACCTCGCTGGTCCGGGTGAGCGCCATGCGCAGATGGCTGGGCATGTCATCCGGCCCTTCATAAGTGTGAACGAAGTAGGGCGTGTCCTCCGGCACCAGGTGGTCAAAAAAGGCATGCAGATCCGTGCGCGCGGACGGGTCCGCATTTTCAAAGATGACCAGACTGCAGCTCGTATGCTGGACAAAGATCGTGGCCGTGCCGGTCCTGATGCCCGAGGCACGCACCGCCTGCTGGCAGCGGTCTGTGATCTCATAGGTCCCCTTGCCCCGGGTGGTGAGGGAAAAGCTGTCGGCGTGTGCTGGCATGATCCGTGGTTATGCCTGCAATCTTGCGGGTGGCAATGACGAGGTCGTGGGTCAGGGCTCCAGCTTGATGCCGATGCCTTTAAACTTCTCCGTCATCTCAGCCGTCAGCCGGTTGTCATCGCGCCCGCCCGTGAGCTGCTTGAAGAGTTGCTCACCTCTCGCATAGTTGTCCGCATTCCGCTCCAGCTCCGGGGCGCTGAAAACCTCACGGCAGTAGCGGTGCCAGGCCGTGCCGCTGCCATCACCCTCCAGATAGCCGAAGAAATACATCAGGAGTTGGCCGTCCAGCCGGTCCTCATGCTGCTTCTGCACCACGCCGCCGGCGGCGGGTTCCAGCCAGGATTGCCGCATGTATTTCAGCATGCGTGGCAGGTTGATCGCCGCATTCACACTCGCGCGGAATTTGATCTCCTTTTTCAGCGCTGACTCCAGCCCGGTGTACTTCAGCGTGCCATTGTCCTGATACGCCAGATTGCGGGTGAACTGCTCCACGGCCAGCCCCGACCAGGGATAAAACACGCGGTCATGGTTCTCGAGCATCACATGGGCCACCATGTTGGTCACCTGACCAGGTTCCTTCTGCCGCGCATCGTATTGATACCGCGCGCCCACCTTCTTCAGTCCCAGGGTGCGAAAACGAACGAGGCTCTTCCCATCCCGCGAGGTCATGGAGGCGGAGCGGTCATCACCACCGAGGGCGATGTAGTCCTCATCGGTTTCGGTCAGGTAGATCTGGAAAAAATCTCCCTGGGCGGGTCTGGGCTTGAAGCCCCAGGGAAGAGCTAGAAAAGCCTTTTCCACCAGCACGAAGTCGGCGGCTACTTCAGACATCACCGTGCCTGCGAGAGGTGCGGTGCAGATGTATTCGAAAGAGCCGGCGGTGTAGTGGTAGCGGCGCGCTTTCTCATCCTGCCGCCCCTCTTTGACCTCAATGGTCTTGGGATCCACGGAGATCGGTTCCTTCGGCCAGGCGAGAGCGCCGGCCGCTGCTGGCGTGGCGGCCGCGCCTGCCGGGGCCTGGGGAAGGTTCTTCACATAGTCCTGATCCGACTGCGAAAGCGTGGCGAGGGCGATGGGCGTCTTGGTGCCATTCTCGAGCTGGATGATCACATGGGCGCCTGACACCTCAACCAGCGAGGCCTTCACCGTTCGGCCTTGTTGGTTCGTCCAGGTTCGGACGGTCGGGCCTTGAGCCTCGGCAGCGACCATGGACAGGGCCAAAAGGAAAAGGGGTGCCAATGACTTTTTCATGCGGAAGGATGTCACCTTAAAAAAGTCCATGATGAGCTGACAAGACTAATTGTGAAGCCTCCGCGTATGCCGCAGGTCGTGCCTTGCATGGCGGCGGTGAAATGTCTTATGCTGAGCACGAATGGCAGACTCCCCCGCCCGACCTCCCCATGAATGGCTGGCGCATCTTCACAGCGCCCGACAATGGGACAGGCTGGACAAGGTGGCGCTTGATTGTCTCGCGGTGGATCCTGAGGATGCAGTGGCTCACTACCATCGGGCTTGGGCCATGCTAAAACTCAAACGCTTCCCAGAGATGGAGGCCCATGTGAACTTTTTGTTGGGCAAGGACCCGGAGAGTGTCGCCAATCTGCAACTGGCCGCCCTTTTGCACATGTCGCAGAATCGTTTGAAGAAGGCCCAGGATTACCTTTCATCAGCCTTGGAGATCGCTCCTGAGTCAGCGATGCTGTGGCATTGCGCCGCCAGCGTCGAGGTAGACTTGGGGTATCTCAAAAAGGGCCAGGAATACAGTCTCCGGGCCCGCCAGCTTGATCCTGATCACGCGGAGATCGCCAGGTTTAACATCCAGCTCGCGAACCTTGAGAAAACGAGCGTCGCATCGTCGCTGGCGGAGATTCGCGAATATGAGGAGGCTCTGGCACTGAACCCTGAGAGTGACAGCCTGCTTGCCTCAATCGGCGGGGTCTACCTGCATTTGGAAATGCCGGAACGGGCGGAGGCATACTATCGCCGCGCGCTGCAGCTCAATCCCATGGACAAGGCGAACCAGCGTGGTCTGTGGCGTGCCATCCAGGCGCAGAACATCTTGTTTCGCACGCTGTGTCTCCCCATGGCGGGAGTGCAGTATGTGGCAAACTGTCGCGCCGCCTTGCGGGCCAAACCGTGGGTGATCCTCTTCTATCTGATCGCTGCCAAGCTGGTGGTAGCCTTTGGGTTCTGGCTTCTCCTGTCATTCGTTATTTTGGCACCCGTCGCCTGGTGTGTGGAGTGGCTGGTGATCTCCGACATCCAGCGTGTCAGCCGCATCGCGGACAGGCTGGGGAACTGGTGGCTGCGCTTTCATCAAACGCCGTTTTGGCTTCGCCTGGGAGGCTGTCTGGCGCTGATCGGCGGACTGTGGTGGCGCGCCTTTGCCTATGTGGGTATCGATATTGAATCCGGCTTCCTTTTCCTTGTCGGCTTCTTTGTGATGAATCTCATGCTGCTGGCCGTTTGGATCGGCATCCGGCGGCTGAACACCTGGTTCTACTCCCGGAAAGCCTCCCGACCGCCGCCATTGCCGAAGAGGCCAAAGGTGGAGAGATGATGAAATTTAACTGGTTAGGCCGACATGCGCCTGCAGCTGCGGAAAGAAGGCGCGGAAGTCCGCACGGAAGGAGTCGTAGCAGCGCTCCAGCACCTTCACCGAAGGCGCCAGATCCACGGGTCGGCGGAACCGACGGCCCAGTCGCTCCAGGGCTTGGGTGATGCCGGACAGATCGCGATACGAGCCGAGCAGATCACCATGACGCATGCGCCGGAGATCGAAGTGAATGTCCGCCGGAAGACGCGGGCGCAGGGTTTCGATCGACTCGTAAAACCCCTGCGTGAACTCTGGCAAAGGCTCGTCCGAGTATTGGCTCCAGTCATTCGCCAGGAAGTGATCATAGAACACATCACACAGAATGCCGCCGAACCGGCGGAAGGGTGCTTCGAAGCGCTGGATGCTCTGCTTCACCACCGGATGCGAGTCCGTGAAGGCATCGATCCGCCGATGCTGCTGGATGCCGGGCTGAAACTGCTCCGGCAAGGCAGCCAGCGCTGGCATGGACATGAAGTCAGGCAGCAGATTCCCCACGCGAAACGCGGGGCTCTGCTCTGACAAATACACATGGGCCAGCCAGTTCATGGTTTGAAGGAACGTGCACAGACAACGGAAAGCTAGGCGAGTGCTCGAAAAAGAATGCTATTTCGAAATGAATACCTCAAAGCAACCGCTTTGGCGAGCCGGAGGCTCGAGAGAGATTAGCCGGTGGTGAAGCGAGGAACGAGCGAGAACCACCGGATAGAATCGTCAACGATCTCGTCCTCTCCATGCGCACCGGCAGGTGCGCGAGAAGTGGCGATTTCACCCATGGCCTGATACTCGCCGACTTCTCGCGCCCCCTTCGGGGCGCATCACATGCTTGCGTGGTGTTGTGGTGGGTTCCGGTGGTTCTCGCTGCACCGCTCCGCGGTTTCGCTTCACCACCGGCTATTTTCTTGCGAGCCTCCGGCTCGCGAGACCGGTGACACTCAGGGTCGCTTGGCGGCGTGAAGTTTTGTGAGAGCCTATCTTGTCTCCAGCAGAGACAGGGAGGCCAGCCGATGAAAACACCCATCAGAAATCTGCTGGCCTCCTTGAATCTGCTGGAAATCACCCACTCAGTCCATGCTTGCTACAGTCAGCCTTCCAGTTCCCCCGTCTTCGTGTCCGGGGCCCACCAGATGACGATGAAGCCGAGACCATAGATGAGCGCACAGAGCGTGCCGACACGCGGATAGTCCGCGCCGAGAGCGCTGAAAAGAAAGCCTGCCACCAGCACTCCGAAGGCCGTGGCGAAGCGCCCGGAGTTGTAGGCCAGACCGCTGCCGGTGGCGCGCACACGCGTGGGGAACAGCTCCGGCAGATACAGCGCCAGCCAGCCAAAGAACAGCGTGGCCACAAAACCCTGCGTGAACACGATGGCATGAAAACCCGCAGTGAGCGGCGCGCTTTTCTGAAACATGAAAACGGTGATGACGAGCGTGCAGACGCTGATCAGCGCATAGCTGAAGCGGCGTCCCAGCCAGCTCGCGAGTTGCGCTCCGGCAAAGCTCCCCAGCGTGGCCCCGAGCGCCCACCAGCCTTGGGTCGCGGCCTTGTAGCCGACATTCGTCGCGCCCGCGATTTTGTCCGCCCACGGGATCATCCACTTGCTCGCCGACCACGCCCCGATCATCGGGATGGAACTGAGCAGGATGCCCACCAGGGTGAAACGGATGAGCTGCGGCTGAAACAGCTCGCGCAGGGGTGTCACCGGATCTTTCGTTAGGCCACGTGAAGCCAGCCATTTGGGCGACTCCGGCAGCACGGTCAGCACAAAAAGGCCAAGCAGGGCAGGGGCGCCGGCGAATTGAAACACCCAGCGCCATGAATCCGGCGTGATGGGCCACAGCCGGGCGAGTTGGGAGAGCAGCAGGATACCCGCATTCAGCCCGGCCATCATGGCACCGGACACCAGGGGCCGTGAAGCCGCCGACCAGCACTCCGAAACCAGTGCGATGCCGTTCGGCCACAAACCGCCAACTCCAAGGCCTACCAAAAAGCGTAATATCAGCATCTGCTCCTGGGTTTGAGCATAGGCTCCCATCGCGGCAAAGACGGAGTAGAACAAAATGCAGATCCCCATGGCCCGCGTTCGCCCGATGCGATCTCCCAAGTTTCCAAGGGCGATGCCGCCAATAGCCGCGCCCAGCATCAGCGCCGCCGTGAAGCGTGCGAACCACTCGCCACCCAGCTCCGCAGTAAAGGCACTGCCCAACAAACTTTTGGAAACGGAAAGCGATGCCACCGGCATCAGCCCCAGTTCCACACCATCAAACACCAGTGCCAGAAAGGCGGTGATGAGCACGAGGTAGCGTTGCGCGGCAGTCATGGTTTCAAAATGGCTTGGATCACGGCGCTGTTGTCGGCCTCGCCAAAACCGAGCGCGACAGCTTTCTCGAGGAGTTGGCGATGCGTCTCGCTCAAGGGCAGGGGAATCGAGCTCGCCTCCAGCATCAGCCGCACGTCCTTCAGATGCTGCGAGAGCTTCGCCTGCGGCTCAAAGTCCTGGTGGATCATCTTCTCCCCCTTCGTGTCCATGATGCGCGAGTAGGCCATGCTGCGCCGCATCACCTCCAGCGTCAGCGTCAGATCCAGGTCCAGTTGCTGCGCAAAGGCCAGTCCCTCCGCCAGCGCCGCACGGTTCAGCCCCAGCACCAGATTCGTCACCAGCTTCATCCTCGCCCCGCTCCCCCACGGTCCCACATGCATCGTCTCCCGGGCAAAGCGGCCTAACAACTCCCGGCACCGCTCATAGACCTCCGCCTCGCCCCCCACCATGACCAGCACCTCCTTCTTCAAAAGCTGCGCACTGCTCCCCGAAACCGTCGCATCCAGGTAATGCACCCCACGCTCATGGAGTTCCCTCCCCAGCCCCGCCATCTCCTCCGGCACCCCCGTGCTCGTATCGATAATGATCTGCCCTGGTCGCAAAGTCGCTGCCCGGAGCACACCCGCGGCGATGTCCGAATTCGGCAGACAAAGAAACACCACCTCACATTCCTCAAAGACCTCCTCCGCCGTCGTCGCTCCCACGCAACGGCTCGCATCCACATCCCACCCCCGCGCCGCTCCCGTCATCCGCATCACCGCCGCCCCCATGAGCCCCATGCCGATGATGCCGCAGCGATTGGGGGAGGGATCGGCGAAGGTAGGCATAGGCGGAAACAAAACTGCCTGAACCCTTCTTCTTGCTCACATCTTTCCTCTAGAAGAGTTTTTACTGTGCCTATCGCGGTCCTAGACGGCGAGGTTGATAGATAACGTCTTCCCCGCTAGGTTAACGTGGAGGCCACAAGAATGATTGCCTGTTTGTGAAATTCCATTCTTCATTCATCCTCGCTCCCAGAAAATGCACATCGAGTATCTAAAACTCAAAAATTTTCGCGCTTTCCAAGACGTGGAGATGCGAGACATTCCTCGCTTCTGCGTGTTGGTGGGGGCAAACGGCGCTGGGAAAAGCACTTTGTTTTCCGTCTTCGGTTTTTTGCGGGATGCCATGACGGCGAATATTACCACGGCTCTTGCGAAGCTGGGGGGCAGTCGCGGGTTCCAGGAGGTGCGCAGCCGTAACAGCAGTGGCCCCATTGAGATCGAACTGAAATTTAGGGAGGAGGGGCGGAAGAAGCGACTGGTGACCTACCGACTTCTCATTGACGAAGAAGGCGGCAGACCCTACGTGGCGCATGAGGTGCTCCAGTATCGTCGTGGTCAGCATGGTCAGCCTTGGCGCTTTCTGGATTTTTCCCGTGGCTCAGGGCAGGCTGTGACAAACGAACTGGCGGATGTTGAAGATGAGCACCAACTCCAGCGTGAGCAACAGACACTGAAAGCAGCTGACATCCTTGCTATCAAAGGACTGGCCCAATTTGAAAAGTTTCCCGCAGTCGTGGCGCTGGGGAATTTAATTGAGCGTTGGCATGTCTCCGACTTCCACATCAGTCGCGCGCGCCCTGAGCAAGAGGCAGGCTACGCTGAGCATCTTTCCAGAGAGGGTGAAAACCTGTCCCAGGTCATCGAGTTTCTCAACAAACGCCACCCAGAAGTGTTTCAAACCATCCTCGAAAAGCTCAGACATCGCGTGCCGGGCATCACGAAGGTGGAATCTAAGTCCACAGAAGAGGGGCGCATCCTCCTGAAGTTCCAGGATGGCGCGTTTGAGGATCCGTTTCTGGCTCGTTATGTCTCAGATGGAACCATCAAGATGCTGGCCTATCTAGTTTTATTGTATGACCCGACTCCGCACCCTCTGCTGTGCGTGGAGGAGCCGGAAAATCAGCTCTACCACACTCTGTTATGGGAGTTAGCAGAAGAGTTTCGAGCTTACTCAGCCCGCGGCGGACAGGTTTTTGTCTCCACCCATTCACCGGATCTCCTCAACGCAGTGAGGCTAGAAGAGGTCTTCTGGTTGCAGAAGGAGGAGGGGTATACACGTGTGTTGCGCGCTAAGGATGATCTTCAGATTACAGCTTACATGGAAGCCGGGGACCAGATGGGTTACCTCTGGAAACAAGGATTCTTCAAAGGTGCAAATCCATGATGAGAACCTTGGTGCTGTTTCTGGAAGAGCCTTCCGCGAAAGCCATGTTGGAGGGATTGCTGCCGCGGATCTTGCCTTCACGTATGGAACTGCGTTTCATTGTTTTTGAAGGCAAACAAGATTTGGAGAAGCAACTTGAACGTCGTCTAGCCCACTGGCAGGCACCCGATTCTCTCTTTGTCGTGCTGCGAGATCAAGACGCTGGGGATTGCCGGGAGATCAAACAGCGTTTGGTCGATAAGTGTGTGTCGGCAGGTCATGCTGATGCATTGGTGCGCATTGCCTGTCGGGAATTGGAAAGTTGGTACCTGGGGGATTTGGCTGCCGTCGAGGCTGCTTTTGGTCAACGTGGTCTGACTCGACGGTCGCTTAAGGCAAAATACAGACAGCCGGACGCCCTGGGTAGCCCGTCAGGCGAACTGGAGAAAATGACCCGCGGACAATATCAAAAGGTGGCAGGCTCCCGGAAATTGGGGCCGCTGCTCAGCCTGGAAGGCAATGCGTCACGCAGTTTCCAGGTTTTTGTCCAAGGCATTACCCGGCTCACCGCTTGATGCTTCAGGGTTCCCATCCCCATTTTCCCCCATTCGCGGTTGTTTTCCGGCCCAAGCGGGGCATTCGTTACCCTCCCCCGCGTCATGGCTATCAAAATCGACCCCGCTCTGCATCAGGACAAAAAGCCGGATTGGATCCGCGTGAAGCTGCCGCGTGATCCGGTGTTCTGGAGCACGAAGGCGCTGATCTCTGACCTGAAACTGCACACGGTGTGTGAGGAGGCCCAGTGCCCGAACCGTTGGGAGTGCTGGAGCCAGGGCACGGCGACTTTCATGATCGCGGGTGACCGCTGCACGCGCGCCTGTGGTTTCTGCGCGGTGAAGACGGCCAAACCTTTCGCGCTGGAGGCGGATGAGCCGGAGCGCGTGGCCGCCGCGACGAAGCGCCTGAAACTGAACCACGTGGTCATCACCGCCGTGGCTCGTGATGATGTGCCAGATGGCGGCGCGGAGCACTTTGCCCGCACCATCGAGGCCGTGCGCGAGGCTGTGCCTGGCATCACCATCGAGATCCTCGTGCCTGACTTTAACGAGAAGGATGACGCCATCGAAATCGTCATGAAGGCGCGTCCGCACATCTTCAATCACAACCTGGAAACCGTGGAGCGTCTGACTCCGCTCGTGCGCAGCCGCGCGAAGTATCAGCGCAGCCTGAACGTGCTGAAACGCGCCAAGGCCATCTCGACTGACCTGGGCTTCAAGTGCGCCACCAAGAGCGGGCTGATGCTCGGCCTCGGTGAGACGGAAGTGGAGCTTTTTCAGGCCATGGATGATCTGCTGGAGCATGATGTGACGGTGCTGACCCTCGGCCAGTATCTGCGTCCATCCGCGCAGCATCTGCCGGTGATCGACTACATCCATCCGGACACGTTTGAGAACTACAAGCAGATCGCCCGCAACAAGGGTTTCCGCCATGTGGCCAGCGCGCCTCTCGTGCGCAGCTCGTATCACGCGGCGGATTTCAAGCCGGAGCTGGATCTGTAAAGAATCGGCCGGTCATCGACTGCCATGAAACGCTGGTCCTCCCGCTCCCTGGCGATCGCTGCGATAGTGGTGATGCATCTGGTGTTTCAGGCCAGCACTGTTTTCGCAGCGCCAGCGCCTATGCTGGAGGCGCGGGAAAAGCTGGAGGAGGTGGCCGTGCTTTTGCAAAAGACGGATGTGAAGAATCCCGCCCGCATCCAGAACTCCCTCTCCATCAAATTGGGGGAGGCGCTGACAAATCTAGAAGGAGTGAAGAAGGGGAAGGGGAGCGCGCTGCCCTCCGCCATGCGGGAGGTGAAGGCGGCGCAGGCAGTGCTGGCGGAAGGCGCAGGTGCCCCGCAAAAAGCCAAGGCGCTGGAGGCCGTGCAGAAGGCGATCCACCATATCACGGTGGGCTGGCAGAATCGCGGGAACAAATAGTGCTGTTCAGGCGGGTTTTGTGGGTTTGTAGCGCAGATTGTTATTTGCAGGTGGCGGGCTGGCGTTCATGATGGTCCTGTATCTACATGGCAAATATCACGAACGAAGAACTCCTGGCGCATACGCAGTGGCTTGAAAGCGACGGCAGGAAGGGGCGCAAGATCGATGAGACGGGGATGAACCTCGCTGGATCGGTCTTGAATGACCTCAACCTGGCCAGAGCACACTTCGTGGGCACGACGATGAACAAGGCGAACCTGGCCGGCAGTGATCTGACGGGCGCGGACTTCAGCGGTGCAAATCTGGACAGCGTGAACTTCAGCGGCGCGAATCTCAGCGGTGCTGATTTTGCCGGTGTGTCCATGCGTAACGCCATCCTCACAGGCGCGAACGTGCGCGGCGCGGATCTCTCCGGCGCCAACCTTCAAGGCGCCAACCTAACCAACGCTGACTTCACGGACGCGGACCTCATCGCGGCGAATCTCACGAACACGATCCAGACTGGATTGATCATCACCGGAGCCAAGCTGGCGGACACGCGCGGGCTTCAGGGCTGAGGCGAGGCCGAGGTTTCACCGCTCCCAGCGTCCCTCCTGGACGCGATGACAGACACATTGTTGGTTCGCGGATTCCGGTGGTTCCCGCTCTTCCGCTTCGCGGAACTCGCTTGACCACCGGCTGCAAGCCATCGGGCCTCCGGCTCGCGAGGAGTCATGGGCTATGCATCGTTGGTTAGGTGGACGCCGTTGAAGATGTTCACTCAAACCGATAGCCCGCGCCATGCACGGTGCGGATGATGCGCGGGCTGGCGGGATCTTTTTCCACGCGCTTGCGCAGCTGGGAGATGTGCTGGTCCAGCGCGCGGCTTTCAGGGAAATAGTCGATGCCCCAGACTTCATCCGCGAGCTGGTTGCGGTCCACCACCTTGCCACGCTTCTCATGCAGCAGGCGGAGCACTTTCAGATCACGCGGGCTTAGCTGGATGTCCGCGGTGCCGCGGTAGGCGCGCAGCTCGGAGGGGACCACGCGGAGGTCATCCATCATGAACTGGTCCTCGCCCTCTTTCTTGGCACTGCGTGCGGCCGTGCGGCGGGTGATGGCGCGGATGCGGGCGATGATCTCCTTCACGCCAAAGGGCTTCGTCATGTAGTCATCCGCTCCGAGTTCGAGGCCGAGCACGGCATCGATCTCCTCGGCCTTGGCCGTGAGGAAGAGGATGGGCACCTCGTCATCCAGGCGGCGGATCTGCTTGCAGGCCTCATAGCCGTTCTGGCCGGGCATCATGACGTCCAGGCAGACGAAGTCAGGGCGGGTGGCGCGGAAAAAGTCCACGGCTTGGAGGCCGTCACTGGCCGTGACCACTTCGTAGCCTTCCATGCTCAGCACTTCACGCAGAGCTTCGCGGGTATGTTCGTCGTCTTCGGCGATGAGAATTTTCATGGCGATGCGGGAGGTTGAGGGCGGAAGAGTGAATTGTCAGGATTTTTTTGCCTCGAGAGGCAAAGTCAGGATAAAGCGGGAACCTTCCTTGTAGTCGGGGCAGACGTCCAGTTTGCCACCATGGAGTTCAGCCAGTTCACGAGAAATGGTCAGGCCGATGCCAGTGCCGCTGACCCCTTCATTGAGATCGGAGCGGAGACGCTCAAAGGGTTCGAACACCATGCGGCGCTTGCTGAGAGGGATGCCGGGGCCGCGATCCTCCACAATGACGCGGGCCACACCGTTCTCCGGATCGTTCTCGGTGCGGACAGAGATCCATTTTCCATAGGCCGCATATTTGTCCACGTTGGAGATGAGGTTGCCCAGGATCTGCTCGATGGCGTCCGGATCAGCGCTCATCTCATTGGGCCCCACGAGGTTCGTGTCCAGCTCAAAGCCTTTCCGCTCCAGCAGCAGACGCCAGTGGTTCACCGCACGCTCGACCACGTGATCCACGGAGATCGGCCGCGGCTGGACATTCAGTTTGTCACGCTGCTGACGGGCATAGATGAGCACGTTTTGGATGAGGCGGTCAAGCCTCGCCACCTCGGTCTCCACCACCCCCAGGTGGCGTTTGCCGATGGTGTCCCCTGCCTGCTCGGCGCGGTGGGAGGCCATTTCTGTATACAGGCGGATGTTTGTCAGCGGTGTCTTCAGCTCATGCGAGATCTGGTTCACAAAGCTCACACGCTGCTGGGCCACGCGGATCTCACGGGCATTCTCACGGAAGAACGTCCAGGCGAGGGCCCAGACCAGCAGGCAGCCGGAGCCTACCCCGAGCATGATCGGAAAGAGGTAGGGCTTGGGAAACTCATTGGGCGTGGGTGTGTAGGAGAGCTGCCACTGGTTCAGCGGGACCGAGCAGAAGCGCCTGGCCACAGGAAGGTCCGAGGCAGCCATGGAAAGCCCCCAGCCATGGAGAGGGATGCCGCTGACCGTGGTCAGGGTGAGCTTGCCTGGATAGTTGTCCATGCCGGGGATCGGCAGGCGGGTGAAGAGTGCCGGGCCGAGCTTGCGGCCATCCACACGGGCGCAGAGGAGCTTGTCCCCTACGAGACGCCAGTAGATGAAGTCGCCATCACTCACATGCCAGCCGCTGGCAAAACGCGCCTCGATGGGGAGGGCGCTGTCGAGGTGGTAGTTCAGGGACTTGATCGCCGTCTGCCAGACGACCCTGGCGGGACGCGCGGTAGGCTGGTCAGGAGCGGAGCCGATCAGCACGAATGGCTGAGGATTGGTGGAGATCACCGGACCCGCGATGTCATTCAGCCTGAGTTGATCACGCAAGGCGGCGGAGGCCGGGGCCGCCTGGGCATCTGCCAGGGGGGAAAAGGTCTTTTTATCCACCACGGTTACTGGGGCGCCCGTGGGCGCGCTGATCCAGACCTCGCCTATCCAGTGATGCTGACCCAATTGAAGGGCGGCATCATTCAGCGTCGTCTCCTCCGCGTCACCGAGACGGTCGAGCTCGTCGGTGAAGTAGCGGAGATCATGCAGGAGCTGATGGTCCGCCACGATGAGGCGCTCTTCCAGGATGGCTTCCCGGGCGTTGTCCGTGCTACGGGCGGCATCTCGGATCAGATACGTGCCCAGCCAGACCAGCAGCGCCACAGGCGTGATGACCAGGAGGAAAAGGGTGACGGAGGTGCGGCGGGGCTGAAGAGACATCCTGAAGAAGGACAAAAGGTAAGCTTTCCCTGAATGCTAGCATTAAAATTTTCATAAATTTTATATTTAGAGGGAATTCGTCTTACGATCCTATCTTCACAACATCAGGGATCTGATTGACCCAGAAGTCCAAAAGCGCGTTTACTCGCCGCTCTCCCCATGCCAGACCTTCCCCCTTTGGAGCTTTTCTCCATTGTCATCCCTGCCCGGGATGAGGCGGGCTGCATTACCGCCATGCTCCGCTCCGTGCATGCCGCCTTGGCGGGGAAGGGGATCTCCCATGAGCTCATCGTGGTGGACGATGGCAGCCGTGACGGCACTTGGGAGGTGCTGCAGGGGCTGCGCTCGGAGATCCCTGAACTGAGGCCGGTAGCGAACTCTGCCCCCCACGGTTTCGGTCATGCGGTGCGCTGTGGGTTGCAGCACTTCTCTGGCGATGCCGTGGCCATCATGATGGCGGACGAGTCTGACCGCCCGGCCGACCTCCTGCGCTACTGGGAAATCTTGCAGGCGGGAACGGACTGCGTGTTTGGCAGCCGGTTCACCCAAGGCGGAGCAGCCCATGACTACCCGCCGCTCAAGCTGATCCTCAACCGGGTGGCCAACAAGGCCATCCAAGCGCTCTTCTCGTCGCGTCTCGATGACACGACCAATGCCTTCAAAGCCTATCGAAAAGAGGTCATCCAAGCCTGCCAGCCACTGGAGTCGCCGCATTTTGAACTCACCGTGGAACTGCCGTTAAAAGCCATGACCCACGGGTTCACCTGGGCCATGCCGCCTATCGAGTGGCACAATCGCCAGACCGGAGTGAGCAAACTGCATCTGAGGGAAATGGGCAGCCGCTACCTCCGCTGTGTTTGGCGGCTCTGGCGTGTTCACCACGGATCTCATGCCCCGCTGACAACCTTGGTATAGTTCTATGAGTTAAGCATAGTTGCGGCGAATTTTAAGCCGTCTCTGATTTGTTCCCCATAGACAGGTATAAAATCTAATGATTAAATGGACGAATTCGAATTTATCTAAGCAATCCAGCTGTAGAATATACCGCCACAGCCGTTGTTGGGAAGAGCCCCCCTTCAAGTTGGGATGGTTGAGCTGACTTTTAACATGTCTAAATCGACCTCTCCTTCATAAACCCTTGAGATTCAAAGTTTCAGCGAGCGGGACGTGTGGCGGTTAAACTGTGCCAGGATGTAAGATTTTTCTTGGCAATCGACCTCCCAGGGTGTTTACATTTCGTCACCAACCCTGAAATGACCTCACTAGTCGGCCGTCGCCCAACCAATATTGCTGCTGAATCAATCACGGGCGCGGTTTGCGGAATCAATTCCACCCTGTTGGTTATCCCCTGTGTATCAGGAGTTTATGACAAGACCTAGCTCCACGCGAACAACATCAGAACATGCCGCGCCTTCATCTGTTCAAGATGGGGGCTCGTTTGTTTTCGAATTTTCTGAATTTTTTGCCGAACTGATCGGCCGCTGAGTTGTTTCCCTGTCGCTTTACTTTTCCCGCTATTTTCGTTCCAAGTTTCCCCTTTTTTTTGCCATGAAGAACAGTCATCCTACCCATTCCATCCCAGAGCGCTTGATCCGGACGCTGCGCCAGCCTGTGTGGAAGAAAGCGGTCTCCTCGCTCCTGCTCGCGCAGTTCGCCCTGTGGAGCGTGCAGGTGAAGGGTGCCACCCTTGCCTGGGATTCGGATGGTACGCCCGGCGCACCCACAGGCGGCAGTGGTAGCTGGGACACCAGTTCGTTGCTGTGGAACAACGCGGGCACCATGGAAGCCTGGAACAACTCGCTCTTTCACACGGCACTCTTCGGCGGCACGGCAGGCACGGTGACATTGACGGAAGCGATCACAGCAGGCGGGCTGACCTTTAATTCCAATGGGTATATCATTGGCGGAGCGTCTCAAACTTTGACTTTGGCTTCCTCCACGGCTGTCCCAGTGCCCACCATTTCGGTTAATGGTCTTGGCTTACGGGCCACGATCAGTTCTATTCTTGCGGGCACCTCGGGCTTCTCCAAGGTGGGCAATGGGAATTTGGCGCTTACCAACAATAGCAACAACTTCACCGGTAACGTCGTGGTCAATCAGGGCGGCCTTGTCATCACCAACCAGGCCCAGCTTGGGAACACCAACTTGGTAGCCGTCAATGGCTTCAGTGCGGCGAACTACTCTGGCGGCAGCCTCCTCCTGCAGGGGGGGCTGGCCGGGATGAACTTCAGCAAAAACTTGTCCCTCGCCGGACGCAGTCAAAACCTTGCCAATGCATCCACAGCGGCGCTGGTCAGCATCGGTTATAACAACAACATTTCGAGCAACATCGCATTTTCGAATGGTTCGGCGACCACGCTCGCCAACAACTATGGGAACCTCACCCTGTCCGGAGTTGTCAATATCCCGAGTTCCAACACCGCAACTTTCATCGGCAATGGCAACATTGTCGTCAGTGGCCTGGTCACGGGAAGTGCCGTGTCCACTGATCGTTTCGCCAAGGCAAACACCAATATCACCTCGACGCTCTGGCTGCAGAATGTGAACAACAACTACGTGAGTGATACCCGCCTCGACTCGGGCACCATCCGCGTCACCTCCAATGCTGTGCTCGGTCTGAGCACCTCGACAACCGCCATCGACTTCAACAACGGCACTCTCGAAGTTCTCACCGACAGCCCTGATTTCAGCAACCGCAAGATCCGCATCCGTGACAATACCACGAGCAGTGTTCTCTTCGTCAGCCGCGGACTCGGGGGGGCAGGCCTCAACCAGACTGTGGCATTCGGGGATACAACCATCAATCTGAACGCCGCGATCACTATCAATGGCCGTGATGGCTACAACACTTCCTTTGGCGGCGGCGTGAGCAACATTGGCGCGGGCGGCAACAACAACCTGACGTTCACCAACAGCAGCAACGGCCTGTTCACGCTCAACACGCCCAACCTTTGGAACCAGGGCGACGGTACTGCACGAACGCTGACTCTCCAGGGCAATGCCGAGACGCTTCTCACCGGCAACATCATTCGCACAGGGGGCGGTGCCCACGTCTTCACCAAGGGGGGGACCGGTACGGTGACCATCCAGGGAACCGCTGGCACATACATCGGCAGCACAAACGTCAATGCCGGCACGCTGGCGATCAGCGCGATCGGGGCGATCAACAGTGGCGCAAGCGGTGCGCTGCAGCTCAACGGCGGTGCTCTCCGCTACCTTGGTATGACGGGCACCGGCGCGGGTGAGACCACCACCAAGTCGATCAATCTGACCGGCACGACGGGATCTGGAATCATCCTGGCTGATCAAAGCGGAACGTCTCCGACCGCGCTCATCTTCTCCAACGGTGTTGCAGCCACGGGCCTGGGCTCCAAGACACTCTTCCTCGGCGGAAATACGGCATCAAATATCGTCAATCAGATTGCAGGTGTTATCCAAAACAACACGACCACGGGGAGCACGACCTTGGGGGCGAACTTCGCCACTGCTGCGACGACTGTTACTCTTGCATCGGTTGACGGCATTACTGTCGGTGCGGCCATTTCTGGTGGCGGCATACCAGCTGGTGCGACTGTCACGGCAATCAACACGGGCACCAAGGTGGTCACGATCAGTGCCGCTACAACCGCTGCTGCAACAGCAGGGGCGATCATCACTGTCGCGGGGGTGACCAACATCACGTCGCTCACCAAGATTGGTTCCGGCACGTGGCTGTATAATCCGGCGGCAGCCAGCTACGTCACCACCCCGGCGACGGGCGTGACAGTGACGAGCGGAGGCGCCGCCCAGTCGAACTCTTTCGTGGTCAGCAGCGCGACGGGCCTGGCCGTTGGTCAGACGGTGTCAGGCACCAATGTGCCAGCCGGCTCCATCATCACCGCCATCAATGGCACCACCGTCACGATCAACACCACCATTGGCACCACTGCCATCGCGGCTGCCACGGCCCTGACCTTCGGTGCAACAGGCAACTTTACCGGCCCCGTGACCGTCAGCGGCGGCACCCTGCAAGTGCGGCCGAGCGCTGGCGGTGTGGCGAACGGCTCGGACGTGATCAACAACACCTCCCCGGTGGTGTTCAATGTGGACACGCTCAACGCCAACAACGTGGCAGGTGGAACGTTTGAGTATCAGGGTTCGGCTGCGGCAGGCACGTTGACCGAGGCGGTCGGGCTGCTCACCCCCACAGCAGGTTTGGGCGTGGTCAAGACGACCGCCAATGGTGGCACTCCCACTCTTAGCTTCGGTGGTTACACCACACGTACAGCTGGGGCAGTGGTCAATTTTCAGCAAGGCACCGGCACCGGCATCCAGTTCTCTGTCGTGCCGACGGCGGTCTCCAACGGCATGGTCAGCGGTGCCTACCTCACGGATCCCGCGACTGGCGCAATCGACTTTGTGGTCACACCTGCGATCAATACGAACATCGCCGCTCTTGGCGCTGCGACGGCGCTGCCGGCGACCGGGGCTGTGGGCACGGCGAATTATCTCGTCAGCACGAACACCACGACCACGACTGCGGAAGCCGCCAACTCAGTCCGCCTCACGGGCGGGACGCTGACCCTTGGAGGTGCCCTCACGATCACGTCTGCCAGTGCCAATGCTCTCGGCGGCATCCTGCATGACAACAGCAGCGCAGCGTCCACGATCACCGGATCCAGTCTTTTTGTTTCCGCCGCCAACCAGGAACTCCTGGTGATCGCGGGCGGAGCCACCCCGGCGAACACGCTGACCATCAGTTCGACGATCACCGGCAACAACTCAGCCACCGCTGGCACTGGCGGCGTGACCAAGGCAGGCAACGGCACCTTGGTGCTCAGCGGGGCGAACACTTACACCGGCACGACCACCATCAATGAAGGCACCATCCGCCTGGGCAGCACGGGTGCTCTCGGCGGAACCAATGCAGGCCTGATGATCCGCCAGGGCGGAACACTCGATCTCAACGGTTTTAGCATTGGCACTGCAACCGCGAACGGCCTGAATGCCTTCAACGGCGCGGGCACGATCACCAACAGTGCGGCCAGCGGCACGGCGCTGCTGCGCTTTGGCAACAACAACACAGGCGGATTGTTCACCGGCCTGATCACCGATGGTGCCACCGCCAAGGTCGCGCTGGTCAAGGCGGGCTCTGGAACGACAGCGCTCACCGGAGCGAACACCTTCACCGGCCCGGTGACCATCGCTGCTGGCAACCTTGATCTTCCCAATATCGCGGACATTGGTGTGGCCAGTGGTATCGGCCGGGGCGATGCGACGAGCGACGCCACCAATGCAGCCAGCCTTGTCTTTACCGGCGGCACTCTGCGCTACGTTGGCACTAACTCCGGCGGTGCAGTCCTTGCCACGCAGACGCCTTCGGTCAGCATCAACCGCCTCTTCACACTCGCGGGCAATGGCGGCATTTCGTCCTTTGGTAGCTACGGGAACCTTACCGCGACGCGGGCCAACAACAACGCGGCGCTGATTTTCAACAACACTGCGGACGTCTCCTTCTCCGGCGCTGGCACCCGCATCCTGACGCTTGGTGGTGACTCGACGGGTGACAACGAAATACGCATCCATCTCGTCAACAATCCGAATCTCAACGAAGCCCTCTCGCTGTCCAAGATTGAGGCGGGCCTTTGGATTTTGAATCCGCTGACTTCCAACACCTACTCTGGCGCCACGACGGTCACCCTCGGCGCGTTGCAGGTCGCGCCGCAAGATGCGGCAGTGCAGGGTCTCTCGGCAAACAGCAACCTGGTGCTGGCAGGCGGCGTCCTACAGACCAGCGGCAGCTTCACCCGGACCATGGGCACTGGCGCCAATCAGGTGCAACTTACAGGCGGCGGCTTTGCGGCAAGCAGCTCGAAGCTTACCGTCAACCTTGGCGGTGGCACGATCAACCTTGGCACCGCGCCAACGGCGGGCAGCACGATCATCCTCAACTCCACCTCGGCCTTCGCGGACGTGGAATTGCAAAACGCGATCAACCTCGGCACAGCGGCGCGCACCATCCAGGTGGATGACAACACCGCCACCGGGCTGGACTTCGCTTACGTCTCTGGCGTGATCAGCGGTGGCGCTGGCGGCACCCTGACCAAGAGTGGCACAGGCAATCTCATCCTCGGCGACGCGAACACCTATGTGGGTGCCACCACGCTGGGCGCGGGCAATGTGTTTGTGCAGTCGATTGGCGCCGCGGGCGCCACGGCGACGAGCTTCGGCACCAATGTCGGCGGCGGTGCTCTGAACATCGGGGTCACCACCACGGCGGGCGCGGTCTTCTATGTCGGCACTGGCGAAACCACCACTCGCGCGGTGAACCTCTCCGGCACCACCGGCGGTGCCACCGTCGATTCCAGCGGCAGTGGCCCGCTCATCCTGACCAGCGTCGCCAACACCGGCAGCGGGGCCAAGACCCTGACTCTGCGTGGTGTGAACATTGATGCGAACACAGTCAGCAGCAACCTGAGCGACAATGGAGGAGCCCTCAGTGTCACCAAGGCTGACGGGGGCGTCTGGGAACTCACCGGAACGAACGGTTTTACCGGCAACCTTTCCGTCAGCGGCGGCCTCCTCGGCGTGAGTTCCGCTGCCGCCCTCGGTGCGGCAGGCACGGGTGCCATCGTGTTCAGCAACGGCGGCATCTACTCGACCAATCCGAGCTCGACCCTGACGATCACCCGCCCGATCCAGATCGCCGCGAATACAGTGGCGACGTTCACTGGGGCGAATCCGATCACGGTGAACTCCACCACGATCACAGGCAACACCACCAATTCGTGGACGATCAGTAACACAATCGCCCAGCCAAACTTGCTGACGATCTCCAGCAACTTTGCCAGTGCGGAAGCTACCGGCACCAACCGCACGCTGGCCATCACCGGCTTTGGCAACACGATCCTCAGCGGCATTCTGCAAAGCACCGGCGCATCGAACGGCGCGGTGGGCCTCGTCATCAGCACCGGAACTGGGGCGACGACGACCCTGACGGGCGGCTCGCCCAACCTGCTCAGCGGAGCTGGCGAACTCCGCACCGGCACGCTGGTGCTCGACAAGGCCGGCGCGCTGGGTATCGCGGCTGGTTCGATGACGCTCAACGGCGGCGTCCTTCAATCGACCCTTTCCGCCAACACCACCGGCGCGAATGCGCTACCGATGTCGGTGATCATCGCCGGCAGCACCCCGATCCTGAACGGTTCCGGAGCGATCACATTCAGCGGCTCCTTCACGAACAGCGGCGGCAATCGCATCCTTCAGAACGACATCGTTGCTGGCACGGGCCTGACGCTGGGCGGTTCGGTATTCGTTTCAGAAAGCCTTACCACAGGGCGCGTCCTTCAACTCAGCGGAAGCGGACAGACGAACATCAGTGGTGTGATCGCCAATGCCAACGGTGCCGGTGTTGCTGGTGGCATTACCTATCTCGGCAACGGAGCGCTGAATTTGACCGGCGCGAACACGTTTACCGGCGCAGCCACCTTGAGCGGGGGTGTCACCACTGTCAGCGGCGCAGGCACTCTTGGCACCGCGAGCGGTGTTACCGTGAATCAGGCGACCCTGACGCTCGACAATACCACCACGGCAGCGAGCCGCTTGGGCACCAAACCGCTTGCTCTCAATGGAGCGACTTTGAATCTACTTGGGAATGCGGGTGGCGTGACTGAAAATGCGACAACTTTGACCGTCGGCGCTGGGGGATCAGTGATTAATTTGACCAACCCCGGGGGCACAACCACGCTTAACTTCACCACTCTGACGATCAACTCTGGTGGTTTTGTGAACTTCACCGGCGGCGTTGGCACGGCGACCAACAAGGTGCTCTTTTCAACGCCTCCGACGCTCAGCCCGGCCACGACCGGCATCCTTGCCCGCGCCACGGTAGGCGGTGCGGATTTCGCCACCTACGGCGCGAACGGCATTGCCGCATTTACGGGCTACGTCACGCCGGCGAACATCAACAGTGCCGCTGTGACGGACACCTTGTTGCTGAACGCCACGACGACTGACGGAACGGTCACGATCCCCAGAACGGTGAACGCACTGGCTCTGGACACCGGCGCGCCGACAGTCAGCACCGGCGGCTCCAGCAACGGCAGGGTGCTTACGCTCACCTCAGGCGGTATCCTTGTGAAAGCTGGCACACAGACCCTGGCAGCTCGCACAGCGCTTGGCGCTGAAGGCGCGGTGCACGTCGCCACGGGCGCGACCTTGAACGTGAGCGGCTTTTTCACCGGTGGCTCCGGAATGAACAAAAACCTTTCCGGTGCGCTGAACATCTCCGCGCTCCAGTTTTACACGGGCCAGACCACGCTGAATGGCGGGACGACCACGCTGAGCGGCGGCACCAATACGATCTTCCCGAACCAGACGCTGATCGTCAGCCCTGGCGCAACCCTGGACTTGAACGGTAACAATCAAATGGTCGGTGCTTTCGGCGCGGGCAACATTCCCGGGTCTGGCGGCACGATCCACAGTACGACCGCCGCACTTTTCTCGAACAACGGCAGCGCGGCCTACGGCGGTGCGATGACGGGTGCCATCACGCAAAACAAGTTTGGCAGCAACACGCTGACGGCTGAAAGCCCGCTCGCCTACACCGGCGAGACCTGGATCACCGGCGGCACGCTGACTCTGCGCGACAACGCTACGCTGCCTAACACGTCCGCGATCAACGTCAATTTCGCGACGCTGACCTTCGACAGCAACGCGAACCTTCAGATCAACAACAACAACCGCATTAACGATGCGGCTCCGATCACCCTTCGTGGCGGCACCATCACCTATCAGGCACGTTTCGGCACCGCCGGCACTGAGACGCTCGGAGCCCTCTCCCTCACGGAAGGTGCGAGCACGATCAACGTCAATGCTGCCAATAACGTCGCCACCAACGCGATCAATTTCTCCGCCGACCTGACCTTTGCCAGCCTCACTCGCGCCGCGGGAACGACAGCAAACTTCACCTCCAACGTCGGCTTCGCCGGCAGTGGCAACGTCAACCACCTCTTTTTCACCGCTGCGCCGACGACTCTCCCGAACGGGATGCTTGGGGCTTGGGCCATCGCCAACTCGACTGACTTCGCAGGATACGAGCCGACATTGGGTCTGACCGCGTATGGCTACGCTGGATCAAGAGGCTACGACACCACCTTTGCGCCGGGTAATGTGACGCAGTTCATCAACAACTCGGTGCCGACCGTGAACAGCCTCTCGGCAGCCACGACCACTACCGGTGCCCTGCGCCTCGGAGGCGTGTCGCTCAACGACGTGACCTTCACCAATGCGGCGAACATCCTCAACCTTGAGACCGGCGGCTTGCTCCGTAGCAATCAAGCTGCCGGCAGCAGCATCGGCACAACAGGGACGCGCGGTCACCTCACCGCTGGCGGTGCCGTAAATGCGGCGGCCGAGCTCGTTGTCTACAGCGCTGCTGCGGGCACGACGACCAGCGCGGCCACGGCGACCACCACCTTGGGATCTCCGGTGATCACCACCGTGCCGAGCATGGTTGGCCTTGCTCCCGGCCAGACAATTACAAACGCCAATTTCCCGGCGGGCACCTACATCGTCTCTATCGACAGCCCGACCCAAATCACCGTCAGCCAGAATGCGACGGCGACTGGCGCGGCGAACCAAGCGCTTGTCACGGGCAGGGATAACGTGGTGATTAATTCGATCATCGAGAACAACGCGGCGGGCGGCGTGGTCACGCTGGTTAAGTCCGGCGCGGGCATCCTCAACCTCTCGGCCAACAACACCTACACAGGTGGCACGGTCATCAATCAAGGCACGGTCAACCTCATCGGCAGCGGTGTGGTCATCCCAGCGGGCGGTATCACGATCAGCGGGGGTTCGTTGATTATGAACACCAACGCGGGCCAGATCGCCGCGAGCAACGCAGTGACCTTGAACGATAGTTCGACCCTGACACTCGTCGGTAACAACACTCTCGATAGCCTCAGCTTTAACAACTCCGGCGGCACGGGCACACCGACCGTGAATACGGGTGGTATCCTGAGCTTGACTAGCGCGACCCCCTTCTCTGTGGTTTCGAATAACGTGGGTTCTGTTGCGACCGTGGCCGGCACCGTGAATCTCACCGCAGGTGCGAAAACGGTCAGCGTCGGCGCCATTCAAATCGGCGGCCAGACGATCAGCACCATCAACCCGGCGATGAACATCTCCGCAGTGGTTAATGGCCCGGGAACAAGCTTGATCAAGACCGGGGCGGGCCTGCTTCAGTTGAGCGGCCAGAGCACCTTCACAGGTGGTATCGACCTTCAAGGCGGCGGGCTGCTTGTGGGTGCCTCCAGTACTCCTGCCCAGGGCGGCAGCGGCTTGACCAGCGGCCCATTTGGCTCTGGCCCCATCACTGCGACTACGGGCACTTACTTCGTCACGGATGCCACACGTTCTTTCGGCAACGACGTGGCCTTCGCGGGCACTCCGACCTTCGACAGCACGGCTCCCACAGCCTGGACCTTGACGCTTAATGGCAGCCTTACTGGTGCGGGTCTTGCCGGACCGACTCCGACAATTCAGGTTTCCAATCCTTTCCTGACCGTCGCCCTGCTTGGCAAGATCCCCAATATCGCTTCGATCACCAGCTTCAACAAAACCGGCCCAGGGGCGTTGATCTTCAACTCGACGGGTTACACGGGTGACTTCAACGCCACCGCGCTCGGCACCCCGACTCAGATCCAGCTCCTCAACGACGGCGACGGCACAGGTTCGGTGCAAAACATCGCGCTGGGCAATGTGATCTTCGATGCAGGCATCGTGCCGAGCATCGTTGTTGGGCGTGCAGGCGGCACATTGCCCTTTGGCCTCGCGGCGAACAAGATTCTCACGCCAGCCAGCATTTCCAATCTTGGCAGCGGCATTACGGTCACCAATAACAATGGTTACGGCCTCGCTTCGTCAGCGGCAACGACTCTGACTCTATTTGGCGGGGTTCCACCCGTGTTCACCGTGGCGACAGGTACGGCTTCCAATGTCACTCAAGGGCTCTATCTCAATGGAATCATGAGCGGTGTTGGGTTCCTCAAGACCGGACCAGGCACGTTGGTGCTCGGCAATGCCAGCAATAGTTTCACGGGCAATATCAACATCAACCAAGGCGTGGTTTCCGTGGCCGGTGATGCGCAACTTGGCACCTCTACCAACATCGTATTGCTCAACCCGCAGACCGGCACCTCCACCCTCCGTGCCACGGGCAGCTTTACCTTGGCTCATCCGCTCCAGTTGAGCAATACGGGCAGCACTCGTGCGATCGAGGTGACCGCAGGCAACACGCTGACACTCGGCACCGCCTTCGATCTCAATGCCGGCGCCGGCAATGCGGCAACATTGGCGAAAAATGACATGGGAACTCTGGTCCTGGCGGCCAACAACCCATCGTGGAGCGGCGGCCTGACCATCAACCAAGGCGTGGTGCTGGTGAGCAGCGCCCTGGCCAACCCTGCCGGCACTGGCGCGCTTCTCATCTCGCCGGGCGTAGCAGCCGTGGGGGCGGCCTTGCAGCTCTCAGGTGGCAACACGTACTCATTCCCGATCAGCCTCCAGGGCACTGGCAACGTCGCGCTCGGTGGTATCAACAGCCAGGGTCAGCTCCAGAACCTCTCGGGCAGCAACACCTTCAACGGCGCCATTGCGGTGAACTTCGATGCAGCCATTGGCGCTAGCACCGGTTCGCAGCTCACCCTGGGGTCCACCATCACCGTCGGCAACCAGGCGGGGGGACGTCAGCTCAACTTCATGGCCTTTGGTGACATCATCTTTGGCACTGGGTCCAGCATCGTCGGCAACACCTTTGGCATCGGCAAATACGGCGCTGGCACCATGGACGTGCGCGTGCCCCTCGGCACGACGACAGGGACAGGCGCCATCACGGTCCGGAACGGCACCCTCAAGCTCAGTGGCACCGGCACGACCAACACCTCTGGCGCTGCGAACATTGTGTACGGCGGCGCTGTCCTCACTCTGGACAATGCGGGCACAAACACCAACAACCGCCTCACGGCCCGTGCGCTGACCCTCCAGGGCGGCACTTTCAACTTCATCTCCAACAACTCCACGGAAACCGCGGGAGCCTTCACCTCCGACCAAGGCGCCAACACGATCAACATGACCGGCACCGGCACGGCCGCGGTCACCTTCACCGGCGCGCTCACCCAGAACGCGGGCAGCAGCCTCAACGTGACCGGCACCTTCGGCACGGCAAACAACTTCGTGAAGTTCTCCACCACGCCTGCTCTCACACCGGCCACCACCGGTATTCTGAACCGCGTCACGGTGAACGGCAATGAGTTCGCGAGCTATGGCGCCAATGGCGTGGTGGCCTTCACTGGCTACTCTGCTGCGACGAACATCCTCAGCGCGACGGCGACCTCCACCTTCAAGGCGACGACCTCCACGCTGAACTCGCTGACTGGCAACGCAACGCTCAATGCACTGACCCTCAATAACACCGCAGCTGTCGGCGGCCTGGGCGGCAATCCTCCCAGCGCTCTCACTTTGACCAGCGGTTCGATCCTGGCCAATGGCACCGGAGGCGCGCTCCTCAACGTGCCCGTTGTGACCTTCGGCAGCGAGGCCATCGTCCACGTCGCGAGCGGTCAGACACTGACCGTGAACAGCGGCTTTAATGGTGCCACCGGTCTCTCCAAGGACCTTGGCGGCACCCTCATCTTCAACGCCCAGCAGTTCGTGAGCGGCGTTACCTACGTGAACGGCGGCACGCTGAGGCTCTCGGGCGGCAACAACACGCTGCTCTTCAACAATGCCGTCGCTGTGAACAGTGGAGGCATCCTGGACCTGAACAGCACCAGTCAGTTCATGGCCGGGCTTTCCAGCGCCACAGCGGGCGGCGGCTCCGGCATTGGCGGCGGCAGCGTGACAAACGGCGGAGCAACCCAGTCCACGCTCACGATCAACGGCAACACCAACTTCGGCGGTGTGATTTCGGGAGATATTTACCTGAACAAGACTGGCACCGGCGCGCTGAACCTTCAGCAGCCGCAGACATACACCGGCCCGACCTTGATCACCGGCGGAACGGTCACTCTTGCTGATAATGGCGCTTTGCCGAACACCTCGCAGCCCATCGATATCCGCTACGGCACACTCGCCCTTACCAACGGCAATCTTAGTGCCATTGGGAACCGTGTGAGCGACACCGCCCCCATCAATCTGACAGGCGGCATCATCGGCTTCACAGGGCGTGCGCAGGGAAACTCCACGGAAACGCTCGGAGCAATCAATCTTCTCGACGGATACAACTCCATCCAGGTGACCGCCGGCGGCACAAACGTCAATTCCGCCATCCTGACCATTGATTCGATCACGCGCACGGGCGGCACCTCCGTCCTCCGTTTTAACAGCCTTGCAGGCATGGGCCAGATCGGCAGCGTGGCCAATGTCCGCATCTCTGGCACCGCCCCGACGCTTGCCAACAACATCCTCGGACCTTGGGCCATCGTGGATCGCGAATACGCCAGCTATGACTCCACCTACGGCATCGGCGGGCTCAATGCGATCGGCTTTGCCGGCTATGCGGGCAGCGGCCTGAATACCAGCCCGCTGGCCTCCGACAATGTGCGCCTCGCCACTGCGGGGGGGACCACGACGATGCTGACGAACACGGTGGTCAACACCCTGAACGTGGCTCAAGCCACCGCGAGTGCCATCCTTGATCTGGGTGGCAACACTCTGCGTCTCCAAGGCGGTGGCCTCCTGCTTGGCCAATCGACGGCAGCCACCACTTTGACCCTGCAGAACGGCACCATCACCAGCGGCACGGTGGGGTCGCCGAGCGATCTCTTCCTGATCAGCGCCACGTATGGCGATGATCGCACGGCCGTCATCAGCGCGACGATCGCCAATAACGGCGTCGGCGGCCCCGTCCGCCTTGTCTTCAGCGGTGGCGACAACCGCGCTGCGGTGGGTGGCCTGACTCTGAGCGGCACCAACACCTACACCGGTGGCACGATCATCAACACGAGCACCCTCACGCTGGGAGCCACCGGCACCCTCGGCAGCGGCGGCCTCACCGTCCACCAGGGCACCCTGATCCAGACCGCTGGCGGCGTCATCCCGTCCCAGGCGCTCACGCTTAACGGCGGTGCGACGGTGACCCTCGCGGGCAACAACTCGCTCACCAACCTCACCATCAACAACACCGGCGGTGCCGCTCCGACGCTCACCCCGACCGGCATCCTGACCCTCACCGGAGCAGGCGGCATCGCGGTCACCACGAGCAGCCCAGGCACCATTGCCACCATTGGCACCGGCACGATTGATCTGAACGCCAATGCGGCCTATCCGATCTCCATTGGCGCGGCCGTGGTCAATGGCGTGGACACCGCTCCATGGCAGGCTGGTCTGAACATCACGGCACTGGTCCAGAACGGCGGCATCACCAAGTCTGGCGCGGGCCTCCTCCAGCTCAGCAACCCGCTCAGCACCTTTGCCGGCGGGGTCAATGTGACTACTGGCGGTCTTGTCATCGGCGCCAGCAGCAACGGCGCAAACCTTGGCGACGTGCTGTCGAGCGGCCCGCTCGGCACCGGCACGGTCACCATGGCGGCCAACACCACGCTGGTGTCGGCGGGCGCCTTCTCCGTGACCAATGACTTCATCTTCCAGGGGAACACCGTTTTTAACGGGACTAACAGCCTCACTCTGAATGGCAACACCATCCTGCCTGCCACCTGGAACGCCACCGTGACCGCTCCGCAGATGGTCGTGACGATTGGCAACGTGATCAATTCGCTCTCCGGCGACGTGATTAACAAGAGCGGTCTCGGCACCTTGAACGTCGGCAACTACAACGGCACCATCAACATCGCTGGCGGCCTCATCTTCAATGCGGACGGCAACACCCTCGGCACACCGGAGTTTCTCAGCCTCGGCGGCAATGTCGCCCTGATTGCGGACACGGCGATCACCGTCAACCGTTCTGGCGGCGCTCCCAATGCCCGCAACAAGACCCTGCAGAAGGTGAACCTGACCAACAATGGCAGCATCCTTGCGGTGACGAACCTGAACGGCTACGGCCTCGAGTTTACCGGCACGACAACCCTGACCGGCGCCTCCCACTTCTCGGTGGCCAATGCCACCGCCTCCAACGTGGTGCAGGGCCTGACGCTGAGCGGCGTGGTTTCCGACACCAGCGGCTTCAGCATGGTGAAATCCGGCGTGGGCACGCTGGCCCTGACGAACCCCGGCAACACTTTCGGCGGCGCTGGTCAGACCATCAGTGTGTTGAACGGCGTCCTGGCAGCGAGCTCCGACGGGGCTCTCGGCAATGCGGCCAACACGATCACGCTGGAAGTGGACGCTTCCACGGGGGTTGGTTTCCGTGCCACCGGCACCTTTAGCACCGCCCGCACCTTCCTGTTGAACGCGGCGAACAATGCCTTCGAGGTCACGGCGGGCAATGTGCTCACCCTCACCAATCCGTTCTCTCTCTCCGCGCCAGGCAACACGCTTGCCAAGAATGACAATGGGGTCATCGAGATCACGGCGAACAACAGCACCATGACCGGTGGGATCACGATCAACGCTGGTGCCATCCGTCTAGGCCACGCCAACGCGATCGGCTCGGGAGCGGTCACGATTAACAACCTAGTCGGAGCGGCCCTCCAGCTGGCGGGCGGCATTAACTATGCGTCCCCGATCACGGTGGGCATCAGTGGTGCCAGCGGGTTTAACAATCGCGGTGCCATTGAGTCGGTCTCGGGCACCAACACCCTGAGCGGCCTGATTACCCAGACCTCGGGAACCTCCGTCGTCATTGGTGCGTCGGGCGGGTCCACGCTGAACATCACGGGCGGCATCTCTGCCTCCAACAGCACCACGTTCAACGCAGGTTCAGGCTCCACGATCAATCTGGGCAGCATCATCAGCCCCGGCGGACCTGGCACAAACAAGATTGGCGCTGGCACGCTGAATGTGACGGCGAACCAGACGGGCTTCGTCGGCGCGGTGAACGTGAACCAGGGCACGATGAATGTGAGCGGCACCGGGGTCACCCTGGGCACCACCGGACTCATCTCGGTCAATGCCAACGGCACTCTGAACCTGGACGACACCGCCGGACCCACGGCCGGACGCCTGGGTGCCAACCGTGCGGTCACCATCCAGGGAGGAACATTCTCCTACACCGGCAACTCGGCTGGCTCAACGGAGACGACCTCTGGCGCGCTTACCTTTGGTCGTGAAGGCGGCATCTACCTGAGCAATCAAACCAGTGGCGGCAACGTGACGGTCACCTTCGGCAGCCTCGCCATCGGCACTGACGCCTCGGCCAACTTCCAGGGCACCAACCTTGGCACTGCGTCGAACAGGCTGCTCTTCACCACCGCGCCGACTCTCGTGGGCGGCGCTACCGCCGCCACCAACGGCATCCTTCCACGCGCGACTGTGAACGGATCGACCTTCGCGACCTACAATACCAACGGGACCGCGACGAACACCAACGGCTTGCAGGGTTTCACCGGCTACAACTTCACGTCGGGGACGAGCATCGTGGCCGCGGCCGCCACTGATACGGTGGACGTCAACGCGACCCTGGCGACCCGGAATCTGACTGCGACCAAGACTCTTAACGCGATTCGTTTCAGCGATGTCGCAGGTGCGACTGTCGGTGGCGCGGCCTTCAATCAAATGGTGCTTACCACAGGCGGCGTTCTCGCCACCGGTGCCACCACCCACACCCTGAGCGTGCCAGTGCTCGCGAATGCGGCGGTGCAGGATATCTTCCATGTGGACAACGGGACCACCCTGAACGTGACCAGCACGTTGACGGGCACCGCAGGCTTGGTGAAGGACGGCGTCGGCACGCTGACCATCAGCTCTCCGGCCACCACGGCAGGCATCGCGGGCGTCAGCGCCAACACCCTCACCGGCGTGACCACCGTCGCCCGCGGCACCCTTCAGTTGAACGGCGGCACGAACACGCTTGCCCCCGGCCAGTTCCTCGTGATGGGCGGCCCGGCAGCGACCCTCGACCTCAAAGGAAACTCGCAGCAGATCTCCGGCCTCTTGACCGACACGACGCAGCCGGGTTCCGGCGGCACCATCACCAGCAGCACGGGCACAGGCCAGCTGGTGATCAACCAGGACAACACCGCACGCACCTTTGCGGGAACTCTGACCGGCTCCGTGAACTTTGTCCGCTCCGGCCAGAACACCCTGACGCTGACCAATAACAGCAGCTACAGCGGCACCACGCTGATCAATGGCAACATTACCACGCTGATCAGCGACGGCGCCATCTCCGGCACCAGTGGGATCACGATCAACTACGCCACGCTGACCGCGGACAACAACACCGGCCTCAACGACCTGACGGACCGGATCAGTGACTCAGCGGCCATCACGCTCCGCGGGGGCACCCTGGCCTTCCAAGGACGCGCCCAGGCCGCTTCCACGGAAACAGTCGGTGCTGTCACCCTCGCGCAGGGTGGGTCCTCCATTAACTCGGTTTTGGGCGGAACAGGGGTCAACTCTGCTGACCTCACTCTGACAAGCCTCACTCGCAGCACGGGTGGCGGCACCGTGAACTTCACGGCGGCCACCGGTGGTCAGATTGGCAGCAGCGCACGCATTCTGATCCCGACCATCAACGGCGTTTCGACCGCCACCGCATTCGCCGGTCTCGACGATGACATCATCGGTGGTTGGGCAATCATTGGCGCTTCGGATTTCGCCACCTACATCCCTGGTCTTGGTGTGGCGGCCTTGGGTGCCTCTGGAGCTGCTCAATACTCGAATCTCCTGACGACAGCAGCCACTCTCAACGGCGCTGGAACGGGCGACAACATCGCCCTCAACACAGCGGTGGGCTCCATCCCAGTGACCAACGATCTGACAATCAACAGTCTGAAGTTTGGCAATGTGGGAACCAACACGGTTGCGATCGCCGCTGGTAAAACATTGACACTCGGCAGCGGTGGCCTGCTCTTCTTTAGCACTGCGGTGCAGAATGTTGGCAGCGCTGTCAATCAGGGGATCCTCACGAGCGGTGGACCTGAGCTCTTCGTTTACACTCAGGGCACCGGCCCTCATCTGATCAACAGCGTGATCGCTGGCAGCGGCATGTCGCTGGTCAAGAGTGGTGGCAACACTCTGACCATTGCTGGCACCAACACCTACAACGGCGGCACCACAGTAAACCAAGGAATCCTGAATGTAGCGGCCACCGGCAACATTCCGCTGGCATCCAACCCGGCCAATGGCCTGGTGATTAACAATGCCACCGTCACGCTCAACGCTGCAGGCTCCATCGCGGCTGGCAACATCGTCACGATGAACAGCGCAGGAAGCTCCCTCAATCTCTTCGGTGACAATACCCTTGAAGGTCTCGTCCTCAACAACCTGGGCGGCGGCTCCGGCAACCTGCAGATCAACACCTTTGCCCAGCCCGCCACTGGCGGCTCTGGCGCCACCGGTGTGCTGACGATCGGCAACTCGGGCATTGTGGCGACGTCCTCCAATGTGGCCAGCTCGACGATCATCGTCGGTCGCACAGACTTTGGCACCACGGCCAAGACCGTTCAGGTCGATCCGATCACTGTTAATGGAGTCGCCGTCGCGCCGCTCCAGTCGGCATTCATCCTTCAGGCCATTGTCGGCACCTCCGGCGGCATCCTCAAGACGGGCAATGGCGTCCTGCAGTTCAACGCGCAGGCCCACTACACCGGTCCGACGACCGTCAATGCGGGCGGAATCCGCAACGGCGTGACGAACGCTGGTTCGCGCCTCTCCGCGCTGACGCTGAATGGTGCGAGCACCTCCTACAACCTTATCGGCATCACCACCACCTGGGGATCGCTCGCTGGATCAGGCACCGTCTTCAACAGCAGCACGACTGCGACCACGCTGACGGTCGGCTTTGACGACACCGACACCACCTTCTCCGGCCAGCTCGCCCGCTTCAATGACGGCGCGGTGAACGGTGTCGCCCTGCAGAAGATCGGCACGGGTGTCATGTCCATGACCTCCGCTCAGAACTTTGCCAGCGGCACGACAGGCGCCCTCACCATCAACGGCGGCACCATCCGCTATGTGGATTCTGGCGAGGCCTTGAATGGCACTGCTTTGAGCGGCGGTGGCACGTTTAACCTGAACAACGGCGGCACAATCGCACTCGACAACACTGGCGCGGCAAATGTGAACAGCCGCCTCGGCCTCGACGTCGCAGGCACGCTGAACCTCCAGGGTGGCAAACTGACGATCAATGGCAGCAGCACTGCTGCCACGCCGACCACCGAGACCATCACCACATTCAACGTCTTGAACGGTGGCGGCCGCGTGGAGCTGTCCCCTGACGCAGCCAACCCGCTCACGCTGGCGCTCACGACGCTCAACACCGCGAACGGCAGCGGCTCGCTGGTCATCGGCGGCATCACGGGCGCGGCCAGCGGCGCTGGAGTGGCCAACGTCACCATCACCACACCGACCCTTATCGGCAGCCAGGGTGGCGGTGCCAACGGCAGCTCGAACATGTCGGTGCGCCATGACATCCTCGCGGATGCCAGCGTCACCGGCCTCGGCACCGGCTTCCTCGTCAGGGACACCGTGACCGGCAACTACCGCGCCCTCGGCACGAGCAGCGCGGGAGCGGCGGTCCCTGGTGAGCTGAGCAGCGTGCTTTCCAGCACGACTGGCACGCAGAACGTGGGTCTTTCGAGCACCCAGACCTTGTCGACGAACTCTGTCGCCAACACGCTGACCATCAGCGGCACTGGCAACGTGAACTCCGGACTCGGCGCGACCTTCGGCAATTATGGCCCCAACGGCGGCCTGCTGACCCTTTCCCTCTCGCAGGCGGCGGCTTCCCTCACTCTTGCGGGTGCGACCGGCAATATCAACGTGGGTAACTTCGGCTCCACCACTGCCGGGACCTCGATTTATGCCCACGTCATCACTGGGGGCACACTGAATGTGAACGGAGCCTTTGGTCTTAACAACACGGGCGGCTTCATCAAGGCCGACGGCGGCGTGATGAATCTCAACCAGCAGGCCTACTACACCGGCACGACGACGGTGAACAACGGCACGCTGAACCTGAACTCGGGTGCTGCCAACACCATCGCTGTCATCCCGACCGCAGGCGGCGCCACGGTGAGCCAGCTGAGCATGAACGGCACTGCGGCCGTGGTCGATCTGAAGGGCCAGAACCAGGCTTTCGGAGTCCTCACCTCCATCAATCCGCTGCCCGGTCAGGGCGGCACAGTGACGAATTCCGGCGCGGCGGCGACGCTGTCTCTGAACGGCACCGGCACGTTTGGCGGCCAGATCACCGGTGCCATCTCGCTGACCCGTGCTGGAAACAACATCACCACGCTGACCAACGCCAACACTTACACCGGCGCCACCACGGTCCGCGGCGGCACCCTCCAGCTCCGCGACTCTGGCAGCATCTCCAGCACCGCAGGCCTCGTGCTGAACTATGGCACCCTGAACTGGGACAACTTCGGCCTCAATCCGAACGGCAACGCCAATCCAGTCCGCATCGCGGCGAACAACCCCGTGACCCTGCAGGGCAGTGTCTTCACGATCAACGGCGCCGGCTCGACCGACACCACTGTGGCGTTGAACTCCGTCACCGTTACCGGCGGCAACAACACCTTCAATGTTCTGCCCTATGTCAATGAAGGCAGCACCGTGAAGCTGACCATCGGCGCCCTGACCCGCGACAACACCAACCATAGCGGCGTCAACTTCAATGGCTTCTCCACGAACAACTCCACGGGTGCCTCCACCCTTGGCGGCCAGGGCCTGACTCTGAATGGCCAGGTCATCATCAACTCG
The DNA here is from genome assembly GCA_040387935.1 of Verrucomicrobiota bacterium. Taxonomy (GTDB): domain Bacteria; phylum Verrucomicrobiota; class Verrucomicrobiia; order Verrucomicrobiales; family Verrucomicrobiaceae; genus Prosthecobacter. The sequence continues at coordinate 176,995 of JAZKCU010000005.1, read as the reverse complement.
GTCAACCAGAGTGTCGCCAACGGCGTGACCACCGCCGGCAGCAACATCGTTACCGTGCCTTCCACCGCCGGCCTGTATGTCGGCGGCCTGGTGACTGGCACCGGTCTGCCTGCCAATTCGCGCATCACCGCCATCACCAGCCCCACCACCTTCACGATCACCACCGGCACCGGTGTGACCGCGCAGGCTTCGACGGCGATCACCGCAACCAGCCCGCTCATCAATCTCTCGCTCACGGGTGCTGTGACCACCGCCGGCAGCAACATCGTGACAGTCCCTTCCACGACCGGACTCGTCATCGGCGCTCCAGTGGTCGGCACGGGTATTCCGGCCGGCTCGTTCATCACCGGCATCACCGGTGCGACGACCTTCACCATCACCACCGGCACGGGTGTGACGGCGCAGCCCGCCACGACTCTGACGTTCAACAACCTGCAGAACAACCTGATCGGCGGTTGGGCGGTGGCTGACGGCAGCAGCTTTGCCACTTACGTCAGCGGCAACGGCGTCTTCACCAACAATGGCGTCTCCGTCATGGGTCAGACGACGCAGGGCATTGTGGCTCCGGGCTTCACCGGCACAGACCTCAGCGCCGCGCTGGTGACGACCGGCAACTACAGTGACGCCGGAGCTACCCGCAGCCTGGCCGCCGGTGCTCAGACTGCCAACTCCATCCGCCTGGTTCCCGGCGCGGCACAGACCATCACCATGCCGACGACCAGCACCCTGGCACTGAACGTGGGCATGATTTCCAACGCGGCCTTCCTGAGCATCATTCAGCCGACGGACGCCACCAACACGATCTCCGGCACCGGCACGGATCTCTACTTCTACGTGAACCAGAACGTGATGGAGATCAGGGCCGCCATCATCGGCAGCGCGGCACTGGTTTCCAATGGTGGCGCCACCCTGCGCCTGGCACCCCAGTTCGCCAGCAACACCTACACGGGCGGCACCTATGCGCAGGCTGGCACGCTGAACCTGGCGGCCACGAGCCCCTTCATCGCCGTCCCTGGCAATCTGACGATTAACAATGCCGCGGTGACCATGAACACCACGCCAAACCAGATCGCCACGACGAGCGTGGTGTCGATCAACGGCGGCGGCTCCCTCACTCTGGCCAACTACACCACCGGCCCGACGCAGACCCTCGACAGCGTGATCTTCACCAATGAAGGCGGCACTGCTGGCCCGACGCTGTCTCTCGGCACACCGACGGTCGCCACGAGCACCCTGGTGCTGAGCAGCGCCACGCCGATCACCGCCAGCAACAACAGCCTGGCCACGGTGCCAACGATCAGCACCGGCGCCGCCGCGCTGACGGCCCTGCAGTTCAGCAATGCCAGCCCGGTGATCACGGTGAACGCAGGCCTCGGCCTGACCGGTCTGGTCATCAGCGCTCCGATCACCCAGAACGTGGCGATGACCTCCCTGACCAAGAATGGCCTGGGTGCCCTCGCCCTCAGCGGCCAGAGCACGTTCACCACGGGCCTCACCCTCAACCAGGGCAGCCTGATCCTTGGTGCCAACTCGACGCCAACCACCGTTGGCGCGGCGGTGACCAGCGGCCCTCTGGGCACAGGTGCGTTGACGATCATCGGCGGCACGACGCTTCTCAGCGATGGCACGGCCCGCACCGTCTCCAATCCCATCACTGTCAGTGGTGACTTCACCGTCGGCGGCCTCGTGGCAGGCAACGGCGTGGTTCTCAACGGTGCCGTTGACCTCGGCGCCACCGGCCGCACGATCACCGTCACCAGCCCTGCGGTGAATGCGACCCTCGCCGGTATCATCACCAGCACTGCTAGTGGCACGGCCCTCACCAAGGCGGGCGCAGGCACGCTCACCCTCACCAACAATGCCAACAACCTCGGCGGTGCAGGCATCGCGGTCACGGGCGGCATGCTCAAGCTGGGCGTGGACAATGCGATTCCGAACGCCAGCCCGCTGGCCATCAGCGCGGGTGCCGGGTTCGACCTGAATGCCTTCAACCAGATCATCCAGACGATCAGCGGCACGGGCTTCATCACCAACTCCGGTGCTGCCAAGACGCTGACCATCGGTGGCACGAGCGCCACTGACACGACGACGCCGAACACGGTGAACAGCACCTTTGCTGGAGCCATCGTCGCAGCGACGCCCGCCAACCTTCTGCTGACGAAGGTCGGCCTGGGCAGCCTCACCCTGACTGGCAGCGGCCTGTCCACCTACGCGGGTGCGACGACCGTCGTGGCCGGTTCGTTGATCGGCGGTGCTGACAATGCGTTCTCACCGAACAGCATCGTGACCGTTGGCAATTCCACCACCGGGACGGCAAACCTGGTCGCCACGCTGGACACGGGCGCCTTCAACCAGACCATCGCCGGCCTCGTTGCTGCTACCCAGACGGTCGGCAGCAGCTCCACGATCAATGTCGCCTCCGGCAAGACCCTGACGGTGAACGGCAACGTGACATTGGGCTCGAACACCTCGGCGACGGACACGACCAACGTCAACTTCACCGGCGGTGGTGACCTCGTGGTTAGCGCAACTGCAGGCACCTTCCAAGTCGGCGGTGCCACCGGTGCCACCAACACCAACGCGGCGATTGTCAACATGTCCGGTCTGGCTTCCTTCACGGCAAATCTGGGCAGCACCGGCATCCTCCGTGTCGGTGACGTCAACTCGCCGACTTCCGGTGGCTCTTCAACGCTCACCCTGGCGCCCGTCAGTGTGATCAGCGGCGGCACCCTGAATATTGGCGAGGCCACTGGCCAGAGCAATGTGCAGACCCTGAAGCTTGGCAGCACCTCAAACGCTCTCAACTTCAACACGATCAACGTGGGCGCCAACACCAATCGAGGTGCCGGCAATCTGAGCTTTGCGACCGGCACTGGAACGGTGACTGTCCGTGCGTTTGACGGTGTCAGCAGGGCCGTGATGAATCTGACCAACGGCAACGGCGGCACCGCCGCCGAGCTGGTCAGCACGGTGAACCTGAACGGGCACAACGCGGACCTGCTCCTGAGCACGCTGACTCTCGCTGCCCGCAGTGCCGGCACCACCGGAGGCGCCACGTCTACCTTCTCCTTTGACACTGGCACGCTCGACGTGACCAGCACGGTGATGACCAGCCGCACGGGAGCGACCCTCACCACGGGAGTCCTTGCCTCCACGCTCAATATCGGCGGCGGCACGGCAAGCCTCGGCGCGGTGACCATGGCCATCAACAGTGTCTCAATCGCCAGCACCGGGGCCGCCACGGCGACTCTGAACATCAGCGGCGGCAATGTCACGGCGGGCTCGATCAACATGGCGAACGCGGGCAACACCGGCGGCGCCAAGGTATCCACCTCGACGATCAACCTCACCGGCGGCACCCTCACCATGGGTGGCAACATCACACGCACCGGCGGCGCGGGGACGGAAAACACCACCTTGACCCTTAATGGCGGCACCCTGGACATGGCCGGCTTTAGCATTGGCAGCGCCACTCTGATCGGCTCCGGTTCCGGCTCGCTTAACTTCCAGAGCGGCACTTTGAAAAACGTGGCCCAGATCAACAATGGCGCGACCTTCAACAAGACCACGGCGGGCACGCTGATTCTCGAAGGCACCAATACTTACACGGGTGCCACGCAGATCACGGCCGGCACCCTGCAGGTCGGCACCGGCGGCGCCACTGGCACCCTCGGCACCAGCACGGCGGCCATCGTGAACAACGGCACCCTGGCCATCAACCGCAGCAACGCGGTCGCCCTGGCGAATGTGATCAGCGGCACAGGCTCCTTTGTCCAGATGGGCAGCGGCACCACCACCTTCAGCGGTGCCTCGGCCAACACCTACTCCGGGCTCACAACCGTCAGCGCCGGCACGTTGGAACTTAATAAGACGGCGGGCGTCGACGCCATCATTGGCGACGGCCTCTCCAGCAAGGTGATCCCCGACATCCTCATCAACGGCGGCACGCTCAAGCTGCTGGCCAACAACCAGATGGGCGACTCGGTCTTTATCAACATGACCTCCGGGACGTTTAACGTGAACGGCAAGACGGACACCATTTACTGGTTCACCAACTCGGGCGGCACTTACCTTTCCGGCCGTGGCAGTTCCCTCACCGTCACTGATCCTACGTGGGCAGGCGGCTCGAACGACATCTATGGCACGGACACCTATGGCTTCCTGGACATCAGCGGCGGCGCGAACAAGATCCACGGTGATGAAGGCAGCGGTTTTGGCAGCGCTTCTGTGACGATTAACGGACCAACTTCCTTCTCGGGCACAGGCAGCCCCAATCTCACCCTGAGTTCCGATGACGTGGCGCCAGGCCTTTTCATCCTGGGCGGCAATGTGAGCTTCACTGGTGCTTCTGGCACGGCGACCATCAGCAATGGCAACCGGCTGATTGATGATGGGCTGGGTGGCTCAACCGACTCTGGAGTGCTGGGCTCCATCGCGGGGCGCATCGACCTCAATGGCAGTAATCGCACCTTCACCATCAACAATGGCACGGCTAACGTGGACATGGCGATCTCTGCTTCTATCGTCGGCACCGCCGGGATCGTGAAAGCTGACGCAGGAACGCTCAGCCTGTCAGGTGTGAACACTTATTCTGGAGTCACGGCAGTCAACGCTGGTGTGCTGACCGTCGCGGCCTCGAACAACCTTGGCAATGCCAGTGGCACTAACTCCATCGCTCTGGGCGGCGGCACGCTTGAGGTCACCGGCACCTTCAGCACGGCCCGTGACGTTGCGGTGTCGGGTTCTGGCTCCGCCATTGCAGTCACCGGATCGAATTTGCTCACCCTCAGCGGTGCCATCACGGGTTCATCTGACCTCAGCAAAAATGGTTCGGGAGCGCTCGTCGTAACCAATGCAAACACCGGCTTCACGGGTGCCACCACCGTGAACGGCGGTGTGCTCCAAGTCGGCACCACAGCCCTCCCAGGCGCGGTTCTGGGCGGTGTGGGCGCGGGCACTGTGACGGTGAATGCGGGTGCGACTCTGACGGGCACAGGCACAGTGACTGGCAATGTCATCGTCCAGGGCACAGGCACCACGCTCGGTGTCCTGACTGCTGGTGACAACTCTGGCGCGACCAATGCCCAGATGAATCTCGGCGGCAGTCTGACCATTGGTGACAGCGGCCAGCTGCAGTTCCAGCTCACCACCCCGACCTACAATGAGGCGGGTAACCTGGGTGCTTTTGCCAATGCTTCTGCCTATCTGGCGGCCAACGGGGGCCAGGTGGCCCTTTGGAACGCGGTGCCGACGGTGGGTAACAGCGACTTCATCAACGTCAGTGGCAGCCTGACGATCAACACCAACGTCAATGCAGGCACGCTCGGCACGGTCCGCCTCATCAACAACGGTTTCGCGCCTAACTACGGTGACGTGTTCAACCTGATCGACTGGGCGGGTGCCATGGGCGGCGGCTTCAATGCTGGTTCGGGCTTCACCTCGGGCGGCATCTTTGGCGACTTCGATCTTCCGACGCTGTCCGGTGGCTTTGCCTGGGACACCAGCGCCTTCATCCAATACGGTGTGGTGGTGGTGGTTCCTGAGCCGGGCCGCGCGCTGCTGCTGATGCTGGGTCTGATGGCCCTGTTCTTCCGTCGCCGTCGTCAGGACTAAGAGGAGCGGCTTGCAGCCTTAAAACTTGAGAGCCACGCCTTCACCGGGCGTGGCTCTCTGTTTCATCCGGGGGGAGCCGCTGTCGCTTGCGGTTCGTTTCTTGAGGAGGGAACCTGCATGAGATCGGTGTTCATGGATGGGAGTTGATCTTTGGGGCATGCTCCGCCATCCGTTCGGCTTCCCTTTCCATCCCTTTTTTGTTTCGAGCCCGTTCCGTCCGCTTTCCCCTCAATGGATTACAGCCCTATCATCGCCACCAAACGTTCGCGCTTTCAGCTCCTGGAGGATTTGATGGGACAGCCAGGCTTCTTTGACGACCCGAAGAAGGCGGGTGAGCTGACGCGTGAGCATCGCCGGCTGGACATGCTCTTGAACAACTGGGACCAATATCAGAAGCAGCTCGAGGAGCTGGCCGCGAGCCGTGAGATGGCCACCTGTGGTGATCCTGAGCTGGAGGCCATGGCGGTGGCGGAGATCCCGCTGGTGGCGAAGCAGGTGGAGGATCTGGAGAACCGTGTGCAGGTGGCCGTGCTGCCGCCGGATCCGCTGGAAGGCCGTGATGCGCTGATCGAGGTGCGCGCGGGCACGGGAGGCGATGAAGCCTCGCTGTTCGCGGCTGACCTGGTGCGCATGTATTCGCGCTTTGCGGAAGCCATTGGCTGGAAGGTGGAGACGCTGGAGTCCAGCCCCTCGGATGTCGGTGGCTTCAAGGAAATCGTCATGAAGGTCAGCGGTGAGGAGGTGTTCCGTCGTCTGCGCTATGAAAGTGGTGTGCATCGTGTGCAGCGTGTGCCTTCCACGGAGGCGCAGGGGCGCATTCACACCTCGACGGCCACGGTGGCGGTGCTGCCGGAGGCTGAGGAGGTGGACTTTGAGCTGAAGGCGGATGAGGTCCGCATCGAGGTCTGCCGCTCGTCGGGTGCGGGAGGGCAGGGGGTGAACACCACGGACTCCGCCGTGCAGGTGATGCACATTCCCACGGGCATCATCGTCCGCTGCCAGGACGGCCGCAGCCAGATCAAGAACAAGGACAAGGCGCTGGGCATTCTGCGCTCACGACTTTTGGAAAAGAAGCAGCAGGAAGAAGCTGCGAAGTATTCGGCGCATCGCCGTGATCTCATCGGCAGTGGTGGTCGTGAGGAGAAGATCCGCACGTATAACTTCCCGCAGAACCGCGTGACGGATCACCGCATCGACCTCACGCTGTACAGCCTGGACACCTTCATCGAGGGCAAGATCGATGACATGATGGACCGCCTGCTGGCGGATGATCTGGCGGAGCGTCTGGCTGAGGCCGGGCTGCGCTGATGGATGTGATTTGGAAAGTTTGAGCTGCGAGAATAACGAATTTTACTTATGAAGTCACTCCTGGAGGTTCTCACGACCGGTGCAGCTTATCTGCAGAAGCACGGGGTCGATGAGGCGCGGCTGAACATGGAGCATCTGCTAGCGCATGTGCTGGGCTGCCGGAGGCTGGACCTGTACCTGCGGTTTGAAGAGAAGCTGCATGAGGAGACGCTGGTGCCGATGCGTGACCTGCTGAAACGCCGTGGGGAGGGTGTGCCGTTGCAACATTTGTTAGGCACGGTGGACTTTCTGGGGCATGAGCTTATTTCAGATCATCGCGCGTTGATTCCGCGGCCGGAGACGGAGCATCTGGTGGACTGGCTGATCCGTGAGGCGAAGGCGGGCCGCATGCCCCGGCCTAACAGCGTGCTGGACATGGCCACAGGTTCGGGATGCATCGGGCTGGCGCTGGCGGCGGCCTGGAACGAGGCGCGGGTGCAGCTGGCGGACATCTCCGAGGATGCTCTGGACCTGGCCCGCATGAATGCTTCACGTCTTGGGCTGAATACGGTGCAGATGGTGCGCAGTGACCTGTTTGAAAAGGTGCCCGGGCGCTTTGATTTCATCATCTCAAACCTGCCCTACATTCCAACGGCGGAGGTGGCGACCCTGAGCCGTGAGGTGCGGCAGGATCCGGTGCTGGCCTTGGATGGCGGGCCGGATGGACTGGTGATTGTGCGCCGGTTTCTGGTGGAGGCTCCGAAGCATCTGACGCCGGGGGGTGGGATCGCCCTGGAGGTCGGAGATGATCAGGGCGCCGAGACGGCTGCGTTGGCGGAGGCGGCGGGGTTTGTGGAGGTGCGGGTGATTCCGGATCTGGCGGGGATTCAGCGGTTTGTGCTCGGCGTGCATCCGGGGTTGGTGGAGGAAGCGGCTGCTGTGGCGGTAGAAGTTGCTGAAGGGTAGAGTGTGGATCACTTGGGGTTGCGGGAGACTCTTTCGTCCCTCCCGGGACTCTGTCTCCAAAAGGTGTGGCGCACGCAGTCTCCCACGGCTGAAGCCGTGGGCTATTTCCTTTCGTCTCTCCGAGACTCCAAAGTCGGAGGCCGCACTTGGGCAAGTGCGCCTACATCATCACGGGACGAGCTTGCTGTCTTTGAGCCATTCCATGAAGCGCTCGGGCCATTGGCCGGCGGCGGTGGTGGTGCCGGGGCGGTAACCAAAACCGTGACCGGCTTCGCTGTAGATGTGCAGCTCGGCCTTCACCCCGGCGGCTTTGTATTTGAGATAGAGGGTGGCCATGCCTTCGGCGATGTCGGGGCGGTCGCCGTAACCACAGGCGATGAAGAGCGGCGGCATGCCTTTCTCGGCGGAGAAGAGGCCGGAGGTGCCGGGGTAGATGAGGGCCTGGAAGTCGGGGCGTGAACTCTGGCGCTCGATGGTGTCCTCGGCATCGGGCTTGCCGGGATCATTCTTCATGGCGGCAAAGGCGGCGAGCTCGCCACCAGCGGAGAAGCCCATGACGCCGAGGCGGTCGGGGCGGATGTTCCACTCCTTGGCGCGGCTGCGGATCAGGCGGATGGCGCGACGTGTGTCCGCCATGGCATGGTCCTGGATGGTGTAGGTGGAGCCTTTTTCGCGGGCGAGCCGGTATTTCAGCACGAAGGCGGCGACACCGTGCTCCTGGAACCATTCCGCCAATGCGTAGCCTTCATGGCCGAGGCAGAGCTTCGAGTGGCCGCCGCCTGGGGCGATGATCACGGCAGTGCCTGTGGCATCTTTGGTGGTGATGAAGGGCGTGATGGAGGGGCTGTGGACGTTCACCACATTGGCGCCTTCCTGTTTCTCAGCTTCGGCTTTGCGGGCTTCGGAGCCTGGGGCGCCTTGGGGCCAGAGGGGAATGGCTGGAGGGATGTCGGCGGCCTGGAGAGCGGTGGTGAGAAGGAGGAGGGCGAGGAGGCGCATGGTCGGAGGTTGTTGTCTCATCGGAGCGTGATGGTGCGATGAGGCAAGGGGGAAAAGCGTGGGGCGTTGATGGGCAGACGAATGGGGGCAGGCGAATGGTTGATGGAGGTTTGAAGCTATCGGTCGTCTTGCTGTTTGCGGAACTCGGTGGTGAGCATGCCGGCGAAGCCCCAGTTTTCGGGTTCGATCTCGTCGATGATGATGATGTGGGTGTGCTCGGGTTTCTTGCCGAGCACGCGCTGCAGTGTCTGGGTGATCTCGGAGACGATTTGAGCTTTTTGTTCGGCGGTGACGCCGTCCTTGGTGATGCGAACGTTGACGTAGGGCATGGTGGGGAGGGGTTCAGTGGGGAGTTTTTACAGCATGCAGCGGTATCTGCATCGTCTGGGGTGTCGAGACTTCTGTCGCCCCGCTGGGGCTCTGAGACGGTAGGAGGATCATGGTCTTTAACCCAGGGCTGCGCTCGCTTCGCGTGGCTTGCCCTGGGCTATGTTGCTCCGCCCCTTTGGGGCTTCAGAAGTTCACGTTCATGGTCCGGATGGCAAGGGTCCATGTCACTATTTTGCGACTGGCTGTGAAGGAAAGCCGATGTTCTGGAACGATGCTGAGAGCTGCTGGGCTCGTTCCTCGGAACCTATTTTGAAGGTGGATTGGGTGCCCTTTAAGAGGTGATCCACGGCTTGTTTTGCTTCCTGCAGAGGGAGTTTAAAAGTGTCACGAAATAGAAGAACAGCCTCGCGTGTCTTTGCTGAATCCTCGGGCTGGGTGAATGTAAGATGCCACACGGGTTCTCGATGCGGATCTCCTGTGAGTCTGTAATTGGAGATGTAGTATTCCAATGACCTGCCTGTGCCTGTGACATAAAGTGCTCCCGTGTTTCGGTCCACCAGCAAGGGGGCATTACCCACCAACATGAAGGAGGTATCCCGCGTCTCGAGGAACTTGCGGTTCTGCCAGAAGAAGACCCAGCCAAAATCATAGGATTGTGTGGCTGCGTCGTTCAACACGATGTTGTCTCCGCCAGGACCAAATGGTTTGGCGACCAACTGCTGGATAAATTGGATTGCCTTGTCGTGAGCTTGCTCGCGCGTGATCATGGGGTGACCTAACGAAAGATTGTGATTTGGGTGTCTCGTCAGCGAGCGTAATCAATGAGTGCTGATTCACCGATCCTTCAATCCCTCGTTTTGGCAAACGAGCCTACATAAAAAAGCCGCCGTGAGGGGTGCTCACGGCGGCGAAGGATTTGAAGAGGTTCTGGTTAGACCTCGGGGGGCTTATTTTCCGGGAACGCCGAAGACCTGGACTTCACAGTAATGGTTCATCTCGTTGGAGGTGTTGCCATTGCTGGTGAGGCGGACGAACTGGGCCTTGGTGTTCTTGGCGTCGATGACGCGGCCATGGTTGGTCTCGATGTAGGCTGGGTCAGCGCCGGCGCCGAGCTTGAGGGTGTCGTCATGATCGGAGTTGAAGAGGGTGGTGACACCAGTTTTGAACTCTTTGTCGTCAGACACCTGGACAACGACGTCCACGTAGGCCTGGGCCTGCTTGTGGTAGTGCCACATGGCGATCTTGTTCAGCGTGGTGGAGGCGCCGAGGTCGATCTGCACCCACTGTGGGCCTGGCGCGAGTTCGACGAAGCAGCCATCGGAACCATCAGCGTCGCCGTCGGTCACGAGGGGAAGGTCGCCGATGATCGGAGCTGGATCGCTGGAGGTGACTTCCTTGCCCTTGGCGAGGTTGACGGTGCCTTTAGGGGCCTGGAAGGACTTGATGATCTTGGATGGATCAGGAGTTTCGAGGTTCGGCAGCTTGGCTGGAACCGGGGTGCCGATGAACATCGGCTTCGGGAACTCAATCTTGATCTCTTCCGTGTCCTGGGCGGAGACGGCGGTGCTAAGAGCCGCAAGGGCGGCGATGGCGAGGGTGGTTTTGTTCATGGATATGAAGGGGGCGGAATTAGACGTGAGTTGAAACTGAAAATTGCAAACTGAGAACTGAAAAGTGCCAATTGGATTAAAAGCCGTTTTGGCAGTTCCTGGTTCTTTGTTCTTGGTTTTCGTGGGCGGGGAGGTTTTTGGCCTCCCCGACCTTGAACTTTGTTAGGCGACTTCGAAGTCGGCAGGGGTGAAGTTATACTTCTGGCCGGACTTGAGGCACTCGTAGGCCTTGAGGACGGTGACGCAGGACTTGAAGGCCTGCATGACATTGCAGGTCAGGTGCTCGGCGTTCTTCTGCTGCACGGCTTCGATGAAGTTCGCGACGTGCGGGGTGTGGGGATACACCTCGAGGATGACGGGGATTTCCCAAGGATCGAGGGCCTTGGACTCACGTGCATCGGCGACAGCTTTGGCGGTGCCGGTGACATTGTAGGACTTCGGTGCAGGCTTGGCCCAAGCGCGGGGATGCTCCCAGAACTTGTTCTTCACGTTGTCCGGGGCCTTCACCAGGATCGGATTGTCTCCGGCGGCATACTGGCTCCAGTCGGTCGAAGGCTCGGCATACACCTGGTTATACGTGGGGCTTTCAGAGATGATCGCGGAGCCGGAGACGCCCATGTGCTTCTCATAGTAACCCTGGCTGCCTGTGGTGGTGAGCACCTGGTAGTAGGCGCGCATGACACCGGCAGGGGTGTTGTATTCATAGAGGCACATGACGTTGTCAGGCAGCTCGAACTTGGCCTTGGGCTGGCCGTCCGGACCGGGGGTGCCGTCATAGTAGTCAACTCCACCGGTGGCGTAGAGGGAGGTAGGAGTGGTCTCATACATCCAGTTGAACATGTCGATCTGGTGGGCGCCGAGGTCAGAGATGGGGCCGCCGCCGTATTTGGCGAACCAGCGCCAGTTGCGGAACTGCTCCATGCTGTCGAAGCCATACTTCGTGAGCATTTCCTGAGGGATGGTCTGGTTCTTCGGAATGCCAAGGGGCTGGGAGGCGGCGACACCGCGGTTCCACTGGCCGTAGCAATGCGTCACGCGGCCGAGGAGACCCTTCTTGATGATCTTCTCACGCAGGTGGGTGTAGCGTGGGTTCGAGTGGCGCTGATGGCCGATCTGGAAGATGCCTTGGTTTTCCCTGCCGGCCTTCACCATGTCACGGGCACCTTCGATGGTGTTGGACATCATCTTCTCACAGTACACGGACTTGCCCTTCTCCAGGCACATGCGGGAGAAAGGAGCGTGCAGGTGGTCAGGGGTGGCGATGAAGACGGCCTCGATGTCGGGCTGCTTCTCGAGCATTTCCTCGATGGTCTCGTATTCAGCGACCGGGCCTTCGACCTGGTGCTTGTTCTCGTAGGCCATGCGGCGTGCCGTGGGAGTGCGGTTGTACTTCCAGATGTCACACACGGCGACCCACTGGATGCCGCTCATGATTTTGGAGGAGGCCACGCGGAGGCGGTCGCCCTGGGCGCCGCAGCCCACGAGGGCGCACTTGATCTTGCGTCCGGGGATCTCACCCTGGGCGATGGCGCTCTTGCTGGTGGCAAGGTAGAGGCTGCCGCCGGTCACTGCGCTGGTGCGCAGGAAGGAGCGGCGGTCCATGAACTTGGCGAGCCCGGTGAGGGGCTTGGGGGTGGGGGAATCTGGGCTCATAAGCTAACTAAGCATGGCTTTGTGCGAGCGGGAGGAAGAGCGTTCGATCAGGAGATCGCCTCGGTGGTTTTTTCCGGGTGGGAGTGGCAATGCTTCTTGCGGAAGAAGAGGCCATCCAGGGAGAGCCAGCCGTGCTTGACGGTGCTCAGAGCGGCGAAGGTGATGATGATGCCGATACCGATGTTTGTGCTGAGTTCGGTGTCATCTGGCAGGGCGGCGAGGCCGAAGCCGAGGGAAAGGAAGGTCAGGCCAGCAGCGAGGAGGGAGATGCGGCTGAAGAGACCGATGGCCACCCAGGCACCGACGGCGAGCAGGACGTAACCGATGGTGTGGGCATACTGGTCGATGGCGGTCGGCGGGAGGATGGAGGGCAGGAAGCTGTTGTCCGACATGAGCTTGGCGATGAGGCCGCTCTTGGTGTCGTAGTTCACCGTGTTGAAGGTCGCGGCAGCGCCATCGCCCGAGCGGAATTTGTCCACACCTGCCATGAAAAGGCGCATTCCAACCCAGAGACGGGTGATGAGGTTCGCTGCGGCGAGATCAAAACGTGGGCACGAGTGAGAGGAACAGGCTTTGTCGGACATGGAAGGGGTTGGTAGGTTGGAACTATGAGGCGGGGGAAGGGGAGGGAGTTTGAATGGCCCCGTTATGGAAATCCAGCGGAATTTCTGGGGCTGGAGGCGGGGGATTCTCAGAGAAGACACGGCGGGGGGAGGGGAAGTTTACGGTTGTTTGCAGTGGTTGACGGTTGTTGACGGTGGTTTTTCAGAAGCGGGAGACGGGGAGGGGAGGGGCGGAGACGGTGATTTGCAGGGTTTGGGGTGACAGGTGGGGCGGATGGCGGCGTTTGGGAGGGTGTGATGCGCTTTCTTATTACCCTTTCGATCCTTGGTTTGGTGGCGGCGGCTCAGGCGGCGGAGCGGCCGAACATCTTGTTCATCTTCAGTGATGATCACTCTTATAAGACGGTGTCGTGCTACCCGGAGGCGCTGCCGGGGGTGAGGACGCCGTCCATCGATGCGCTGGCGAAGTCGGGGGTGCGGTTCACGCATGCCTACATGGGGGCGTGGTGCATGCCTTCACGGGCGAGCTTACTGACGGGGAGGCATCCGCATGGGATCGAGTCGATGCGGATGGAGGGGAAGTATCCCGCCAGTGAGTATGATCCGCAGCAGTGCCCGTTCTGGCCGGCGGTGTTCAGGTCGAAGGGGTATCACACGGCGCACATCGGCAAATGGCACACGGGGACGGATGCGGGGTATGGACGTGACTGGGACTACCAGATCGTGTGGAACCGGCCGAAGCATCCGGACAATGCAGGCAACTACTATGAGGATCAGATCCTGGCCTTCAATGGTGAGGACAAGCTGACGCGGGGCTACTCGACGGACAACTACACGGACTGGGCCTGTGACTACATCCGGGGGAAGAACCGGCCCGCGGAGAAGCCGTGGTATCTGTGGCTCTGCTATGGGGCGGTGCATGGGCCGACGACGCCTGCGAAGCGGCACAAGGGCATGCACAAAGGGGATGAGGTGAAGGTTCCGGCGGACATCCTGCCGCCGCGTCCGGGGAAGCCGGATTACCTGAATGCCACGCAGTCCTGGGCCAAGGATGTTGAGGGGAACATCGTGGCGGGGAAGAGCGGCGAGTCCTTTGGGGATGTGAGCGCGAGCAAGAAGAAGCTGACCTATGAGGCCTACATCCATCAGGTGCTGGAGTGTGTGGAGGCGCTGGATGAAGGCGTGGGCCGTGTGCTGGCCACGCTGAAGGAGAGCGGGCAGCTGGAAAACACGCTGGTGGTGTTCACTGCGGACCAGGGATTCGCGATGGGTGAGCACGGCTTCCGCACGAAGCTGGCGCCGTATGATGCGAACTACCGAAGCCCGCTGATCATCTCACGGCCGGGCACGCTGCCAGAGGGGAAGGTTTGCCAGAAGCCGGTGAATGGGACGGATCTGGTGGCCACCTTCAGCGCCACGGCAGACATCAAGATCCCGTGGGAGGTGCATGGGCGTGATCTCACGCCGCTGCTGAAGGACCCTGAGAATGCGGCGTGGCCTTATCCCTGCTTCTTTGAAGGCACGGGGGATCACTACGGCAGCGCGGTGACGAAGGTGGTGAAGGAGAATGGTGCCGAGGCGGAGCATCATCATGTGCCGTGGTATGCGGCGCTGAATGACGGGCGCTTCAAATACATCCGCTACCTGAAGCCGGGTGTGCCGGAGGAGCTCTACGATCTGCAGAGTGATCCTGAGGAGCTGAAGAACTTGGCGACGGAGGCTGTTCATCGTGCGGATCTGGAGCGACTGCGCGCGGCCGCCGTGGCGGAGCTCAAGCGCACGGATGCGGGTTATGCGGATGATCTGCCGCCGCCTTGATGGGGCGGTGGATGGGACATTCGTGAAGCATCCATTGACTACCACAGAGGTCACAGAGGAGCACAGAGGTTCAGAAGGCAGGCTCAGAATAGAAACTCTGTGGCCCTCGGTGTTCTCTGTGGTAGAAGCATAGACATCCTGCTCTCTCGCAGGTTTTGAATTCAGCTCTCTGCCATGTCTGCCTTCGCCACCCATGTTGTCTGTGCCATCATCGAGCGGGATGGGTTGGTGATGGTGGCGCAGAGGCCGCCGGGAAAACGGCTGGCGGGCTGCTGGGAGTTTGCGGGAGGCAAGATCGAGATGGACGAGACTGCCGAGGAGGCGCTGCACCGTGAGCTGTTTGAGGAACTGGGGTGCCATGTGGAGGTGATCCAGGCCGGGCCGCCGGTGGAGCATGACTATGCCTGGGGCAGGATTATGCTGCATCCGTTCCGCTGCACGCTGCTGGAGGGCAGCGCCGAGCCCGGGGCCTATGAGCACAGCGCGCTGCAGTGGCTGCCGCTGGCGCAACTGGGCGGGCTGGAGCTGGCGCCTGCGGATCTGCCGGTGCTGGAGTGGCTGATGCAGGACGCCGCAAAAGCTGAATGAGGCTTGTGGGATAGCTGAATGAAGAATGCGGCGGGGCGGAGTTTGTTCCTGCACCTCCATGATGAACCGACGTCGCTTTCTCCAGTCCCTGGCCGTGCTTGCCGCGGCACCTGCCCATGCCGCTGAACCTGTGTGGAAGCTGAACTACATGCTGGCCTCCAGCATGTATGGAAACCTGAAGCTGGCGGAGATTTTACCCGAGGTGAAGAAGACCGGGGCCACGGGGATCGAGCTCTGGCCGAAGAAGCACGGCACGCAGCGCGAGGAGCTGAATGAGATTGGCGTGGAGAAGTTCGCGGCTCAGCTCAAGGAGCATGGGATCAGCTTTGGCGGCACCACGCGCTATGACTTGGGGCCGATGAAGCTGGCCAGTGAGATCAAGGTGGTGCAGCAACTGGGCGGCAGCTTCATCGTGGCCGGTGGCAAAGGCGACTACAAGGTGAGCGCCGAGCAGTTGAAGAAGAACGTGGCGGACTTCGTGGAGAAGATGAAGCCGCATGCGGCGCTCGCGGCCGAGAACGGCGTGAGCATCGGCATCGAGAACCATATCAACAACCTGATCGACAAGCCAGACTCGCTGCGCTGGCTGGCGGATGGCATTCGGAACATGCCGGGCATCGGCATCGCGTTCGCGCCGTATCATCTGCCGCAGGACAGCGCGCTGCTGGCGGACCTCATACGCCATATCGACCAGAAGATGACGCTGTTTTATGCCTGGGAGCATGGCATGGGCTGCTCAAAACCCATGCCGAAGGCTGAGGAACTGCAGCAGATGCCGGGGCGCGGTCCGCTGGACTGGAAGCCGCTGCTGCAGGCGCTGAAGGACGTGCGCTTCACCGGGCCGACGGAGGTCTTCATGCACCCGACGCCGCGCGGCATACCCATCCTGCCGACGGCGGCGGAGACCACGGCGGAGATCGTGCGGGGGAAGGAACATCTCGACGCGATCGTGGCGAAGCTCGGCTGATTGGGCGTTCGTGGGGCGCGGATCACCGAATCCGCAGCCGGGTAGAACGCAGGCTTGGGGTGAGAGCGCTGCCGCAGTGTTCTTCGCCTCCCAAAGTTTCCGGCTTGAAGACGCGTAAGGCCAAACCACACCTGTGGGAGCGAATGACCCTGCTGCGGATTCGGAGATCCGCGCCCCGTAGAGACGACCGGACTCGCCCCGCCCTGGCGGGAGAGCGAGACACGGTCGTCCTACGCCAGAGTTTCGAAACTCCGAAACTTGAGGCCAGGTCATTCACGGCCTACGTTGATATCCCCATGCCGACGGACACTTCATCGATCTCTGACTTCCTTGCCATGCCCACGGGGCAGCGGGCGCTGCTCGCCTGTTTGATGATCGGCTTTGCCAATGGGTTCGTGAGCGCTTTTGTGGTGCTGAGGAAGTCGGCGCTGAAGGTGGGCACGCTTTCTCATGCACTGCTGCCGGGGATCGCGCTTGCGGTGCTTTTGGTTGGGCTCACGCAGTGGAGCGCGCTGGCCGGGGCAGTGTTTGCGGCGCTGATCGTGGGGCTGGGCTCCATCTTTCTCTCCCGCACCTCCCGGCTGGACCAGGACACCTCCATGGGCATTCTTTACACCACGGCCTTCGCCGGTGGGCTGGTCATCCTGAACAAGCTGGATGCGCGGCAGCAGCTGGATGAGTGGCTCTTTGGCAGCATCGTGGGCATGGCGGACAGCGACCTGTGGATCGCCTTTGGCATCAGCGTGGTGGCGGTGCTGACGCTCACGGCCCTGCAACGGCCGCTGCTGATCTATCTCTTCGAGCCGAACATCGCCGCGAGCCTCGGTGTGCCGGTGCGCTTTCTGAACTACGCCACCTTTGCGATCACCATTTTGGTGCTCATCTCTTCTCTGCAGGCGGTGGGCTGCATCCTCAGTGTGGGCCTCATGGTGGCACCGGCGGCCACGGTCTACCTGCTGACGGACAATGCGCGCGCGCTTTTCTGGGGCGGCGGCTTGATCGGCGGCTTCGGATCCGTGGCGGCCTTCTTCATCAGCTATCCGCTGAGGTGGTCCATGAGCAGTTCCATCATCCTGGTGCTGGGCACGCTCTTCCTGCTGGCCTACATTTTCAGCCCTCGCTACGGCCTTTTCAGCCGGAGAAAGGTGTCCTGAAGGTGGATTTTCGAGGCCGGGTGTCTCTGGGAAGCCGGGATGCTTTTTGCATTCGATGGGAATGGGGCTTCTACCGCCGTTGACAAAGCCTCCTCCCGCTCCTTTTTAGCGCCCCCTTTCCGGCCAGTCCGGAATCAGTCACCCAGCCGCCTTTCTTAACCGCACCTTATGGACTTCATCGCCAAAAACATCGCCGAACTCGCCCCTTCCATGACCCTCGCCATCACCGCCCAGGCGAAGGCTCTCAAGAAGCAGGGGATTGACGTGCTGAGCTTCGGTGCCGGTGAGCCCGACTTCAACACGCCGGACCACATCACCCAGGCCGCCATCGAGGCGCTGCAGAACGGCAAGACCCGCTACACGGAGAGCAATGGTCTCCTGGAACTGCGCGAAGCCATCGCCGCGAAGCTGATGGTGGACAATGGTCTGCAGTATGACCCGTCCATGATCAGCGTGAACTGTGGTGCCAAGCACTCCTGCTACAACGCCATCGCCGCCGTGGTGAACCCGGGCGATGAAGTGATCATCCCGGCGCCATACTGGACGAGCTATCCTGAGATGGTGAAGATCGTCGGCGGTATCCCGGTGATCGTGGAAACCAAGCGCGAGAACGGCTGGAAGATGACCCCGGAAGAGTTTGAGGACGCGATGTCCCCGATGACGAAGATGGTCATCATCAACAGCCCGGGCAACCCCACCGGCTCCGTCTACTCCAAGGAAGAACTGGCCGCCATCGGTGAAATCGCCGCTTCCGAAGACATCATCATCCTTTCCGACGAGATCTATGAGAAGCTGGTCTACGGCGGCAATCAGCACGTCTCGATCGCCAGCATCAGCAAGGACATTTTTGACCACACGATCACCATCAACGGCTTCTCCAAGGCCTACGCCATGACCGGCTGGCGCCTGGGCTACACCGCTGCTCCGAAGAAGATCGCTGACGCGATCGACGTGATCCAGAGCCACACGACGAGCAATGTGACCACCTTTGCCCAATACGGTGCTCTGGCCGCCCTGACCGGTGACCAGCAGATCGTGGCAGACATGCGTGATGAGTTCGACGTGCGCCGCCAATACATGCTCAGCCGTCTGCAGGGCATCAAGAACGTGCGCGTGGTGGAGCCTCAGGGCGCCTTCTACTTCCTGGTCGACATCGAGCCAACCGGCATCAAGTCCGTGAACTTCTGCGAGAAGCTGCTCAGCAAGTCCCGCGTGGCGGCCGTTCCCGGCGTGGCCTTCGGTTCCGAGTTCACGCTGCGCTTCAGCTACGCGACCGGTCTGGACGTGATCAACGCCGGCATGGACCGCTTCGAGGAGTTCTGCTCGCAGCATTGATCCGCAGGAGCTTGAGAGCTTCTACTTCAATTCAAAGGCCGCCAGGAGACTGGCGGCCTTTTTTGTATGCGCTCGCCATCTCTAGGCGGAGCGGTGGCGCTCGGCGAAGAACTGATCCCAGTTCATTTCGCTGCCTTCGCCACGGTCAAGCTGGTCAATGCCCGTTTGAATATCACGGCGGAGATCTTCGAGCTTCGCTTGCTCGGCTTCACTGAGGCCTTCCTCGACGTGGTCTTTATCCATCGAGACAACGCTGATGAAGAATTCGTCCGCATTGTGAAAACCGCCGGATTGAAGCGACTGGTTCACAAACTGCGTGAGCTCGTCCGGGGGTTGAATGGCGACTTGGGTCATGATGCTCGGCTTCTATCAAACCCGGCTGGATTTGTCGAGAGGCTGGATCAACGCAGGCTTGTTGAAGGAGATGTCGAGGCAGGCGTGAGCGTGCCTTCTGTGGAGGTGCGGAGGCCTCACGAACTCCAGAAGGAAGACTGACGTCTTCCTCTACATGAAGTGCTTTCGTTGGCGGATGTGCGAGGAGATGTAGAGGCAGGCGTGAGCTTGCCTTCGGTGGAGGTGCGAAGGTCTCACGTGCTCCGGAAGGGACGACTGACGTCTTCCGCTACATCAGGCGCTGCCTTCCTCGACATCACCCCACAAAAAAGCCCCGCTCATCGCGGGGCTTTCGTGATTGGACTCGTGTGCTAATCGGATGATTAAGCTCCGCTCGCTTTCGAGGCGGCGACGGCGGCATCAGCCATGCGGGCGGCTTCGTGGCTCTCGAGCACTTTGTGCTTGAGGCTGACGCCAGTCTTCGTGGCATACCACAGCACCAGCGGGCTGGCGATGAAGATGGAGGAGTAGGTGCCGAGCAGCACGCCGATGGTGATCGGCATGGCGAACTCAAGCATGGCAGGGTTGCCGAGGAAGAGGAGGATGATCATCGGGGCCAGGGCGGTCGGACCGGTGAGGAGCGTGCGGCTCAGGGTCTTGCAGATGGCCTCGTTCATCAGGTCACGGATGCTGCCGCCGCCGCCGCGCTGGATGGTCTCGCGGATACGGTCAAACACGACGATGGTGTCATTGATGGAATAACCAGCGATGGTGAGAAGCGCGCCGACGTGGATGAGGCTGAGCTCCTGGCCGAAGAGGACGCAGAGGCCGGGGACCATGAGCACGTCATGGAAGAGGGCGACCACCGCGCCGAGGGCGAAGGCGAACTCATAACGGAACAGCAGGTAGACGAAGATGGCGATGAGCGCGATGCCCATGGCGATGATCGAGGTGACTCCGGACTCCTGACCGATCAGCGAACCGACGGTCTCGAGGCTGGTGCCCTTGATGCTGTCCTTGAACTTGGCATTCACAGCGCCTTCAAAAGCGGGGCCTGCGTTCTGCTCGCCACGGACGGCGATGATCTCACCCCCGGTGGTGGTGCTCTTGCGCTGGAGGTAGAAGGTGCCGACGGACACGTCCTTCATCTCGGCTCCTGCGCCGGTCTTGGTCGAATCCACAGCCACCTTCATGGTGAGAGGCTTCAGGACGTCTTCGAGCTCCTTGTCAGAGATCTTTTTGCCATCACGGAGCTCGATGTGGAGGAGGGAACCACCGCGGAAGTCGATGCCGAAGCTGTTGCCGCCCTTGAACGCCAGAGTGCCGAAGGAGATGGCGGTGACGACGAGGGAGGCGATGATGAACTTCGGAGCCTTGGAGAGGATGTCGAAAACCTTGTCAGGGATGATCTTGGTGGTCTTCAGGCTGGTGAGGATGCCTTTGTCGATCACCCACATGAAGATCACACGGGTCACGACGAGCGCGCCGAGGAGGGATGAAACCAGACCGATGAGGAGAGTGACGGCGAAACCGGCGACCAGCCCCCCGGAGATGGAGAGGAGGATGATGGCCGCGATGATGGTGGTGATGTTCGAGTCAGCGATGGCGGAGAAGGCTTTCTCATAAGCGGCTTCCAGCGCTGCGGTGAGCGTCTTGCCAGCTTCCATTTCCTCACGCAGACGCTCATAGATGAGCACGTTTGCATCCACGGCCATGCCGATGGTGAGCACGACACCGGCGATACCGGGCATGGTCAGGGTGAACTGGAAGAGGGCCATGCCGCCGAAGAGGACGACGAGGTTGATCACCAGACCGACGATGGCGATGAGACCGGCCATGCGGTAGATGAAGAGCATGAAGATCGTGGTCATGGCCAGACCGGCGATACAGATCCACTTGCCCTGATCGATGGAGGACTGGCCGTAGGACGCGGAGACGGCGTTCTCGGACTCGATCTGCATCGGGTTCTTCAGCGGGTTCTTCAGGAGCGTGGCGAGCTGGACGGAGGACTCACGGTTGAAGTTCCCGGAGATGACGGCCGTGCCGCCGAAGTGGTCCGTCTGGAGGGTCGGGGCGGAGATGATCTCGTTGTCGACGATGATGGCGAGCTGGCGGCCTTTGTTCACGGCGGCGATGGCATCAAACTGCTTCGCGCCTTCCGTGTTGAGGTCGAGGTAAACCTTCCAGCCTTCAGCATCCATGGTGGCAAAGGCATTGCTCACGCCATCACCTTCCATGTCAGGACGGCCGCGGACGAGCTCAGCACCACGATCTGGCAGCACTTTTCCCTGCTCATCCGTCTGCTTCTTGTAGCTCATCTTCACCCAGCCTGGCTCGGTGAGGCCACCGCCATCGATTTCAGCGATCTTGGAGCGGCTATCCTGATGAACGACGCGGAACTCCAGCTTGGCCACCTGCTGGATCTTCGTGCGCACATCGGCGAACTCTTCAGGCTTCACCCCTGGCATCTGAATGAGGATGCGGTCGCTGCCCTGGGGCTGCATGGAGAGATCCTTGGTGCTCTCTGGATTCAGACGTTTTTCCAGAATTTTGATGGCCTGCTGCACCTCATCCGCAGTGACGGAGTGGGTCACCCCATCCTTGTCCGCGCTGGGCTTCAGACGGACGACGAACTCGCTGCCGCCCTTGAGGTCAATGCCCAGAGGGATGCCGGCATTCTTCACCGTGAGGATGGAGAAGAGCGCCATGAGGATGATGAGCACGGTGCCCACCTTGCGCTTGGTGGAGTGGACCACACTGCCGAGATAAAACAGCAGCAGCAGCAGGATGGCGGATCCGACGAGGAAGGTGACGTAGGCGTTCATGGATGGTTGGGGGAAGGTTCTGGATTCTCAGTTCCCGGTCTGTAGGTCGGAAATCTTTTTGATTAGGCGGCGGTGGCTTCGACCACGTCGCTCTTCTTGCTGATGGTGGCGATGGCGCTGCGCTCATACTCGACCTTCACGTTATCGGCGATCTTGACCATGACCGTCTTGTCCTTGGCGCTGGTGACGATGCCGTGCTCACCACCGGCCATGACGACATGGTCGCCGACCTTCACGCTGCTGAGGAGGCGCGCCTGCTCCTTCTGGCGCTGGCGCTGCGGGCGGATGAGCAGGAAGTACATCATGACAAACATGAGTACCATCATGACCTCAGGTCTCCCGAGGAGACTAGCAGGACCGCTGGGGGCGTTGGTGGTGGCTTGGGCGAGAAGGACGAGATTCGAAAGCATGATTAATCGGAGGAGTCTGGACGTGTCTGGTAGCGGGCAATGACCTCTGCCCGGAATTCGGAGAAGCAACCTTGCTCGATGGCCAACCGCGCCCTGGACGTGAGGGACGCGTAGAAATGCAGATTGTGCAGGGAAATCAACCTTAAACCCAGCACCTCCTGAGTGTTAATTAGGTGGCGGATGTAGGCCCGGGAAAATCCCCGGCAGAGCGGATGAGTGTCTTCGGCGAGGTCGCGGAAGTCCTTGGCGAACTTGTTATTCCGCAGATTCATCATGCCTTCATGGGTGAAGGCGGTGCCGTTTCGCGCCAGGCGGGTGGGGATCACGCAGTCAAACATGTCCACCCCGCGGGCGATGAGTTCCACGATCTGCGGCGGTGTGCCGAGGCCCATGGCGTAGCGCGGCTTGTGCTCCGGCAGCAGGGGGCAGGTCCACTCGGCGATGCGCATCATGTCCTCCTCCGGCTCGCCGACGCTGAGGCCGCCCACGGCATAGCCGGGGAAGTCCATGGCCACCAGTTCACGGGCGCAGTGCTGGCGCAGGTCCTGGAAGACGCTGCCCTGTACAATAGGGAAGTGGAGCTGCTTCGTCTGCGTGGCGCTGCGGGCGTGGGCGCCGGCATCAGGCTGGTTTTGATCCACCCAGTCACGGCACCTCTTGGCCCAGCGGAGGGTGAGCTCCATGCTCTTCTTCGCCTCGTCATGCGTGCAGGGGTAGGGCGTGCACTCGTCAAAAAGCATGGCGATGTCACTGCCCAGCGTGGCCTGGATCTCCATAGCCGTCTCAGGGCCGAGGAACATGGGCGTGCCGTCCACGTGGTTATTAAAGTAGCAGCCTTCCTCTTTGATCTTCCGCAGCTTGGCCAAGGAGAAGACCTGGAAGCCGCCGCTGTCCGTGAGGATGGGGCGGTCCCAGTTCATGAACTGATGCAGGCCGCCGGCCTCGCGGATGATGTCCATCCCGGGGCGCACCCAGAGATGGTAGGTGTTGCCCAGGATGATCTGGGAGTTCAGCTCCCGCAGTTCATTCGGATGCACGGCCTTCACGGTGCCCTGCGTGCCCACGGGCATGAAGACGGGAGTCTCGATCACGCCATGAGGCGTCTGCAACCGGCCACGGCGGGCGGAGGAGGCGGGATCAGTGGCGAGCAGGTCAAACATTCAGAATATCGGCGGAAAAGGGCGCGGAGTGTGGAGGCTCGGCCCCCAAGTGTCAAAGCTCATCTCGCGGCCCTTTCTGGTCCTTCGCGTAGCCGCCGTATCTTCAAGCGCCCTTCAACAGATCAAAGAGTGTGACGATGCCGAGCAGTTGCTGGGCTTCGTCCACGACGAGCGCCTTGCTGACGCCGCTGCGCATGAGGGTCTCGACAAGCACGGGGACGGGCATGGTGGCGGGCACGCAAAAGGGTTTGGCGAGGGGCAGCTCTGCCAAGGTGTGGCGGCAGGTGAGGCCGTGATTTTTCAGCCATTCATAAGCCTGGGAGCGGCGAAGCAGGCCGGTGACCTTTCCTTCCGCATCCGTGACAGGATAGGTGCTGTGCGGATGCGCCTGGAACTCAGTGATGGCATCCTGCACGCAGAGGGTGGAGGGCAGGGCAATGACAGCACGTGTCATGACCTCCGCCGCGGTGCCCAGGCGGGTGACGGCAGGGATGGCATTGACGGTCTGCAGGATCTCTTCTGGGAGATGATACTGCTGCGCGGTGGCGCGGAAGAGCGTGTCGAGAGAGCCGATGCTTTTCACGAGTGTCTTGAAGGTGCCCCCATCAATGGCCACGAGCTCGCTGGGTTCTGTCGCCACGGCATCAAAGCGCCAGATGCCATCCGACAGCAAGGCGCGCTCGCCGAAGTGCTCGCCGGGTCCGGCGGACTTCACGAGCTGGCCTGAGGCATCGGTGATGTTCACGCGGCCTTTTTTCACGGCGTAGAGGGACTGCGCGGGCTCGCCAGAGCGGAAAAGTACATCTCCAGGCTCGAGGTGCATCTCACCAAGTGGGGAGGAAAAGCTGGGGGTGAGGAGATTGATGTCACGCGGGAAGAAGAGCTCGAAGGTCCACTCGGCCATGACGCGGAGCTTCCGGTCGAGGCCGGGCAGCTTCATGAGGTAGATGCCGCGCCACATGAACCAGGCGATGATGCCGGAGAAACGCAGGCCCATGACCTGCGCCACGGCCTTGCGATGGCCGATGGTGGCGAGCTCGCCCAAGCCCGTGAAGGTGAAGGGCTTCAGCGGCTTGCCTAACAACTGGGCGGCGATGTTTTTCCCCACGACCATGCCCTGGCGCATGGCGAACTGTGCGGTCTCGGGGCAGGTGCCGCCATCCTTTTTCGGAAAGAGCGAGCAATCACCGGCCGACCAGACATTTTCGAGTCCCTTGGCCTTGCCGGTGGGTTCGACGATGATCTTGCCCTTCTCCACCGGCAGCGCTCCGGCCGAACCAAGAGTAGTGATGAGCGGGTGGGGCGCATTGCCCACGGTGCAGATCACGATGCTGGCGGCATGGCTGGTGCCATCGCTAAGCTGCACGGTGCGCGCGGTCACGGCACGCACGCGGCATTTGAAGATGATGTTCACCCCCATCTTGGTGAGGCAGTCTCCCGTGTAGGTGCCGAGGCTCTCGCTCAACATGCCGAGAAGGCGCTCTCCGCTGTGCACCAGCGTGACGCTCGGCTCATCCTGGGTGATGTTTTCATAGTAGCGGAGCACGCCGGCGATGAGATCCTGGATCTGGCCTGCGGTCTCCACGCCGGAGTAGCCACCACCGACGACGACAAAGGAGAGCAGTTGCTTGCGCTCGGCTGTGTGGGTCAGCAGGTTTGCCTCCTCCATGCGGCCGATGATGGCGGCGCGCAGCTTCATGGCATCACCCACGGTGCGCATTTGGAAGGCGTGCTCAGCCATGCCGGGGATGCGGCTGAGGTCCACGCCAGCGCCTGGGGCGAGCATGATGTGGGTGAAGCCGACCGTGATCTTCGGCGTGAAGCTGCCGCCGTTGAGCGTGAGCAGGCGCGTGGTGAGATCGATACTGGTGACCTCGCCTTTCAGCACCTCGGCCTCCTGGCAGATCATGCGGATGGGATTCACCACATGCTGGGCGGACAAGGAGCCGCCGGCCACTTCGGGCAGCATGGGCTGGAAGACCATGTGGTTCTCACTGGCGATGATGCCCACGCGGAGTCCGGCGCCCTCCATCTGCTTCAGGAGGGCCTGGGCGCAGTAAACTCCCGCGAACCCTCCTCCAATAATGGCGACATCGAACGTGCGGTCGGGTGGTTTGATCATGGTTGGCAGGCCACCCCAACGCACGCTCCGCGCCATGTATAGAGGAAAGTGAACGCGGCTCAATGCGGCAACACCATCGCCACGATGGCCATGGCGAGCATCAAGGCATCCTCCACGATGGTGACGGTGGACATGGGCAGGTTAAAAACGGTGCCCAGGCAGGCGCAGCGGATGGCCTGCCTTGACAGCACGGCTTTCAGCACGCCCATCAAGCTCACGCCCATGACCACAACGGTGGTTAGGTTGATCCAGAAGGGCTGCCAGTCGGCGAGGTAGCCCAGACCAAGCCCGAGCTCGATGAAGGGATAGACGAATCCATAGGCAGGCAGGGCTTTTGCCACGAGGTCATAGCTCCGGTAGGCATCACTGAAGCCGCGCAGGTCCAGCATCTTGAAGAAAGAGAAGGCGATGAAGAAGCCGCCCATGAACAGGCGCATGGCCATGGAAAGCTCAAAGCCGCCATGCATGATGCTGGCGGCTGCGATGACGAGCAGCAGGTAGGCCAGCAGGATGATGAGCGGACGATAGGTCTGGGCGTTCTTTTGAGGTTGATCGGTCGCCATCAAGGATGGCTCCGTGACTGGGACGCGATATTTGCCCAGCGGTTTCAGCCAGTCGTTGATGGCTTCCTCACTCAGAGGCGAGCGTGTCTGCAGGCGCATCTGCGGAGGTTGCAGGGTGACCTCGGCTTCGGCGATGTCGGGATGTTCCTGCAAGCGCTGGGTGACCTTGCTCACACAGGAGCCGCAGGACATGCCGGTGAGCGGGAAAGTTTGGGGGAGTGTCATGGTCGTGATGGGTTGGCGAGGCCTCCCGCGGGCAGGATTAAGCCCGGGGAGACAGGTGTCATCCGTGCGGATTACTTTTTCAGCTTCGGCAGATACTTCGCGGGATTGGCCTCGAACTTTTTGATGCAGGGTTTGCAGCAGAAGATGATCTCCTGGCCGTCATAGACCTTCTTGATGGGCTTGCCCATGCTGCCGAGTTCATTGCCGCTGACGACGCAGGTCTGGAGCGGGTAGGGCTTCACATCCGCAGCGCTGAGGCTGAGGCCGAGAAACAGGGTGGTGACGAGGGTGGTGAGCTTGGTTTTCATGACGGTATTATTGGTTGGGGGTGGGTGGGGTTTCGTTGAAGGAAATGAGGGGGTGGTCAGAAGCGGAAGAGCAGTCCCGCGCCGATGCCATACTGCGAGTGGTATTGGGCGGTGAGGGAAGTGCTGCGGGTGAGGGTGTAGTCGGCCCCCGCAGTCCACTCCCATTCCGTGTTCGTGTCATACTCCACACGTCCCCACACGCCGAGACGCGGGGTGAGCTGGAGACGTTTGGCGAGGCCGATGCGCGCATCACCCTCGCTGTCCACGCTGAGCGTGGCCCAGGCCATGAGCGGCAGGCGGTAGTTGATGCCAGCGACAGCGCGGTTTTCAGCATCGGGATCGTTCGTGAGCCGGGCGCCGATGAAGGCCTGGAAGTTCATGTCAAAATAGCGCTGGTAGAGCAGGTCGATCTCGTATTGCGGCTTATCCACACGCTCCCAGCCGACCTCCCAGCCTAACAAGATGTCATTCTTGGGATTCATCCAGGTCAGCAGGCCCTCGCTCATGTGGGACTGGATGGAGGCCGCGCCCCAGACGTAGGCCATGTCATGGTTGTGCTCGCCGAGGCCGGCGGCGTGATGGAGGGAGTGATCCTGCATGGCGGGCGCTGGGGTGATGTCATCCTGGGCTGGAGGGCTGCTGCCAGGCTCGGGCTCATAGCGGAACACGCGGGCCATGCCGCTCATCATGTGGTAGAGGATGTGGCAGTGAAACATCCAGTCCTTCTCCTCATTGGCCTCAAACTCGATGGTGCGCTTGCTCATCGGAGGCACATCGACGGTGTGCTTCAGCGGTGAGTGGCGGCCATTGCCCATCAGCAGGCGGAAGAAATGCCCGTGCAGGTGGATGGGGTGATGCATCATGGAGTCATTGATGAGTTCCAGTTCGATGATCTCGCCCTTCTTGATCATCACATAAGGATCCTGGGCGATGGTCTTGCCATCGAAGCCCCAGATGTAGCGGTTCATATCGCCGGTGAGATGCAGGGTGATTTTTCGCCGCGGAAGGTTCGCGGGCAGGGTGGTGTCGTGCGTGGCCTTCAGCAGTCGGTAAGGTGCGCCGGGTCGCTCAAGATTCAGAGAGGCCCGTGGATCATCCTCCTGCTCCTCGAGGGCGAGGTTCAGCATCTCATCCATCTGATAAAGGTTTGGCCGTGGCGGATCCGTGGCGGTCTGAAGAGTGCCGGTGCCTAACAAGGCGGAGGCATGGCCGCTGCCATCCTGCGCGGTGAAGCGCAGCTCTTTCTGGCCGTCTGAGGGGATGGTGATGAGGAGGTCGTAGGTCTCGGCGATGCCCATGAGGAAGCGGTCCACTTTCACGGGCTGCACGGGCGGGCCATCAGCCGCGACGATGGTCATGGGACCTCCGGCATAGTTGAGATAAAAGTAGCTCGCGGCTGATGCATTGATGATGCGCAGGCGCACTCGCTCGCCGGGGCGGCCTTCGATGCGTGTCTCGCGCTGGCCATTCACCAGAAAGGCGTGATAGCCCACATCCGAGATGTCCATGGGCATCATGCGGTCCCATTCGCGCGTGAAGTAGTCCTTGAGATTCCCCTTCCGCCAGGCACCCCAGACGGACTGCGAATTCCGCCGCATGAGACCGAAGTAGTCACTGCCGCGCATGAGCATGCGCATGACCTCGTGCGGGTTGAAATTTGTCCAGTCGGAGAGCACGAGCACCTGCTCACGATCCGCCTTCACAGGCTCGCCATTCTTCGGTGTGATCACGATGCTGCCATACACGCCGTTTTGCTCCTGCAGATGGGTGTGGGAATGATACCAGTAGGTGCCGCTGTGGCGCAGCTCGAAATTGAAGGTGTGCGTCTGGCCCGGGGGGATGGGCGGCGTGGTGACGTGCGGCACACCATCCTGTGGATTGGGTAAAAGCAGACCGTGCCAGTGGGTGGAGGTCTCGTGTGACTTGAGATCGTTGTGCACACGGATGCGGGCGAAGTCGCCCTCACGGAAGCGCAGCGTGGGGCCGGGGATGCCACCATTGATGGTGAACGCGCGCACCGGCTTGCCTGCTGGACGCACTGTTTGTTCGGCGATGTGGAGATCGTATTCGACCAGGCGCTGCCCTGGCCTCGGGCCGGTGACCTTGCAGGCGTCACAGGCGAGCGCAGCGGTGGACGTCATGAGCATGACGAGACCTGGATAGAGGAGTGTCTTCATAGGAACTGAGTCGGGAATGGTTCAGGGAGGGAACCCTGCCCAGGCACGGGGGTCCCCGTGGAACCGTGATGCGTGGGCACAATGCGTCTGTCAGAGACGCGGACTCAATTCAGGAAGGAACAAAACAGGACGGGCAGCCGGACGTGCGGCTGAACGGTGAGCTGGCGCTGGATGAAGCGCGCGCTCTTTTTCTCTAGATCCACCGAGACACTTGCCAGGGATGGCATCTCCTCAATCATCGTCCACACCACCTGCGGGACGATCTCGCGACTGGATGCCGGTGGTGTGTTGAGTGGCTTGGCAGGGGCTGAAGTGTCACCCGCACATGAGCAGGCATCCCTCTCGGATGCGGCCACCGCTGCACAGCAGCCCATCTCACAAGTCACGGGCTCCTGACCGCCACACATCATCGCCTGCACAGGCATGGCCTGCGCGAGAAGCGCGAAGATGAGGACGATGGAACGCAGCAATGTCATGGGTCTGTAGGAAGATACGGACGAATCTTTATTCCGTAACATTGAATCTTGGGTCACTCAGCATTTATGCCGGGATGACTGGCTCGCTGGCTGCGGAAGTTGTCGCGGCCTGACCACGTCTTGCGGTCCGCTTCATGACCACCAGGGCATCTCCCGGCATGAGCATGGCGGTCGGAGCGGGATTGAGGTCGGTGCCGCCTTCCTTTCTCAAAATGGCCACGGGCATCATTCTGCCTGCGGCTTCGGTTTCGATCTCAGAGATGCGCTTGTGAGCCCAGGGGGTGTCGGCACCGATTTCGATCTCTTCCATGTCCAGGCCGAGCTCGACGAGGTGATGCTCGAGATCCACACCCGCCTTGGTGCGTCCGCCGATCAGCTCGCGCGCATTTGGATGCAGGATGAGGTGGGCGATGCGGTCCGCGCCGATGTGGGCAGGCAGCACCACGCGGTTCGCGCCTGCCTGCAAAAGCTTGCGCTCCGTGGAGGGCACCTCGCCACGCGCGATGATCTGCACCTGCGGGCTCATGTTGCGCGCGCTGAGGGTGATGAAGACATTCGCCGCGTCATTGGGCAGCACCGTGGCCAGCACGCGGGCGCGGCTGATGCCTGCCGCGCGCAAGACAGCCTCGTCGGTGGCCTCGCCCTGGAGGGTGAGGTAGCCGTCCTCCCGGGCCTCAGCCACACGCTGGGCGGACTGGTCCACAATGACAAAGGGGATGCCGCCGGCGACGAGCTGGCTGGCGATCATGCGGCCGATACGGCCGTAGCCGCAGATGACGGCGTGGTTCTTTAGTTTTTCGATTTCGTTTTCCATGCGTTTGCCTCCGAGTGCCCGGTGAATCTGCGCCTCTGTCAGCCATTGGACAAAGGAGCCTGTGATGAAAATGACGCCCGAGCAGCCGAGCATGATGAGCGCCATCGTCCACAGGCGAAGCCAGGGGGAGGTGATGGGCACCACCTCGCCAAAGCCGACGCTGAAGGCGGTGATGATGACCATGTAGAGGGCGTCTCCCCAGCTCCAGCCCGCGAGGCGGTAGCCCACGGTGAAGACGACCATGACCACGCTCAAGAAGATGGCGGCATAGGTCAGGTTGGCCTGCGGTCGGCTCTTAGAGATGGGCATGTGGCGGGAGACGCTACTAGCCGCTCGCGTGCCAAAACCTCATCCATCCTTTTTATGATACTCGGGTGATTCCGCCGGTCTCCTTGGCATCGTAACCTGGCAGGTCACTCACCAGGCGGCGATGATCACGACTGCGGACGAGGCGAATGAGCGCATGAACCCGTGGATCATGCGCCATCGCATCTGAGAAACACAGATCGAGCGACTCCGTGCGCACAGGGATGAAGTTCAAGCCTGCCTCCACGGCACTCAGGCGCACGCAGACACCGGCGCTGGCCCACCCTGAATGCACGGCCTCGGCCACGGCCGCATGACTGGCGACGATGCGGCCTTCGGGCGGGTGACCGCTGAGGATTTCATCGAGGCACTCCCGTGCGGCGGATCCTGGCTCGCGCAAGGCCCAGCGGTCGCACTGACGGGTGATGGAGCGCAGGTTCTGGCTCCGTGTCGCGGCCGAGACGGCCAGGCCTTCCTCCCATTCGGCAGCGCGCAGGAGCCGATAACCTCCGCCAAGCTTCTGCTTCACCGTTTCCGCATTTTTGGTTGGGCTTGCCTGGGTGGTGCGATGGATCCCGGCGACATGCACCAGACCTTTTCGCAAGAGTTCCAACGCCGTGCCGCCACCGCGCTGAAGCACCAGCAGGCGGAAGCCGCTCTCGCGTGCGAATTCGGCAGCCAGCAGACCTGCGGCGGGATCACACGTGGCGATGACGAGGGTGGAGGCGGCGAGATGATCATCACTCCGCACCACACCTTGATGCCACACGCCATCATGAGGGATGGGATTCACCGCCAGAGACTCCACGGGATACAGCCAGTGCCTGCCACCGACTTCGGCCGTCCAGTAGCGAGATGGCTGCGCGGGCGCTGACCATGCCCACTGAGGGCCCTGGCTGCTCGGTGCAGCAGAGCCATCACCAAACAGCTCCTCCACGCTGCATTCCAAAGCTCGGGCCACGGCCAGAGCTGCCGTCACGGAAGGGGTGAGACGGCGTCCCTCGATGGCGCTGAGGGTGGTGCGCGGCACCCCGGAGTGCTCGGCAAGCTGTTCCTGCGACCAGCCAAGCCGTGCGCGCTGCCTGACAACGGGGTGAGGTTCCGATTTCGGCTTTGACATGATACTGTCTAAGTATGACAGGATCATGTCTATGTCAAACCTGTCCGTTACTCCCCTCCGGCGCAGCCTGATGGCTCCAGCTCTTCTGCTGGTGGCTCTTTTCACCTCATCACTCCACGCGGCCACCACCATCACCATTCGTCCGGACAGCACAGGCACCGCGAACGGAGATGCCTTTGTCTCCTCCTCCAATGCGACGAACAACTACGGTGGTGCGGGTGCGCTGGCAGTGACCACCAGCTTGTCCAAAGGAGCTTTTGACAGTCTCATCCGCATGGACCTTGCATCGGCCAAGACTGGCTTTGATACCGCTTACGGTGTGGGACAGTGGACCATCACCAGCGTGCTCATTGAGCTGACCTCCGGCACGCCTAACAATGCGATCTTCAACAGCCCGAACACGGCAGGTCAGGTCAATGTGCTCTGGTTTGGCACGGATGCCTGGACCGAAGGGGCAGGTACACCGACGGCTGCGGGCACTGGTGTGACATGGAATGATGTGGGAGCACTGACCACGGGCGCGCAATCGATGGGCAACTTTGCCTACAATACCTCCGGCACCCAGCAGTACACACTGAACCCTTCCGCAGGCTTCCTCACAGATCTGCTCAATGGCAATCAGGCCAGCCTGTGGCTCACGCCGGGAGACAGCACGGTGAGCGCTCTCTTCAATGCGCGCAGCTTTGGCACTGTGGCCAACCGTCCCGGATTGATCATCACAGCTTCAGCCCTGGCCCCGGTGCCTGAACCCAGCCGGGCCTTGCTGCTCATGCTTGGGATGAGCGCCTGCCTCCTGCGCCGCCGGAAACTTCAACTTTGATCACCATGTCCCGCACCCTGTTTCTCATCGCTCTTTTGCTGTGTCCGCTTCTCGCTTCCGCGCAGCAGGCCAAGGCTCCCATTCGCGTGGCGGTGATCGGTGGCATGACGCTGGGGGGCATGTGGCCGGAGATGGCGGAGCAGTTCACGAAGGAGACGGGCTGGGCGGTGGAGCTGGTCAGCACGGGGCCGAAGGCGGTGCTGGCGGAGGCGCTGAAAGGCGGTTCGGTGGACCTGGTGACGATGCATTCCAGTGATGAGGCCACCTCGCTGGTGGCGGATGGTTATGCCACGGACATGAAGCCCTGGGCGCGTAACGAACATTGCATCATGGGACCTCCCTCGGATCCGGCAGGCATCCGCGGCATGACGGACGGTGCGGCAGCGCTGAAGAAGATCGCGGAGAAGAAGGCACCCTTTGTGGACTTCATGGGGCCGGGCAGCCGCGAGGTCTCGCATCGTCTCTGGACGGCCGCCGGCGTGCAGCCGCAGGGTGAGTGGGTGCTGAAGGATGAAAGCCCGGTGCCGCAGGGCGTGGCAGAGTTTGCCGCCACCAAGGGCGCCTACGTCATCGTGGGCCGCATCCCGATTTTAAAGGGCAAGATCCCTTCCCAAGGCATGGAGGTGATGGTGAAGGGAGATCCTGTCATGCGCCGGCCCTATGTGGTGATTGTGGCGGATCCGAAGCGCTTTCCGCAGAGCAATCAAAAGGGCGCGCATGCGCTGAGCGCCTGGATGAGCGGTGAGCCTGGTCAGGCCTTTCTGCGTGGCTATGGTGAGCGCAAGCCGGACGCGCTGCCGCTTTTCTTCCCGGCTGTCAGCGAGGTGAAGGAGAAGCCTTAAACGCTGCAAGCCATGATCATGCGGCCCAGCTCCGGCAGCAGGTTGCCCCGCAAAAAAGGGGCGGCGCTGATCTTGGTGCTGATCTTCATGGCGATGCTGCTGGTGCTCGTGATGGCGGTGCTGGACATCGGTGCGAACAGTGCCCGCCAGAGCGCGGTCATCTCGCGGCGGTCCCAGATTGGGACACTGGCCTCCATGCCGGAGCAGATCGTCATGGCGCAGCTGCGCCGGGCCACCACGGTCAGCCGCTCCAGTGCGGGTGAGCCGCTGGTTTGGACATCACAACCTGGGATGATCCGTGTCTTTGGCACGCAGCGTGGAGAGCAGGGGGAGAAGCCTGCAGTCAAGATGCATCACCGGCTTTATTCAGCGCCTGCGATGAGTTCCGCCGTCTTCAATGCTGCGGATGAGGCTGCAGCACTGCAAGGCTGGTCTGCACAGCCCGCCAGCTTCACGGATCTCAATGAGCCTGTCATGAGCACGCGCAGCGCGTCTGGCAGTGCGCGCGTGTTTTATCCGATTGCGGATCCGCATGCGCTGGGGCGGGTGGAGGGCTTCAGCCAGCCTGCGCCAGCACCTGGAAGTGATGCGGAGCATCCGCTGCCGATGCCGGTGACGTGGCTCTATGTCCTGAAGGATGGGAGCGTGGTGCTGCCGGAGCGTGTGGAGGGCCCCAGGGTCTTTTTCCCCAGGCAAGCGGTGACCGCTGAGAACCCCATTCTGGGACGCATCGCCTTCTGGACGGATGATGAGAGCTGCAAGCTGAACCTGAACACGGCCAGCGAAGGGGTGCATCACGGCATGGCCCCGGCCCACACGGTCATGGATGATGCCATGGACTGCCGGCAGCCCAGTGCCTCGCAATACTCTTGGTTCGGCGCGCATCCGGCATTCACGTCCCTGAGCCCGGTGCTGCGCGGGTTTGGCGGCAGTGGTCCGGCCAGCCTGCAATGGCCGAAGGCTGATCCGGCGGGTGCCACGATGGATGCGGGATGGCAGGGCTATGTGGACTGCTATCAGGCGCTGGCGCCGCATGGCGTGGATGCGCGCGGGCAGGCCCGGCAGGACAGGCATTTTGCCACGGTGGATGACTTCTTTTATGCACCGGACCGCACGCCCTCAGGCCGCGGGCAGGGGTTTGTCATGAGGCCTGAGGATGTGGACGAGTCGAGATTCTTCCTCACGGTTCGTTCGGCATCTCCTGAGCTGAATCCCTTTGGCCAGCCGAAGATCGCGCTCTGGATGCCACCGAAGAACAGCACGGAGCGTCGTGCCATCGACCGGCAGGTGCTCACCGCCAGCACGCTGAATGCCGGGACCGCCCAGGCGCGCGAGTTCGCCTTTCAACGTGCCTCTATTTGGAGCAGCCCCACCGCTCCAGGTTCGGCCCAGAAGATGAGTTCGGACTGGACGGAGGTGGCGGGCAACAGGGAGCTGCATTCTTGGTTAGAACGCATGAGCGGTCAGGCTGTGCCGGGCTTCGGCGCGAGCTTTCTGGACAAGTATGGCGCGCGCAGCCGTGATCATCTTCTGATCTCGATGATCGACATGCTGCGCTGGAGCACGCTGACGGACGTGGCCTTGCCTCCACCTGCCGGCACCACCAGCGCACAAGGGCTTGCCTCGCGAAGTGCGGTGCCGCTGACCGTGGGAACTTACCCGAACAATAAGCGTGGCAACGGGCGCTTTCCCACCCTGGTGGAGGTGGGGGTGGTCTTTGCCTTCACGGATGTGGAGCGTAACGGGGATGGGCAACCGCGTGATGATGATGGTGACGGCATCTGTGATCGTGCCAGCGCGCTGCGTGCCTTCATGGTGCTGCGTCCCTACATGCCTGCGGCCTCTTCCGGGGGAGTCAGCGCGGCCTGGAGTGTGCGCTTTCGGAAGCTCATGCATTGGACGGTGGGATCTGGGCTGAGTCTCATGCTGCCCGGTGGCAATGTGCTGAACCGGTGCAGCTACTCCACCACCCTGCCTGCCAATGCGGGCCAGGCTTGGGCGGAGGAATGCGGTGCCTATGCGGGCTTCGCAGCACAGTTCATGCAGCCCAATGGACTGCCCAAAGAGATCGGCAAGCGAGATGATCCCGCGCGTGACTTCCCCTTCATCAGCGCGAGCGATGTGAAGCTCATCGGCGCCTTGGGAAAGCCAGGAAGCACGCTGAATTTCAGCGGTGGTGACGTGATTGTTGATTTCATGCCCGTGGACGCCACGGCGGGTTCTCCGAAGCCTGATGACTCCATCCAGTCCATCCAGGTCGAGTTCCCGCAGCAAGTGCCGCTGCCCATGCCGAGCCTGCGCGTGGCGGACTTCACCAGCGGTCCGCGCACACTCAATTCGCGCATGCGGCCGGTGATGGTGGATGGGGCCCTGCGCTTCCCTTTGATCCAGGAGGGTGACATCGTGCGCTCCGTCATCCTCAATCCGGCAGGACCCTCACGCGGTGATGCACGTTTGCTCGCGGCACGGCGTGAGCTTTTGCTGCCTGAGGCTTCCGGGTGGTTCGCGGCCTATCCAGGTTTTGGTTCGAGCGCTTCTCCTTCATCCGTGTTGCAAGCCCACAGCCTGCCTTTGAGCATGTCGACCCCGCGTCCGGCTGCGCATGGGAATCTCATGGGCATGGGCAATCCCGCGCTGAATGCCCTGCCTGCGGTGCCCTTTGGCCTCGCCGCTGCCACCATGCTGAATGGCGGGGCAGGGGACTGGGAAAGCGGCGCAGGTGCTTTGGCGGATGGAGCCTTCGTTTCACGAATGCCCGTCATCGCAGCGGACACGCCGATGGCGCAGATGGCCTCCGCCGTGGCCTTTGGCGCGCTGCCTACGTCGGCCTTCGGAGTGACCGCGACCGACACGGCTCCGCGTCCGTGGCAGACCCTGCTTTTCTGCCCGCATCCAGCCGCGCAGAGCGCCCATCCAGGGCGTGCATCACCACCGGATCATCTTTGGTTAGAATTTTTCCATGCGCCGGTGACCCAGCCCTGGCCGATGAGCCATGACTTTGCCACCGAGGGGAAGGTGAACCTGAATCACACGCTGGTGCCTTTCTCCTGGATTCACCGCGCCACGGCGCTGCATGGGGCCTTCAAAGGTGTGCGAATCACGGCGATCCCGAGTGCTGCGATGGATGACCAGGGTGACTCCGCGAAAGGACATGCGGATGGAAATCCTGTGGGGCTTTCGTTTCGCTATGAAGTGGATGCGGAGCGCACGGTGGAGGCCATGGCCACGCGCCTGCGAGCCGGTGATGTCTTCCGATCAGCGTCCGAGATCTGTGAGCAATCCCTGGTGCCGCGCAGGATCGAGGGCCACACCTATGAAGGTGAAGGGCTGCAGCCGCGTGATCCGTCACAGGTCAGTGTGAATGACCTTGCCACGTGGTGGCAGGGATCCGCAGGGGACCCGGCGGATGCGTTTGAGGCCACGGGGGATAATCTGCGCGAGGCACCGTATGCGGAGCTGCATCCGCGGCTATGCACGCAGTCCAATGTGTATCGCGTGCATTACCGTGTGCAGATGCTCCAGCAACCGCGTGGTGCCCCGCCGGAAGTCTGGGACGAGGGCGCTGGCAGCATCAGCAGCGAGCAACGTGGCAGCAGTGTCATCGAGCGTGGTCTCATCACGGGCCGGCCGCTGGCGGATCCGGTGAGTGATGCGAATGCGGTCTCGCTGCATGAGGCGCAGCGGGTGGTGGTGATCTCACGCCATCTTTTCCAACCCTGACCTTATGACAAAGAGATCACCGGCTGCTTTCACGCTCGTTGAGTGCGTGCTCGCGCTTGCGGTGGTTTCATTGTCGGTGCTGCTGATGGTGGCGCTGCTGCCCTCCGGGCTGGAGTGCAC
Organism: Verrucomicrobiota bacterium; assembly: GCA_040387935.1. Taxonomy (GTDB): domain Bacteria; phylum Verrucomicrobiota; class Verrucomicrobiia; order Verrucomicrobiales; family Verrucomicrobiaceae; genus Prosthecobacter. Next base: position 139,771 of record JAZKCU010000005.1, on the reverse strand, counting down.
GCGCGTGGCGGTGCTGCAAGGTGCGGAGGCGCGGGTGATCGAGCATCTGCAGGTGCTCTGTCAGCAGGGAGCTGAGGCGGGTCTCTACTACTTTGACGCGGATGGCACACCGCAAGCCGGGCGTGATGGGGCGACAATCTTCGCGGCGCGACTGACTCCTGAGGCATCGGTGAATCTGCCGGGAGATGCCGAGCTGACTCTACCCCGGACGCGAGCGATGATCAGCCATCGCGCGGCGGAGGGTGGCGATCCTTTTGCACCGATGAAGCGGCCGCGCGTGCTGCATCTTTTACCAGGAGGTGGATCATGAGGCGCGGCTGGACCATTGCTGAACTGCTGGTGTCCGTGAGCCTGCTCGGCGTGCTCATGCTGCTGCTCTCCGCGACGCTGGATGCCACGCAGCGTTCCCTGCTCACGGCGCGTGAGCAGTCTGACACGGCGCGCGTGCTGGCTGATGTGCGGCAGAGTCTCACGCAGGATCTGTCACGAGCCACGCTGGCCACCTACTGGAGGCATGCGGAGTCGGAAGCGGCGCCCGTTTTGGAATCGGACCTGCACTTTGTCTGCGGGCCCTCCGAGATGCTGCTGGCAGGTGTGGGTGGTGTGAGTTCAGACGCGGTTTTTTTTCAGCGTCCGGCTGCTGAAGGAGGGTTGGCAGAGGTGCTACAGGCCTGCGGTTTCTTCATCCGCTATGGCGGTGATGAGCGCTGGACGCCTGGGTATGTGCCGGTGTCTGAGGCGCGCCAGCGTTTCCGGCTGCATCGCTTTCATCAAAGCGCGGCGGAGCTGCCGCTGTTTCAGGCCCAGTCGACCTCTCTGGGGACACCGAGGCTGAAGGATGCGCGCACCCGGCAGGATCTGTATGCGTGGTTCACCACACCTTTGCGCTTTCCTGCGGCCCTGGCGGCCCACAGCACGATCGTGGCGGAGAATGTGGTGGCGCTTTTCATCTCGACACCCCAGCCTGACCTGAACGGACATGACAGCCGGAGGCATCAGTGGGACAGCACGCCCTCGGCGCTGCCTTACCGGCACCGATTACCAGCGAGGCTGGAGGTGCGGCTGCTGCTGGTGGATGAGGCGGCCTGGGCACGCCTGCCTGCCAGCCGCGCGCAGAGTCTGGCGACGCGGCTGATGCAACTGATTCCGGTGGCGCGTCGGCGGGGCAGCAGTCCGCGGCAGATGGAGCCGCTGACGGAGGTCCTGCAGAGTCATGGGGTGCCTTTTCACAGCACGGTGCTGAGCGTGCCGCTGAGAGAGTGATTGAAGGATTCCAAGAAAGGCTTGTATACTACGGGGAACTTTTTTCGTTCAGAGAGTTCCCACTGACCATGCGCTTTCTCCCGCTTCTGCTCCTGACCAGTCTTCTTCACGCGGCTCCACCCGCTGAGCTTCCGGCCACGGATGGCAAGTCCTATGCTCCGCTGGATGCCGGTGGAAAGAAGGCGGTGGTGCTGTTCTTTGTCTCGCCCTTTTGCTCCACCACGCGGCCGTTCATGAAGGAGATCAATGCCATCTCCGCGGAGTATGCGGACCGTGCGGTGGTGGAGCTGGTGCATTCGGATTCGGAGATCACGGTGGAGACGGCTTTCCAGCATGCGGACATGGAAAAGGTGCAGGCGCGTGTGTTGATCGACAAGCAGCAGGAACTGGCGAAGCATCTCGGTGCCACGACGACGCCTGAGTCCTTCATCCTCTCTCCGACGGGCGAGGTGCTCTACAAGGGCCGCATCAATGATCTCTACCTGGGACCCACAAAGCGGCAGCGTGCGGCGACGACGAAGGATCTGCGGGATGCGCTGGACGCCATCCTGGCCGGGAAGCCCGCACCGACTCCGCAGGAGCCCGCGCAGGGCTGCAAAATCGGTGGTTTAAAATAAGCTCCCCTCCACTCCCACAAGCCATGCATCGCCGTCACCTCCTCCAAAACAGCGTGATGCTGGCAGCGCTGGCCTCATGCGGCCGGAAGTCCGGTGCCTCCACCAGCCCTCGCTCCATGGCTGAGCTGATCGACCGCATCCGCTCGGGCAAGGCAGATGCCAGGAGCTTTCTCTCGCACTATCTCAAGCGCATCGCGGAGATGAACACGGCAGGCCCGGAGCTGCGGGCGGTGATCGAGCTGCATGCGCAGGCTAACCAATTGCCTGTTCAGCCGCTTCCTCAGGGCTCTCTGCATGGCGCGCCCATCCTGATCAAGGACAACATCGAGACCGCGAACGACGGCATGCTGACCACCGCAGGATCCCTGGCGCTCATGGATGCGCCGCCACCGCTGCGGGATGCCTTCATCGTGCAAAAGCTGCGCGAGGCCGGTGCGCTGATCTTTGGCAAAACCAATCTCAGCGAGTGGGCAAACATCCGCAGCCATGACTCCACCAGTGGCTGGAGTGCGCGCGGTGGACTGACGCGGAATCCGCACCGCCCCACGCACAATGCCAGCGGCTCCAGCAGTGGTTCCGCGGCGGCCGTGGCGGCGGACTTTTGCGCGGCAGCGATCGGCACCGAGACGAATGGCAGCATCGTGAGTCCGGCGAGCGCCTGCGGCATCGTGGGCCTGAAGCCCACGGTGGGGAAGGTCAGCCGCACGGGCATCATTCCGATCACCCACTGGCAGGACACGGCAGGGCCGATGACGCACACGGCACGTGATGCGGCGCTGCTGATGAATGCGATCTCCGCGCATGATCCGGAGGATGCGCTCTCCACGCCGCCGCCCGAGGGAGCGGTGCTGGATCATCTGGCGCTGTTTGGTCCAGATGTGCTGAAAGGGAAGCGCCTCGGCATCCTGCGGGGTGAATGTGGCCGGCATCCGGGCGTGCTGACGCAGTTTGAGCGCATGGTGCTGCTGCTGAAGGTGGCCGGCGCGGTCATCGTGGAAGATGTGGAGATACCCAATCACGAGACGGCGGGCGGGCTGGCCTGGCGGGCGATGCTCACGGAGTTCCGGACGGAGTTGAACGCCTATCTGGAAAAGCGTGGTGGCAAAGTTCGTTCGCTGACAGACCTGATGGCTTTTAATGAGGAGCATCGTGCCGAAGAGATGCCGCACTTTGGCCAGGACATTTTTGAGGAGGCGGAAAGCCGCAGCACCGCCGAGGCGATCGAGAAAGCGGCGGAGGCGCGGGCGATGGCACGCCACCTCGCGGGGCCTGAAGGCATCGATGCCGCGATGGCGGCGCACAAGCTGGATGCGCTGATCTGCCCAACCAATGATCCGTCTGAAGCCCTGGATCTGAAGCGGGGAGATGCGGACACTCGCGTGGCCAGCACACCTGCCGCCGTGGCCGGGTATCCGCATCTCACGGTGCCGATGGGCCTGGTGGAGGGCATGCCCGTCGGTTTCTCCTTCCTGGGCGCTGCATGGTCAGAGCCTCTGCTGCTGGCCATGGGGGATGCTTTTGAGAAACTGCGGGACTAAGTCTCAGCGTATGATGTGCATGAGATCCATCCTTGCGCTCACTCTTGCCGCCCTGCTCGTGGTCATGCCGGCCTCAGCCCTCATTCAGGAAGCTGGCATCGGCATCATCTACGGAGCGAACCACGTGTTCAGCCTCACCGCTCCGAAGGGGTGGATGCTGGACAATGAGAGCGCCGTCGACCAGGGGCTTCATGCGGTCTTCTATCCGAAAGGCAAGGACTGGCAGGACAGCCCGGTCGTGGCCTACGCCCGCGCCACAACTTTGTCGGAGAAGGTGAAGTCCGTGGAGGACCAGGTTAAAATAACTGTGGCAGGCTTTCACCGCGATGGCAGCCCGAACTACAAGGCTGAGAAGGTGAAGACGATCACCACAGACGCTGGCAAGGAGGCGGTCATCTATCACTTCACGGGTGATGAATGGGGCAACAGCGAAGCCGTCGCCTACTTCCTCGAGGCCAAGACGATCAACTTCATCGTCATGAACAGCCGCAAGGTGGCAGACTTTGAGAAAGCGCTGCCTGCCTTTGAAGCGCTGGCCAAGTCCTACAAGTTCATGGGTGACAAGCCTCTGGAGAAGAAAGAGTAGCCGCGAGATCGTGACGGTGCCCGGGGCTTTCCTGTGCCCAGTGCCACGCATCTGACCTAGCCTTCTTGATCCCTGGCAGGGGCCTGCTGCCTCAGGACCCACTGGTCCGTGGGCGAAGGCGGCGCGGAGCTTCTGGGAAGCCCACGAATGTCCGGCCGACATCTCTTTTTCCTACCCGTCGCGACCACAGAAACTGTCATCGAGAGCCCCTCACTCTGAGCGATGGCCACGAACATGAGCGGCTAAGTGCCAGACCATCCGTCCTTCTCCGAGCCATCGGCTCCGGTCATATTAAACACTGAAATATGACGCCTCTGCGCGTGTAAACCCGCATTTCTGTTCCCCATCAACGCCCTAGGTGCTAAAACCAACACCCATGAACCCGCAAACCCGTTGGTACTCGACAAATCCGTGGCCTATAGCGTTCTTGACGTACTCGACAGATTTGTTTTCCATTAACTAGTTCGCCGAACAATGATCACCGCCATTCCAGAACTCCCACCAACTTGGCTGCGAGTGCTAGCGGTCATTTCAGGCAGTCTTGGTGGTTTGCTTGGCGCGCTGCTAATGACCCTCTCGATCAACTTTGATAAATCGGAATACACGGTTGGCAGAAAGTATGTTTCCGAGCACGGAGATCAGTATCGAATCTTTGCAGAGGAATCTCCGGGAGGCTCATCGATAGATGCTCCCCACCGGAAGAATCTCTACGATGCTGCGGAGCCGGGTGATAAGTTGATTCTAAGAGGCTTCGGACTGAACACGATTTCGCGAGCCGGGACCGTGACGGCGTGGGAGATATCCGATGACGTTTTGATCCCCGTCCTTTTCACGGTGTCGGCATTCGTTCCACTTTTCCTAATTCGGCGTTTTCGCAGTCCATGGGCGAGAGGGATCTGCTACCCGATTGGAGGCTCAATTGCATCATTCATCACACTCGCAGCCATCTGGGGAGTGCTGGCACCATGCTGACAAGAAAAAGAACGGCTAACAAAACGGATGCAGGCAACGGCTCGTATGGCATCTGTCGTGTCATCGACGCTTCCCGCTCGCCGTCGCCTGATCCGAAGCGTTCGCCCCAACATCACAGCGCATGAAGTGGATCGGCCTCGCACTAATCGCCTTTGGAGCATTGCTGGCCTTGGATCACCGAAACTGGTTCGTGCCAGTCGCCTTTGGGGTCTTCATCCTTGGATACTGGTATTTCGTGGAGCGAGAGCCAGACGGAGTTCCGCCTGACGAGTCCAACGCTCCTCACAGAGATGAGCAGCGGACGAAGTTACAGGAGAGTTCCACCAGTTTTGATCTGTCTGACCTTGCTCCTTTTCTTCAGCGTCTTTTGCCACAGATCACGGGCGGATACACTGCGAAGGTCATTTCGCACATTGCTGACCTCGCGGCCCGGATTAAGCACGAGGAGGAGCGCAGCCTAGAGTATCAGGTTGTCTTTCAGGGGCAGCACGTCCCGCTCAACGTCGGCCTCTTCAAGGATGACATCGAAGAGATCACCATTTACTTTCACACACCGAAGCCGCTTGCGGACTTCATCGACAGCGAGATGGATTCTTTCTTTGCCGAGCGCGGCATGTAGCCTTCATGAATCCCGAACTCACAGAACACACAGACGACAACCGGGCGAACAAAACGGATGCAGGCAACGGCTTGACGGATATCTGTCGTGTCAGCAACTTCTTGCGCTCGCCGTCGCCTGATCCGGGACGTTAGCCTTCACGAGTATGGGTCGCCAAATTCAATTGTTTGTTTGCCCTTCGATGCGCACAGCAATCGAATCGGAGGCGCAGCGTATCGGCGCGAAGCTCGTCAGGTCGAATGCGGAGGGCGCTGATATTCAGTTCTCGGCTGGCGACAAAGGCTCGCCGGAGGGCAGGATTTGGACAGCGGCAGCAGACCCGACGCAGTATCTGGCGCTTTGTCGCGCCGCGAAGAGAGGCGTGGTCTATGACCGCGAGGCCAAGCTTTGGGTGAAGCGAGAGTCCCTTGAGGAGTTCCGTGCTTACCGGGTCGCACGGCAGAAGTCGCTCGACGAGTTGGTCGCACGAAATCGGAAGTTTTACATCGAGGTTTTCGGTGGCAGACCCGCAAAACCATGAAGGCTAACCATGCGCTGCAGCGAACCCGGCCATCGCATCACTGTTGCAATCGTGGCGTCCCGTGGGCCGGGTCGCTGAGCTTGGGTCGTTCGCCCAACTCAACACTTCAATCATGATGCCACCCAAAGAGGATGCCATGATAGCGACACCTTCAGCCCCACGGCCCATGATTCGAGTCATGATCATCGTGCTCGTCTGGTTCGCCATCTTTGGTGCCATCGCAGCGGTCTCACCACTGCACCTGGAACGTGGCTATGATCCCATCCGAGAGAAGATTGGCGCTACTTTGACGTCACCTGTGCTCGGGTTGATGGGCTTTGCGTCATTTTTTGGTGGTGCCAGGCCGTCAGATTTCATGATGCTCATCTCCTTTGCTGCTATCGTCGGACTGCCAGCCGCCATTTTGTTTCGTTGCAGGAGCCGTCCCGCTTTCTGGACATTCATTGCCCTCCATGTCATTGTCGTTACCATTGCGAGCATCGGTTTCCAGCAGTTGACCAGATACTGGAGTGAGCATCCATAGCCCCATTGCCCACCCAGCACTATGCACCATGACCACGACCAAGGCACAACCAAGAGGGCGAACAAAACGGATGCAGGCAACGGCTCGAATGGCATCTGTCGTGTCATCGACGTCTCCCGCTCGCCGTCGCCTGATCCGAAGCGTTAGGCGACTTCGCACACACTCCCTGAAATGAACGACTACGTTGCTGGACTTGAGCAGCAGGCGCAGCAGTATGCGGCCACGCTGACGCCTTCACTCACCGACACTCGCGAGTTGCTCATCCTTTCTGCCGCTAAGTCCTGTGTTACCGCACACCGGTATTTTGAGACTCGGCTTAGCGACTCGGCTTTACTTGAGCATTTGCTCGCAACCGTCCGCGACGCTGACGGCTACTTTTCCGGCGATGCCCGTATCCAAGCTTCGTTTTACTTGGGCCAGTTTGCCCCGAGCTTACTTGCTTCTCATTCCAGCGAGCTTCTTGCGCTCTACGACGCCGAGGACGGTGAGGGAGCCGGGGGTTGCATGAGAGGGCTTTTAGCTCGCGCACTCGCTGCGGCACGCGTCCCCGGCGGACGCGAGCGCATTCTTTCTGACTCTGACCCCGAGCGCCCTGACAACTGGCTTTTCGTCGAGGCCATTGACACTTATGACCAAGTCGCCTAACCATGCGCTGCAGCGAACGTGCTCCGGCGTCACGAGCCATGCTTCCGACCGCC
>JAZKCU010000005.1:0-132425 GCA_040387935.1 Verrucomicrobiota bacterium | reverse complement strand
AGCACGTCGCTGAGCTTGGGTCGTTAGGCGTTTCCTTGCGTTTTCAGTAGTTGTCCCACCATGCAGCACGTTCTTATCATCCACGAGGTCGCCGACTATCCCGCCTGGAAGAAGATTTTCGATAGCGCCGCCGGCATTCGGCGAGACGCCGGCGAACGCTCCTATCAGGTTCTCAAGTATCAGAGTGATTCAAACCGGATTGTTCATTTCTCGGTCTGGACCTCCATTGAAGACGCCAAACGCTTTTTCGAGTCACCACAACTCGTCAAAATCAGAGAAGAGGCAGGCGTCAAGTCGCCCGACTTCATTTACCTCGAACAACTCGAAGCGGGAACTCTATGAGCTTCCAACACCCGCAAATGCCTAACCAGGCGCTGCAGAGAACAGCTCCGTGCGTCACGGCACCTGCTTCCGGCCTCCGCCTTGCCGCCACCATGCAGCCAGCGCGCGAGCCTCCGCAGTCGCCGAGCTTGGGGTCGTTCGGCCAAGAAACAGAGTCCATTGCCCTGACCACGAGCACCGACATCCTCCGCCAATGAGCTTGACCGCCTTACAGAGCATGATTGACCGGCCCGCGATGTATTTTGGGACTCGCGAGGGTTATCTGAGGGATATTGTGGCGTTTGATTTGGGTGTCCGCTTCGAGTCAGGTTGGGACGAGTCCACCATGGAGCATCGTCATTCATCGGTTCCGCCCGGGTTCGCATCATTCGTGTGCTCTCGTTTGACGGAGGCAGATGGTGGGCCATCGTGGAGTGCGCGAATTGACGCCCATTCAGCGTCTGAGCGTGATGCATGGTCGCTATTCCTCCGTTTGTGGACCGAGTATAAACTTTATGAAACAGGGACTGAGCCCACATAGCCCAACGAGGCCGAACAAAACGGATGCAGGCAACGGCTCGAATGGCATCTGTCGTGCCATCGACGCTTCCCGCTCGCCGTCGCCTGATCCGGGACGTTCGGCGCATGAAACCCATCCTGCTACTTCTGTGCGTGCTGCTTTTGAGTTTGTGCTCTAACCAACTTTCCGATTGGCGTTCTACTTGTCGAATTCCACCTTGCCGCGGCTGAAGAGTTCCTTGGGGATCTCGGTCCAGGTCGTTTGGCCCGGTGGCATCCATTGCACGCGGGTGTCTGTGGTGGAGATGGTGTAGCCCACGCTGACGATCTCCAGCAGGCCTGATCTCAACTGCACGGACTGGCCCTTGTTGGCGCCATCGCGGAAGGCGCAGACGATCTTGTCATCGATGATGAGTTCGTTGCGGTCCCAGTCGCTGTCGGTGCGGAAGTTGTAGGTGCCTTCCTTGTCGATCTTGATATAGCCGATGACGATGGCGTTTTCCTCGACCGGCTTCTCCCACTTGGCCAGGGAGTAGACGGTCTTGGCGGCGCGGAGAGGTTTCCCGAAGCTTTTGTAGTGCACATAGCCGGTGCCTTTGTCCGCGGTGGCCTGGGAGGGGTGCAGAGGAAAGCGGACGAGGCTCAGACCAGGGCCGACGATGTTGATGGTCTCGCCCTTTTTACTGCTCTGAGAACACAGCATGCCCGCAGGCAGCACGATGGCGATGAGCAGGAGGGCGAGTCTGGGAAAGGTCTTCATGGCAGCGGGTGGGTGGGTCAAAGGGGACAAGTTGCCATGAGAAACCGTGGTTCAAATCATCGCGAGGTTTCCTCATGAGCATATCGGAAAGGTCAGTCGTTCAGATGACAGAAACCGGATCTTGCCGTGTTTCTTGCAAGGTGATCTCCCTTTGAGGAAGATGGTGCGCGGTACAGGGTTCGAAACTCGCTCCCAATACGCAAAATGGAGATTGGAATGGCGGATCTGGCAGCGTATATTTTGAGTAGACGGCTAGTCATTCAGTCATGACCATCACCAAGGAAATCTCTTCTGAACAAGTGCGGGGCCTTGATCTACATCAAGGTGACAGCTTGCGCGTCGTTGCCGAAAGGGGTTCCACTCTGCTCATTCAGATCGTCAAAGCAGCGTCTCCCGTGCCATCGCGAAAAATGGGGAAGGCTGGAGAGTGGGCTAGAAAGTATGCCGGGGCTGCGAAGGGAACTGAATCAGTGGATGAAATCCGCATGGCTCACCATCAGCAGAAATACGGTATCTAACACTCCTCTGGAATGCGAGTTTTTCTCGATACCAACATCTTGTTGGACATCATTGAGCAGCGGATGCCGTTTTATACCGACAGCCAGACCGTGCTGGATGAATGCGACAGGCGCGGGTTTGAGATTTTTGTGGCCTGGCATGGACTCGCCACCGTGTTTTACATCACAGCGCGGAAACAAAGCGAAGCTTATGCCATGCAGATGATGAGGGATCTGCTGTCCTGGGCAACTGTTGCCACGGTGGGACAAAGTGAAGCCATTGATGCGCTGGGTTACGGAATCGCAGACTACGAAGACGCCTTGATCGCTTCCGCAGCCGCAGCCTGTAATGCTGATTGGTTGGTTACTCGAGACGTGGCTGGGTTTGTCTACAGCCCGGTATCACCCGTTGATCCTACCGGCTTTTTACTGCAACTTCCGCCACTGGCTCCTCCTTGAGAGAGGTCGAGCTGAAGCGCTTTTTTACGCCCTTCAAAATCTCATCTCCTGTCGTGAGGAGATGGTGCGCGGTACAGGGTTCGAACCTGTGACCCCCACCATGTCAAGGTGATGCTCTACCACTGAGCTAACCGCGCGGTTATTGAAGGGCCGATGTCATACTCCTCCCAGGCAGGGGAGCAACTGGTTTTTCACGCTCACTTGGCAGGTTTCGGGGCGGGAGGCTGCTGTTTCGGGTGGCCGGCGAGCTGGATGATGGAGGTTTTTTCCGCCGTGGGGAAGTCGGCGGGCACTTCGGCGGTGGCTTTGACATCGCCGGTGGCGGCCCATTCGGTGCCGCGCTGGAGGGTCTCGTAAAAGCCGCGGTCGAGCATGGAGTAGTCGGCGTGGCCGAGGGTGGTGTGGAAGACGCGGCCTTTGCCGTAGTCGATGACCATGAGGTTTGGCTCCTGCTCGGCGGTGAGGTCGGACTTCGAGGAGGAGAGGATCTGGATGCTCTCCGCCGGGCCGCGCAGACGGCTGTAGAGCTCGTCCTTGCAGTGCAGCCAGCGCTTCGGCAGGCCGCGGGTGATGGGGTGGTCCACGTCACTGATCTCCACCACGAACTCATGCTGCGGGCCGTGGGCGCCGCCGGAGCCTTCGCCGGTGTTGCGGAAGAGCTTGCCTTCCTTCACGTAGATCCAGGGGCCGCTTTTTTCATTCCGCCCGCCCCAGCCGCCGACGCCGATCATCTGGTTGTATTCCTTCCATTCAGGGAAGGAATTATTCGCCGCGTGGATGGAGACGAAGCCGCCGCCGCCTTTGACATAGGTGTCAAACTCCGCGCGCACGGCCTCGGGCCAAGGCTCGCCATTGTAGTTGCTGACCACGGCGGCGTAGTCGCTAAATTTCGGATGCCAGGGCTTCCAGGCATCGGCTGGCGAGCCCTTGGGCGGGGTGGTGCTGACCTCGACCTTGAAGGCACCGCTGCCCTCCAGCGCGTCCTTGAGCACGGGGGTGGTGATGTCCCATTTGTGGTTGTTCTGGCCGTCCACGATGAGGATTTTCAGGGGCTCAGCGAACGCGGAGGCGGTGAGAGAGGTGATGGCAAAGAGAAGGGAAATGCGGCGCATGAGGTGCGTTTTTAGGGAAGCTCAAAGCATGGCGCAAGACTGAAAGTGCGACGACCTGCGCACACGGGGCTTGTCCCTGCGGCGTTTCGTGGCTTTGTCCGCGCACTGTTACTGCATGACCACCCGGCGCCTTACCTTTCTGCTGCTCTCCCTGCTGCCTGTCATCCTCGGAGCGTGCAAGCGTGAGGCCACGGCTGCGAAGGCTGCCACCACGCGCACGGTGGTGCTGCTGAATGCCCGTGGCGACCGCGGCTATGAGATGGCGCAGAGCCAGCAGCTGGCGCGCCTGGCCTTTGCCCGTGAGGGCAGCAATCTGAAGGTGCTGGATGCGAAGGGTGACAGCGCGCTCCAGGCGCGGCAGTTCGATGAAGCGGTGGCGGAAAAGCCCGCCGCCATCCTGCTCTCGCCCGTGGAGGCAGGGGCCCTCTCCACGCATGTGGGTGATGCCGTGCAGGCGGGTGTCTTCGTGATCGGTCTCGGTGAAAATGCGGCCTCGCTGCCATGCTCCACAGTGCTGCAGGTGGGTCAGCGTGATCTCGGCAAGCTGGCCGGTGAAGTGGTGGCGCAGGCGCTGACGCGCAAAGCCCAGGAAGAGGGCCGGACGGAGACGACAGGCCGTGTGGTGGAGCTGCGTGGGGATGAGCACAGCGCGGAATGCCAGGCGCGGCATGAGGGCTTCATGGAGGCGCTACAAAAGGTGCCCGGCGCCATCCTGGTGCATGATGCGCCTGCGGACTGGACGGGGCAGGGGGGCAAGGACCGCGTGCGCGAGGCGCTGCGCCTGCAGAGCCAGTTTGATGTGATCTATGCCCACAGCGATGCGATCGCCCTGGGGGCGGCCTCCATGCTGGGTGAGCAGCGCGTGCAGATGCTGGTCATCGGCACGGACGGCTTTCGCGGTGAGGAGGGCGGCCTAACCTTGGTTGCTCAGGGAAACCTGGATGCCTCCATCTACCAGCCGCCGCTGGTGGACCTGGCCTGGCAGATCATCGAGCGCCGGCTGAGTGAGCCCGGATTCGTGGCGAAGCCGGTGTATCGTCTGAACGGCCTGGTGATCACGCCCAAGAACGTGGAAGACCTGCGCCGCGGTGGGTTCCCGGCGTTGCCAGCTCTGTGAGGGGAAGCTTGAGAGTGAGTGCCTCGGCGTGAGGCGGCCTTCATCGAGGTCAGTCTCTCTTTGCGCGCTTTTCCTGTTTGGCGAGCTTCTTCTCCTTGGTCGTCTTTTGAGGGAGCTTCTTCTTCTCTTTTTTGGCGTCTTGAGCTTTCATGCGGATCTCGGTTTGGAGGTTCAGCCATCCACGACGTGGGATGACATGAGCAGGGTTATAGCGTGGATTTTAAAACAGCGCAATCCTCGACTCGCCACTGTCTTGTCACGTCAGGTCAGGCTTTAGGAGTCGGTGCTGTGGACGACTGCATCAGGCCGGCGGCACTGACCGCGCCATTCTCACCGGTGCTGAAGGTGCGCCGCTGGCCATCGACCTCATGCACGATCACCAGGGCCTTGTTCCAGCCGGGCGTGGGGTCCGCGCCCAACCAAGGTGGATTGGCATAAAAGATGGCGCCGGGCTCATCCAGCAGTGCCTGCACACGCGCGGTGACCTCGGTGAAGTTCGTGCCGGAGCCATAGACGGCGGAGACCAGCTTGATTGGCACATGGGCGGGCGGATGCGCGGGCTTGCCGCTGGGTTCGAGCTTGATGATGGAGGCCTTGCCGATGCCGAGTGAGAGCGACTTGGTGTTCCAGAGGTCTTCAAACTTGGCGAGATCACAGACGCCGCTCATCTCGATGAGGTCACCTTTCCGCAAGGTGGCGAGTTTCGGCAGCATGTTTGGCTGGTTCCACTCACCGGCAAAGACGCGGATGGCATAGCCCTCATCCGCAGGCAGGTGGGACCAGACGGTGAAGCGCCCCCAGTGGTCCACGCCATGCACCTTGAAGCGCATGGTCATCGGGCGCTGCGCGTCCACGAGCTTCTTTTTCAGGATGCCATTCGCCACTTCCTTCTGGGCTGCGGTCCAGTTCCGGGCGTTCTCCGGCTCCAGCTCCGGGGGCAGTGCCGCGAGGATGTCCCGATAGCTGCGAACTTGCCTAACCGGTTTTGCTTTTGATGTTGATTTCGTTTTGAGCTCGGGCGCGGGTATCGGTCCGCACTTGGGCGCCACGAGGGGCTCGGCTCCGGAAAGAGCGCCCGCGAGCATGGAGACAAGGAGGGTGTGGCAGAGGATCTTCTTCATGGCGTGAGGAGCCTAGCACAGCGGTCTGTCCGGACACAAGCCCGGCTCGGTAAAGAGCTGGTAAAGAGGAGCCTAGAGGATTTTGACCTCTTTCACGTCCAGGTGCAGCTCGGCGCTCGTGCGGCCCAGGACCTCGGCATTGCCGATGCGGCCTGTGATGGTGATCTTGTCACCCTTCTTCAGCTTCTCCACCTTCGGGTGCTGGTCGATCGCCAGCACGGCCAGGACATGCACGCTGATGGTCACGCCGCCCACGCGCTCCATCTCCACCCTGCCGCCGATCTTGTAGCGGGTGACGGTGGGTGCCTCCGCCGCCTGGAAAGGATCCATGTTGCCAATGACGATCTTGAAGGTGGCCTGCTTGCCCTCGGACTCCGCAGCCTTCTTGGAGGCCTCTCCGGCGGCGTCCATCATCTTGTTAGACCCGGCGCGCAGATCCTTCAGCACATCCCGGGAAAGTCCGTCCAGCACGGCGATGGGTTCCTGAATGGTCACCCCCTTCTCCTCGGCTGCGCTCAGGGGTTGGGACGACAGGGCAAGTCCGGCGGCGGCGATGAAGCTGAGGTATTTCATGGGAGGCCATGTTCTTAAGCGCGGGCGGCGATGTCGAGACAAATGCGCGCGCCGACGCTCACCAAGGGCCGGGCATTCATCATCCGGCGCGGCGCAGGTCCGTGATCCACTCCGGGGCCAGGCCCTGGCCGGGAACGGAGGTGTCCGGCTGGCGCTTCAGGCCCACGGTGTGCTCCAGCAGCCATTCCAGGCCTACCCAGAAGCGCAGGGTGTCCAGCACGGGATTCACGGCATTGGTGATGGGGCAGTAGTGAACCTCCTTGGGGTTCGTGTGGTGGATGGCGTGGTGATGCGGGGTCTGCAGGATCTTCCTATCCTGCAGCCAGGAGATGAGCCGGCCGTTCTCCTTGCGTGTGCGGTGGGACCACTTGTGCACCTCGTTGGCATTGCTGCCGACGATGGCAAACAGCCACACCTGCCAGGTCAGCCGTCCCAGCAGCGCGGCGATGACGACGAGCACGCTCATGGTCATCACCTGGTCCCAGTTGCTCCTGAACCAGTTGTTGCGCGTCATCCTCCGCGGCAGGTGATGGTGGATGGTGTTCGGGACGCCGATCCATTTCCCAACCACCGGTGTGTTCTCGCGGATGTAGGCGTCTTCGACCCAGTGGATGACACCGGCGGCAAAGTCTGCCGCCAGGACGACGCCGACGGCTTGAAGTGAAATGGAGAGGAGGGAGATGAAGTCATTCATGACCCTGCCTCTCATAGTCACCGATGCCTGAGGGGTGATATCGATAGTCGAGATGTTGTCATTGAGTGGGTCGATGCAGGCCGGGGATTTTTCTCACAGGAGATTTGGAGAGCGGGAGGGGAAGTGAGAGTGTGATGGGTGCGGGCCATGGGCAAAAATCTTGGCACCGTGAGGCGGCACGCTATGCTCGTGAATGTTCATGAAATCGATCCTCCTTGCCCTGCTGCCGTGTTTGCTGATGTGCTCCTGCCAAGGGACGTATGATGTGGGGCTGAAGTCCCAGGTGGAAGTGGCGGGCGCCAAGAGAGTGGCGGTGTGCCAGTCGGGATCGTTGGACAGGGCGTCGATCTCGGGTTCCGAAGGGGTGTCTGCGGTGTTTCTCCGGCGTTCCAAGGAGGTGACGCTGCCCGAAAACTCGACGGCGCGGGCGCTGGTGTCGGCGCTGCCAGCGGGGATCGAGGGGAAGGTGATCCAGGGACTGAAGAAGCCACGGATCCCTGCCAACCAGGTGGTGGCACCGTTTCGAAACGCTGACTATGCGTCAGTGTATGAGCCCATCCCGCCGATGCCGGGCGTTGATCTGGTGATTCAGGTCTGCCCGAGGACGGTCTCTTCGGTGGCGACTGGAGGCGGTGGGTATTACAACAGCGCGGCGGGCGTCTACATCTCCGTTCCTGGCGGCAGCCAGGTCGTTGAAGATCCCAGGGCCGGTGGTTATGGGGGTGGTTACAATGGATTTCCCCGAACCGTGACGATGGCCAGCATGCTGGACATTTATGTGTATCGCGGGGTGGATGGGAAGTGCCTGGGCAGCTTCTACCTTTCCTTCCCCCGGGTGACGAAGGTGGCCGATATCCAGACCGTAGTGCTCAACCATGTGGCCGCCACTGCGGACAGGATCATGGAGCGGATTTTCGGGCGGTGAAGAGATGTGGTGGTCAGCATTGGCTCCATGCCACTGACATCCGCCTGTGTTTCCAAGGCCAAAGGCCTTGAGGCATGCAGCCCAGGGTTGCGCGCAGCGCTACCCTGGGAACAGCCGTGACAGCCTCGTCGTGGCACCGAACTCCAACGGAGTTCCGGCAGGTATCGCACATCCAGGAGGCCTCCGCCGCCGGAACCGCGTTGCGGTTCGGAGGACCTCTGCGGATGGGTGCTGACTGGTTCCCAAGGGAGTGCTCGCTGAGGCTCGGCACCCTTGGGCTGCATGATGGAACCCGTTCCGGGTTCGTGGGGGCACTGAAGGGCAGTCCTCTTCTTTGCGCGATCCTTGGGCATTCACGTCTTTGGCCCCTGCCTATCGAAACTTTTACGCGAGGCGCGCCTGCAAAGGATCAATGCATCGGAGCCCACGTGTCATGGGCGAAAGCGGCGTGGAGCTTCTGGTAAGCCCGATGTTCCCATTCGCCCCATTCCGCCTAACCATCCTTCAAACACTCGCCCTCAAGGCATCCTTCCGAAGCACGCGGATCTCCCACACGATCATGGCCAGGATCACCGCCGCCAGCAGGCAGCTGTCCCAAGGCCACTCGGCCCGAGGCTCCCCAGCCCGCCACTTCAGACCCTCTGAGAGGATCCTGGCAACCTGCGGCAGCAGCAAGTAAAAGAGAATGCCATTGTTGTCCACCTGCCTCCGCCGCCAGCCTAACCAAAGGCATAGCGGCGCTCCGAGGACGTAAACCGCGC
This sequence comes from Verrucomicrobiota bacterium, assembly GCA_040387935.1. Taxonomy (GTDB): domain Bacteria; phylum Verrucomicrobiota; class Verrucomicrobiia; order Verrucomicrobiales; family Verrucomicrobiaceae; genus Prosthecobacter. Next base: position 123,566 of record JAZKCU010000005.1, on the reverse strand, counting down.
CTCCTTCAACCCACCCGACATACGTGGGGTTCTTCAAACCCGTCTGGATCTCCCAGCAACCGATGCAGAAATACGCCACGCAGAGCACGCCCTCCATGATCACCCCAAACCTGCGTAGCGCAGCTTTCCAAGCTAGGTCAGACGTAGGACTGAGTTGGTGAAGCATTGGATCGTGAGGTGTGCCTGAAACTAAGCGAGACCATACTATCACTTCATCACACTCCTCGCACTTCAACTAAAAGCCAAATAAATGCGCGACATACAACACTGTCATCAACACTATTAAAACCCCCATCAAGGTCAACATCCAGATAATAAACTTATTTGCCGAAACAGACATGAGCCATGATTTTGTTTCAGGGTCATATAGACTCCTCTCAATGTGGCCCGTCTCTACGAATGGCTTCCAATGCTCATTTACAAAATCTTTGGTGAAAAAATCGCTGTGGCCGCAGTTGAAGAAGCGATCTGTAACCTCGCTGGTGCCGTAGCCAAATACCCCGGTCGCCCCGTATCCAAAACTGAAACCGCTAGCGAGGACTGGATACCAATCGCGGTGCCCGCAGTCGTTCAAAATGGTCAGTGGCCTATTCGGCAAACTGCCCCATTTAAAGTCATCTGACACAATTCCACCACATAGGAGTAGTCTTTGGATCTTCATCCAAGGGTTACGTTGTAGAATTTTAGATATCGCATAAGTCCCAAAGCTGTGTGCAATGACGACCACCTCGGTGTAACGAGTGTCGGAAATAGCACTGCGGATTTTCTCTTCAATCTTCTTAACTGGACGGGCTCTCGTGAAGAAGGGACACCAAAAACTCAGCAAGTCGAAGAATCCATATTTGATAGGAGTGACTGTAGTATGTTCATCCTCCAGTGTGTGCTTTACCACATGTTGCCACTCAGCACGTGTTCGTATTCCATGAATCAGTAGCACCAATCGGTGGGGATGTTTAATGTCAGTAAGCCGCTGATTAAGGCGATCACAAATTTCAATGGCAATGTGTTTCCAAAGGAATCCTTTGTCTCCATCTGCGAGAGTTGAAAACGTTCGGACACTTACTTTTAGCACAGCAGTTTCGACGATGGCGCGAACAGTGGCACTGCGAACTGCCGAAGTGTTAACCATCGCCATTTCACCGACGTGTTGTCCAGATCGACGACGTTTGGATGTGTCTCCGTTGATCTCAATTGACACCTCTCCTGCGAGAATATACAAAATATCACGGTCAGTGTCTCCCTTTTGGATAAGCACATGTCCTGGAGGATAAACGATGACTTCTGATTGTTTGATAAACGCATTGATTACCTCCAGATCATTCCGAAGCGAGGTATGGCGAGATAGCGCCTCTTGAGTGTTGAGTTGTCCTTCGCTGCCTTGAAAACGTTCGAGCAAACTCATGAGAATCAATTGTTAGAAGTTAGCTCCCAGTTGTTCGGAAGCCCATGCGCTTTTCGTTCGGAAACAAACTCTTTCGTGCCCGCATGTCCGTGATCCCAGCCTCCCCATTCTGGGCGCCATTTATGAATCCCTAAAAGGTGGCCGGCCCAGTGACACTCCAAAAGCTTTGTTAAGTTGTTTCTCAACCATGTTGCTCCTTCGTCGACAACGGTATGGAGACGTTTTTGTCGATTGTTGTGCGCTAACATCCATTCTGCGGGATGAATCCAGCACAATTGCTGGTAACTATTCCAAACATCTCCCTCCCTTTGAATACTCAGGCTATGCCAGTCGATATCATCTCTTAGCCAAGACTCGCGACAATATACAATCGGAGCCAACTGTTTAAGCTGTGACGGGCAGAAGACGACATTTATTGTCGCCTGATAGTCTCGCTGGATAAGGTCACCCGAGATAACTTTAAATCCAATTTGACCGCTGCATCTCTGCATTGTGGCTTTCGCAAGCCACATGGAGACTGCCCTAAAGAACAAGTCATCACAATGTACTTTCTTGGGTCGCATAAGGCCTGCTTGAAACTTGTGCCTTGGCACCACTACCAAGAGTGACGGAAGACACAGCGGGCTTTGCTACGGCGACCAAAGCATTCTCAATCTGCTGGTGTGCCACTGCTAATCGAGCAAGATCAGCCTTTCGAAACAATGTGGAATCACCTCCATCATGTTTTCGTCGGTTGGCGAATTCGCTCTGATAGGGTTTGAGTAATAGTGGATAATCCTCATCGAGAATAACCAACTCCTCTACGACGGGATTCATGTCTGAGAAAGCTTGGGCACTACGCCCCACCCCCTGACCCGCACCAATAAGAAAGCGACGGCCTTCAAATTCAACGGAACCAACATACACATTGCCTTGTGCATTTCCATGAACGTCGCCGCCAGCGGTGGTTTGCGCCCATCCAGGCAAGGCTGCTGCCCTCGTCACATCCCTGAGCGCGTCGTCAAAATCGAGTGAGAACTCGATGTATCGCCTCTCGATTGCGTCTTGGTAAGCATCTCGGTTAGAAAATGTCACAACTGCCGTGAAGTTGTCCCCAGCCCAAGGCAGCTGGATCAGAAGTTCGTCATGTTGTGCCGCGAATCGAGCCGCAGTGTCCATGATAGCTTCGAAGTCCTGTCCAAGCCTGAGAAGTTTGGAGTCATCATCGTAGCAGCCTTCGACACGAGCTGTAAAGCCATCCAGGTCAGCGCGCATCACCCACCCAAAATGAACGGACGGCTCTTCCTGCGTTTGAACTGAGGGATTCGCGCTCAGTTGAATCAGTTCGCCGCCCGAGTGAATTCCAGGGGCTGCCCTCGCTTGTTTTGTAAATGCACTGGTGACAGAAAAATCTTTCGCTTTTGCAGTAGAAAGCTCGGTGGAGCCTCTCTTTTGAAACTCTTCGTCAATTCGAACAGGGAGCGGCTCATGGAACCATGGACTCTGACTGCCACGACGCCATCCAAGTGTATATCTCTTCAACTGCCGTTCACCTTCTGATGGACGGGCTAATTGTGCATACAGGTGTTTAGCGGGAGCGTTGGCCGCATTTCCAAGGGATACATAGGAATCATCGTTGTGGATTCCACGACCTCTGACCAGAAGAGTTTTTCCCCAATCAGCTGTCATTCTCCATCCTTCGACAATACTTGCATCGCTAAAGACAAAGTGCAGCGCGTTGTTGATTGCACGACACTGCTGACGAACCAAATTTGTGTCTCCAGATTGATCGAGGATTAGGCAGTGAATGACGGATCCTTGAACCTCGATTACTAGGCCATCCTCTTGACGCAAGGTAATCTCAGCGGCGCTAGCTGCACGCGCCACGTTTTTAACAAAAGAGCGTCCGTCCTCTTTGTTTTCTGCATTTTCATACCGCTTTTGAAAATCTAGTTTGATGTAAATGTGCCAGAACTCCGACGGCATCAAAGTAGGAGATGTGGCAGAACTCGCAACACGCGCGAACTCCCTTAGCTGTCCTGTTTGAAGACGATGAAATTTCGGTGTCATAGACTAGATGTTCATTCGCCAGATCACTGACAAGCCTCGCAGGTGCCGCCGTTGCGCATGGCTTCGATGCTGCAGGCGACGGCTTCCTCGGTGGTGTACTCGCGCTTGGCGGGGTCTTTCTGGCCGACGATGCCGCGCATCTCCTTCTCCACTTCGGCGGTGCTTTTCTCGATGTTCGAGGCACTGCGGGTGCGGAGGTAGTAGGTGGTCTTGAGGCCTTTGCGCCAGGCACCGCGATACATGTGGCTGAGGATGCTCATCTCGGTGCTGCCGAAGAAGAGATTCACGCTCTGGCTCTGATCAATCCACTTCTGACGGCGGGCGGCGGCATCCACGAGCCAGGACCAGTCAATGCTGAAGGCGGTGGCGTAGCGGCGCTTGAGGTCGACGGGGATTTCCTCGATGGCATCAATCTCGCCATCCATGTACTTGAGCTTGTTCTGGATCTCGTCCGTCCACAGGCCGCGCTTCTTGAGATCGCGGATGAGGTAGGGATTGAGGACCATGAAGTCACCGGAGAGGTTGGACTTCACGAGCATGTTGCTCATGAGCGGCTCGATGCACGGGGATGAGCCCATGATGTTGGAGATGGTGGCGGTGGGGGCGATGGCGAGGACGTTGCTGTTACGCATGCCCTGTTTGGCGATCTTGGCCCGCAGGGCGGACCAGTCCATCTTGCCGCCGCGCGGCACTTCCACGGTGACGCCGCGCTCTTTTTCCAGGAGGTCGACGGTGTCCTGCGGGAGGAGGCCGCGGTCCCACTTGCTGCCTTTGAAGGTGGAATAGGCGCCACGCTCACCGGCGAGATCACTGGAGGCCTCGTAGGCGTAGTAGGCGATGGCTTCCATCATCTCGTCATTGAACTCGACGGCTTCCTTGGAGGCGAAGGCGATGCCTTTGCGGTAGAGGGCATACTGCAGGCCCATGACGCCGAGGCCGATGGGGCGGTGGCGTGTGTTCGAGGTGCGGGCGGCCTCGGTGGGGTAGTAGTTGATGTCGATGACGTTATCCAGGGCGCGGACGGCGCTGCGGATGGTCTCGCGCAGGCGGTTGTGGTCGATGTTGCCGCTGTCGTCGAGATGGTTGTCGATGAGGACGGAGCCGAGGTTGCACACGGCGGTTTCTTCCTCGGAGGTGTTCAGGGTGATCTCGGTGCAGAGATTGGAGCTGTGGATGACGCCGACGTGGTCCTGCGGGCTGCGGACGTTGCAAGGGTCCTTGAAGGTGATCCAGGGATGACCCGTCTCAAAGATGGACTTGAGCATCTTCTTCCAGAGATCAATGGCGGCGACTTCGCGGCCGAAGATCTTGCCGGTCTTGGCGATGGCCTCGTATTCCTCATAGCGCTTTTCAAAGGCGCTGCCGTAGAGCTCATGGAGATCCGGCACTTCATTCGCACGGAAGAGGGTCCAGGTGCCACGGGACTCCATGCGCTTCATGAAGAGGTCAGGGACCCAGTTCGCGGTGTTCAGGTCATGGGTGCGGCGGCGCTCATCACCGGTGTTCACCCGGAGCTGGAGGAAGTCCTCGATGTCGTTATGCCACACTTCCAGGTAGGCGCAGCCGGAGCCGCGGCGCTTGCCGCCCTGGTTCACGGCGATGAGCTGGTCATTATGCAGCTTCAGGAAGGGGATGACGCCCTGGGACTCGCCATTGGTGCCCTTGATGTAGCCGCCGGTGCCGCGCACGGCGGTCCAGGAGCCGCCGAGACCGCCTGCCCATTTGGAGAGGAAGGCGTTCTCCGCGATGCCGCGATACATGATGGACTCGATGCTATCGTCCACCTTGTAGAGATAGCAGGAGGAGAGCTGGCTGTGCAGGGTGCCGCTGTTGAAAAGGGTGGGCGTGCTGGAGCAGAAGCGACGGCCTTTGTACATGCGGTAGATGCCGATGATCTTGTCCTCGGGATTGCCGTCACGCTCGCCGACATTGAGGCCCATGGCCACGCGCATCCAGAAGAGCTGGGGGGTCTCCAGGCGCTTGCTGGGCTTCACCTTCTTGTCGACGATGAGGTAGCGGTCATAGAGCGTCTGGATGCCGAGGAAATCGAAGTCCATGTCCGCGGAGGGATCAATGGCATCAGAGAGCTTGTTCAGGTCAAACTCGAGCAGCTTTGGATTGTAGCGGTCGATCTCGACGCCGCGGCTGAGATTGCGGCGGAAGGCGCGGCGATGGTATTCCTTGAGCTGGTCGATGCCATCACGGACGATGTCCCAGCCGAGCACTTCCTCATAGATGTAGGTAAGGAGGACGCGGCCGGCGAATTTGCCGAAGTCAGCATCACGCTGCATGAGCGTCTTGGCATTCAGGATGACCGTCTTCTTGAGGTCTTCGATGGTGATGTCACTGTTCAAGGAGCGGCGGAGCTCCATCTCGATCTCATTGCGCGGGATGCAGAGATCCAGGCCGATCATGGCGTAGTCGATGCGCTTCTTGAGGTCGGTGCCGTCCCAGAAGAAGGAGTTTCCATCCGCCAGCTTGACGACGATGAGGGCCTGCTGCTGCTCGCTCTCGATCTCGGCATCGATGGCAGCCTGCTCCTCATCGCTCTCACGCATCTTGCTGCGCAGGGCGCGGTATTGGATGTAGGCGCGGGCCACCTTGAAGAAGCCCTGCTTCATGAGCTCTTCCTCGACGAGGTTCTGCACGTCCTCAATGTGGACGAACTGCTTGTTCTCCTCCACGATGGCGCGGCTGACGATCTCCGCCACCTGCACGGCAGGGGAGGAGTCCATTTCCATGGAGAGGAAGGCCTTGCGGACGGCGATTTCGATCTTGTTATGATTCCAGGGGACCAGCTGGCCGCTGCGACGGATGACTTTAGTATTCACGATAAGGGGCTGAGGGACGGCGCTTTCGGCAAAGGGGTCATACTCCGCATGGTGCTTACGCTTTTCCGCCAGAGTGCGTGCCACGTCATGCGCATTGTTTTTCACCAGGGCGCGCTCGATGCACTGGTGGAGGTCTCTCGCGCTCAGGGGTGCCGCCTTGCCGCTCCCAACGGCAATCTGGCTCACGCGCTGATGCAGCTCCTCGGCCACGGACTGGGCGATGTTTTGCACAAAGCGGCGGTTCACCTCACTGTACACGTCGTCCTTTTTACGGGCCAGAAACAGGTCCGCGAGGGTGTTGCCAATGGTGTCGGCGATCTCCCCCATGTCAAAGTCACGCTCGGCACCGGCGACGGAGACTTTCAGGGCGGGCGTGGCATCACGGCTGTCCACGACTGAGCGCCAGTCGTGACGGGGCTTCTGGTCCTTGGGCGCTTTGGCGACTTGGCGGAGGAGTTTGTCCTCCTGGAGGAGATTCGCAATCATGATGGGAGAGGGAGTGAAGGTTGGAACTTGGCTTGACTTTACTTAACTGATGCGAGGTATTCGGGAAGATAGGAAACCCAAGCTGGTCGAGGGCCAGCCTGGACTTCCGGAGCAGGAAATTTACAGGTCGTCGTCTGAGGAATGGTCGAGTGAAGAGGACTTCTGGTAGTCCGTGACCTTGCCTTCAAAGAAGTTTTGCTCCTTGCGCACGTCCATCAGGTCAGCCAGCCAGGGGAGGGGATTCGTGGCCCCGGGGCTGAGTGCTGGCAGGCCGCAGCCCGCCAGACGACGATCGGCGATGAAATCAATGTACTGGCAGAACTCGTCCGCGCTGAGGCCCACGGCATTCACCGGCAGGCAGTCACGGATGAATTCTTTTTCGAGGGTGATGGCCTCGCGCATGGTGTCCACGAGTTCCTCACGGAACTCCGGGGTCCAGATCTCCGGGTTTTCCTCGATCAGGTCCATGAAGAGATTGCGGAAGACCTCGATGTGGTTCGACTCATCCCGCAAGGTGTAACGGAACATCTGGCCGATGCCGGGAAACTTGTTCTGGCGGTAGAGGGCCAGGATCATGCCAAAGAGGCCGTAGAACTGCGTGCCTTCCATGCACTGGCCAAAGACGAAGATGTTCTTCGCCATGAGCTTTTTGTTTTCGATCTGGGTGAGGTCGAGGTCACGACGAAGCGCATTGGAAGTGCGCGTCACAAATTCGTTCTTTTTTACAATGGTAGGAATTTGCTCAAACATGGCCTCGCATTCATGCGGGTTGATTCCCAGGGATGAGATCATGTAGAGCAACGAATCCGCATGGATATTTTCCTCATGCGCATGGCGTCCGAGGACGAGCTTCAGCTCTGGAGCGGTGACCAGCTCACGCACCACGTGCTGCACATTGTCACCGACGATGCCCTCAGCGGCGCTGAAGTAGCCGATGCCCATCATGATGATCCAGCGCTCGTTCTGGCTGACGTCATGGGAGCGCCACTGCTCCACATCCTTTTGCATCTGGATGTCTTCAGGCTCCCAGTGGTTGGCCTTCATGATGCGATACAGCTCATAAGCCCACTGATACTTCAGCGGGAGCAGATTGAAGGTCATGCTCTTGCGGCCATTGATGACCTTCTTGGCAGCGAAGGCTGCCTCGGCTTTGGACTGATCGAGCTGGAACTCGCGGTTGCCAATCTTGTATGTCTTTTCCATATCAGGCGGGAGAGGGTGATTCGGACGAAAGGTGGATTCTACGGAAGCGGAAAATATCGGGCCGCTTCAGCTATAAACACCAGATGTAGCGAAAGGCGGAGGCGAGGATGCACAATATCTTGTGTGTGGTCGAGATGTTTTTACCCTACCCATTGTGTCGGGTATGTTTCTCAACGCAGTTTCCAGTGTTCCACAGCCAAAACTTTTTTTGGCGGCCAAAATGGCAGTTTGCTGTTATAATTTTGAGAATGGTTTTCACGGTGAGAAATCCCCCTGGGTGTGAGCGAATTGTGAATAACCCAGCACTTTATTCGCCAAACTTGCCTGAAAATGAGTAAAATACCCCACTTGTTCACAAAAACCTGGGATAGGCGGGTCAATCTGTTTTTTGGCTAAAAGTGGAGAAAATTAAGCTCCGATTTCAAAGAAACCGCTTGTAGAACATTTTTTGCTCTCGGTGAGGGGCGGGGTGGGTCGGCTGGATGGGTATAAATGAACATCCCCCAACCAGTGGTGTAGGCCTAACCTGAAGACACTACTGGTTGGGCCGTGTTAGACCGGGATGAGGCTGGAAGCCCGGCGGAATCAGGCTTCTAGAAGAACTGGCAAGAGGTGGCGTGATCCATGACGGCGGTTTCCGCCGAACTCCCGATGGAGGATTTGGGTATGCACGCCATTCATCAATCAGCGGCGCATCCATCGACGCGCCGTGATCCACAGCATGACCGGCACGAGCGCACTCAGGGCCATGGCGGTGCCGGGGTGTGAACTGCCCAGCGCGCCGATGGCCGCAAAGGCAAAACCGACCGGGAGAGATCCGCAGGCCAGGGACACGAGGTAGACGCGTAGATTCATCCTCACCAGTCCGGCCAGGCAGGAGATGGCCTCCGGCAGCACCGGCATCCAGCGTGACAGGGCCACCAGCCAGCCACCGCGGCGGGCGAAAAGGGCCTCCCCCTGCCGCAGTCCGTCCTCCCCGGCCAGCCATAGGGCGGCTGGACGTCCTAACCAACGACACGCCCCATAGGCGATGAGTCCCGCGAGGAAGGACCCTGCTGAGGCCAGCAGTCCACCGATGAACCACCCATAGGTCAGCCCGAGCGCAGACATGACCACGGTGCTGGGCACTGGCAGTAAAATGTCTGCCACCAGCAGCAGCACCCCGGCGAGGCCTGCCCACTCTCCATATTGAGAGATCCAGGCGCGCGTGCCCTCAAGACTGAGTGCCGCGTCAAACCTCTCCCCCCAAATCGCAAACGGCACCAGGATCCCCGCCAGGATCAGAACCAGGATGATGAGCAGCGCGCGTGACATGGCAGGAGCAAAGAGAACGAAGGGCCATTAAAAATCGGGTGTGTCATCCAAACCACTCATGAAAACTCATGTCACGCAGGGAAAATCACGAAGCTTCATCTTCCACGGCAAATACGTGAACAGGATGAAACCAAAACTCGTGTCCGAACGAGATCCGCTGATTTAAATGTGGATCATTGCGCAGCGATCCCTTGTAGCAGCCGTTCTCGTCATCCACCTCGATGACCTCCACCCACATGCGTTCGCACTCATTGTCTTGCCTTGAAGACCATTCATCAGCGAAACGAAAAATCAGCTTCACTAGCTGCCCTTTCTGAAGACTCGTCCGCACGGCGGCCGCCGGGATCGTGTAGGTTTCTGGATATAACGTTTCATAAATCGTGGCATCATCGAGGTAAAATCCATCATCGGCGAACACGGGATAGGGGTGATCTCGGCTGCGTTCCCAGCGACACGATCGATCCGCTCTTTTCGCCATCCAACCTTCGGGCAGGTCGGCGAGTTCACCGATGCTCGCATCGATCTCAAAGACGTTTTTCAAGCAAACCAGCTTGGCATCGGATTGCTCCGTGACCCGATCGGGCAGAAATTGCCAAGCGCCATCATCCCAGCCATGATAGACGAAGCAAATGGGTGCCCCCTCGAGCACATGTCGGGAAGTGAACGTGGCTACGTTTGGAAGATCTTCGAAAGGCCAAGGGGCGCTGTTCTTGTTGGGCTGTAGTTGGTCGTTTTCTCCCATGGATGATATTTCAGAATATAGTCCTATGCCACATGGCAGCTCAACCCTGGTGAATCGTCTTCTGATAGGCCTCTACATAATAGGCAGCGAAAAATGTCTCGGCCCATGCTCATGGTGGGGCACACGGGCCCCATCAGACCTATTTCCCCGCCTTTATTAGCGTCTCATCAGCGTCCTATTAGCGGTTAAAATCCCGCCGCCTTCACCGCATCACCCCTCACTCTGTACTAAACGGTGAAGCGGGAATCCCCGCCCCGTTCACCAGATTGCCCTTCGGATTCCCCGCGAAGGCATAGTGCACGGTCTTCGGCTCGGTGACCTTGCCGTGCCACACGACCACGTGACCGCCGTCCACTTTGGCATTGGCGGCGAGGAACTTTCCATCGGCTCCGGCAATGGCGAAGCCCTCCAGCTTGCCCTCTCTGGCCTTCAGGCCTGCGGCGTGATCAAAGGTCAGCATCATCTTGCCGGCCTCCACGCTCGCGGCTTTGAAAAGCGGGCCTGTGGGCAGCGGGTTTGCCTTTTGATACACGTCATGCAGCACCACGGCGGAGAGGCGCTTCGCGTAGTCGACCTTGTTGGTCGGATGGCCGTTGAGCTCGCCCTTCAGGTCCATGGTGATGGCCATGCTGGTGTGGGGCAAGCTGAGCGTGCGGCGCTGACCTTCACGCACGCCCACGCCCCAGCCTTTGGGTTCTGAGGGCAGCTTTTGCACGCCCTTCACGGCCGGGAGCTGGACCCAGGCGAAGTGGATGTCGTCCGCCCAGCGCGCACGCCAGTCGCTGATCAGCAGCTGGAGCTGACGGCCATAGAGCCAGGTGAAGGGGCCGGCGGCATTGCGCTCGCCCTGATACCAGATGATGCCGCGCAGGGTGTAGGGCGCGAGGGGCTCGATCATGCCTGCATACAGGCCGCCCGGCTTCATGACCTGCAGGTTCTTGAAGGGCAGGGGCGCCTTTGCCACCGGCTGCTTCGCCTTCAGCGCCGCGGCGCGCTCCTTCAGCCACACGGCTTTCTTGTCGAGGAACTTCTTCTGCTCTGCTTCCGGCACGAAACCGTCCAGCCGCTTTGTCCAGTCCTCGAGCAGCGGTTTCAGTTCCGGCACTTTTTGTTGGGCCGAAAGGCTGGTCCATCCCTCGATGGGTGTTCCGCCGACGGCCGAGGTCAAAATGCCCACCGGCTGCTGGAGCTCTGCCGCCAGGTCACGCGCAAAGAAATAGCCCATGGCCGAGAAAGGACCCACGGTCTCTGGAGAGCACACCTGCCATCTGCCAGGGCGATCCTTCGCCGCTGCATCATCCGGCACGGGCAGCTCATAGATGGCGAACGGCGCGTCATGCACAAACACGCGGATCTCCGGGTGGTTCGCCGCCGCGATCTCCGCGTCCGCATGGTCCACGGAGCCATGCAGCTCCCCCTTGATCTGCATGGCCATGTTTGACTGACCTGAGGCCAGCCACACCTCGCCGACGAGCACGTTCTTCACGACCTTCGACTGCACACGCAGCTCCTGCCCCTTTTTCTCGGGGGCCAGCGGATCGAGCTTCACCTGCCAGTCACCTTTGGCATCGGCCTTTGTGGTCTTCTTCTGCCCTGCAAAGTCCACGACTACCTCCTCACCGGCATCCGCCCAGCCCCAGATGGCCACCGGTTTTCCGGCCTGCACCACCATGTGATCCGAGATGACGGCGGGGAGACTCACCTCGGCATGCGCGGTGAAGGCGAGATGGATGCCAAGGAGCGAGCAGATCCGAGCGGAGGTCTTCATGGCGGGCAGAGGCGGCAGGCAGTCAAAGGATGGGGAATTTTTTTTGCAATACTTCTGGTTGGGGCATCATTCCTTCCAGTCATCCGTGCGGAAGGGGGAGGCTGGCAGTCCCGCACCATTGAAGAGCGTGGCCTCAGGCCCGGACTCCCAGGCGTAACGCACGGCCACGGGCTTCGGGACATCCGGAGAGCTGATGACGACTTTCTTGTCCTCGATGCGTGCCTGCGCCGGCCTCAAGACCTTGTCCGCGCCGGCGATCCTGAAGCCCCTGAGGCCGTCCCGCGTGGTCAGGCCGCCTTCGGTATGTGAGAAGACAGCCACCACCTCGCTGCCACGGATCTCATGGCCGGTGAAGAGGGGGCCGGAGGTGTCAAACATGTCCTGGGCATAGACTCTGCCCAGCGCCCAGGTGGCCAGTCGCTTGCCCACATCCTGCTTGTTCTTGGGATGATTGTCATTGTTATCCCCGATGTCCAAGGTGACCACCATGCCGGTGTTTTTCACCTTCAGCGTTTGCAGTTGTGCCTCACGCACGAAGGCACGTCCCGGCCCGCTCTTGGTGTATCCGGGCAGCTGCACCCAGGCGAAGGGAAACTCCTCCGCCCAGCGCGTGCGCCAGTCCGAGATGAGGAGCGGCATCTGCAGGCGATAGAGCAGCCCTGCCTCGATGGTGCTGCAGTTGTGCTCGCCCTGATACCACACGGCTCCGCGGAGGGTGTAGGGGATCAGCGGCTTGATGCGGCCCTCAAACAGATACGCGGGATAGTTCGAGGTGAGGCGCGGTTGCATGGGCGAGGCCGGCTTGCGCGGGGCCTTCCTGCCTCCTGCCGTCGCCTTTTCCGCGGCGGTCTTCCACCGGACCATCCGCTGCGCATAGTCCTGCCTGGCCTTCTCCACATCAAAGCTGGCGTCTGTCTGACGCCATTTTTCGATGAAGGCATTCAGTTCCGGGATGGGCAGCTGCACCTCCTCGCTCGTCCACGCGGCGATGTCCGTGCCGCCGACTGATGAATTGATCAGGCCGACGGGCCGCTTCAGCTTTTCATGCAGCTCGCGCCCCATGAAATAGGCCACAGCGGAAAACGATGCGACGCTCTCCGGCGAGCACACGACCCACTCGCCCCCGCAATCCGCCTGCGGCCCTGGCTGAGCGCTGCGCGTCACGGTGTACATGCGGATCTGTGGAAACTTCGCGGCGGCGATCTCCGCCTCGGCATCGCGGCCGCGCCCCACCTTGAAAGCCATGTTTGACTGGCCTGAAGCGAGCCACACCTCACCCACCAGCACATCTTGAATCGTGATGCTGTTCGTGCCGCTGACCTTCATGGCCTGTGGTGCGCTGCCCGCCTGCATTGGCTCCAGCCTGATCTGCCACTTGCCGTCCGCGTCTGCCTTCGTGGTCTGCTTTTGCCCCGCGAACTCGACCGTCACGGCCTCACCGGCATCTGCCCAGCCCCAGATGGCCACGCGTTTCTCGGACTGCAGCACCATGTGATCCGAGATCACGGATGGCATCTTCACGGCGGCAAACGCACTGGAGGCGGACAAAAGCAGGGTCAGGACGGCTTTCTTCATGGTGAGATGATGACGTGGCGCACGGGTGGATGTTTCTGGTAAGCCGGGGTGACCAGCCCAGGTGCGTGCCAGTTTTGTCTCTCGGTCCGCGTATTGGAGAGCGCTCATGAATCACGCTCTTCGTCTCCTTGCTCTCGTCTTCCTGATTGGCACCTCGCTGCATGCCCAGGTCAAACGCCCCGTCATGCCTCCGCACACGAAGGTGGGGGATGTGGTCTATGGCCGCAAGGTCGGCGTGGCACTCACGCTGGATGTCATCACGCCTGAAAAGCCGAATGGCTTCGGCATTGTCTACATGGTCAGCGGCGGCTGGGTCTCTGGCTACTCGCCGAACACGCCTGACTACTATGTGCCCTTCCTTGAGCGGGGTTACACGGTCTTCTCCGTGCGCCATGGCTGCCAGCCAAAGTTCATCATTCCCGAGATCACGCAGGACATCCACCGCGCCATCCGCTTCATCCGGCACAATGCCAAGACGTGGAGCATTAATCCCGACAAGCTCGGCATCAGCGGCGGGAGTGCCGGCGGGCATCTCTCACTGACGATGGGCGTGCATGGCACCGCGGGTGATCCTCAGGCCAAGGACCCCACCGACCGTGAAAGCAGCGCCATCCAGGCGATCGCCTGCCTGTATCCACCCACCGACTTCCTGAACTACGGCAAGCCCGGCGAGGATGCGGTGGGCGTCGGCACGCTGAAAAACTACAAAGCTGCCTTTGGTGCCGAAGCGGATACTCCCGAAGGCCGCCAACGTCTCGGCAAGGAGGTGTCTCCGATCTACCATGTCACCGCCAAGCTGCCGCCCACCTTCATCATCCATGGTGATCAGGACACGCTTGTCCCCATGCAGCAGGCGGAGGCCTTTGTGGCCAAGGCCAAGGAGGCGGGAGTGATTGCTGAACTTGTGGTTAAGCCAGGGGCCGGTCACGGCTGGCCCGACCGCCAGCCGGATTACACGCGGTTTGCCGAGTGGTTTGACGTGCATCTGCGCGGCGTGAAGTAGGTGCGCAAAAGCGCGCCCCGAGTAGACAAGGCGCGCTTCTCTGCACTCATCACGCTCAAGCCGTCGGAAACGGATTGCGCTCTTCAAACCCGGTTTGGTGCCAGTAGGGATAGATTTTTGGCTTCGCACTCGCGGCATCCAGCTTCGCCACCTGCTCGGTCGTGAGCTTCCAGCCCACCGCGCCGAGGTTCTGCTTCAGCTGCTCCTCATTGCGCGCGCCGATGACCAGGGTGGAGACGGTCGGGCGCTGCAGCAGCCAGTTCAGCGCCACCTGGGGCACGGTCTTGCCGGTCTCGGCGGCCACTTCATCCAGCGCATCCACCACCTTGTAGAGATAGTCATCCTCCACCTGCGGGCCCATTTGCTGGCTCAGCTTGTGATTGAGACGGCTCGTCTCCGGCTTCGGCGCATCACGGCGGATCTTGCCGGTCAGCCTGCCCCAGCCCAGCGGGCTCCACACCACCGCGCCGACCTTCTGGTCCACGCCCAGCGGCATGAGCTCCCACTCATACTCACGACCGATGAGGGAGTAGTAGGTCTGGTTTGCCACATACCGTGTTAGGCCAAACTTGTCCGCATGCGCCAGGGACTTCATCAGATGCCAGCCGGAGAAATTCGAGACACCGATGTAGCGGATCTTTCCGGCGCGCACCAGGTCATCCAGCGTGCCCACCACCTCCTCCACCGGGGTCACGGCATCAAAGCCATGAAGCTGGAAGAGATCGATATAGTCTGTGCCGAGGCGCTTCAGCGCGGCCTCCACGGAGCGGGTGAGGTGCCAGCGGGACGAGCCGACATCATTCGGCCCCTCGCCAAAGCGGAAGGTCGCCTTGGTCGAAATGAGCACCTTGTCACGCCGACCCTTGATCGCCTGCCCGAGGATCTCCTCGGCGAGGCCGTTTGAGTAGATGTCCGCCGAGTCAAACATGTTCAGCCCATGATCCAGGCTGACATCGATGAGGCGCGAGGCCTCCGCCACATCCGAGGCGCCCCATTCCTTGAAGAACTCCGTGCCTCCGCCAAAGGTGCCCGTGCCGAGTGTGAGTGCCGGAACCTTGAAGCCCGACCCGCCAAGTTGTCTGTATTCCATAGTGTGATGTATTGTTCGTTAGGTTAAAGATGATGAAAGGTTCTGATGATCGCAAGCCTGGGGCGCACCCCACAAGTCAAGATGTCGACTTTCGCAGGCTCTGAAACACCTCTGCGGCGATCTCAAAGGACCTCAGCCTCGCGGCTTGGTCATGGACATGCGCCGTGGCGATGAGCTCATCCGCCTGGGTCTCCTCCAGGAGGGATTCGATCTGCTGGCGGAAGCTCTCCGGACCCCCCACGGCGGAGCAGTGGGTCATGCGGTCCACGTGCGCCGCCTCCACGGCGTTCCAGATTTTGTGGATGTCATCCACAGGCGGCGGCAGTTGCTTCGGCCAGCCGCGGATCAGATTGAGAAAGACCTGCTGCAGCGAGGTGAAGAGCCGCTCTGCCTCCGCATCCGTGTCCGCCGCGAAGACATTCACGCCCACCATCACGTGCGGCTTCGCCAACTGGAGGGAAGGACGGAAATGGCTGCGATAGATCTCCAGCGCCTGGTGCAGCATCTCCGGGGCAAAGTGGGAGGCAAAGGCAAAGGGCAGCCCGAGCTCCGCGGCCAGGGAGGCACTGAAGGTGCTGCTGCCTAACAAATAGAGGGGCACATTCAGACCCTGCCCGGGGACGGCCTTCACCCGCTGCCCGGGTTCCGGCTTGCCCAGATAGCTCTGCAGCTCCTCCACATCGGCGGGGAAGGTATCGCCACTGCTGCCGAGCCCGCGGCGCAGTGCACGCGCCGTGGTCTGATCGCCTCCGGGCGCACGGCCGAGGCCGAGATCAATGCGGCCTGGATACAGGGACTCCAGCGTGCCAAACTGCTCCGCGATCACCAGCGGCGCATGGTTGGGCAGCATGATGCCGCCGGAACCCACGCGGATGCTGGAGGTGCCGCCTGCGATATGTCCGATCACCACGGAGGTGGCCGCGCTGGCCACACCGGGGATGTTGTGGTGCTCAGCCACCCAGTAGCGGTGATAGCCCCACTTCTCCACGTGCTGCGCCAAGTTCAGCGAATGCTGAAACGACTGCGCGGCGGTCTCGCCCTCCAGGATGGGGGAGAGGTCCAGGACGGAGTAAAGCAGGCCTGCGTGTGGCTTCATAGCGTAGGGTAATCGGTGTAGCCATGGGCTCCGTCCGCATAAAAAGTGGCGGGATCAGGAGCATTCAGCGCGGCGCCCTGGGCAAAGCGCGCGGGGAGGTCGGGGTTTGCCAGGAAGGGCACACCAAAGGCCACTGCATCCGCGTCACCCGCTGCCAGGATGGCATTGCCACTCTCCAGCGTGAACTTTTCATTTGCCACATACACGCCGCCAAAGGCCTTCTTCAGCGCGGGGCCGATGCTGTCCGGGGCCTGATGCTCACGCGCGGCGATGAAGGCGATCTTCCGCTGGCCGAGCTCACGGGCGACATAACTAAAAGTCTCGAGCGGATTCGCGTCGCCCATCCCGTGTGCATCAGCTCGTGGAGCCAGGTGCATGCCCACGCGGTCAGCACCCCATACTGAGACCACCGCATCCGTGACCTCCAGCATCAGGCGCGCGCGGTTTTCCAAAGAGCCGCCATACTCATCCGTGCGTCGGTTGCTCGTGGATTGCAGGAACTGGTCCAGCAGATAGCCGTTCGCGCCGTGCACCTCCACACCGTCAAAGCCGGCGAGCTGGGCATTCTCCGCTCCTTTTCGATAGGCCTCGATGATGCCTGGGATCTCGGCGAGTTCCAGGGCGCGCGGTGTGACAAAGGACTTCTCCGGCCTGACCAAGCTCACATGGCCGGAAGGGGCAATGGCGCTGGGAGCCACCGGCAGCGCGCCGTCCAGGAAGAGCGGATCCGAGACACGGCCCACATGCCAGAGCTGGAGGAAGATGCGGCCGCCCGCCTCATGCACGGCCTGGGTCACCAGCTTCCATCCGGCCACCTGCTCCTTGGACCAGATGCCGGGCGTGTTCGCATAGCCCACACCCATCGGGGTGACCGAGGTCGCTTCAGAAAGGATGAGGCCGGCGCTGGATCGCTGGCGATAATATTTGGCCATGAGCGCGTTTGGCACACGCTGCTGTCCGGAGCGGGAACGGGTGAGAGGGGCCAGGAAGATGCGGTTGGGAAGGTTCAGGGCACCGACTTGAATGGGATCGAGGAGAGCAGGCATAAGTTTGTTTGTTCCGAAGTTCACAAATACAGAACTAAAGAATCATTGAACTGCAAGTGAAATTTGTGTATGATCCTTTTATCAGACCTCTCCACCATCCTCCGCCCGATAGCATCACCCTGCCAGGCATCCTCCATGCGCTGTCAGATCCGGTGCGCCTAAGCATCGTGGCGGAACTGCGCAAGGCTGAGGACGGCCTGAACTGCGTGGAGACCACCGGCCGGCTGAAGTGTGCCATGCCCAAGTCCACCTGCTCGCAGCACTACCGCATCCTGCGTGAGTCAGGCATCATCCACAGCGAGCGCCGTGGTGTGGAGCTGACCAGCCGCGTGCGTCGCAAGGAGCTGGATGCCCGCTACCCCGGCCTGCTGGACATGATCCTGAAAGCCTGGAAGCGGGAGCAGGAGTAATCGGGCCATTCCTGGCCCGTGAGGGAGGGGGCAGGAATGCCCCCAATACTCTCAGAAGGCCTGTGTAATACCACGAATTCCCCAATTGCCAGCCATGCGCCACACCGTGCCATTTCAGTGCTTGAGCCGCAACTTGCCGGTCGAGATCACTCAGCAAACCCTGCCGCATTGGGTTCAGCCGGGCTCAAGCTACTTCTTCACCTTCCGTCTCGCTGATTCGGTGCCGCAGGCGTTGCTGCTAGAGTGGATCAGGCAGAGAAACGCGTGGCTCGCGCATCATCCGCAGCCGTGGTCGCAGACGGATACACTGGAATACGCCGAGCGCTTTACCGAGCGCATGGATGCCTGGCTGGATGCAGGGCATGGAAGTTGCGCGTTGCGTGATGCCCAGGTTCGAAAACGGGTCGAAGAGGCGATCACCAAGTTTGATGGTCTGCGGCTGCATCTCGACAGCGTGGTCATCATGCCGAATCATGTTCATCTCATCTTGAAACCGAACGACGACGAAAATGTGTTCAAGCTGATCGGCGGTATGAAAGGATACAGCGCCCGCGTTTGCAATGCAGGCCTTGGCCGGACCCAGCAGGCATTTTGGATGGAGGACAGCTACAACCGCATCGTGCGTGATTACGACGAGCTGCGCGCATTTCGGGAATACATCCAAAGAAATCCGACCGAGGCAAAGCTACGCGAAGGCGAGTTCACCTTGATCGAAAATCATGTGCTGATGTAATCGGGCCATTCCTGGCCCGTCAGAGAGGGGGCAGGAATGCCCCCATTACGGTCATCGGGTCACTTCACCTTCAGCACGCCGCGCATGATGATGCCGTGGCCGGGGAAGGAGCAGATGTAAGGATAGTCACCGGGGGCGGGAGCGGTGAACTCCAGCACTTCTTCCTTCGCATGATCCAGGAGCTTCGTGTGCCAGATCACGTCACCGCCTTCAGGGATGAATCCATTCTCAAAGCCCTTCGCACCCATGGTGATCGCGGCATTCATGATGGCATCTGCCTTGCCCGGTTTCAGGATGAGCAGGTTGTGCGGCATCACGTCCGTGTTGGCGAAGGTGAGCTTCACCTTCTTGCCCGACTTCACGGTGAGCTCCTTCACATCATACATGAGACGTTCCGGGATGGTGGCGACGCGGATGGTGGTGAGCTCCGGTGTGTCACTGAGGATGCCGGACTTCTGCGCCTTGGCCTCCACCTCACCGGCGATGACGCCGCCCTTGGTGGTGGCTTCCACATTGAACCAAAGCTGCTGCACCACATGGGCAGCATTGCGCGCATGCAGTTCAGGTGATTTCTGAAGCTGGCCTAACAACGCCAGGTCACGGACATTATGCTGCTGATGCACCCAGAGGGCTTCGAGCAGATGATGCGCGTCTTCTTTCTTCGTGGCATCAAACTGCTTCATCCACTCCTTCGTCGCGGCGATGACCTCGGCGGTGGGGCGCTCACTGAGCTCCACACGGGTGCGGTGGCGCACGCCATCCGCTGGGTGCTTCAGGTTCTCCAGCAGGGCAGGGATGGGCTGGCCGTCAATGGCCACGGCCTTCTGCAGCTCACGGCCTTTCGCGGTCATGCGGTAGATGCGGCCGTGCTTGTGGTCACGATTTGGGTCACGCACGTTGTGCTGCATGTGGCCGATGATCACATTGTGCCAGTCGGCAATGTAGAGCGCGCCATCGGCGCCGAAGACGGCATCACTCGGACGGAAATTCTTGTCGCCGCTCATCAGCAGGCCGCGTGATTTGTCCTCGGTGGTGCTGCCATCAGCCTGCAGGGTTTTGACCGTGAGCTCAGCGCCCGCAGGCTCTCCCCACACGGTGCCGGCCTCGGCATTGCGGGCCAGGTCATAGTGCTTGATGCCGAGGAAGCCGATGACATTGCAGATCAGGAAGTCACCCTGCATGTCCTCCGGGAAGTGGGTGCTGCTGACGATCTCGCTGGCGGTGACGGGACGCACTTCCTTCTTCAGGAGCTCGTACATCTTGAAGCCGCTGCCGTCAGGCCGCACCTGATAGGCGCGTCCGCCGGTGCCATCCGTGGCATACTGATAACCCCAGGTGTCAAAGGCGATGCCATGCGGGTTCGGCGAGTTCGCCGCGTGCATGGCGATGGTGAACCGGCGCGGATCAAAGCGATACATCGCACTCGCCCCGGCTTGCAAAGAAGGGCCCCATGGATGCTCGTGATTGTGCTGCATGAAGACACCGCTCTGCCAGTAGATGCCGCCATCGGGACCCATGACCAGATTGTTTGCCCCATGGTGCGTGTCCGCGAAGTCCACGCCTTGCAGGATGATCTGGCGCACATCCGCCACATCATCACCATCGGTGTCCTTGAGGAACAGGATGTCCGGCGCACTGGTCACGATGACACCGCCGTTCCAGAACTCAAAGCCGAGTGGATTCTGCACCTTGGCGAACTCCGTCACGCGGTCGCACTTGCCGTCGTTGTTGTCATCATGGCAGATCACCAGCGCGTCCTTCATTTCCTTGAGCGGCTCCCACGTCGGATAGGTGTGCCACACAGCGGCCCAGAGGCGGCCCTTGGTGTCGACCTGCAGTTGCACCGGATTCACCAACTGCGGAAACTTCGCCTCATCGGCGAACAGGTTCATCTCAAAGCGTGGATCAAAGGCCATCTGCTGGATGGCATCTTCACCGCTGATGTACTTCAGCGTGCCTTCCTTGACCGCGCTGGATGACTTGCTTTTACCACCGACATTCGAGATGACCGGGACGGGCGCTGGCACGTTGCTGTCATCGATCTTCTTGTCTTTGCCCGCAGCGCGTGCCCACACCTGCTCATCACGGTTTGCGGTCATGACATCGAGCATCGTCAGCTCATGCTGCAGCACCACGGCATTGGTCTGACCATCGGTGAAGGCCAGGGTGGACCGGCCGCCCCACACATCATTGCCATCACGGGCACGGTAGCGGGCATTCCAGTGCATGTCCTTGTTCGTCACGGCCTCGCGCAGTTCCTCCATGGAGGGGGAGGCGCTCACCTGCTTGCCGAGCAGCGCCTTGGCGATCACCTCGGCGAGCTGGCGATTGCCTTCAGCCGTCAGATGCACGCCATTGAGGGTGAGTGGTTCCTTGGCCGCTTGGAAGAGGGCCTGTGAAGGATGGAAGAGATCCACAAAAGCGACCCCGGTTTCCTTCGCTGCATCTTCAGTGGCCTTCGTGTAGGCTTCGAGCAGGGGATTGTGCTCCTGGCCGCCCGGCACGTTCGGATTCTTCGTGTTCTCATGCGCGATGGGGCTGAAGAGCACAATGCGTGGGAAGCTTTTCCCGTTTGCCTTGGTGCCGCGCACATACTTCACGAAGTCCACGAGCTGCTTCTGATAGTCCGCAGGCTTGTTGTCGAACGATTCGTTATACCCGAAGAAGGCAAACACGGTATCCGGCTTCACATGGCGGAGGTAGTCCGTCATGTGCATGTGACCCCCGCTGCGCGGGAAGGAGTTTGGCCGGTCGCCGCTGGCGCTCATGTTGCGGAAGCGCACGTTCAGCTCTGGCATGGCGCTTTGCAGCAGCGTCTCCATCCAGCCATCATGCTGCATGCGGTCGGGCAGGCCATTGCCCAGAATGGCGATCGTCTCGCCCTTCGTGAAGCTGAAGGGCAGGGCATCCTTATAGTCTGCTGGCACTGGGAAGAGCTGTGGCTCCGGCTTGCTGCCGCCCGCGCTGGCATCCTTTGCCGATGCTGGCTTGCCAGGCTTCCCTTCAAAGGTGAGGTAGGTCAGCTTGCCACCGGCCTTGATATCAATCGTCATCGACTCAGGCGCCGCCACGTTCTTGATCTCAAACACAGATTTGCGTGAATCATCGAGCAACTGCAGCGTGAAACCACCGAGGCGTTCCGGGAAACCTCTGCGGCTCCAGAGGCCCACGCTGTCCACTGGCTGGGCTGAGCCAAGGTCAACCTCCCACCAAGTGTTCGGCTGATTTTCCTTGGTGTGGGTCTGCCCGCCCTTGCCCCAGTTGTCGCTTTTGTTGCCATCAAAGGCTCTTTCGGCCACGCCACCATTGGTGGTGGTCGATTGCGTGGCCTTGCCGCCCTTGCCCACATTCTTGCCACCGCTCATCACTTCGATCTCGGCGATGTTCAGGCAGCGCTTGTCTCCAGGGAGTTCGACACGCACGTAGCGTGCAGGCTTGCCAGTCACCACCGAAGGCTTCGCGGCTGCATCCGCTTTCGTGGCTGCATCTGCCTTCGCTGCCTGTGGCTCTTCCTTCTTCACCGGCTTCGGCGCGCTGCCCTTTGTGTTATTGTTCGCGGGAATCGGATTCGTAAAGCCTGCATACATCTCCGGCTTGATGCCACGCGCATAAGCACCACCGCCAAAGGTGTTTGGCTTCGCGGCACCCACGAAGGAGATGTCCATGTCTGCCTTGATGGCGTCTTCGAGGCCCAGGGCCCAGAAGCAACCGTTCACCATCATGCGGCGATAGCCCTCGTTCGTGATGTCTTCCGAGGTGCCGTAGAGGCTGGTGAAGACACGTCCTTCCTTGCCGGATTCAGAATTGTAGGTGCGTGTCCACTCGCTCGGCATCGGAGGCTTTGTGCTGTCCGCCGGTGAGTCAGGCGCCATGCCATTGAGCGGCTGCGCCATGGTCAAAATATCTCCTGAGATGGGTTTACCGACATAGCCGCCGGCCTGCACCCAGATGTCCTTCACGCCGCGCAGGATGGGATGCTGCCGCATGGCATCCACGATGCTGACGCGCGTGCTCTGCTGGTGGTTTTTTCCGTAGTGCCCCACCCAGGTCTGGCCGAGCACCTGATGGCCAAAGCCCAGCTCATAACCACTGACCTTGCTGTCGAAAGAATACTTCGCAAAGGGGTCGTCCTTCGTGGTCTTGAAGCCATGCGTGGCGGTGCGCATGCCCACCACGGGGCCGCCCCGTTTCAGATACGCATCAAAATGCTTCATCTGCTCCGCAGGCAGGGCCTGGAAGCGCAGAAACACCACGGCAAGGTCAGCGCTGTCCAGAGCCTCCAAACCGGGGATGTTCGAAGGATCGCCGGCGGAGATGTTGCCATCGTTGTCGATGTCAAACAGGACCGTGCACTTGAAGCCGTGATGCTTCGCCAGGATGCGTGCGAGAGCAGGCAGTGACTCCTCCGACCGATACTCATGATCCCCGGCGATGAAGACGACGTGCTTGCCTTTGCCCGGGCCACTGGTGCCTTCATAAACGAGCGGTGCAGCAGTGGCGATGCCGGCGAGGGTGAGGAGTGCGAGGAGAAGATATTTCATGGCTGGTATCTGGCGGGAGTGGATATACCGCGCCAGAGGACCAAACCGGACAAGAAATTTTCACGGACTGCCACTTTGCCCACCGGGCTCAGCGCTCCAGCTTCATCACTGCCGGCGTATGGCTCTGCCCGGTGGGGCTGATGCTCTCAAACTGGAGTTGCACCGTCTTCTCCCCGGCCCGCAGAGGCAGGCTGAACTCAAACGGAAAGCTCTCATCAGCCACCATCTCCTGCCGGTCTGGCAGCACGATCTTCATCCGGGCAGATTTCACCGCATCATCATGGGCGGTGAGATAGGCGTAGACCCAGGTCATCTCATCTCCGAATGAAAGCAGCATGGCCTGGATGTCTTCCGCCGGGGTCTTCATCCGCTGATGGGTGATGGATTTCGGACCTGGAGCGGATGCCTTGAATTTGGTTTGAAAAGACACTTTGGGTTTCACCCCTTCAATGACCAGCGAGGTGATGCCGTGCGGTGACAGGCTGATCTTAAACTGCCCCTGGCGGATGCTGACCGGTGTCTTCTGAAGTTCATTGTCCCGCCAGCACCGCGCTTCATAGGTCATGTCCGGGAGATCCTCCAAATGCGTGGGGTTCAGGGTCACGGTCACGTCCTTCAGCTCGCGGGCGCATTCATTCATCAGGGCCACGCAAAGGCTGCCCTCACCACGTGCGGCGATGTATTGCACCTGCACATTGTCCGTCTGCACCAGGCCCTGAGGCATCCACGGACTAACATTTGTTAGGTCATGAAACCGGCCGGGTTCGCCGAAGACACGGCTTTGCATGAAGGCGTAGCACTCCGCATACTCGGAGGGAAAATGGATCGCCCCTTTGGATCGGTCGTAGGCCTCGGCCATGAGGTAATCCAGCACCAGGTTCGCCATCGGCAGCACGTGGTTGTAGTGAAACGAGGTCGTGGGATTCAGCTCCTCAAACGGATGCAGCGGGAAGTCCGCCTTCTCCTGAGCGGTGGAGTAGAGGGTGTTGTAATGATAGCCTGGAAAATTCGCGAAACGTCCGATCATGGCCGAGCGTGCGATCTCGCGCAGAAAGGCATCATCCATGTCATGAGCGATGCGTAGAAACAGCGGCGCATGGGTGGCCAGATACAGCGCCAGCCGCTGCACCGTGCCATTCCCCTCGCAGGTCAGGCCATGCTCAGACACACGCCACGCAGGCACCTTCTCCATCGGTGTGGGCAGCAGTCCAGGCTTGTCCAGGTTTGCACGGCGCGGAGCGAGGCCGCTCTGGTTCACGGTGATCTCCTGCCCGGGCACGAAGGGATAAAACCAGATCAGTTGCGCATAGCGCCGCGCTCCACGATGCGCCGCCGCGAGATGCTCCGGATCATGCGTGTTTTCATACAGCTCATAGAGATCCTTCCACGCCGGCAGCATGTACTCAAAGAAGGTGCCGTTTGTGCCGCACTCTTCAAAGTCGACGGGAGCAGTGTCGACACGCTCACGGATGTAGTGGTCTGCTTTGACCTGGGCCGAGTCGAGCCACTTCTGCGTGCCGGTGGCGCGATACATCCACAGATCATGCTGCCAGGAATGACCACGCGTCACCCAGTCCATGTTCAGCGCGCGATCCACGCCGTGCAGGCGCTCCGCGCTGTGCAGAAAATAGGGCGTGGCTCCATGAGTGATCTGGTGCAGCGCCGCCAGTTCAGACACAGGCATCGCAGGCCCTTCAAGATCCCGCGAGGGAATCTGCGAGCTCTTCATGCCCTCCGCATTCAGCGCGAAGAGGAACTTCTCCCGCGACAGCAGGAACTCCAGAATCGGCACGCCCTGCTCGCGGAAGAGCCGCTCATTGTCCGTCACCCGTGCCAGCCCGATGGGATGCAGCGCGCTGACGTTTTTCACCGAGCCCGGTGAGTCCGGATAATGAAACGCCTTGTTCGCCGGATCAAAGTTTCCCCAGGGTCCGAGCACATACTCCAGCATGCGGTCGAGCGCGGTGTTCAGCGAGGCGAGCGTGTTCTCACGGCGATCCCGAAAGCCGCAGACCTCTCTGGCCACCTGCTCAAAGGTCGCGTTCAGGGACGCATCGCGTGAAACGAGCACGACCTCAAAGGAGCGCGTGTCACCTGCCTTCATGACGGAGTCTGCGAAGCCTGGAAAAGGGGCGAAGACCATGGGTTGCGCCTGCCCTGCGCGATTGCGCAATGTCACACCAAAATGCCGCACGAGCGCGCTTGGCATCGCAAAGGGAAACTGCTCCGGTGCGGCCATGACACCGATGGTGCCGCTGGCGGTCTGCACCAGACATCCCGGAATGGAGCACTGATCATCTGGAATCAAAAAGCTCGCCTCCGGCAAACGGCGTCCATCCCAAACCAATGGTTGAAACAACTCCACCACCTGCTCCAGCGGTGCTGCCGGAGCTCCTGAATAGGCCACTGACCACATGCCGGGCTGCTTCACGGTGTAGCTATACTTCAAGCGATCTCCGTGCCGTGTGGCTGTGAGGTCAATGGCCTCATGAGTGAACTTCCACGTCTCTGCCTTGCCGTCTTTTTCGAGGCTGGATTCATTGAGCTCGATCACCTCACCGAGCTGGAACACATCATGCACAGTGCTGCCGTCGGCACGCTTCCAGCCAGGAATGTTATACACCGGCTTCGTCCACTTTACATTCACGGACTTCAGTGGTTCAGCGGAGTGGATCACCACAAACTCGGGACGAAACTCCGTGGCTGCATGAGTCTGCAACGCCGCGAGGGAGAAGAGGAGCAAGAGGATCTTCATCAGGCGAAAAGCTCCATCACGGGTTTGCCTTTGTCCGCCACGGTGAAGGGTCTTCCTGAGGGCGAATGCGCCACCTGCTGCAGATCCATGCCCATGGCCAAGGCGACGCTCGCATTGAAGTCCGGCATGGTGACCGGCTTTTCCGCCACGCGCTCGGCGATCTCGTCTGAGAGCCCGTGGGCATAACCACCTTTGAAACCACCGCCCGCCAGCCACCAGGTGAAGACGCCGGGGTGATGTCCGCGGCCAGCCGTGGCCTCGTTGATCCTCGGGGTGCGGCCAAATTCAGTGATCATCATCACCAGGGTGCTTTCGAGCATGCCGCGCTGATGGAGATCATCCAGCAGTGCTGCCATGGTCTGATCGGCCGAGGGGGTCATGTTCTGCATGGACTCGATCTGGTCGTTGTGCGTGTCCCAGTTTTGATCGTCCTCCACCTCGATGAAGCGCACGCCTGCCTGGACGAGCCTGCGGGCAAGGAGGCAGCCTTGGCCAAAGGTGTGCGCGCCATAGGCCGCGCGTGTTTTCTCGTTCTCCTGAGTGATGTCAAAGACCTTCAGGTCCTCGCTCTTCATCAGGGCGGCGGCTTCCTTCTGGATCTTCAGGTAGGCGCCGACATCACGATGCGGGGTGTGATTCACAAAGCGTGCGCCCATGGCCTGAGCCAAGGCCGTGCGCCGGGTGGCATCCTCCGCGCGAGTGCCACTCGGCATGGCGGAGTTTTGCAGCCCGGCGGCTGGATCCACAATCGGCAGCGGTGCCAGATGAGACTCCATGTAGCCGCAGCCTGGATGCTGCGGACTGCCATTGATCAGGACATTTCCTGGCAGCACCTTGTTCTGCGAGCCAAGCAGCTTCACGGCCCACGATCCCATGGCCGGATGCTTGATGGTCGGTGTCATGAAGTAGCTCGTGTGCGCGCTGTAGGCACCCATCTCATGGATGCCTTGCGTCGATGTCATGGACCTCACGAGCGTGACATGATGCATCTGCTTCGCGAAGCGCGGGAACCACTCTGAGATCTGAATGCCATCCGCCGAGGTCTTGATCGCCTGCACGCCGGCCATCTCAGGCCTGCCGGGCTTGGGGTCAAAGGTGTCGATATGCGAGATGCCGCCACGCATGTAGAGGCAGATCACACTTTTGGCTTTTCCACCGTGAGCGACTGTCTGCGCCAGCGCTGGATTCGCGGCGATGCGGACGCCCAGGCACAGGCTGGCGAAGCGCTCCATGAACTGACGGCGTCCCGTCTCGGAAAGATGATGCTTCATAGGTGTCACTGGATGAAAAGGAATTCAGGAGAGTTCAGCAGAGCCCAGAGGATGTCGTGCTCAGCCTGGGGGCTGCCTTGGGTCAAGGCGGTGACTTCGGCCAGCTCGTCCTCCGCAGGTGCGCGCACCAGCACGGCACGATACAAAAGGCGGATGCGCTCTTCATTCGAAGCTTTTGGTTGGGCCAGGGATCGCTGAAGCCAGGAGGCCTTGTCCAGGATCTCCTCCGTCAGTTCTCCATTCATCAAGGCGAGCGAGTGCGTGGTGTTTGGATCCCGATTGAAGGCATCAATCTCCTTTCGGTCGGACTGCCCGAACTGACGCAGGAAATGTCCCAGCGGCAAGGGCAGCGGAATCTCCGAGGCACGCAGCATGGTCTGAGTGAGGTGCTTCCAGCGCGGGTCCGCCTCCCTGGCATAGTAGCCATGGCCCATCTGCATGGCTTTCAGTCTGGGGCTGAAGAACTCCGCATTTTCACGGCTGTGCGCGGCCTGGAGCTCCTTCGCCCTGGCCTCGTCACCCTGGTCTCTTGCTACCTTGCGCTCCTTGCTCTGTTCGATCTGCCGCAGTTGGAACTCGCGGTTACGCTTGCGGTATTCCATCTCGTCCTTCGCGCGCTCGATGATCTCATCTGCGGACATCTTCATAAGCTTGCGCAGCCGCTCAGGATCGATCTCGGAGCCGTCCGTGCGACGCAGCGACTTCCGCTCATCCAGATCCTGCACGATCAGGGTGAGGCATGAGTCCCAGATCTGCTCCGCCGAGAGCCGGCGCAGCTGCGGTCCGCGCAGGTCAAAGGCCACACCCGGCTGCGGTGTGTCCCGCACGGCCGTGCTTTGATAGAGGCGCGTGTTCAGCAGGGCTGCCGTGAAGCTGCGCTCATCAAACTTCATCTGGATCATGGCCTGCGAGAGCGTGTCCATCAGCGCCGCATGCTCTTCCGCGGGCAGCACTGAGAGGCTGTCCACAGGCTCGATCAGGCCGATGCCCATCACGCGCTTCCAGAGGCGGTTGGCGATGTTTGTGGCAAAGCGTGGATTGCGCGGCGAGGTCAGCCATGCGGCGAAGGAAACGCGCCGGTCACCCTCCGTGGCGGGGGCTTCATCGCCAAAGAGCGTGCGGGCCTGCACGGGCTTTTTGCGCAGGGCTTTGTCATACTCATAGGTTTCCGGGAAGGTGATGGACTTTCCCGTATCTGTGGTTAGGCGCTTCAGCGTGGAGATGGTGCGGCTCACGCCCTGGCGCAGGGCCGTGTCTGCGTGGATGCTATCCAGCTTCGCTTTGATCTCCGGCCACTGCCGCACGTTCTTCTCGGAGAAGCCTGCTGAGCTGCACATGTTGGTCACGCCAAAGGTGAAGGCGGCCATTTGATAAAAATCCTTCTGAGTCACCGGCTGCAGCGGATGATCATGGCACTGCGCGCACTCGATGCGGGTGCCGAGAAACACACGGGTGAGGTTGGACATGTGATCCAGCGGCATGCCGAGATCCCGCACGTAGAAGCCCACGGCACCATTGTCCCAAAGGTAACCCTTCGCGGTGATGAGCTGCCGCACATACTCGTCATGAGGCATGCGTGTGCGGATGGCGTCCTTCACCCACTCATCGTAGAGCCATCCAGGCTGGCCGGGCAGGCCCTGGGTGAGCAGCCGCAGTTGATCCGCCTTCCAGTTGAAGAGGTGGCTTTCGTAGCCCTGGCTGTTGATCAGTTCATCAATGAGCCGGGCGCGTTTGTCCGTGGCCTTGGCGGCGAGGAAGCGGGTGCTTTCCTCCAGGCTGGGGATGCGCCCCATCACGTCCAGATAGACTCGGCGGAGGAAGACCTCATCACTAACAGGCGGGTTCAGGCGGGTGCCATGCTTGGCATGATGAGCCTGCACCTGATCATCAATCCTGGCCGCGAGTTGACTCACATCCATAGATGCCTGGCTCATCTGCATCACTGGCCCGCGATGATCAAACTTCTGCCACTGTCCCAGGCTGGCACCGCCCGCGATCCAGCGGCGCAGCACTTCACGCTCCGGGTCACTCAGCGGCTGGGCACCGCCCTTCAAAGGCGGCATCACATCCTCATCCGTGACGGGCAGGGTGGCACGCGCGAACAGCTCACTGGACTCCGGCTTGCCAGGAACGAGGACATCACCTGCCTTGATGCCTTCAGCGGAGTCAAGCAACAGGCCGCCCTTGGGCTTCGCCTGTTTTTCGCTATGGCAGCTGAAGCAGTGATGATAGAGCACCGGCAGCACTTCTTTTTCAAAGTCAGGCGCTGTGTCGGCAGCACCGGCCGCCGTGACGATCAGCAGCGTGAGGAATGAAGAGCGGATCATGGAGGAATGCGCGCGGGGTCTGGAATGAATCATGGCAGTGTCACCTCAGGCACATGGGCGAGCACGACCTGCACACGATCCACATAGTGGGCTGGGAACGCATCTTTCGGCTCGGCGGTTTTTTTGCTGTCATTGGTCATGCCCACCTGGATCATGAGATAGTCCGTCCCGGGTGGCAGACGCAGCTCATTGCCCGCTTTCTGCCAGGTCGCGGGATTGGCATCCAGGCGCACACGGGTGCTGCTGGAGTTTGCCAGCATGCGCTCACGAATGCTGCCGGTGAAGGCGCCACTCCTGCGCTGCTCCACCAGTTCAGCATCGAGCGCGTAGAGCTTCAGCACACATGAGAAGGGACCTTCCGCCATGGTGAGATCGCCATTGAAAAGAGCGGACAATCTGACGACGGCAGTGCCCTCGGTGAGCTCCTTTTTGTAGGGGCGCAGATCCAGGAGCTGGAAGGAGTCACTGCTGAAACTCTCCGGCAGATGCTGGCCTTCATAGTCGGCACGCACAAAGCGCAGCATGTGCTGACCGGTGGCAGGTTTGATCCTGCCCACGGCTGGTGTGAGCTCCGTGTAGTCGCCGCCCCAGTGGCCGATCTCGAGGGGTTGCTTTCCATTGGCGAGCGGTGCCGTGCCAGACTCAAAGCTGTCACTGAAGAGCTCGATCCGCATCTGCAGGGAAGGCACGACGTAACCCAGCACCAGCGTGGCGCTGAACAATCCTAGAGCCAGGCCGGCAGCCGCAGCGGTGAGGGGACGCCAACTGGTCCAGGATGATCTGCGGACCGGGTGTGTGATCTGTGGATGAGGCTGGCCCAGGTGGGCATGCAGACCGACCTCGATGTCCTGATGCACAAACCAGAGTGCTCTCGCTTCGGCATCTCGCCGCAGTGTTTCCTGCAACTCGTCATGCTCCTCGCCGGTCAGCGTGTCAGAAGCATGCGCCGTGAAGAGATGAAACAGACGCTTTTGGTGTTCGGTCTTCATGGGGCGGATTCCTGCATCCGGTTCATCACACACTCCGCCAGCAGGCGGCGCAGGTGTGAAAGTTTGTTATACAAAGTGCTGCGCGGCCTGCCGGTGCGCTCGGCCAGCGCGGCGATGCCGCCATGATCGGCGCAGGAGAGGCTCAGCAACTGCCGGTCATCCTCGCGCAGATTTTGCAGGCAGATCTCCAGCGCCCTCACCCGCTGCTCCTGCTGGCGAGCGTCCTCCCGCTTCTCCGCGCCGAGCAGCTCCAGCAAATGCTCGTCAAAGTGCCGGGCGGCGCGCGAGACGGTGCGCTGAAAGGTCTTCGCCTCGTAGAAGCAGATGGTGCTGGCCCAGGCGAGAAAGTCCGTGCCTTGCTCAAAGGTGGCAAATTTCTGCCACATGAGCAGGGAGGCCCGCTGCAGCACATCCTGCGCGTCATGCCAGCGGCCGAGGAGGGAGAGCAGGTAACCCAGCAGCCGGTCATGCGATGCCGTGAGCAGCGCCACGAATTCCTCGTGGCGATGTTCGGAGCTTCCGGCTGGGGTGGATGACGGCATTCACCATTGTATGTCTGGAAGCGGGCAAACTTACCGAAGTTTTTTTCAAGAACCTTGCTCCGCTTTCACCCAGCCGAGGCTGGTGAAGAACGCATCCATCTGCTTCTTGGTTTCCGCGTGCAGGGCTGCGTCCTTGAACATGTAGGTATGGATGGCTCCCGGCGGTGAGATGAACTCGATGCGGTTGCCCGCCTTCTTCATCTCCTCGGCAAACAGGCGAGCCCCTTTGACGGGTGTCGTGGTGTCGCCATCACCGTGGAAAAGCAGGGTCGGTGGCAGGCCGGCGCGCACCTGGTGAGCAGGCGACAGCTCCTTCCATTTTTCGCCGATCTTGGCATAACCATAACCTTCGAGCGAGGTATCGATCACCGGAGAGAAGAGCACCAGTGCATTGGGATGGCAGGACACATTGAGCTTCTCGTTCGCATGATCCACGCCACCAAACATGGCCGTCGCGGCAGCGAGATGGCCACCCGCCGAGGAGCCATTGACGATGATCTTGTCTGGATCCACTCCCAGCTCCGCGGCATGCGCACGCACATAGCGGACCGCTGCACGCGCATCCTTCACGCATTCAAAGACCGTGACCGGTGTTCCGGGCTTGAAGAGCCGATACTGCACGCTGACGGCCACCATGCCGAGCTTTGCGCAGTGATCAGCGAAGAGGTACATGGACTTCGGTCCGCCGCTGGTCCAGCCGCCGCCATGAATGGTCACGAAGCTCGGGCGCTTGTCTGCGGCTTTGAACCCGGCTGGCTCAAAGACATCCAGCTTCAGCTCCAGGCTTCCCACTTTCTTATAAACGATCTGCCGGGTGGGCTTGATGCCGGCGGAGAGTTGCGTGGCATAGCTGGCGGTCTTTGCCTCAGGCGCTCCTTTGTTCGCCACCAGCTGGGCCAGTTGCGCCTTCGTGGGCAGTTTGTTCAGGGCATCTTCACGTAGGG
Source organism: Verrucomicrobiota bacterium (assembly GCA_040387935.1). Classification (GTDB taxonomy): domain Bacteria; phylum Verrucomicrobiota; class Verrucomicrobiia; order Verrucomicrobiales; family Verrucomicrobiaceae; genus Prosthecobacter. The sequence continues at coordinate 91,449 of JAZKCU010000005.1, read as the reverse complement.
TCAGATGCAGCACCTGCTGCCAGCGATGCGGCATGAAGAGATGCATCGTGCCATCTTCAGTGAAGGCATCCAGATAGGAGCACTGGGAGTTAAAGCCGCTGACCTTGTGAACGGGTGCCACGGCATTCGCCATCACAAACTTGGGCTCGCTCCAGGTGTGGCCTTCATCGGAGGAGAGGGAGGCCCACACCTCGCTGCGCATCTTCATGAGCTCGGCCTTGTCACTGAGCTCGCCATTGCCGGTGGTGGGCACTTTGTTGTGGTGAAAGGCCACCAGCGTCTTGCCATCGGAAAGCGGGAAGAGCATCGGCGGTGCATCTGGATGCACGAGCGTGCTTGGCTCGGGCTTCGTCCAGGTCTTGCCATCATCCTGGCTCCAGGCGGTGAAGAGATGCCCCTGCGGTGTGCGGGACATGAAGAGCACTCGACCGCCACCGAGATTCAGCGGGCGTCCCTCGTCCATGCGGTTGAAGCCATCGGCGGTCCAGCCATTGGGCCGTGCCTTGGGCAGCACGTTCCAGGTCTTGCCCTTGTCCTCGGATCGAAGCAAATATTGTTCGGTGGTGAAGGGCTTCTTCGACCAGTCTGCGAGATGAGATCCCAGCAGCCAGGTGCCTGCATCCGTTTCCGTCATGCGCATCACGGACATGCCCATGAAGCCCGGATCATTCGTGGGCTCGATGAGATGCACGTCTGACCAGGTGCGGCCATCGTCATCCGAGGTCCGCCAGCCGATGGGGGCATTCTCACGCTTGCCCTCTTCCCAGGTCCACTTTCCAGGAACCGGCTGTGTGCCGAAACAATAGATGGTTTGCGTGCCCTTCGGGGTCAGCGGGATGAAGCCGTGCTGCCCATACGGTATGTCATAGGCCACGGCCGGCTTGCTCCAGGTCCTGCCCTTGTCCGTGGAGCGGCAGACCATCATGGAGTTGATCTTCTCACCCTTGCTCTTCGCGTAGTGGTCACCTTCCGGAAACATCAGCAGATAGTCACCCTTCGGCGTGATGGTGGCCCGGGTCTCCAGGATGCGTGTCTGGGTGCGATGAACGACCTGCCCCTTCATCGAGGACACGGTGAGCAGCCCGGTGTTTTTATCCAGCACCAGCCCCTTCGGCAGAGCCTTGGCATTCAGGTCGATGCCATTGACCGTGACGGTGTCCATCAGTTGCAGCGGTTCCAGTGCCAGCAGCGGTGCCGTGGCCAGGAGCAGAAGGGCGAGCGGTTTCAGGGTTGGAAACATGCTGTGAAGACGGCCCGCCCATGCTGTTGTTGCTGGTCAGGGCAGATGACCACGTTGTCCTCAGGGGCTTCTTTCATCCGACCATCCAGCAGGAAGCCGCCGATTCAGGGATATGAAATCGAACAAGCCCTGGAACAAGCCTGCGCCGAAGGGTGGAACGAAGACCAAGCTCACGCCAGCCTCCAAGGCGAAGGCGAAGGCCGCAGCCAAGAAGGCGGGTCGACGCTATCCCAACCTGATCGACAACATGCGCGCTGCTGCCGAGCAGCGCGAGGCGGAAGGAGGGAAGTAGTGCCATTTACTTCGCCAGCCGTGCAAAGTTGCGAATGACCGCGCGGACGTTGTCGCCACCGCATTGCTGACCGGCAACCGCATGCTGATGCCAGTAGTCTGGCGAGGCGAAGACCTTGTTCTTGGCCAGGGTCTTCAGCGCCGCCTCGCGAGTCGTCACGGTGCTGTCAAAATGCTGCGCCATCTTCAGCAGCATGGCCTCGACTTGCTGCCCCTCGCAGCTCTTGCCTTTGCGGGCGTGCGCGAGCCAATAGTCCCCGGAAGCGATGATCTTCCTGCCGACCAGTGATTGCACATCATTGGTTAGCTGCGCATTGGGTTCAGTGACAGCGGTCGAGTCCGGCTTGGGAGCTGGATTTGCGGCGCGCTTCGCATGCTCGAGGATCTGCTTCTCCGCCAGCAGGCGATCCCGCAGAGCAGTGTAGGGCACGCCTTGCACGGAGATTTTTCCATCGATGGCCATGGAGGCTGCCGCGCCGGCGGCATGACCCACCATCATGAAGACGGGCTCCATGCGCACGGAACCATAGGCCGCGTGCGAGGCTGACAGGCAGCTCACCACGAGCAGGTTCTCACACTGCTCCGCCTTGGGCCGAAGAGCGCGGTAGCTGATCGGAAACGCCTTGAAGCCTCCCACATAGAAGCCGCGCTCACGATGCAGCACGCCCTTCTCATCCACATAGAGAGTGACGCCGTGGGAGTCGAGCGGATACGAGGCCAGGGCCACGCCGTCCTCGGCATGGCGGCCGCTTTTGGCATCATGCTCCGTGACCACATAGTCACTGATCATGCGGCGCGCCTCACGCACATAGAGCTGGTGCGGAAAGTGCCCGGTGTCGGCGAACTCATCCTTGGCCAGGCCCCAGCGCTGCATCTCCGCGCGCACCTCGGCGGGCAGGCGCTCATCATGCCCCAGGAACCACAGCAGGCCCAGGGTGTAGTCCTTGTGGAGCTGGAAGATCGCTTCTCTCTTCTGGTGATCTGCCTCGGGCCAGTCGTAGCTGGGGCCATAGACATCACTGCCGAACTCGCTGCCATTGTTCGAGTCGGTCTTGCGGTTCGGCACCAGTTCAAAGTTCACACCCAGGTCACCGCCATTGCCACGCAGCCCCATGGCGGCATGCTTGCGCGGTCCTGGCTTCACGTTCTTCATGGTGGCGATGTGCCGGGCCAGCAGTTCATAGTCGAGCGGATTGTAGCTCGCGGGCTTCTCGATCGGCACGCGGTTCTCCGGAATGTCGGTGAGGCACACGCGGAAGTTGTATCCCTGCACGCGATGATCACCGCTGCCTTTCGGTGCGGGCGGCTTTGGCTCCACGCGCGGCAGCAGCCCGCTCTGCGGATCACCGGCAATGACATAAGGGCTGATCTTCGGGAATGGTGCCGGGGTGAAGGGATAGGTGCCATTCAGCGTCTCATCATACTTTGAGTTAGGCTCGCGACCCACGATGTACTTCACACCGGCCTTGGCCATGAGGTCACCCTCGTAGCTGGCATCGACGAAGACCTTCGCCTCAAACTCGCGCCCGCTCTCCATGGTGATCTTGACGATCCTCTGACCTTCCTTGGTCACGCCCTTCTTCAAATCCAGCCGCTCACCGAGCACCACCTGCACTCCAGCTTCCTTGGTCATCTCATCAAACACCGCCTTTGCGGCGCGTGGCTCAAAGAGAAACGCGGCCTTGATCTCCTCCATGCGCGGGCCATCCACGCCCCAGATTTTGGGCAGCCAGCTCAGGTAGTCCTCACGCTTCTGAAATCTCCAGTTCTCCGGCTTCTTGTAGAACTGATACACCCGCTGATAAAACTCCCGCGAGAGGCCGCCGATGGTCTCCGTGCTGCCATTGTCCGTCATGCCCAGCCCGCCGCTGCTCATGCCGCCGAGACGTTGTGTGGACTCGATGAGGATGGTCTTCTTGCCAAGGCGGGCGGACTCCACGGCCGCGATGACACCTCCGCTGGTGCCACCATAGATGCAGACATCCGCCGTGGTGGTTTCAGCGTGCAGAGGGGAGGTCATCCCCAGGGCGAAAAGGAGGGTGAATGAGTGACGCATGGTTTCAGAGGTAAGTAATCACGCCGTGGTGCTGGCCCGTGCCAAAATGGCCATGGTTTCACGCTGGCGCTGCTGGACGAACTCGCGGGCCTTGGCCGCCTTCGCCTTCGCGGCGGCGGGATCTTTGGCGATGGCGAGAGCCGTGGGCGCCACGCGGGCGAGCTCCACCGGCTTGTCGAGATCAAAGAGCCAGTCACCGAGGCCGATGTCACGCCACATGAAGCCCTTCGTGGTCTGCTCTGCGAAGCGGCAAACAATCGCCGGGATGCCATTGCCGAGCGCCATGATGGGGCTGTGCATCTCATTGCTCACCAATCCCGCGCTGCGCACGTAGGTGCTGATGGCCTCATCGGTGAGCCAAAAGTTTTCACGCCACACCACCTTGGCCTTCACATCCTCCGGCAGCGGATCATAGAGCAGCTCTTTGCCGGTCTCCATCTGGGTGGAGTCCTCCGGACAGATCAGCGCCTTCATGCCGGCCTCACGGGTGATGGCGATGATGGCCTCACGCAGCGGTGCGTGATCATGCTGCTTCATCTCCTCATTCCGGCGGTGCTTGTTCTCGTCAAAGGCATAGTTAGGCTTCACCTTCCAGTAGGGTGCGTTCCGCAGGTTCGGCAGGAAGCACATGTACCTGCCCTCCTCCAGACCATGCTGCTTCAGGAAGCTGATGGCGGCCTCATCGTTCCGCACGTCGGCCCCGAAGGCGCCATCCGGACCATACTCAATGACCGGTGCCTTGACTTCGGCATCCTTCACCACCTTCAGGGACATGCCGTCACGCAGGAAGACAAAGCTGGCGGTGTCCAGGATGGCCTTGCAGTATTCATCGAGACCATTGTTACGCATGATCTTCAGTCCGGGGTCGCCGGCGGCGGCCATGGTGATGCCATAGATGCCGTAAGGCTTGCCCGTCTCCTGATTCCACGCGGCCACATCCCGATGCGCGGTGAGATACGGACCGGAGCCGTGAAGAAGAAAATCATTCGTGTAGGCTTCCTCCTTGGTCTTGACGATGTTGAGCTTCGGGAAGCGCTTCCGCAGCATCTCCTCGACACCGTTTTTCACATCCATCGGCCACAGGGTGACCTCGGCCTGCGGGATATGTTTCTCGATCAGCGCGAGCACCCCTGGTGTGTGGCCGATATCGCCAATGTTCACGGTCTGCCAGGATGAGCGCAGAACAATGCGGGGTGCCTTGCCAGCCGCGGTGAGCGATGAGATCGAAGCCAGGGCGGATGCTGAATGGGTGAGAAAAGTGCGACGTCTCATGATGAGCTTTATTGGGCCAGAAGCTGGACCGCATCCGCGCCGACAATGCCGTCGGTGTTGTCATTGCGGATGGTGATGATGGCAGGCTTGTCCGCCTCAAAGGCAAACTCCCCGAGGCTGACGAAGAGGCCGTCGATCGGCGGTGCCTTCTTCTGATTGACGATGATGGTTTCCGAACCTTCCGCATGCTGGATCTGCACGGGCACATTGCTCGCGCGATTCGGCGCCGAGGCATAGGACACACGCACCTCATAGCGGCCTGCCTTCGGCACGGTGAGCTTGTAGCTGATGCTGAGCTGGCCCTTTTCGGAATTGCCATCATGCGTGCTGGCACCATCCACGGGTGTGCCGTAGCTGCTGCCGGTCCAGTGCCCGGTCTTCTCCGCGGCACCATCGTCCATGACGATGCCGGGCAGCTTGCTGGAGCGCGGGATCTTGGCCAGTTCAGGAAGCTCCAGCACCGCCTTCTGCTCCAGCAGCTTCGCGCGCAAAGCCTTCACATCGATGCCCTGCACACTCTGCTTGGCACGCAGCGCCTGCACGGCAGCCAGGCCTGATGCCTGTCCGAGCGCCATGTACACCGGCTCCATGCGCAGCGAGCAGTAGGCGATGTGGCTGGCGGATAGGCAGACAGGGACGAGCAGGTTCTCACATTCGGCGCGCTTCGGTGTCAGGCTGCGATAGGCGATCTGATAGGGGAGAGCCGGTGTGTCCTGGAAGCTGCCCTCATCACGCACGGTTCCATCCTCCGCGAGGATGCGCTGCACGATGTGGCAGTCGATCAGGAAGGAGCCCATGCCGACGCCATCTTCTTTAAAAATGTCCGCCTGCAGATCCTTCTGCACCATCACATGCTCGCCGATCATGCGCCGTCCTTCACGGATGTAGAGCGCATAGGGCCAGTGGCCGTTGTCGGCGAACTCGTCTTTGCACAAGCCCCAGCTCAGGGTCTGCTCGCGGAGGCTTTTGGGCACCCGCTCATCGTGACCGAGGAACCAGAACATGCCCTGGGTGAAGTCGATATGATCCTGCCAGATGCCTGCGCGCGTGGCGGCATCGCCATCTGGATAACCAAAATTAGCACCTGGGTAGTCGGTGGAGAAAAGCCCCTGCGCATTGAGGTCATACTTGCCATGGGAGGTCAGTCCGACATGAAACAGTCGTCCAAAGCGCACCCCCGGGAAGGCCTGGATCAGACGCAGCAGCAGCTCGTAGCGTGAGGCATCATAGTTCGCGGGCTTGGGGAAGGGGACAAAGATGTCCGGACGCTGGGTGACGCAGATGCGGAAATTGTAGGACTGCGTGCGATGATCCGCGTCTCCTGGCTTCAGCTTCGCCTCCGCCGGATACACGCCGAAGATGGGCTTTCCATCCGTGCCAAGGCCGGGGATGCTGGCCGGAGTGCCGTGAATGTAGGAAGGTCCGGTGCCACCGATGCCTGGGCAGTCACTGTTCATCACCTCCACGGAGCGCGGACGGATGGGCATGGGGTAGTAGCCCGCCAGTGGCTCACCATACTGCGCGCGGCTTTCACGGCCGACGATGTAGCCCACCTTCGCCGCGGCCATGAGATCACCCTCATAGCTGGCATCGACAAACATCCTGCCGCTGTAAGTGGTGCCGTCATTCGTGGTTAGGCTGGTGATGCGCGTTCCCTCCTGGGTGATGCTTTTCAAGCCCTGCGCCGTGATCACCTTCACGCCCGCTTCCTTGAGCATTTCCTGAAACGTCGCCAGGTTGATCTTCGGCTCGGCATACCACATCTCGCTCCCGGCTTTCGCGGCCGCGGCCCGGGCGAAGAACTCGCGCGGAAAGCCGCCGATGGTCTGCTCCTTGCCCACATCACTGCGGCAGAGGCCGCCGGTGACCATGCCACCGATCCACTTCGTGGGCTCAATGATCACCACCGAGGCGCCTTCGCGAGCCGCCGTGATCCCCGCGGCCAGGCCTGCGGGTGTGCCGCCGAAGATGACGAGATCAGATTCGACCGCCCCACTGACGGAGGCGAACAGAAGAGAGATAAGGAGAAGCTTCATGAGGTGGAGTCGATGCGGGCAAAAAAGACGAGCCAAGCTCTTGATGCAGCATGTTCGCCGAGATGACTACTTCAAAGGCTCAATGCCAAACTCTGCGGCGATGGGCATGGCCGCGCGGAGATCATTCACCAGGGGGAAATTCACGCCTGACTGCCATTGGCGGCGCAGCCCCTCGGGGGTTTCATCGTGGTAATAGTTCACCTTCACACCGGCCTCATTCAGAAGCTTCACGGCCTCTGCGGGCACGGCGCCCTTGCCGAGCAGCTGGATGAACTGCGCCTTCATGGCGATGGTGTCCTGAGCATACGCCAATGAGTCTCCCTGGCGCTCCATGTTGCAGATGAGAATGTCCGGCACCACCGCGCGGGCGGCTTTCGCCTGATCTGCCATGGCGGCAAGGAAGGCCTGATGCTTGCGCCCTGTCTTCTGGATCACTTTCGCCGTGGCGGCACCCAGTGCCGCGCTGCCCTTGAGGTGGCAGTTGAGCCAGACATTTTTCGGAAGCACGGCCAGGGCCTCCTCAAACGTGGGGATGCGTGTCCCGGCAAACTTGGCGTCCATTTTGGAACCCGCGTCGAGCGCCTTGATCTCCGCCAGCTTGAGATCACTGACCTTGCCCTTGCCATCCGTGGTGCGGTCCACGGTGGCATCATGCATCAGCACCAGCGCGCCATCCTTGGTGAGCTGGATGTCAAACTCGATCATCTGCGCTCCCAGTCGCGCGGCCTCCTCCAAGGCGGGGATCGTGTTTTCCGGATGCGTGCTCATGGCGCCGCGGTGGGCGCAGAGTCCGCGTGTGGGCAGCGCAGGATCCGCGGCGAAGCCCAGGACCGGGGAGAGAAAGAGCGCGAGGAGGGCGGAACGGAAATTCATGGAGCCAGACGAAACGGGTCGGCTTTGACCCTTCTTCGAAGGTTTCTCAAAACACCGCTTTCGTGCTGGATGAACGAACTCGGCGGATGCAACGTTCTAGCCTCCCATGCGCTCAGACCAATACTTGGTTACCCGTGTCTCGCTTCGCCATGCCTTGATGCAGGCTGCGGGTCTTCTGTCAGTGCTCTTCACCCTCGGCTTGTCCTGCCTCCCGGCGCAGACATCGCCCGCCAAGCTCGAGCGCGGTGCAGGCCGCTTTGAGATCCAGCACGATGGCCGCTCGCTTCCTGTCTGGTATTTCCTCCCGGAGAAAACCACTCCTGACACGCCCGTCCTGATCGTGATGCATGGGGTGAATCGCGATGCCGACCGCTATCGCGATGAGTGGATGCCACATGCGAAGAAGCATGGCTTCATCCTCGCGGCGCCGGAGTTCTCCGAGAAAGCCTTTCCTGGCACGGAGGGTTACTCCTTGGAGGCGAAAGGGGCTTTTGGTTTCATCGAGCCTGTGTTTGATGCCGTGAAGGCCGCGACAGGCAACCGCAGCGAGCGATTCCATCTCTACGGCCATTCTGCCGGAGCGCAGTTCGTGCACCGCTACCTTTACTTTGTGCCGCAGGCCCGGGTGGCGATGGCCGTGGCGGCGAATGCTGGGTGGTGGACCATGCCGGATCTGGCGGTGGATTTCCCGTATGGTTTGAAGGGATCGTCGATTCAGGAAGACTCCCTCAAAGCCATGCTGCAGCGACCGCTTGTTGTGCTGCTCGGCACTGCGGACACCGATCAGAATCACAAGAATCTGCGTCGCACCCCGGAAGCCATGTTGCAAGGGCCGCATCGCTTCGCGCGTGGCCAAACCTTCTTTGCAGCGGGCAAGAAGCAGGCCGCCAAGCTCAACGTGTCTCTCGGCTGGCAGCTCGCCACCGCGCCCGGTGTGCCGCATAGTGATGCAGGCATGTCTGCCTTCGCGGTGCAGTGGCTCTTCGGCCAGCCGGCCATCACGGGTCGCGATCCCCAGCATGTGCGTGTGCTCTTCGGCGGTGACACCAGCGGCGGTGAAAGCTACCAGGACCAATACGCCGAGGAGGGCGGGGTGAACATCCTCGCGGAGAAGGGTTACGAGCATGGTCTGGTGCATCTGAAGCGCTTGCTTTCCGCCACCGACTTCCGTGTGATCAATCTGGAGACACCGCTGACCACGCGTCATGAGAGCCCGCTGAAAACCAAGGACTATCTGCACTACAGCGATCCTGTGAAACTGCCCGCGCTCTTCGCGCCTTATGCGCCGCTGGCCTTCTCTCTCGCGAACAATCACACGCTCGACCACGGTCCCGAAGGTCTGGATGAAACCTTCGCCGCGCTGAATGCCGCAGGCATGGCGACTTTTGGCGCGGGATGCAATCTCGGAGCGGCTGAGAAGCCCTTGGTCCAGGAACTGCGCATTGGCGACAAGTCAGCCACGCTGGCCATCTTCGGTGCCTTTGAGTATCGCCAAGACTACGACCAGGACTTTCATTTCTACGCGGGTGAGGAGACGCCGGGTTGCGCGCCGGTGAATGTGCCTGCGGTGAAAAAAGCCATCGCTGATCTGCGGCGCGGCACGCCGGATGCCTACGTGGTCTACTTCGTGCACTGGGGTGGCAACTACCTCTGGAAAAACGAGGAGCAGACCACCACCGCGCATGCTCTGCGTGAGGCAGGCGTGGATCTCGTGATCGGCCACGGGGCGCACCTGATGCAGGAGGTGGAGCATGATGGCCAAGGCTGGATCTTTTACAGCATCGGCAATTTCCTCTTCAATGCGCGTGGCCGCTATGCGCTGAATCATGCGCCGCCTTTCAGCCTGCCGCTCGTGGTGGACTTCTCCATGAAGGATGAGCATCTGCAGACGAGCCTGCGCGTGTATCCCATCGTCAGTGACAACCAGCTCACCGGCTATCAGCCACGCTTCGTGACAGAGACGGAGCTCTCCGCGGTGGATGCCATGCTCGCGGACAAGAGCGCCTGGAATGCTGCCGCGCGTGCAGCGGTGAAACGCGGGGCGGATGACATCGGCCCCTATCTCGAGTTCACCCCTCCCAAGCAGCCGTGAGGCGCCGCGTGCAGGCTCAGCGTTTCTCAAACAGCTTCGCCTTTTCCTGAGGCGCAGGCACCGAGCCGTGAAGCATGGGACCGAGCGGAACAGGGATGTCTGTCTCGATGATGTCCGCGCCGCGCTTTAAGAAGGCGCGATACCCGGCCTCGAGCTGCGTGATGTCCTTCACCTCGCCCAGGATGACTTGGCGGTCGAGATTCCGCGAGGTGCCGATCATGGTGCAGGCGCCCTTGCGGTGGATGTAATCATAGAGCGCCTTGTCCTCGGGCGGGACGTGGCCCACAAAGGCCACCACATTTTTCCATGGCACGCCCAGCCCATCAAACTCCTCTGCCTTGGCCAGCGTGGGAATCATGACCTCCATGGCGATGCCTGGATTGAGTTGATGGACTGCCACCACCTCCTTGAAGCTGGAAACGATGAGCATGACATAGGCCTCCGCCTTGTGGCGTGTGACGATCTCCGCGCGCTCGAGGGCGGTGACGTCCTTCTGATCCAGCACGAGCACGGTCCTGCCACGCGCCCACTCAATGACTTCATCCAGCGTCGGCATCTGATGCGAGGTGACCTGGCCCTCCGTGTCCTTCAACCGCAGCTGCTTCAGCTCGGCGAGAGTGGCGTCCGCCACCTTTCCGGTTCCAGTGGTGGTCCGCTCCAGCGTGGCATCATGATGCACGACGATGGACGCATCTTTGGTTCGGCGCGGGTCGATCTCCAGCATGGAAAATGTGTGCCCAAGAGTATGCTCAAAAGTGGCGATGCAGTTTTCCGGATAGCCTTTGGCCGGACCTCCACGATGCGCGCTGACCAGTGGCAGCGGCTCGGCGCTGTATCGCAGCAGGAGCTGCAGGTCCTGCGGCGTCTCCGGCGTGAGCCGGTGAAGGGGCTCGGCAGCGGCGGCAGCCGTGGCGAGGAGCAGAAGAAGGGCGGCCAGAGATCTCATGGACAAGAGTGGAGGGCAGGAGGGGTCATTTGCCAAGCCAGATCCAGCGCATGCCATCGATCGCCACGCGCCCGTCGGCCTGACCATTGCTGACCTCCGCGAATCCATCGCGGCCTGCCTTGAACTCGAACTCACCCACGGGCACCCAGTTGAAAGCGGTGGTCTCCTGGCGTTGGTCGATCGTCAGCTTGGTATTGCCACCGGCATGCTTGATCAGCACGGGAGTATTGGTGGCCTGGGCCTTGGAAGGACGGAAGCCGAGACAGACCTGATAGCGACCCGCGCGTGGGAGGCCTGGGCGGAACTGAGCGCGGGCAGGCGCCAGCTTGCCACGCACGATCATGTCCCGATGAATGCCCGGGCCATGGAAGACATCTGAATAGCGCAGCGGCAGTCCCGGGATGTAGTCTGGAAAGGTGCCGTTCCACCGACCGAAGAGATCCGCCTCAAAGTCATCCATGGTCACATCCAGGCTTTCGGCGATGCCCACGGGCACCTCAGCTGTCAGCAGCCGCTTCCTGCCTGCCGTGTCCGTGACCAGCAGGCTCACGGCATGTCTTTTCTCCATCTCAAAGACGTGCACCACGCGCTCACCTTCCGCGCTGACCTTGCCATCACCGCTGAAGCTCCATTGGATCTGCTTCAGCGCCTCCTTGATGTAACCCGGCTGGACGACTTTGAAAATCACCTTGTCACCCGGCTTCGGATGCGCCGGTGTCCACGTGAGCTTGAGCTGCGGCTGATACCCTGCATCGAGCACGGCGCCTTCCTTCAGCAGCAGTTCACGCAGCTTCGAAACATCCACGGATTGAACAGACTTTTGGTTCGCGAGCGCGAGGTGCGCGGCGGTGCCAGCGGCCTGTCCGAGCATCATGTAAACTGGCTCCATCCTCAGGGAGCAGTAGGCCACATGCGTGGCGGAGACGCACACGGGCACGAGTAGGTTCTCCACATCCGGCGGCACGAGGCTGCGGTAGGGGATGTCATAGTTGTTCACGGCCACATGGCGTGTGTGCTCTGAGACGAGGCGCCCTTCCTCACGCAGATGCTGAATCACATGGCAGTCGATGCCGTAGCTGCCGGTGGCGATGCCGTCCGGCTTCCAGCGATCCTGAGTGAGGTCAGATTCACGCAGCATGTAGGCGCCCACCATGCGGCGGCCTTCACGCACATAGAGCTGAAAAGGAAAGTGTCCGCTGTCGGTGAACTCATCCTTCGGCAGACCCCATTTGCGGGATTCGTTGCGGAAGTCCTCCGGCAGATCAGGATCATTCTGCGTGTAGTAGAGCAGGCTCTGCGCACGGTCACGGATGCGCTCGGCGATGCGGTCACGCGTGGCCCAGTCGCCATCGGCATAGCCCTCGCTGTTGCCGGCCCAGTCAAACCAGTTCACATCATACTTGGCGCCCGGATGCGCCTTGTCGAGCGTGGTGAAGAAGCTGCCGAAGCTCTTGGCCAGGCCTTCTCGTGCGCGCTTGCCATAGGTGTCGATGAAGGGAGTGGGATCATAGTTCCCAGGCTTCGGAAACAGCACGCGATTCTCCGTGTTTGAGGTAACGGAGACACGGTAGTTGTAGGCCTGAGTGCGATGGTCGCCCATGCCGCGCTGGGCCATGGGACCCATGCTCACGCCGGCGAGCTGCTCGCCATACTCGCTGCGGCTTTCACGACCGACCCGGTAGGGCACCTTCGCTCCGGCCATCAGGTCCCCTTCATAGCTGGCATCCATGAAGAGGTCTCCGGTGAAGGTGCGGGTCGTGCCGGTGCCGAGGTCATCCACGATCAGTCCTGTGACGCGGTTTCCGGGTTTCCCGCGTTCCGCATCGAGCAGCGTGGCCTTGTAGCGCTGCTTTTTCCAAACGGTGATCTTCGGCTGCTCCCTCAGCATCTGCTCAAAGATGAGCTCCGCCACATGCGGCTCAAAGGTGGCCCCGCCACGCGCTGCCTTCACCTCCTGCGAGTCCGCGCCATGCTTGTCCGTGTAATACTTCACGATGCGCTTGAAGAAGTCATCCGCCAGGCCACCGACCGTAGCACGATCTCCCATGTCCGTGGCCACCAAGCCGCCGCTGACCATGCCGCCGACGTGCGCGTTCAGCTCCACCAGCCCCACCTCATGGCCGTGACGTGCGGCGGCGATGGCTGCCATGATGCCCGCAGGCGTGCCACCATAGATGATGACTTCACGATGGATGGGTTCCTCAGCGTGGGCGAGGCTTGTCAGCAGCAGGAGGGAGAGAAGACGGCGTATCATGCGCCTGCCATCACGTCAGCGCGCGCACCGGCCTTTCGTCTCATCTCAAGATTCAGAGAACCAAGGAGAGGGACTTGCCAAGTCCTCCCGGTGCTTCATGCGGCGGGCGTAGCACCCGGCAGACGCTGGATGAACCACTCCACGGAGGCGGTGAGCGCATGCGTGCCGGAGGCATCATGCAGCTCCACGGTGACCGAGATCAGCGCGCGGCCCTTGGCGGCCAGATCCACGTTCAGCTGTGCCAGTGCCTCGGGCGCGGCGCTCACGGATGACTGCACGCTTCCATTCGCGGGCTTCCTGAATTTGGCCTCGATATGCCGCACCACCGGGACCACGCCATCGCTGGAGCCAAAGTGCTTCAGCAGATACTCGCCGCTGCTGGCCTCCGCCAGCGCCAGCAGGGCGCTCGCGTGCACGGTGCCGAGGTGGTTCAGATACTGCCCGCCAGCAGGCAGCCGCAGCATTTGGTTAGGCTCGGAGGCAGCTTCGATGCCCAGGAATGAATTGAAGGGAAGCTCGGTGACGCTGTGCTTCATGCGCTGGCATCTTGAGCATGGGCGACGTCGCTGTCCAACTTCATTCTCCTCACTTCTGCTTCCCGGCACCTTTCAGCCACTCGAGGTCAAAGCGCGCCAGGGTGATGGTTTCATGCGCCTTTTTGACACCGCCTTCATAAAGACAAAGGAGGGTGCCATCAGGAAGCCTGGCGAGGCTGGAGTAGGCGGAGGCACCGGCATGCAGCAGCTTGGCCACCGGCCATGTCTTGCCGTCATCCGTGCTCAGGCGCACGGTGAGATTGATGCGCCTGCCACTGGGCTTGTCCTTGACCGGCGGACCCGGGTGCGGGTTGCTGAAGACGAGTTGGCCTTCACCGAGAGAGATGAGACTGGCCTGGCATTTGGGGCAGGGGAGCTGCTTGTCGATCGTGATCTCAGACCATGTGGCGCCGCCATCCGTGCTGGTGGCGATGCCTCGGAAGCCCTGGAAGTTTCCCTGCATGCGTGTGTTCACCAGCAGTGATCCGTCCTGGCGCTCAATGACCTGGCACTCGTTGCCGCCGGTCTCGATGGGGCCGCTGTTTTTCCAGGTCCTGCCGGCATCATCACTGTAGATCATGTGGGAGCTCCAGTGCTGCGTGCCATCTGGCATGTCCGCGCGCTGATCGCTTGGAATCACCAGCCTGCCTTTGTGCTCGCCACGCGTGAGCTGGATGCCGATGCCAGGACCCGTGGCTACCCAAATCCAGTTAGGCGGCACCACGCTGGCGCTGATGTCACGCGGGGTGCTCCAGGTCATGCCATCGTCGTCACTGGAGGTGATGAGCACGCTTTTGTTGTCACGGCAAAAGGGCATCCAGATCGCGCCTGTGTTCGCATCCTGCACGGGGCATGGATTGCCGATGGTGATCTTCGCCTCGCCGCCCTCCTCATGGACGATCTGCTGCGGGGACCAGGTGCGTCCGCCATCCGTGCTGCGCTTCATCACGAGATCGAGATCTCCATGGTCACCACCGCCGGTCTTGCGCCCTTCGCAGAAGGCCAGCACGCTGCCTTTCGCCGTTACGAAGAGGGATGGAATGCGATACGTGTGATAGCCATCCGCACCAGCTTTCCAAACGGCAGCTTCCTCAAGCCCGCCAGCCTGGGCTGAGATCAGTGTGCCGAGTGCGATGACCGAGCCGAGCAGTGATCTCATGGCGTGTTCTCCTTTCCGTAGGTGACCCATTCGATGTTAAAGCGCACGAAGTGCAGCTCGTCCCAGTAGTGCGTGCTGCCCTTTTCCGCGCGCTCATAGATGTAGCCGATGGTCTTGTCATCCAGCACCACCATGTCTGAATACGATCCTGGATGCGGCCAGACGGTGCGGCCGGCGCTCCAGCTTTCGCCCTCATCATGACTCACGCGGACGGTGAGATTGTAGCGCCCATAGGGATGCTCCTTTTGACGGATGGGCGAGGCGGGGCTGGAGAAGAGCAGGGTCTTCGCATCAAAGCGCTCCACGCTGCCGTGACAGCGCGGGGTGATGAGTTCTTCCAGGCGATGCAGGTTCTCCCAGGTCACTCCGCCATCTTTGCTGAGGGCGGTGAGGTGGCGCAGATTGTCCGGTGAGTCCTCGCTGCTTTCATTGCGTGAGATGACACGCACGGCGCCGTCATTCAGCTCCATGAACTGGCACTCGCTGGTGTGCATGCCGATGTTCCCACCGAGCTTCCAGGTGGTGCCATGGTCATCGCTGTAAAAGCTATGCGCGAAGCTGCGGAGGCGGCCTTTGCCGGTGTCTTCACGATGGCGCGCTGGCACCAGCAGGCGGCCTGACTTGAGCTGGACCATGGCATTCCCCGGGCCGCAGCCGTAGCGCTGCACCCAGCCCTTTTCCCACTGCACTGCATGGCTCTTCGGATTGCCCGCAGGCGCGTCATCATCGCCCTTGCCCTTCAAGGTCTGCCACTCGGGCTTGATGACTTGATCATGAATGACCACGGGTCCCTGCCAGCTCAGGCCATTGTCCGTGCTGGTGAGGTGCGCGTATTGCTTCTTGTCCTTCAAGAAGAACAACCACAGCTTTTTGGTCTCACGATCCAGTCCCACAGTGAGGTCCGTGCACACCCGGTCCTCGTCATCGAGGATGGTGATCTCATCACTCCAGGTCTTGCCTTTGTCCGAGCTGCGCTTCATCACGATGTCGTGATTACCGATGTCTCCCGGGCCGTCATTGCGTCTCTCGCAGATCACCAGGAGGTCACCATTCGGCGCCGTGATGATGGAGGGGATGCGATAGTTAGGCTTGTTCTTCGGGGTGAGGGCAAAGAGGCGAGTGGTCTCAAACAACGGCTCGGCCGCATGGAGGCACGTGCAGAGGACGCAAAGAAGCGCGGCGGTTAATTTCATGAGCAAGGTGAACGTGACGCGCGCCCGTCTCTCACTGGTCAAAACCGATGACCAGGAGACATCTGCTAGCGAAACGGTTGCTCGAGTTGGAGGCGCATCCTTTTAAGTCAGCGCCTACTCCTTCTTGTTGCCTTTGCGTGATGCTTTCGGGATGATCAGCGCCTCAGGCGGTAGTGGTGGATCAAAATCACCTCCGGCCAGGCTCTTCTTCACGGAGGTCTTCCAGGTCTCGAGGGCCGCCGTCATCTGCTTCACGCGCTCGGGCTCCTGCGCGGCGAGGTCCGTCGTTTCCTTCGGATCCTTGGACACATCATAGAGCAGCACCGAGCTGGCGGGAGCATCTGTCTTGCGGGCCTTCTTGCCGCTGACTGCATTCGTGTGCAGCTTGTAAGGCCAGTCGATCAGGGTGGCATGCGCATTGTCACGGCGTGCGTCCGCCCAGAACGGAATGGGCTTGCCGCGCTCTGTCATCTGCTGGTCAAAGAGCGGCAGCAGACTGAGTCCATCCAACGGCTGGATCTGCTTCTCGGCCTTGGCGCCGGTGGCAGCGAGCACGGTGGGGTAAATATCCACGGTGGAGCATGGCACGGAGCTAACCAAATGTTTGGCAATGCGCGCCGGCCACTCGACGATGCCTGGAACTCTCACGCCGCCTTCCCAGAGGGTGCCCTTGCTGCCGCGCAGGTTGCCGGTGCTCTTCGGACCTGCATCGCCACCGTTGTCACTGGTATACCAGAGGAGGGTGTTGTCCGCCACCTTCAGCTCCCGCAGAGCCTCGCGCAGACGGCCGACGCTACGGTCGATGGCGGTGAGCTCGCCATAGTAGTTTTGAGAGGCTTCCGGAAGGTGCTTGTAGGCTTCCTTGTCCGCTGGCAGAGCCTCATGAGGTGTGTGCGGATTCCCAAACCAGACCACGGTGAGAAAGGGCTTCTGCGCGGCAGCCTGAGCGCGGATGAATTTGAGGGCTTCATCCGTGACGATGTCAGATCCCTCACCCTGAAACTTCTCGACCACACCCTGGCGGCCCAGCACCGGGTCGAGGTCAAAGAAATTGTCGGCCGAGACCCAGGTGTCAAAGCCCAGCTTGCCGGGTGAAAGCGGATCGTCCGCCAGGATGGCGCGCCCTGGAGGTGTCTTGGTGTTGCGGTCGCCATTCTTGCCATTGAGATGCCATTTGCCGAAGTGCCCGGTGGCATAGCCTGCGGACTGCAGGACCTTGGCCACGGTCAGCTCCTGCGCGCGGATGGGGGAGCCCGGGCCAAAGGTGCCCATGCGATGCGGATGCCTGCCGGTCATCACACTGGCGCGGGTGGGGGAGCAATTGAAGTGGCCGGTGTAGAAGCGGTCCATGCGCAGGCCGCTGGCCGCGAGCGAATCGAGGTTCGGGGTCTTCAGCTCCGGGTGCCCATTGTAACTGGTGTCCCCCCAGCCTTGGTCATCGGCCATGATGAGCACCACATTCGGCGGAGCCGATAGCGCGGAGTGTATCAGGCAGACGGACGAAAAAAAAGCAAAGAGGAGCGGCTTCATGATGGGCTAGACTGGGTTTCGCCCTATGAACGCCAGCCATGACTCTTTCTTCACGGCAGTTAGCGCTTTCGCCGTCGGACTATGCCACGGCACACCTCGGCGCATTACTTGATCGCTTTCGCACTCCCGGCGGCCCACTTGATGCCTGCCAGGATATGACTGCGGACAAAGGGGGTGCTCAGTGAGCGCAGGTCATGTCCGAACTCGGTGTAAAAGAAGCGTCCTCCCGCCGCAGGCTCATGGGTCCAGGCGATGGGGTGGTCCGCGCCCATGGCCTTGCCGCCGCGTGTCTTGAAGTAGTCACGCACGGGCGTGAAGGTCGTCTCGTCCACGCGCATCAGCACGTTGAAGCCGGGCAGGCCGGTGATGCAGCGGTCATGGTTCGTCCAGTCGGCCTCGATCCAGAACTCGGGCGGCTGGCCTTTCACAGCGGGGTGCTCCTTCGCCGCAGGATCCACGATGACCTTGGCCTTGCTGAAGTCAGAGTCGCTGTTGAAATCGCAACCACCCAATTGGTTAAGCCAGGGCCAGCCGGTTTGGCGCACCAGGGCCGCATGCAGGGCCACCACACCCTTCGTGCCGCTCGCAAACCAAGCTTCGACCGACTTGCGCTGCTCTTCCGGGATGACCTTGTCCAGCTCGTTGGCGTTGTTCAGCAGCAGCACATCATACTTGGCGAGCACCGGCGGCATGAGGTCTTTTGGATGCTCGGTGACATCCACCTCGAGACCGTTTTCATGCCCCAGCAGCACCAGCCAGCGATTGATGCCCGGAATGTCCGGGTGCCGGTAAAAGGCCGTGTCTGAGTAGACCAGCACCTTGGTGCCCGGGCCTGAGGTGGATGGCGGGGCCGTGTCATGCGCGGCGGCATGACCCAGCCAGGAGACGAGGGCGAGGGTGAGAAGCTTTTTCATGGGAGCGTGCGTGGAAACAAAAAGGTGCCGGTGTGAATGACACACCGACACCAACGCTCACCAAAGAAGGTCATTTCACGGGTGCTCCAGCCATTCCCGATTGAAGCGGGCCACGGTGAGGCGTCCGCCTGCGAAGTGGGCCAGCGCGGAGCCATCGCCACTGCGGCCGTAGAAGCAAAGGATGGTGCCCTTCGGGGTCACGGCGATGTCACTGTACATGCTGGGGCCGGATTCGATGGTCTTGCTGACCGGCCAGGTCTGCGCTTCATCACGGCTGAGCTTCACGCTGACGTTTTTACGGTCGCGGCTCTTGCCCGGTTCAGCCTTGCCCTTGGCCTTTTCCAGATTGTGGGGATTGGAGAAGAGGATGAGGCTCTGGCCGTCATGGTCATAGCGCACGATGCCGCCCATGCAGATGGGCTCCAGCAAGGCATCGTCAAACTTCGGCGTGCTCCACTGGGTGGCGCCGTCCGGGCTGGTGGTGATGAGACGGCGATGCGCCTTGGACTCGCTGCGCACGTTCAGCATCACGCGGCCGTCCTTGAGCTCGATGGCCACGGTTTCATTTGGGTTGATCCACTCGTCCGTGCATGGCACGGCGATGTCTCCGGCCTTCCAGGTCTTGCCTTGGTCATCGCTGTAAACGGTGGCGGTGACGCTGGGGCGATGCGCATTTCCACCCGTGCCGGTGGAGAGCCACACGGGCACCACGAGACGGCCCGTCTTGAGCTGGATGCTGTGGTCTGGCCCGGTGGCGAGCACCTTCCAGTCGTAGTCTTTTTTAAAGGCCTCAAAGGTGGCGGTGATCTCCGTCGGCTTGCTCCAGGAGACGCCGTCGTCCTCACTGCGCTGGTAGAAGCAGCGCTCATACTCCAGGCAGAAGAGCATGTGCACGGTGCCGTCCTTGTCGGCGATGAGCACGGGATTGTTATACGTGACATCGTTTGGATCCACATTCTTCATGCGCATGGCGAAGGGGTTCTTCTGCTTGGGTCCCTCGACGTTGGCGATGCTTTTCGGCGCGCTCCAGGTCCTGCCATCGTCCGTGCTGCGGCGCAGCAGGATGCGGATGTCATCCCAGTCACTGACGCCAGCGGCGCGCTTGCGTGCCTCACACCAGGCCAGCACGCTGCCCTTCGCGGTGACGACGACACCGGGGATGTGGTAGAGCTGGTAGGCGGGATCTTCACCCACGATGAAGAGGTCTTGTTTCTCGATGAAGGGCTCGGCCGCGCCGAGCAGGCCGCAGAGGACGCTGAGCAGGAAAGTGAGTGCGGTTTGTTTCATGGTTGGTTAGTCAGGCGGAAGAGGTTGGATCCAATCAAGATCACTGGGAGAACCAACGCGCGCCAGGGTGATGTCTTCGATGGTCAATCTGGCTGACCAAGGGGCGCATCAGGCGGCGGAGGCGCGTTTGCCCTTTGGCTTGGGCGTTGGTTTGAGAGCATGCCTGGCCTTGCAGACATAGTAGGGGACGGCCATGGCGTGGGTGGGCGCATGCCAGACGGCCACCGCCTGCCCGGCGGCACGTGCGGCAAACCGGGCGGCCTCCGTTTTGGCCTCGCGGGCAGCGGCGTGGGAGTCGAGTGAGAGCTTCCGCACCTCCGCCATGCCGAGCTTTCGCTGCTCATCACCCCAGGCCTGGATGGCCTCGATGGCGAGACGAGGGCGGTCATCGAGAGGATGCTCTTTTTCAAAGAGCGGCAGCACTCTGCGGGCCTCCTGCGCCGCCTTCAAAGCAAACTGCCGGTGATATCGCCATCCGGGCTCGGTATCACGATTGACCTTGGGCTTGCGTGCGGGCTTGGGCTTCGGAGTCGTGCTCGATCTCATGCCCGCATGAATCCGTCACTTTGGCGGAGTGTCCAGCGTCATCAGATGAGGGCTGTTGTGGCCTTGGAATCAGTTG
The DNA here is from genome assembly GCA_040387935.1 of Verrucomicrobiota bacterium. Taxonomy (GTDB): domain Bacteria; phylum Verrucomicrobiota; class Verrucomicrobiia; order Verrucomicrobiales; family Verrucomicrobiaceae; genus Prosthecobacter. The sequence continues at coordinate 71,148 of JAZKCU010000005.1, read as the reverse complement.
CTGAAATACCCGCCGTCGTGCGAATGGCTTCCAACTCGAGACGGAGATGCTTTTGAAACAGAGAGATGTCCGCGCTGTGGATCAGCATGTTCGCGCCGAGCTTGAGAAAGCGCGCCTGCTGGGAGACATCGCCCCAAAAATGAATGCCCGCGCCGATGCCCGCGGCACGGGCCTTGCGGAAGATGGTCTCACAGGCTTCCAGGAACTTTGGATGGTCCCACTGCTCCGGCACGCCGAGGCTGCAGGAGAGATCATGCGGGCCGATGAGCACGGCATCAAGGTCTGGCACGGCCAGGATGGCATCCAGCTCTTCGATGGCAGGCACGCTCTCGATGTTGACGATGAGCAGACGATTGGCGGCGCCTGCCTCGATGTAGTCTTTCAGCGCGGGTTCGGGTGTCTTGCCATCCAGCATCCATTGCAGACGCTGGCCTTTGATGGGGCGCAGCTTCACGGCACCGCGCAGGGCCTGCGCCTGGTCCACCGTCTCCACATAGGGAGCGATGACACCCGCCGCACCCCCATCGAGGACCATGGTGGCGGCATACGGATCGGGGGATGGAATGCGCACGATCGGTGGCAGGCCGAGCGCGGCATAGGTCTGGCACATCCAGCTCAGCTCCGCACGGTCCAGCGCGATATGCTCGGTATCGATGAACACAAAGTCGAGTCCGCAGCCCTTCACCACTTCCGGCCAGCGCGGTGAGGGTGAGACGATGAGCGTGCCAAAGACATTCCGGCCTTCATGCAGGGCCGTGGCGAGTTCAGCGGTGGTCATGGCTTGATCTTGATTTTACCAAAGTGGATGTGCGTGCGGGTCTTGTCCGGCGTGCCGCTGTCCCACACGGCGCGGTAGTCTCCAGGAGCCACTTCGATGAGCGTGGGGTAGGAGTTTTTGATGCCGGCCTCGTAGAAGGTTTTTTCCGCGCTCCATTCGCCGCCCTTGGGCTTCACCTTGTAGCGCAGTGAGCTGCGACCAGCCTTGGCAGGCATCGCAGGACCATCATTGTAGACATAGACATGGGCACCGGCAGCCGTGCGGCCGAAGTAGCCCTTGGAGCGGGCATTCCAGAGATCAGGCTCCTGGATGGCCGCGCTCCAGGTGCGGCCGCCATCCTTGCTCACGCTGGAGAAGGCGCGCGGTGGATCGAGCGCGGCCTTTTCCTCCCAGTTCGCGGTGCGCATCATGAGCTTTAGTTCACCCTCATTTTCGCCGGGGGCGAGACCGCCTTCATGCAGGAAGACCTTGCCTGTTTCAGGCTGCGGGATGATGCCCTCCGCCTTCCACTCCAGCAGGCTGGTGCTGCTGAGGATGAACTGATCCCGCGAGCCGAGCGGATTGGAGCGCAGGGTATTGCGATGAGCCGGCAGCAGATACTTCGGATGACCATTTTCCATGATGGTCTCGATGCCCGCGACCACGATGAGGGGCTGGCTGTAGTGCATGGCCAGTTCCACCGGTGACCATGAGCGGCCGCCATCGCCACTGAAGGCGGCGACAAGCTGCGCGTCCTCGCTGTGGCGGTAGTTCATGGGGCAGCGCATGGCGAAGCACCACACCACCTCCTGGCCGGGAGGATGAAACAGGATGGCGTTTGCATAGGCGAACTGGATGGAACCGAATCGTTGGTTATGATCAAAGACGCAGACGGGATAGTTCCAGGTGTCTCCGTCATCGGTCGAGACGCTGGCGTAGATATCGCCCATGTCCGTCTTGCCGGGAATACCCGCGCCGTAGGCCACGATGAGCTGCTTCGGCTTCCACAGGGTGATGTAGGGTTCCCAGAGCAGCGAGGCACCAGGATGCTGGTCCATGTGGCGGACGACACGCACGTCCGTGACATCACCTCGGTAGTCATCTGCAGCCGGGCTGCAGACGGGGGCAAGACACAAGGCCAGGAGGGAGATGAGGGCACGCTTCATGGGGTGGAATAACAGGGAGCAAAGACGCCCTGCCGCCTTTCCATTATGCTGGTCATTCCAGATGACCACGCCTCGTGCACCCATGCGCAGATGCAGGAAACGCTGCAAGAGAGTGATGGTCAGGAGAGTTCATCGTGATCACCCATCCATGATTTACCGCATCGCCCTCCTCTCTCTCTTTTTCATCACGGCTCTTCAGGCGCAGGAGACTAAAACCCGTGTGGCACTGGCCGGTGACTCGACGGTGACGGACAAGGCAGGCTGGGGAGCGGCCTTTGCCAAGCTGCTCGGTCCCCAGGCCGAGTGCGTGAACTTCGCGAGCGGTGGTCAGAGCACCAAGAGCTTCCGTGAAGGCAAGACCAAGCAGTGGCAGAAGGTGCTGGATTCGAAGCCTGCCTTTGTGCTCATCCAGTTCGGTCACAATGACATGCCCGGAAAGGGCGAGCACCGCGAGACGGATCCCGCCACGACGTATCGCGAGAACTTGATCCGCTGCATTGATGAAGCCCGCGCCATCGGGGCGCAGCCGATCATCGTGACCTCCGTGGTGCGCCGTCTTTTCATCGATGGCAAGATCCGCGGTGAGGTGGGTCCCTGGGCCGAGGCCGCGAAGAAAGTGGGCGAGGACAAGAAGGTGCCCGTGGTGAATCTCTTTGAGCGCAGCCGGGCTCTGCACAATGAGATGGGGCAGGAGAAGTCAGACTCCTTCAATCCGCTCGGCCAGGACGGCAAACCCTCCGACCATACGCATCTCAATGCGCATGGTGCGGAAGTCATCGCCGGCATCATTGCCGAGGAGATCCGTCAGGTGCAGCCTGATCTGGCGAAGCTGCTGAAGTAGTTGTGTCCGCACGCAGCGGACGCCTTCACTTTCTTCTGTCCATCGGCGAGGCGGGTTGGTATCGTGTCAGTCCAACCTTCGGAGGTATCCCACCATGACACACCGCCGTTCCTTTCTTGCGTCAGCCACCGGTGTCGGCGCGCTCAGCTTTCTCAGCCGCTTGCCGTCCGTCTCAGCGGAAGAAGCGAAGATGCCGCCGCATCTTGTGCGTTTTCATCCCGAGATTGAACCGCTGGTGCGCCTGCTGGAGGACACTCCACGTGAGCGTGTGCTGGAAGAGGTGGCCTCACGTGTGCGGCGGGGCTTGAGTTATCGGGAAGTGCTGGCGGCGCTGATGCTCGCGGGTGTGCGCAGTGTGCAGCCTCGGCCGGTGGGCTTTAAGTTTCATGCGGTGCTGGTGGTGAACTCAGCACATCTGGCCAGCCTGGCCTCTCCGGACTCGGAGCGCTGGCTGCCCATCTTTTGGGCGATTGACCAGTTCAAATCCTCACAGGCTGCGAATGTGAAGGAGGGAAACTGGCTGATGGGGCCGGTGGACGAATCCACCGTGCCCCAGAGCCGCCAGGCGGAGAAGGCCTTCATCGCGGCCATGGACAACTGGGATGAAGCCGCCGCGGATGCCGCCATCGTGGGTCTGGTGCGCACCATGGGCGCGAACCAACTGTTTGAAATCTTTGCCCGCTATGGTGCCCGTGACTTCCGGGACATCGGGCACAAGGCCATCTATGTGGCGAACAGCTTCCGCACGCTGGAAGTCATCGGCTGGCATCATGCGGAGCCTGTTCTTCGGTCGCTGGCGTATGCCCTGCTGGACCGATCAGGTGCCAAGGAAAATCCCGCGAAGGCGGACCTGCCAGCGGACCGGCCTTTCCGCCAGAACCTGGAAGCGGTGAAGAAGATCCGCGAAGGCTGGGTGGATGGCAAAGCCGATGCGGAGGCGACGAAGGAGTGCCTGCAGGCCCTCCGCACCGGCTCTGCCGAGGACCTCAGCGCGCTGACGGTGAAGCTGCTGAATGGCGGTGTGGCTCCCCAGTCCATCTTTGACGCGATGTTTGATGGCGCGGGTGAGATGCTGATGCAGGCACCGGGCATCGTCTCACTGCATGCCATGACCTTCACGAATGCCATCCACTATGCGTGGCAGCATGTGCAGAGTGATGAGACGCGCCGCCTGCTGCTGCTGCAAAATGCGGCCTTCCTGCCGCTCTACCGTGGTGAGCGTCCTGACAAGGGCATTCATATCGACACCCTGGAGCCGCTGACGCCTAACATGAAGGGTGACGAAGCGGTGGCGGAGATCTTTGCCGAGATCGGCAAGGACCGACTGGTGGCCGCGCGGAAGATGCTGGGCTACTTGAAGGAGAATCCGGACGCGGCTCCCATCGCCGATGCGGCGCGCCGCCTGGTCTTCCTGAAGGGCACGAACTCCCATGACTACAAGTTCAGCTCGGCGGTGCTGGAGGATCATGCGCATCTGAGCCAGCCCTGGCGGGACCGCCTGCTGGCCGCCAGCGTGTTCTACTTCCGAGGCTCAGGGGAGAAGGACAATGAACTGGTGGGGCGCATTCATTCGGCGCTCGGGGCTTGAAGGAGAAATCCAGCCGGGTGGACACGTATTCGTGTCCTTTCCAGGGTTTACCAAAACCAGAAAATAAGGTTGCATGGTTTTCCGGTATTGGTAAAATGTGTCCGTGATTGAGAGTATCAAGGACAAGAACACCCTGAGAGTTTGGGGTGGAGAGCCGTGCAAGAAGCTTCCACATGAGATCCAGGAATCGGCGCGTGAGAAGATGGCGATTCTCAACGCGATGGTTCGCTGCCCGGAAGATTTGTGGGCAATCCCTTCGCTCAAGGCCGAGAAGCTCAGTGGCGACCGCAAAGATCAATGGAGCATTCGAATCAACCAACAGTGGAGGATTTGCTTCCGCTGGAATCCCACGACCCAGGCTGTCACGCAGGTCGAAATCTGTGACTATCATTGAATCATGAAAACGAAATCTAATCCAACCCTCGGCCCTGGCCCGAAAATCCACCCAGGTGTGATGCTCAAAAAGTATGTGCTTGATGAGCGCGATCTTACCCAGTCCAAGTTTGCGCTGGCCACAGGCCTGCCGGTGAGCCGGATTAGTGAGATCATCCATGGCAAGCGCGGCATCACGATGGACGCGGCGATCCGATTCGCACGGGTGCTGGACATGTCTGAAGGCTTCTGGCTTAACCTCCAGTCCGCTTATGAGCGTGCTTGCGCACTGGAAGAGCGCGGTAAGGAGTATGCGAGGCTTAAGCCACTGCCGAAGCTGTCAAGCCAGGCTGCGTAGTCACGGCTTGCTCCAGAGGATCTTCGCCAGCAGCACGCGGTTGTTTTCGTCCTTGCGGGCTTCGGGGAAGGCCATCTCGCTGCTGATGACCCAGGTCTCATCCGGGGTCACTTCCACGGGCGCGAAGCCGCCGGTGAGGTCCACGCCGCTTTCAGGCATGAGCACCTGCTCGGTGGCGCGGAGGATGTGCTGTTTCTCGGGATCCACTTGGGCGATGAAGATGGGCGCGCGGCTGCGGAAGACATGGTCGTTGTTCGCGCCTTTGCGGCTGTAGATGAGATACAGGCCATCTCCATGGGTGATCCAGTGCTGCTGGGCATTCGCACTGAGCAGAGGCTGCCCGTCATCAAACTTCCACTCGATGGTGGGCTGGTAATGGAGGCCGTCATCACTGCGGGTGACATGACCATTCTCCTCTCCGCGCATGGTGAGGAAGTAGCGGCCTTTGAAAGCGCAGACGGAGGGCTCATAAAGCCCGCGTGGGATGGTGATGGTGTGCTCGCTGCCGTGCTCGCGGTAGGTGAGGGTCTCGCCATCAAAGGTGCAGCGCGTGACGATGGTGGTGTAGACACGGCTCTTGGGATCCGCGCGATAGCGCACGGGGAGGAGGATGTCTCCATTTGGCAGGTCCGTGCGCTGATGGCATCCGGCGTTAGGCTCGATGATGGGATGTCCCGCGTGGTCTTTTTCCGGCATGGCCATGATCTTCATGCCGCTCCATTTTTGGGTGGCGGGCGCATAGACTGCATAGGCCACGCGCTCCTGGGAGCGGTCATCCTTGGCCTTGTTGTCATTCGCCTTGGTGAGGAAGCCGAAGCACTTGCCGGTGATGAGCAGGGTGCCTGTCCTGGCATGCCACTGCGGACAGATGTCTCCCATGACACGCTCGATGCCGTCATCAAACCGGCGGCGATTGAGGGCATCGATGCGCTGCGGCGTGCTCCATGTCTTCGCGCCATCCGTCGTTTCCGTGAGATAGATGTCACGATAGCCATGCGAGCCGCGCTTTTCGATCTCCTGGCTCGTCACGATGACCCGCGCAGGATTTCCGGGAATGATGGCAGGACGTGACTGTGACCAGTGGTAGGCTCCCTCGCTGGTCAGCACGGTGCTGTTCTCAATCCGGAAGTCGGCGGCGTGGCTGGCCACACTGAGGAGAGATAGGGTGAGCAGAAGGGAACGCATGGTGGGGAAGTGTAGAGAACGAGCCCGGTCGGCGCTTTTCAGTGGTCAATGGGGATGACCAGCCTGGACGCCAGGTGCGAGAGGCTGCGAATCAGTTCATTTTGTGCGCAACGCTGCGGTCACGCACGGGATACGAAGGGGAAAGCAGCGCCCATTCTCTCCCGTCATGTCCTTCCGTCACCTCCTCCCAGGTTGTCTCATTTGTTTCTTCATGTTCCCTGCTGCCGCCGCGCCACCGGTGGAGCTGGTCGTCCTGCAGACGCAGTATGAGCATGCGCTGGCGCAGCGTGTCACGGTGCCGTTCGATGCCAGCCTGGCTGAGTTGAACAGCAAATACACCGCCGGACTTGATCGTGCGATGGCAGACGCCAAAGCCGTCGGAAAGCTGGAGGATATTCTCGCCATCGAGGCGGAGAAAAAGCGGCTTGCGGCCAGGCTCCCCATCCCTGTCGCCGATGATGACGCGGAGCCAGACGCGCTGAAAAAATTCCGCACCATCTACCGTCAGCAGCACGCCGCCATCACCGCAACGCGAGAAAAATCTCACGCCGATCTGCTGCCTCCCTACACCACGAAGCTCAAGGACCTCGAAGCCGTTCTGGTGAAAGGCGACCGCGTGGACGATGCGAAGGAGGTGCTGGCCTACCGTCAAAGTCTCGGACAGGGGGCGCCGGTCAGTCCCTTGAGCGGAGCTTCACCCGCTGCCGACGCTCCAGATTCACGAAACATGCCCTCCGGAGGCTCCCCTGTCCCATCTCCCGCTCCTCCCAAGGTCAGAGGTGACGACCGCAAGGCGATGGAGTGGGTGATGGCAAACTGGAGCACTCACCGAACCTGGATCCGGGGCAGTGACGGCACGGACAAGATACCCAGGAGTGCCGAAGACCTGCCGAAGGGCAAGGTCACCATCACCAGCATTGCCATCGATGGCCGCTTCTACACCGGCAAGCAGCCGCTCACTCAGGCGATGATCCAGGAAAATCTGAGCGGTCTCGCAGATGTGCGCACGCTCACTCTTGGCAGCTTTCCAGATCTCAAGGATGAAGACCTGACCTTCATCGCCACGCTGGAAAAACTTGTGGAGATCAGGCTCCTGGACAACCGCGGACTCACTGACGGCGCCCTCCTGCATCTTGCCGGCCTGCGTCAGTTAAAGAAGCTGGAGTTGAGTTATGTCTCCGCCTTCACCGGCAAGCACCTGGACCAGCTGGCTCGTCTTCCCTTGGAGGAATTGAACTGCTTCAAATGCGGCCTCAACGACGCCGGCTTGGCGGGCATCACCGGGCTGCGCAATCTCAAAAAAGTGAGCATCGAGGCCCACAAGGACATCACGGATGCCTCCCTGCCAGCGCTGCGTTCGTTGCCAGCCTTGGAGAGCCTTACCCTTCAGGCCACCAGCATCACCCCGCAAGGCCTCGGAAGCGTCCCCATGCCGCGCATCAAGCTGCTGGGCTGCAACAAAATTTCGGGCCTCAGCCTGAAGGACATCGCACCTTCCATCGCGGACGCGTTTCCTAACCTGACCCGGCTGCTGATCTCCTATGAGGTGAACACGCCCGAGGATTTCGCCGCGCTGGCGCACTTCAAGAAATTGGAAGTCATCTCTGACTACGGAACGATCAGTGATGCCGCCTGGCCCGGCCTGCTGGAGTTGCGCAGCCTCTTGAACTTTGGCCACGACACCAGCACCACCCCGCTGCCAGACGCCGCCTTTCCCGTCCTCGCCCAGCTCAAGAAGCTGAAGACCCTGGGACTTGGTGAAGCAGCACCTTCGGAGACCGCCCTCCGCGCTTTCAAGAAACTGCGCCCGGATGTGAAAGTGGAGCCGTGATGACGCTGCGCTCAATCAAACTTTGTTATTCTTGCCATGAACTCCCGCCTCATCTTCCTGCTGCCGTTTTTCGTCCTGTTTTCTGCTCGCGCCATTGCCGCGCCCCCGGTGGAGCTGGTGGTCCTGCAAACTCAGTATGAGCACGCGCTGGCGCAGCGTGTCACCGCTGTGCATGAGTCCGCTGTGGGTGCGCTGAATGCCAAGTTCACCACGGCGCTGGACAATGCCATCTCCCAGGCCAAGGGCGCTGGTGATCTGCCGGCGGTGCTGGCGATACAGGGGGACAAGAAGCTTCTCGCGGAGAAGCAGCCGCTGCCTGCGGATGAGGATAAAACGCCTGAGGCGCTGAAGAAACTGAGGGCCATCTATCGTGATCAGCTCACCAAGTTGACCGAACAGCGTGGTGTGAACGTCGCAGCCCTGCTCACGCCTTATGCGGCACGCTTGAAGGAGCTGGAGGCCACGCTCACCAAGGCGGATCGCATCTCTGAAGCACAGGAAGTGCTCACCTACCGTGAAGGTCTGGAGGCTGGCGCACCACCGGTTGCTTCTGCCCAGAGCCCAGGGCCGGACAAACCCGCCACCGCTGCCGTCCCGGAGTCACGCAGTGTCAGCACGCTCAAACCTTCCGAGGCTGCCGCCGCCAGCCGTCAACTGGCCGAATGGTGCCTGAACAACCGGCATGAGATCGAGATCCTTGTCGAGCGCCGCAAGGTGAGAGTCAGCAACCTTCAAGATCTGCCCAAGGACAAATTTGAGCTCGTGGGGATTGACTATGAATCCTCTCTGCAGGCGGGGATGCCGAGCCCCTTTCCCTGGCCTGCCCTGCGTGGAGTGCCGAACATCACCTCCCTCTATCTTGACCTCAATGGCAAGGAAGTCTCGATGGCTGACCTCGCCCATCTGGAAGCTTTAAAGCAGCTCAACACCCTCAACCTGGGCGGCGAGATCGCCTGGACAGACTTTGACTTGAAGAAGCTGCCGGTCCTGCCAACGGTGAAAATCCTTGTGTTTGCCAAGGCGACGCAGACCACGGACATGGCTGTCCTGCTCGAGAAGTTTCCCAAGCTCGGCTCCATCACTTTCGCCAGTTTCAATGCCGAGGGCATTCCTGGACTGGCAGAGGCATTCGAGAAGCTCAAACAGTGGCCAGGACTTTATGAGCTGCGTGTCGACGGCTCCGGCAACGACCTCAAGCCTGAGCACATTGCCGCCCTCGCCAAGCTGCCGGAACTGCACAACCTCAGCCTCTATCCGTTCGACGCGGTCATTGATCCTTCCATCAAGACGCTGACCCGGATCGACAAGGTCAGCCTCAGCTACAGCTGTCCGGCCGACACATTTCGCGCCGTCCTCGCCATGCCAGGATTAACAAGCATTATGGTGAACAACAACAAGAAGGTGGTCGATGCCGATCTCGCCGTGTTCACCACCCTGACCAAGGTCACGGAGCTCAAGCTCTATAACCTGACCAGCCTCACGGATGCATGCATCGTGCACATCACCGCGCTCAAGGCGCTCAGCAGCCTTGATCTCAGTGGCTCCCCCTTCACTGATGCCGCCCTGCCTGAGCTGGCGAAGATGAGAAAGCTCAAGAAGCTCATCATGAGGAAGACCGGCATCACGGACACGGCAGCCGCTGCCTTCAAGAAGCAGCGCCCGGACATCGAGTTCACTCGCTGACACTATCGGCCTCGAAACCACGGCGGGAGATCATGCCGGAGCAAAGACTGGCTGGCAATCGAGTTGGTTAGGTTTAACCCGCTTCGATTGCCAGGCGGAGCCCAGGCATCACCACTCGCCGTCGCGTTGGAACTTGGCCTGCGCATTCTTGCCGAACTGCGCACCGGCGGCGGCGAGGTTGGCGAGCACTTCATCACTGCTGAGGCCGGCGCTGCCACGGGCGGCGGGGATGACGGTCTGGCATTCATTGGCGTCCATGAAGCGTGAGGCCTCGAGGATGCCAGGCTGCTCCTCAGGGGCGATGACGAGGAAGCCGTGCTTGTCCGCGTGAATGAGATCACCGGGGGAGACTTTGCGGCCAAAGACTTCGACCTCGCAGTTCCACCGCACGGGGTGGACATGGGCATGGCCCACGCACATGCGGCGGGCCAGCGCTTTGAAGCCAGCATTCGTCATCTCATCGACATCGCGGATGGCTCCATCGATGATCGTGCCGACGCAGCCGAGGGCGCGGTGCATGTTGCTGTTCACCTCACCCCAGAAGGCACCAATGGTGCGCGGCTTGTCGAGATCCTGCACGCAGACAATTTTAGGACCCGGGATGCTGGCCACATAGCGGCGGTATTCATTCCAGGCATCGGGGTTGGCTTCGCGATGCGCCTTGTTGCTCGGCTCGATGACGACGGTGATGGCATAGCCGACCATGGGTCCCATCTGCGGCATGAAGTCACGTGTCTCTTCGAGGTTGAAGGCATCCGCGGCGGGATCACGCTTGGTGATCTGTTCCCAGCCATTGTAGATGGTGGGGGTGTTCCAGCGCTTGAGTTGGAGGAGGTCAGAGTAGGGGAGCATGGCGGGGAAGGATGAAGGACGAATGACGGGCGGGCCGAGGGCCGCTGAAGGGATGTAGCGATGAAACGAGGGAAGGGGTGAGTTCTCTGTGGTCAAATGGGATGACCAGGGGCAGAATGCGCGCTCTTTCCACCATGCAAGCCGTCCCTCCCAGGCCTTCCCTGATCACCCACAGTGCGGATTTTTTGCGCGAGGCGCTGATGCGTGGCGAGTGGGAGGATGTGCTGCCTTCTGAACGCACGCTGTGCACACGCCTGCGCATCAGCCGCCCCACCTTGCGGGCAGTGCTGACGCAGCTGGAGCGTGAGGAGGTGATCAGTGCCGTGGAGAACAAAAAGCGCCGCATCCTGGCGATGCCAGCCATGCAGAAACCTGCCACTCCCTCGCGCATGATCGCCCTGCTGACACCGGTGCCGGCGCAGCTGATGCCGCCCTTTGTGCTGTTCTGGGTGGATGCGCTGCGTGAGTTGCTGGCGGAGGCGGGGTATCAATTGGAGGTGCATGCCAGCGCGCACTGCTTCACCGCGAAGCCCGCCGGAGGCCTGAAGAAGCTGACCCAGCGTGTGCAGGCGGCGGCGTGGGTGATGTTCCGCTCCACGCCTGTGATGCAACATTGGTTCGCGGAGCAGGGCACGCCGGTCATCATCGCGGGGTCCTGCGCGGAGGATCTGGATGTGCCTTCGGTGGACATCGACTACCGGGCGACCTGCCGCCATGCGGCGGTGATGCTGAGGCAGAAGGGGCATCAGCGGATCGCCCTGCTGCTGCCGGACTCCTCCCATGGGGGTGATGCGGAGAGTGAGCACGGATTTCATGAGGCGCTGGCTGGAACGGCCATGACGCCGCTGGTGCTGCGGCATCAGGAGGGGATGGCGCAGCTCATCGAATGTCTGGACGAGGCGCTGCGGCGCAAGCCCGCGCCCACGGCCTTTCTGGTGGCACGCTCCATCCACACGCTCACGGTCATCACGCATCTGCTGCGCATGGGCCACCGTGTGCCGCGTGAGTTCGCGGTGGTCTCACGGGATGATGATGCTTTTCTGGATCACGTGGTGCCGCGCATCACGCGCTATGCGGCGGATCCGGCGAAGTTTGCCAAGCGGCTCTCCAAGCTGGTTCTGGAGCTGGCGCAGACGGGCCGCACGAGCACGAAGCCGGTGCGGCTGATGCCTGACCTGAAGCGTGGTGAGACGGTGTGAGCTTCAGTCAGTCAAGGAGTGAGCCAGGAGGGGATCGCGGAGGCTCTCAGAGCTTCTTGAAGAGTCCCTGGAGCACGTCACCGAGGCCCTCACCGCGCATGAGATTTTTGAGGATGCGGTCCAGCTTGGGCTTGATCTCGGGATCGGAGAGCTTGCCTTCGGACTCGATGTCAAAGGTCATGCGGCCGCGATCATCCGCGAGCGCCTTGACCAGTCCCCGGGAGATGGAGTCACCCAGCTTGGCCTGGGCGACGCCTTGCTGAAGGCGGGCCTGCAGTTCCGGGCCGGAGGAAAGCCGGAAGTCGATCTCATGCTTGTCCGCGGCGGCATTGACATAGGATTTCTTTTCGAGGGTGACCTCGTATTCAGGAAAGGCGAAGCGGGTGTCCGCCGTGAGCATGAAGGCATTGTTGGCAAAGACACCATTGACGATGGCAGGCTCCTGCAAGGGACCGCCGACGACCACGGGTGAGAGGTCGATGCCGTATTCGAGGAGCTTCTTCATCTCCTTGCCTGCGGCATCCCCCATGGTGATATGACCGGCGATCACGGAGCCTTTGTCCAAGGTGAGCTTGAGGACCGAGTAGGGTTTCCATTCGCCCGTGGCGGGATTGATGGGAGTGATGACGCTGTCACCACTGAGCTTCAGGTCCGCGAGCTGGGCGGGGCGCTTCACGCCGCCGATGCGGGCCTCGCCGTTGACGATGATACGGTTGCTCAGCTTGGCGGTGATGCGGTTGTGATTCGCCAGGTCGGTGGGGTCCACATCGATGCCGGAGACATTGAAGTTCAGGTCCTGGATCTGCACCGTGGTATGGGACGAGCTCTGGATGGTGAGGCTGCCGTTTTCGATGCTGGCATTGCTGACGGCGAAGGAAAGGCCGTCCTTCGTGCGGACGATCTCCTTGTCCGGGGCCTCCGCTGCCGTGACGGGCTGGAGCTCCGTGTTGGTGGTATTGGGAGGAGTCGGCACCTCATCCTTCGAGCGTGGTTTTTTGAAAAGGGACTCCAGGGAGCTTTTCCCCTGGGCATCCTGCCCCTCCATGACCACGGGGGAGATGATGCGGCACTGCTCGATGAACAGGCGGCGGTTCATCAGGTCATCCAGCTTCACTTCCAGGATGATCTCAGGAATGGAGATGGGAGCCGTGGCGGTGGCCATGGGCGCACGCTCGGCCAGAGGCTTGCCCTCCTCACCATCCCGGGGGCCGATCTTCACGCCGTGGAAGCTCAGGCGCGCCGGTTTGGAAAAGAGGCTGAGCTTCGTGTCATCCACATGGACACGGCAGTTCGTGTTCTTTTCCACCAGGGAGACCCAGAAGTCCGGGCCCATCTGGCGGAGGACCCACCAGGAGAGGCCGCCCAGGGCTGCGGAGCCTAGCAGGCCGAGCACAAAAACGATGACCAGGACGGTGCGGACGGGCTTTTTCATGGGTGACAGGCTAGGCGGAAGTGGGCTGACTGGCAAGAGGTGCAAGAATGATGTGCCTTTCTTCTTGCGCTCTTCTAAATCTAACCCACTATGCGCGCCCGCTTCCAACTTTGGATGCCGGTTTTCGGGACGTAGCTCAGCCTGGTAGAGCGCTTGCTTTGGGAGCAAGAAGTCGTGAGTTCGAATCTCGCCGTCCCGACCACTCTCAGAAGAGAGTGGTTCGTCTCTACCAGATGACGTTACATCCTATGAGATCTCATGGTATTGGCATGGATCGCGTTGGCTGGCCTGGGTGAATCTCAGCTGATCAAGGTGGATCCAGGTGGTGAGCTCCCTGCTTGTTGGTCTCGCTGCCAAACTTCATTTCTGATTTTTTTCTTACATTCTCGCGTTCTGATCGTTGAGAGTGAACCCATTGCTTCATGAAGAAATCCCTGCTTTCCCAGTCCTGCCGGTGCTTGAATGACGGCGTCCTTCATCATTCACCGGTTGGTCCTTTCTTGAAGACCATCACTTTCGTGCTCATGGCGCTCACCTCGCTGGCTCATGCGGGGCATTGGGTGGCGGGTCGTGACATGGTCGCCAACGAAGCAGCAGTTGAGCCGGTCAATCCGAACGGCGCGGTGCCGGAGTGGAGCTACGGAGACCGTGCCACGGCGGCCTCCACGGACTTGCGGCTCTTTGGGCCGACGGAGCGTGTTGTCAACGGTGCCCTCAAGGCCTGGCAGTCGCCCGGCATTTCGTCGGTGGCGGTCAATACGGGCAGCGTCCCGACTGCCTACCTCGGTCCGCGGCCCGTTTATCCGGGAGAGATGGCTCTGCATCCGCACATTGACCTCTTGTTCACCGTGGTGCGCTGGACGGCTCCCCGCGCTGGCACGTATGCGATCAGTGCCTACTGGCAGGACCGCGATTGGAGCGCGGGAGATGGCGGCACGGCGCACATCGTGGTCAATGGGGTGGAAGTCTTTCTTTACACCTTTGACAATGGCAATGGCGCGGCGGATGCGCGGGTGCTGCCGCTGGAGGAGGGGGACACCGTGGACTTCGTGCTCGGGGCACGGGGCAACTACAATTCTGACTCGACCCGCTTCAATGCCTTCGTCACCACCGTGGATGACGCCGCGGCCCAGTGGGTCGGAGGGCGTGATCTTGCCACCAATGAAAAGCCGGATGGCAATCCCAATGAGCTGCTCAATCCCAATGGAACGGTGCCGCAATGGACCTACGGCTACCGGACCACCATCGCGGACACGGCTCTTGGAGTCTTCAACAACGCTTCAGCTCAGCACACCAACGGTGGTATGTCTGACGATGTGATGGAGGGATGGAAAGCTGGTGATTCTGCGCTGACTTGCAACACTCACGCGACGGACGCGCACACCTACGACTTTGGCTTCGGCCCGAATATTCCCATCAACCCGCGGGAGATGCTGATGAGTCCCACCGCTGCCGGCACGATGCCGGTCCTGCGCTGGACCGCACCTGCCACAGGCCGCTACGAAGTGATCCCCTACTGGCAGGACATCGATGGCCACGGTGGCGATGGTTTTTCCGCGCATGTCGTGGTGAATGGCGCCGAGGTCTTCAGCGAGGCCATGGGCGATGGTGGTGGCTGCAGCACCGTGAAAACACTGGATCTCACCGCTGGAGACCAGGTGGACTTCCTCATGGGAAGCCGGGGAGAGTTTTCCTATGATACCACCAAGTTTGATGTGGTCATCGTGCGTCCTGCGGTGCTGCCAGCACCGGCTGCCCTGACCATCAGCACCTCCTCCCCGCCGATGACGGAGGACTTCTGGACCTTTGCGACCCACTACACGGGAGCGACTGACGGACTGGCGCTGCGGGTGCAGTATGCTGACGCCACCACGCCCGATCAATGGCATGACCTGGACAATGGCGGCGGCACCAATGCCATGACGGATGATGGCGAGGGTGACTGGAGCTTGTTCATCCCGTTCCTCGACATTCCTGCGGCTTACTACCGGTTCCGTGTGGTGGTGGCTGCTCCAGGCTATGCCGACAGCCCCGGGCAGGCTTTTGGAGTGCAAACTCTGGGCCTGAGCGGCACGGATCCCATTGGCATCATCGCCCCCGGAGCACCGCCCCTGCCTCCCACACCGCAGGCCATGCCGGCCAGTTCCAAGGTGACTTACACGATCGGCACCAAAGCCTCCGCCCTCACGGCCAAGCAAGGTCAGGTGGCCAAGTTTATCATCACCCAGTCAGTTCCAAGCGGCACCCCGACGCCCGAGATGGTCATGCAGTGGTCCGCCACCCCCGCCGACCCGGTGAGCTGGCATAATCTGGATGACCAGACCGTGGTCTACAGCAAAACAGCCAAGAACTGGACCGTCACCGCCCCGGTCCTGCCTGTCGGCACGGCGATCCACTTCCGCACCCTCACCAAAGGCCAGGGTCGTGTGTCCACGGCGGGACCCGTGATCAGCAACGTGCTGAAAACCATCGGCCCCGTGGCGATCACCCCCGGGCCGATCTGGAAATTTGCCACGCTGAAGGTCGCCAGCCCTTCGGACACGACCGGGAAGACGGCGGTCACCGGGGAGATCATCACTTACAAGCTGAAGTTCGAGAACCACGGAGCCGGGCCCGCCACAGATGTGCTGGTGAGTCTGCCCGTGCCAGCCGGGACAGAACTGACGGGCGGCACATCCGCAGATCTGGCCACCGTGGTCACCTCCGCCAACCGGCTGACCATCAAGAAGCTCACCTGGGCCTTTCCCACGCTCGCCCCCGGGGCCAGCATGGAAAAGGAGATCCGCGTGCAGGTCAAAGACAGCACCACCGGCAAGGTGACGATGCCCGCCGCGAGCATGGAGCTGAAGTCGGATGAGCTCACGCCAGACATGCTCTTCACCCTCTCTGGAAATCCCAATGTGCTGCCGAAGAAGGATGTGGTCACTAATATCTTCTCCGCCCTGAGCCTGATTCTCACCTCCAGCGCCTCTCCGTTTGAGCCACCGACTTCAGCGGGTGTGCTCAGCGCCGGACAGGCGGTGTTTTACACCCTGAAGGCCAAAAACCGAAGCACCGCCACCGTGGCGAATGCCGTGGCCACTCTCCGCATCCCGGACGGCATGTCGCTCGAATATGTGGCCCAGCAGGACCCGGTCACTTTCGACTTCACCGGCAGCCACGTGAGCAACCCCACCACCAATCCCACCGTGACTCCCATTGCCTATGGGAAACAGCGCACGATCACCTGGAACCTGGGCAGCGTGCTCGCCACCCAGGAGCGGACCATCAAGTTCGCACTGCGGGTGATGTATGACCTGGAGTCCTTCCGCATCGAAAACGGCACTTACGTCACCAACACCCTCAGCGTGAATGACTACAACTTCACCGGCAAGACGGGCGCCAAGGTGCTGAAGGCCTTCTACGATGTGGCATCCGTCGCGCCCGTGACCTTCTCCTTGAGTGACTACCCCTACCTCGTCCGTGCGCCGAATCTCTCCCTCACCAAGACGGCATTCGCCGACGGCCAGGCTTTTGGCAGCCTGACCCCCGTGGTGGACCGTCTGCCCAATGGCCAGCCGAATCCGCTGCTGCTGAACACCACGCTGCCAGGAGTGGGCAGCGTGGCCGCCCCGCACAAAGGCACCCGCATCACCTACACGCTGAACTGGGCTAACAAATTGTATCCCCAGCCCCAGACCCCGCCGGACACCCGTCTGCCGGCGATGGCGAAGAACGTGACCATCCGTGAGGAGATCCCTGCCAACACCACATTCGTGGGCTTCCTGCGACTGAATGACACACCCGTGATCTCGGCCGCCGGGTTTACCTTTTTGACCAAGGAAGGTCAAGCCATCCCCAGCGGCGGCGAGACTTACACCGACACTGACGGCGATGGGTTTAGAGACAGCAACGAACCCTACACCGACAGCAACGGTAACAAGCGCTACGATGCCTTCACCCACACCCGCTTCTTTGAATTCAAGGTGGCCCTTCTCAGTGCCGGGGCCAGCGGGAAGCTCACCTATGACGTGATCGCCACGGGAACAGAAGGCAGTCCCATCGTCAGTCGCGCGGATGGCGCCATCATCCCCAAGCCGGTCGGCGGTGTCACTTATCAGGGGTATGCCATCTGGTGTGAGAACCGTCGCTTTGGTGGGACCGCCACTCCCGAGAAGCTCACCAGCATCATCTCACGGCCGCTTCAGATCAGGCAGCCCGTGATCACGGCTGGCACGAACACGGACCTGCACCCCGGGCTGGGGCAGCGCTTCAAGCTGGAGATCGGCTATGAAGTCAAAGGCCTGTCCAATGTTCCGCTGCAGGACTACCTGCTCACCGTCACCGTGCCGAAACCCTTCACGGTGGTGGCGGACGCAGCCCTTCCCGCACCGCGCATCGGCATGGTGAACACCGCCCTGCCGGTGGGCTCCAGCTTGCGTGCCCTGAGAGCCTACCTGCCGGATCAAACCAGCCCCACCTTCCGCCGCGGTGAGTCAGCACCGCTCTACAAAGCCACCGCCACGGAAACCACCATCGTCTTCAAGCTGGGCAACCTCAGGGGCGGCCAGACGGGCGCGGTGGGCCTGGAGCTCCAGATGCCCGCAAGCCTGCCGGCCACCAGCTATGACAAAGAAGGCTTCCTCAAGATCAAGTCGTATGCGGTCAAGGCAGAGATGAGTCATGTCAAAGTGGGCACCACCGTGATCACCCCTGCCTCTGGTCTGGTCGTGATCGAGCCCACCATCGTGGCGCCACGCGCCCAGGCCATCACCAGCAGCCAGCTCATCCAGAACACCACACGGCTGTTCCTGGGCCGCATCCATCCGTTCAGTGTGCGTCCCAATGACTCCTTTGACATGATCGTGTTTTTTGGCAACGCCACCAACACGACGGTGCAGGGCGGCCTGATCACCATGGCCATCCCGCCGGGTCTCACGCTCGACTCCCAGACACCCGTGGTCTACTACTACACGGGAGCCACTCCCGCGCAGGACAACCTCTATGAGCGCAACGATGTGGCCAAAGTCACGGGCAGCACCTTCACCATCGAGACGCTGGACATGGCACCGCACACCATGGCAGCGGTGTCGCTGCACTTCATTGTGGCGGGCGGCATCCAGGGGAACACGATCGAGGACGGCAGCCTCAGCGTGACCAGCCAGAACTCCGCCGAACGCACGGCCATCCGCATGTGCATGGGCATTCAGCGGCCTAACATTTTCACGGACCTCTTCAACAGCGTCCTGGGACCCATCTTCAACGGCTTGAGCGAGGCTGTGGCCAGCCTGCTTCGGCCGGCCAACGAGCACCTCATCAAAGGCTCTTCCCGTTACCTGAGCGTGGTCGGCGCAGACATCGTGCAGCTCTCCAACGGCAGCATCATCATCCCCCTCCAGGGTCGCCGTGTGGCCGCCATCGGTGGCCTGGACTACGTTCACGCGCTGGATGGCAACATCCTGATGTCTGATGACGCCTACCGGGTGACGGTGTCTCACGAGTCGGCCTCCAACGTGAGCATCACGGGCATCAACACCAATTTCGCCTCGAATCAAACCTGGAACCCGCACTCCGTCTTGAAAGGCCTGGCCTTGAACAATGCCGCCAACCTTGTGGCCGCTGGCGGTGGCAATCTGGTGGCCGCCGGTGGCGGCAATCTTGTGGGCATGGATGGCAGCACCCTTGTGGGCAACGACGGCGCCAGCCTGGGTGTGGTTTCCTTCAAGGGTCCCACACTGGTGGCGGCAGGCGGTGGCAACCTCGTGGCTGCGGGTGGTGGCAACCTCGTGGCCGCAGGAGGTGGCAACCTCGTGGGCATGGATGGCAGCACTCTTGTGGGCCAGGATGGCGGCTCCTTGCTCGGGTTGGACGGCTCCTTTTTCAAGCTGGCCACCACCAACCTCGTCGCTGCGGGCGGTGGTAATCTCGTCGCTGCGGGCGGTGGCAATCTCGTCGCCGCAGGTGGTGGCAATCTGGTCGCCGCTGGTGGTCTCAACCTCACCGCTCCCGCCGTGGCCGGGCTGATCAGCAACAGTGCCAGCAGCATTCTGGCCGGACAAATCGCCGGAGCGGGTCTCACTCAGAACCTGGCCCGTGCTCAGTTCATTGGCCCCGGCACCGCCCCTGGCATCCTCAGTCACAACGGCGGCCAGATCCTCAGCCACAATGGCGCTGTCTTGCTGGCTCCGTAGGCTGGCGAAACGGCCCGATGGGGGCTTTTGACGCGCTCTTTGTCACGGCGGAGGAGTGGCGCTGGTGTGCGGGAGGGGAGCCTGTGCGGGCGCCTGCGGCGTGGCGAGCGCAGGTTAGCGTGAAATTGCGGTTGGACGATGGGAGATTGCCGATGAGAGATATCCTGGTTAGATAGATCCTCTTTTCCCCACGCATGTCGTCAGCGCTCTACACTGCCACTCTCGCCGCCTTCAAAGCCCAGGGCTGGGCCTTTCATCCTGTCGCGGGCTTCGAGGTGATCGAGGCGAACTTTGAAGCGCATCATGCCAAGGTGCCGCTGCATGTGCAGATCCATGGCGAGGCGGGGATCGCCAGCGTGGTGTCCCGGGCCACGATCACGGTGGCCAGCACGCATCGCCTGCAAGTGAGCGAGCTGCTGATGCGCACGAACAAGGAGATGAACATCGGTAACTTCGAGCTCGATTGGGACAGCGGCGTGGTGATGTTCCGCGTGACGAATATTTTTGGCCCCAACCATCAGGATGAGCGCGTGATCGCCAGCCTGGTCCACACGGCCATTGGCGAGATGGACCGTCTCACGCCTTTTTTGGGGGAGATCTGCAAGACACCGAAGGGTGAGCTGCTTTTCCTCAAGGTGGCTGACCTGATGAAGCGGGAGGATCTGCTGCCGCCCGCCCCTGAGGTCTAGACCGCACGCCTGCCAGCCAGCCACATGCGCTACCTCCTCCACAATCATCCGGCCTTTCCCGGATTGCTGTCCAAGGAGGACCTTTACACGCTGGTGGAGCGTGGCTCGCTGGCGCGGGGAGATCTCTGCACAGATGTGCAGACCGGGCATGACCATACGGTGGGAGATGCCATCAGCGGCATGCGCCCGCCCCATGCCAGGGCACCGGCCCGCATTGACCGGCCTGCGTATCAGGAATTCCGCGCGGATGATCCCTTTGAGGCCGTGGACCCCATGGCCGACGGAGAAGGCGAAGATGAAGCCGACGATGAGGAAGAGTCTGCC
Organism: Verrucomicrobiota bacterium; assembly: GCA_040387935.1. Taxonomy (GTDB): domain Bacteria; phylum Verrucomicrobiota; class Verrucomicrobiia; order Verrucomicrobiales; family Verrucomicrobiaceae; genus Prosthecobacter. The sequence goes on along the minus strand of JAZKCU010000005.1, from coordinate 50,701 downwards.
GAGGCTGAGGCGCGCTACACGGCCAGCGGCGAGCGTCTCTATTTCTCCTCACATCCTGCCTGGCTGAGGTATTGGCGGGCGCTGTTTTTGATGCTGCTGTTTTTCGCGGCGGCAGGCATGCTCTTCAGCATGGAGGAGGGGTATGCGCTGGTCTGCGGGCTGGCAGGCATCGCCACCTTCATCTGCATCACCATCGCGCGGAGCTCGCATGACTACATCGTCACCGAGGAGCGGGTGGAGTATGTGTGGGGGATCTTTGGCCGCAGCTCCAAGGAGGTGCGTGTGTGTGACATCCGCAGCCTGGATGTGTGGGAAAAGGGCCTCAAGGGCTGGCTGGGCCTCGGCACGCTGGACGTGTCCTCCGCGGGCAATGCCGGGGTGGAGGTGAGTTTCCGTGACATCCGCCGCGCTCACGAGGTGAAGCAGGTCATCCGGCAGTTGCAGCGGGGGGATGGGGAGTAGGGGGCCGGAAGGGGAGCCGTTGACGGTGGTTTACGGTTGTTGACGATGGTTTACAGTTGTTGGCAGAGAAGGGGAACCGTTGACGATGGTTTACGGTTGTTGACGATGGTTTACAGTTGTTGGCAGAAGGGGAACCGTTGACGATGGTTTACAGTTGTTTGCCAGAGCCACCGCAGCTGGCAATCGTTTGCCGGTTGTTGGCAGAAGCTAGGCGGCTTGAAAAACAACCGTCAACCACGGTCAACCATCGTGAACGACTGTAAACTTCCCCGTGATTAGCAGCGGCTTGGCTGGTTTGGGAAACAACCGTCAACCATGGTCAACCACGGTAAACGACTGTAAACTTCCGTGTGGCCCCAAGAAACGGCGCGGCACGCCGTCATGCCTCCTGAACCCGCCCCTATGCACGACGCCGAGCACACCTTCCTACTCGCTGCCCTGGAGCGCTATGAGCGACCGCTGATCCGCTACGCTCACAGCTTCACCAATGATCTCGAAGAAGCCCGCGACGTGGTGCAGGACGTGTTCGTCAAGCTCAGTCAAAACGCTGCCTCCGTGGATCCGCCGCGACTCGCCGCCTGGCTCTTCACGGTGTGCAAGAACCGCGCGCTGGACCACCTGCGCAAACAATCACGCCTCATCGTCATGGAAACAGAATCCTTCGACCTGGAAACCTCCCCCACTCCCCGCCCGGGAGAGGAGATGGAGTCCCGCGAGACCGCGGCCACCCTGCGCGGCCTGATTGACAAACTGCCCACGCGCCAGCGGGAGGCGGTGACGCTGAAATTCATCTCCGGTCTCGAGTACAAGGAGATCAGCGAGGTCATGAAGACCAGCATCGGCAATGTTGGTTATCTCATCCACCACGGCGTGCAGGCCCTGCGCACCCGATGGCAGGAGATGGAGGCCGAGCCGCAAGGTGCCGCCTGCGCCCACTGAACAGCCCCTTTTTTTACCCCTTTCCGCTTATGAAATCAGAAAATCTCACCGCCTGGGCGCTGAACGAACTCAGCGCCGAAGAGCAGGCCCAGCTCGAGGCCGAACTGCAGGCAGATCCTGCCGCCCAGGAGGCCGCCGCGTCTAACAAAGAGTTTTGCGGCTTCCTCACCCGTGAGCTGCGGGATGAGTCCCTGGCCCTCACGCCGGAGCAGCGTGCGCTTTTGTTCAAGACGCCCGTCCACAAGGTGCTCAGCGCAGCCTCAGCGTTTGAGCCAAAGCCGCTGCGCTGGTGGCAGCGCCCTGCCATTCCCATGGCGGCTGCTGCGGCGGTGATTGTAATGGGGGCACTGGCAGCGTACTATCTCAACGACTCGGCTGAAAAGGTGGAGCCAGCGGTGGCCGAATCCAAATACAAGCTGGAGGAGATCCGTGTGGCAGCCTCGCCTAAGCCATCCTCCTCGGCCATCCCGAAGTCGATCGGTGCTCCGCCAGCTCCCTCTTCACTTTTGAACCGGACGGCAGCGGCTGCCAGCAGCCGGATTGTGAGCATGAGCGCGGCCGATGCCCCGGCGGACCTTCTGGCCACAGGAGTGACAGCGGAGAAGATCGCCGCTTTGAAGGATACTTCACTGGGTCAGAACCGTGTGGCCGCAACACAACAAGCTGGACAAGCTGCGGTGAACTGGGCTGAGCAGTCTCCTGCCAGCCCAATGCCAATGCTTGCCTCGGCTCCTTCTGCATCTTCGGCGGGAGTTAGTGGCATGGGTGGCATCCAAAAAATCGGCGCAGGCAACATGACACTCAACGGCGGCAGCACCTATGCTGGCCAAAGCACGCTCACACTCGGTGGCAACCTCACCTTTACGGGCAACAACACCTACACTGGCGGCACCACCATCGCAGGATCCGGGGGGATGATCATTTCGAATCCCGAGCCTGAGGCATTGACAGGCATGGTGGCGGCGGGAGGCAAGGTCATCCACCTCGAACGGTCCGGCCAGACGGCGGTGCTTTTCCCAAACCAGGAAGACTACGCCAAGTTTGTCGAGAACCCTCTCACCAGTGTGGCGCGTGAGCCGCTCTCCACCTTCTCCACGGATGTGGACACGGCCTCGTATGCGAATGTCCGCCGCTTTCTGAACATCAACGCGAGGCCACCGCGTGATGCCGTGCGCATCGAGGAACTGATCAACTACTTCCCCAGCAGCGAGCCAGCCCCTGCGGCTGATTCGAAGCAGCCCTTTGCCGTCACGGTGGAGATGGCCGCCTGCCCCTGGCAGCCGCAGCATCGGCTCACCCGCATCAACCTGAAGGGGCGCGACATGCCCGCGGGTGAGAAGCCGAGCAACCTGGTCTTCCTCGTGGATGTCTCCGGCTCCATGGATCATCCTGAGAAGCTGCCACTGGTGCAGCGCAGCCTGCGCATGCTGACGGAGCGTCTGGGTGAAAATGATCATGTGGCCATGGTGACCTATGCCGGTGGCACGCGGGTGGTCCTGCCCTCCACAAATGGCGTGAAGAAGGCGGACATCATCGCCGCCATTGATCAGCTGACGGCCGGCGGCAGCACACATGGCAGCGCAGGGATCAAGCTGGCCTATGAGCAGGCGGTGAGCGGCTTCATCCAAGGCGGGGTGAACCGTGTCATCCTGTGCACGGATGGAGATTTCAATGTGGGCCTCAGCAGTCCGCAGGAGCTGGAAGGCTTCATCACGGAGAAGGCGCGCAGTGGTGTCTTCCTCAGTGTGCTCGGCTTTGGCACGGGAAATCTCAAGGACCGCACCATGCAGACGCTGGCGGACAAGGGGAATGGCAACCACGCCTACATCGACAGCGTCAGCGAGGCGCGCAAGGTGCTGGTGGAGCAGATGCAGGGCACGCTGGTGACCATCGCCAAAGACGTGAAGATCCAGGTCGAGTTCAATCCGGCCATCATTCGCGAATACCGTCTTATTGGTTATGAAAAGCGCCTGCTGGCCAAGGAAGACTTCAATGATGACACGAAGGACGCGGGCGAGATCGGTGCCGGTCACAGCGTGACGGCCTTGTATGAGCTGGTGCCTGCGAATCTGCCTCCCGGCACCACGCCCGCGCCCTTGGTGGACAAGCTCAAGTATCAGACAGACTCCGTGCAGCTCGCCGCGCCGGCTCCGGTCAAAACGCTCAATGCGGGCTCGAATGAAGCGCTGACCGTGAAGCTGCGCTACAAGGAGCCTGAAGGCACCACGAGCAAGCTGATCGAAGTGCCGGTGAATGATGACGCGCGTGCGCTGGAGAAGGCCAGTGCTGAGTTCAAGTTCACCGCGGCGGTGGCTGGGTTTGGCATGCTGATGCGTGAGTCCAGTTACTCGGGTTCCTTGACCTGGGACCGTGTGCGCACGCTGGCGCGTGAAGGGAAGGGGAGTGATGCGCTGGGGTATCGCGGTGAGTTCCTCCAGCTCATCGAGAAGGCCGCTGCTGGAAAGTGATGCAAGGGGATGTGATCTGATCACATCTGGTCTGACAAAGACCCCTTCTGCCGGGAGAAAAGCGTGTGGATGGCGCGTTTATAGCGTCTGCCAAACACGCTCTCCCGCTGAATGTCCGCTGAATCCCCCACCCAGGTCCGCCACCAGATTCTCGTCACCGCGACCTTGGTCGCCTTCCTGATGTATCTGGACCGCATCTGCCTCACGCAGATCCTCACCTCGGATTCTTTTGAGCGGGAGTTCTCCTTTTCCAAGCAGGAGGTGGACTGGGTCACGGGTGCGTTCTTCTGGGCCTACGCGCTGTTTCAGGTGCCCGCAGGCTGGCTCAGTGATCGCTTCGGCGCCCGCACCCTCATCACCGTCTACATCGCCGCGTGGTCACTCTTCACGGCGGCGACGGGTTTTGCCACGGGCTTCTGGACGCTGTTCTTCGCGCGGCTGCTGTGCGGACTTTCCGAGGCGGGCTACTACCCGGCCAGCAGCAGCCTCGTGACGCGCTGGTCCCACATCGCCAAGCGCGGCTCGGCGAGCAGCCTCATCTCCTTGGGTGGACGTGCGGGGCTGTTTCTGGCGCCCATCCTGACGGTGAAGGTGATCAGCGGTTTTGGCGACTGGCGCTGGGCCGGCTGGGTCTATGGCGCGAGCGGGGTCATGGTGGCGCTGATCTTCTGGCGGGTGTTTCGTGAGCATCCGCGCCTGCATCCGCAGTGCAATGCGGCCGAGGTGGCGCTGCTGGCGGAAGGCCGCGGTGACTTCCTGCCGGTCAAGGACCCGCCAAGGCGCTTTCCGCTGCGCGCAGCCTGCCGCAGCCGCAGCCTTTGGATGGCCAATGCGGTGCAGTTTTTCACCAATATTGGTTGGGCCTTCACGGCGCTGACCTTTCCCCGCTACCTGAAGGACGTGATGCACTTTGATGACGAGACGAACGGCTGGATCACCAGCGGGGCGCTGTTCATCGGCATCGGCGGCATCATCGTGGGCGGCTTCACGACGGACATGATCTCGCGCCGGTATGGAAAGCGGCTGGGGCGCATGCTGCCCATGTCCGTGACGAAGTTCATCGCGGCAGGCCTTTATCTCGTGGCCCTGTACATGGACGCGCCGTGGACCATCCTGCTGGCCTTTGGCATGGTGTCCTTCTTTGGAGACTTCGGCCTGCCGGCGATGTGGACGACCATGCAGGACATCAGCGGGAAGTATCAGGCGCAGCTTTTCGGCTGGGGGAACATGTGGGGAAACTTTGGCGCGGCCATCATGCCGCTGCTGTTCACGGCAGCGCTGAAGGCCTGGGATGTGAACCACGACTACCATGAAGGCGTCTGGCTCTGCGCAGGTGCCTTTGTGCTGGCGGGCCTCTTCGCGCTCGGGGTGAACGCGGAGAAGCCGGTCATTGAAGAACCCGTCTAAGCGGGCTGGCTCACTTGCCGATCAGCATGAGGATGCCGGCGACCAGGGCGAGGATGGGCACGATGATGCCTGCGCCGCCAAGGCTGATGTTAAAGACGCCGATCAGGCCGATGAGGACGAGATAAATGGCGAGGAGGATGTGGCTGGTGATGAGTTTCATAGGAGGAGGTTGAGGGATGCAGGGTAAGGACGCGGTCGTGGTGGCCGCCATGGGGTCTTACCCGACCTTGCCTCTCCATGGCAAGCTTCATCGGAAAGAGCGGGCCACTGACCGCGGTGCGAGTTTGGGGTGATCGCCCCATAGCATGGCAGATCTCTCCGCGCCTATGACTCATGCCTCGGCGAGAACAATGATCACGTCCGACACTGATTATCATGAAGGACCACGTCTATAAGCTCACCGAACTCACCGGCACATCCTCAGTCTCCATGGAGGATGCTGTGAATAGAGCCATCCAATGCGCGAATCAATCCGTAGACACCCTGAGTTGGTTTCAGGTCGTGGAGACGCGTGGCAGCATCAAAGACGGTGCCGTGGATCACTGGCAGGTGACCTTGAAGGTCGCTTTCGCGGTGGAAGAACCTGCCGTTCTGCCTCCGACCGAACTCAAGTCGCCCGAATAACCTCCTCATTTCAGCTCACCGCTTTTTTAAATTCCAACCCATCCCATGAAACACACCCCCGCCTTATTATTGTCTCTTTCCGCCGCCCTTGTCATGACCTCCTGTGTCGTGCCGGGTGATGTCGGCTACAATGGCTCCGGCCCCGGCTACGCCACCACCACGGTGGGCTACCGCCAGTATAACACGCTGCCCTCCGGCTACTCCGGTGACGCCTACTACTATGGTGGCCGCTATTACTCGGGTGGCCGTTACGAGAACGGGGCTTACACGTATCAAGGCCGCTCCTACAGCAACCGCTACTACCATAACGGACAGTACTATTACGGTGGCAACCATCAGCATTACGGCAGCAACGCCAGCAGCCACAGCAATCACAGCAGTCACAACCCACGCAGCTCTCCGCCGATCGTGCGCCCTCCGAGCCATGACCGTGACTGGAACAACAGCCGCGACCGCGACAATGACCGTGGTCCTGGCAACAACTGGGGTCGTGGCACAAACACCAGCACCAGCAGCAGCCGTGACCGCGACAACGACCGTGGTCCTGGCAACAGCTGGGGCCGTGGCAACAGCAAGAGCAACGATCGTGATCGTGACAACGACTCACGTCCACGCGCGGGTGTGACCTCCGGTCTGCCTTCCCGTGGTGCTCCTCCGAGCCCTTTCAAGAGTCCCTTTTCCTCGCTTCGATAAAGGCACGTGAGGTCTGCTGATCCCCCGAGTCGGACTCAGGGCGATCAGAAGGCCAAACGGCAGGGGCGGCAGCAGCGCATGGCCATCATGCGTGGCTGCCGCCCTTTTTGTTAGGTGCGCCTGCGATCCCTCCAGGCGGCCGTGAGGCGGTCATGGGGTGATCTCCCCATGGCGCGGGCGCGGGGAGTGCGTTTATGGCTTTAGTCACAGTCCCATTATGAAAGACAGCATTTACAAACTGACCGAACTCACCGGCACGTCCAGCGTGTCCATGGAGGATGCCGTGACGAAGGCGCTGAAGTGCGCCTATGAATCCGTGAAGACCCTGAGCTGGTTTCAGGTGGTGGACACGCGCGGCAGCATCGCCAACGGGGCGGTGGAGCAGTGGCAGGTGACCTTGAAGGTGGGCTTCAAGGTGGATGAAGTTGAGCTTCCCTCACCGGAGTGATCGTGCGTATCATGCCTGTAGCCTCGTTCCACCTCAAACCCCACCTCCACCTCATGAAACCTGCTCTCGCCCTGCTGCTCGCAGCCGCCGCACCCGTCTGCATGACCTCCTGCGGCCCGCAAACCGTGGACCTCTCCAGACACGGCCATGTCTCCACCTTCAATGTGCCTTACCGGGGATCTCCTGACAGGTCAGGCCACGCCACCGTGAGCCCGTATGTCGGCATCGAGCACCCGCCTGGCACGCTGGGCGGTGTGTACTATCACAATGGCCGCCGCTTCTCCGGTGGCCGGTATGAGACCGGTCACTTCAAAGATCACGGCCAATACTACTCCAACCGCTATCATCATGACGGGCGCTACTACTATGGCGGCAGCTACCAGCAGAATGAGCGGCACCCGAAGCTGCGGAACGTGAACGACCGTTCCTGATTTTTTAAGCGCCAGAGTCCCTTTTCACCAGGGCGGCGGAATCCCCAGGCCATGAGGAGGACGCCGTCATGCGAAAGGCAGGGCGGCAGGCACGTATGTTTCGACATGCGACGCCTTGCCGCCCTTCTCCTGTCCATGATGGTCCTGCCCTGCGGAGGCGCTGACGCGGACCGGCCTAACATCATCTTTGTCCTCTGTGACAATCTCGGGAACGGGGATGTGCGCTGCTTTAATCCGGAGACGAGGCACCGCACGCCGCATCTGGACCGCATGGCCGCGGAGGGCATGCGCTTCACCAGCTACTATTCCGCCAGTGGTGTGTGCACCCCCAGCCGCGCGGCCTTGATGACAGGCTGCTACCCGAGACGGATCGACCTGCACGTCAGCGCCACGGGCGGTGGGGTGCTGCAGCCGGTGGCGGCGAAAGGCCTGAATCCCGCGGAGACAACCCTGGCGGAGACCGTGAAGCAGGCGGGCTATCACACGATGATCATTGGCAAATGGCATCTCGGTGACCAGCCGGAGTTTCTGCCCACGCGCCAGGGTTTTGATGGCTACTTCGGCATCCCTTACAGTGATGACATGACGAAGGACAAGCGGCCCAACGAATGGCCGGAGCTGCCGCTGATGCGGGATGAAAAGGTCATCGAGGCGCCGGTGGATCGTGATCTGCTGACGAAGCGCTACACGGAGGAGGCCATCCGCTATCTGGAGGCGCATCGTGAGCAGCCCTTCTTCCTCTACCTGCCCCATGCCATGCCCGGCAGCACCAAGGACCCGTATGCCAGCCCTGCCTTCAAGGGCAAGTCCGCGAACGGGCACTGGGGGGACAGCGTGGAGGAGCTGGACGCGTCCGTGGGCGATATCCTGGCGGCGCTGAAACGGCTGAACCTGGATGAGAAAACCCTGGTCATCTGGACCTCTGACAATGGCGCCCCGCGCCGTGATCCGCCGCAGGGCAGCAATGCGCCGTATCAAGGCTGGGGATACAACACCAGCGAGGGGGCGATGCGCATGCCCATGATCGCCCGCTGGCCGGGGAAGGTGCCCGCCGGGAAGGAGTGCCGGGAGCTGTGCTCCATGCTGGACATCCTGCCGACCCTCGCCGCGCTCACCGGTGCGCCGCTGCCCGGCCTAACCATTGATGGTCATGACATCCGTCCGCTGTTGTTGGGAGCGGCTGAGGCGAAGTCACCCACGGATGAGCGGGGCTTTTTCTACTACCAGATCCATCAGCTCCAGGCCGTGCGCAGCGGGCCGTGGAAGCTTTATCTGCCGCTGGCAAGGAAGCGTGCCGATCTGGTGGACAAGCGTGCTGCCTCGCCGCTGCGTCTCTTTCATGTCAGGGATGACATCAGCGAGACCCAGGAAGTTTCCGCAGGGAATCCCGAGGTGGTGGCGCGGCTTTTGAAGCTGGCCGAGGCGGCGCGCGCGGAGCTGGGAGATGAGGACAAGCCCGGCTCCGGCCAGCGCTCCGCAGGTCTGGTGCCGATGCCGACGGCGAGGCGGCTGGAGTAAAATGTCCCTGGGGCGAGCCGTCGCACCCACGAAAACATCCGCGAGAACCTTGGCAAAAGGCCCTGGAGAGTCCAAGGAAGGCCTCCCCCCTTTGGTTGTGACGGCTCTTTCTGACCCGCCTGACCGCTTTTGACCTTCTGACTTTTCGACTTTTCCCATGCTTTCTGCCAACGAACTCACTCTCGGCTACGGTAACCAGCGCCTTCTGGAAGGGGTGACCCTGGCGGTGAATGAAGGGGAGAAGGTGGGGCTGGTGGGCCGCAATGGCTGTGGCAAGACGAGCCTGCTGAAAATCCTCTCCGGCGTGGAGCGGCCTGACACGGGTGACCTTTCCATCCGGCGCGGTCTGATGATCGGCTATCTGCCGCAGGAGTTTGAGCTGGATAACAATGCCACGGTGCTGGCCAACATCCAGTCCGGCGCGGCGGAGCTGGTGGAGATGATCCGGCGCTATGAGGCGGGGCAGGGGAGCGAGGCTGAACTGGCGGAGATGCTGCATCACATCGAGGCGGCGGACGGGTGGAATCTGGACACGCGCATCCGGTCCATCACGACGGCGCTTTCGGCTCCGCCGCTGGAGGCTTTGGTGGCGCCGCTTTCGGGCGGTGAAAAGCGCCGCGTGGCCCTGTGCCGGGCACTGGTGGCCCAACCAGAATTGCTTCTGCTGGATGAGCCGACGAACCATCTGGACTCCGAGTCCATCCGCTGGCTGGAGGAGTATCTGCGGAGCTTCCCGGGCGCGGTGATCTTTGTCACGCATGACCGGTATTTCCTGGACGTCATCGCCACGCGGGTGCTGGAGATCTCAGAGGGGCGCTGCTACTCGCATGAGGGGAACTACACCGCGTATCTGGAGAGCAAGGCGGCGCGCCAGCAGATCGCCGAACAAACTGAGCGGAGACGCCAGCGCTTCCTGCGCACGGAACTGGAGTGGGTGCGCTCCGGGGTGAAGGCTCGCGGCACGAAGTCGCGCAACCGGCTGGACATGTTTTATCAGATCGAAGGGCTGGAGGCACCGCCGGAGGAGCGTGAGATGGACCTGCTGCTGCCACCTGCGCCGGACCTGGGAAACATCGCCGTGGATCTGGATGACGTGGGCGGCCTGGTCATCGATGAAAAAGGCCAGGAGCGCTGGCTCTTCCGGCATCTGAACGTGTCCCTGAAGCCCGGGCAGTGCACGGGGATCGTGGGGCGGAATGGAGCCGGCAAGACCACGCTGCTGCGCATCTGCATGGGCACGCGTCCGCCGGATGAGGGGAAGGCCACGATCGGCAAGAAAGTGGCCTTCAACTACATCGACCAGGCGCGCATGCAGCTCACGGAAGGCGGCACGGTGCTGGCGGAAATCGCGGATCAGGATGACACGGTTTTCTTTGGCACGCAGAAGATCAGCGCGCGCAGCTACCTGCGGCGTTTCCTTTTCAATGATGACCGCACGAACGAGCGCGTGGACCGTCTCTCAGGAGGTGAACGGGCACGTCTGATGCTCGCGAAGGTGCTGAAGCGCGGCGGCAATGTGATCGTGCTGGATGAGCCGACGAACGACCTGGACCTGCAGAGCCTGCGCATCCTGGAGGAGGCCATCAGCAACTTCGATGGCACGGTGCTGGTGGTGAGCCATGACCGCTACTTCCTGGATCGCGTGTGTGACCAGATCATCGCCTTTGAAGATGCCGGTGTGCATGCCCAGACGGGGAACTTCAGCTACTATCTGGAGAAGCGGCGCGAGCGTGAGCTGCGTGAGAAGGCCTGGACTCAGGAGACTGCCAAGGCGGAGAAGGCCGCCGCCGCCGTCAGCGGATCAAAGCCGAAGCCGCGGAAGATCAGCTTCAAGGAGTCCCGCGAGCTGGAAACCATCGAGGCGGACATCCAGGCCGCTGAGGAAAAGGTGCAGTCCATCGACGCGATCCTGAATGACCCGAGCTTCTACATCACCCGCTCCCAGGAGGCCTCGGACATGAGTGAGCAGCTCGATCTCGCCAAGGCGGAGGTCATCCGCCTCTATGCACGCTGGGAAGAGCTGGAGGTCATCAAGGCGGCACAGCCTGCTTAAAGTCTTGTAGGCCGCCCGGTCTCATGGACAATGCGCGGATGAAAAAAGCGGCCCCTCATCCTCGCAGACACTTGGCAGTCATTCTGGTCTGGGCTGGTCTCGCGCTGCTGGTGCAGACGTCCTTTGGAGAGATGATCCAGGGCTTCATTCACGGGGATCAGAAGGTGTCGGGGGAGATTGTGGGCGTACGTCTGGAACCGAGCGACATGGTTGTCAAAATCAGGGTGGCCACCGGGGCGAATCTGACGCCGGGTGTAGAGGCTGACATGATCCTCGGGAATGTGGAATCGCAAAGCCTGCCCAGGGTGTTTGCCTGGATCGCTCAAAAGGCCAGGATGAATGCAGGTCCTGCGGCGGAGCTGCGGTTTGCCCCGTCTGCCAAGGCTGGCAAGGCATTCAGCCCTGCCAAGGAGGCGAGTATTCATGAGACAACCCATTCTCTCGCGGTCATGAACGTCAGTTCCACCACCCCAAAAAATGTGCTGCTTCGGCGCCTTGTACAGCAGACGTCGCGGACCATATCTCGGGGCCGCACGACGAAGGAGCAGACAACATGGAGCGTGCAGTCCCATTCCATCACTGGACTGCTACCAGGGAAGACGGAGATCGCCGAGTTTATGGCGCTCAGAGAAACCTATCATAGATCCACCCGCGATCTTGGATCGGCAGGAGACCCAAGGATACGAAACACGACCCAGGAAACCAACGAGGTGAAAACAGACACGGTCTGCCTCCTGGCCTTCGATGACTTGGGTAATGTGATTTATTTCAAGCAGCTCTGAGGAGGGTCATCGAAGAGCAGTGGCCCATGGATGGCGAAGGCTGTTGTTGAAGCCTGGACCCCATGGATGCGCCCGACCATGGAAAACACGGAAGACGGAAGCCACTGGCGACGATGAATGGCAGCCGGATCTTGCTTCTTTCGTTCAACCCACCCAGCCATGCCCGCTCCCACCTCTTCCCGCGTCCGCTATCGTGTCGTCGGCTTCATGCTGGCCCTGGGGGCGGTGACTTATCTGGACCGGGCGTGCATCGCCGCGCTTTCGCCGGACATCCGGCGTGATCTGGGCTTGAGCAAGGAGGAGATGAGCTGGGTCTTCAGTGCCTTCGCGGTCGCTTACGCGGCGTTTGAGATTCCGACGGCGTGGTGGGCGGACCGGGTGGGGACCCGGCGGGTTCTGACGCGCATCGTGATGTGGTGGTCGGCTTTTACGATGGCCACCGCTGCGGCGTGGAATCTGGCGTCGCTGGTCGTCATCCGCTTTCTTTTTGGCGCAGGTGAGGCAGGGGCATGGCCGAATGTGGCGCGGACTTTCTCACGCTGGATCCCGCGAACCGAACGTGGGAGAGTACAGGGCATCTTCTTTGCCGCGGCGCATGGAGTGGGAGGTCTGACACCGCTGATCGCGCTGGCAGTGGCGGGTGCGTGCGGATGGCGCTGGACGTTTGTGATCCTGGGCATTCCCGGCATCCTGTGGGCCATGGCCTGGCACCGCTGGTTCCGGGATGATCCCGAGCAGCATCCCGCGGTGCAGCCGGCGGAACTGGCCATGATCGTGGCAAGCCGCGACCCCAGCACCGGGCATCACGGGGGCTGGGCGTATTGGCGGCAATTGCTGAAGCACCGCAACACGCTGTTTCTCTGCCTGATGTATTTTCCGAACAGCTTTGGCTTCTACTTCTGCATCACCTGGCTGCCGGAGTATCTGAGGGAGCAGCACGGATTTGACTCCATGCGGTTAGGCTTCTTCGCCGGGCTGCCGCTGATCCTGAGCATCGTGGCTGACTTGCTTGGCGGAGTGGCGACGGATGTGATGACGCGGCGGTTCGGGCTTCGCATCGGGCGCGCGGGCGTGGGTGCAGTGTCCTATCTCGCGGCGGGTGCTGGAATGTTTTTGGCCACGGTCACCACGCAACCGGAGTTGGCTGCGTGGTGTCTCGCCATTGCGGTGGCGGCCAGCATGTTCACGCTCGGTGCCTCATGGGGCGCGGTGATTGATGTGGGCGGCAGTCACACCGGCGTGGTGGGCGCGGCGATGAACACCGCGGGGCAGATCGGCAGCATTGCCTGTCCGCTGCTGGTTGTGTGGCTGCAAAAGGCGTATGACTGGAATGCGCCGCTCTACCTGATCGGAGCGCTGCTCTGGGTGGGGGCTGTGGCGTGGCTGTTCATCAATCCGCGGCGGAAGATTTTTGAGTAGAAGGGTGAGCCTGGGCTAACATCAAGTATTGCAAGCAGAATGGCTTCGTGGCAGAAGTCATGCATTATCCATCATTACCCCCGCCTATGCGTGCGATCCTCTGCCTGATTCTGGTGCTTTTTGCTCTCGTGTTCGACAGCCCGGCGTTGACCCTGGAAGCGATGCTGGGTTCCTCAACAGTCTCGGGCGAACTGGTCGGTCTCGCGCCAAGTTCGAAGGCGATCTCGTTCAAGATCAAACAGGCTTCAGGCGAGGAGATTGAGGTCGAGATCTATCGGCTGAACTCGTCAAGCCGGGACAAGGCTTTTGCCTGGATGAGCCAGACAGCGCGGGTGAATGCCGCCAGGCTGCCGCACATGCGATTTGCGGCGACCAAGCGGCTTTCTAATGTCAAGGATCCCATGGATTTAGCGAAGTTGGGCATCGAGGCGATGTTCGGAAAGAACACCAGGACCGATCATGTGCTCGCCGTGCACAACGCGGGCGCCGCCGCCACGGGCCAGATTTCCTCATATCAACTCGTCAAGCAGATCAAGAGCGGGCAAGACCCTTACAAGGGCATCTGGAAAGAGGAATTGTGGCCGGTGGATAGCCAGGTGGTCGCCGGCCTGCAGCCCGGGCAGACGCGACAGATGGCCTTCCGCCCCGTGGTGGAAGGCCAGTCCAAGAGCGTCTTTACGGCATCGGCCTCCCGTGGCGGTTTGTCCACCGTTCAAAAAAAGCAAGTTAAGTTCGAGGCGGTCTATCTAATGGCCTTCGACGACGCGGGCCATTTGATCTATTTTGCCAAGGTCTAGACTGGCGATCTCATGGCAGGAAGGTTATTTCACTCGCCTGCATGTCTTCCTTTTCCCGCTCTGCCCTGCACTTTATTTTCTGTTCGTTTCTCGTTGTTTGGATGCAAGTCCGCGCTCAGGAGCTGCCGAAGCCGACGCAGGCCAACGTGCCTTATGGGAAGCATCCGAAGCAGGTGCTGGACTTCTGGAAAGCTGACACACCCAAACCGGCGCCCTTGCTCTTCTTCACCCACGGCGGTGGCTGGACGAGCGGCGACAAGGCGAATCCGGATTTCCTCGTGAAGTGCCTCGAGGCAGGTGTCTCAGTGGTTTCGATCAACTACCGCCTCATTCAGGATGCGCAGGCCGAGAAGATCGACCCGCCCGTGAAGGCCTGCCTGGAGGATGCCGCTCGCGCCCTGCAGTTTGTGCGCAGTCACGCTGCGGAGTGGAACATCGACAAACAGCGTGTCGTGGCCTGTGGTGGTTCCGCAGGCGGCTTCACAAGCCTCTGGCTGGGCTTTCACCCAGACATGGCTGATCCGAAGAGCAGTGATCCTGTGTCCCGTGAGTCCACCCGTGTGCGCGGTGTCATGACCTTCGTCCCTCAGACGACTCTTGATCCCAAGCAGATGCAGGACTGGATTCCTAACAATGAATACGGTAATCACGCCTTCAGTCTCCCGAGCATGAAGGACTTTGTGGAGAAGCGCGAAAGCCTCCTTCCGTGGATTGAGAAGTTCTCACCCTATGCCCTGGCCAGCAGTGACGATCCGCCCGTGCTGCTGTTTTATGACAATGCGCCGAACCTGGGCCAGCCCTACAAGGACCCGCCGCACTCGGGGAACTACGGCGCGGGCATCGCGGAGAAGCTGAAGGCGGCGGGCATCGAGCATGAGCTGAACTACAACAACGACTACGGTCACATGAAGTGGCCGGATCTGTTTGGGTTCATTCTGGAAAAGCTGGAAGTGCAGCGGAAGCCTTGACGTATTCCTGCCGCTTCTGGCAAGCTCCGCTCTTTTCCTGCCCTCTCTGCCGCTCCCCCCATGAAACGTCTCCTGCTTCTCAGCCTCTTCTGTTTCACCCAGGTCGTCTCCGCCGAGGAGCAGGCCCAGCTTGTCTCCGTGCAAAAGATCTATGACAAGGGCAAGCACAATGCCTTCACGGACCTGACGCGTTTCCAGAATCTGTTTTACTGCTGCTTCCGCGAGGCGGATGCGCATGTGGGTGGCGATGGCAAGATCCGCATCATGATCTCCACCAGTGGCGACACGTGGGTGAGCTATGCGGAGGTGGCTGAAAAGGGCACGGACCTGCGTGACCCGAAGCTGGAGGTGACTCCGGATGGCAAGCGCCTGTATCTGCTCTGCGGCGGCTCTGTGTATGGGGGCACCGCGGATCTGAAGGGACGCCGTCCCCGCTACTCCACCACCACGGATGGGAAGGTGTGGACACCGCCGCAGAAGCTGCTGGCCGAGGGTGACTGGCTCTGGCGCTGCCAGGTGAATCCGGCGGATCAGAAGTTTTACGGGGTGTCTTACAACACCTACCCGACCACCGGCGGCCCGAAGCCTGAGGCGGAGTGGTCCCTCAAGTCTTACACGAGTGTGGATGGCGCGGTGTGGCAGCTTTCCTCCGTGATGAATGTGCCGGGCCAGCCGAATGAGACGACGATGCGCTTTCTCAAGGACGGCACGGCTCTGGCGCTGGTGCGCCGTGAGGCGGCGGACAAGCGCGGCTACA
The DNA here is from genome assembly GCA_040387935.1 of Verrucomicrobiota bacterium. Taxonomy (GTDB): domain Bacteria; phylum Verrucomicrobiota; class Verrucomicrobiia; order Verrucomicrobiales; family Verrucomicrobiaceae; genus Prosthecobacter. The sequence goes on along the minus strand of JAZKCU010000005.1, from coordinate 34,935 downwards.
TCGGCACGGCAGCGGCACCCTATCGTGACTGGAAGTGGACCCCGCTGCCGACCGTGGTGCAGGGGCAGAATTTCATCCAGCTTCCGGATGGATCCCTGGTGGCTGGCTCACGGGGCCGTGGAGCCACACCGGGCGCGCACATGGTGCTGTATAAGATGACGCCGACATCCCTGGAGCCGATCCTGGAACTGCCCAGCGGCGGTGACTGCAGCTACCCGGGCATGGTGTTTCACAAAGGCCACCTGTGGGTGAGCTACTACTCCTCTCATGAAGGCAAGACGAGCATCTACATGGCGAAGGTGCGCCTGCCGTGGGTGAAGGTGCCGGCCGAGGAGTGAGCTGGGAGCGGAGTTCTTTGGGCAGGTGAAAGAGGCGCCTGGGTGGGGTGTCTCAAAGTCGGCATGGGTTGACTTTCTAAGGCTGTGGCTGGGGCCTATTACCCGTTCGGGTAATACCCCTCTGGCAGGGGTGGGATACTCTGGCCGGGTCACAGAACTGAGTCCAACCCTCTTCACCCCTCTTATGAAAACGCATGCATCTGTCATTGAGTCCCTGGAATCCAAGATCGCGCCTGCGGGCACGGTGATTGCGACCATCGCCGGAGGTGTGCTGACCCTGACGGGGGATATCTCCAACAATGACATCGTCATCACGGAGACACTGCCGGATCATTTCACCATCGTGGGGAATGGCGGCACGCTGATCAAGCTGGGGGCGGCCGCGGCGGTGGGGAACGTGGAGTTCGACGGGCTGCTGGACTCGATCAAGGTGGACCTGAAGGACGGGAATGATGTGGTGGCGCTCACCAACGTGACGCTCTCCAAGGATGTGACGATCAATAACGGGATCGGTGACAACACCACCACGCTGATAGGCCTGAACATCGGCGGCAATGTGGGCGTGCAGGGCGGCAGCGGCGCGGACACGGTGTCCGTGATGACCAACCTCTTTGTGGGCGGGAACGTGACGCTGGCCCTGGGAGATGGTGCCAACACGGTGAGTGAGAGCGCCGGTGGCATCACGGTGGGCGGTGCGCTGAACTACACGGGCGGCACGGCGGTGGACGCTCTGGATCTCACGCCCGCCGGAGCGCTGCTGCTGGGCTCCGTGGCGATCAACACGGGCATCAATGCGGGCACGGTAGCGCTGGCGGCCGGGACAGACCTGATCGTGGGCGGCGGGGTCAGCTTTACCAGCGGGGACCATGCTTCGGTGACCGTGAACTTCACCATGAGCGCGGGGGATCATCTGGTGGTCAATGGGGCGCTGACCATCAAAAACGGGCAGGGGAACAACTCGGTGGTGATCACCGGCAGCGATGCCGCGAACTTCGGCGGTGCGGTGTCCATCACGAATGGTCACACGAGCACCGGGTCCACGGTGGTGCTTTCTGCCACCGTGCTGACACTGGATGGTGGACTGACCATCAAGAATGGCAATGGCCTGTTCACCACCAGTGTGAGCGGGATGATCGATGTGGCGGGCAGCATCAACATCACGAATGGCAACTCGGGCGGTGCCAACACGACCAGCATCGTCACGGGGTCTGCGGTTGATGTCTCAGGCGGGGTCGTGATCGCGAATGGCTCAGGCACCTACACCAACGTGCTGAGCGGCACGGACGTGTCCGTGGGAGGAGGCATCCTCTTCAGCACGCTGGCCTCCGGCGGCGCCAGCAACACAACGAATGCGGTCTCCACCACCGTGCTGGACTGTGGAGCGGTGACCTTCACCAATGGGGCGGGCCGCTTCGTCAACAGCGTGTCCGCCTCCGATGGCAAGATCATCGGCAACGTGACCGTGACCAACGGTGATGCCACGGGCTCGCTGACGACCTCCATCACGGTGCCGACGATCGGCGGCAGTTTGATCATCAAGAACGGCACGGGTGACTATGTGAACTCAATCAGCGGCTCCGTCCTGCATGTGGGCGGCAACCTGTCCATCACCAATGGCAACGCTTCGACGTCGATCACCAACAGCATTTCCGCCGGTTTCTTGGATGTGGACGGCAGCCTGCTGATCGTGAACAAGGATGGCAATGTGATGAACACGATCTCCGCCACCAGTGTGGATGTGAGGGGAAACCTCTCCATCACGAACGGCAGCACGAGCACCACGGTGGCCAACAACCTGAGCGGCATCAGCAATGAGCTGCGGGTGGGCGGGAACCTGAACTTTACGAATGGCAACGGGGTCTTCACCAACACCATCGGCGGCGGCAGCGGTGTGGTGCTGGTCGGGGGCAGCTTGTCCATGCTGCATGGCAGCCACTCGTCAGGAGGCACATCCTCGCTGGTGATCAGCAGTGTCACCACGCGCGTCGGCGGAGGACTGACGGTGAAAACTCTGGGTGGTAACACTGCCGTGCAGATGGCCGCCAGCAATAGCACCGTGATCGGCGGTGCCATCAGTGTGACGACGGGGGATGGCACGGACAGCGTGCAGGTTTCGGGCCTGGGCAGTTTCATGAGCGGGGGAGTCACCCTGGCCCTGGGCAATGGTAACGCGACCTCCGTGATCGGGTCGTTGGCGGGCACGTTGGTGAGGGGGGCTTTCAGTCACACCTCGCTCAGCGGCACGGACGGCGTGCAGATCGTCGGGCCGGGTCGGGTGACCGGCGGGGTCAGTGTGAGCTACGGCGTCAGCACGGGGGCATCGCTTACCCTGGGGGACAGGATAGAGGTGCTCGGCGCGGTGACGGTGAATGCCTCCGGGGTCACAGGAAGCAGTGGCGTGGTCCTGTCTGGCGCGTCGCTCGGTTCCTCGCTCGCCTACACGGGCGGGACCGGGGCGGACACCCTTCAGATCTTCTCTGCCTCCGTCCGTGGGAACGTGACCTTCAATGGGGGCGCTGGCGCTGATGGCGTCACCATCGATAACAGCCTCTTCTCCGGCACGGTGGGCATCCTGACAGGCATCGGCATGGACACGGTGACGATCGAAGGCAGCGCCAGCGGCGCAGCCAGCACCTTCATGAAGGCGGTGACGATCTCCACCGGTGCTGACGTGGACACGATCATCATCGCGGGTCCGACGGCGAACCGGAAGGCGACGTTCAACGCGGGCCTGTTTGTGGACGGCGGCGATGGCGCGGACACCTTCACGCCTGGGGCGCAATTGGTGGGCGCGGTCACCACGAGCAATATCTAATGAGCGGAAAAGGGCGCCAGGCTTTGATGCCCTGAGCGCGGAACGGTGAGGTCCGAAGGCCGGGCCTCGTCTTTCCGCGTCTTCACTAAATCCACCGGCCCGGGGTGAAGGTGTCGGCGGAGGTGTGAGCCAATGCCGTATCCGATGCTCAAGGTGGCAGCACCTTGCGGAACAAGGTCACCAGATTAAGGCCAAAAATCTTTTTCAGGTCTTCTTCGGTGTAGCCTCTGTGGTGCAGTTCCTTGGCCACAAACTTCCAGTGACCGATGTCGGACAGCTCGGCCGAGGTGCGGTGGGGTGAAAGACGATCCCATCCACGCATGGGGCTGTCTGTGGCGATGGACACATGATCCACGCCAATGGTCTTCTTCAGGTAGTCCACATGATCACAAAACTCCGGCACGCCGCGTTCCTTGGTTTTCGGATTCTCAATGATCCAGCCGACGGCGGTCACACCCACGACTCCGCCGGTGGCCACGATGGCCTTCAGCGCCTCGTCGGATTTGTTGCGATCACGATTGGTTAGGCCGCGGGCCGCCGCATGGGTGCAGATGACAGGTGCCTTGGAAAGGCGGCAGGCATCCAGCGTGGTCTGCTCATTGCAGTGGGAGATGTCCACCAGCATGTTGAGGCGGTTGAGCTCCGCGATGACCTTCTCTCCCAGCGGAGTCACCCCGCCGGTCTGGTCATTGCCGTAGCCCATCACGTCTTCAGGGGCCTGATCGGTCTGCGTGGCACCATACGCGAGCTGAAACACCCGCAGCCCCAGGTCATGGAACTTCTGCAGGTTCTGAATCCCGCCTCCCATGGGGTAGGGTGACTGCACATACATGAGCGTGCCAAACTCACCCTTCTCCTTGATGGCCCGGATGTCACTGAAGGAGCGGATGATGCGGGCATTGAGATAGCGGCCCTGCTCAAAGGCGCGCGACTGCGCCTCAAAGCTGCCCTGCGTGCGGTAGCTCATGATGATCATGTTGCAGCCCGTCTCCTTCTTCAGCGGCTTGAAGTCCCAGGGTCCTTCCGGGGAAGGGTAGGGGTGTCCTTTTCCATCCGAACCTTCATCATAGTAGCTGGCGAGGCCATCCACGATGAAATTGGCCGCGAAGAAGGCTTCGACATCGAAAGCACCGCTCTGAGCCTGGCAGATGGGTGACAGGCCGAAGACGGCGAAGGCCAGGCTGGGTAGAAGCTTCATCATTGGTGTCTTATAAGAATATGGGTGCCTTGATGGCAATCCCGCTTTGACGATGCCCTTGGTTTTGAAGGTCTTTAGCCCCAGACTAATGACCGGGAGGCATGTTAGAGGAATTCCAGAAGGCGTCGCTTTTCGATGTTGTTGAGGCTCAAGATAAGGCGTTCTTTTTCTCGTCGCTGTTCCAACCCCCGCCTTTCATCCGTCATGCCCTCCGTCCTCGCCCTCTTCGCCCATCCTGATGACATCGAATTCGTCGCCGCTGGCACGATGCTGCAGCTGCAAGCCCGCGGCTGGGATCTCCACTACATGAACATGTGCACGGGGAATGGCGGCTCCGTGCAGATGGACGGACCCACCACCACGATCACCCGTCTGGGTGAGGGAGAAGAGGCCGCGCGCATCCTGGGCGCCACCTTTTATCCGCCGATCAGTGATGACCTGGAGCTGATGTATTCGGTGCTGTATCTGCGCCAGATCGCCTCCGTGGTGCGTGCGGCGAAGCCGAGCATCGTGCTCACGCATTCACCGGCGGACTACATGGAGGATCATCAAAACGCCTGCCGCCTCGCGGTGACCGCGGCCTTTGCGCATGGCATCCCGAACTTTGTCTGTGATCCGCAGCGTGAGGCCTTCTTTCATGATGTGACTGTCTACCACGCCATGCCTCATGGCTTGTGTGATCCGCTGCGCCAGCCGATCCAGGCGGACCTGTATGTGAACACGACGCCGGTGCATGATCGCAAGCGTGACTCCCTGGCCGCGCATGTGAGCCAGAAGCACTGGCTGGATGTGAGCCAGGGCATGGACTCCTACCTGATCAGCATGGACGAGGCCTCGAAGAAGGTGGGCAAGCTCTCTGGCAGCTTTGAGTATGCGGAAGGCTGGCGCCGGCATCTGCACCTGGGCTTCAGCAGCCAGGAGATCGATCCGCTGCGGGATGCGCTGGGCGCGGACGTGGTGTGATGGGGATGAGGCCGGGAAGGTCGAATCGGCATTCGACAATCGGGATTCGTCATTCAAAGTGCGCGCCCCATGTTTCGCGCTGTCCTTACTGATCGTCTCCAAGCTGCTTTCACCGCCGCTGGCATTGAATTGCCAGAGGGCTTCTCGCCTGCTGTCGTCATCGCTTCGGACACCCGCTTTGGCGACTACCAGAGCAATGCGGCGATGGTGCTGGCGAAGCAGCTGAAGACGAATCCGCGTGCGCTGGCGCAGCAGATCGTGGACAAGCTGGCGGTGACGGATCTCGTGGAGAAGATGACCATCGATGGTCCGGGTTTCCTCAACTTCACGCTCAGTGCGGATGCCCTGGCACAGCAGCTGGCGGTCATCGTGAAAGATGAGCATGTCGGCGTGCCACAGGTCAAGAGTCCCAAGACCATCGTGGTGGACTTCTCCGCGCCTAACATTGCCAAGCCGATGCACGTGGGGCACATCCGCAGCACCTTCATCGGTGACTCGCTGGCCCGCACGGCACGCTTCATCGGCCACAAGGTCATCACGGACAATCACGTGGGTGACTGGGGCACGCAGTTTGGCATGATCATTCATGGCTGGAAGACGCAGCTCGATCAGGAGAAGCTGAAGGCGGATCCGATCCATGAGCTCGTCAGCGTTTACAAGGCGGTGAATGCGGCCACGAAGGCGGATGAGTCTGTGCTGGAAATCTGCAAGGGCGAGCTGGTGAAGCTCCAGCAGGGGGATGCCGAGAACCTCACCATCTGGAAGGAGTGCGTGCGCCTCACGCTGGAGCAGCTCGAGAAGGTGTATGGCGCGCTCGACATCAAGTTTGACCACTACCTCGGCGAGAGCTTCTTCAATGAGGCGCTGGCTCCGCTGGTGGCGGACATGCTGGAGAAAGGCATCGCCACGATCAGTGATGGTGCCACGGTGGTCTTCAGTGATGGCAGTGTGAAGCCAGAGAACGATCCTTTCCTGATTCGTGACAAGGACGAATGGAAGGCAGCCCCGTGCATCATCCGCAAAGGTGATGGCGGCTATCTCTATGCCACCACGGATCTCGCCACGATTGACTATCGCGCGAACGAATGGAAGGCCGATGAGATCTGGTATGTGGTGGGTGCTCCTCAGCAGCTCCACTTCCGCCAGGTCTTCGCCGCGGCGCAGCGTCGCGGTGTGACCACGAAGATGATCCACATCGCCTTTGGCAGCATCCTGGGTGCGGATGGCAAGATGTTTAAAACCCGCAGCGGCGAGACCGTCGGCCTTCTCGAGGTCATCGACGAAGCCATCGAGCGCGCGCGTGCCGCGGCTGATGAGAAGGACCAGGGCCTCAGCGATGCGGAGAAGGACGAGATCGCCAAGATCATCGGCGGTGGCGCCGTGAAATATGCCGAGCTGAGCCAGAATCGCCTAACAGACTATAAGTTCAGCTGGGACAAGATGCTGAGCCTTCAGGGCAATACCGCGCCCTACCTGCTGAACGCCTATGTCCGCACGCGCAGCATCTTCCGGAAGCTCGAAGGCACCGTCACTCTCACGGGTGAACTCGCCCTCACCGAGCCTGCCGAACGCGCCCTGGCGATGAAGCTCGCGCAGTTTGCCGAGAACGCGCATGACATCCTCGATGATCATCGCCCGAACCTGCTGGCGAACTACCTTTACGAACTCGCCTCGTGTTACCACGCCTTCTTCGAAGCTTGCAATGTGTTGCGCTCCGAAGGGGCTGTCCGCAACACCCGTCTCACCCTCTGCGAAGCCACGAGCCGCGTCCTGAAGACCGGCCTCGGCCTGCTTGGCATCCAGACGACGGAGCGGATGTGAGACGAAGTAGATTGACCTGCCATCTCCTGATATGATTTCATCAGGCGATGAGAGGATTACTGCGCCGACTGCGAAGGATCATCGGGAGCCGTTGGTCCGCCGGGCTGCTGCTGCTGATCTTGGCGATTTTGGTGGGTGGCGGACATGCGAGCGCCGATCGCCTGGAGGAACTTTGGAAGTATTACGTCACAGACTTTCCAGGAAGACAGGCGGTCCGCGCCTTGGTGCTGCATGGCACCGGCCTTCCCGAAGTGGATGAGGTGAGGTTGTTTCGGATCGCTGACGATGCCACAGGCAGCACTGGCGTGCGGCTTGATCCACCGTTGACGGACATGAAGAAGTATGTCGTGAACGAACGTCTTCTGAAGGGAGAGGAAGCTCTCACTTTGGCTGCTCTATGGCGTGGTTTGGGCCGGGACAGTGGCTTCTCTGCAGGATGTTATGACCCACACCATGTGATCCGCTTTCTTCACCGGGGACGCAAAATTTCCGAGGCGTTCGTCTGCTTCAAGTGTGGGAACGCCACCTTGCCGTCCTTCCCGAAAGCTGTGCCAGTGTGTTTTATCGGGGCGGGGCTGCAGGAATCGCCGGACTACGCACACTTCAGGACCCTTGTTGAAGGCTATGTGGGGACGCACCCAAAATCCACCACTCAGCGGAAGCAGGTTCGGCAGTAGACGCAAGACCTGGTGACATTTTGAGGGCCTCCCTCGGAGAGGCGCCAGGTTTGTTGGAAGATTGAGCCTCATCGGGTGTTTATCGGGCATGCATCGTCTGATCTGCTCATTGTTCGCACTAGCCTTTACGGCCTTCGCTTCTGCTCAGGAGCCCGCCTTCGAAGGCGCTTCAGGTTTCGGTGCCTATGCCAAAGGTGGCAACGGAGGGAAGGTGATCGAGGTGACGCGGCTGGATGATGATCTGAAAAATCCGCAGGTGGGTTCCTTCCGGTGGGCGGTGGAGCAGAAGGGGGCGCGCGTGGTGAAGTTCAAGATGGCAGGGACGATTGTGCTTCAGGATGCGGTCATCGTTCGCGAGCCGTTTCTGACCATCGACGGGCAGGATGCACCGGGCATGGGGGTGTGCCTCCGTGGCGGATCGCTGGAGTTCAAGGACACGCATGATATCATCGTTCGTTATGTGCGGGTGCGGCTGGGGGATGAGAACACGCTGCGCAAGGTGCGGTCCCAGGGGCTGAAACGGCCGAAGGGGTCGGCGGCGCTGGACTGCATCGAGCTGAAGAACTGCCAGAACGCGATCTTTGACCATGTCTCGGCCTCGTGGAGCTGTGACGAGCTTTTCAGCGTGGTGCATTGCCAGAATGTGACGGTGCAGTGGTGCCTGCTGGCGGAGCCGCTGAGCAATCCGGAGTTGCATCCCTATGGCGACAACCATGCCTTCTGCTTCAACTCGAGCGCGGACACGCTGAGCGTGCATCATTGTTTGTTCGCGCGCTATGTGATGCGCGGGCCGCAGTTTGAGGCCAATGACATTCGCAAGGGCGACGACTACGCGGTGCAGATGGAGGCGGTGAACAATGTCATGTTTGACTACGAGCGCTCCGGCTCGCGCTACACGACGGGGATCGAGGATCACAAAGACGAGGCGACTTCAAAGGGCTATGCCTTCCAGTTCATCAACAACCTCTACATCGGCAATCCGGAGCGCCCGGCCATCGAGGCGGTGATGAAGCATGAGGTGCATGAGGGCGTGCGCGCTCATATCAGCGACCGGTCCTTGGTGAAGTTCAGCGACACGAAAGGCCGTGAGAAGTCCATCCCGGACGCGGAGAAGCAGATCCTGCCGGAGCCGGTTTTTCCCTCGAAGTGCCCGCCCGCCAGCAGTCCTGAGAAGGCCTTGGAAGAAGTCTTGGCACAGGCGGGGTGCTCGCAGGTGCGGGATGCGGTGGACCAGCGTGTGCTCGCCACGCTGAAGGAGCGGAAGTTTCAGCCCGTGCTGCATTCGCAGGCCGAGGTGGGCGGCTGGCCGGACCTGGGGAAATAGACGATCCCACTCGGGCTGGCGGGGGAATGCTTGGCCCTTTCAGGCGGACGGGATGGATTTTCCTGTCGCGCGGCGGGCTTTGGCAAGAAGCGGCGGATTGCATCGTAACGGTGGGGACGCAACTCCAGGCTTGCCACGGCAGGCCTTCTTTCGGTAGTCTTCACACCCTAACCTATTTCACGATCATGTTCCGCATCCCTGGCGCCCTCGGCAAAGATGTTTGCGATAAAGACCTCGGCATGACCCGCCGGGACATCCTGCGTGTGGGCGGTGCCACCATGATGGGCCTGACGCTCAATGGCATGTTCCGCGCCCAGGCTGCCTCGGCGAACTCCGCCGCCGCTGGCCGTGCCGGCTGGGGCAAGGCGAAGCACGTGCTGATGATCTATCTCCAGGGCGGCCCGAGCCATCTCGACCTCTGGGATCCGAAGGAGAATGTGCCGGACAAGGTGCGCTCCGCCTTTAACACGATCCCCACCAAGATCCCGGGCACGCACTTCACGGAGATCCTGCCGCAGCTCGCGAAGGTGAACGACAAGTTCACCACGATCAATTCGATGAGCTACACGCCTAACGGATTGTTCAACCACACGGCGGCGATTTATCAGATCATGACGGGCTACACGACGGACAAGGTGAGCCCCTCCGGCCAGCTTGAACCGCCGAGCCCGAAAGATTTCCCGAACTTCGGCAGCAACATCATCCGTCTGAAGCCGATGGACGAGCCGATGCTGCCCTTTGTGATGCTGCCACGTCCGCTCCAGGAGTCCAATGTGGTGGGCAAGGGCGGCACTGCGGGCTTCCTGGGCAAGGCCTACGATCCCTACACCCTCTATCCGGATGGTGATGACCTGGACATGGGCAAGATGGACCGCATCAAGATTGAGGATCTGCAGCTCCGTCCGGACCTCTTCAGCGTGCGTCTCCAGCGCCGTGCCAAGCTGCGTGACGCCATCAATGACCAGATGCCGACGATCGAGGCGGCGGTGAAGGACATGAGCCTGGACAGCTACTACAACCAGGCGCTGAACCTCATCGCCAGCGGCCGTGCCCGCGATGCCTTCGCGCTGGATCGTGAATCTCCAAAGCTCCGCGACCGCTATGGCCGCAATACCTTTGGCCAGAGCTGCATGCTCGCCCGTCGCCTGATCGAAGCTGGCACGCGTGTGGTGGAGCTGATCTGGCCCAAGGTGGCGAATTCGGACAACCATAGCTGGGATCACCACGTGGGTCTCACCCAGCGCATGAAGACTCAGAGCGGCCCGATGCTGGACCAGGGTCTGAGCGCGCTTTTCGAAGATCTGGATGCTTCCGGCCTGCTGGATGAGACGCTTGTCGTGGCTCTCGGTGAGTTCGGCCGCAGTCCTGAGAAGGGTGTGTCCACCTCCGGCAATGGCAACAGCGCCGATGGTCGTGACCACTGGCCATACTGCTACACGGCGGTGATCGGTGGCGCGGGCATCAAGCGCGGTTATGTGCATGGGAAGTCAGACAAGACGGGCTCCGCGCCTGCGGAGGATCCGGTGCATCCGATGGAGCTGCTGGCCACCATCTACCATGCCGTTGGCATTGATCCTGAGACCATCGTGTACAACCATCTCAACCAGCCGCGTGAGCTGGTGAAGGCGAAGCCGGTGACGAAGCTTTTTGCGTGATTTTTTTGGTCGTTGATGTGTATGGAAGACGGCGGGCCTCGTGCCCGCCGTTTTTTTGTTTTGGCTAGGTTAGGTGAGTAAGGGTGTGGGGTGTATTGTGCTTGGGGCAGGTGATGCGACGCGGGTGGGGAAAGCCACTGTCTCTGGCGAGGTGGCTTTCTCTCGTGAGTTTTGGTTAGGAACGAGACGCAGCTCGTCCCTGCCAGGGGCTCGATGATGTCTCCGCAGCAAAAGATGGCGGGGCGGGTTTTTAGGGCTTGAGGAGCAGAGGCAGAATGCTCAGAAGCAAGGGTGCCATGAATAATCCCGCCGCTGTCATGATGTTCCTGAGCTTGGTCGCCCTGGCATTGCTGCCGGGCTGCACGACCGCTCCTACTAGGTATAAGCACATCGCCATCGCGACGAACAATGGGGCAAAACTCAGCGTCGAGAAACCACTGGAGCCGGGCTACGCGATCCAGTGGCTGGGGGAGGTGGATGCGAAAGGCTTCGCCACGGGTCGTGGCACACTGACCGGCATGGATGAAAAGGGTGAGAAGGACTCCGAGTATCACGCTCATTTTTTAAATGGCTCCGCATCTGCCGGACCTTACGAACTGCTTTCTTACTTGGCCGGCCAACCGTACACTAAATACACCGGAGAAAATGACCTCCAGGGCGAGGATCATGGTCGCAGGGATGTCACCTATTACATGACAACAGATGCGGGTGCCAAGGTCAGCGCGCACGGCTACTATTCCCATGGCGTCCGGACAGGGAAACATCAAACGCTCTATAATGATGGCAGCCAGCTCATCGAGGAATACGTCAATGGCGAACGTGACTCCAGTGTCACCATCTCCAAGGATGGAGTCGAGCGCCGAGACTTTTTCCTGGACCGGCAGAGGCAGCTCAAACGTTCAAGCGAGGAGTTTTACGCCCGCACGGCGCAGGAGGAATCCGATCGCCGCTCTGCCAACAATGCCGCCATGCTCAGCGGGCTGGCCACGGGGCTGGCGAACATCGCCGCCGAGACGAGTTCATCTTCTTCCAGCACTTCATCGTCCTCCTACTCCAGCAACGGGGGTGATTCTAACTCGGCAGCCTGGCTGACATCGAAGAAATCGAAGGTGGAAGGCACGGCCAGCGCCCCAGTGGTGGACCGGCGGCGGATCAGTCACGGAAGCGTTTACATCCAATATGGCTCCGCTCTAGAATACAAGACTCTCGCCGAAGCCCAAACCCATGCGGACCGCATTGCACGCGGCAACGCCAAGGTCTGGAATGACCAATACGACCGTGAAGACGAGCAACGGGCGCTTCGTGGCCGCTGAGCATTGGTTCGGTGCTCTAGTTCGCGAGTGGTCTCCAGGTGCCGGGCGCCTGCCTCACTGCAGCACTTTCTTGACGGCGGGGGCGAGGAGTTCGGCGACGAGTTCGTGGCCGAGGTCGTTGGGGTGCATGCCGTCGGGGAGCATGGCGGTGATGGTGGTTTTATGCTGGATGGCAAAGGGGGCGTAGCCTGCGTGCACGTCCACCAACGGCACTTTTAGTTCGGCGGCGAGCTGGCGCATGGCGGCGTTGTAGCTGAGGAGGTGAGGGGACTCGAAGCCGTTCTCCGCGGCGGGATCGTAGGGTGGCTTGCCATACATCTCCTTGAGCCGGGGAGTCCAGCGCAGCGGGTTGGTGGTCATGAGGATGACCTTCGCATGCTGTTTTTGCAGCGCGGAGATCATCTGGCGCAGGTTGTTGAGGTAATCCTTCACGGGCACGCGGGGGGAGGTGGCCGGCGGGGTCTTCCACACATCCACGGCGCTGTCATTGATGCCGAACTGGATCACGACGACGCGTGGCTGATGCTTCAGCACATCTTTTTCCAGGCGCTGCAAGGCCATGCGGGTGGTGTTGCCAGGGATGCCTGCATTGTGGACGGCGAGGCTGGAGCCGACGCCTTGCAGGGCCTCCTGCACACGCACGGCGTAGATCTTTTCCACGCCTGCGCGCTCGGCGGTGGTGGAGTCGCCAAACATGATGATGCCGCCGGGTTTCGGGTCGGGCTTGATGGGCGGCACGTGGACAGGGATTGTTCCGGTGTTGAGGTCGTCCAGCTTCACCTGCATGCGGAGGCCGCCCTGCATGGTAGTGATCCACACTTCGCCAGGGTTGCGCTCATAGAGATAGGGATAGGAGACGCGCTGGCCGGTGCCGTAGTTCGCGGCGACGATGACGGGCGCGCTCCAGGTGGCGGCCTCGTCACTGGAGAAGGCGAGGGACAACTCGGAGCGGCTGGTGCCGTTCTTCGGGGCATGACGCGGAGGCGCGTTCCAGAGCAGGGCGATGCGGCCATCACTCAGGCGCGCCATCTGCGGGCAGCAGGTGACGGAAGCAATGTTGGTTTGGCGAAATCCATCCCATTTGAGCCCGTCCTTGGAGGTGGCTTCCCAGAGGAAGCCGGCCTCGGTGCGCAGCAGGAGGTAGAGCGTGCCGTCCTGCCTCTCCACCACGGTGCCTTCCAGGCTGCCGGCATGGTCATGCGTGCCGACGCCGTAGTCGAGCATGTGGCTGCGCTGCCAGGATTTGCCGAGATCATCAGACACCCACATGACGGTGGCGTGCCGCCATTCGGGGATGATCTCCTGGCCCACCATGACGATGCGGCCGCTGCGCATCTGGATCATGGAATGAATGCAGCCGCACCAGGGATCGCTGAGCTTCACGGGGGTCTCCCAGGTCCTGCCATCGTCCGTGCTGCGGCAGGTGTAGGTGGGCAGCACGAAGTCGGTCCATTTGACATCCTTTTCACCCCAGCGCCAGCCGATGGGCTGGGCTCTCTCCGCCAGGTTCATCCAGCCGGAGATGATGACGCCTTCACGGGTGCGCAGCAGGGCGCGCTCATTGCTGGTCTGGAATTTGTCCGGTGTGGCAAAGAGCGGGGAACTGGTCCAGGTGGTGCCGTCATCCGTGCTGCGGAGGGCGGTCTTGGCATCAAAGCAGAGCACCGCGCCGTCGGCAGTGGTGACGAAGGGGCCCTGGTGGGTGAAGGGCAGCGCGGATGCCTTTGGGTGAAGGATGGGCGTGGTGGCCGGGGCTGCGGCGAACGAGGTCATGCCAACCGCCAGGAAGCCGAGGAGAAGAGGGAGACGCATGGGACATCTACGCGGTGGCTTGCGCCTCGTTCTCAGGCTCCAAGAGGAGACCAGGCCCGCTCTCTGCGCACAAAGCGCCCACTTCCCGTCATGCCAGAACGCAACGAGAGGGCGGCGGCAGGCGTTCTATCTGCGCATGACCCGTTCTCTTTTCATCGCCCTCACCACGTCCTTCCTCAGCCTCGCCGGCGCTGCTTCCGCGCAGAACATCCGCGCGGGTATCATCGGCCTGGACACCTCGCATGTGCTGGCCTTCAGCAAGACGCTGAACGCGAATCCGCAGAAGCCTGAAGTGATGGGCGTGCGCATGGTGGCGGCGTATGCGCAGGGATCCAAGGACATCGAGTCCAGCGTGAAGCGCGTGCCTGAATACATCGAGAAGGTGAAGGCGATCGGCGTGGAGATCGTGCCGACGATCGAGGCGCTGATGGACAAGGTGGATGTGGTGTTTCTGGAGAGCAATGACGGCCGCGTGCATCTGGAGCAGATCCGTCCCTGCCTGGCCGCGCACAAGCCGGTGTTCATTGACAAGCCCATCGCGGGCACGCTGGTGGATGCGATCAAGATCTTTGACGAGGCGAAGGCGGCTGGTGTGCCGATCTTCTCCTCCTCCTCGCTGCGTTTCGGCAAGAACACGCAGGCGGTGCGCGGTGGCAGCGTCGGCATCGTGAAGCAGGCAGAGACCTCCAGCCCGGCGTCTTTGGAGGCCACGCATCCGGATCTCTTCTGGTATGGCATCCACGGTGTGGAGAGTCTTTTCACCGTCATGGGCACGGGCTGCCAGAGCGTGAAGCGTGACACCAATCCTGAAGGCAAGATCCGCGTGACCGGCACCTGGGCGGGCGGTCGCAGCGGCGTGTTTAATGAGAACAAGGCCTATGGCGGCAAGGCCGTCGGTGATAAAGGCGAGTCTCCGGTGGGTGCTTACGATGGCTATGATCCGCTGCTGTTCGCCGCGGTGCATTTTTTCCGCACGGGCGTGGCTCCGGTGACGCCTGAGGAGACGCTGGAGATCTATGCGTTCATGGAAGCGGCGGATGAGAGCAAGCGCCGTGGCGGTGCCGAGGTGACGCTGAAAGAGGTGATGGAGAAGGCGAAGGCTGCGGCTGGTAGTGCAAAGTAAGTTAGGTCGAGATGTCGCGCCAGCGCCGGAGCGCGGATCTCCGAATCCGCAGCCGGGTGGATGAACGTGCGACCGTGAGCTTTCGGACAATGCCTTCAACCCGAGACTGGGATGGGGGTTCGAGCGACATCACGGTGATGCTCTTTATCTGTCGTGTGTTCGCGGCTGCTGCGGATTCGGAGATCCGCGCTCCGTGGAAGCGGCGGATGAGAAGAAGCGCCGTGGTGGTGCTGAGGTGACGCTGAAAGAGGTGATGGAGAAGGGCCGTGCTGCGATCGGTGCGAAGTGAGTTAGGCGATGCACCGATTGGCCCCCCTGGTTGCAATTTGTTGCGACCAGGGCTCTGCTTCTGTTCATATTATGATGAGTATCCTCCACACTGATGGATCTGGCGAAAGCGACGTTCCAACAGAGCAGCTTTTGGCCCTCTATGATGAACTCCAACATGCAGACCGGGAGCACGGAGAGGTTTCTGTAACCAACGATGACAATGGCTGGGCGATCTCAGCGCATCGCGATGGCAGGGTGGTGCTAGTTCACTTGGTGACTTTTGAGGCGTTCCACATGATTCCTGTTACCAGAGGGGAAGTGCTGAATTTGTGGCAAAGCCTTATCGGTGGAGATATTGCGGGTTTGCAGCGTCTTCCCTGGAGAGCTGGATACACGTAAAATGGGGCCGATCGCATTCTGGCGAATGCGCCTACGGTTCACACCTTCACGAGGCCGCGGCGGATGGCTTCGGCGGTGGCTTGGGCGCGGTCGTTGACCTTCATCTTCATGAGGATGCGGCTGACGTGCTGCTTCACGGTGTCCTCGCCGATGCCGAGGGTGGCGGCGATTTCCTTGTTGGCATTGCCTTGGGTGATGAGAGTCAGGATCTCGCGCTCGCGGGGGGTGATCTCGGGTTCGGCGAGGCGGTCCTTCAGGCGCTGCGCGATGTCGGCGGGCAGGCTTTGGCCACCCTTGGCGACGGTGCGGATGGCCTTGAGCAGGTCATCGCGTGAAGAAGACTTTTGCAGGTAACCTAAAGCGCCGGCTTTAAGGGCGGCATGGATCTCGTCATCGCGGGCGAAGGTGGAGAAGATAAGCACCTTGGCGGCGGGATGCTCGCGCAGCAGGGCGGCGGTGGCCTCGATGCCGCTGATGCCGGGAAGCTGCAGGTCCATCAGAACGATGTCTGGTTTCTTTTTGGCATAGACCTTTTCCGCGTCCTCGCCGCGATCGACTTCGCCGACGACCTTGAGATCGTCCTCGAGTTCCAGGGAGGCGACGATGCCGCTGCGCACCACGAAGTGGTCATCAATGAGAAGAAGTGAGATCATGAGATGAGGTCAGGCGGGCAAAGGCAGGGTGATGGTGACGGTGGTGCCCTGGCCGGGTTCGCTCTGCCAGGTGGCATCGGCGCCGATCTTCCGGCAGCGCTCGCGGATGCCGATGCAGCCGAAGTGGCCGGGCTTGCCGTGGGTCTGCGTGCGCGGGTCAAAGCCGCAGCCATTGTCTGCGATGCTTAAGGTTAGGCTGCCATTCTGGGCGGCGAGATGCACGGTGATGCGCGTGGCCCGGGCATGCTTGATGGCATTCGTGGTGGCTTCCTGGCCCATCATGCGGAGATGATGCGCCACCGGGGCGGGGATGGCGGGGACGGGATGCAGGTCGAGCAGGATCTCACACTGGTCATGCTGCACACGTTCGGCCATGAGCTGCAGGGACTCCGGCAAGGTCACGGGATGCTCGGTGTCACGGAGGTCGGAGACGAGATTGCGCGCCTCGCTCTGGATGCGGGAGACGAGGCTGCGGGAGGTTTCGAGAAGGGTGCGCGCCTTGTCCTCCAAAGGACGGGTGGTGGCGGCATCGAGACGCAGGGAGAGGCCCGCGAGCTCCTGCTCCAGGGTGTCATGAAACTCACGCGCGATGCGCTGGCGCTCATCCAGCGTGGCTTGATGGACGATCCTGGATTGCAGGCGGCTGATCTGCCGGCGCTGCTGGGTGATCCAGAAGAGTGTGAGCAGGACGACCGCGCCAAGAATGGCGATGGCCAGGACGAGATGTTTCGCGGTCCAGAAAGGCGCGGTGCTCAGGATTTGGACATCTTGAAGGTTACGCAGCAGCAGTGAGGCACGCTCCGGCTGGGAGCGGAAGCCTTTGTCCGTGGAGGACTCGATGAGACAGATGCCGGTGAGCTGGCAGGAGGAGCCGATCTCCAGGGCAGGGGCTTTTGACTGCAGCAGGAAGGCGCGGATGGGGATGCCACTGGAAGTGAAGCGGAGTTCATAACCATCCGAGGTGCGGAAGAAGTCATTCAGCACGGCGGGTGCGGTGAGCTGCACCAGATCCGCATCATGGGAGCCGTCCTGGAAGTCGGTGAGAGTCACCGGCTCCGCGATGGGCGTGGTGGCGGGAGTCTGCGAGAGCAGCAGCGCGTCTGCCAGGGATGCGCTGAAGCCTGCCATGATGGGAAAGCCGATGACGTCCACATGATGACCCGGTATGAGGTGGGTGGCGGTGGTGAGCTGAATGGCGATGGACGGTGACTGCGGCGGGCCGGGGGATTCCGTCTTGGGCTGCTCACGCGGGGGCGGCGGTGGGGTGGAGTCACGCAGAAAAGCGCGGCCATCTTCAAAGGAGGCCAGCACGGTGCCCCGGATGCGCACGCGATGATTCAGCTCATCTGCCTCACCAAAACGCAGCAGGGCCGCGACGGAGGTGACGGGCAGGGTGTCAGGCGGGGTGGAGGCCTGGGTGACGGCGATGTCCTCCCACTCCGCGACGCGCAGATAGGGGAAGACGAGCTGACGACGATCATTGATGCCACCTGCGGCGAGAGCGGTGATGCGCAGCCGGGCATCGATAATGTTAGGCGCGGAATCTGGTGGTGAATCCACACGCACCTCGATGACGCGGCTGCCCATGGAGACGCGCAGGATGGAGCGATTTTCATCCAGCGGGGTCAAGGTGCGGCCCAGGCCTTCCACGACCACTCTCTGGTAATGAAAGCGGCCGGTGGCGAGATCATCATAGGTGGCGGTGACGGCTGCCGCGGGTGTCTCATGACCGAGAACCTGCACCTGGGTGACATCGACCCCCGGGAAGTAGAGGCCGGCGGTGGTGGTGCCCTGGATGCGCACACGGTCACCGACCTGGAGGTTGCTCCGCCAGGGCTTGAAGTGCAGATGGGTGCCGGCGGTTTCATCCTGCACGAAGACGGTGCTGCCGCTCTCCACAAAGCCGACGATGGCGGTGAGATCCACGGGCAGCTTCTCCAGGCTGCGCTCATAAGGCAGGGTGCGGATGTCAATGGCACGGGTGAGGGTGGTCTGGGCCATGGCGTGGCCTAACCAAAAGAAGGTGAGGAGAATGAGCGGGTGAGGTTTCACAGCTCAGAAATTGTCAGGCATCCGGCCCCAGTCCGGATTTTTGCCGCTGTCAAAGTCCTCGGGCAGCGTCGCGCTGATCTCGCCATCGGCATCGCCGACCATCACGACACCGCCCCTGGCCGTGGCGCTGGCCTGCACGCCGAGGCTGCCTGTGTGGTTCAGCTGCAGGCTGCCGGCCTCCTGGTAGACGCCGAGGGAGACCCGCTGGAAGCCGAGGTCGTTGTTGATGAGCATGCGGCCGCCGTGATCCGTGGCATCCACGGTGATCTGGGGCGTGCCGTCCGCAGTGGAAAGCAGCAGCGAGCCCGCCACCGGGCCGCCGGAGAGGGTGGCGATGCCGGCATGCGCGGCGGCACTGCCATACGCACAAAAGACGCCGCCCTGGTCGCCCTCGCCAAACATGAGCAGAGGCCGCGACTGCTTTTGCAGGATGACCACGGGCTTGTTGGCGGTGACGGCGGAGAGCAGCTTAGTGTCAGGATCGATCGGGGACATGAGCTCCACGGAGGACACCTCGTTGCTGGCCACGGCACGGAAGCCATCTTCCTCGCCGGTGGACTGGAGGGTGAGCGCGGAGTGGCTCTCATAGTGATGCGCCAGCATGACGCGGGCCTCGCCATTCATGTCATGCAGGGTGATGCTGCTGGCGACATCGAGCGCGGAGATGTCCACGGCTTTTTCGCCTTTCTCCCCGCGCAGGGAGAAGCTGCTGCCGGACTCGCCGGAGGAGATGTGGGCCTCGAAGCCGCTGCCGGGAACCTTGCCCTCATGCACGCAGATCTGCGCGGCGCCATCCAGCGCCATCATGGAGATGCTCTGCATTTCCGCCGGGCTGTGGAGCATGAGGGCGGGACCATCCTCCCGGGCCACGAGCGCGATGGCATCTGGCTGCCCTGGCGACCCGAGGCTGAGCAGGCCGCCGTGGCCGTCCGAGTGGAGCTTGATCAGGTTGTTCAGGCCGGCATCGGCAAAGACCAGGTCGGTGGAGGAGGGCTTGGTGGTGCCGTCCTCAGACTCCTCGCCATCCTCATGCACCAGGACGCCGCGGGTGCCGCCGTCCTTCTGCAAAACGGCCACGGAGCCGCCGCGTGATTGCGCGCGCATGAGCGCTCCGGGCCGGCCGCCGGCGGCATGCACGGCCACGAAGCCGCAGTCCTCCTGAGTGAAGAGGCTGATGCGCGGCTGACGGTCCTCCGCGCGCAGCAGGACCTGCGGCGCACCGGAGGTGTCCAGGGACATCTCCGCGCGGACGGTGCTGCTTTCCTTCTGATGCAGATGCAGGAAGCCGCCGTCCTCATCCGCGCCGAGGTGCAGGGAGATCCAGCGCGGGTCATGCGCCGGACGGACGAAGAGTTCATGGCACTCCAGGCAGACGCGGCGGACGCCATGGTCATCTGTCTCGATGCTGACGACGCGCTCCAGCTCATCCAGCCGCCCGCGCACGCGCCGCAGCTCCTCCTGCACGGATGAGAGAGCGGACTGAAGGTCTTCGAGGGGGATGCTCATGGGAATGGAGGAGGTTTCAGGAAAAAGATACGCCGCTGACGAGCCAGGGCGCAAGCGAGTGACATACGGATGAACGACGAATTCCGAATGACGAATGCCGAAATCTCCCGAAGCATGGTCTCAAGCACGCCTCTCATGTTCCCGTCATCTGTCCTATGCCGTCCGTCAGTGGTCATCACGGCCACGCTGAGTCTGATCCTCTCCGGCTGCACCGTCGGGCCTGACTTCAAGCTGCCGGAGGTGAATCTCAGCACGCGCTGGAAGAACAAGGCGGACATGAGTGACCTGGGTCTGCCTGATGCGTGGTGGACGCTGTATCGCAGTGCCACGCTGAACCGCCTCATCGATCAAGCGCTGACCTACAATCAGGATCTGGCCAGCGCGCTGGCACGGGTGGAGACGGCGCGGGCGATGACGGGTGTGGAAAAGGCGGCGTGGTTCCCGCAACTAGGCATGCAAAACTCCATGACGCTGGAGCGCATCTCCGGCAGCAGTTTCGGTGCGAACCTGCCCCCGAACATTCCGCTGCCATCCCTGGAGCGTGACCGCCACCAGGCCTTTGCCACGCTGAACTACGAGGTGGATCTGTGGGGGAAGGTGCGCCGCAGTGTGGAGGCGGCGAAGGCGCGCGAGGGCGCGGCGATCGAGCAGGTGGCGACCCAGCGTCTGGTGATCGCGGCCGAGGTGGCGCGGAATTATTTCCTGGCGGCATCCCAGGACGCGCAGCGGCAGATTTTGAGTGAGACCATCTCCCTGCGCGGTGAGGCGCTGAAGCTGCAGCAGAGCCGCTTTCAGGGGGGGCTGGCGAATGAGATGGATGTGGCCCGGGCACGCACGGAGCTGGAACTGGCGAGGAATGACCTCATCGGCGTGGAGCGCCTGCGTGGCAATGCGGTGAACGCGCTGGCGCTGCTCTGCGGCTCGGCGCCGGTGGACTTCCAAATGGCCTCCAGCCTGGCGCTGCCGGGAGTGCCGCGCATCAGTTCGGGACTGCCGGCCACCCTGCTGCAGCGTCGCCCGGACCTGCGCGCTGCCGAACAAACTTTGCGGGAAGCGAATGCGAACATCGGCGTGGCGAAGGCGAACTTCTACCCGAGCTTCAAGCTGATCGGCAGCGGCGGCATCGAGAGCATCGGCGCGGAGGATTTCCTCGACTGGAAGAACAAGGCGGGCTCCATCGGCCCGCAGATCACGCTGCCTATTTTTCAAGGCGGACGGCTGCGTGGCAACATGCGCGCCTCGTATGCACGGTATGATGAGAGCTTGGCGGCGTATCGCCAGGCCATCTTGAAGGCTCTCCAGGAGGTGGAAAATTCCGTGGTGGATCTGAATGCCTACACACGGCAGCGTGCCGCGGTGACGGCTGCCCTGGATGCCGCGCAGGAGACCAGCAAGCTGGCGCGCGTGCGCTATGACAAGGGGCTGGCCAGCTACTTCGAGGTGGTGGATGCGGACCGCACGGTGCTGACCACGCGGCTGCTGCGCGCACAGATCGACGGGCAGCGGCTGACGGCGAGTGTGCAGTTCATCCGGTCGCTCGGCGGTGGCTGGGGACCGGAGAAGTAGGGGAAGAGGAAGGCATGACACAAGGCCGTTGGCCTTGGGGCTTTTCTTGGACGGGGACTTCGAAGAAGGGAAGACTCACGTCTTCCGCTACATCATACGCTGCGTGGGGTGGAGCGGGGGTATCCGGGCGATTCTTCGCCCGTCACAGAGGGGCAGGAATGCCCCCATTACAGGGGAGCGCTGAGTGGGGTGAGAGGGCGATGCTTCGAAGAGGGGAAGACTGACGTCTTCCGCTACGCCATGCGGGGGGAGTGCGGTGTCCGGGCCTTTCCAGACATGTTCGGTGACATATCGGGGGCTCCGTGGGCGTTTTTAGGTTTTATGCTATCATAATTGATAGGTTTTCGCTGGTTTGATTCTTACTTATAACAATTCCAGCATTGATAATTATGGTAGTTAGATTGAACTGCCTGCCTCCCCTCGCAGATGTCGCGCTTCTCCTTCACGCCTTCTCACTTTTTGCCATCGCGCTATCTGGCGCTGGCGGTGTGGATGGCTGTGCAGTGCGCGGTGTGGGCTGCCACGCCGAAGATGCGCATGGAGATCACGCCCACTTGGCAGGGCAGGGCACTGGTGCCGGGACAGGCTCTTCCGAGTGATGATGAAAAGAGCATCACACGACTGGATGCCATGCTCTCCGGGCTGGCTTTAAAGCGCGCGGATGGCACCTGGCTTGAGTCTGAGGACTGGCATCACTTCATCAGCCTGGATCGAGGCAAGCTGACGGTGGAGGCGGATGGTCTGCCGGCGGAAAAATTCACCGCCATGCGGTTCGTCATCGGCGTGCCTCCAGCCGTGAATGCGGCATCGCCCGCGCAATGGCCTGCGGGGCATCCGCTGCATCCGGATGTGTGTGGCCTGCACTGGGGCTGGCAGGGTGGTTACATCTTCCTGGCCCTGGAAGGGCGCTGGCATTCTCCACGAACTGTGGATGATGGATTCTCTCTCCATCTGGCGAATGATCCGAAGGCGACGCGGGTGGAACTGCCCGTGGAGTTTCAAGGCGGCGGGCCTGTGACGCTGCATCTCGAGCTGGATGCGGCGGCGATTTTACAGGGCATCGATTTCACGAAGGATGGCACCAGCACGCACAGTCGTGAAGGTGATCCGCTGGCGGCGAAGCTGCAGAAGAACCTGCAAAACGCGTTTCAAGTTAGGCGGGTGAGTCATGATCTGTTTCAGCCGGTGGCGGATGCTGCTTTAAAAGCGGCGAAGCTGCCTGCGGGAACGCATGTTTACTCATTGGCCATCACGGAGCGGTTTCCCAAGGTGGCCCTGCCGGCGGACAATCCGCTGACCGAGGAGGGCGTGGCCCTGGGGAGGAAGCTCTTTCATGACACGCGGCTCTCGATGAACCACACGAAGTCCTGCGCGAGCTGCCATGCGCCGGAGGAGGCTTTCAGTGATGCGCGCCGCTTTAGCGTGGGGGCGCTGGGAGATCTGGGCCACCGCCAGTCCATGCCGCTGGTGAACCTGGCATGGGGACAGTCCTTCTTCTGGGATGGACGGGCGAAGACGCTGCGTGAGCAGGTTCTGATGCCGGTGGAGGATGTGCATGAGATGGCGGAGTCCATGGAGAGCGTGGTGCGCAAGCTGAGCCAGGAGGGAGCGGCGTCTGACTTTGCCGCCGCCTTTGGATCTCCGGAGATCACGGCGGAGCGCATCGCCAAGGCGCTGGAGCAGTTTCTGCTGACACTGGTTTCCCAGGAGTCACGCTTTGACCGGGCCGTGCGCAAGGTGGCGGCACTGACGGAGGAGGAGAAGCGCGGCCTGCAGCTCTTTGTCACCGAGCATGATCCGAAGCGTGGTTTGTCAGGCGCGGACTGCTTTCACTGCCATGGCGGCACGCTTTTCACGGATCATCAGTTTCACAACAACGGGCTGGATGTGACGGCGGGTGACCTGGGGCGGATGATCGTGAGCGGCAAGGAAGAGGACCGTGGCAAGTTCAAGACACCCACCCTGCGGAACATTGGCCGCACCGCGCCCTACATGCATGACGGCCGGTTTGAGACGCTGGAGGAGGTGGTGGAGCACTACTCGAGCGGCGTGAAGCGCGCGCCGAATCTGGATCCGAATCTGGCCAAGCACCCCACCGAAGGCCTGAACCTGAGCGCGGCGGACAAGCGCGCGCTGGTGGCCTTTCTGAAGACTCTGACTGACGACTCCTTTGGCACTGATGCCGCGCCGGCGGGCAAGACCCACGAGACTCCCGTGGCGGTCACCCGCACTCCTTCCGCGCCCGCCGAAAACTGACCAGCCGCCTGTCCCTTTCCCGAGACGATGAACTCCCTGATTCGCCTAACCACCTTTATTCTGATCGCCACTCTCGGTGCCCGCGCCGGTGAGGATGACCACAGCCTGAGTGACGCGCTGAGCGCCGAGGCCCAGGCCCTGGCGCCCGCGTTTCTGGTGCTGACTGGACCCGCGCCGACGGCCGCGCAGCGGAACCAGGTGGGGACCTGGGGCAGCGTGATCAACTGGACGCCGCACATCCCCGTGACGGCGGCCACGCTGCCGGACGGACGGCTGCTCACCTTTGCCTCCAACCAGCGCACGACCTTCCCTCTGGGGCCTGAGTTCACCTATGCGGCGGTGTGGAATCCGGCCACGGGCGTCTTCACGGAGATCAACAACACCCGGCATGACATGTTCTGCGGTGGCACGGCGATGCTTCCCGATGGCAGGCTGGTGGTGAACGGCGGCCGCAACACGACACGCCTGAGCAGCATCTTTGACTGGCGGACGAACCAGTGGACCGCGATGCCGAGCATGAACGATCCGCGCTGGTATAACACCAGTGTGGCGCTGACTGACGGCAGTGTCTTCACGGTGACGGGTGATGGCGGCGAGAACACGGCGGAGCGCTGGAATGAAGGCGTGGGCTGGACACGGCTGACGGGCATCAACTGGGGCACGGTGGTGTCGCTTCCGGGCTATGTGCAGAACTGGCATCCGCTGGTCTTGATCGCCCCTGACAACCGCCTGTTCCATGGTGGTCCGACGGACACGATGAACTGGATCACCGCCGGTGGCACGGGATCCCTGACCTATGCGAATGTGGATGTGCCGGGCGCGCATTACCCGAAGGAAGGCTGCTTCGCGATGTACAATGAAGGCCGCATCCTGGTGGCGGGCGGCTCGGCGAACACGAACCCGAATCCGAATGATGGCTCCACGGGCGCGAGCACGAACCTGGCCTTCACCATCGACATCCGTGGCAGCACGCCGGTGGTGGCCGCGACGGCCTCGATGAAGTATGTGCGCCAGTTTGTGAACAGCGTGATCCTGCCGAATGGCGAGGTGATGGCGATCGGTGGGAACAGCAGCGGTCTGAAGTTCAATGACACGGGCTCCATCCTCTCTCCGGAAATCTGGAACCCGACGACGGGCCTGTGGCGTGAGGTCACGGACATGAGCGTGCCGCGCAACTACCACTCGCTGGCGCTTCTGCTGCCAGACGGCCGGGTGTTCTCCGGCGGTGGCGGCCTGGGCGGAAACAGTGCGGACCACCGTGACGGCCAGCTCTACACGCCGGGCATGCTGTATGATGCGGCGGGGAATCTGGCGGCCCGTCCTGCCATCACCAGCGCGCCGGCCTTGATCGGCAGCGGGCAGGTTTTCCAGGTGCAGGGCAGCGCGGGCATCACGCGCTTCACCTTCATCAAGATGTCCTCCGTGACGCACAACATGAACACGGACGTGCGATTCCTGGAGCTGCCCTTCACCAGCCCGAGCAGCGGCACCTACAGCGTGACGGCGCACAGCAATCTCAGCGTGATGACGCCGGGCTACTGGATGCTCTTCGCGCACAACGCTGCCGGGGTATACTCCGTGTCCAGCATCATCCAGGTGTCTGCCACGAACTCGCCCACGCTAACGAACCCAGGGCCGCAGATCACGCGCTCCACCACCTCCCCGACGCTGCCGTTGGTGGCGGGCGGGCCGGGCACGAAGACCTTCAGCGCCACGGGGCTGCCGACTGGCCTAACGATCAATGCCGGAACGGGACTGATCAGCGGCACCATCACCGCCGCGCCTGCGGTCTTCAATGTGAGCGTGACGGTGCAGAGCGACCTGTCTCTGAGCGCGACGCAAAATTTCACCTGGACGGTGACTCCCGCCGTCCTGGGGTCCGGCACCCTCCTGCGTGAGGTGTGGACGGGCATCACGGGCTCCATCCTGAGCACCCTGACGAGCAGCAACAAGTATCCGAACTCGCCGAACAGCTCCACGCAGATCACCTCGTTTGAGACGCCGGTGGACTCGGCGGACAACTATGGCCAGCGGGTGCGCGGCTGGATCCATCCACCGGTGACGGGGCAGTATCGCTTCTGGATCGCGGGAGATGATGAGTGCCGGCTGCTGCTGAGCACGAATGACAGCGCCGCGAACGCCAGCATGATCTGCCAGGTGCCGCAGGGCTCCTGGACGGCGTCGCGTGACTGGACGGAGTATCCCGCCCAGGCCTCGGCATCGATCAATCTGGTGGGCGGGCAGCGCTACTACATCGAGGCGCTGCACAAGGAAGGCGGCGGCGGGGACAATCTGGCGGTGGGCTGGCTGATCCCGGGTGGTGGTGCCACGGCGGTGGTGGAGGGGCAGTATCTCTCGCCCTTCCTCTCCAACCGCGCGCCCACGCTGACGAACCCGGGAGCACGCACCAGTGTGGCGGGCCTGGCGGCCTCCGTGCAGCTGGTGGGGGCTGATCTGGACAATGATCCGCTGGTGTACTCCGCCAGCGGGCTGCCCACCGGCCTAACGGTGAATGCGACCACGGGTGTGATCAGCGGCGTGCCGACAGGCTCCGGGAATTTCAATGTCACGGCCAGTGTCAGTGATGGCAAGGCCGCGCTGGTGAGTGTGAGCTTCACGTGGAGCATCAATGCCTCCCTGGTGCTGAGCACGCCACTGTCCAGCGCCGCAGCCGTGAACACGGCGGTGAACTTCACCGCTGTCAGCGTGGGCGGCCTGAATCCGCGCTACCGCTGGAACTTCGGCGATGGCAGCGCCACGACTGCCTACAGCGCGCTGGCCACGGCTTCCCAAACCTATGCGGCAGCAGGGCGCTATCTGGTGACGCTGGACGCCACGGATGACACGGGAGCCACCCGCAGCACCACGTTTTACCAGGTGATCCATGCGGGGCTCACCGCGCGGAAGCCCACGGTGTCCTCGAGCATTGTTTTGGAAGATCGTGCGACGGCGAATGACCGTGTGTGGGTGGTGAATCCTGACAATGACAGTGTGACGGTCTTTGATGCGGTGACCCGGGCGAAGCTGGCTGAGACGACCGTGGGCACCGCGCCGCGCAGCATCGCCATGGCGCCGGATGGCCGCGCGTGGGTGACGAATGTGGAGTCCTCCACGATCAGTCTTCTCAATGCCTCGACCTATGCGGTGGCGGCCACGGTGACGCTGCCGCGTGGCTCGCGCCCGTTTGGCATCGCCTTTGATCCGGTGGGCACGGCGGCCTTTGTGGCGCTGGAAGGTTCCGGCATGCTCCTGAAGCTGAATCCCAGCACGGGTGCGCAGATCAGCAGTGTGAGCGTGGGCCAGCATGCGCGGCATGTGTCCGTGAGCGCGGATGGCACGCGGGTGTATGTGAGCCGCTTCATCACCCCGCCTCTGCCGGGTGAGAGCACGGCCACGGTGGACACGACGAACCTGGGCGGTGAGGTGGTGGTGGTCACGGGCAGCACGCTGGCGGTCGAGCGCACGGTGATCCTGGGCCACAGCGAGCGGCAGGACTCTCCGAGCTCCGCGCGCGGCATCCCGAACTATCTCGGCGCCGCGGCGCTCTCCCCGGACGGGCTTTTTGCGTGGGTGCCCTCCAAGCAGGATAACATCAAGCGTGGCACGCTGCGCAATGGCGTGAACCAAAACCATGACCAGAGCCTGCGGGCGATCGCCAGCCGGATCAATCTGACGACGCAGGCGGAGGATGCCGCAGGCCGGGTGGACTTTGACAACTCGGGCATGCCGAGCGCGGCGGTGTTTGATCCGTGGGGCGGTTATGTGTTTGTGGCGCTGGAGGCCAGCCGCGCGGTGGCGGTGGTGGACGCGTGGAACCGCACGGTGGTGGGCCGTTTTGATGTGGGCCGTGCGCCGCAGGGGCTGGCCTTGTCTCCAGACGGGCTGACGCTGTTCGTGCATAACTTCATGGACCGCACGGTGAGCGTCCACAATGTGGCCAGCTACATCCGTGGCGGCATCGCGCTGCCGACGGGGATTGCCACGCTGAACTGCATCAGCACGGAGAAGCTGACGGCCACGGTGCTGCGCGGAAAACAGTTCTTCTATGATGCGCTGGACGTGCGTCTGGCGCTGCAGGAATACGTCTCCTGCGCCTCCTGCCACAATGATGGCGGCCAGGACGGACGCGTGTGGGATTTCACGGGCTTCGGCGAAGGTCTGCGCAACACGATCACGCTGCGTGGTCATGGCACGCATGGGGCGCTGCACTGGTCGGGGAACTTTGACGAGCTGCATGACTTCGAGGGCCAGATCCGCGCGTTTGCGGGTGGCACGGGCCTGATGACCGAGGCGCAGTTTAACACGGGCACGCGCAGCCAGCCGCTGGGTGATGCGAAGGCCGGCGTGAGCACGGATCTGGATGCGCTGGCAGCCTACATGACCTCGCTGACCGCAGAGAGCCGCAGCCCTTTCCGCAACACGGATGGCACGCTGACGACGGCGGCGGTGGCCGGTGAGCGGGTCTTCCGCCAGCAGAACTGCGCGAGCTGCCACAGCGGCACGCGCTACACGAACAGTGCGATGAATGTGCTGCGTGACGTGGGCACGATCAAGCAGCCCACGAGCGGCAAGCGCCTGAATGCGACTCTGACAGGCCTGGATGTGCCAACGCTGCGCGGCCTCTGGGCCACGGGGCCATATCTGCATGATGGCAGTGCTGGCACTCTCACGACAGCGGTGCGTGCTCATACAAGCGTGACGATCAGTGACACGGATGTGGCCAACCTGAGCGCGTATCTCCAGCAGATCGATGATGCGCCGGCGGCGGCTCCGCTGCCTGTCACGGTGGTGCTGAGCACCACGGCCACCGCGCCTGTCAGCGCGGCCTTCACGGTGACGGCCACGTTCAGCCACGCGGTGACGGGTTTTGACCTGACAGACATCGCGCTCGCGGGCGGCACGGCCGGCGGCCTCACGGGCAGCGGAGCCAGCTACAGCTTCATCATCACGCCGAGCGGGAATGTCATGATGTCCCTGCCTGCGGCAGCGGCGCAAGACGCCGGAGGCCTAACCAATGCTGCTTCCAACATCCTGACGCTGACATACACCGAGGCACCGCCCGCAGGCAGCCTGCTGCTCTCCGGCGTGGATGTGGGCGGACCCGCGCTGGCGGGATCCACCCAGCTCGATGCGGCCACGGGGACCTACACACTGCGCGGCGCGGGTGCGGAGATCTATTTCACAGCGGACCAGTTCCACTTCGCCAGCACCCTGCTGGTGGGGGATGGGGAGATCCGCGCACGGGTGCGCAGCCTGGACAACACGAACCCCTGGGCCAAGGCGGGCGTGATGATCCGCGAGAGCTCGGCCACGGGCTCACGGCATGTGATGATGAGCATCACACCTCCGGCGGCGGGCAATGGCTTCGGGCTCATCTCCCGCACCACGTTGAATGGCGCCGCGAGCTATGTGCAGCTGGATCCGCTGAACCCCGTGCCTAACAACTGGGTGCGCCTGGTGCGCGCAGGGAATGTGATCTCCGCCTACTACTCGGCGGATGGCGCGGGCTGGACGCTGGCGCAGGCGGTGACGCTGACGGGGCTGCCTTCCCAGCTCCAGGTGGGGCTGGCGGTCGGCTCCGTGAATGCCGCGCAGACCGCTGCGGCCAGCTTTGACAATGTGCAGGTCACCGGAGCGCTCACGGGCGTGGCACCGGCGGTCACGCTTTCAGCGGGATCGGCGGTGGAAGCCGCGGCCTTCAATGTGCAGGCGCAGTTCACCCAAAGCGTGACCGGCCTAACAACTTCTGATTTCACGGTGACCAATGGCAGCGCGACCGGGCTCACGGGTTCGGGATCGTCCTACACGGTCAGCATCCAGCCTGCGGCGGCAGGGAATGTGACCATCACGCTGCCTGCGGGAGCGGCCGTGAATGCCACGAGCATGGCCAGCACGGCCTCCAACACCGTGACGGTGAGCTATGCGCCGCCGACGGCGTTTGCGCTGACCGGGCAGGATGTGGGCAGCGTGGGTGTGGCAGGCAGCACCAGCTATGCGGCTGCCACGGGCACCTACACAGTGCGTGGTTCCGGCGGCGAGGTCTTCTTCAATGCGGACGGCTTCCACTTCGCGCTCACGCAACTCACGGGTGATGGCGAGATCCGGGCGCGGGTGACGAGCCAGACGAACACCGGCGGCTGGGCCAAGTCCGGCGTCATGCTGCGTGAGAGCCTCGCGGCGGGGTCACGCCATGCGATGATGTTTACCACGCCTGGCAATGGCACCGGTGCGGTGTCCCGTGCGACGGTGAACGGCACGTCCACCTTCACCTATGGCCCGGCGCTGAATCCCGCGCCTAACAACTGGGTGCGCCTGGTCCGTGCGGGCACGGTGGTGACGGCCTATGCCTCCGCGAACGGCACCACCTGGACTCAAGTGAGCAGCGTGACGCTGAGCGGCCTCTCCTCCACGCTGTATGCAGGGCTGGCGGTGACCTCCACGGCGAATGCTCAGCTCGGCACGGCCACCTTTGACAATGTGACCGTCACCGGCAGTCTGGCCGTGGTGGCACCGACGGTGACGCTGAGCTCCTCCGCCTCGGTGGAGAGCGGGCCTTTCCAGGTGCAGACGGTGTTCTCCCAAAGCGTCACCGGTTTGTCCGCGAGTGACTATGTGGTCACGAATGGCACGGTGACCAATCTCACGGGTTCCGGCGCCAGCTATCAGGCGCAGATCACGCCCGTGGCGGCGGGTGCGGTGACGGTGCGTCTGCCCGCGAATGCCGCGCTGAATGGGGCGAGCGCGGGCAACGCGGCCTCGAACATCCTCAGCGTGACCTATGCGCCTGCGGCCTCCATCGGCTTCCTGGCGCGTGACATCGGCGCGGTGGGCGTGGCCGGCAGCACCACGCTGGACGCGGCCACGGGCACCTACACGGTGCGCGGCGCGGGGGGTGAGATCTTCTTCACGGCGGATGGTTTCCACTATGCGTCCATGACACTGAATGGTGATGGCGAGATCCGCGCGCGTGTGACGGGCCTGACAAACACGGGCGACTGGGCCAAGGCCGGGGTGATGATCCGTGAGGCTTCGACGCCGGGCTCACGCCACATGCTCTTCTGCTCCATGCCCGCGGCCAGCGGCAATGGCACCGGGCTGGTCTGGCGCAGCACGGCGGGCGGCAGCTCGGTCTTTGAATACGGGCCCGGGCTGAATCCAGCGCCTAACAATTGGTTACGCCTGGTGCGCGCGGGGAATGTGGTGACGGCCTACTCATCCGCCAATGGCACCGCGTGGACGGTGGTGAATTCGGTGACCTTCACCAGCCTGGCCGCGAGCGTGCAGATCGGCCTGGCGGTGACGGCCACGAGCCTGACCACGCTGGCGAACGGCACTTTTGACAATGTGCAGGTCATCGGCAGCACGAGCACCGGCGGTTCCACCCCGGGCGGCGTGATCGATGAGAGCGGCCGGATCGCCCAGGTGCAGCCGGCGAACACGGATGTGGACGCGGATGATGTGAATGACCTGCTGGAAAGCATCCTGGGAAATGACTCCGCCTTTGACGGCGGATGGTGGCTCAGCGCGCAGGCGGGCGGTCGTGTGGCGGCGCATCTGGTCCACATCACCGGCATCACGGGTTATACCTTTGCGCTGGAGTCCTCCACTGACCTGGTGAACTGGCAGGCGCTGGCGCTTTCCGCCACCTCGACAGATCTCGGCGGTGGCTGGACGCAACGCTCCTGGGCCGGCATCACCCAGCTGCAAGGGCAGAGCCTGGAGCGTGGCATGCTGCGTCTGCGGGTGACTCATAACTCCGGCCTGACCGCTGCCACCGCGCCGCAGGCCTGGCAGAGGCTGACGCTGAATCCGGGCACGCAGTCCGTGGGGGTCAGTCTGGTGAATGCGCCGGTGTATGCCGGTTTCGTGGCCAGTGTCTCCGGCGAGAACCAACTGCAACTGACGGGCAGCGTGCTGCCGCTGGAGGCGGGCATTGCTTGTTACCTGGAGGTGCGGGAGGGACCGCACGCAGGCGAGCGTTTTGACATCGCCACCATGAACGGGAGCGAGGTCACACTGGATCTCGCGGCCGCTCACAACACGCAGAGCGTGCTGCCGGCCACCATCGCGGGTGAGCCCGTCTTCATCCGCCCGCACGTGACTCTGGGGCAGGCCTTCCCCAAGGAGCGCTTCATGGGCGGCACGCGCAGCACGCAGGGTGACCAGGTGCTGTTCTTCAATGGCAACGGCTGGGACACCTGCTGGCTGGTGCAGAACGGCGCGCGCCATGACTGGGTGCTGAGCACGGATGCCACGCTGGCGCCGCAGGATGGCCGCATCATCCCCCCGGGCACGGGTGTGATG
Source organism: Verrucomicrobiota bacterium (assembly GCA_040387935.1). Classification (GTDB taxonomy): domain Bacteria; phylum Verrucomicrobiota; class Verrucomicrobiia; order Verrucomicrobiales; family Verrucomicrobiaceae; genus Prosthecobacter. Next base: position 2,890 of record JAZKCU010000005.1, on the reverse strand, counting down.
GTGAAGATCAGCAGCCGCGCCACCACCCATACCCTCACGGGTCATGTGCGGACCACGCCGTTTCTGCTGCCGCTGACGGAGGGGCACCACTTCCTGGCGCCGCCGCGCCCGCTGGATGCCACGCCTAACCAATGGCATCTCAACGCGGAGGCCGGTCTGAAGGCTTCCACTGTCGCCTCGACAGCTGACCAGCTCCAGCTATGGGCGGGCGACAGCACCCCAGGAGCGACGACCTACCGCGTCCACTGGCTGAACAACGCTGGCTGGATTTTACAGACCGATGCCAGCCACACGCCGGTCAGTGACACCCTGGTGCTGCCAGGTCACCGTGCCTTTTTCCTGAAGCTGCAGCCCGGTTCCACCGGCACCTTCTGGCAGGTGCCCGGGGCCGGGGAGTGATGACCGCGGCCCGCGGCCATGCGGTGGTTGACGAAGGTGGGGGTTTTGGGCAGGATGAGGTTGTTAGGCCACTCGCACACATCCATAAGTCAGGACCCACGCAGGGAGAGATGAAGAAGGCTTGGAAGCGGCAGGAGCAGCAGAAGCTCGTTGCCTCGATCCCAATGCCTCATCAGGATCTATGCGATCTTTTCGACCACCTGGGCTGCCAAGGCGCGCCTCCGTGTGGCCACACGCTGCGGGAGACAACTGAGTTTCTTCAGAAGCGTGGACTGGACCTTGAGCGTATCGTGCCCTGGCTGCACGAGCATGGCGGCTACTGTGACTGCGAGGTCCTCGGCAACGTGGAAGACACATTCGCCCGGGTCTTGGCCGAAGAGGGCCATGGATGCTAGGGGGCTGGGGGGCGAAGGCGGTTAGGCTAGGCTGCTGTCATTGAGTGGCGTGCACCTCAATCATTTGCCCAACGCGCCGTGTCTATCATCTATTGGCGGGTGTTGTTGACGAACATGACCGTTTTGTTCAGGATTGTGTCTCTAAACATTCGCCGCACATCGCCGTGACTAATGATGTCCAGACAAGCCATCCCGCCAAGCCGCGCCGCAAGCGATGGCGGTGGCTCACCCTTATTGTTCTACTGCTCGTTGGGGGGCTCTGGTGGTCCGGAACCCGTGCCCTATACTTCGTGTGGATCACTACTCGTGGCACGGAACCTTCGCGTCAGACGGACTTTACTCAGTTAGCCCGTGTCTTGCCTCCCTCCGATGCGACGTTGGCCGTCATCTATCGAGGACTTCCACACCAGATGTGGGCCAAGAACAAGCTATGGCACGATCTTTTCACGACGAGCAACCATTTAAGTGGTGGCTATCGCTTCTACAACACATCGGTTCCGGCATCCGACGTCCTTCGATCCAGCATCACCGCTGCGATCCGGAGCGTGCTGCTTTATCAGCCTTATCGCGGGCCCAAGCGCTGTGGAGGCTACCACCCGGACTTCTGTTTCGAGTGGCGCTCAGCGCGAGGCATTTTCTACGCACTTCCGTGCCTGGGCTGTCATGAGATCATTCTCATCGGCGATGGCACTGAGGTTCACTGTGACCTACAAAACGTCCCCGGCAATGCGCTCGAGACATTAGTCAACCAACTCAATGAGACGAATGGCTAACCATGTGCTGCACAGACCACCACCAAGCTTCCACCCGACGGCGAACGTCGCGCCGTTTCTCCCTGAACTTGACACGTTAGGCGGGTTCACCGCACTTCGATGACAACCAACACCCGAGCCTTTTACGCTGACAGAACACCAGCAACTTCTGGTGCTGTCGGCATACGCCTTCTACCTCACTATTGCCGCTCGCGATGGCTATGTGGCGGGTGGCGATGGCTTGTCGATCCGCAGTTGCTCCGGCAAATCAATGAGGTGCAGCATCGCGTCACCAGCGCGATTTTCTCGCGACTGAAGGATAGCCTGGAACGCTATCCTGACGAGGTTCTTATGGATGTCATCGGCGCAGGCGCGGGCACGGGTGCGGGCACGGGTCCGATGAGTGCCAGGTTTCGATCAGCCTTTCGCGTCGCTTGGAAGAAGGCTCTCGGTCATGACTTGCCGGAGGCGGTCCAAGACGGGTCTGCCGCTTAACATGCACCGGAGGGAACACAGCTCTGGTGGCCATGCAGCGGTTCGCGCGCTGGCGGTTGACGAGGGTGGGGGTTTTGGTCAGGATGAGGTTGTTGGATGACAGGAGACACGCCTATGAGATTGAGCCACAGCTTCAGCGGTGCGCTGAGAACCTTTGCCTACTTCATGTCCAGCGGGACGCACTTCATGCTGGAAGGAGTGGACTACCTTCCGCTGTATGGCGACGAGCCAAGTGCGATCGAGCAGGCGTATGCGATCTTCGCGAATGTTCTGGAAGTGGATGAGAATGGGCGGGTGCTCAATGCCCAGCACGCGCAGAAAAGGGCGACTGACTACCTCCGGGGCTACTGTGACCGTGACTTCCAAGTGGACCCACCCTATGAGGATTGGGAGACGGCATTGCACGAGCCACCGCCATTGACGGATTTGACCTGACACCGCGCTCCACGACGCTCCGCGAGGGTCGGGGGCTAACGAAGAACGCGGCGTCTCAAACCACTCCTGCGAGATGAAGGCCGTCTCTCGGATGATCGATTGTTAGGTGTTCTAAAGCCGGTGCGGAACCCGCTTCGGGTTCGGGCTTGAATGGGACGGTGTGGTGATCGAGTTACCAGGGTAGGCTCGCTCAGGCTCGCCAACCCTTCGCTGTGATGCGGAAGCCCGTTGGGCTTCGTGGAGGTCCTCAACGTGGGAGTCGCGATAGCGTCGTGGAGTGCGGTGATAAGCGCTCAGGCGCGGCACCGCTGTGGGCGGGCGAGGGATATTCGTGGGTCGTAGGAGGTAGCGCGGATGATGGAGGCCGATTCGAGACGCGGGGATGTTTTTCGCGGATCTGGCGTGCCGTCCGGA
>JAZKCU010000004.1:0-426741 GCA_040387935.1 Verrucomicrobiota bacterium | reverse complement strand
GCACCTCACTTTCGTGATTCACTTGGTTTCGTCAGCCGCTGCTTTTCGCTGGCGGGCATCCATCTTGGAACAGATCCTGAAGCCCGCAACTGCTTTTTAATCTTTTTTGAAGGTTTTCTTGTGAATCGGATGATCGGCAGTCATTTCGATTCACCAACCCGCCCCTAAAGACCTCCCACCATGCCTCTTCATCTCGGCGTCAATATTGACCATGTCGCAACACTCCGGCAGGCCCGTTATCGGACCATGCTTGGTGCGCATAATGTAGAACCTTCCATCCTTCAGGCCGCGCTCGAAGCTGAGGCTGCTGGAGCGCACTCCATCACGGTGCATCTGCGTGCGGACCGCCGGCATATTGTGGACGAAGACGTGTTTGTGCTGCGCCGTGAGATTAAAAGTTTGTTAAACCTGGAGATGGGCAACACGCCTGAGATCCTGGAGATCGCGCTGCGTGTGAAGCCTGACTTTGTCTGCATGGTGCCTGAGAACCGCCAGGAAGTGACCACTGAAGGAGGGTTGGATGTGGCTGGCCAAAAAGATGCGCTGCGCCAGAGCGTGGGCCTGCTGGAAGCTAACCACACACGTGTCAGCATGTTCATTGATCCTGATCTGGATCAGGTGCGTGCTTCCGCGGAGATCGGCGCGAGCATGATCGAGCTGCACACGGGCACATTTGCCAATGAGCTCGGCGTGAAGCGCGCTGCGGAAGCCCGGCGCCTCAAGGCGGCGGCGGAACTGGCGCAGAGCTTGGGCCTGCAGGTGAACGCTGGCCATGGCCTAACCACCACCAATCTGCCGGAACTTTTTGTTGTGCCGCATCTGGTGGAGCTGAACATCGGACACAGCCTCATCGCGCGATCCATCTTTGCGGGCCTGCGAACGGCCATCCATGAGATGCTGGAAGTGATGAAAGGCTATCCGGCAACCCCTAACAAATAATGCAATCTCATGCATCCGCAAGGACTTGGCATTGATCTGGTGGAGGTCCCGCGCATCCGGGACCTGCTCGTGCGCCATGGAGATCGCTTCAAGGAGCGCACCTTCACGGCGGGCGAGATCGCCTACTGTGACTCCTGCGCGGATCCTGCGATGCATTACGCGGCGCGTTTTGCGGCCAAGGAAGCCGCCGCGAAGGCGCTGGGCACGGGCCTCTGGGCGCATGGGGTGGACTGGAAGCAGATCGAAGTCATCCGAGAGGAGTCTGGCAAGCCTGTGCTGAAGCTGCACGCGATCGCCCAGGAGCACGCGGAGAAAATAGGGGCCACCAAGGCGCTGATCTCGATCACCCACACTCGTGAGCTGGCGATGGCGCAGGTCATTTTGACGTAAGTCATCCAAAGACGCCACGATGAATCCATGACCGCCATTCCCCAAGTCGCTGTATTGGTGGACACTTCACGCTCTTATGGGCGTGACATCGTCCGCGGCATCCGGCGCTATGTGGCGGAACAGGGGCCGTGGTCGTTGTATCTAGAGCCGCGTGACCTGCGCTCCAGCTTTCCCGGATGGCTGCAAAAATGGCCAGGAGACGGCATCTTGGCCCGCACGGTAGACGCGACACTGCTGCGCGAGCTCAAAGCCACCAAGCTGCCCGTGATCGAGCTGCGCACGACCGTACTCAAGCACCCCTTCCCTTTCGTGGGCATGGACAACCACATCGTGGGTGAGCGCGTGGCGCGACACTTTCTTGATCGCGGTTTCAGGCGCTTCGCGTGCTATCTGGACAATGGCGAAAAGTTCTTTCAGCAGCGTTGCGAGAGCTACATCGCGACACTGAAGGCACAGGGCTTCGAATGCTCTGTGTTTGAAACGAAGGCGCCGAGCCAGGGTGAACTGAGCTGGGATCAGCATCAGGGGAATCTAGCTGTATGGCTAAGCTCCCTGGAAAAGCCGTGCGGCCTGTTTGCGACGAATGACCAGCTTGGCTTTTGGGTGCTGGATGCAGCGCGGCGTGCTGGCATCAGCGTGCCGGAGCAGCTGGCGGTGATCGGTGCGGAGAATGACAAGACGCTGTGTGAGACGGCGTGGCCGCCGCTTTCCAGCGTGCAACTGCGCGGTCAAAACGCGGGCTATCTGGCGGCGAAACTGCTGGATGATTGGATGAGCCAGAAAGTGACGCCGCCGAAGGAAACTCTGCTTCCACCGGGAGACATCATCGTCAGGCAGTCCTCGGACATCGTGGCTGTGGAGGATGAGCGCGTGGCCCGGGCGCTGCACTATATCCGGAGATGCGCCGCAGATGGCATTGGCGTGAATGATGTGGCACGTGAGGTGGCTCTGTCACGCAGTGCACTGGAACGCCGGATGAAGGCGATGATCGGCCGCAGTCCGGGCGAGGAGCTTATCCGCATCCGATTCAGCCAGGTGGAGCGTCTGCTCGCCCAGACTGACCTAACATTGGATGCGATCGCTGAACGTGCTGGCTTCAAGCATCCGCAGTATATGGCCGAGGCTTTCAGGCATCGCTTTGGAGTGACTCCGGGAGAATACCGGAAGAAAAACCGGATTTGAGGATGGTCCTAGCCATCAGGCAGGTGTGCAGGGAATCTGCGAGTCTAACACCTTTTGATCCAAAACGAACGGCGATTCAAGGTACGTCGGCAGGCAATGGAGATAAGCGCCATTGCGGCTGCACCAAGGTTTATTTTGGCTAATGCCCAGCACCATTTTCATTCCTCAATCATCCTTCACGCGGCCGCGATTGCGCTTCACCTCGCCGCGTTCGCGTTTGCCCTGGAGCATCTTCCTCTTCACCCCACGGGGACGCGGACGATTTTGGCGGCGGACTTTCTCGCGCTCATTCTGGACGGCCATCCGGGCATCTTTAAGAGCGGTTTCCAGCCGATCGCAGAGCTCCACGCGGGCCCAGTGACGGTTCATGACCTGGGAGCGTTCCTTTTGACACCGGACTTCGATGCCGGTGGGCACGTGCCGGAGGACGACGGTGGAGGACGTTTTGTTAATCTTCTGGCCGCCCGGGCCGCTGCCGCGCACAAAGTCCTCCTGCAGGTCATCCTCACGGATGCCGAGCTTCGTCATGCGCTTCTCGAGAGCGTCTTGGTCAGGGGTCGCCATGCGGGTCTATAGCATGAACCTGTTTGACGTTCCAGCCCCGGCACACGAAGAGCTTTGATGATTCCCGCCCAAACCGTGACCGAAGCTCAACCTCTGCTGCCATTCCTCTTTGCAGGCTGGCCGGAGGTGAAGCGCACGAAAGTGAAGCAGTGGCTCAAGTTTGGCGCGGTGCTGGTGAATGAGACCGTGGTCACACGCCACGATCATGCGCTGCAAGCGGGTGACAAGGTGAGCATCGCCCCGACCAAGGCTCCGCCAGCTGCCGCCGAGGATCTGCCGGACGGGCTGAAAATCCTCTTTGAAGATGACGACATCCTGGTCATCCACAAGCCTGAGGGTCTGCTGACCATGGCCACGGACAAGGAGAAGGTGCGCACGGCCTACTCCTTTCTCACCACCTATCGCCGCGACAGCAACTACAGTGGAGCCGCACGCGTCTGGATCGTCCACCGGCTGGACCGCGAGACCTCTGGCGTGCTCCTTTTCGCCAAGACCGAAGAGGTGAAGGAGACGCTGCAGAACGAGTGGCAGAGCTATGAAAAGCGCTATCTGGCACTGGTCGAGGGCGAGCCGCCGACCTCCTCAGGCACGCTCCGTGACTATATCGATGAGAGCCAGCCACACCGCGTGTTTGTGCGTCACGGCGGCGGAGAGGACTCGCGTCTGGCGGTGACGCACTACCGGGTGCTGCGGCATGGCATGGGACGCACGCTGGTGGAGCTGACTCTGGAGACAGGCCGTCGACATCAGATCCGCATCCAATTGTCTGAGGCGGGCTGTCCAGTCGTCGGAGATCCTAAATATGGGGCGAAGTCGAATCCGGCACGTCGATTGGCATTGCACGCGACCAGCCTGAAGATCGAGCATCCGACCACGGGAGACACCATGACGTTCGAGTCCCCTCTGCCGCCGGAGCTGGTGAAGCTGCTGCCGAGCGAGGTTTAGAAGGCCTCTTAAACGCAACTGGCGACTAGGGAGGACGAGCGGGCTGAAGGCCTGCGCTACTTTGGGGGGAAGGCGCGTTTTTTCCCTCGCCATCACAAACGCTTCGTCTTAAATCCAAACGAACACGTTTATCTTCCTATATGAGCGATACTTCCCTCCCCTCTGACGCCGGCTTCGGCGCGGCATCCACGACTGATCCCTTCCAGGCCGCCAAGGCCAGCGCGCTGAAAGCGGCTGAAGAACTCCGCAGCGCGGCCGCCCAAAAGGCAAGCGAGCTGCGTCATGCGGCTGAAGCCCGCGCCCAGCAGTTGAAAGCCAGCGCCGGCCAGAAGGCGGCCGAAATCAAATCTGATCTTCAGGACAAGAGTGAAGATCTCCGCGCCTATGCGGATGAGGCTCTTGGTCAGGCGAAGCAGCGCTATGAAAACCTCATGACCGAGGCTGAAAACTTGACCCGTGAGAAGCCGCGCCAGGCTCTGCTCACCGCCTTTGGCGTGGGTGTGCTGGTGGGCCTGATCCTCCGCCGATAGGCAAACAAGCGAAGCACTGAGAGCAAAGGGCTGACCGCATGATTTGAAGGCGAAGGTGAGTGGCCCGGCTTGATGCCGATCACCACACCTAGCCGTACCCTTCAGATGTCCCCTTCTGACTCCGTGACCTCCGCTCTTAGCTCTACGCCCTTATGATGGACCTTGAAGTCTCGCGGCTGAAATCCCTGCTCCGTGCCCTGGCTCTCTATGCCGAGGCGCGCGGGCGTCTGCTCCAGATTGAGGCCCAGGAGGCCGGGGTGAAATTCACCCTAATGATCGTGCTGGCAGCTCTGGCCGCCGGTCTGCTTCTCTGCGGCTGGCTGCTGGCGGTGCCAGCCATCATCTGGCTTATCTCCCATACCCAGGGCTGGCCCTGGTGGAAGGTGGCACTCGGCGCTGCTGGCGCCCATTTATTCCTCGGTCTGCTCTTCCTCCTGCGCCTGCGCTCCCTGCTGCGCCGCCTCCAGGTCTTTGAGGAAACCTTCAAGCAATTTCAACGCGATCGCGAATGGCTCAGCGGCAACTCCCCATAAAACCCACCCCGAAGCAGCAGGCCCTGCGCGATCTCGATGAGGCGCGTTCCCTGCTCGGTACTCATGTCCACCTCGCCTCGGAGGAGTGGAACCCGAAGAAGCTTCTGCGCCAGTCGGTGCAGAAGCATCCCTGGGCCTGGATGGCGGCGGCCGGCGTGGGTGGTCTGCTGCTCCTGCGGGCGATCATGCCTGCACGGCGCGGGAAAATTGATCGTGACATCTCCGTCGCTTCCGGTACAAAAATCGGATTTATGGCCCTGCTCATGCAGCCCGTGCTCGCCATGGCGCGGCAGGCAGCGTTCAAACACGGTTCCCAGTTCCTTCAATCTTACCTGACCAACCACTTTTCCAAGCACGCGGGCTCCCCCCAAGTGACCGACGAACCCTCCGCCCATGTCTGACCAAGCTCAAACCGAAGATCTCGTGCCCGTGCTGGGCTCAGTGGATGATTATCTCCGCTTTTGCATGCAGTATGATGCCTCGGACCTGCATCTCGCCACCGCCTGCCAGCCCATCTGGCGCCGTTTCGGCACCCTGGGTCCCATCTGGCACAATGGCGCGCAGCTGACGGCGGAGGACACCCGCCGGCTCGCCTACAGCTTCCTCACCGACGAAAAAATCCAGAAGCTGGAGGAGCGCGGCGACGTGGACTTCGCCTACTCCACGGACTTCGGCCGCTTCCGCGCCTCGGTGATTCAGCAGCGTCTGGGCATCGACATCACTTTCCGAATCATCTCCACCACGGTCCGCACGATCGAGGAGCTGAAGCTTCCTGACACTGTCCGCACACTGATCCGTTATCACAACGGCCTCATCCTTGTGACCGGCCCTGTCGGCTGCGGGAAGTCCACCACGCTTGCCGCGCTGGTGGATGGCGTGAACAAGGATCGCGAGGACCACATCATCACTCTGGAAGAACCCATTGAGTACGTGATTGAGCCCAAGGGCTGCCATGTGAACCAGCGCGAGGTCGGCACCCATACGGCGTCCTTCGCCGCTGCGCTCCGCGGTGCTCTCCGTGAAGATCCGGATGTCATCATGGTCGGTGAAATGCGTGACCTTGAGACCATCTCCCTGGCCATCACGGCTGCTGAAACGGGTCACTTGGTGCTTGGCACCCTCCACACTGGCAACGCTGCACGTACCTTGGACCGTGTGCTTGACGTGTTTCCACCGGACCAGCGGGACCAGATCCGCATCATGGTGTCTGAATCGCTGCGTGGCATCGTCTCCCAGCAGCTCGTCCCCACCCTTGATGGCAATGGCCGAGTGATGGCGATCGAGGTGCTCGTCAACACCCCCGCCGTGGCCGCCTGTATTCGTGATGGCAAGACCTTCATGCTCAATGGCGTCATGCAGACGGGCAAGAACGTCGGCATGATCACGATGGATGACTCGCTGCGGACTCTTTACCAAAAAGGTCTCATCTCCCGTGAGGAGTGTGAATCCCGCGCCGAAGACAAGCAGCAGATGAAGCTCTTCTTCGCGGCCTAACCAGCTCTGCCACCTCTTCCCTTTCCGAGCCTCCAGCCCTCATCCCCTTTCCTGTCCATGCCAGTCATCGACCAGCTTTTCCAAACCCTCATCGAACTCGGCGGTTCCGACCTTCATCTCAGCGAAGGCCAGCCCGCGAAGGTCCGTGTCCACGGCAGCATCAAGCCCATCTCTGAGGAGAACCTCAGCGCCGAGACGATGGAGTCCATGATGCGCGAGATTTGCGACCCCAAGAGCTTTGAGCGCTACCTTGAGCGTGGCGATCTCGACTTCGCCTATGAGATGGACTCGGAGCACCGCTTCCGTTGTAACTATCTCAAGCAGCAAAACGGCCTCGCCTGCGTCTTCCGTATCATTCCCACCAAGATCGCCAGCCTGGAGCAGCTCGGCATCCCGCAGGTGGTGAAGGAGTTCGGCCATCTGCGCAGTGGTCTCGTGCTCGTCACGGGTCCCACAGGTTCCGGCAAGTCGACCACGCTTGCGGCCCTTCTCGATTACATCAACACCAACTTCCGCCGTCACATCATCACGGTGGAGGAGCCGATCGAATTCGTTCACCGCAACAAGAAGAGCATCATCACCCAGCGTGAGGTGCCCATCCAGACCCCGAGTTTCGCGGACGGTCTGCGCGCCGCCCTCCGTCAGGATGCGGACATCGTGCTCGTGGGGGAAATGCGTGACCTTGAGACCATCTCGCTCGCCCTCACGGCCGCTGAGACCGGCCTCCTGGTCTTCGGCACCCTGCACACGAACAACGCCCGTAAGACGGTCGACCGTATCATCGACGTGTTTCCTGCCGAGCAGCAGAGCCAGGTCCGCACCATGCTTGCCGCCTCGCTCAAAGGCGTGGTCGCCCAGCTCCTCATGAAGAAGGCGGATGGCAAAGGCCGTGCCGCCGTGAATGAAATCCTGGTCGCCACCCCAGCCGTTGCCGCCATCATTCGTGAAGGTGCCACCCAGAAGCTCTATGACGTCATCATCGGCGGCAAAGCGCAGGGCATGCAGTTCATGGATGACAGCATCTGGCAGAAGCTCCGTGACGGCTTCATCAGCCCCATGGAAGCCTACATGAAAGCCATCGACAAAGGCCGCTTCAAAGGCTTCCTGCCTCCTGAGGAGCAGGCCGTGGCCAACGCCGGTGGTGGTGAGGACGCGAAGAAGAAGTAAATTTCGGAATCACGCCCACTTCAATCAATTCAACGCCGATGGCAGAGATGCCATCGGCGTTTTGTGTTTGGTTGGAGATTCATCGTTGCGGAGATTGATCTGGGTGGGAGCCTCGGAGAGGCGAAAGGAAATAGCGCATGGCTTTAGCCGTGCGTGCCAAAGCGGCATGACACCCATCGAATCAGAGTCTCGGAGAGACGAAAGAATGGTGCCCCATCTCACTTGACCCAAACCTCACTCGCCTGGCAAACTCAGTTTCATGCGCTCTTTTGTCTCCTGCTTGATGCACTGCGTATTCACCACGAAACACCGGCAGCGCTGGCTCACCCCAGACGTTCGTGAACGCCTATGGCCTTACCTTGCAGGAATCGCGCGTGAGAATGACATGCGTGCGTTGGCAATTGGCGGCGTGGAGGATCATGTTCACATGCTTGTTTCCCTGCCTGCGACATTGCCCATCTCCAAAGCCCTACAACTTCTGAAAGGCAACTCATCAAAATGGATCCATGAGACGTTTCCTTGCATATGTGAGTTTGGCTGGCAGGGCGGTTACGGGGCTTTCAGCATTGGCATCTCCGGTGTGGACGCGACAACGCGGTACATTTTACAGCAGGAACAGCACCACCGAATCCGCACCTTCAAAGAGGAACTGGTGGTCATGTTAAAGAAGCACAAGATAGCGTTTGAGCCGTGGATGCTAGAGGATGATGCGGAGATCGGAGCGTGAACCGGCGAATGATAACCTCTTTCGTCCCTGCCGGGACTGTGGATCAATCCATGGGATGTTCACGCTGGCACCCACGGCTAAAGCCGGTGGGCTATTTCCTTTCGCCTCTCCGAGGCTGTGAAGCACGAATCGATCTTCAAGATCCTCGCTGCTTCGTTTGTTACAAATCCGATTCGAGAATCGCCATTGAGAAACACCTCTTCAGGCGTTTTATCCAATTATGAATCATCTTTTGCGTCTCACGACTCTGCTTTGCTTCTCTCCTGCCCTCACTTCGATGGCGCAGGATGCGGCTTCCAGCGAGAAGGCCTGGAACCTTCGAGATCACGTGAAAGTCGAAGATATCGTTGTCCAAAGCCATCGTGGCGCTGGTGTGCTCGCGGAAGAAGGCACGATGGAGGCGTTCGAATTGGGGTGGAAGCTCTGGACCTGGCCAGAGGCGGATCTCAGAGCCACGAAGGATGGCGTGATCGTGACCTTTCATGACAACAACTTCGCGCGGGTGGTGAAGGACGCGGCGGAGGAACTGAAGAAGAGGGGGGTGGAGGATGTGACGTACGCGGAACTTGCGCAGCTCGATGTCGGCTCGTGGAAGGGTGAAGAGTTCAAGGGGCGTCGGGTGCTGCCCATGGAGAAAGTCTTTGAAATCATGAAGGGCGACCGCCGGAAGCACATCTACATGGATGTGAAGAAGGTCGAGTTCGCACACTTGGCGGCGGAGGTGCGCAAGCATGGGGTGGAGAGGCAGATCGTGCTGGCATCTCCCAAGGTGGAGCAGCTTCGGGAGTGGAAGGCGCTGGTGCCGGAGTCTGACACGCTGCTCTGGATGCACGGGGATGAGGCCAAGTTGACGGAGGAGCTGGCGGCGCTGCGGGAGACAAAATTTGCCGGGGTGACGCAGATTCAGATTCATGTGTATCCCAAGGACACGCAGGAGAAGTGGGCACCGCCAGCGGACCCGAGCCCGTCTAACGATCTGTTTCGACTGAGCAATGCGTTTCTGCGCGAGACCGGGAACGATCTGCGGACACATGGAGTGCTGTATCAAGTGTTTCCCTGGACGGAACGGGCGGATGTCATCCCAGCGCTGCTGGACCTCGGCGTCATGTCATTTGCGACGGATCATCCGGACACGGTGATGCATGAGGTGAAGGCGTATTATGACAAGCGGTAGGAAGTGACCACGGAAGACGCGGAAGCTTCCACTCCCGAATCATTTTCCATGTGTCTGCTCTTCCAAGGCGGGCTTGGCTGTACCTACTTGCCCTGAGGCTGGCTGTCTCGCGCCTTTGGGGCTGTGCTGGTATCTGCCAGGGCTTACGCATGAAGAAGACCGAGAAGGTGGAGGCGGAAGTCGGGGTCGAGGGCAGCACGGCGACGCTTGCGGCGCAGGCTGAGTTTGCCCGGATGTTCGCGCAGCACTTTGATCGCCAGCTCCCGCATCAGGGAGAAGTTGTGCGCGGCTGTGCGGTCGCGCACCTGGCAGTGGTCCTCGCCAAAGGTCACGTCCAGCACCCAGTGGCAGCGGTTCTCCACGCTCCAGTGACCGCGCACTAGTGCGGCGAAGCGCTTGATGTCGTCCTTGAAGCTGCACAGGAAGTAATGCTCTTCCAGCAGCGGCGGCCCCTCACGGCCACGCTGCACTTCCCGCCGCACCTTGCCCACGGCTTGCAGTCCCGCCCATTTCCAGCTCTTGGCGAAGCTTTCCAGGTTGCCCAGCAGTTGATACTCGCGCCGCTCGCAGCGCCCGTGGGAGAGTTCCAGGCTCTCATGGTGCCGTGCGCCGGGAACGGGTGAACTGGCCAGCGGCGGCTGGCCCGGTTGCACCTCCTCCTGCACGGCGTCGCCAAAGGCGGCTTGCACTGCCGCCAGCGCATTCTTCTGGTTGGCTTTGAGCGCCAGCACATAGTCCGCCCCGGCCTCATGGATCTGCTCGGCGATGGCGGCCTGGGTGCCGATGGCATCAATGGTCACGGTGGCACCGCGCAGCTCCAGGGCCGCCAGCTGGCGCGGGATGGCCTCAATCTCGTTGCTCTTCTCCGCGCACAGAGCCTGCCCGGCGCTCAAGGAGCGCTCATCGACCCAGGCACGCAGCAGATGCACCCGGTGCCGTCCTGACTCGGTGTCATGAGTGCCGCGCAAGGTCTTGCCATCGATGGCAACATGCTGCCCTTCCAGTGGGCCGCACCAGCGGCCAAACAACTCAAGCATGGACTCGGGCTGGAGCATCATGAAGACGTTGCGGAACACGTCATGGGAGGGAGCGCCGTGCTCAAGGGGCATGAAGCCGCGCAGCCAGGGCAGCTGCGTCTGGGCAAAGTCCTCCATGTCTGTAAAGCTGTCGCCGTCACAGAGGATGGAGCAGAAGGCGCACACCAGCACTTCATCCAGGCGGTGGAGGACCTTGCCGCTCTGGCGGGTGTCGGGCATCTGGCCAAAGGCCTCGCGAAGACGCTGCAGGATGCCCTGCTCCTCGCTGGACACCGGACCGGGACTGGATGGGGGATTGGCTGCCATCGTCAACCTCATCACCCCCTTCGCTCATTTGTACAGCGGCGTCTTCATCAACCACCCTTTTTCCATTCCCCATAGTCCCTAGCACCGTTCATGCGTAAGCCCTGGGTATCTGCGCGGGGCGACTACTCCTTGCCTTTAAACACGGGGGCGAGGAGTTCGAGGAGGGAGGTTCTCGCGATGTAAAAGATGTCGGCATCGCCCTGGAGCTGGCCGAAGAAGAGGGCGCTGTTCATGTTGTCAGCCTGGGTGGGAGCGAAGCTGAGGACATGGTCGCGGGTGGGGCCGGTGTTGGTGCCTGGCTCGCCGAGGGTGACGGTCACACGCAAGGCTGGATTTTGCAGCGCGGGGATGGCATTGGTGATATCGCCGACCCAGTCCTGGACATTGAGCTTGGCCAGGGACGTGGCGAGCTTGTCAGCCTTCACACGGTCCATCATGGGCGTGATGTCCTGGCCAGCACGTGTGCCGGTCCATTGAGCAGTGGTGGGATCATACTTCAGCACCGTGGGAGGGGCGGTGCCGGCGGTGAGACTGATCTGCCGCAGGGCAAACTGGGTGAACCGGATGACGCCGAGGCCTTTCCACTTGATGGGCTCCTGCGGAATGTTCGGCAGGATGGTGGCATCAATGCGATACACGCTGGGCTCGTGATCGTATTTGGCGAAGAACTCCGTACTGGCCGCATTGGTGCCGAGAAGAAGCTTCATCGGCTTCGCACCGGCCTCAACCCACGATGCGGTGAGGAAGGGAGTATCGAGGCCGTAGGGAGTGAGATTGGAAGCAGTATCCGCAGTGAACTCCAGCACTTGAAAGGTGTTCAGCGATTCGAAGAAGTCGAAGATGCGGTCACCATTGGCAGGAGCGAGTTTGTCGCCACGCTGGATGAACCAGGAATCGCTCTTCTTCTCCAGATGAATGGCGGGGTGGAGGGTGCTGGTGACATCGATGCTGGAGACGACCTCCTTGTCGATGCGGGCGAGCATGCGGTCACGCAATTGGTTCGGCTCGGACCAAAGCAGGGGGAGGGTCTTGGAAAGGATGGTGAAGACAGGCTTGCGATAGCTCGCCTGGGCCACGGTCTCCATGAGCTCCGGCTTGGCGGGACGAGTGATGGTGAGGTCAAAGGGCTGCGGCAGTCCCTGGACAGAGATGCTGATCTTCATCTCCTGGGCGGTGATCTCTCCAGTGGCAGGAGCGGTGGCGGCGGGCTTGGCATTGCCGCTGGCAGGCTCGGTGGCCTCCTTGATGGTGAGATTCAGCAGGGTGGAGAGAAGCTCGCCCACACGCTCCTTGCTGGCACGGGTGCTGAGGGGTTTCACGAGCATCCACGGGGCCTTTGAATCGGCGCGCGAAAGCTCGATCTGGCCGCCGGCCTGCACCAGCTTGAGATTGGTCACCAGGGCCGCGGGCAGCCGCAGAAGCTTGGGGTCACGCCAGTCATTGGCGGTGGCCTTGAGCAGGTCTGGCAGCGTGGTCTTGGCCACGTAATGAGCGTGCTCACCATCGTTGGCGACGTCTTTGAGCGTCAGATAATGGCTGCTTTCGATGGGCGTGGTGGCACCGAGGCGGAGATCGAGTACGCGCTTGCTGCCTGCGTTCAAGCGTACGAGGTGACGAGGCTTGCCGAGCAGTGTCTTGCCCCAGGCAGTATCATCCTCGAACTCGTCACGATGGACACGGTTGATCCAGCCGATATTGCGCAGCTCGGTGAGGAGCTTTTCCACGCGCTCAGGATCCGCGAGATCATTGAAAGGACGACGCACCCACCACTGCGCGCCATCCCACTGGAGGCTGACGCCATCCCCACCGCTGGAGTCCAGCTCGATCTGCGTGACTGACTTCGGTTCAAAGCGCACGGGGCCCTTTTTCATTTCCGCCAGTTCACGGGTGGAGGGCATGTATTTCTCGATGCCGACAATGACAGCCCCCAGAACCAGGGCAAGAAAGAGGAGCAGAAGCGTGGTGCGGAGGCGCATGAGCTAGGAAGACGTGATCAGAAAAGAAGCCGCCTCATCATGAGGCACGGCGGGAGGCCCACATCATGAGACCCAGGGACAGAACGATGGATGGCATGACCAGAGTGGTGCTCCAGAAGATGATCTCGCTCTGACGCTGGGTGAGCTGGATGCGGTAGTTGCTCTTCGGCTTCGGGGTGATGCCGATGTTTTTCTCGCGGTTGAGGATCCAGTTGAGGGAGGCGGAAACGAAGTCTCGGTTCACGGCGAGGGCGGACTGCTTGTCGAGCATGGCGGCATTGCCAACGATGACCATGCGGCAGCTTTCCAGGCGAAGGCGCTCATCGGAGATGGTGCCGCGCTCAACGCTGGCGGCGAGGAAGACATCATCCTTCACATCTTCTTCATCAGCGATGGGCAGGTCTTCGAGGTAATTTTTCTCCCCCCAATAGCGGGTCGCAGCTCCCATCAAGGGATGCACCGTGATGTTTTGATTCTTGAGATACTCATCTTCAAAACGAACCTCCAGAGACTCAGACTGACCAGGAAGATTCGTGCTGGTGGTGGCCAGCGGCCGAGTGATGGGAGACTCCACATCAAAGATGGCCTGCACGGAGAACTCCTTGCGCGCGCCTTTGCCCGTGCTTTCAGCATAGAGCACGCGATCGCCACGAGGGACCACACCGTGGAGACCGAGGAAGGCACCCAGACGAGGTGTCTCGCCCGAAGGATCCAGCATGACCAGAAGCCCCGTGCGCTGGCGTGTCCAGTAGGCTTTGACGATGTCCATCTCACGTTCAGAGAGATCGTAACGCAGGCCGCAAAGAATGACGCCATCCGCATCCGCGGGCACGGTGCTGATTTCCGCGAGATTGAGCGGGAAGAGCTGGAAGTTTTGCTGGCGACCCAGCTCACCGATGGCGTACATGGATTCCAGCAAAGCCGCTTCTGTGCGGGAGCCTTTACCCACCACAAAGTAGAGCTTCTTGGCATCGCCCTCGACCACGTTGATGAGTGCGGAGGTGATGGCATCCTCACCGCGATATTCCTTGATGGCGCGCTGGACTTCGGTGCCCCCCTTTTCACGGATCACGAGCTCTTCCTCGGGGATGAAGCGAGTGCGCTTGGAACAGCGGACGATGACGCCGCTTTGATCCAGCGGAAGACCCGTTTCTGCCTTCAGTTCCTCAGCGCGCTCGACATCGCGAAGAGGATCGATGCTACGAACTTTGACGCGGCCCTGCCCATTGATGCGGTATTCCTCGAGCAGGGTCTGGGTCTCGCCGAAGAGCGGCGCATCCCGAGGGATGACATTGGCGATGAAGACATCCTTTGAGAGCTTCTCCAGATTGTTCAGCGTGATCTGGCTGAGGGTGAAGTTTTTCTGCGGGCTGAAGTCCCAGCGTGCGTGGTAGCGGTAGCTCAGGCGGTTCACACCAAAGAACAGCACCAGGGTCAGCACGATCTGAATAAACACGTTCACCCCGATGCTCCAGCGGCGGGGCATGGGGGGGGCTGGCGGAGTTTTTTCGGAATCAGCGGACATCGAGAAGAAAGAGGAACAGAATCAGAGACAGGCAGCGGACGGACGAGCTTGGCGCATCAGGGCTTCCAGCGGCGGAACTCGAGGACCTGATGCGTGAAGACAAGGAAGAGCACCGAGAGACTGGTGTAGTACACGAGGGGGCGGGTATCGATGAGGCCGCTGGTGAAGGTGCGGATGTGCTCCATGCTGGCAAAGTAACTCGTGATATCGACAAAGGTCTCCGAGACCTTCCTGCCGAGCACCATGATGAAAAGCCCGCCAAGGAAGTGCAGCAGACTGACGCTGAATGAAACGACTGCGGCAATGATTTGGTTGGAGGTCAGCGAGGAGGCCAGACAGCCAATGGAGAGATTGAAAAGTCCCATGGCGAGAAGGATGAGGTAGCTGCCCTTCAGCGATCCTGGCGGGATGGCGACCTGCCCGGCTGTGATCCAATCCACGAGATGGAAGTTGAAGTAACTCGGCAGCCAGAGCACGGCATACACGAAGACAGAGGCAAAGTACTTCGAGAGCACGACCTGCCAGGTATGGACGGGTGTGGTGAAGAGCGTCTCAAATGTGCCCATCTTTTTTTCCTCCGCGAACAGGCGCATGGTGAGCAGCGGAAAGGTGAAGAAGTAAGAGAGCCAGAACCAATTGGGCTGAAACATCCATTGGACGATGCTGCCCTCGCTGGGGCCGCGCTCCAGAATGGAAAGCGCGGCGCGGAAGGAGTAGCCGCTGAGCACCATGATCAGCGCCAGGACCACGTAGGCCACGGGCGAGACGAAGAAGGCACGCAGTTCTTTTTTAAAGAGGACCCAGAAGAGGCGCATCGGCAGGAGAAAGAAGTCGGAGGTGAAAGAGGGTTCTACTTGGCGCGATCAGCCGCGGCCAGCTCGACGAAAACATCCTCGAGGCTTGGGAGCTGGCGATGGAGCTCGCGCAGTTTCCAGTTTTGCTTCAAAACGAGGTCCATGAGAGCCTCACGAACATCCTGGCGTGCCTCGACACGGAGGGTGATCAGACGCCAGCCGTTCTCCTCGGCATCCTGGGTGGCCTTGCGGACATTGGGGAGGGCTTCGAGTTTGGTGAGGATGTCATCGCCCTTCGCCTGAATCTCGATCTGCACCACGGAAGCCGCGCGGAGTCCGCGGGTGAGCTTGTCCGGAGTCTCATTCGCCAGGATGCGACCATGATGGATCATGAGGACGCGGTCACAGATGGCCTCCACCTCCTGAAGGATATGGGTGGAAAGAAGGATGGTGTGTGCTGGCTTGAGGCTGAGCAGCAGCTCACGCACCTGGCGGATCTGCACGGGGTCGAGTCCATTCGTCGGCTCGTCCAAAATCAGCAGCGGCGGCTTGTGCAGCAGGGCATCCGCGAGGGCCACGCGCTGGCGGAAGCCTTTGGAAAGGTGGCCGATCAGGCGGCGGCGGACATCTGTGACGGCGAGGAGTTCCATGACCTCGCCCACGCGATGGCGCATGGCACGGCCGGAGAGGCCTTTCAACTCGGCGCGGAAGCGCAGATACTCCTTCACCCGCATGTCCGTGTAGAGAGGGGCCATCTCAGGCATGTACCCGATGCTTTTCCGTACGGCGATGGACTCATGGAAGACATCGTGCCCGTTCACGGTGGCCCGGCCGCTGGTAGGCGGCATGAATCCGGAGAGGATCCGCATGGTGGTGGACTTGCCCGCGCCATTGGGCCCGAGGAATCCCACGATCTGACCGGGTTCCACCTGGAAAGTCAGCCGGTCCACGGCGGTGCGGCCGGCATACTGCTTGGTGAGATCCTGGACGTCAATCATGTGGCGACAAAAGGGGGGCGGGGAGAACGGGAAAAAATGAAGAGGGGGAAGGTCAGTAAAGCCACTCCGGGCAGGAGTGGCAACCCTGGATGACAAGAGGGAAGAAGAATTCACCTACCGCAGGGGGCAGGCCAAATCCCCGGCTTATGACAGCTCAACGGGCGGGCCAGTTCAGCGCGATGTCTGGAAAATCACTGAAAAGTCCGTCCACGCCCGCTTTTCCGAAGAGCAAGGTCAGCAAATCGTCGGCAGATTCAGCAAATTTAGGCAAAGCATCCACCCGCAGCGTGTAAGGATGGACTTTCAGACCGAGGGCATGGGCATCTTTAACCAGAGTGGTGAGCTTGCGGTCCGGGGCGATGACGAGCTTGATGTCGGGTCCGATACCGTCCGCGACCTTGGCAACCTGCGCCAAGATCTCCGGCGTGAGAGCCTTGCTGGTCAGGTAGATCAGGCGGCCCTGCCAGCCCAACTCACCTCGGAGGCGCAAAACCTCCTCGAGCTCAAAGCATTGGACATAGCATAGGTCAGCCTTCGTTTTGTAACCATACTGGTGAAGGATGGGCAGGACGATGCGGCTGATGTCATGACCCTCCTTTTGATGCCAGAGAGGCTCTTTGATCTCTGGGTAGATTCCAGCCTCGCGGCCTGTGCTGCGGTTCAGGCCCTGGATCAGTTGCAGTTCCTCCTCGAGCGTCGGGATGCGGAAGGTCCCCTTCCCTTTTGGAAAGCCTTTCGGATAGACCTGCAGGCCCGTTTTCACATCGAAGCGTTCGGTGACATTCAGCGTCTTCAACTCGGCGAGCGTGAAGTCGAGTGCGTAGTAGCGGCCGTTGTCCCGATGACGCGTGGGGAACTTTTCGGCCACATCGGTGACGGTGTCGATGTAGATGTCATGCAGGACCACGGGCACATCATCTTTGGTTAGGACGAGGTCTTGCTCAAGGTAATGCGCCCCCTGGGCATGGGCCATGACCTTGGCCTCCAGGGTATGCTCCGGCAGATAGCCGCTGGCTCCACGATGGGCGATGACAATGGGTGTGGGTTCCTTGGCCATGACAGTGAGGGAGAGGAGTGAGACTAAAAGAAGCGATTTCATAGAGAGAGAGACGAGCTTTCCGCGCGATGGGTGAGCGTGAGGGCACTGAAAAGCATGGTGAGCACACAGCAGACACACATGGTGGTGATGACACCGCCCCAGCCCCAATGATCCGCGATCCAGCCGACACCGGTTCCAGCAAAGGCGCTGCCGAAGACATAACCAAAAAAGCCGGTGAAGCCTGCCGCCGTGCCCGCAGCCTTCTTGGGCACCATGTCCAGTGCTTGCAGCCCGATGAGCATGACGGGTCCATAGATGAAAAAACCGATGACGATGAGAGCAGTGACATCGATCCACAGCGGTCCGTTGCGATTCAGCCCGTACGCAATCAGGCCTAACAACGTAGGTACCATGAACAGGATGGTTGCCGGAGCACGGCGGGACTTGAAGACCTTGTCTGACATCCAGCCGCAGAGGATGGTGCCCGGAACCGCAGCCCACTCAAAGCAGGCCCAGGCCGTGCTGGATTCCTGAAAGGTGAAGTTTTTGGCCGTCTGCATGTAAGTGGGGATCCAATCCACCACCCCATAGCGCACGAAGTAGACGAAGGCATTCGCCGTGGCGATAGCCCACAGCAGCTTGTTGGTCAGGACGTGATCGAGGAAGATCTCCTTGAAGCTGAAGGTGCGCTCGTGCTCGGCGCTGTAATTCGGCGGATAGTCGTTTTTATACTCTTCCACTGGCGGCAGCCCACAGGTCTGCGGGGTATCACGCAGCAGGATGAAGGCGATGACCGCGATGACCGCCGCAACGGTGGCATTGAAGTAGAACTTCGCGCCCCAATCCTGGAAGATCCACACTCCCCAAAGGGCGATGGTGGCCACCATGGCGCCGCCGATGTTATGCGCCACATTCCAGATGGAGAGCGCGCGACCGCGCTCTTTCGTGCTGAACCAGTGAACGATGGTCTTTCCACAAGGTGCCCAGCCCATGCCATTGAACCAGCCATTCAGCGTCTGCAGAACGATCATCAAGGTGAGTGAAAGATAGATCTCACGCATCAAACCAAAAGCGAAGAGCACGGAACATGAAAGCAGCAGGCCCAACGGCAGGAAATAACGTGGATTGCTGCGGTCCGAGACGCTGCCCATGAGGAACTTTGAGAAGCCGTAAGCGATGCTCAAACCGGTCATGGCAGTGCCGAGCTGAGCCTTGGTGTATTGCGGGTAGTCTTTGAGAATGTCAGGAATCGCCAGGGAGAAATTCTTCCTCACCAGGTAGTAGCCCGCATAACCGATGAAGATGCCCGCAAAGACCTGAAAACGCAGCCGACGGTAAACAGGATCAAGCTGCTCCATGGGCAAATCAGCCGCAGGCTGTCCGGGTTTGATAAGGGCATCCATAATGGGTCATGCTGTCAGAAAACCGGTGACATCGTCAACGAGAGTCTTGTTGTCCCCTGCCCAGGTTCGTGGCAGAAATCGGTCATGAAGCGTTATCTTGTGCAAAAAGCCGCTGCCGCCACGTCTGCCGATACCCTGGACTGGTCCAAGGCGGATGTGCTGAAGGACTTCGAGTTTGTCTGGGAGCATCGCCTGGCCCCAAAGACTGAGTTTCGGGCGCTGCATGATGACCGGCATTTCTATTTCCGCTTCGACTGCCAGGACGAGGACCTCGTGCTGGCGGATGGCCCGAGCGTCAAAGAGCGGGCGGTGAACTCAGACCGTGTGGAGATCTTCTTCACCACGGACATGAATCTCAAGCCCTACTACTGCCTGGAGATGACGCCACGCGGCGACGCCCTGGCATATTCCGCACGCTTTCATCGCAAAATGGACTGGGACTGGAGCTGTGATGGCCTGGAAGTGAATGGCAGCATCAAGCGTGATCAATACCGCGTCGCGGGCCGCATTCCCATGGCGACGCTGGGCAAGCTGGGCGTGCTGCATGGGCGCGAGATCTTTGCCGGCATCTACCGCGCGGAGTATCGGCATCAACCGGACGGCACCATCCACGCTGGCTGGATGCCGTGGATCAATCCGCAGACGGAAAAACCTGACTTCCATGTGCCCGCTTCCTTTGGGGTGCTGGAACTGGCGGAGGAGTGAGTTCACGACAGAACGCGAAGCCTGGTCAGAGGATGCAAGGTCGTCAGCATCTGGCGCAATATTCAAAGATGAACATCGTTTCAGCCCGCCCCCCATGCGTCTCCCCATCCTTCTCTGTCTGACCACCCTGGCCGCCCTCCACGCAGCCTCACCACCCACATCTGCGGATGGCCAGAAGGGACGCAAGATCAAGGCGGGACACATTTTCGATCTCAGCCAGCCTGTGCTGTTTCAGGATGATTTCAGCTCGGGCAAATTTGATCGCTGGAATCTCTCCGTCGATGACAGGTATCGCCTGGCAGAGGTGGATGAGGAACACATCGAGGTGGTAAACGCACCCGCACTCCCCGCAGGCAAAAAGGCTGTGCGCATGGTCGTGCAGCGCGCTCCGGATTCGTTTCGCTCCGAGATCTCGCTGCCGCATGAGGAAGGCTTTCAGGAACGCTGGTATGGAGAGCGCATCTTCATTCCCGAGGAGTGGACCTTTGACAAAACGCCTGGCAACGACATCGTGATGCAATGGCATGCGATCCCTGGCAACGGGAAGGCCACGTATCCAAACCTCGAAATCTCGATTGGCAATGATCGCTGGTTCGTCCGCCAGAGCTTCGGCTCGCCTCAAACGAAGCCGACGCGGACTAATCATAAGCTCGACGAGACCGTGAAGCGTGGGGTGTGGGTCTCCTGGGTGATCCACGCGAAGTGGTCGCCCAAGGACGACGGCTTCTTGAAGATCTGGAAGGACGACAAGCTCGTGTTTGAAAGCAAAGGACCGAATGTCTATGGCACGATCGGCGTGGACTACACACCCTACATGAAGACCGGCATCTACCATCCTGAGTGGCACCTCGACACGGAACCGAAACGCGCCACCTTCGACCAGGAGAAGCCAGTGGCCACCCGCAAGATCGTGTATGTCACGGACATCAAGATTGGCAGTGAACGCGCACGTCTGGAGGACATCACTCCGCCATCCCTTCCCCGCTGAATCATGAATCTGTTCCACTCTTATTTCTATGTCGGGCTTCTCGTGGTGATGCCAGCGCTGCACGCGCAGAATGGCACACGGCCGAACGTGCTCATGATCGCCGTGGATGATCTGAATGACTGGATCGGCTGCATGAAAGGGCATCCGCAGGCCAGGACCCCGAACATGGACCGGCTGGCATCTCGTGGTGTGCTTTTCACCAATGCGCACTGCGCGGCTCCAGTCTGCCTGGCCTCGCGCACGGCGGTGTTTAGCGGGCGCTATCCAGATCAGACCGGCGTCTACAGCAACTGGGGTGAGACACAGGGCAGATCACCCGCAAAAGATCTGCAACTGCCTTTGCATTTTTCCAAAGCGGGTTATGAAACCCTTGGCACTGGCAAGCTCTACCACGGCAAGGGAGCCGCCTTCTTTGACGACTACTTTGACACAGAGCAGCGCTGGAGCCCCTTCAGTCAGGAGCAGGCCCGCTACACGGAAGCCGAGCTGCCGACGAAAGGCAGCAACCATCCACGCCACGACCTCAAGGCCGGTCCGGGTCAGCGGGACTGGGTGCTGCCACTGAACGGCCTGCCTAGCGAGAGAAACGCGGACAAACGTGAAGGTGAGTCCTTCGACTGGGGTCCCGTGGAGGTGATGGACGATGAAATGGGTGACACGATGGTCACGAACTGGGCGATGAAGAAGCTCAGCGAGCCGCACATGAAGCCGCTCTTTTTAGGCGTGGGCTACTACCGGCCGCATATCCCACTCTTCGCGCCGAAACAGGACTTTGATTCCTTGCCACCCTTGGATCAGATCATCCTGCCGGAGGTTCAGGCGAATGATCTGGATGACGTGGGTGCCGTGGCGCGAAAGTTCGCGCTCGATCCCATCACGGCCGGCACTCATGACCTCGTGGTGAAGAACAAGCAATGGCGCGAGGCTGCACGCGCCTATCTGGCCTGCGTGACCTATGTGGACCGCCAGATTGGCCGGTTGATCGAGAAGCTGGATGCCTCGCCGCTCGCGGACAATACCTGGATCGTGCTCTGGAGCGATCATGGGTGGCAGCTAGGTGACAAGCAGCACTGGGGCAAGTGGACGGGCTGGCGACAGACCACACGCATGCCGCTCATCATCGTGCCCCCGCGCTCGCAGCAGGCAGGGCGCGGCAAGGAATGCACGGAGCCCGTGAGCCTCGTCGATCTGTATCCCACTCTCGTCGAAGTGTGTGGTCTGCCTAACAAGGAAGGTCTCAGCGGCATTTCCCTGGCACCTCTGCTCGCCACACCGGAGTCGAAGACGGACCGGGCTGTGGTGACGACCTTTGATCCCGGCAATCATGCGCTCACCACACGCGACTGGCGCTACATCCTTTACCAAAGCGGTGAAGAAGAACTCTACGACATCGTCAACGATCCGCATGAGTGGCGCAATCTCGCGCAGGACGCTGCCCATCATGACAAGCTAATCGAGATGCGTCAACGCCTGGAGCAGAGCAAGCCAGTGCTTCAAGGCAAGTGATCGGGTGAGGCGGCGACCGCGCGCACAGCGTGCTCGATCCAGCGATCCAGGCCGGTGCTTTGTTCGGGATGCGGACTGCACACTATCACACGACCTGCGCCAAACTGCCCCTGCACGACGGCGGGTGTGTTCACCATGATATCGGGCGGAGAGCCGTTCTTCGCTATTTCGGTGCGGAAGAAGGTGAGCGGCTCGAAGTCGGGAATCGCGGGATTATTCGCAGGCACCAGCAGCGGGCCATTGTGATACTTCACCATGGTTTCCGCAGGCAGGCCGAGCAGCTTCTGTCCATCATCGGTTGATTCTATTTTGAGTTCGGCAATGCCGCGCTCCCATTTGGGGGACGGTGTTTTGGCATCCAGAATCTTGAGGCCCCAGGAGAAGCCATCGCAGGCCAGATAAGCCCCGGCACAGATGCCGACATAGCCGCCGCCAGCTTTGATGAAACGCCGCACCTGCTCACGTCCGACCACACCAATCGTATTGGCCTGACGGCCGCTGGTGCCGCCGGTAAAGATGACCACGTCATAGCCATCCAAACCTGCGCGAATGCCATCACGGTTCAGTTTGATCACCTCAATGTCAGAGCACTTGCCGAGTTGCTCACTGACCTTGGGCACTCCTTGGCCTGCGCTGCCGCTGTCATCGTAGAGAGCCACACGGATCTTGATGCCGGGCGCACGAATCGTGGGTCGTTTGGGCAGCGGTGGATCAGTCCACTTCAGCCTGGCGACCTTTCCAGCATTCACCGCAAACCACTCATCGCCACGATGCACGACCTGCTCGATGAGCACCGGCAGCGCTGTCACATAATGCTGGGCATCGGCGTAGTTGCCGAAGAGGCCAAAGTCGAGCGGGTCCTGGCTGCAATACACACTGGTGGCTGCCTTGCCCTTTTCGGTCTGGGTGCGGAACAGATAGAACAAGCCCGGTTTCACCTCCACAACACAGGGATGGCCGGCGCTGTCGACATCTTCCCCCGAATGACCACCCCAAGCGACCTCAGCGGGCTTGCCCCAGGTCCTGCCATCGAAGGAAGTTCTCGCATACACGGCACCGACGTGGCGGGTGGTCGACTTGCCTTTGAGCGTGGTCGTCAGCGGCTTCTTCGCGCTGTAATAAACATAGTTTACCGAGCCGATCTTGATCGCAAAAGGGTCACTTGCGTCGAGCTTTTCGTCCGGGGTGAAGGGCCACTTGTGATCCTCCTCTTTCACCAATGCCTGCGCCGTCCCATGAGATGCCATGGGCGACCACTCACCATCGATCACGGGGATGTATAGAGTTTCGCCACGAGCGAGGAGCGTGCTTGAGAGCAGACAGAGGAGCAGATGTCTCATCATGGCAGAAGGCGCGGATTGACCGATGAAACATAAACGCATGCAGGCCGCGCTCATTAGCGGAGTTTCAAGCGAAACTAGGCCGAGATGCCATCAGACGTATTTCACACATACTTTGTCGTGCAAAATCGGCCGGGGTCTCGTTAGAGATATCAGCGTCTTTTCCAACCCCCATGCCCAAACTCGCCGCATTCCCCAAAGCTTTCATGGTCGCCCTCTGCAAAGACGGGACCATGACCGTGTCCGAATGGATCCAACTCGCCTCGAAGCTAGATGTGCAGGGCCTGGAGTGGTATGCGGGCTTCCTGGAGATGGCCGATGAGAAAAACTGGCCTCGTTTTCGCCAGGAAGTGGAGGACACCGGCAAGGTGATCCCGATGATGTGCTGCTCGCCAGACTTTACGCATCCGGAGGCAGCTTTTCGTGACAAGGAGATCGCCAAGCAGAAGCGCTGGATCGACATGACCCACACGCTTGGCGGCTCCTATTGCCGAGTGCTGAGCGGGCAGCGTCGGCCGGAGCTCAGCATTGATGAAGGGGTGAAGCTGGCGGTGGATTCCATCCAGGCATGTCTGCCTTATGCTCAGCAGCGCGGCATCACCCTGATCATTGAAAACCACTACAAGGACGACTTCTGGGACTATCCCGAGTTTGCGCAGAAGATGGATGTCTTTTGCAAACTCGTGGATGCGATCGATCACCCGAACTTCGGGGTGAACTACGACCCTTCCAACACCTATCTCGCGGGTGAAGATCCCATCGAGCTACTCAAGCGAGTGTCACATCGCGTGGTGACCATGCATGCCAGTGACCGCTATCTGGCTGAGGGCACGATCGAAGATCTGCGCAAAGAAGAAGGCGGCGCCCAGGGCTACGCGAAGCGTCTGCGTCATGGCGAGATCGGCAAAGGCCTGAATGACTACGACGCCATCTTCTCCGAACTGAAGAGCAAGGGTTTTGATAATTGGATCAGCATCGAAGATGGTGTCGATGGCATGGACCAGCTCGCCCGCAGCGTGGACTTCCTGAAGCGGAAGATCGCCCAGCATTGGCCGCAGTAAGCGCTTCTTATTTTTTGATACCATGAAACAGAATCACACCCGTCTGGCGGGAGGTCTCCTCTTGCTCGCATCCATGCTGATGGTGGTCGTCACGCTGCCTGCAGCACCACCACCGTTTTCTCCCTGCACGAAGCTGCGCTTTGCCCCCTTGCCGGGCAGCGAAAAAGCCATGATCGGCGCGAAGGTGGAAGGCTCCAATACCTCGCGCATGGAGGGTTATGTGACACTGGGCACCGTGACCGAGACACCCAAGGTGAAGCAATGGAACGAGGTGACTTTTGAGAACACCACGCTGTATCGCTGGATCCGGCTTTCCATGCCGGAAGGCTCCACGGCGAAGATGGGCAAGGTGGAGGTGTATTCGGGGAAGCAGCTTCTGGCGAGTGATGACAAGGGTTCAAGCTTCAAACCGTTTGTCGATGGCGAGGATGCGGTGAACGAAAGCGCGGTCGGCTTTGACCTCTTCCCTTCGGCCACACCGAACCGGCCGTCCTTCACACCTGCGGAAAGCGAGCTGGAAGGTCCGGCTGAGATCAAACTGGCCGCGCACCCGGATGCGATCATTCGTTATACCCTGGATGGCAGCACGCCGACGACGGAGCATGGGGAGACCTACAAGCAGGCGATCCAGGTGACGAAGAACACCACGATCACAGCGGTGGCCATCCTGCCAGACCGTGCGCCGAGCCTGCCCGTGGCCACAACGTATCTTTTGAAGGGGCAGACAAAGCCGGCACTCTTCACCGCACATGTGGGCAATAGCCTCACAGGCACGTGCAACAGCTTCTGGCGTTACGCGCGCACGGCAGGATATCCCCATCATCAGGAGTCCTTTCTCCGGCCTGGAGCACTGACACGCGAGAACTGGGCCGTCTCCACGGGTGAGTATAAAAATGATGCGAAGGCCAAGATGAAGGAAGCGCAATCGCAGAAGCGTGGCACGCAGACTTGGGAGGACTATTGGGCCAAGATAGGCCAGGTGGATCTGCTGACACTGCAGCCGCGTGATTTTGATCTGGAAAAGGAAGTCGCGGCCGAGGTCAACTTCATCCGCAAGTTCCGTGAGAAGTCGCCTGACCTGCAGCCCTGGCTGTACTGTGAGTGGGTGGAGATGAAGCGCGAACGCCCGAGCGACAAGGGCACGGTGCCAAGCTATCAGATGAAGAAGACCTTCCCTGCGCTGACCTGGGAAGAGTCCATGAGCGCGATGCTGCTGTATGTCGAGGAGCTTCAGTGCCGACTGAATCCACAACTCAAGGATGGCAAGAAGGCACGCATCATCCCGAGCGCGCTGGCCATGGGCTGGATCAAGAACAAGATTGATCGCGGAGAGGTTCCGGGCGTGAAGCCGGGGTCGTTTTATCCCCTGCTCTTCAATGACCAGGTGCACCCAGCCCAGAGCCCGGCGCAAGGCTCCGCGAATGGCGCGCACCTTGTGGGCCTAACATGGTATTCGGCTTTCTATCGTGAAGCACCGGAGGGCAAGGTGTTGCCGATTGAGACAACTTTCACACCAGAGCAGGCGCGCATCATCGAAAGGCTCGCCTGGGATGTGGTGAAGAACTATCCAGATTGCGGGCTCTATGAGGAAGGCAAGGAAGCCTGCGCCAAACCTGTGATCGAGAACGATGGCAAGCGCATCACGCTGAAGTCCTCGACTGCTGGTGCGTGGTTCCGATATACCTTGGATGGCACCACACCCACACGTACTTGTGGTTATGTCTACTGCGGGGTCATCAGCGTTCAGCCGGGCATTCAGCTGAAGGCTGTGGCCTACAAGAGCGGCATGGCGGACAGTGAAGTCGGAGTCGGCGCTCGTTGATCTGGATGGTCTGTGCAGCACCATCGCAGACACGCTCCATTGACGAAGCACAGGATTTTTTGCTATTACACCCCTGCGCGAGCTAAAGCTCCGCACTACTTTCGTTTAACCTGGACGCCAACCGTTCCCATCCTATGAAAGCGCTGCTTCTTCCACTCCTTCTTCTGACCACCATCGCGTTCGCGGAGGTGCCGAAGGATTTCACTCCACCGGCTGGCATCAAGATGGAACGCGACGTGTCTTACATCCCAGATGGGGATGAGGCTCAGAAGCTAGACCTTTACCTTCCAGAGAAGGCTTCGGAGAAGCCGCTGCCGCTCATTGTGCACATTCATGGCGGTGGCTGGGTGGGTGGCAGCAAGTTTCCCTGCGCTGTGTCAGGCATGGTGACCAAGGGCTATGCGGTGGCGAGCATCGAGTATCGCTTCAGTCAGAAGGCGATCTTCCCTGCGCAGATCCAGGACTGCCAGGCGGCCATCCGCTGGCTGCGGGCGAACAGCAAGAAATACAACTTTGACACCAGCAAGGTGGGTGTGATCGGCGGATCGGCAGGTGGGCATCTGTCAGCGCTTGTCGGCACGTCCGGCGGCAAAAAGACCTTCGCAACGATCGGAGGAAATGAAGATCAGTCCGACAAGGTGCAGTGCGTGTGCGACATCTTTGGTCCGGCCGATTTTAGCACGGTGGTGCAGCAGGCAGCGGACGACAAAAACGTGAAGAACATCTTTGAGTTCAACACGCCCAAGGATCCCTACTCGAGCCTGATCGGCACGAAGCTGGATAACGAGGCGAAGGCAGACGCTGTGAGCCCGATCCACTATGTGAGTGCGGACAGCCCGCCCTTCCTCATCCTGCATGGCACGCATGATGCGCTGGTGCCGTACGCGCAGAGCGTGCAGCTCGAAGCCGCGCTGAAGGAAAAGGGTGTGCCTGTGTGGCTGCAGAAGCTTCCAGGTTCGGGCCATGGCGGAGCTGCCTTTGGCAAGCCTTCAATCATCTTGCTCATGGCAAACTTTTTCGACAAGTATCTCAAGGGCACGGACGTGAAGATCGAGCTGGTGCCCGAGGCTGATCTGGCGGTGGAGCCGCCGAAGGCAAAATAAGCAGGTTAGGCCAACACTTCGCCTCAACCTATCATCAAGTTCATTACCCCTTAGTCTTTCATGCGTCTTCGTCTGCTCAACGTCATCCTTCCGCTATTCGCTTCTCTGTCCTTCGCCGATGACTGGGGCATGTATCAGATTGTTTCGGCGAGCGCGCCGGAGTTTGTGCTGGAGGTGGGTGGTGGGACAAAGGAGGGCGATGCGGTGTCGGTCCAGAAGCCGCGTGGCACCCCTAACCAGAAGTGGATCTTTGATCCGAAAGGTGACGGCACCTATTGGATCATGCCAGCTTCGATGCCGACACTGACTCTGACGGTCACGAACGGCGAGACGAAGAATGGATCGAAGGTGACAATCGAAAAGGAAAACCGCACGGATGCGCAGCTGTGGTCGATCACGAAGCAGGACAACGGCAACTACACGCTGGTTCCGCAGCATGCGCCGGGGATGGGGCTGGACCATTTTGGCGGCCAGCGTGAGGCGGGTGCCCGTGTGGATCTGTGGCAGAACAAGGCGGGAGACCAGCATCTACAGTGGATCATCAAGCCTCTGGCTGGCAGCGGTATCGCAAGATCCGCAGAGCCTGCACCGCCGGCTTATACGGCTCCGGAGATCAAGCCGGAAGCCATCAAGGAAGGACGGATTGAGACCTTCCAGTTCACCCAGAGCAGGGTGTTTCCCGGCACCGTGCGCGAGGTGACGATCTTCATCCCGGCCCAGTATGAGGCCAGCAAGCCAGCGTGCGTTTATGTGAAGACGGATGGTTACAATCCGCGTGAGAAGGTGCTGCTGGAGACGATGATTGCCACGAAGGAGATTCCGGTGACGGTGGGCGTGTTTGTCAAGCCCGGCAGTCTGCCCGCGCCAATGAAAGGCACCGCAGACCGGCGCAATCGTGACTTCGAGTATGACGCGATCGATGACAACAAAGTGCTA
The DNA here is from genome assembly GCA_040387935.1 of Verrucomicrobiota bacterium. Taxonomy (GTDB): domain Bacteria; phylum Verrucomicrobiota; class Verrucomicrobiia; order Verrucomicrobiales; family Verrucomicrobiaceae; genus Prosthecobacter. The sequence goes on along the minus strand of JAZKCU010000004.1, from coordinate 398,557 downwards.
TTTCTTCACGACGAACTGCTGCCGTTTGTGGCGAAGGAGTATCAGCTGAATCTGAGCACCGATGGCAATGACCGCTGCATCTCCGGAGGCAGCAGTGGTGGCATCGCCGCCTTCACGGCGGGGTGGCATCGGCCCGAGGCTTTCAGCCGTGTGTATGCGGCGAGCGGGAGCTGGGTGGCTTTTCGCGGCGGGCATGAGTTTCCAACGATGGTGCGGAAGTTTGAAGCACGGCCCATCCGCGCCTTTTTGACCACCGCCACGCATGACATGGAGAATGCCGCAGGTGATTGGTTCCTGCTGGATCAGGAGATGGCCAAGGCGCTCACTTTTTCTGGCTATGACTTCCAATTCCGAATCATCGATGGAAAGCACGTAGCTGGGTACATGGAGAACTGGCGCGAGGCGATGGCCTATCTATGGAAGGACTGGCCGCAGCGTGTGAAGGCAGGGCCGAGCGCTCCGAGGGCGCAGGAGATCCTGGTTCCAGGTGAAGACTGGAAGCTGGCAGGAGAAGGATTCAAGAGCACACGCGGACCTTCGACGAATGCAGCGGGCGAGGTGTTCTTTGCGGACACCTCGGAAGACAGGATCTATCGCATCGGGCTGGATGACAAGGTTAGGATGTTCGCCGAGGACACAGGCCCTGCACACTGTGTGAGCGTAGGCGCGGATGGATCTGTCTTCACGGTCTCCGAAAAGTCTGACAGGGTGATGCGCTATGATGCCGCAGGCAAAGGCAGCGTGGTCTACCAAGGTTTCAAAGGCCACTCGATCCTCGCGATGCCGAACGGCACGCTTTATCTCACAAGCAACACGCAGACGCCCTCCACAGGCAAACTGCAGTTTCTTTTGGGGAGCAAGCCAGGAACGATTTGGAAGATCAAGGATGGCAGCCTCGAGCCCCTTGACAGCGCGGGCATCAAGTTTGCCACAGGCATGGCTTATCGCCCGGATCAGTGGTTGCTCTCCGTGGCTGAGGGACACTCGAAATGGGCCTACAGCTATCAGATCGCCGAAGATGGCAGACTGACGAACAAAGAACGCTTCTTCCATCTGCATGTGGCGGATTGGGAGGATGACGCAGGCCCTGAGAGCCTGTGTTATTCACTGGAGGGGAGGCAGTTCATCGCCACGAAGAGCGGGATTCAGATCAGCGCGGATGATGGTCCCACCCAGGTCATCTTGACGGTCCCAGGTCAGGGGCGCGTCACGGGTGTGGCCATCGGCGGGAAGGACAAGGACACGCTCTATGCCTTCTGCGGCAACAAGATCTGGAAGCGGAAGATCCAACAGCATGCAATGGGAGCATGGAGCCCGTGGACGAAGGTGGTGCCGAACAAGCTGTGAGCTGTGCGGCGATTTCTCAGACTTCGCTTATCTTGAGACTGCCTTCCCACGTTTCACTCGCGTCTTGAGCGCCTCAGATTGCTTGTGAGCCTTACTCAGCGGCTTCCATCGTGGCGTACATGGAACGATTGCTTTCCTTCATGCGAGGATCTGCGCCATAGCTTTCGATCTGTTCGACGCGAAGCTCGGCGAGCTCCTTGTGACATGTGGCGACGATGACGCGCCCGCTGTTATCCACCTCGCAGGCCATCTTAAAAGCCATCGTCATCTCATAGCCGAAGATGGCAGCGAGCATCTCCACCACGTAGGCATAGGTGTGCATGTCGTCATCATGCAGAATGACGTGGTAGGGCGGTTCCAGTTCCGGCTGAATCTGCACCTGAGTCTTCGGCTGGGCTGGGCTGGGTGCCACCAGAGGTCCCGCCCCTTTCGGGACGGACACAGCACAGTGCAGCAGCTCAGTCTTCATGGGAACATCATGTACCCGGAATGGCCAATCTACAAGAGCGAGGACACCCGAGGTGAGGATCGGAAGACGAGCGCTCGTGTTACTTTAATTCGTGGACCTCGGCGTCCTTTTGCTGGGCGAGTGTCTTGATGAGCTGGACGGCACGTTCATAGGGCTTCGGAAAAGGAAATTCGAGGAGGGACGACACGCGATCAAAATCGCCCAGCTCACGGCAGACCTCCGCAGCCGTGAGACGCTGGTTGGCATTCTGCTGATCCAGCAGTGTCAGAAGCTTTTGGAGATTTTCGGGATCCTTCGGGACGCCCACCTCACCATGACGCACGGGATCGTTGGTGGCCCACCAGAGACGCATGCGCACATAGCGCTCTTTTTCCTCGTCGGAGGCATCTCCGCTGGCGAGGACCTGCTGCAGGTCCTGGAGGGAGGGCTCATTGGCGAAGGGCACTCCGGGAAACTCATTCGAGTCTCCCCAAGGGACTTCAGTGGCCACCTCTTCACACTCGTCCGTCCAGAACAGCTCGCCACTCTGAGGGTGGCGGCGCAACCAGCTGTCGTCCGGCATCATGGGGGCCACACGTTTGCCATCCGTCCAGAAGCGGGCGCCGGCGGTGCTGCCCGAGTTCAGCGATTCGATCTTCACGAGCGCGCCCGTGCGCGTCGTTTTCAATACTTTGTTAGGTCCAGGTGTCATGGGAGGTGAGTTGGTGCTGGACAAGCAGGTCCGCCAACCCTCTCGTCTGACTTAGATATTTAACGACAACCCAGATTAGGCACTTAAGATTTTGTCAGTAATTCGTGATTCAGCACCGGAAGGCCGTGTTCAGGCGCGTGCGTCAGTCAGATGCCGCAGTGTGCTCTTCGCGCAGAGCGGTGAGGCGGGAATTCTGGTCCAGCCAACGATGTCAGCGAAGCTCTGCGAAGCCGCAGAAGACGCTGGACTCCTCAGGCGGACGGATGGGGAGCGGCAGATCACTATCCAGATGGTGCTGGCAGAGCGCGAAGAAGTCTGGCTCGGTGCTGACACGGCGGATGCTGTACTCAAACTGGCCGTCATCAATTCCGGTCGTGATGTAGACCATGTAGCGCTTCATTTTCTGCACGTGCTTGGTCCGGTCCGGATGCGGGTGGAAGACGGCCGTGTGCTCGTAGAGGAGATGGATGTACTCCAAAAGGTCACGGCGCGTGGGTTCATAGGCAGGACGCTGCTCCCAGTGCGCGCGCATTTGCTCGAAAAGCCAGGGATGGCGGATGGCTCCACGACCGATCATGAGGCCCGCCGCTTGTGTCTGCCGGAGGTAGGAGAGGCCGGTGGGGACATCGATGACATTGCCATTGGCGATGACCGGGCAGCGCATGGCCTTCACGGCCGCAGCCACGCATTCAGGATGCACCGGGGTCTTGTAGGCATCCTTCACAGTGCGTCCATGGATGGTGAGCATCTGGATGTCGTGCTTCAAGAAAATCTCCAGAAGGCGCGGAAACTCAGCCTTGTCCGCGAAGCCGACGCGGCATTTGACGGTGAAACGGCCCTGGATCGCGTCCCGCAGAGCGCGCAGGATTTCATCCACACGCTCGGGCTGGCGGAGCAGGCCGCCACCGGCATCCTTTCGGCAGACGACGGGAGCCGGGCAGCCAAGATTCAGGTCGATGCCAGCGACGGGGTATTTCTCGAGCTGACGAGCATTGCGCACCAGAGCGGGGATATCCTGCCCAATCATCTGGGCAATCACCGGACGACCAGTTTCGTTCTCCGTGATGGAACGGAGGGTGGCAGGGTCCAGCGTGGAGTCCGGGGTGATGCGGAAATACTCCGTCACATACAGGTCCGGCCCGCCATACCGGGCCATGAGCCGCATGAACGGCAGGTCCGTGACGTCCTGCATGGGGGCGAGGACGAGGGCTGGGCGATGCTGGGGCAGCAGCATGACGGTAGCATCAACAAACAAGCCCCGTCCTGACGCGCAGGGCGGGGCTGTCTGAAATAGAAAAGGCTGAGGACTACTCCTGAGCGGTGATCGTCAGGACCTGACGGCCTTTGTAGTAGCCGCAGGATGGGCAGGCCACGTGACCTGGGACGGCGGTGCCGCACTCAGGACAGGTCTTCAAGGAGGGGGCGCGCCAGCGGTTGGCTCCCTGACGGAGGCGTTGACGGCACTTGGATTGACGGCGTTTTGGATTGGCCATGTTCTGAGAGGGGGGCGCTAGTTATTCAGTTGATCGAGGGCGGACCAAACTCCTTTGCCCGTGCTAGGCGTCTCAGGCACCAAGGGAGATTCAGTGGTATCGAAACGGCCTTCAGCAGGACAGTCGCGCGGTTCAACGTTGCCATCTTCACAGCGCGGGAAGTTTGGAAGGGTGAGCAGAATGTCTTCCCTTATAGCGTCTGTCAAGTCGATGATGCCTTCCTTTTCAATTGGCACCTCGGTTTGGTAATCGGGGATCTCAATCCGCTGGCGGTAGCGCTCAAGGCAGCGGCCGCACTCGAGACTGAAATCGGCCTCCACGGAGCCCGTGATGACGAGGTTCCCATCATCGCGGATGACTAGAAGGTCATAAGTGAGCGGGGACTCGGCGCAGGCAGTGTCCGTTTCCGGAAGAGCGAAGAAAGTCGATGGCAGAGTGCCCTGGAGCTGTTTGCCGTCGCCGGGCAAGTGGCGGAGGTCGATCTGGAAGGGGTTCATGACGTGAAAATAACTGGGACGAATTTACCCACTGATCAGGAGCCTCGTCCAATGAAACTCGGACCAGCGTGCTGATGTATTCAACGCCCCGCAAAGTGGAAGAGATCTTTTTTCCAAACAATGTGGAGAAAATCCGTTACTGAATGAGCAAGCCTCTCCCTAGGTCTATCTCCCCCCATGAAATCGCTCTTTGTGACCCTCCTGATCCTTGGTGCCGTGTTCCTCGGCTATGACTACTACTTCGCCCGCCCCTGGGACCGAGTGGTGTTTGAAAAAGCTCCCCGCCCTGCGGCGAATCCTGCCGCGCTGCCTGACCACCCCATTGAAGATGATGGCCCGGCTCCGGCGACCACTCCAGAGGCGGCGCCGACGGTCGCGGGCACGACTGATGCACCGAAGGCGGAGGGGGAAAAAGCTGATGACTGGCAGCCGACGATCCCGAAAATTCCGACGAACGAGTTTGTGCCGCCAACGATTCCAACGGTTGAGTCAGTGACGAAGAACTGGACCATGATCCCAAAGCAGGCCTTCCCCCGCCCGGTAATGCTGAAGAAGGACGTGGTGGTGAAGATGAGCGTGGGCGGCTCCACCCTGCGTGCTGGGTCCACGGCCCAGGCGATGGGTGCGGAAAACGGGATGTTGATCATTGCCCCGACAGTGACCTCGCCAGCGCGCGGAGCACTCGCCGTCGTGGACACTGATTTCCCGGAACAGATCCAGACGAGCTATGCGAAGTGGAAGGTGATCCGCATCGACCAAGCGCGCCAAGCCTGGGTCAATGCCAAGACACAAATCAGCACGCCCGGGAGTGACAACAGCACGATGTCCAACGGACAAGGTGTAGGCTTCGACGCAGCCGGAAAGCCCAAGCAGAACTCGGACGGCAGCTACAACCTGCTGCTGGCGGTGATCTCCACGGGACGAGTGACGGATGTGGACCCAAAGAAGGTCACGCACTGGAGCCTGCCGAGGCAGGACACCGTCGATGGCAAACCGACCTGGGTGGTGGATGTGACATACTCCACCAACACGCTTTTCGGCCTGATGGAGGTGCCGAGCCATGCGCACATCCGGGATAACCAATTGATCCGCTGGATCTACGATTCGGGCGAACCTGTGCCGTAAACTTGGTTAACCAATTCGGCGCTTGATGAGCGAATGGAGATTCGGGGCGACCGCTTTCTGATGGCTGAAAGCGGTTTACTTGGCCATCTTTCGCATCTCCTTGCGCGACAAGGGCTTCGGCGCGGTCACTGGATACGCTGCGCCGAACTCGCCAAAGGACTGCTTGAGCGGAGCGAACACTTGCTTGAGCTTTGCCTTCATGTCGGCGAGCACAGCGGCATTGGCGGGATCGGTCGCGACATTCCTGGTGTCCTGAGGAGCCGGGCCGCCGCCGATCTCGAACAATTGGTCCGCCTCAAACTGGAAGGGAAAGTCGTCGATGGACTTCATGTAGTTGTTCCCCTGCGTGTGCCAACGCCATGAGTTGCGCGCGAACTTCCACTGCTCAGGCGTGAGCGTCTTTTTGAATTTCTCGAAAAACTGCTCCGCCTTGGGTTTCATGCGCGGGAAGGCTCCGGTGCGCTCCACCTCATCGATCCTGGCCTGCACATCCGGCGGATAGCGAAGGGCGACGTATTTCCACTGGTCAGTGACAACAGCGCGCGTGTGGCCGTTTTCGAGCATCAGGCCATCGCGCCACGGTGCCTCCGCGTCAGCGAGCACGGGCAGGATGCTGCGGCCATCGAGGATCATGCCCGTCGGTGGCGTGATGCCGCAGGCATCGAAGATCGTTGGAGCGAAGTCCGTGTTTGCCACAATGCGGTCACAGATAGAACCCGGCTTAAACCGCTGGGGCCACATCATCAGGAGCGGTACGCGTGCGCCGCCCTCGTAGAGCGTTTCCTTGCCACGCTGATTGTTGTCGGAGAAGACCACGAGCAGCGTGTTGTCGAGCAGTTTGAGTTCCTCGAGGCGGCTCACCACGGCGCCGATGCCGCAGTCGAGCCAGTGCATGCCAAACTGCTGCGAGGTCTCTGCTCCGGCAGCTCTCGCCGTGTCATAGATTTCTTTGCGTGAGGGCATTGGCACCTTCGGCGCTTCTGGCAGCAGACCGCCCTCGGTCACGCGGCCGTATTTGGCGTAGTCCTCCAGCAACAGCTGTGGTTTGATCGGCAGATGCAGGAGATGCGTGGAGAGATAAAGAAAGAAGGGCGCCTTCTGGCTTTGATCGATGAAGTCCAGCGCGCCCTTCACCTCGGCCTCCATGTTGTGGTCGTAGTTCGTGCCGTGAAGTTCCACGCCCTTGAACTGTGATGACCGGAAGTCCAGCGAGGCTGCGACGTAGTCGAATCCGCGCTCCTTGATGCGCCCTGTCAGCCATGCGCTGCGCTGCTTGAGCCAGCCATCCGCCTCCGTTCCGAAGACATCACCATCTTTGCCAGGAAAGCGCCCATATTTCTCCGCCTCAAGATGATATTTGCCCACGAAGCCTGTGCGGTAGCCAGCCTGGTGCATGACGTTTGGCAGGTTCGGCAAATCTGTCTCCAGCACTGCGTGGCCCCCGGCCTCGTCATCCTCGGCAGAGTCAGCAGCAGCGCCCGTCGGGCGGGCGCGTGAGGCGTAGCGGCCGCTCAGGCAGGTGTAGCGGCTGGGCACGCACAGAGGCGTGACGGCATAGGCTCGCGTGAACTTCACCCCACGCTCGGCGATGCGATCCATGTGCGGTGTGAGACTGGTGCCCCCGTAACATTTGCCCATGTAGCCGAAGTCCACATTATCAATCACGATGAAGACGACATTGGGAGGTGGCGGTGCCGCCGCGAATGACGAGTGACCCGTCACGCAGGTCCAAAGCACGGCGAGGGCAGATAGCAGTTGTTTCATGAGTTTTTCAGAGTGGCCCAGGGGGCTAGGTTGGAAGTACAGACGCACGAAAATCCACGTCTTTCAGAGAACGTTCAGGGAGATCAGGTTCAGGCGTTCGCGTCCGATCGTCATGAGTCGGGATAGACCCCATGTCCGCCAGAGCTGTGGTTGCGCATAGTGACTCCATGATGACGCACTCTATTCCCCGCTTCTCGATCACGGCCCTTTTATCGCTGGTGACATCCCTGGCGGCGCTGGCAGCCGAGACCAAAGACAAGGATGCCGCTCCGCGCACGCAGGAAAGCATCGAGGCTGCGACGCGATTGCAGATCTTCCTGGATCGCGCGGAGTTCGCACCGGGGAAGATAGACGGTCACTACGGTGAATTCACGGTGAAAGCGCTGCAACTCTTCCGCCAGTCACGTGGGGAGGAAGCGAAGCCGCTGCCCGACAAGCCAGACCCTGCGCCGGATGTGAGTGGGCTTGACCTCGCGAGCATTGATCCTCTGTTCCTCGACTACACGGTGGTTGAGGCAGATTTGAAGGATCTAGGTGCCGTGCCCGAGGAGGTGCCAGCGCAGGCCAAACTGAAAGCATTGACCTATCAAACAGCGGTTGAACTCATCGCGGAAAGATTTCACACGGATGTGGACTTCCTCGGCGAGCTGAACCCTGGCAAGACCAAGAACATCAAGGCTGGAGACAAGCTGCGTGTGCCGAATGTCGAGCCCTTCGAGCTTAGCACGGTGAAGGACCTGAAGCCTGGCAATGAACTGGCGGCCAATGACATCGAGGACGATGCCAAGGAGGAGCCGGTGACGACCAAGACCTCTGTGAATGTGGACATCAAGAGCAGCATGCTGACCGTGCATGAAGACGGGAAACTCATCGCCGCCTACCCTGTCACGATTGGTTCCGAACAGACAGAATCACCGATCGGCGACTGGAAGGTGCGCGGTGTGGCGAAGATGCCGAACTTCCGTTATGACAAGGCCATGCTGACCAAAGGCGAGCGCAGTGACAAGTTTCATCTCCTTCCACCCGGACCGAACAATCCCGTGGGGGTGGTGTGGATCGCGCTGAACAAAAAAGGCATCGGTCTGCACGGCACCAGCGATCCCGATGCCATCGGCCGGTCGGCCAGCCATGGCTGCGTGCGGCTGGCGAACTGGGATGTTGTCCGCCTCGCCGCGAAGGTCAAGGGTGGCGTGCCTGTGGCAATTCATTGATCGCTCGCACTTTGCCCAGTTCCGCTGATTCCCGGATTTTCCGCAAAGAAAGAGGGGGGCTTGTTCGCTATAAGGGGACTACCACCCATGCTGCGAAGCCTCTCTTTCGTCTTTCTTTCTGCCAGCCTGCTCCATGCGCAGGAGGCGGACCGCCAGAACTACAAGTCACCATACTCGGTGAAGTTCAGTTTTCCCGAGCAGGAACTGGTGGGGGACTTGATCAAAGGACCACGCAGCGACTGGAAGGATCAGGCGGAGGTCTCCCATGCAGAATGGTATGATGCCTCCAAACAAGGGCGCTGGGGCTACTGGGGGCCTTCGGCACGGCACTATGATCCACCGGCAGGTTTTGCCTCAAAGAGCGCTGATTGGCTGCGTGAGCGGGTGATCGCCACCGGATTGAAATTTACCAGCTACAGCTATCAGCATCACCATGTGCCAGACTGGGAGCCGCCAGCGGACTGGCCTCGTGATGCCGAACAAAAAACGCCGGTGGGCAAGGGGCTGGACTGCAGCAACTTCACGGCCTTCGTTTACAACATGGCGATGGGAATCAAACCGACAGGTGCCGTAGGTGACCAGGCGGAAATCACGACCGTGGCAGGTCCAGGCAAAGGGCGCAGCATTCCAGTGAAGCGGATCGAGCTGCCGGCGGATCATGCGGACTATGAGAAGACGCTGATGACCGGGGATCTGCTCTTTGTGAAAAGCTCGCGCGGCAATGTGAGCCATGTGGTGATCTGGGTGGGCAAGATCGGTCAGGCGCCGGAAGGTGTGCCGCTGATCCTGGACAGCACGGGAACGGGACTGAAGGACAGCAATGGCGCGCCGATTCCTGACGGCATCTATCTCCGCCCCTTCCGCCCGAGTACTTGGTATTTCCGACAGGCCAGCCATGCGCTGCGCATCATCCCTGATGGTCAGGACAAGGACAAAAAAGCTGCTCGATGAAAACAACTTTCCTTCTGCTCATTCCTCTCTGCATGGCTGCTGCAACCTCGGCGGTGGCTCGTGATGCGGAGACTTCCACGGACAAGGATCGTGTGGCGTTCCTAACCATGGTTGATACCAAATTTGCCACCTGGGATGCGGACAAGGATGGAGAGCTGGAGCGCGGTGAACTGGACAAGCTGGTGGCGAATCGTGAAATCCAGGGAGACCAGGCAGCGGCGGTGGCAGCACTGAAGCGGGCCTCACGCTACAAGAAGATCGAACTGCCGAAGTTCACTCAAACGGCGATCCGTGAGCTGGCGGAGAAGAAGCCGGTGAAGGACTGGCCGAACCTGCCTGCGATGTATGCCAGCGGGGTGAAACGGCTGGCGAAGGTGCAGCAGCGGGTGCTGTTTGCCTCCGGCAAGCCACGGCTGGAAACGGTGCATCAAGGGCCGATGGGGAACTGCTTCAGCCTGGCGCCGCTGGGGGCCATCGCGAGAGGGCGGCCTGAATACATCGTGGATGAGATGATTCGTCCGCTGCCTGACAACCGTTATGAGGTGAAGCTGGGCAAGAAGAAGGTGACCGTGGATGCACCGACGGACGCCGAACTGGCGATGACGGCAGGCAATGAATCTGATGGCATCTGGGTCAATGTGTATGAGAAGGCTGCCGGCGAGGCGCACAATGAACTCAAGCCTGAGGAGAAGCGTGAAAGCACGGGTCTTGATGCGCTAAGCAAGGGTGGCAGCGCGGGCACGCAACTGGCCTTCATCACCGGGCATGAGATGTATCGGCTCTCCTGCAAGTTCGCGAGGGATGAGAACCTGCCGCAAGCAGATCATGATGTGAAGCTAAACGAGATCCGGGACGCCTTGAAATCAGCCACCAAGGAGAAGCGGCTGATGACCTGCGGCACCCTGAAGGCCACGATCCCGGGGATCACGCCAGGACATGCGTATGCGGTGCTGAGCTATGATGACAGCAACGATCACCTCCGCCTGTGGAATCCGCACGGTGACACGCGCACGGTCAAGGGTGAGCCAAGTCCGACGCTGGGTTATCCGATGACGGATGGAGTCTTTGACATGCCGCTGCCGGTGTTCGTGAAGGAGTTTGCGGGGCTGGCTTTTGAGATCCTGCCGAAGTCTTGAGGCGTGCCTGGAACTCGTGGGTGCGGCGGATGCAGGGGGTACGCTGTTCACGCTTCAGCGTTTCTCTGGGGATGGAAGCACACGCTGCACGCTGAAGCGTGGACAATGTACGGAGATCACAGGCCCAACATGTCCTGCATGACCCGTTTGGGGATGGCACCGACTTGGCGCTGGGTTTCCTTGCCATTTTCAAAGGCGATAAACGTGGGGATGCTGCGCACGCCGTGCTCATTGGAGGCTGCGGGCTGGTCGTCGACATTGATGCGGATAACGCGCGCTTTCGCACCCACTTCACGGGAGAGCTCCTCGACCACGGGTCCAACGTTTTTACATGGGTCGCACCAGTCTGCGTAGAACTCGACCAGCACGGGAACTCTGGAGGTTTTTAGGGTGACCAAGAGGGAACTGCCGGTCTCCGTAGCCTTCTTGGGGCTGCTGGCGGGGAGTGACATATCGAGCACGATCCAGCCCGCCCATGCAAGGAAGGCAACAACCGCCCACAGTCCAATATTTCCAGTTTTCATAGCTGTACGGTTACACGCACCCTAGCTTTGCCAAGAGGGAGTTATGACGGGTTTTCGAGATGTTCAGACGGCTTAACCACTCATGGGCACTCATTAACAGGAATGTCGAAGCAGACAGGAAATCCAGGGCGCTTATAAACTCACCTCTGACGCCGTGCGATGTTTGCTCTACGACTGGTGATCAACTCAGATGAGTGGACATCCAGGCACGCATAGGTTCCAGCGCCCGGGCACGGTGGCTGAGCTGGTTTTTGACCTCGGGGCTGAGGACGCCAAAGGTGTCCGAAAACCCATCGGGCTGGAAGAGGGAGTCATATCCGAAACCGCCCGCCCCCTGCTCGCTCAGGCGGAGCTGGCCTTCGACCGTGCCGTGGGTGACGTGCAGGGCCTTGCCATCAAGGGCGAGGACGAGACAGCAGCGGAAGCGGCCGGGAAAAATGGTGGGAGGCAGTTTGTCCAGTTCGGCCTTGAGGCGGGTTCGGTTGTCCGCATCCGTGGCATTTGGGCCGGCATAACGGGCGGAGTACACGCCAGGTTCACCATTGAGGGCATCGACCTCCAGGCCGGAGTCATCGGCGATGACGTAGAGGCCGGGCAAGGCGGCGCTGGCGGCCTCGGCCTTGAGGATGGCGTTGGCCTCGAAGGTCGTGCCGGTTTCCTCGGGCAAAGTCACATGAGGGTGAGCCCGCAGGCCCTCGACCTGCCAGGGTTCACCGAGCATGGCGGCGACTTCCTGGACTTTGTGGGCGTTCGAGGTGGCGAAGATGAGCGATGGCATGGTGAGGGACAAATGATGGGAAGCGGCAGTGGCACAAATCCAAATCTCTGTTTTCTCCACCCGGCCTGCTGTGACGTATCTCCCCTGCCCTCTTTGAATGCCGCCTCTTTTGACTGTGACCTATCGCTCCGGGATCTACCTCCCGGAAGCTGACCTGTGGCTGGATCCGCATTTCCCCGTGGCGCGTGCCTTCATCTCGCATGCGCACGCAGATCATGTGGCGAGACATCAGATGACGATCTGCTCAGAGCTGACGTTGCATCTGATGAAGGAGCGTTATGGATTGAACAAAGATGCCACGTTTCATGCCCTGCCAATGCGTGACGTTCATGAGATGGGCGAATGGGAGATGCGACTCCTGCCTGCAGGGCACATCCTGGGCTCGGCGATGCTGCACCTCACGCGCAAAAGCGATGGAGCCACGCTGCTTTACACGGGCGACTATAAGCTGCGGCAGGGTTTGAGCTCAGAGAAGTGTGAGCTGCTGCCTGCGGACACGCTGATCATGGAGACTACCTTTGGGCTGCCGCAGTTTCGGTTTCCCCCAACAGCGGAGGTCATCGTTCAGATGCTGAAGTTTGTGCGCGAAACCCTGGAAGACGGAGGCATCCCCGTGCTGCTAGGTTACTCGCTCGGCAAGGCGCAGGAGATCTTGTGCGCCCTCAATGATGCGGGATATCCGGTGATGCTGCACAAGGCTGTCTGGGACATGACTGAAGCGGTGAAGGATATCCTGGGCAAGGTGCCGGAATATCAGCTCTTCGATGCAGCGCATGCGAAAGGGCATGTGCTACTTTTTCCACCGAGCAATGGGAAGTCACTGGCGCTGAAGAAGCTGAAGGTTTGTCGCACAGCGATGATGACGGGCTGGGCTCTGCAACCGGGTGCGCGGTATCGCTACCAAGTGGATGAAATTTTCCCGCTGAGTGATCACGCGGACTATCCGGAACTCATCGAGACGGTGGAAGCGGTGAAGCCGAAGCGGGTGTACTTGGTGCATGGGTACACCCAGGAGTTTGCGGCGGACCTGCGCGCGCTGGGATATGAGGCGTGGACGCTGGAGAAGGCGGATCAGATGGAGTTGCTGCTTGGTGAGCCACGCGCCAGCGCTCCCACGGATTTGACAACTCTTTCGTTAGTCGCCGATTCGGAACTGGCAGGCTTTTCACAATGGGCGGCGGCTTGTGCCAAGACGGCTGAGGAGTCATCGCGCCTGAAAAAGATCGAGGTGCTGTCCACGTATCTGCGCGGGCTGGAGGAGGCGGATCTGCTGCGGGCCACGCGATATTGCTCGGGCATGACGAGTGATCCTGCGGTGGGTGAGGCGCCGCTGAACACCGGCTGGTCATTGATTCGACGGGCATTGCAGACGGTGAGCGGCGTGACGGATGTGGAGTATCGTGCGATCTCGCGCAGCCAGGCGGATGCGGGACGCACGGCCTACTTGGTGCTGCAACGAGCCGCGCTGAAGCCGCAGGCCGTTTCGCTGGGGGAGATCGCACAGGTTTTTGACGGGCTACGACATGCCAGCAGCCAGGTGGTGCGCGTGGATCTGCTGCGGGAGACTTTGCTAAAGCTCTCCGCACATGATGGCTCATGGCTGGTGCGGCTGATGACCAGCGAGCTGCGCATGGGGTCCAAAGAAGGCCTCATCGAGGAGGCGGTGGCGGCAGCTTTTGAGCAAAAGCCGGATGCAGTTCGTGAGGCGGCGATGCTGTGCGGGGACATAGGTCGTGCGGCAACCCTGGCCAAGGCGGGAAGTTTGGCAGAAGCCAAGCCGCGAGCCTTTGTGCCAATCAAAATGATGCTGGCCTCTCCGGAAGAGACGGCCACGGCGATCTGGGAGAGGATGAATGAAGGTGGGGCAACCTTCCAGGTCGCCTCAGAAAGTGAAGGGCAAGCTGGAAGCTTGCACCACCTTCAGGTTACCGACCTGCCCCCCTTTGTCTGGATCGAGGACAAGTATGATGGAATCCGCGCGCAGGTGCACAAGGTGGGGGAGCGGGTGGAGATCTTCAGCCGTGATCTAAAGCCGCTGGGCGGACAGTTTCCGGAGGTGCTGAAGGCTGTACAGGCGGTCAAGGCGGACGTGATCCTGGATGGGGAGATCATCGCCTATGCCGAGGGGAAGAAGCTGACGTTCTTTGATCTGCAGAAGCGGCTGGGGCGGAAAGATCAGGGGGACCTGTTTCTGGCGAGCGATATCACGGTGATGTACGTGGTCTTTGATCTATTGTGGAGCAACGGGGAATCGTTGTTGGAAAATTCGTTAGCAGAGAGGCGGGAGGCTTTGGAGATGCTGCTGATGCCGGAGGGCATGGCGCTGATCAAAGTGGAAAGGGGCCGTGGGCCGGAGGAGATCGAAGCGCTGTTCATGGCAGCACGGCGCCGTGGCAATGAGGGCCTGATCGTGAAGGATCCGGCGAGCACCTACAGTCCCGGACGACGTGGGAAGGCGTGGCTGAAATTGAAGAAGGCGTTTGCGACGCTGGATGTCGTCGTCGTCAAAGCCGAGCAGGGGCATGGGAAGCGATCGCATGTGCTGAGCGACTACACGTTTGCCGTTCAGGATGAGACGGGGGCGCTGCGAGTGATTGGCAAGGCTTACAGCGGACTGACGGATGCGGAGATCGAGGAACTGACAGAGCATTTCACCGCGAACACGCTGGAAGAGAACGGGCGTGTGCGGACGGTGGTGCCGGACACGGTGCTGGAGATCGCGTTTGATTCGATCCAGGTTAGCTCTCGGCATGACAGCGGGCTGGCGATGCGGTTTCCGCGCATCAAGGCGATCCGGCGGGACAAGACGCCGGGGGAGATCGATACGCTGGCTTATGCGCGGAAGCTGGCAGGAGTTTGAGGGAAGTGTGTAGGCGCACTCGCCAGAGTGCGGTGGGTGGGTCTTGACCCAGAATCTCGTTCTGCCGAACGATCCTACTTCCGTGTTGGCAGAAGGAGAAACGCGGTTAACGCATCTCCATGGCTGAAACACCTTCCACACGCATTCTTCCCATCGGTTCACGGGCTCCTGAGTTTGAGTTGCCGGATTCGCAGGGGGAGATTTTCACCCTGGATGATGTGCGCGGGCCGCGCGGGGTGATGGTGATGTTTGTCTGCAATCACTGCCCCTATGTGGTGCATCTGGCACCGGCGCTGGCGGCGTTTGCGAAAGAGGCGGAACTCCAAGGCGTGGGCATGGTGGCGATCAACTCCAATGACTTTGAAAAATACGCGGCCGATGCTCCGGACAAGATGCCAGAGTTTGCGGAGAAACACGGGTGGAGCTTTCCGTATCTGGTGGATGCAAGCCAGGATGTGGCCAAGGCCTATGTGGCGGCGTGCACACCCGATTTTTATCTGTTCGATGGGGAGCTGAAGTTGACCTATTGCGGGCAGTTTGATGCGGCGCGGCCGAAGAACAGCGAGCCGGTGACGGGTGCGGATCTGCGCGAGGCGGTGAAGGTGATGCTTGCGGGCGAGGCGCCGTTGGTTAGGCAGGTGCCGAGCACGGGGTGTGGGATCAAGTGGAAGCCGGGGGTGTAGAATCCTCTGCCCCAGAAAATTTAACCGCAGATAACGCAGAGGGCTCAGATAGGGACAGAGATCATGTTGTCGGTGCTCTCTGTGTCATCTGTAGTTTAAAGGTCCACAACCCGCACTTTGGCAAGTGCGCCTACGGTCAGATAAAGAAACAGAGATCACATCATCTGTGATCTCTGTGTCATCTGTGGTTAAGAGCCCCACAAGCCCGCACTTTGGCAAGTGCGCCTACGAGTTGACTACTGAATGAAGTAGAACTGGCGGGTGTTGAGGACGGCCCAGAGGGCATCGCCTTTGCCGGTGACGGAGTTGTCGGCGACGATGGGCTGGAGGAGGGCTTTCTCTTCGGCGGTGGCTTTGCGGCTGAAGAGGGCCATGTAGATGGAGTCGATGGCCTGATCACCAGTTTCCGCGCGGCGGAGGGTGCGGGAGATCATGGTGTAGGGGTTCATGAGGTTGCTGAAGGTCTTGCCATTCAGCACCATCAGGGCCTGGCCGACTGTGGCGTCTTCATTGGCGTTTTCGACAAGCTCGCGGTCGCTCTGGCCGAACTCGCGGAGGAAGTGGCCGTTGGGGGCGGGGCTGCGAAGATCGGCAGCACGCATCATGTAGGTGTCGCGATAGTTTTCCCAGGCTTTGAGGGAAGAGAGCTCGCTTTTGGTGTCGGCCTTGAGCTGCTCGGCATCGCGCTTGAGGCGCTTCTGCTGCTGGTCGGCGAGACGGGTGCGCAGGCCTTTGTTGTAGATACCGAGGGCTTCGTCGAGGTCGAGGTCGGCGCCTTCCTTGCCTTTGAGGGCGATGGCGATTTCCTTGGCGAACTCAGGGTCCTTGATCTGCTCAGCGGTTTTGCCTTCGCGGACGAGCTGGGCGAATTTCTTGAAGCCGGCGGTGAAGACGATTTCCTGCGCGGCTTCATCGATGGCCTTGCGCTGGTTGCCGACGACGCGCTTGGCGGCGCGGATGGCGTCTTCATCCTTGGTCTTGTTCGCCTCGGTGAGCTGCTCCTGGGCTTTGCGGACATCGGCAGAGAGCTGCTTCTGCTTCAAGGCGATGGCGGCGGTGGCCTTGGTCAGCTCTTCAGGGGTGAGGGCATTCAGGGAGCGGTCCAGCCACTCGACGCGGCGGATCGTGGAGTCGCGGTCGATCTCGGACTCGATGCTGGGGGTGTCCGGATTGGGCTTGTAGAGGGTGACCATGCTGTCCCAGATCTGCTCGGCGCTCATGCGGCGAAGAAGCGGGCCCGGGAAATGGTAGACTTCGCCAAGCTCGACGTCCTTGGTGTAGGAGGAGCGCTGGTAAGCGGGGCTGTTGTAAAGGATGCGCAGGTAGGCCTTCATGTCGTAGTTCAGGTCCTTCATGGTCTGCTCCAGGAAGGTCATGAGCTGCGGATTGCTCGGCACGGTGGAGTCGGTGATTTCATCCACGGGCTCGATGAGGCCCATGCCCATGACTTTCTTCCACAGGCGGTTGGCGATGACGGTGGTGAAACGCGGGTTGTCCTTGGAGGTCATCCAGCTTGCATACGGGATGACGGGCTTTTCATCGCCTTTGACGATCTTGCCGTCCTTGGAGAAGGAAGCGGGGATGAGGGGCTCCACCTTGGCCTTGGGCTTGGCATCCGTGTACTGGTAGTCGTGCGGAAGCTGGAGGGCTTTTTTGTCCGTCTGATCCAAGACGGTGTTATATCGCAGGGGGCGGAGGATCTCGCTCATGGCCTTGCTCATGTCGCGACGCTCCACGCCTTCCGGAAGCGCCATAGCGGGGGTGCCTTTGTTCTTCTTGCCACCCTTCCCGGCTTTCATGCCGTAGCCGCCGCCAAAGGCATTGACGAGGAGCGGGTTGCTCAGGCCATTGGTGCTGGTCATGCCGTAGGTGTGGGCGGCGAGCTGGAAGTAGTCCATCTGCGTCCACTTATCGAACGGATGGTTATGGCACTGGGCGCAGACCATGCTGGTGCCGAGGAAGACCTGGGTGGTCACGGCCATGTTATCCAGCGGCATGTTGTAGTCCCGCAGGTAAAAGCCGACGGCGCCGTTTTCATAGGTCTTGCCGCTGGCGGTGACCATCTCGCGCACCATGTCATCATAGGGCACGTTTTTGGCGAGGGATTCACGCAGCCAGTTGGAATAGGCGGCTCCGGCAGGCTGGCTATTGCCGATGGCGAGCTGGGAGCGGAGGCGGAGGATGTCGGCCCAGAAGTTGTAGAAGTTCTGCACGTAGCCGTCAGAGGCGAGGAGCTCGTCGATGAGCTTCGCGCGCTTGTCGGGGGCCTGGTCGGCGAGGAAGTCGGCGCTCTCCTTCATGGAGGGGATGCGGCCGGCGATGTCGAGGTAGACACGGCGGACGAAGACGTCATCGGAGGCCGGGGCGGTAGCCTGGAGCTTCTGCTTTTCCAGGTTGGTCGCCACCAGTTTTTCGATCTGGGCAGCCTTGGCCTGGACCTCTTCCAGGGAAAGAGCGCCCGCGCTGGTGAGCGAGGCAATGAAGAGGAGGGCGGTGAGTCTGAGTTTCATTGGGGGGAAATGAGATTTTCGCCCCCCTTAACGTGTGGGTGGGGGCGGTCTTTCACGGGAGTGCAATTTGGAAACCCCACCCAGCTGACCGCGCCAGCCCCGGGAGAAGCCTCACCCTACGACGAACTCGGATCCACTTGGATTCAGTCGGATCGGCTGACCAAACGACTGCAAACCACGGCCAACAATTGCAAACGCCTGTCCTCCGAAGCGTTCCGCGAAGGAGGAACCGCAAACGGCTCCCCTGCCCTCCCCTGGAGCGCGGAACTCCGATTCCGCAGCCGTCCAGAGAGCACCAGCCAACCTGGATCTACCTTGATCAAGCTGGATCGCTTGCAGCCAGATCCCTTCTTCAAAAACCATCGCAAACAACCGCCAACAACTGCAAACCACCGTAAACGGCTCCCTTCCAGCCTGGATCGCCGCCCAAGTGGCCAACTTTCTCCGAAAGTTGAGCCCGCCTTCTCCCAGCAGCTCGCCCATCAAAAAACAATCGCGATCTACTTGGATCAGCCTGGATCTCCCTCGCGGAGCGCGAGAACCATTAATCTCAGACAATTCCTTGCAGCTTGGATTGACTTGGATTCGGTCGGATTGGCTCGTCAAACAATCGCAAACCAGTGTCAACAACCGCAGACGATCGCAAACGTTTCCACTCAACCTCGATCTACCTTGATTGGCTTGGATTCCCTGGGAACCGCCGAAGATCGCCCCTCTGAACGTACACCCCCATTCGGATGGGGTTTGCCCCCGATCCCCCCAAGAGCCTCGCAGCCTCCGAAAGCCCTCACTCTCAAGCCATCCTTTCCAGCTTGGATTGAGTTGGATTTGGTTCGATCCCACCAGTTTGGCTGTCCCAAAACGACTGTAAACCACCGTCAACAACTGCAAACCACCGTAAACGGGTCCCTTCCTTCCTGGATCTGCTTGGATCAGGTTGGATCGGCTCGCCAAACCATCGCAAACCACGTGTTCTCCGAAGCATTCTGCGAAGGACGAACCGCAAACGGCTCCCATTCGGCCACCTCCACTCCGCCCCTGCCCAACTCGGATCGCCCCCACCCGCAGGGTAAACAATTGTAAACGATCTCCACTCTCCGATGCCTCTGCCTCTCCTCTCGGAGATTTGTCATGAGTCATGTGGATCGAGATCATAGTTTCGTGAGCCTTCTAGCCCCCCACAATCCACGACCATCCCTTCCCTGAAAAGGGACCCAAGCGGACCCTTTGGACACCACTCACGGTGCGCCAGATGTCAGGTTCAGCACTAACGTGGCCACTGCGTGTGGCCGTGGATGCGGAAGCGGTGAAGGCCCTGCGAGCGGTGCTGACTCCCGAAACCTGATCGGTGCTCGGACGAAGACGGAAGCGGAGGACACCTACAAGGCGCGCAATGACTAGCTGAAGACGCACGGTGTCGAAGGCACGCAGATCAGTTATCAGCTGCGCCATATGCGCCTGCAGCAGTATCGCGAGCATGGGGGCGTGGAACTGGCGGCGGCTGGCGGTGGACACCGCACAACGGCTATGGTGGAACGCAAATACACCGAGGTTGCAAAGGTCATTCCGATGGTGCATCCACGCACGGGGCGCAGGCCCTGGATTGCGGCTCCGACATCGCCTGATATGGTGGGATGAGAGACTTCACACATTAACCAGTTTTGAACTCCACTTGCGATCATATCCGACAAGCCGCTCGTGAAGGTTGTCAATTTCTTCCTGTGTCCTGGCTATTGCTTCAACACAGGAGTCGATTTGACGCTGAATCTGGTTCCGTTGATGCATGGCCTGGTCGCTAAGGATTCCCTTGGGCATTTCGAGTTTGAAATGGGCGATACTGTCTTTAAAGAGGGCGCGGCGGTGTGTGAGGGTTGAGATTTGTGCGGTGATACTGCTCATGACGATCTGAACTGAGAGAGCCATAGCACTTTCTGACTGCGCAGCAGTTGATCTTCCGAGTTCCTCGCGGGTCATTCGAAGTTCTTGACGCTGAAGTCTGAGCTCGTCTTTTTGCAGCCTGATTGTGTGGATCAAACCTAGAAAGGCGAGGCCAGAAAAGAGACTGTTCACCATGCCGAACATATCGGCATAATCTTGTGGCTTTGTAGGCTCTGAAGCCAATAAGCGAGGCAGGTAGCCCACGCCAAGCCACACGGCTAGAAAGATTGCAATCCACCACCATTTGAAGCTTGGAGATACGCCTTCTTGGGGAGCCGGAGTCGAGTCGGGAGTTTTCATGGAAGGTTTGAGCATGGTCGAAGTGAAGTTGGAAGCAATTATAATTAGACCGTGCCTTTCCAACTCCTGGCGGGCGTCACAAGGGCCACAGCGGCCCCTCCATTCCGCTTCCGGCTCTGCGAGCACTGCCGCTCTTGCTCAGCTCGTCACAGCAATGTGGGCGTCCTGGGGATGGGGGAATATGCCAACGACAAAGGCCGCCGGTTTCTCGGCGGCCTTTTCCAGTTGTTGATGTTTTACAGAAGTCTGAGCACTTCACGTGTGCCGTCGGCGTTCTCCAAGACGACTTTGCCTTTCGATGCCTGCTGGTCGAGAACCAGCTCGTAGAGGGCAAGGGCCTTTCGGAAAACTTCGACGATTGTGGTAGCTTTGCTTTTTGTCTGAACCGTCTCCAGATGCTCTTTGGCTTCTGGGAGAAGGTCTAAAGACAGTCGATATTTATTTTTCAATCAGGGTTTGCGGAAGAACGACCAACCACAGATCAAAAGCCAGATTATACCCACCACTTCGTAGGCTCGGCTGGGTGCTTCCGCGAACGAGAAACACACCATGCAGATTAAAGTTAATATGGTGACGAGTGTAATGTATCGACGCGAGGAAGTAGTGTCAGAGCGCAGTTCTGTGATCATCCCCAGGAGCATGGAATTCCATGGCTTGAGATACTTCACCAATGCGTCTTTTGCTGTGTCCTCTGCCGACGGCGGATCTCGGGGTTGAGTCGAAGATTCGTTGTGAGAATCGATTTCAGTTTGCGTGGAAGAGTCTTCAGGAAGGCTCCGTGTCCAGTCATCTAGATACTTACTGAATCTGTCTGGCTGGCTCTCGTGAACAGGGGCGGATGTGGCCATGGGGTGGAGGTAAATCGCGCCGACCTAATAGTTAGATCGGCGGAGGCTGAGATGTGAATACTTTGGACATATTTAGGGGTAGTGTTGGCTTCATGAGGATGACGAAGAGGGTGAGCACCCTCTTCGCCGTGAGGATCGATTGGCGACCCTTACAATGCACATTAAACACCCACATCAAATGTGGGTCAACAGTTTTCTCTTGGCCTGGCGGGCTCCACTATGACGGCTTCGGCCCCTTCATTCCTCTCCCGGATTCTGGCCGCCGCTGCTAGTGCCAGGCACCCACAACCTACAGATCCTGCATTTCCACTACCCCTCCCCGCTCTATGCCTGCCACGGGCTAGTCGACGAGACAGCAGAGATGAATATTGTCCGGGAGGAGGTGACCTATGGCCTAGGCCGATGACAGTTAGGCCAATCTTGACGAATCAATTATTCAACATGAAATGCTGTAATGATCGCTGACATCTCCATTGGTAACGAACTGGTGAGGGGCCTTTTCACGGTTGGAGCTGTATGGGTTGGAGCTTGGCTTGGTTTGAAAAGCCATAAGGCGAACAAGTGGTGGGAGACGAAACAGAAAGCTTACGAGGAGGTGATCGAACTCCTTGAAGAGACCCGGATCGCACACAGATATGCCGCTCACAGGCGGGACTTGATGGATGGCAATCCCATTGATCTCGAGGCATCGAAGCGATACACAGCAAAGCTGCAAGACATCTCCGTTATGATTGAAAAGCTCCGCAGTTTTAAAAATCGCTCAATCTTCATGATGTCGGACAGAGCTCAGAGAATTCTTAGTCGACTTTGGGTCGATCTTATAGTTACTCATCCTGAAGGTGACCTTATCCAGCACGATGAAGCAGCGACGCACCTCACTAATGCCCTCGATGATTTTGTTTACGAGGCGAGGCTAGATTTGAGGGTCGCAAGCACGAAAGCGAGACTGGTCCACACCTTTCAAACGTTAAAGACGTCTTTGAGAGTGTGTGCCACATGGTTAAATGGGCCAGCTGCGCTCTTGAAGAAGAATGCCCATTATTCCTTTTGGTGGGGCTGGCGTGGCGAAGAGTTCGCGAACCAGATATGCAAGAAATGAAACTCTCGTCATGCATGCCATTCTTACCGCCATCTTCTGCTTGCTCTACACTCGCGCACAAGCGTGTGAAGCTGAAACCGTCGAGGCTATTCGAACTGCCATCCAAGGTCAGCGAATGCTGGCCATCTTCTACGAGGGCCAAGAACGCCGCGTGGAGCCGCACATGCTGGCTCTGAACCAAACGAACAGTCTGGCTTCGAGCGCGTGGTTTGTCAGCGGCTATTCGAAGGTCTGGCCGCGGCCCTGGCTGGCGGTAATATCTGATTTCGAAGGTGCGCGAAGTGGACGGGATAGTTTTCGCAGGTTCAAATAACGGGGCTGACGCCAGCCGCTAGGCGAGGGGCATTCGTGGCTCCCAGAGAACGAATTGGAAAATTCGTTTTACGTAACGTTTCGTTAGGCCAGGAGTGGCTTCACGACGTGGTGTTCTTCGACGCCGGTGAGGCGCTGGTCGAGGCCTTGGAACTTGAAGCTGAAGCGGCTGTGGTCGATGCCCATGAGGTGCAGGAGGGTGGCGTTCAGGTCGTTGATGTGGACGGGGTCCTTGGCGATGTTGTAGCTGAAGTCGTCGGTTTCGCCATGGACGGTGCCACCTTTCACGCCGCCGCCAGCCATCCACATGCAGAAGTTCCGCGGGTGGTGATCGCGGCCGTAGTTGTCCATGGTCAGGACGCCCTGGGAGTAGACGGTGCGGCCGAACTCGCCGCCCCAGACGACGAGGGTGTCCTGGAGGAGGCCGCGCTGCTTGAGGTCGATGATGAGAGCGGCGGTGGCCTGGTCGGTGTCCTCGATCTGGCCGCGGAGGAGTTTGGGGAGGTTGTTATGCTGGTCCCAGCCGCGATGGAGGATCTGGACGACGCGGGTGCCGCGCTCGATGAGGCGGCGGGCGAGGAGGGCGCTGTGGGTGAAGCTGCCGGGGCGCTGGACGTCCGGGCCGTACATATCCAGCGTGGCCTGGGATTCCTTGCTGAGGTCGGTGAGCTCAGGGACGCTGGTCTGCATGCGGAAGGCCATCTCGTAGTTCGCGATGCGGGTCTGGATCTCGGGATCGCCAATGCGGGCGTGGTTGATCTCGTTGAGCTTGTTCAGCGCATTGAGCATGGTGCGGCGGTCGGTGGGGTCCACACCAGGGGGATTTTTGACGAAGAGGACGGGATCCCCCTGCCCTCTGAGGGCGACGCCGGTGTGCTTGCTCGGGAGGAAGCCGCTGCTCCACATGCGGGTGAAGAGGGCCTGGGCCTGGCTGGCGGCGGGAAAGGTGGGGGTGAAGACGACGAAGGAGGGGAGGTCATTGCTCTCACTGCCGAGACCGTAGGCGAGCCAGGAGCCGATGCTGGCCTTGCCGGGGACTTCATTCCCGGTCATGACGAAGGTGCAGGCGGGGTCGTGATTGATGGCGGTGGTGTGGACGCTGCGGACGAGGGCGATGTCATCGACCACCTTTGACGTGTGCTTGAGCAGCTCGCTGGCCCACATGCCGCTCTGGCCGTACTGCTGAAACTTGAACATGGACGGGGCGACGGGGAGGCGCGCCTGGCCGCTGGTCATGGTGGTGATGCGCTGGCCATTGCGCACGCTTTCGGGGAGGTCTTTGTCAAAGTAGGCCTGGAGGCCGGGCTTGTGGTCCCAGAGGTCGAGCTGGGACGGGGCGCCATTCATGTGCAGGTAGATGAGGCGCTTTGCCCGAGGGGCGAAATGAGGGAGGCCGGGGAGTGGTGGATGCACCTGACCTGCGGCGGGTGCGGGTCCTGCGCCTGGAGCGGCACCAGCGAGGTCGTGTCCCAACATCGAGGCGAGGGCGATGCTGCCTGCTCGCAGCCCGGTGTGGCCAAAGAACTGGCGGCGGGTCTGCTGGAGGTGGAAGTCGAGGAGGGGGGACATGCGGGGAGTGAGTACGTACCCTGGGGGCATGACTTTGCGTGGTTCGGCGATTGGTTGGCCGGTAAGCGGTAAGCAGTGACCGGTAAGCGGTGGGCGGTGAGGCAGAGGTTTCTAACCGCTGATTAGACGCTGATGGGAGGCTAATGACTCTGAATTGGGGAGTGGGATATGAGCGTCATGGGCGCATGTATGCGCGCGTCATCATGGAGGGTGATTTCCAGCAGATTCAGGTAGGCCAGCAGATGAAACCAATCAGTAATCTGCTGGCCTCCATGAATCTGCTGGAGACAACCTCCTCACCTCAGAAGCCGAGTGCTTTGAAAGCCGCAGAAAGGTCTTCCGGCACTGGTGCCTCGATCACGGTTTTATACCCCGAGGCGGGGTGCTTGAACTCGAGGCGGTGGGCGTGGAGGGCGAGGCGGCGCAGGCCGAGGGTCTGGCGGAGGCGCTTGTTCAGGGAGAAGTCGCCGTAGATGTCATCGCCCGCGAGGGGATGCTGGCGCGAGGTGGCCTGGACGCGGATCTGATGGGTCTTGCCCGTGATGAGGTGGATGTCGAGGAGGCTGAGGCGATGCTCGGTGCTATGCGCTTTGACCTGATAGCTGAGCTCGGCATTCGGCGGGCGGCCTTTGATGACCTGGGTGCGTACACCGCCGCCTCCACGACTGGTGGCAAGGTGGTCTAGCCAGGTGCCTTGGGGCGCTAGCTGGCCGCGCACGAGGGCGAGGTAATGCTTTTGGATGGTGCCCTCTTCAAACAAGGCGCGGCAGCGGTCGGCGGTCTTCTCATCCAGAGCGGCGAGAAGCGCACCGGAGGTGTCCTGATCGAGACGATGGATGAGCCAGACCTTGCCAGCGGGGCCTTCAAAGCAGCGCTGATCGAGATCATAGCGGCCCTCGAAGGCGGCGGGGTGCTTGGGATCGATGCGCGCGGAATTGGGGTGCGAGAGCACGCCCGCAGGCTTGTTGATCACAATGATGAAGCGATCCCGATGGAGGACCGGACACTGGGTGATCGCCTCAGACATGCCTCAAAACGGAGCCTGCCAGCCGAGGTAGAGCGCGGAGGCGTAGGCCGCCTTGCACAGGTAGTGCATGGTCTGGTCCTGATGGAAGGTGGTGCGGCCGCTGCACTTCGCGACATCGATCATCCAATGGATGGTGAACTCAACCAAACCGAGGAGGAAGGAGCCGGTGATGGCCCACACAGCGCCGGCATGCATGAAGCAGTGGGAAGCCATGCACCAGATCCAGATGGCCGGCGGCCGCGCGGGATCCGCGAGCTTCTTCAACAGGCGCCAATTTTTGCCCGTGGCGATGTATTCCCCCTGAAGAGGGAAGTCCATCAACGCATGTCCGATAGACAAGGCGAAGAACGCCTGAAAGGCGGCCAGAAGGTGATGCGGTGGGAGATCCAGAAGTCCGGACATGCGATGAGCAAACTCCGCTCCCCTTCCCTGGCTGGCAACTTGAAATTCAGATCTTGATCATCTCACCCAAACAATCAGGGCGGAGGCAGAGGCACGTCATCATTGCCAGGTGGAAGCACTGGAATGGAGATGTTTGGCGGTGGGGTGGGCACAGCATGGATGCCGACGGCGGCCGGTGGAGGCAGCAGAGGCGTGGCAGCGGGGGCATGCGCAGGCTGGGCGGGCTGGACCTGCTGAGGCGAGCCAACAGGTGTTTGATCGGTCGGCGGAGCAGTGACATCGCCAAAAGTCACCCAGCCGGCGATTTCGCCTTTCTGCAACTGGACGCGGGTTTTGTCCATGGTGGCACCGGGGTGCACCTTGCGGATCTTGATCCCCTGCTCGTTCTCACTGCCGATGCGGGCTTCGGAATACTGGCTGGTGGTGCGGTCGATGAGCACGGCCACGACCTGCCCATCCACCTCGTACATGCCGGAGAGGCCGAGGTTGTCACTAAAGATGGGACCGGTGGGCGCATCTGGAGATGGCAGGTCCTTGGTGGTGAAAACGGACCTTTCCCACAACGCCGCGTAGTGCTGAATGTCTGGAAAGGCCAGCGGCGGTGGCTCGACAGCCGAGGATGCGGCTGCCACGCAGAGCGTGATGCCACAGGTCAAAACTCGAACAAACATTTGGATAGGTGAGGCGAGTGAGGTCTTCATGGTGTGCCGGCCTTGGAAAGTTTGGCGGAGGCTTTCTCGCGATAGAACTGTGTGATCTCTGCCTCGACGTTGATGGTCTTGCCCTCGCCGGCAGGGGTGATCTGCAGACGTGTGATGCCGAGAAAGGAATCCGGCGTCTGCATGGAATGCAGCCAGGCGAAGAAGGGCTGCTCCTTCACCTTGGTGAGGGTGATTTTCACGGCAGCCTGATCAAAGTAGCCGCCTTCTTCCTCCAGCGGCAAGCCATCGGGACCCATGGTCTTCACGGGCTCGAGGAACTCCTTGCCCACGAGGGTGAGCGAGAGCTTGTCCGCCTCGCGCTGGATGACTTCCAGCAGCTTTGCAGAGGCTTCCTGACGAGAGGTGTAGCCAGGGACTCTTTCCTCCAACCAGTCATGACGACGCTGCCATTCGGCACCTTGGGCGATGGCCTCGTTCATCTCGATGACGCGGTCACGCAGCGTCTCGTTCTCCTCGCGGATGGCGAGGTACTGCTTGATGCCCATGGCCATGGCTCCGCCGCCGATGATGACGAGGAAGAGCACGGCAAAGGCGCCCAGCAGGAGCTTTTCACTTTTCTTCATGGCTGAGTCTCTCCTTTCAATTCAAAGGTGGCGCTGTTGTCGCTCGCGATCTGCGGCGCCGGGGTGTCAAAGGTGTATCGGCTAAGAGCTTCCACCTCGGAGATCTCCTTGGTGTATTGGAGAGCGAGCGAGGGCAAGGCGGTGCGACCGCGAAGCACCAGTGTGCTCGGCGACCACTCGAAGTTCGTCATGCCAACCTCAATGCTGGAGGCCGGGCTCATGCAATCCAGCAGCACCTGCATGGGTCCCATACCGGGGTCCACGGCGGGTGAGGCTTCGATCCAGGCCTTTTTCTGATCCAGCACCTGGGAAGACTGCGGTGTGAGATCAGCGATCTTGTCGAGCAGCATGTCACGCTCACGTGTGGCCGAACTGATGAACACCATCATGACGGCCACACAGGCCGCGACAGCAAGCCCGATGCTCAAGGCCATGACGCGTGCGCGCGCCCTGGCCTGCTGGCGCTTGCGAGCAGTCATGATATCTGCGGGCAAGAGAGTGCTGGAGCCTTTCTCCGGCAGAGTGGGGGCAGGCGCAGACTCACGGCGGGCAGGCAGGCCCGTCACCCGCTCGATCTGGTCCAGATCGCCCTCATCATCGAGCCAGAGGACGATGCCCTGCACGCTGCCGAGCACACACTGGAAGCCGAGTTGAACGCATAGATGGTTAAGCTCGCTCAACGCCAGTTCATCCAGACGATGCGCTGAAAGCGGGCTGCAGTAAATGATCTCCGTACCATTGGTGATGGTCACCACGAGGCGCGTCATCTCACGCTGGATGATGATGCTGTCAGCAGGAAGCTGGCGGCAGTGGGCACTAAGCATCACCTCGTCCGGCAGACGTGAGGTGTCCCACAGCGGCGCGGACTGGTCCTTGAGCGCGAGGATGCAGGTCAGATGCGCGCCGTCCTTCTCCTGAATGCGGCGCACCTGCAGTCCGTGATCAGGATCACTGACACGCACGCCCATGCGCTCCAGATGAAGCATCGCCATGTCACGAAGATGCTCCGGCTGTCCATGCAGCCAGGCGGGCAGCACCCAGGCTTGGGAAGCCGGCAGGGCGAGCACGCGACGATGCGCCTCTTTGGCGAAGACTCCGGCGCTCTCGCCAAAGCTGGCCGCATGCTCGCAGGCAGCGCCTTCCGTGCCAGTCCAGCGGGACCAGCCGTCGGCTCCTGGCAGCAGGAGGTCATGGGTGGGTTTACGATTTCGTGCCATGGATGGGAAGTTCGCCGCGCCAGATGGCTTGTTG
Source organism: Verrucomicrobiota bacterium (assembly GCA_040387935.1). Classification (GTDB taxonomy): domain Bacteria; phylum Verrucomicrobiota; class Verrucomicrobiia; order Verrucomicrobiales; family Verrucomicrobiaceae; genus Prosthecobacter. Next base: position 370,487 of record JAZKCU010000004.1, on the reverse strand, counting down.
GTTCTGCACGATCAGCACGAGGCGGCGACGGATGTCACCAAAATAGCCTGTGCTCTCCAGACGCTTGATCGGCCCGGCAAATTGGATGATTCGGGTCAGCATGTCCACGGTCTGCGACTGATAGACGCCAAGGAGCTGTGCGACCTGCATGGGGGAAGTGAGGCGATTGTCATCACGCGTGTGCAGTGCACCATCCTTGCCCGCACGCAGGGTCAGGAGCGGGGTGACACGTTCAACCGGGACATTGGCAATGAGGGCGATCAACTCGGCACGCGCTTCATTCACATCCACGCGGCCATCGCCCAAGACCGTGAACCACTCGCGCCAGTCAGGACGCATCACATTGATCTGATCCATGCCACGGACCATGAGCATCTCCTCCACCTCGCGGAAGGGTTTGTTGTACGGCAGGCCATCGAAGCCAGCCTTTTGATAGTCACGCTTTTCCGCGCCCTTCATGCTCAGCTTGTCATCCTCATCGATCCAGTCACGCAGCGCATCGATCAAAGCCGCGCTTTGTTCCGGCTTCAGGCCCCAGGCGCCGAACAAACGGGGCAGCAAAACATTGTCGCCACTGGCGATCAGCACGTTGATGTTCAGCCGAGCCTCCTCAGTGGTGAGCTTGACGTCATAGCCGCCGCCTTCGGGAGTCGTGTAGTGCAGCAAACCATCGTCCATTTGAATGGCCGGATGCCTTGCCACCTCAAGCCCCATCTGGGCGAGGCGCTTGGCAAAGGTCCGACCACGCAACTCACGGGTCGCCTGAGTGTCCGCATGCAGGGCCTTCGCACCCGCCAGCACCACCATGCCCATGACCGCGATCATCCAGAACACCGCGATGAGCGCGGAGCCCTGGCGATGATGGTTGATAGTGGAATGGAGACGCATGATGGGGGATCAAATGTGGCAATGAGTGCGGAGAGGAATGACCAATGACGAAGCACCAATGACCAAGGAATGATTCAATGACCAATGACCAAGGGTGATGAGTGGCGCGCCGAACTGGGGTCTTGAGCTTGGGACTTCCTTGGTCATTGGCGCTTGAACATTGGGGTTTAAGCCCGCTGTCCTCGGCACAAGATCATTGGCGATCCAATAGGTGAACTCATACTCCCGCGGGTCTTTGAGAAACTGGAAGTGCAACTTCATGTAAAGAGGCGGCACGGGGCGCTTGTCGGCATTCCAAGTGGTGAACCAGCGCTTCTTCTCGACATCATAAAACTCCCAGCGGAACTCTTTGAGGCCGGTGAGCAAAGGTAGTTCGGCGAGCTGCGAGTAGGCATCCATCGCCGTGGGTTTCTCCAGACGCTTCAGATGACGCACATGGAGGTCGAGCCCGCCTTTCTCAGCACCACGCACGAGAGCAAACTCCACGGCATCGGCCAGGCGCACGCGCTGGGTCCACACGAAAGGCACCTGGCCGCCTTCGATCAGCAGATTGCCACCGGCACCGCGTTTTGCTTTCTCCAGGCCGCAGTTAAAGCGGATCCCTGGAGGCAGGTTTTCGAGATAGTCACGCCACGCCGTCGTAAAGTTGGTCAGGCGTGTTTCAGAGATGCGCGCCTGATTCATCGAGCTGCCAAGCTGGATGGCCCCGTTCGCCAGCGAGTAGATGCCGCCAATGATCATGCCGATCAGCCCCATGGCGAGGAGAACCTCGATGAGGGTGAATCCGGAATTCGGGGAACGCAGGTTTCTCGCCTGCGCCCGGCTATGGACTGGCGGGTGAGTAAACATAGGTTTCCATCTGGCGTTTCAGACTGTGCTTTGATCCATCCGCGAGCCATGCCTCGGCACGGATGCGGAACATCTTGTCGAGTTCGGTCTTGTCCTGAGTGAAGAGACGAACCTTCTCGATGCTGGCGCTGGCATCGATGCCATCACCCGTTTTGGGGAAAGAGACTGAACCCGGCTTCAACTCAGGCTGATGAGCGACCTCAGCGAGCACCGACTCCAGCATACGCAGGACCTGAGCTTCCTGACGCGAACTCTTCGTCGTCCGCGCGATCTGGTCCAGCGCCTTCGTCATGCCGACGGCGACCATGCTGAAGAGAGCCATCGCCATGAGGATCTCCAGCAAGGCAAAGCCCCGGTAGGGACGCGCGGCGCGGCGTCCGAAGCGGGATGAGTTCGAGAATGGAAGATGTGTCATCATATCATCCGTTCACGATAACGCTGCGGCGGACAGCGCACGCAGTCAGAGGGTCAAAACCAAGCTCAATGGTGCCGCTGGAGCTTGTGAGGCGGATCTCGATGGGCTCGCAGATACCTGTGGGGCTGAACTCCCAGACCTCGCCGCGTTTGGCATTGCGGAAGGATTTGTCACCGACGCGCTTGATCTGCACGCGCCCCCCTTCCTCACCACCGAGACCACCATCTAGAGCAAGTTCGATCAGTCGTTGATTCGTCACCGCTTCTTGGAGCGTCTGACGCACCTTCATTTCAAGCTCCGCCGCCGTGCGCTTGAGGCGCGCCTGATCCTGCATGCCCGTGATCGAGAGTGTCGCAACGCCAAGCAGTAGCATGCACAAACCCATGGCGATGCAGATTTCAACCAGGGTAAAGCCGGCATTACGGCGAATCTTGGAACCAACTGAAAACTGAGAACTGAAAACTGAGAACTGAAAAATACCAGAAGGCGCAGGCTGATTTCTCAGCTTGCGCCGCATCTCGGGCATTCTCGAACTTCCCAGCTTCATCAATTTCAAATTTTCAGTTTTCAATTCTCAATTTTCAGTAGGCCTGCATCGAAGATCACAGGTCCCAGTTGCCGATGTCATCGCCCGTGTCGGGCTGGCCATCAGGACCCGATGAGTACACGTCAAAGCCGCCTTTATCCTTGGAGCCTGGGCGACGGTAGTTGTAGGGGTTGCCCCAGGAATCGAGAATGGGCTTCTTGAGCTTGTTCGTCCAGTTTTGCGGTGCTGGGCGTGAAGCAGGCTTGGTCACGAGCGCCATCAAACCTTGGTCGGTGGTGGGCAGGAAGGTGTTGTCCACTTCATAGCCGCGAAGTGCTGCCGTGAGAGTGTTGAGATCTGCCTTGGCTCGTGTGCGCTTGCCGGAACTGGTGACATCACCCAGGGAGTAGATGCCCGCGCCGACGAGCAGCGCGATGATGCCGAGGACGAGCATGATCTCGACGAGGGTGAAGCCGCTGGAGCGGCGCGCATAGGGCAGAGAGCGAAGAGTATGAAGACCCTTCTTCGATGTCTTGTTCAGTGTCGTATGTTTCATGGGATGTTGTTTGGCTGTTGGAGAAAGGGGGCGGGCTACTTGCTGATGTTGCCGATCGTCTGGAAGATGGCCGTCATCATAAGGTAGGCCATGGTGCCGACGAGGCCGGCCATGAGGAAAACAATCGCTGGTTGGGCCAGGGCGGTGAGCTTTTCGATCTTCTTGCTGAGGTCGCGATCAAAGCGCTCGGCGGCCTTGGCCAATGCGGCGGACATGTCTCCGGTCTGCTCGCCCACGTTCACCATGTCGAGCAGAAGCGGCGGGAAGAGCCCGCTGCGGTCCAGCGCACGCGAAAGGCTCATGCCTTCCGCCACAAGAGTCATGACACCATCGAACTCGCGTTTGAAGTGCGGGTTCTCGATCGCCTGCTGGGTAAGTTGCATGGCATGAACCATCGGCAGGCCATTGCCCAGAAGGTTGGCCATGGTCTCCAGCATCTGCACAAAGAAGCGCGTGCGCAGCACATCACCAAACAGCGGCAGGCGCAGCTTGAAGCGGGCCCATGGGATCTGCGAGTCGGGCCGCTTGAGGACTGCTTTGGCGACGATGACGAGGGCGACAATCGCCATGAGGATCATCCACCACGTGCTTTTCAAGAGATCGCTGAACTTCAGGATCATCTGCGCAGCGACTGGCAGAGAACCTCCCGTGCTGTCCATGAGGTCCATGAGCTGCGGGATGAGATAGACCACAAACAGCAGCGTCACGGCAATCGCAGCCGTGACGAGGAAAGAAGGATAGATCAGCGCAAAGAGCACCTTGCTGCGCAGTGCCGCGATGGAGCGCAGATAGTCCACCTGACGCTTCAAGATGGAAGGCAGGCTTCCGCTGGCCTCGCCTGCATTGGCGAGCGCGCAGTAGAGACCGCCGAAACTAGGACTTGTGGCCGCGATGGCCTTGGAGAAAGGCAGGCCATCACGCACCTTTGTGCGCAGCGCAGTGGCCAGTGTCTTCACACCAGATAGCTCACGACGACGCTCCATGGTCGCGAGTGCTGGCTCGAGCTGAATGCCAGCGCTGAGCAGGTCTGAAAGCTCCTCGGTGAAGAGCAGGATCTGCTGGTTCTTCAGCTTGATAGGGCCCACAGGATTGGCAGCAGCCTCCACTCGCGCTTTCGCAGCCGCTTTCACGGCCACACCAGCGGCTCCGGATTGCTCAAGGCGGAAAGGGCTGAGACGCTTTTTGCTGAGCAGGCTCATGGCCTCCGCACGATCCGCAGCACTGAGCTCACCGGTGATGACACCGGTGGGGCTATGGGCGCTGTAGGCAAAGGTAGGCACGGCAGTAGAAGAAGAAGTTTCAATGACCAAGCGCCAATGACCAAGGACCCGAGTTCCAGGCGGAAACTTGGTTAGGGCATTGGGTATTTTGGATTTCCTTGGTCATTGTGTTTTGGACATTGGTCATTTAGGCCGCGTGCTTGAGCGGAACAGTGATGGAGCGAGCAGGCAGGCCTTCCTCGGCTTTCCGATCCATGGCGGTGACGCTGAGCACTTCCTCGATGGTCGTGTCTCCGGACAGTACCTTCTGGAAGCCGTAGCCGCGCATCGGGATGAAGCCGTCCTGCATCGCCTGCTTGTGCAGTTCGGCAGGATGCGCACGAGTGTTGATCAGATGCTGAAGCGCATGCGTGACCAGCACCACCTCATAGATGGAAAGACGTCCTTGGTAGCCACTGCCACGGCAGGCTTCGCAGCCATTGGCACGCATGATGCGGCCCGGCAGTCCCTGCGGGAAGTTGATGCTCTGTAGATAGTCATCCTCCACCTCAGCAGGCAGTTTGCACAGCGGGCAGAGTTTTCTAACCAGACGTTGCGCAAAGAAGGCTCGCACGGCGCTCGAGACCAGGAAGGGCTCCACGCCCATGTCCACGAGTCGGGTGATGCCGCCGATGGCGTCGTTCGTATGCAGCGTGCTCAGCACCAAGTGTCCCGTCAGAGCCGCGCGGATGGCGATCTCCGTGGTTTCCAGGTCGCGCATTTCCCCGATCATCACCACGTTCGGATCACCGCGGAGGATGCTGCGCAGTCCGGTGGCAAAGGTCAGGCCGATCTCCGGCTTCACCGCGATCTGCACAATACCCGCCATCTTGTACTCCACCGGATCTTCGATGGTGACGATGCGGCGATGCGCCTGATTCAGTTCCGTGAGATAAGCGTAAAGCGTGGTGCTCTTGCCACTGCCGGTCGGTCCCGTGATGAGGATGATGCCGTTCGGCAGCTTCAAAAGCTCGTCGACGATCGGACGCACATTGTCCGTCATGCCCAGACGATCAATCGTCACCGCCTGCTGCGCCAGAAGACGGAGGCTGATGCTCTCTCCCTCCACACTCGGGATGGTGGCCACACGCACGTCGATGGGCAGGCCATCGAGTTCGAGATTGATGCGGCCATCCTGCGGGAGACGTTTCTCCGCGATGTCCAGCCGCGCCATGATCTTCAAGCGCGCGATGACGCTCGACTGAAGTGATTTGATGTTCTCCGGCACCGCCAGTTCTTCGAGACGACCATCGATGCGGTAGCGGATGCGCAGGCGGTCCTGCTGCGGCTCCACATGGATGTCCGTCGCGCGCTGCTCCAGGCCACGACGGAGAATCTGGTTCACAAAGCGCACCACACTGGCTTCCTCATCTTCAGGAGCATCCAGCACCGTCACTTCATCGCCCAGTTCCTCACTGCCCCAGTCGGCACGACCGCGCAGGATCTTCTCAAAGGTGTCCGCGCCGAGGCCATAAAGCTTCTGGAGCCCTTCGGCGATGCGTGTGCGCTGGCCGACGTGCCAGATGATGGTGTGCGGCACACTGGAAGCTACGCGCTGATGCGTCACGAGGTTCAGCGGATCAAAGGTGGCCAGATGCAGAAAGGGGCCGGCATTCAGGTCCTGTGACTCTGGATCCGCCTCTTCAAACCTCACAGGAAGGATGCGATGACGCAGTGCGATTTCCGCAGGCAGATGCCGGCGCAAACCCGTCTCGGCGGGCTTGTCCGCACTGCCTTCCCACCACGGCAGGCTCAGTGTGTGAGCCACTGCCATCAGGAAGTCACGCTCACGCACACCTTCACAGTCCAGCACAGCCTCGATGAATGATGTCTGGTTATAGCAGGCCTGCTCCACTGCTTCAGCCACCATCGGATGGTCGGCACAGCCAGCTTCAGCGAGCAGATTTTGGATCAAAGGCATCATGGACAGGAAACAGACAGCAGGTGTAGTTACTGTGATGGAAATTATGGATTATAATAGAAATAGCAAGTCTTAAATATATCTAAACCTTTTGTAGACCCTTAAAATCAGGGCTGAGACTGTTTCATCGGTCATTCCGCCCGCTTCGTTCATTCCCTCCCTTGCCTCTCACGCCGCCGCCGCCATACTCGTGGCCCGCCTCAACCCCCATGGCATCTCCTTTCCTCACCCAGGATTTCCACATTCGCTGGTCCACCCTCGATTCCAGCCACATCCAGGCCGACATCGCCCAGGCGCTCCAGACCGCAGAAGCCGCCATCAATCGTGTGAGCGAGCAAGATCGGGGCAAGATGAACTTCGACACCGTCGTGCTCGGCCTTGATGAGGCCACCCGTGCCTTGAATGAGAGCTGGGGCCTCGTGACCCATCTTGATTCCCTGTGCAATTCACCTGCCCTGCGTGAGGCGCATCACGCCATGCTGCCGCAGGTGAGTTCCTTCTTTGCCAAGATCCCTCTGAACGACCACCTCTGGGATCTGCTGGAGACCTACAGCAAGACGGACGAAGCCCGCAGCCTGCCTCCGGTGAAAAAGCGTGCGTTGGACGAGACCATGGAGAGCTTCCGTCAAGCGGGTGCCGATCTGCCTGCCGACAAGAAAAAGCGCCTCGAAGAACTCGAGTCCGACCTGTCCCAGGCCACGCAGAAGTACTCCGAGAACGTGCTCGACTCCACCAATGCGTGGGAACTTATCATCACGGATCCTGCGCGGCTTCAAGGACTCCCGCAGTCCGCCATCGATGCCGCTCGTGCCGATGCCGCCGCGAAGGGGCTGGGCACCGCCGAGGAGCCTCAGTATCGCCTGACCTTGAAGGCCCCCTCCATGATTCCTGTCATGGAGTATGCTGACGACGAAAATCTCCGTCGCACCGTCTGGGAAGGCACCACAAACATCGGCCGCTCCGAGAAGTATGATAACACCGGCCTCGTCTGGAAGATCCTGCGTCTGCGCCATGAAAAGGCTCTCTTGTTAGGCAAAAAGGACTTTGCCGACCTCGTGCTCCAGCAGCGCATGGCCAAGCAGGGCTCCACCGCGCTTGGCTTCGTCGAAAACCTCCACGCCAAGGTCCTCAATGCCTTCCAGCGCGAGACCATCCAGCTTCAGGAGTACAAGGCGGACAACGCCGCGCAGACGCCCGACCTGCTGCAACCCTGGGAAGTCGCCTTTTGGGCCGAAAAGCAGCGCAAGACCGAGTATGACTTCGATGAAGAGGAACTGCGGCCCTACTTCCCTCTCGACCGCGTTCTGAAAGGCATGTTCGAACTGGCGGAGAAGGTCTTTGACCTTCGCATCACCCAGCGCCCGACCATCTTCGTGCCCCTCGGGGAGCCCAGCACCGCCACCACCCGCTCCACCCAGGAAGGGACCGTCGAGGTCTGGCATCCGGAAGTGAAATTCTACGAGGTGCATAACGAAAAGAATGTCCACATCGGCTCCTTCTATGCCGACTGGCATCCGCGTGATTCCAAGCGCGGCGGTGCCTGGATGAACTACCTCCGCATGGGTGCGCCGCCCTACGGCGAGCGCGACCGCCGCCTGCATCTGGGCCTGATCTGTGGCAACATGACTCCGCCCGTGGATGGCAAGCCCGCCCTGCTCACGCATGATGAGGTCTGCACTGTCTTCCATGAGTTCGGCCACCTGCTTCACCAGCTCTGCGGCAATGTCGAAATCCCCTCGCTCAATGGCGTCAGCGTCTACTGGGACTTCGTGGAGCTGCCCTCCCAGATCATGGAGAACTTCTGCTGGGAACGCGAGAGCCTGGACCTCTTCGCCCGCCATCACGAGACCGGCGAAGCCATCCCCGCGAAGCTCTTCAAGAAAGTCATTTCCGCGAAGAACTATCGCAGTGCCAGCGACATCATGCGCCAGCTGAGCTTTGCCAAACTGGACCTCGAGCTGCACATCCGCCACTCCACCACCGAGGGCGCGGACCTGGACCAGCTTAGCCGCCAGATCGTCGGCGACTACCTCATGCCGCTGAAGACCGAGAACCCCAGCATGGCCCGCCGCTTCGGCCATCTCTTCAGCAGCCCCGTCGGCTACGCCGCCGGCTACTACAGCTACAAATGGGCCGAGGTGCTCGATGCCGACGCCTTCACCCGCTTTCAGAAAGAAGGCATCCTGAACAACAAGGTCGGCCGCGACTTCCGGGAAAAAATCCTCTCCAAAGGCAACAGTGAAGACCCCGCCAAACTCTTCCGCGACTTCATGGGCCGCGATCCCGAGCCAATGGCGTTGCTGGTGCGGGCGGGGTTGGGATGACCAGAGGGTGTCGAACATCCCGCGTTTCAGAGATCCCCATTTCTGGCAGGTACCCCCACCCTCACGAAAGTGGGGTGCCCGGGATGCTGAAAGAAGTCCTGGATCGCCGTTGATAGGAGCATGACGCGTTCCGTCCTCCCTTTTCTCCTCCTCACCTCGATCGCCGCTGCTCAGAATGACAGCGGGGGCAATGACGTCACGGACAAGCCTGTGGCCATGCCGGTCATGCAATGGAAGTTTGACGATGCCAAGGAACCCGGCCCTCGGGCACCGACCTTCCCGGGCTTCACCAAGGAGAACACGGCCATGCGCTTCACCGGCGATGGCAAAAAGTCCTTCCTCAAGATCGACGACAAGGAAGAACTGCGCTTTGGCCTGAATGAAACCATCACCCTGGAAGCCTGGGTGAAGGCGGGCAGTGTCTCCGGGTCACCTTACATCCTCGGCAAGGGCCGTCTCGGGACGAAGGAGTTCGGCCAGAACAACCAGAACTATGCTTTCCGTCTGCAAGGTGACAAGGGCGGCGCGCAGATCGGCTTCCTCTTCCACAGCGCGGATGTTCCGGGGAAGAAGGGTGACTGGCATCGCTGGTGGTCGAAGAGCGTCGTGCCGACCGCAGGCTGGCATCACGTGGCCGTCACCTACACTTTTGGTAAGGCCAAAAGCATCAAGGGCTACATCGACGGCAAGGAAACTGACGGCACCTGGGACATGGGTGGCGAGACAGATCGCGCACCCGTCACGGATGGCGATGCGGTGATGATCGGCACCGGATCCACACTCGCTTCATCGCACTCTTTCAATGGCTGGGTGGATGATCTCACCATCTACCGCGGCCCGATCGACATCGGCGCGCTGAAGTCCACCTATCGCTTCGTGCCACCACCGCCCGCCATCACGAAGAAACAGGTGCCTGCCGGTCGCGTGCTCGTTCAACTGGCCGAGGAAGGCATGCCCGATGCGAACTCATGGCCAAGCGAGGATCCGAAGGTGGCTGAAACCTACACGGAAGATGTCTTCGGCTTCTTCGATGTGCCGCAGAAGTATGTGGAGACCGGCATTCGTGGTGAGCGTCATGTGCCTTTCCTGCTGCGCGCTGCAGCCAGCGTGACCTTCCCGAAAGGCAAGCACCGCCTGCTGCTGCGTGCTCGTGGTGCCACGAACCTCTACATCGATGGCAAGACCATCCTGAACACACCTTTCCCGCCAAGTGACAGCGATGGACATCACCTTGTGGCCGATCAGAAAGGCTACCTCGACCTCGGCCCCGACTTCCGTTTCGCCCCTCCCGGCAACCGTGAATCATGGTGCGAGATCGAAGGCACCGGCAAGCCGCAGTTCATCGTGCTCGAAACTCTCGTGGGCAGCTATACCGGCAAGAGCGTTCGCCGTCCTGAGCTGGGCGAAACCGTCGTCGCCTGGTCGAAAGAAGGCACAGAGACCTGGAGCCTCATCACTCCTGGCAATCGTGAAGTGGCCTACAACGACGCAGGCTGGGTCGCCTATGAAAAGGAGCGCACTCCTGTCTACGAGGCCATGAACGTCAAGAAGCGCGCCGAGCTGCGTGCGAAGTCCAACACCTACTGGACCAAGCGCCGTGAAGCCGCCAAGACATGGCTGGCCAAGGCCGAGCCTGTGAAGGTGCCGGATATCACACCAGACTTCCCGGCGAACAATGAGATCGACAATTTCATCGCGGCCAAGATTGCCAGCGTCAGCGCTCAGAGCGCCAAGAAGGGCAGTGTGGATTACTTCAAGCAGATCCAGCCCCTCCTCGAAGCCAAGTGCACCGAGTGCCATCGCGGCACCAAGGCCAAAGGCGGCCTGCGTCTCGACTCCTTCGCGGATGCGCTCAAAGGCGGCAAGTCCGACGGTGCGGCCATTGATCCGGGCAAGCCAGATCACAGCGCCCTCCTCGCCCGCATCATGACGGATGATGAGGACTCCATCATGCCACCGAAGGGCAAGCCCCTAACCAAAGATGAAATCTCTCTGCTCACGACTTGGATCAAAGAGGGCGCGAACTGGCCCGAGATCCAGGCAGATCACCTCACGCTGACTCCGCTGACGGATGATCTCACCTTCCTGCGTCGTGCCACGCTCGACACCCTCGGCGTCGTGCCATCTCTCGAAGAGATCGAAGCCTTCCAGAAGAATCCAGATCGCAAGGCCACCATCGATCGTCTGCTCGCTGACTCTCGCTGGGCCGACAACTGGATGGGCTACTGGCAGGATGTGCTGGCGGAGAACCCCAACATGCTCAATCCCACGCTCAACAACACCGGCCCCTTCCGCTGGTGGATCTATGAGTCCTTGAAGGATAACAAGCCCATGGACCTCTTCGTCACCGAACTGCTGCGAATGAAAGGCAGCGAGCGTCTCGGCGGCCCCGCTGGCTTTAGCACCGCTTCGCAAAACGATGTGCCCATGGCTGCCAAAGGCACCATCGTCAGCACCGCCTTCCTCGGTGTGGAGATGAAGTGCGCCCGCTGCCATGACTCACCGACTCACAAGTCGCTCCAGCAGGACCTCTTCGAACTCGCCGCCATGCTCGGCCAGAAGGAGATCGCCGTGCCGAAGACCAGCAGCGTGCCGATGGACAAGATCCACGCCGGTGGCCGCAAGCCACTGATCCAGGTCACCCTCCAGCCCGGCACCAAGGTGCAGCCGAAGTGGCCCTTCGCCGAGTTCTGCGATGAATCCGCCGCGAAGCTTGCGGAAGACTCCAAGGACAGCCGCGACGTGCTCGCCGCCATGATCACCGCGCCGCAGAACGAGCGCTTTGCCCAGGTCATCGCCAACCGCGTGTGGGCACGCTTCATGGGCCGTGGCATCGTGGAGCCCGTGGAAGACTGGGAGAAGGGCAAGCCGACGCATCCTGAGCTGGTGAAGTGGCTCGGTCGTCAGCTGGTGAGCAGCGGCTATGATGTAAAGGCCCTGGCCCGTGTCATTCTGAACAGCCACGCCTATCAGCGCTCCACTGACAGCACCCTGAGGCAGACCAGCCCGCTCTACACCTCCCCTGCCCCGCGCCGTCTCTATGCCGAGCAGATCGTCGACAGCCTCTTCGCCGCCACCGGCAAGCCCTTCCACACCGAGGAAGTGTGCCTCGACATCGACAACCAGCGCGACCTGAAAAACAGCATCACCCTTGGCAAACCTTACCGCTCCTGGATGCTCACCAGCACCAGCAATGAGCGCGACCGCCCCAGCCTTGCCCTGCCCCGCATCCAGGCCGTGACGGACGTGCTCGGCGCCTTCGGCTGGCGTGGTTCCCGCCAGGATCCGATCAGCAAGCGTGACAACGACCCAAACGTGCTTCAGCCCGCCATCTTGAGCAATGGTACCGTCGGCGTCTGGCTCACCCGCATGAGTGATGACCACGGCATCACCCAATTGGCGCTGCAGGAGCAGTCGTTCGATGCCTTCCTCGACCAGCTCTTCCTGAAGCTCCTCACCCGCAAGCCCACCGCCCAGGAGCGCGAACTTTACACCAAGCACCTCAGCGAAGGTTTCGAGCAGCGTATTGTCTTAGCATCCGAGATCAAAGCCCCTGTGCCATCCACCCGCTCCCCGGAAAAATACGTCAGTTGGTCTAACCATCTGGATGGTGAAGCCACCACCGTGCGTCTGGAGCAGGAGAAAGCCTCCCGCCGTGGCGAGCCACCGACCCAGAAGCTGAACGCCCAATGGCGTGGCCGCATGGAAGACGTCCTCTGGGCCGTCCTGAACGCCCCCGAGTGGGCCTTCAGTCCATAATCGTTCCCCCAGTCCCCCCGGAATACTAAGGGCGAGGCCGGTTCATCACCGCCTCGCCCTTTTTATGTCACCTGTTTGGCATTGCCCTCGGCCCAGCACCTAGGATACAAACCCTAGCATGCCCCCCAAAAGTCTTCTCGGTGTCTTGGTGAGTTTGTCCCTCGGACTCTGCCTGCAAAGCATGGCACAGCCAGCGGTGACCGTCAGAATCGTGACCGTTCCGGAGGAAGACTGGCGGCGAGAATCCAGCCAGGGCCTTGCTGAAACTCTCCGGGATCGTCTGAAGGCCCAAACCTTGGTCGAACTCCACGGAGGGACGATGCAAGACGGCAAGCTGGTGCTGAAAACAGGCAAAGAAGAGCAAATGGTCACGGTGCGGACCTATGCCGACACCGGCTCCGATGTAGTCACGAAGAAAACGAAACAGGAATGGATCGGCACCGAGATCGTGGTGCAGCAGGGGGCGATGTCTTCTGATGGCAAAGAAAAGTTTCTGAACATCGAGCTCACGCATGACATCGCCGCGCCGGACAGCCGGCCCTATCAGTATGCGACCGCGGCCAAAGGGGCTGAGCGTGACAAATACACCGTGCCCCTGCCACGCTTCCACCGCCTGCACTGGAAGGGTGAACTGCCTCCGGATCAGACCGAGCGCGCTATCGCCAGCTTTCCATCCGAGGAAAATCCAGGCACACGGATCGTCGTGTTCTTTCATGGCGACTTCGGCCAGAAGGCACCTCCTTATGAGATCACGCAAACGATCTACCGCGTGCAAGAGCTGGAGATGATCGAGCTGATGCTCGCTAAGTCCGCAGACGACGCGGCGATCGTCGAGCACCTGGAAAAGGCGCGGGTAACAGGACGAGCAAGCATCGTGTCCGAAGTCTCCACCTTCGTCGGAGCCAAACTCACAGGCAGCCTGCAGTCAGGCACCGAGCACCATGTCCCCCGGGAGATGGGGCCTCATTACGATCTGCTGTATCAGCTCCCCGTCGCCTCAGAGCCTGTTCTGGAAGGCACTCGGCTGGAGTTTAAACCTGGCGAGGTGACATCTCCTCCGCGTCAGACCCAGGATCCCAAGGACCCGTTCTTTGTCCGCGCCACCCCAGGTCCAGCGCCTGTTCAATGGCATAGTTGGTTCGGCTCATCGCCACCGGTCGTCAGCTGGCCCACTTCCTGGCTGAGCGTGTATGACCAGGACTATAAGCCCACCGGCAAGGCCATCACAGGCTTCATGGACTGGTATGACCGCGTGGCGCAGGAGATCACCGCTGATTTTCAATTTCCAGACAACTCGCCCCGCATCGTGGCCATGCTCTCACCTGCTGATCAGGTCTGGGGCACCAAGCGCCAAGGACGCTGGCTGGATGTGACCGTGGCCCGCTGCCAGAACCACACAGACCCCGCTCCCGCCATTCCTGCCGCTGAAACAGCTTCCCCCTGCCTGATCCTCGGCATCAGCCTGGAGTCCCGCATGGCTCTGGCCCTGCTGGAGAAGCGCGGTGGAAATGACGATGCAGATCTGCTGAGCCTGCTCATGCAGCGTGTGAAGCAGAAGACCGCGCAAGTACGCCTGTGCATGGCTGCCACCTCCAGCCCGTCTAACCAAATCCTCAGCAGTGCCCGGGAGCACGCCTACCCTACCGAGATGCCCAGCATTCCCTCGGCATGGGGAGAATTTCACGTCGGGAGTTCTTTTGAGTGTGATGGGGAGAACTTCACTCTCGAGCAGGACCTTGCCCCGCCCTCGCGCATGGAGTGGAAACTCGCCCTGGACGTGCCGGAGGCAATCATGTGGCAGCCCAGCCGCCGTTTTCTGCGCACGACCTCCAAGCTGCCCCGCAAGAGCGGCACCTATCTCTGCTCGGCGGTGGCCGTTCCCGGTGTCCTGGCGGCCGAAGACATGCCAGCGGGTGAGACGCTGCTGCTTTTCGTGCATCAGGCCAGGAACCTGGATCCCGCACCTGTTGCCCCCCGGGAACCCGTCATTGATGTGGAGGCCCTAGTCTTCGAGATTCCTGCGACGGATGCCGACACCTGGAAAGCCGTGAAGTCCCCCGACTTCGCCTCCTTCATCGCCCAAAAACTCGATGCCCGCTCAGCCACCCTGAGCGGACATGCGCTGCAACGCCAGCGGCACGGTTCTGAGACAACACTGGCCGTCAGCGAGTATCAGATGACAGCCACGGAATTTGATCCCCCTGAGCCCCAGACCCCGGGTCGCATGCGGCCGACCGCCATGGAAGGGCTGCCTGTGGGCACACGCCTGCAGATGGACTTCGTCAACGAAGGCTTCGGCAGCGGCAGCCTCAAAGTTGACCTTGAGCAGTCCATCGCCAAGCCAATCGAGCCCTCCCTGCCTGAGACCCTGAAGATCGCCGCGAGCGGAAATGAGGACTATCCAGGCGCAAAGCACCTCGTCAGTGAGTGGAAAGAACAACTCACGCAGCTCCAGCCTAACGAATTACGCTGCCTCGGTGTCCGCAGGCTTCCTGGCAACGACAAGTCCGTCCACATCGCCTACGTGCGTGTTCGCGACGCGAAGTGACCCTCGTTTAGCTTCCCTCCATCGCCTCATAGAAAGTCTCTGTCTGCCTCTCATCCGGGATGATCTCGATCATCACGGCACCGTCCGGCAGATCATGGAGATCCTGAGGCTTGGTGGCGCAGACATAGGAGAGGCCCCACATCTGCGCCCAGGGTTCAAAGGTCACGCGATGGTTGTTCTCGATCACGTGGCTCACTTCTTCAGGCAGGCCTTGCAGGCTCTTCACATGCGAGAAGATCTTGCCGCCATGGTTGTTGATGATCACCAGCCGGCGGTTGCCCTGGGGAAGCTGCGGCATGATCCACGGTGCGGAGAGATCATACATGGCGCTCAGATCACCCACGATCAGCCAGGAACTGCGCGAGCTCGCGCTGGCCCCCAGCCAGGTGGAGACGATGCCGTCGATGCCATTGGCTCCGCGGTTCGCGTAAAACTCCACCCCCGCAGGTGGCGAATCCAGCGACATGTTCATCTCGCGGATTGGCAGGCTGTTGCCAACGAACACACGATCCCCCTCCTTCACATGGTGCATGAGCGTGCGCATCCAGGCAGGCTCGGACAGCGGCCGCTTGGTGATCTCTGCCTCAAGACGGCTTTTCTCTCGATGGACCGGCGCGGGTGCGAGGCTCAACGCGGCAAAGTCGCTGAGAGCATGCCAGGGCAAAGTCTGCACATTTTGTTTGCGCGCCAGTCCTGGAAAAGGCAGGCGCGAGACGTTCGTCACCCACACGAAGGGCTTGCTTTCCAGATCACGCCACCAGCGGGAGGAAGGAATGCCGCCGATGCGGATGACCTGGCCGATCTGCATCGCGTTGAAAGTGGCCTCGGCCGCAGGCAGAAGAAGGTCATCGATCTTCGGACGATCAGGCCACTCCCCCCAAAGGTTTGAAGTCGCCTCGGCCACGATCGGCAGCCCCAACTCCTTGAGCACGGGCGCAGCCTCGCGGGCCTCATAGGGATGCAAGCCGCAGGCGATCACCACCGTGGGGGCGCCGGAAAGCATGAATGGTGCAGCCTTCGCAGGCTTCAGCGTCTTTTGCGGATGATGCTTGAGGAAATCGATCCCGCTGCGCTCCGCATCCAGCGGCTCATCCAGACAGATATTGATGTGCAGCGGCTTGTCCGTCAGCCGGGTCGGCCAGGAAATACTCGTCCCTTCCTCGACATCGACACAGGCGCTCACATAGGGGCCAAAGAGGTCCTTTTGCTCAATGGACTGCGGTGCGCCGGTGCCGCGAAAACGCTTCGGCCTGTCCGCCGTCACCAGCACCAGCGGCAGCCCCTGATAATAGGCCTCGATCACCGCCGGCAGCAGTTCCGCCGCCGCCGTGCCGGAGGTGGTCAGCACGGCCACCGGCATGCGGTCCACCATCAGTCGGCCGAGCGCAAAAAAGGCCGCGCTGCGCTCCTCAAAAAAGCTCCAGATTTTAATGCCATCACTCGCCAGGAGGCCGGTGATCAGTGGCGCGTTTCGCGCCCCTGCGGCCACACATACCTCGGCCACTCCGAGCCGGGCCAGGGCGGTCAGCGTGGAGCGGATGAGGAGGCTCTTCATTCAGTGAGATCAGCTGGATCGACCTGGGGTTTAAACACCCGCAGCGCCGGAAGGTCGTGCATGATATTCGCGCTGCGCATCAAAGTTTCCCCGACCAGCAGGGCATCCGCACCACAAAGCGCCAGTCTTTCCGCGTCAGACACCGTCTTGATGCCGCTCTCGGCCACCAGGATGATGTCTTCCGGCACCTCCTCAGCGATCGCCTCCGTCGTGCCCAGATCCACTGTGAAGTGCTTCAGGTTGCGATTGTTCACGCCGATGATCCGCGCATCCGTGTCCAGTGCGCGCTCCAGTTCCGGCAGGTCATGCACCTCCACCAGCACATCCAGCTGGAAGGTGTGCGCCACATCCAGCAAATGCACCAGCGTCTTCTGGTCCAAAGCGGCCACGATGAGAAGGATCGCATCCGCTCCGGCCACCACGGCCTCGTAGATCTGGGCCTCGTGAATGATGAAATCCTTGCGCAGACACGGGATGTCCACCTGCTCACGGATCAGTGTGAGGTAGTTCAGGTGCCCCTGGAAATACTTCTCATCCGTCAGCACGGAGAGCGCCGTCGCACCCGCCTTCTCGTAACCTCGGGCGATGGTGAGAGGATCAAAGTCCGCCGAAATGGTACCCGCGGAGGGCGAGGCGCGCTTCACCTCGGCAATCATGCCGAGGCGAGTCGGGTCGGCACGCAGCGCATCCGCCAGGGAGCGGAAGTCGTCTCTCAGCGTCGCTGCGGCACGCAATTTCTCCACACGAGGCAGCAGTTTCTCCACCTCCGTGCGCTTATGGGCGATGATTTCGTCCAGCTTGTTCATGGGGCGCGGACAATGCGGCGCGCGGGCCATGGTGCAAGATAAAGAGAGGGTGTTTCGCCACCTTCAGAATCGGACCGCTGAGCCACAGCTTGCTAAGCCCACGGCTCTTACCGTACATTGACTATGAAATACCCTCGGACCCGCTCCAGCACCTGATCTCATGAAGAAGCCGAAACCGAAAGCCAAGCCGCCGGCCAAACGTCCTCCCACCGCTCCGGCGAAGGCCAAGTCCCCTGCCTCCGCCCGGCCCGGCAGCGTCACCGGACTGCTCACGGAAGTCCGCCAGCTCATCGAGGGCGCTCGCCGCAGCGTCGCCACCGTGGTGGACACGCTCCAGGTGATGACGAATTTCGAGATCGGCCGCCGGATCGTCGAGCATGAGCAGAAAGGGGCGAAGCGGGCGGCGTATGGCTCCGAGTTGCTAAAGGAGTTTTCAGCGCGGCTGACGGAGGAGTTTGGGCGGGGGTTTTCGGAGGACAATCTTTCCAACATGAGGCGTTTCTTTCTCACATGGAAAGAGCGTGTTCAGATTTTCCAGTCAGCGACTGGAAAATTGGCGGCACCGGGGATTTTTCAGTCACTGACTGAAAAATCAGCCGCCGAGGAGATTTCCGAGAAGCCTTCTCGGAAATTGGTCCCCGTAAAGATTTCCGAATCAGCGATTCGGAAATCTGGAAATCCGTTCACCCTGAGCTGGTCCCACTACCGTTGCGCTATCGCCAAAGATCCCAACGAACGCAAATTTGTCACCTTCTAACAACCAAATCGATGAACCTACATAGTCTTGATGCACTTCTAACCACCGTGCGAGACGGAGAATCACGAAAACTTGCGCAGGAAGCCGTAACAGCATACCAAGCTGGAGCGTGGCGCGCTTCAATCCTGTCTATATGGGTGGCTGTGTGCGCCGACTTAATTGGCAAAATACGCGAGCTCGCAACTGGGGGCGACGCAATTGCAGTGGCCGATATCCAGCAACTAGAAGTATGGATTAAGTCCAAGGATCTCAGGCACCTACAAGCGTTTGAAAATGGCTTGGTAAGTTCCGCGCGTGATAAGTTCGGCATGCTTCTTCAACATGAAGCCACTGATCTGGTCCGCTTGCAGGATGATCGCCATCTATGCGCCCACCCTGCATTTATAGCGGATGATACCCTCTTTGCTCCGACGCCCGAACTTGTGCGCACTCATATTACTCATGCCATTTTGCACCTTCTAAGTCGTCCTCCAATTCAAGGAAAACAACTAATTGAGCGATACGATCGTGATCTGCGCGGTGGTTCGCTGCCAAAACTAGAACAAGATATTGAACTGGTTCTCCGCACAAACTATCTTGCCAATGCAAAACCCAGTTCGATCACTGGACTAGTTAAAGCATTAGCGAAGGCTTTAGTCGGTTCGGAATCAGCCACTTATAAAGGCAAAGAAAATCAAATTGCACGCTCATTAGCGGTCATTGGACGCATTACTCCCAGTATCGTTGATGAACATGTTCCACCGCTGGTTGAAAAACTAGCTAGAGACCTTGGAGACGAGAAGATTTTATTACTCTGTTTATACATGGAAGCAGAGCCTCGCATATGGGAATGGCTAGGCTCCGCAGGTCAGGCCAGGGTTCTGGCCAAAGTTCAACAATCTCCGCTTCTGGATATAGTACCGGCTTTTAGAGCGAGACATATTACAGCCGTAGGAGAGCAGTTGCTCAACGCACTCCAAAAAGAAGAACTCAAGGATCAGGAGACGGTTTTATCAAAACGTCCCTGCAAGGCATTCGTGCAGTATGTATTAGATCTTTATGGCTTCTCAAAGAGTTTTTCCACCGCCGAGAAGCGCGGATCTGAGATTCTAATACCTCACGCCAAATACTTATCGTCAGAAGATATCGGTAAACTTAATACCGTCATTCGGACGAATAAGCACAACCAAATACTGCACGCCGGACAGACCGCGTCGATCCTGACAAGCCTCTTTGATCAAGTTCGCTCGCTTCTTCCAAGTGCGGCGCCCCACTGGACAGAAATTGCCAAGTATATCGTCGATAAAAAGGCGTATGCAGAATGCGAATACCCTCAATTCTTGGCTGAGTTGAAGCGATCGAATGTACCAATACCCGAAGTTCCTTCAGACGAAGGAGTTTCAGCAAGTCTCGACTTTTGACTCCCTGCCCACAAAAGAACTCGATCAATTCGAGACAGTAGCGGGACGTTTCGCGGCTATCAAGTCCGTCTCAAAGTGGACCTATCAGGATGAGGCGGATGGCAATCCTCCCTTCAAAAACCCGCCATACCACTTGCAAGCGCGCGTGCGGTGAATTAGGCAGCACGTCCCATGGAAACGAACCAAAAGTCCGTCCTGACTGACCTCCAGGCGTTCGACGTGGCGAGCCTTAAAGGCCGCCTGATCGAACTCCGGAGGTATCTTTGACGTCCCGAAGCTAACCGAAGAGCTTAATGCTCTCGAACATAAGATGACCGCTCCCGGATTCTGGGACAGTCAAAACGCCGCGAAGAAGGTCATTGACCGCGCGAACGTGATCAAGAAGCAGACCGAACCCCTCGGCGGTCTCGAAAGCCGCGTGGAAGACTTCCCCGTGCTCATCGAGCTGGCGAAGGAGCAAGGCGATGTGCAGAGCATCCGCGAAGTGCAGACGGAGTTCGATGGCATTCAAAAAGCCATCGGAGCCTATGAGCTGGATCTCCTGCTCGCCGGCCCGTTTGACCGCGGCAGTGCCTTCATGACCATTCACTCCGGCGCCGGTGGCACGGAGGCCTGCGACTGGGCGGACATGCTCATGCGCATGTACATCCGCTGGTGCGAGCGCCATGGCTGCAAGGTGCAGATCATCGACCACCAGGAAGGTGATGACGTGGGCACACGCTCCGCCACGCTGGAAGTCCAGGGCGAGAATGCCTTCGGCTTCCTCAAGTGCGAACGCGGCGTGCATCGTCTCGTCCGCATCTCCCCCTTTGATGCGGCGAAGAAGCGCCATACCTCCTTTGCCTCCATCGACGTCACGCCTGACAACGAAGAGGACATCAACATCGACATCCGCGATGACGATCTGAAGGTGGACACCTATCGCGCTGGCGGCAAAGGCGGCCAGAACGTGAACAAGGTGGAAACTGCCGTCCGTATCACGCACGTCCCCAGCGGCGTCATCGTCGCCTGTCAGGTGGAGCGCTCGCAGCCGAAGAACCGCGCCAAAGCCATGGCGATGCTCAAGGCCAAGCTCTACCAGATCGAGGAAGATAAACGCACCGCCGAAGTCGCCCGCCAGTATGGCGAGAAGACCGACATCGGCTGGGGCAGCCAGATCCGCAGCTACGTTTTCCAGCCCTACCAGATGGTCAAAGACCTCCGCACCGGCGAGAAGACCAGCGACATCTCCGGTGTCATGGATGGCGACCTTGATGCCTTCATCGAATCCAAGCTCCGCGGCAAGAAGGCCGGCGAATCGGATGCGGATGATGACGAGTAACACCTCCTTCCGGGAGGAATGACGAAATCAGAATCACGAATGACGAAGTTCCGAAAGGGCTTCGTCATTCTTCATGTAGGCGCACTTGCCAAAGTGCGGAAGGCTTGGGTTGCCGAGATTCTGCACACTCCAATCCTCATCGTTCTGGTCCCGCGACGCGGGAAGCTTACCTCATCAAGCGGCCCAAGGGCCCTGCTTGAGCACGATCTCAGGCACGAAGGATTTCCACTCGGGGTTTCCTTCGCGGAGCATCTGGCGGACGTTGGCGCTGCTGACGAAGACACAGTCTTCGAGACAATCGGAAATGCTCCGAACGCTGCCTGTTTCCAGCAGATAGCTCAGCAGATGCGTCTGATGGGGCTGCACCTTGGCAAGCGCGCCTGTGCGCAGTTTGCCAGTGATCGGGTCACCCACGGGGTAGACATAGAGACGCACCTGATTCTTGAAGAGACGACCAACAGCCTCCAGCAAGCCGCCGCCGAGATCGACATACCAGCGCTCGTTAAAGAGCTCCTCAAACAACGGCAGCCCGAGCACAATGCCCACTGGTTGCTGCGTGTAACGAGCGATATAGGAACTCAGCCGGTGGAACTCCGCATACTTGGACACGAGCACGTTTTTCCCGAGTGCCTGAAGGATGTCCGCACGTGCCAGGAAGTTTTGATACTCCACGGCGCAGTCATCCATGCAAAGTAGGTTATGCATGGTGATCTCGCAGATCTCCATCATGCCGTCAGCCTCCTCACCGAAGTCCTGTTTGAAGTGCGTGATGCCGCGCTCAAGCATGTCGAGGTTCACGCGGGTGATCGGATCAAAGGTGCCACGGCTGATGAACACGGGCTTCTTGTAAAGCACATCCGCAGCCTGGAGGATCTCGCCATCAGGACCGAAGAGCGCCGCATCCGAAAGACCACTGCGCACGAGCTGCAGAGCCACGATGCGGTCCTCAAAATTGACCGCAGGAAAAGCCGGTCCGCTGAAATCGATCATGTCGATCTCGATGCGCCAGCGATTCAGATCATCCATCAGGCTTTCCAAAAAGATCGAGAGTGTGGAGCGAAGATGAAACGCCGCATAGATGAGGTTCACCCCCAGGATGCCAAGAGCCTCTGCCTGTAGCGGATTCGAGGCATCAAGCAGACGCACATGGAGTTGGATGTCGCTATAGGGCCCCTTCGGTTCTGTCTGAAAGCGCAGCCCCACCCAGCCATGACACTCTTCCATCGTATCACGGAAGCCTTTGGCACGGACCGTGTTGGCGAGCGCGAAAAACGTCGTGGTCTCTCCACGCTTCGCGGCCAGACGATCCTGCACGATCTGATACTCGTGATCGAGCATGGCCGTCATGCGCTGACGTGACACATAACGCTGTGCCTTGCCATAGATCTCATCACTGAAGGTCATGTCATAGGCAGACATGGTCTTCGCCACCGTGCCCGAGGCACCGCCAGCGCGGAAGAACCAGTTCGCGATCTCCTGCCCTGCCCCGATCTCCGCAAAGGTGCCATACACCCGATGCGCGAGATTCAGCCGCAGCGCCTTTTCGAGAGTTCCCGGACGTTCGTGGGGTGGAAGCGGAGTCATGGACATCGGTATTACGTTTGGCGGCGGGAACATGACGCGATTCGGTAGCAGATCAAATGCCACCTCGGCGCGCCGCCACGATGATCTCCAATCCCGATCCTTGAATCATGTCCGCCCACAACTTCTCGCGGCTGGCCAGCTTTTCAGGAGACCAGCGGTTGCCAATGCTGGTGGCATCGAGAAGCACCACCATCTCAGCCGCGCGCTGAGAGGCATTCAGCCCCTGCTTCACATCCAGCACCAAGCGCCGCTGCACCTCCGCCTCAGGCGTGGTGGCCAGATTAAAAACCAAGACCACCCGTGGATGTGCCGGCTTCCATGAAGCTGCAAAGTCATCCTCATCCCCTAGATGAATGGTCACGAACTCACACTCCGTCATCTGCCCAAAGCGCTCACGCACTCCGCGTGACCACACCTCACGATGCGTGGGCGTGGCATCCGTCGCATGAACCAGCACCGTGATGGCCTCCTGCCCGCCCTCGATGCCGCGCAGCGTGCGCACCAGATAGGCATTCCAGCCCAGTGACAGCATGTGCCGCGTGACGACATGGTGGGCGCGCCAAACCGCCAGGCCGGCAAGCAGGACGCGTGGAAGGATGACCAGCACCAGCAGTGTGCCCGCATACAGATGGATCCAAGACAGCGCTGGAGCCGAAGCCTTGACCACTCCACCCGTCCGATGCATGTCCGGAAGCTGATTCAAAGGCAAGGGCAGGCTCAGCGCTGAAGAGGCAGGTTTGAAAAGCACGCCAAAGAAGCTCTGCGCCTGGGCCTCGTTGAGCAGCGTGCTCTCCCAGACCGCGCGATATTCCTTTGACCAACCGCGTGCATACAGCCCGACCGCGCTGCCGAGTGCCAGCAAGGCCGCTGCGATATGCAGCCAGGCCCGGAAGCGCCTCTGCCACCGTTCCAGGCCAGCCGCGCTGGCCAGCAGGCCAAAGCGTTGATCCACGGTCAAGCCAGTCGGCGGATCGCCCTCGAATCCACCGCGCTCGCCACTCTGCCTGTTCAATTTGAGCGCCAGCCATTCCAGCCACGTGCTGCGGCTTTCCTTCTGAACCTCCATGACCAGCGAGATGAGCATGATCACAAGGTTCCACAGCAGAAGCCCCACCAGCGGAAGCGCCAGGAGATTGAACTCAACATCCTGCCCGAAGCCAGCCAGGGAATAACCAATAACAGCGGCAACTGCCCAGCCTAACAAAATCCATGTTCCACGCCCCGAGACGACGGTGAGACGTTCGATCACACGCACCAGCGAGCCGTTGCAACCCACCACCTCCTGCTCCAGCCAGCGCGCACGGCGTAACAACAAGGATGTCTCACGGGCGCCAACGGGGTCCCTGCTCACAGCATCAGCGGACAAACCAGCGCGCGTGCGGGCCGTGGCCTCGCGACGGCGCTCCTCGGAAAGCAGGGCACCGTCGGTGTCCCCTTCCTCAATGGCGCGCCAGCGCAGGATGCTCTGCCAGTCATTCCAGTCCATGCGGGTCAGCCATGCTTGAGTCGGATGCTTTTGATGCCTGAGTTTTTCAATGTCGTTTGCAATCGTTTTAGAATACGCGGCAGTTCCTGAGTCAAGGCATGATGCACGGTAGGTTGCAGCACACGAACGGTCAAGACACCCCGCTGGATGCTATCAGGCCGGGAATGCTGGAAGAGAAAGTCTCCCACAATCTCACGCCACGCGGCGAGGACCTCCTCCAGCCTCATCCGGCTGCCCAGACCAGCCTGGATGATCACCTTCTCCACCAGATCGCAGACATTCTGCATCGGGAGGTCCAGCACCGGCCCCTCGTCAGCCCCCCTCCATGCCGAAATCACCGCATGACGCAGGCGCTGGCGGGCAGTGGGGTATCGACGGTCGGACATCCAATGACGATGCGCGCTGGATCGAAAAAATGCGAGGCCGATTTCTCGCGTCCCCCTACCCTTCAGCCGGACTTTTACCCTAAAGTGCCAGTTTTGGATGATTTCTAAGGGAGAGGAAACTCTTCTTGACCCCTAAACCCCCCTCTTTTAGGATCGAAATTGTGAGAAACCTGAAGGGTTGGCGCTGCTTTTTGCGACTTAATGACGAAAGATCGGTCGTCGCCGGCTCAGGTTCCTGACTTACTCATTTTCAATCCATTTCCCCCGTTATTCACATGTTCGCCAGCCTTTTTGGTTTTGGAGTTAAAGACATCGGTATCGACCTTGGCACTGCCAACACTCTCGTATACGTCAAAGATCATGGTATCGTTCTTCGCGAGCCATCCGTGGTGGCGGTTAAAACCGGCACCAACGAAGTCGTCGCCGTCGGTGACGATGCCAAGCGCATGCTCGGCCGTACTCCGGGCGGCATCACTGCCATCCGCCCGCTCAAAGACGGCGTGATCGCTGACTTCCGCGTCACGGAAGCCATGCTCCGCCATTTCATCCGCAAGGTTCACAACAACCGCCGTGCCATCCGTGGCCCGCGCGTGGTCATCGCCGTGCCCTCTGGCATCACCGAAGTGGAGAAGCGCGCCGTGAAGGAGAGCGCTGAAGCCGCAGGCGCCCGTGAAGTCTATCTCATCGAAGAGCCCATGGCCGCCGCCATCGGCGTGGGCCTGCCCGTGCAGGAAGCTGCGGGCAACATGATCGTGGACATCGGCGGTGGCACCACCGAGGTGGCCATCATCTCCCTCTCCGGCATCGTTTACAGCCGCAGCGTTCGAGTGGCCGGTGATGAGCTCGACGAGTCCATCATCAATTACATGAAGCGCGCCTACAATCTCATGATCGGTGAGCGCACCGCTGAAGAGATCAAACTGCGCATCGGCAGCGCCTTCCCGCTCGGCAAGGAAACCACCATGGAAGTCAAAGGACGTGACATGGTGGCCGGTCTGCCCAAGACGATCACCATCACGAGCCAGGAAGTACGTGAGGCCATGCTGGAGCCTCTAAACGCGATCATCGATGCCGTGCGCACCACGCTTGAGCGCTGCCCGCCTGAACTTGCCGCCGACCTTGTGGATCGTGGCATCATGCTGGCCGGTGGTGGCGCGCTGCTCCGCGGCCTGGACAAGCTTCTCCAGGAAGAAACGGCTCTGCCGGTGCATGTGGCGGAAGATCCGCTCAGCGCCGTGGGTGAGGGCGCCGGTCGCGTTCTGAACGAACTTGAGTTCCTGAAGAAGGTGAGCACCACTGAGGTTTGACAGGCCGCACGCCTGTCTTCATGACGCCAACCCATTTGTATGGCAAAACCCAGCCCGGGTAACTGCCCATGAAAAAGCTCAACATTCTCGCGCTGCTGATCTTCGTCGCGGCCGTGGTGTCCGTGTTCACACTGGACACCCCGACCACCCGGGAGATCCAGAGCCGCGTCATGTCCGTGCTCTCCCCTTTCATCCACTCCAGCACGGCCATCGAGGAAACCGTCAGCAATGTCGGTGCGCCGGCAGTGGATCCCAAGGAGGTGAGGCGCGACAACGAGAGACTGCAGATCGAGGTCGAAAGGCTTCGCATCATCTCCCAGAAGTATGTCCAGACCCTGGATGAGAATAACCAATTGCGTGAATTGATCGAGTTCAAGAAGAACAGCGCTTTCAAGATGACCGCCGCGCGGGTGATCAAGCGTGTCTCATCCACCTGGTGGAACACGATGATCATTGACAAGGGATCGCTCGACGGGCTGGCCACTGACACGCCGGTCATCAGCTCGGCAGGCCTGATCGGCAAGACGGGCAAGATGGCGCCGCACATGGCCGAGGTGATCCTGCTGACAGATGAGACATGCCGTGTCTCCGCCAAGGTCGATGGCACACTCGAGCAAGGAATCATCTCCGGTGAGCGCGCAGGTCTCGATCTCCGCCCTGATCTGCGTCTGCGTTTCCTGAACCGCACGGCAGTGCTGCAGCCAGGTGCCACGGTGGTCTCCACCGGTGAAGGCGGGATCTTCCCCGCCGGCCTAACCATTGGTCGCGTCAAGCGCTTTGAGATGAAGGACATCACGGGTGAAGCCGTGGTGGAGCCGACCGTCGACTTTTCCCAATTGAGGCATGTCTTCGTGCTCGATGCACAGGACAACAACGCCGCAGCGCCGTCCAAGACAGATTCCGCCGTGCCCAAAGCCGTGCCGGTGACTGAGGCGCAGACCAAGCCCTGACCACCCTCCGCCATGGTCTTCTACCCAGTCACCCTTGTGCTCCTCCTGCTGACCTTCGTGGTCCAGGAGTTCATTCCGGGCATCTCCATGGCTCACCATGCCACGCTGCTGCTGCCTCCGGTGTTTTTCTTCTCGGCAGCCGTGGCGGTCCCCTTCCCCATGATGCTGATCCTGGCCTTCATCACCGGCTTCTTGTGGGATGCACGCCATCTCCCTGCTGCCTCTGAAGCGGTGGCTTCGAGTGCGGACAGCCTGATCAGCGGTGCCATGGCCTCCCCAGAAATCGTCACCGGCGGCGGGTTTGGCATCGGCATCTCCATCATCATTTTCGGTCTGCTCGGCACCTTTCTTCAGGGTGTGCGCCCCCTCTTTAAAAGGGGCCGCGTGGAACTGCCAGTGCTGCTGGTGGGCTTCACCACCTTCGTCTGGCTGCTGCTGGAATATCTCATCCAGACTTTCCTGCGCGGCAGTCTCTTCTTCCCCACCGCTGTCTGGACCAAGCTGGTCACGGACACCATGCTGGCGATGCTCGCCTCGCCGCTTCTTTTCCTCCTTTTGTATTCTCTCGCGGGTCTGTCCCGTTATGAGATCAAGTATGATGGCCTGAAATACTCCTTCGATGGTCGTTAAATATCGTCTCAGACTCTATCTTTTCACCCTGGCCATGATCTGTGGCTTCGGGGTGCTCGTCTATCGTCTGTGGTGGCTGCAGATCGAGCACCATAAGGACTTCGTGAACAAGGTCCCCGAGGCAAAACGCGAACGCGCCCGCCTTCCCGGTGTCCGCGGCGAGATCAAGGACCGCAACGGCGTGGTGCTGGCCTCCAACCGCGCCACCTTTGAGGTGCGCGTGAATCTCAAGGAAGTGCTGGATGAATATCTCCGCCAGTGCCGGATCAAGAAGGTCGAACCGCCCATGATCAAGGTCGAGTTCAAGGACCGCGGCATCACGCGCCAAAAGGACGAGCCTGACATCGTCCTCATGTTCCAGGAGTTGATCGAGTCACGCCTCGCGGATCTCGGCCTGGCCGTCACCCCTTCACCGGATCAGGACAGGTATCTGCGGGTGCACTATCGCAGCTTCGCCGGCGTCATTCCCTGGGTGTACCGGGACAATCTCACCTTCTCGGAATTCAGCCGCTTCGCAGAGCACAACCTTTCCCTCCCCGGCGTCAGCGTGGCGGAGCGTGGCAGCCGTGTCTATCCTCTTGGCGCGCTGGCTTGCCACATCATGGGTTATGTCCGTTTGCCAGACGATCAGCGTGTGTCTGAAGAAGAGCGCAAAGGTTGGGACTACTATGTCCCGGATGACTTTGGCGTGGCCGGTGTGGAGAAGAGCTTCGACAAATATCTCCGCGGCCGTGCAGGTGCTCGTGTGATGCAGAAGAACGAGCGCGGACGCATCGTGGGTGAGGTCGTGGATGCCTATGAAGCACCTCGTAAGGGCAACGACGTGCATCTCACCATCGATGCCCGCATCCAGTACATCGCCGAGATGGCGCTGCGCGATGGGAAGATTGGACGTGGCTCGGTCGTCGTGATCAAGCCGGACACGGGCGAGGTGCTGGCGATGGCCACGGTGCCTAACTATGATCCGAACCGTTTCATTCCGAGCATCACGACCAAGGAATGGGATGCGTTGAACAACAATCCTGTGATTCCGATGCTGAATCGCGCCACACGCGGCTTCGCCCCCGGCTCCACCTACAAGGTGCCCATCGCCCTCGCGGGATGTCTGGCCCATATCCAAGGCAACCATTACAACTGCAGCGGCAGCGTCACCTATGGCAACCGTCCCATGCAGTGCTGGATCCAGCGTCAGAGTGGAGGCTCCCATGGCAGCCTGGGCCTGAGCGATGCGCTCATGCGCTCCTGCAACTGCTTCTTCTACCAGTATGGCAATGCCGCCGGCATCGATCAGATCACCAAGGTGGGCAAGCTTCTCGGTCTTGGTGAAAAGACCGGCATCGAGCTCGAAGAAGAAGACAGCGGCATCCTGCCCAATCCGCAATGGCTCCGCCTGCGCCTGCCCCAGGAGCGCTGGAGCAATGGATATACCGCGAACGTCTCCATCGGCCAGGGCCAGGTGCTCGCCACACCTTTGCAGATGGCTTCGGTGGCTGCGGCAGTGGCTTCGGGTAAAGCCTACAAGCCTCATCTCCTCTATGAAGTGAAAGATGGCGCGGAAGTGGTGGAGCCTCACAAACCTGCGCTGCGTGCCGACCTGAGCCAGTTCTTCCCTGCCACCGATCTCGAACTTGTCCGCAAAGGCATGTGGAAGGTCGTGAATGATGCAGGCGGCACGGCCAAGGCGGCGAAGATCCCGGGTGTGGAAGTCGCTGGCAAAACGGGCACAGCCCAGGCCTGGCGTGAAGATGACCGCGGCGTCAGCATCGTGGACAACCACACGCTCTTCATCAGCTTCGCACCCTACGTGAATGCCAAGTATGCGGTGTGCATCATCGTCCAGGGCGGCAAGTCCGGCGGCGGTTGCGCGGCCCCGGTGGCCCATCGCGTGCTGGAGCGTTCGCTAGCTCTTGAACAAGGCTACAATCCAGGCATCCAACCGCTGGGCGAGGTGGCCGGAAATTTCAACAAGATCGAGGCCGTCACCTATGCTGATGCAGGTGTCGCCTTGATCCCCAATGCTGACGAGGATGGGGACACAGGTGGCGATGCCCCTGAACGCCCGGCTGCTCCCGAGAGGGCGCAGCGAACCCCCGCAGCAGCACCAAACATTCGCAGAACGGGAGAGGCTTCGGCGTCTTCCGGGGCCAGCTCCAATCGTGACGGCACGAGACCTCGCCGAGGTCTCTTCAACCGTGGAGAGCCTTCTTCGGCACCCAGCGAGCCCGCTCCTTCAGGGGGCGGACTCTTCCGCAGGCTGTTTCGCTCCCCCCGGTAGACAGTCCCAATTTCAGTCAATCTCTCCCTACCATCCTTCATCATGGCATTAACGTTTGTTCAGCGCGTCAAAGAATTTATCACTGGCAAAAAAGACATCAAAACCGGCACCCGACTGGTCATCAATTGCGAGAAGCTCGAAAACCGGGTGGCTCTCATCGAGAACGGCCTTATCGAGGAATACACCCTCGAGCGCACCGGCACGAGCACCATCGTCGGCTCCATCTTCAAAGGCCGCGTGAAGAACATCGAGCATGGCTTGAAGGCCATGTTCATCGACATCGGTCTCGACAAAAACGCCTTCCTTCACTTTTGGGATGCCATCCCTGAGGCCCTCTCCAATCAAGGCATGGAAGAGGTGAACCGCGCTGGCGCGGGAAAAGCCAAGCAGAAGCGCATCAAGGCTGAGGACATCCCCCAGCTCTACCCGGTCGGCTCCGAGATCATGGTGCAGGTCACCAAAGGCCCTATCGGCAACAAAGGACCGCGTGTCACCACGAACATTTCGTTGGCGGGTCGCTTGCTCGTCCTCATGCCGCAGAACGATCAGTTCGGCATCTCCCGCAAGATCGAAGATCCAAAGGAACGCGCCCGCCTTCGCAAGATCATCGAGCGTGTGAATCTACCGGAGAATCTCGGCCTCATCATGCGCACGGAGGCCTCCGGCAAACGTGCCCGCCACATCATTCGTGACCTGAGCCTGCTCATCGAGCAGTGGAATGACATCACTGGCAAGCGTGACAGCAAAGGCGCCCCGGTTTGCTGCTTCCAGGAACCTGAGCTCATCGAGCGCACCGTGCGCGACTTCCTCACCGAGGATATTGACGAAGTGGCCTGTGACGACAAGGAAACCGTCGAGCGCATGCAGAAGATGGCCGCCCTGATCTCGGGCCGCGCCAAGCGCCGCATCACCTTCTATCAGGGGCAGACCGCGATCTTTGAAGCCTACGGCATTCAGAAGCAGATCGACAATGCCTTCTACCGTCAGGTCTGGCTGCCCTGCGGCGGCTACATTGTCATCGACCAGACCGAGGCGCTCGTCTCCATCGACGTCAACACGGGCCGTAACAAAGGCAGCGGTGGTGGCGGCAAGGACCAGCAGGACAAGGTGCTCGTGGAAACCAATCTCGAAGCCGCCGCTGAAGTGGCCCGCCAGCTCCGTCTGCGTAACATGGGCGGCCTGATCGTGGTTGACTTCATTGACATGAAGCACCGCAAAGACCAGCAGGCCGTGTACAAGGCCATGCTGGACCATCTCAAGCGTGACAAGGCCAAGACCCAGATCCAGCCGATCAGCCCCTTCGGCCTCATGGAAATGACCCGTCAGCGCCTGCACGAAAGCCTCAGCAGCGCCCTGTATGAGAGCTGCCCTTACTGCAAAGGCCATGGCCAGGTGAAGACCACCTTCACCATGAGTGTGGAGCTTCAGCGCGCCCTCAGCAGCATCCTGGGTCGTGGCAAATCAGAGCACAAAAACCTCGTCGTGGTCGTCCATCCCGAGGTCATGCAACGCCTCAAAACGGAGGACGGCGAGCTGCTCGTCTCCCTGGAGCGCAAGTATGAGGCCCGCCTCACCTTCCGCAGTGACCCCACCCTCCACCGCGAAGAGCTCAAGATCACCAGCGCCCTGAATGGCGACGAAGTCCGCGCCTAACTACCTCTAGTCCTCCTCCATCAGGAGGAGGATTTGAACATCTCCCGCCCCTGTCACTGTCCTAACTCCCATGCCCCCCCCTGCTAACCGCAACCGCATTGTTCTCATTGGCGCCGGTATCGTGCTCATCGTAGCCCTGTACTTCGGCTGGCAATGGGCTGGACAGGACAGTTCCCAGCCTTCCACCACCAAGAAAGACACGCCTGCCGCCAAGCAGGACGCCGTGAAGGGCGCGGACACGCTTCCCGGTTCCTCCACGCCCAAGGCTGGTATGACGGGCGGTCCTGACCGCCTCATCACCGTCGAGGAAGGTGATGTGATGATTGATGAGATCCTGCGTTCCAACAAAGAGATCCCTCAGATGGCACGTGACCTTCATGACCTCGTGAAAAAGCTCAACGGCGAAGCCCAGGTGAATGCCAGCCGCCACCTCGTGAACCTCACCAGTGATGAGGACTACGGCCTCATCGCCGGTTACCTCACGGATCAGAAGATGAACCCCGATGTTATCGAGGTGCTCTTTTCGGACCTCATGAACCGCAACCGCACGCTGCAGATGCCGTTGTTCATGAACATCCTCAAAAACCCCGCTCATCCGCAGAACGAGCAGACCCGCAACGTGCTCACCATCCTCGCCGGTGAAGACCACGGCACGGATTGGGCCAAGTGGGACGCCTGGGCTCAAAAAGAGCTCGACGCTCAAAAGGCGCAGTAAACAAAACGAGCGCCCGGCACGCCATCGAATCAACAAAGAGCGAACTTCCGAGTTCGCTCTTTTTCTTTCGTCTGAGTGAAGCCCGCAACCGAGCTTCACACATCATCCCAAAGTCACGACTCAAGCCGCCGCAGAGCGGGCCTTCGTCACCATCTCCATGAACAGCTTCCGCTGCTCTGCGAGAGCCGCCACGCGATCTTCCGGCTTCGTGCGGGCTTCCAGCAGCACCCAGCCTGCATAGTCAGCATCCACCAAAAGACGGGCCAGTTCCGGATACGGATACTTGCCATCATTCACCTCACGGATGTGGGTGGTCGCCCCAAGGAAGGGCTGCACCTTGGCGAAGTTCTTCACGATGCCATCGCCCTTCAAATCCTCGTCATTCGAGTTCCAGCAAACGCGCACGTTGTCACGCGCCGCCACTTCCATGATCGTCTTGATGTGTCCGAGATCGCTCACGCCTCCGTGCACCTCCAGGCGGATCTCCTGACCGAAGCCCAATGCGTAGTCGCCGATCTCAGCCAGGGATTTGCCGATCTGCTCCAGCGTCTTTTCCACCGGCACTTCCTTCGGCAGATTGTTAGGCTTCACCTTCACACCGCTGCCGCCGATATCGTGGCTGAGCTTCACATACTCTTTCGCGAGCTCGATGTGCTTGCGCACCTCATCCGCCTTCGCGCTGTGGAACTCGCAGTTCGTGCCCATGCCGAGCACATCCACCGGCGAGTCTTCAAAAGACTTCCTCACCTCGCCACGCTGCGCTGCGGTCATGGTGATCTCCACCTTGTGCGCGTGCTCGATGCGCAGTTCCACGCCCAGCACCTCGGAGGCCTCGCAATTCTTGATCAGCGTCGGCAGATCCCAGTCCGCCCCCCACATGTAGGTCACCAGACCGAAATGGATGTTCTCTCCCTTGTAGCTGAGCTTGGCCTCCTGGGCGAGCAGCGGGGCAGCAAAAGCAGAACCAAGGGTGGTGGCGATGAAACGACGGCGTGAATTCATGGTGGGTGGTGAATGGCGGTTCTAACGTACATCGTCCCACGAGACCAGACTCTTTTACGCCGCAGTCAAAGTCGGCCAACTCACCCGTTCGAAGGATGGAAAACTCAGGCCGGAAAAACCATTCCTCGCCAGTCTTACATCATAAGTTGATCACTCACAGTCACTTGTGGCTCTGGGAAGCTCATCACAAAAGCACACAGACCCGCTGAATTGTGCGTAGCGGCGGAGACATGATCCATCCATGATCGTGACCTAATCACATGGGCAAAGAATTCGACATCACACCGCAAACCGTCCCGCACGTCGCCACCCGGCATCGCACCATCTGCACGCAGGTCCCTCATCCGGACTCGCTCCAGCACATCGAGCGCAGCCGCAAGTTCGAGCCGCTGTCCATGCGCGGGATGCCCCCCATCGTTTGGGAGAAGGCGGACGACATCTATGTCTTCGACAAATATGGCAACCGCTGGCTCGACTGGAGCAGCGGCGTGCTGGTGACCAACTGCGGCCACGGTGCTCCTGAAGTGCGCCAGGCCATGATTGACCAGATCAACAGCGGCCTCATTCACAACTACGTTTTCCCGAGCGAGGAGCGCCCGGAACTCGCCGAGGCCATCGCCAACGTCTCGCCTGATCCCTTGAAGAAGGTTTTCCTGCTCAGCTCCGGCAGCGAGGCCACGGAGTGCGCCATCAAGCTCAGCCGGGCCAATGGCATCAAGGTCGGTGGACGCGAGAAGATCGGTATCATCGGCTTTGAGCGTGGTTACCACGGCCGCACGCTCGCCAGCCAGCAGGCAGGCGGCATGGCCGGGCAGAAGACGTGGATCGTGAACCTCGACCCGGCCATCATCAACGTCCCCTTCCCTGATGGTTACTGGGAGGATGACAGCAGCTTCGAAGGCTTTCTCCAGGCCATCGAAAAGAGCGGCATGAAGCCTAACCAAATTGCTGGCGTGATCATGGAGAGCTATCAGGGCGTGGGTCCTGATTTCGCCCCGGTGGAGTATATTCAAAAGCTTCGCGCCTGGTGCACGGAGAATGATGTGGTTCTTACCTTTGACGAAGTGCAGTCGGGCTTCGGCCGCACGGGCAAGTTCTGGGCCTTCGAATATTACGGCGTGGTGCCGGACCTCATCTGCTGTGGCAAGGGCATCTCGTCGTCCATGCCGCTGAGCGCGGTGATCGGCAGCGCGAAGATCATGGACCAGTTCCCTCCGGGGTCGATGACCAGCACGCATTCGGGCAACCCGGTGTGCTGCGCCGCCGCCCTGGCGAGCTTGAAGAAGATCGTGGATGAGGACCTCACTGGCAATGCCGCTCGTCTCGGCCCGATCCTGGAAGAAGGCTGCCGCGCTATGCAGCGGAAGTATCCCGACCTCATCGGTAATGTGACCGCCGCAGGTTACGTGGCCGGCATCCAGACCATCAAGCGCGGCACGAAACAGCCCGACCACGATCTCGCTCACCGCGTGATCGAGCTCTGCTATCAGAAGGGGCTGCTCCTCTTCGCTCCAGTCGGTGCCTGGGGTCAGACCGTGAAGATCTGCCCGCCTTTGACCATGGGCAAGGAAGCCCTGGAGGAGGGCATCACAGTAATGCATGAGGCCTTTGATCAGGCTGTGGCAGAGCTTGGCGCATAAGTGCCTTTGAATCAAAAAAGCCAGGGTGAAGCCATCATCTTCTCCCTGGCTTTTTTATGCTGAGAAGCCAGGCCGATTTAGCCTTGTGATGCCGGGGCTTCCCATGCAGCCTGCGCGCTGTGTTTTTCCAGTCTCGCGCCCCTCTTGTGTTGATCGTCTGTCCGCTGCTGGCGGGCTGTGGACTCTTCCCACCTCTGGGGACCCGCCGGATGCAGCGGGATGTCGCGGGCGTGCAGTCCATCGCGCCGGAGAAATGGACCGCGCTGCCGAAGATCGAACCCACGGCAGCCACAGGCTGGCTGGCCGACTTCAACAGCGCCACATTACGCCAGCTAGTGGATCGCACCATTGCAGCCAATCCCGATCTGAAAGCAGCAGGTGCCCGCGTCACCCAGGCCCGGGCAGAGACCGTGCAGGCTGGCGCTGCCCTCTGGCCCAGCATTTCGGGTGCCTTTGGCGCCTCCCGCAGCCAGTCGCCGGGAGACCAGCGCTTCTCTGGGCTGGGGACCATCAACAACCGCTTCCGCCTGCCGCTGAATGTGAGCTGGGAGATCGATCTCTGGGGCCGTGTGGCCGATGAGCGCAGTGCTGCCCGGGCACGACGCTTTGCTGCTGAAGAGGACTTTCATGCTTCGCGACTTTCCCTGGCAGCGACCGCCGTGCAGACCGCCGTCACCCTTGCCGAGGCCCAATCGTTGCAGTCTCTGGCCGAACAAAATGTGCGGACACGCCGTGTGCAGCTTGGCATTTTAGAGAAGCAGATGGAGCGCGGGCTTGAGCCGGATCGCGCAGCGCTCGATGTCTCCCTGGGTCGCGCCGATCTGGCGCGTGCTGAAGCCACGGTGCAGCAGCGCAAGGCAGCTGCGGACCAATCCCGCCGCACACTCGAGGTTCTGATGGGAGGTTATCCGGCAGGCACTGAGCGCGGCCTCGCCTCACTGCCGGTGCTGAAGCGCGGCATCCCCGCAGGCCTGCCCTCCGAACTGCTGCTGCGCCGTCCGGACCTGCGTGCCGCTGAGCGCCGTCTGGAATCTGCCTTGCGGCTGGAGAGCTCAGCGAAGAAGGCCTTCCTCCCGAGCATTCGACTGACAGGTGAGTATGGGCGAACCTCTCAGCAGACCGATGACTTGCTCGTTCCTGAAGCTGCCGTCTGGAGCATCGCCAGCAACGTGACCCAGAGCTTCTTCCAGGGCGGACGCATCATCGCCACCGTGCAGCAGACCCGCGCGCGTTATGAGGAGCAGCTTCAAACCTACACCAGCAGTGCGCTCACAGCCTTCCGTGAGGTCGAGACTGCCCTCGCGGCTGATGCCTTCCTGCGTGCGCAAGCCGATGCGTTGAGCCGCTCTGCCACTGAGGCTGAGCGTGCGGAGTCGCTGGCTCTCGGTCAGTATGAAAAGGGTCTCATAGAGGTGCTGACATTGCTCGACACACGCCAACGAGCCTTTGATGCGCGTAGCGCACTGATCGCCGTGCAGGCCCAGCGTCTGCGCAATCGCGCCGATCTTCACCTCGCCCTCGGTGGCGAGTTTTGACGCCTCGGCCGGCGCACCTCCAGCCAGACATGAACGCACCACAGCAGACTGCCAACTACCTGCCTGAGGTGGATGGGCTGCGGGCTCTGGCGATCGCGGCGGTGCTGCTCTATCACCTGGATCCCAGTCTGTGCAGCGGTGGGTTCCTCGGGGTGGATCTGTTCTTCGTGATTTCTGGCTTCGTGATCACGAGGAAGATCGCCCCGCAGATCCTGGCCGGGCAGTTCAGTTTCCGGGACTTTTACTGGGGCCGTGCCCGCAGGCTGCTGCCGGTCTTACTGCTAACACTGATCATGACCTGGGTCGCTGCCTGGTGGCTGCTCTTTCCGGCGGATCTCAAGAGCCTGGCCAGCACAACTCTGGCAACCCTCCTTGGCCTAGCCAATTATCAGTTCGCTCGTCATCTGGACTACTTCGCCCCGAGTTTGGAGACGCATCCACTGCTCCATCTTTGGTCACTCGCTGTGGAGGAGCAGTTTTACCTATTCTATCCTCTGCTGCTGATCCTGATCCTGCGGCGTGGCTCGATCCAATGGCTGCTGCCGCTGGGTTGTGGGCTGCTGTTTCTCCTCTCCTGTGGCATGAGCCAGTGGCTCCCTTTGCAGGCCTTCTATGGCCTAGAATCACGAGCCTGGGAGCTTGGCCTCGGCTGCTTGGTGGCACAGAGACCATCGATGAAGCCCAGTGCTCTTCTGAGCTGGCTCGGCCTGCTTTTGTGTCTCGGTAGCCTCGTGGGCCTGAGTGATCGCGCGACACTTCCAGCACCTGCAGCTTTGCCGGTCTGTTTGGGCACAGCCTTGCTCATCGCCACCCGTTGCGGAGGACAAGGCAGCGTCGTTCATCGCCTGTTCGCACTGTCTCCTGTCCGTTATCTCGGACGAGTCTCCTACTCGCTCTATCTCATCCATTGGCCGTTGCTCGCTCTCGCCCCGAAGCTGGCGCTGAACTGGGGAGCGATGGAGAAGACACTGGCGGCGCTCCTCTGCCTGCTGCTCGCCGCTCTGGTGCATCATACGCTGGAGAATCCCGCACGCCGGATGCGCTCGGGATGGAAGTTTGCCATGCCTGCCGCCGCTGTGGCCGCTCTTCTTGCCTCGCTGGCTCTCTGGGGAAGGTCAGAGCAAGGATGCTTAGGCTCACCTGCGGAGCTGGCCTTACGACAGGTGTGTCCTGAATGTGCGGTGGCGAAGCCTGCCACGAGTCGCTGGCTTCCCTTGGGGCTTGCGAGCAGATCTCCAGACATCCTGCTTGTAGGTGATAGCCATGCCCAATGCCTCATTCAGGCTCTCGATGATGCCTTGAAGCACCGAGGCCTCGCTGGAGCCGCCTGGGTGGCGCATGCGACTCTGCCGCTGGAGAACATCTCCACCTCTTCGCATAGTGACACCTTTGCTCGCGAAGCCATGCCTGAGCTTCTGCGCAGCCCAGCCCGCACAGTGGTGCTGATGGCGAGCTGGACGTCCTATCTCACCAGCGATCCCGCTGACAAACAGGCACGTCTTCGCATTCTCACACCTCACAGCGATGTGGAGGAAGGAAGTCGCCTGGTCACAGAGGCGTTCAGGCAGACGTCATCAAAGTTGATCAAGGCTGGCAAACATGTCGTGCTTGTGGATCCAATGCCGACCTATCTGGTCCATGTACCTGAGTATCTGGTGAGGAGATCGCGCTGGGGTAAAGCACCTGTCGCAGAGTTGATGACACTTCCCGATCACCAGAAACGCCACGAAGCAGCCCTGGCTGTTTTGGATGAGGTGGCCCGTGCGCTCCCGAGCATCCGTCGAGTGCCGTCAGCGAATCTCATGACCCGGGATGGTCATCTGATTTACCAGCAGGCAGGCCGCTCGCTTTATGAGGACAGCAGCCATCTCACTCGCGAAGGCGCAGAGCTCATCGTCCCGGCGCTTCTCGATTCACTTCGTCGGTGAACCGGGACCTTTGAGCAGATCAGGCGGCGCGACTTCAAGTTTCTCCAGGATGCGCTGAGGAATCTCAACGGCCTTCATTTTGCCGGTGGTTTTGTCTTTCTGCACACAAGCGGCGATGATGCGGCCCTCCGCGCTCAGATCGCCATCCTCTTTCCAAAAGCGCACGAGATAGCGAACGGTCTTTCTCCGCACTTCCTCGACGAGCAGTTCCATCGTGAACACATCTTCAAAGAGCAGCGGCGAGCGATAATCACACGAGGCGTGCACGCGTGGCCAGCCCACGCGCTCTTCACTGGCCACCACATTGTTGCCATCCCAGATGGACATGCCCAGCGTGCGGAAGAAGTCATGCTCGACCCGCTCCATGTAGCGGAAGAAGTTGGAGAAATGCACGATCCCCGCCATGTCTGTGTCAGCAAACTGGACGCGATCTGTGAGCGTGTGTCGATAAGGCATGGCAAATGTCTGGCGCAGGCTTCCGCCTCATTCAAGCCTCACCCTGCCCTGACGATCAAAGGCTGTTGGCAGCAGACGGGCGCGCACGATCCCTGGTTTTCCCGTCCACAGGGTCTCGGCCTGCAGCACGATCTCCAGCAGCGAGCCCTGCGACCACTCCGCATCAGGCCCCGCCCCGTCAAAGACGGCATTGCCCAGCGAGTAGGCCACGGTGGCCCTATTGATGCGCTCCAAAGACTGCACGACATGCGGTCCGCTGCCGACGATAAGCTGTGCCCCCGCATCTCGGCACTTCGCAGAGAGCAGCCTCTGTCTCGGACTCGGCTCGACACTGTGCTCCACGCCCCAATGCGGCATGACGATCACAAAATCAGCCTGCGCAGCCGCCTTGCGCACCTGAATCTCAAGCGGCTCAAGCTCGGGCTCCATCGAATCATCCCAGGCAACCAGAGCCAGCTTTTGGTCCTTAACCTGGATGATGACAGGCTCCTGCTGCACGGCTTTCAGGCCGGCGCGCTCGAGTTCTCTCACCGTCTGCTCACGACCTTCCGGGCCGAGATCCAGCGCGTGATTGTTCTCCACGCTCAAGGCGGTGAAACCCACCTCGCGCAGACACTCGACCGCAGCAGGTGAAGCCACCAAGCTGATGCGACCTTTCACCGGAACGGCAGGTTGCGAGGAGATCACGCACTCGAGATTTCCCATCACCAGATCCGCACCCGCCAATGTCTCACGCCAGGCCCGCAACGGATTGCCATGCCTCGCGATGGTCTGCGTCACACCGCGGCCCAGCATGATGTCTCCGGCAAAGATCAGACGCAGTGGCTTCGAAGGTGGACGCAGGCCCATGAGCCTCGGTGGCGCACGATTCGCGGAGAGTCGGGCGAGAGGCAGAATCTCTGGCCGTCCCTCAAGCTGATGCACGCACAGATCCCCTGCATCCAACTGGGCCAAGGGCGCCCGGTCCTCCCACAACGCGGCGAGATGCGAGCCAAAGTGCAGGAGCGCCGGCTTTCCATCTGTGGGAAGACCGTCCAGAGGTTGAAGGCAGGACTCCACATCACGCGGACTGCCCCAGCTCGCGAGCGAGCCTTCAGCGTGAAGTCCCAGAGTGATGAAATTGGCGCAATCCGCGCCCCAGTGTGTGCTCGGACCGAAACCATAAGAACGACGAAACAACAGGCGCGAATCAAAAACGTAGGGCAAACCAAACTGCTCACTCCACACGGCCCGAGCACCGGTGGTCCCGCCAGCGCGGATGCAAAGGATCTGCGTCGGAGTCCTCCAGGCCTCGCCGTCGCGAAGGACCTCGACTTCGATCTCCAGGGTGCCGCAGTGGAGGGTTGGATCGAGAAATGGACCTAACTGCGTTTGCGTCAATTCCCCCATGAGCGGCCCCTCCGCCACCAAGACTCGCTCATGATGGATCCAGCGCGGGGCCTGGCTGGAAAAGCCAAAGTCAGCACCGATGCGATACTCGTCTTCCTTTGCTCGCAGGGCGAACCAACGCACACGGGCTCCGACAGGCTCGGGATCGACACGCAAGACGAGTTTGCCATCCGCCAGAGCGCCCCAGGTCTGGTCAGGGCGACGGCGTGCACCGCTCACTTTCAACTTCGGCAGGAAGGGATCAGTGCGCCAGGCTTCCAAAAGCTCCTCGGCTTTCTCACGCTCAAAAGCACAGGTCTTTGGCTGCCAATGAGTGAGTAGGAGCGTGCGCAATTCGGGACCAGCTTTTGAGAGATCAAGCGCCGGGATGCGCTTTCCCTGCCGCTCCAGCAGTCGTGCCATCAGAGAATGATCGGGCCCCGTGCGCGCGAAGGGCTCAAACTGCACCTTTGCCTGCGCCACCCGCGAGACGGTGTCCAAGGCCAGTGTGGTCAGCTTCTCCGCCTGCTCGGCATCCCTGAGGTAGGGTGATGAAATGGCGACCGAGACATCTACCAGTCCCCGAAGTCTGAGCACGCTCGAAAAAACTTCTTCGACCTCGGCAGCGAGTCGTTCATCGCCAGTCTTGGCGAAGAAATCCAGATCGATGCTCGACACTACACGTCTAGATTCCGGCCATGTGGAGGACTCCTTGAGAAAGGTCTCCAAGTCCATCACGCCATAGCGGGATGAGAGAGGACCTACATCACGTGGCAAAGCTTCTTCATGACCATCGAGATACTCTCGTGCCTCCTTCTCCAGACGTTGCACCTCTGAGGGCTCCAGCTTCATCGCAGGCACCCAGATCACCTCGGAGATCGGTGCTGGCATGAGGGACTCCAGCCAGTTGAAGCATTGAATGCGCCCTTCCTGACGCCAGCACTTCAGCATCTCG
Organism: Verrucomicrobiota bacterium; assembly: GCA_040387935.1. Taxonomy (GTDB): domain Bacteria; phylum Verrucomicrobiota; class Verrucomicrobiia; order Verrucomicrobiales; family Verrucomicrobiaceae; genus Prosthecobacter. The sequence continues at coordinate 329,733 of JAZKCU010000004.1, read as the reverse complement.
GATCTCAATTCTTTTGTTGGGCCACGCCGGATGTCCGCACGGATCTTGTCTGAATGGGCGATGCCATTGGCATCACAATGCGCATCAAAGAGCACCAGCGTGTGCTTCTCCTCAAACCGGAGCGTTTCGACCAGATGATAGAAAGCTCCCGCATGAGATTCCTCCACATGCACAGGCAGTGGCTGCGCATGGGATGGCAGGGCCAGCAGGCACAGCGCGAAAGCTGACCCCAAAGCTGCCCGCCGCAGATTCATCGCGCGGGCTGGATCTTGGGTGCTTTTTCCAGCGGCTGAATGAGCACGAGCTCGGTCAGCGCGGTGTCCTGAAATTTGGCGCCTGGATAAGCCTTGGCGATGGTGAGCTTGACGGTCTCGACCGGCTTCTCGGAAGCAGGCAGATCAAAGAAGAACTTCTCGTTCTCCAGAAACTCGTCGGGAATGCTCACACGCTTCGCCTCACCGCCGTTCACACTGACATCAAGCTCTGCCACGCGGCCATTCGCCTGATACAGATCCTTCGATGTGGCATAACCATTGACGATACCAACACGGCTGATTTTCGCTGGCTTCGGCAATTTCAATGTCAGCGATTCGCCAATGCCATCGCCTTTGGCACCTTCGACCCAGGCACCTTCGTCGCCGGCATCGCGAAGGTTGTCGGCCTTGTAGTTTTTCTCACCCTGGGCAGCTAACGTGGAGCTGGCCTCGATGGTGAAATCGCTGCGCCAGAACTCCCAGTTCTTGCCCTTGAGCTTGCCTTCGTCATCGAAGATGCTTTCGCCATAGGACACATACTCGTTGAGGAAAAGGGCATCGCCATCCTGGACCTTCTCCTGCTCTTCCTGAGGGGCCGAGTTGAAGGCGCTTTGCTGGAACTGCGCCTCGCGGGTGATGATCTTCAGATCGTCCTCGAGCGTGGGTTCGAAGTCGGTGAACTGCCAGTGCCATTCATTGCCTTTTCGCTCGAAGCGCTTCGGATGGCTGAGCGTGACGTTGTTGGGAGAGATGGTCGAGGCTTTCACGATGACCGTGCCTTGCTTGATCGGGCCAGCCCAGAGACCGGCAGCGGAAAAGAGGTAGGTGAGGCTCAGCGGGCCGAGACGCGCATCGTCAGAGACATAGTCATACTCGCCGTAGTAGGGATTGCGGTAGCTGACGATGAGCCGACGAGTCTGGCCTTCGTCGAACTCGAGATTGAAGACATGCCAGGAGTTCACCACCGCACCTTCGACGAGTCCTTCCTCGCTCAGCTTGAATTCATCAGACCGCTGCTGCCATTTCACGTCCTTGCCATCGGCCTTGAGCACCAGGTTTTCGATCTTAGGCTTCAGGGTTTCGGGTTTGACCTGCTGTCCTTCAGGAGCGTCTTCATCATACTTCACCCCTACCGAGATGGCGCTCGGGAAACCTGCCTCAATCTTGACCTTCTTGCCGGGGTTGTGCAGCACGTATTCGATGCGCACGTCGGCATACTCAATGTGCAGATCGATCTCCAGGCGCTCGGAGATCATTTCCACCTGCTCGACATTCTTGGGCTGCAACGCGGAGGTTCGTTGAAAGGCTCCGGTGTGTTTGATGCCCGTCAGGTAACCACCACCATTCGCCAGGAGAAACGACGGCACGAGGAGAAAGATCCAAAGGTGTTTCATGATCCCCCAGAGTAGGCCCTTCACCGGAGCCGTCAATAACCACAGAGTGTTACTCCAGCTCCCCAAAGGCCGCGCCAAGATGGGCGAGAACATCGGTGGGAAGCACGGACATCTCGGCCTGATCTAGTGCCGCGATCTCCGCCGCACGTCCGCAGGCCCAGGCCCCGAGCCCAGCCGACTGATGCAAAGGGACCCCCTGCCCTGCGAGCGCGGTGCATACACCGGTCAGCACGTCTCCCATGCCACCCGTGGCCATACCTGGATGGCCGGTGGTATTGAAGAAGGTCGGAGAGCCTTCTGTGGCGATGACCGTTCGGGCACCTTTCAGGAGCAGCGTGTTTCCGGGAAATGCCAGAGCCCAGCTTTCTGCCTGAGTCAGCCGAGGATGAAATGCGCCATCACCCACCAGCCGCGCCATCTCACCGGGATGCGGCGTGAGCAGCCGTGGCGGAGTGGAGGTGAGAAAAACCGAGACGGGCGTGCGCGCAACCATGGTGATGGCATCCGCATCCACCACGGCGGGCATGGAGGCGTATTGGATGACATTCAAGATCTCGTCCTCGCTTTCGAAACCAAGCCCGGGGCCGATGCCTAGCGCATCAAAACGCATGTCCAGGACCTCGCGATAATCTCTCACGACTTTCACCATGATCTCTGGAGGCACCTTGGCGGCCAGCAGCTCATAGACCTCCTCTTTGACCAGCAAGGTCACCAGCCCGGCCCCTGCGCGCAAAGCGCTACCACAGGCCAGGACGGCCGCGCCGATGAAGCCACGCGACCCGGCGATGATGCCGACGCGGCCCGCCTGACCTTTGTGAAAGTCGAAACTCCGACGAGGCAGAAAGCCACGCAGGAGTTCCGGTGTCAGGAGCCGTGGTCCGCCATCATCTTCCGCTACCAGTTCTGCCAGCGGTACCACCGCGAGCTTTCCCACATGCGAGACTGCGGCATCTGCAATGAGCCCAGCTTTACCATGGGCCACCGTCATCGTGACATCAGCGATCACACAATCCGGGGAGGGCTCGCCTGTATCACCATTTAGGCCGGAGGGAATGTCCATCGCCACGGTGAAGGCATGATGCTCACGGCGCAGTTTATTCATCTCGGCAGCGAGCACGCGGATGTCTGGCCGCATCTCACCCACGGCACCGATGCCTAACAAACCATCTAACTGAACGATGGGTCTTGCGAGTCCTTCGGCATCGACTGGACCGGTCGACACATGGAAGTCAGTCAGGGCATCGAAGTTCCCGCGAGGCAGAGGCTTGAGCTTTTCCAGAGGGCCGCTGAGCCGCACCAGGATCTCCCAGCCGAGCTTTTGCAACTCACGTCCTGCCACGAGGGCATCGCCACCGTTGTTGCCACTGCCGAGATAGAGAATGAGCGCGCCGGGCTGGGGGAAGAATCGCCGCACTTCACGGGCGATCCCACAGCCAGCTTTCTCCATCAGATCTGCCGCTCTGACACCACGCTCGAAGGCGCATGCCTCGATCTCCTGCATCTGGCGGCATGTGACGATCATGGTTTCAGCGTCAGTGTGACGCGCCTCACCTCTGCCACAGTCGCCCCGGGGATGTCCAGTGCGCGCAGCGTCAGGAGACCACGTCCTGCCGGAAGCTGGATGCTGCCCAGGTTCAGCGGCTTGAAATCACGCATGAAACTCTCCCCCTTACGCGAGGCGCGGTCCTGGTCGTCGATCAAACGTGGATACCAGCCGGGGGTGACTTTGCCCGTGGTCTTGGCATCGCCCAAACTCAGCTCGATCGTGGCTCCGGCATCGGCTTCGGGACACACATAGTCGATGCTGACATCGTAGGTGCCTGCCGTGTGCACATCGACATCCCAAGTCATGGTGTCTTCCGTGGTCTTCCAGTTCACAAAGTAGGAGCAGTTCGGTGCTCCAGAACTACGCTGCACACCCGCGTGAGGTTTGCCATCGCGGGCTGGCAGCATGGTCGTGGGAAACTCCGCATAACCCACGGGATAGGGGCGGTCATCCGCTGGCTTGCCAGCACCGCCTTTACCCTTGCCGCCCTTCTTCTTGGCGTCAGCGACAGCGGGCTTGTAGGGCTTGCCAAAAACTTCCTGGTGCCACTTGGAACCTGCCGCAGCCAGAGAGGAGGCAACGTCGGGTTTGTCTGCCGCAATGTCCTTGGTCTGATTGGGATCAGCCACCATGTCAAAAAGTCCGCCAGCGGCATCCAGACGATACTGCTGGGAGCGAACACTGAGGCGGCCACCGTTGTAGTTCATCAATTCACGCGGTGAGCGCTTGGCCATGCCGCCGAGGAGTTCGATGGAAAGGTCCAAACCATCCAGTGGCTTGGTGGACACAGGCTTCACACCGGCGAGTGCGGAGATCGTGGGCATGAGATCGATGGCGCCGCTGATGTGGGTCATGGTCATGCCCTCCTTGATTTTACCCGGCCAGCGCATGAAGAGCACGCTGCGAACGCCGCCTTCATCCGTCACGCCTTTTCTTCCCTTCATGCCGCCGTTCCAGCGAAAGCTGTTAGGTCCGTTGTCACTAAAATAGACGACGATCGTGTTCTCGCTGAGCTTGAGATCCTCGAGCTTCTTCAGCACGCGACCGACATTCATATCGATGTTGTCCATCATCGCGAGGACACAGCGGGTCACGTCCATTTCCTCACTGGCCCCCTCCTGCCCGCGCAGGGTGATCTTGGATTCCGGGAACTTGTTCCAATGCTCATCCGGCACACTGAAGGGCGAGTGCGGCGTGGTGAGCGGGATGTAGCAGAGGAAGGGCTGCGACTTGTTCTGTTCCATGAACTGCATCGCGCGATCCGTGAGCACATCAACGATGAAGCCCTTGGCGCGGAACATCTTGCCATTCTCTTCCAGCGGCGGGTTGTAGTACTCGCCCCAATGGCCGCTGGTGTAGCCCACATACTCATCGAAGCCACGTGCATTCGGATGATAAGGCCACTGGCTGCCATTGTGCCATTTGCCAAAGGCACCTGTCTTGTATCCAGCCGCCTTGAAACCATCCGCGATGGTCTTTTCATCGGTGTTCAGGCGTTCCTGACCTTCCGAAACACCGAGCACACCTCCACGAGAATGATAGCGGCCCGTCAGAAACTCAGCGCGTGTGGGTGCACAGAGCGGGCAAACAAAGAATCGGTCAAAGCTCGCACCGGACTTGGCCAGCGAGTCGATGTTCGGCGTTTTGAGGTTGGTGTTGCCGTTGATGGAATAGTCACCCCAGCCTGAATCATCCGCGAGGAAGACCACCACATTGGGCCTCGTCTCGGCCGAGGAGGCAGAGGTAAGCAGGAGCCCGAGAAGAAGGAAGGATAGCTGGCGTGACATGGAATCCCTCTAACAGTGCCGCAGGCTGCTGCTTTTCATCAAAACAAAAAGGCGGACTCCGTGGAGTCCGCCCTGTTGAATGAATTTTTAACTGTGTTCCAGCTTAGCGCGAGCGGCGCTGGCTGGAGGCACCTCCCGCAGGAGCGCTGAACGATCTTGGGGCAGAAGGCGCGCTAAAGGATCTGGACATCGCCGGAGGCGCGCTACGCGAGACCGAAGGCATGCTCCTGGAAATGGAGGGGGCGCTGCGTGAGATGGAGGGGGCCGAGAAGCTCGCGAGCGGGCTTGGACGGCCAGCACGACCGCTAGGCTGCGGGGCGCTAAAGCTACGTGATGAAGATGGCGCTGGCGAGAAGCGGGAGGAACTTGGACGGCTCAAACCGCGTGGCGCTGGCAGGTTAGGAATCCCTGGAGCGTTGTTGAGGGTCGATCCACGGAAGCTCGACGGACGCGTTACCTGGGAGGCATAGCGACTGCTGGGTGAGTAAGACCTGGAGGAAGCATGGTGGTGGTGGTGGCCGCTGGAGTAGCGATTATAGCCGTAACCACTGCCCCATCCGCCGCCGAAGAGGCCCACGCTGGTGTAAGGGGAGTACGAGTTGTAGCCGCCGTATCCATAGCTTGGGTATCCATATCCGTAACCATTATATCCGCTATAACCGTATCCGCTACCGTAGTAGGGTCGGCTGGAGGAATAATAGTTCACACTGGCATAGCCAGGTGAAGCGTAACCGACGGGTGCAGCATAGCCGCCCGCGACTGGGTAGCCGTAGGGGTCAACGCAGGAGGAAAGTGACAAACCACCAAGAACAGCGGCTGCCAAAAGAGTGAGTTTAGTTTTCATGGCTGGATGTTCAGACCCCAAGGGCCCCAAAGCTATTCAGAATATTTATCGCCCTATTTCAGCGTCAGCCACAAACCCCACTCCATGGATGCGGAGTTCTTACCTCCTCCAACGCATTTTCAGTCGTGGGGCGGCGTTCCTGGAGACATGGCTTTCTCGATTTGTCCATGGCCGCAGTTTCGTCAGTTTTTTGGTTCATGGGCATCGTCGCAGCGATGCCGAGCTTCCTACTGAAGTTGGGGCCCGGACATGCTCGCCGAAAGCTTCTTTCTGGGGTGGAATACAAGCACGGGGGAACCGTTCCTGCACCAAAAGCGGCAGTCTCAGAGAATTGAGATGGAACAAGCTGTCTCGGTGGGCGTTTCATTGGGGTGAAGTGAAGGACTGCTTGCGTTGATGCCATCAATTCTCAAAATTGAGCCGCACTCACTCATAAAAAATAGAATTTTCATAAAATTTTCTGGAATATTTCATAATAACCGTGATTTTATAGCAACCCCATGAACTCACCCACTTCGATTTCGAGTCTTCGTGACCGCCAGATCTATACTCGCTGGCTCCTTTTGGCAGTGATCGGCACGCTGATGGCATTCTCCCAGTCTGCCTTTGCCCAGGCTCCGGTATTGACGCCCTATACCCCGCCCTCCAACGGCATCGTTTCCGAGAAGGTCGACCACGAACTCGAATACACCGGCACGGCCACGCGGTTTTCGGCTACGGGTCTGCCTTCAGGACTAGTGCTGAACACGAAGACTGGACGTGTGAGCGGGCAGCTCAACGTGGCCGGAAACTACCACATCGTGATCTATGCTTTCAATGGCACGTTTAAAAGCGCCCCCCTGGTGATTGACTGGATCGTCCAGCCTCTCCCAGCAGGAACGGTGGGCACCTATTATGCGCTGATCGACCGGCATGTTTGGTATAATGGCGGGTATGGTGGCTCACTCCGCATCACGGTGACGGGCACCGGTGCCTTCACGGGCATCATCACCCGCGGGATCCATCGCGACAGCGTCCGCGGCCGTTTGGAGACATGGCCCGGTGCCATCGACCCTCAGGGAATTTTCACGGTGGCTCGTCGCAGTCCTTATCCACCACTGACAGTGGACTTTGGCCTGCCGCTCGGTGGCAACTCGATCTATGGTACGCTGCGTGAGCCGAACGGTGACGTGATCTCCATCGATGGCCTGAAGACCTATACCAGCGCTGGTCAGACTCCGACGGACTACGTGGGCCGCTGGAACACCGCCTATGAGCTGCCAGGGGAGCTGGACGGTGACGACGACTATCCGCAGGGCGCCACCTGGGCCACCCAGACGATCAGCCGAGCAGGCGTCGTGACGTGGGTCAGCCGTCTGGCGGATGGCACAAGCAACACTTTCAGCACGGACCTGCTGGTGGGCGGAGAGACGCTGGTGCATCTGATGCTCTATGGCTATGCTGGCTCCGTGCAGGGCTGGCAGTACTTTGATGTGGAAAACGGCACCACCTCCGGCAGTCTGGGCTGGGTGAAGTCGGCCAACTACACGCGCTCTTACTCCGGAGGTTTCCCGCTGCACCAGCTGTCAGGATCAGGAGCACGCTACACACCGCCGGGCCTGAATGAGATGATCTTTGGCATCACTGCGGGGACCAACAATGCACGCCTGCTCTTTAGAGAGGGTGGCCTGGGTGGCACCTTTAGCCAAGTCTTCAGCCTGGGTGCGCGGAATGTGATCTCCTTCCCGACTGGCGCCAACCCTTATGGTATCCGCATGTCGGTCAGCCTGGTGACAGGCGTTGTGACCGGCACCGGCACGGCGATGGACTTCAATGAGGGTCAGCCGACGAACTCACGCAGCGGGACATTCAGCGCGCTGCTGATCCCCGGACGTCAGCAGGCTGTGGGCCACTTCCTGCTGCCGGCGAGCCGGGCGGGCAATTCACAGATTCTTTCCGGCAAGGTGATCGGCGAGGAGAACTTTGAGAATTTTTAGTTCGCTCTTTGTTAGGCCATTGAAGATGTTTTGACAGAAAGACGGGCATGCCAGCAGGCATGCCCGTCTTTCTGAAACCACTCAGCCAAGCAACTACGCGAGGACCGGTTTGACGACCGTGCCGTGAATGTCGGTGAGCCGGTAATCACGGCCTTGGAACCGGTAGGTGAGGCGCTCGTGATCCACGCCGAGGAGATGCATGATCGTGGCGTTGAGATCGTGCACGTGAACAGGGTCCTTGACGATGTTGTAGCTGTAGTCGTCGGTCTCGCCGTAGGTCAGGCCGCCTTTGATGCCGGCTCCGGCCATGAACATGGAGAAGCAGCGCGGGTGGTGATCGCGGCCGTAGGTGGTCTCGCTCTGAGCGCCCTGGCTGTAGATGGTGCGGCCGAACTCGCCGCCCCAAACAATGAGTGTGTCCTCGAGCAGGCCCCGCTGCTTGAGGTCCTTGATCAGCGCGGTGGTGGCCTGGTCTGTGTCATTGATCTGACCTTGGATGGCTTTCGGCAAGCCGCCGTGGTGGTCCCAGCCCATGTGAAAAAGCTGGATGCAGCGGACATCACGCTCAGCGAGGCGGCGGGCGAGAAGGCAGTTCGCCGCATAGGTGCCGGGCTTCAGCACATCCGGACCATACATGTCGAGGATATGCTTGGGCTCCTTGGAGACGTCCACCAGATCCGGCACGCTGGTCTGCATGCGAAAGGCCATCTCGTACTGGGCGATGCGGGTGATCGTCTCGGGATCGCCAAACTGCTGATGCTCCTGTTGGTTCAGGGTAGCGATGTCGTCCAGCATCCCGCGGCGAAGCTCTCGGGTGACACCGGAGGGGTTTGAGAGATAGAGGACCGGATCACCCTTGTTCCGGAACTTCACGCCCTGATGCTGCGTGGGCAGGAAGCCGCTGCTCCATAGTCGGTCGTAGAGTGGCTGGTCATCGGGCCGGCCGGTGCCGAAGGAGGTCATGACCACATACGCAGGCAGGTCACGGTTCGTGCTGCCAAGGCCATAACTGAGCCAGGAGCCGATGCTAGGACGGCCAGCGAGCTGGCTTCCCGTCTGGCAGAAAGTGATGGCCGGGTCGTGATTGATGGCCTCCGTGTGCATGGAACGGATGACGCAGATGTCGTCCGCCACGCTGGGGAGGTGCTTCCAGAGTTCGCTGAGCCAGGTGCCGCCTTTGCCATGCTGGGCGAACTTGAACATGGAGGGTGCCACGGGGAAGCTCTTCTGCCCCGAAGTCATGGTGGTGAGGCGCTGACCTTTACGGATGGACTCGGGCAGGTCCTTGCCACGCTCTTTGGCCATCTGCGGCTTGGGATCAAAGAGATCCATCTGCGAGGGCGCGCCTGACTGGAAGAGGTAGATCACTCGCTTCGCCTTTGGCGCATGATGCAGAGGGGTATTCCCTGCCATGAGCGAACCCAGCGCCGTGGAGCCGAGCGCCGCCGCGCCATTGCGGAGGAAGATGCGGCGGTTCAGGGTGTCCTGCAGGGCGAGCGGCGAGATCATGCGAGAGGTGGAAAAGCTGACTCAGCACAAACGCTGATGCGGAGGCGCATTCTTGCAGACGGCGATGCCAGATGCGGAACGGGTGAGCCGGAGGCTTGCCTCCCCTTCTACAACTGCTGGTAGATCACGACCACGTTCGAGGTTGGCGGGGTGTCATAGCCATAGCCGACGGTCTGAAGGTTCGCGGCCTCGATTCCGCTTTCGATGAGATGCTGCCGCACGGCCTGGGCGCGGCGCTCGGAGAGACTCCGGGCAAAGTCCTCCGGCAGGCCCGGAGGTGTGTGACCGGCGATGAGATAGCGCGGCTTGGCCTTTGACCAGTCGGCGATCAAGGGGGCGAGGGCCTTCTTATGAGCGCCAGTGAGAGAATAACCCTCGTTTTCGAACTGGAGGGCTGGGCAGGCAGGTTTGAGCGCGCCTTCGAGGGGACTCTTGAACCCATCACGAGTGCCGAGGGCAAAAACGACGTTAGGCTCCTGCTCGCCGCCGAACTTCGGAAGCTTGGGCATATGCTCGCAGGCACCGAGGAGCAACGCCAGCGGCAGCGCAAGAATGAAACGAGGAAGGACGGAAGACATGGGACAAGGGCGGCTATTTCATCCAACGCGGCTCGGAGATCTGTCCATGCTTTTCCAAAACGAGACGGCGAAGCCCCGACGACAGCGAATGCACGTAGAGATTTCCGTGCTGCGCATAGCAGAGAGAGCGACCATTGGGGCTCCACGAAGGATGTGAGGCGCCTCCGGCCTGGATAACTTTCGCGGGACCATTGGGCCAGCCTTTGACGACGACGGCAAGCTCTCCGCTGATCCTCGCGGTGAAGGCCACGCTGTGGCCGTCGGGCGAGAATTCAGGATCCGTGCAGAAGCTGTAACCCGTGCGCCAGCGGAGGAGCTGGGCCTCGGTCTGATTGGTCGCGGGCACCTCAGCGACATAAAGGCGGGGACCGTCACCACGATCATCGGCAAAGATGACCTGCTTGCCATCGGGATGCCAGGCGGGACTGCTGGGCGCGCCGGTGGTATCACTGATGCAGGCTGCGGTGCTTGTCGTTAGGTCAGTGACGAAGACCTCAGGGTTGCCGAGGAAGCTCATGACGAGGGCCAGGCGCTGGCCATCTGGAGAAAAGGCCGCGCCGAAACTACTTCCGGGGGTGTCTGTCACGGTGCGCTCCCAGCCCTGGCTGAGATCCATCCACTGCACGACCGGGAAGCCGCTGCTGTAACTCGTGTAGGCCACGGCCGTGCCATCGGCATTCAAGGTGGGCGAGACAGCACCGTGGCTGTGATGCGTGACCTGCAGCACCTCCTTGCCATCAGGATCACTGAGATAGACCTGCTTGGCACCCGACTTGTCACTGACAAAGACGATGCGGCTCGTGGCCAAGCCCGGTTTGCCAGTGATGGTGAGGATCACATCATCCGCGAGGGCCTTGGCATTTTCATCGAGGCCTGGTGCTGCATAGGTGCGGTCCAGAAGCTCCTTGCCCGCGGCATTCGCGACCTTGCCCGTGATGCGGCCACCGACTGAGCTGCCGGTGATGATGAAGTCGGGCTTCTCCTCTGTGATTTGAAACTCACGCGTGGTGGTGAGTTCGGCTACAAGAGCCTGCTTCGCACTGGTGCCGGTGCCGCCGGCAAAGGCCCCGATGCTCACGCGCTTGGGCTCGATCTTCGCAGGCTTTGCCGCGGAGCCGCCTTTCCAAAAGCGCAGCCAGGATGGAAGCACATCCGCCTTTGCCGGTGCAAGCAGCACCGCGAAGAGGCAGAGGATGGTGGAAAGGCGGAAAGCTGACATTACTCGATCTGGAGATTCACCCGAACAGCGTAGCGCTCTTTGGTATAGGATGCAGGCAGAGAGTCGGGAATCTTTTTGACCTTGGCCAGGGCGGCGCGAACGGAGGCATCCAACGCTCCGGAACCAGAAGGCGTGACGAGCACCGCGTCCTTAATGGTGCCATCCTTTAGCACGGCCAGTTCGACGCTGACCCGGCGCTGGTTGGCAGGTACGCCCTCAATGGACGGCGGAGTCCAGGCGCTCATCAAGGTCCGCTGCAGCGCGGCTTCCACAGCATCGAGGCCGGAGATGTCCTCACTGGCTTTGCGGGCGCGCTCGAAGTCATTGAGCTTCGCGATATCCAGCAAGCTGAGGGAGGCCTTTGACGGCGCGGGAGGCGTGTCGACGATGGCGGAGAGGGTGATGTATTTGTTGGCCTCGCGCCCTTGGCCGGGATGGACCGGGGGAGGAGCGGACTCTACGGGTTTCGGGGACTGTGGCTGCACTTGCGGCGGCACGATGACCGGAGGCAAGGCAGGCTGAGCTGCGCCCAGGATCTGCGTCGTTGGCCCAGCCTTCATGGAATCCACGCTCAAGGATGAACCGAGCGAATTCTCCAGCATGGCCAGGGTGTCCGGAGGCAACTGGCGGATGGGCCCGGAGTTTCCCGGGATGACCACGGTGAGACCTGTGGGCGCGAGTGAAAGCGCAGAGCTGGTGCTTTTGACCGAAGTGAACTCGATGCGGGGAGCCTTGGCGGAATCTGCCAAGGCTGGGTCAGGCGGAGGGACGGGCGGCGCTGCAGATTTGGCCGGATCAGCCGATGGAGGGGCAACGGACGCTGGGGCTGGACTACCTGCGGGCTTGGACGCGGGAACCGCCTTTGATGCCGCGCTCTGCAGGTCGATTTGCGCCTGTGCCACCGCTGGCATTTCGAGAGACATGGCGGTACCTACGAAGTCCTCCGGACCACGCCAGACGACATGGGCGGGCAGCTTTACCGAGGTGTCTCTAGACGGCAGCATCGGCATCACAATCCACAGCACCATGCCACCGAGCACATGAAGCAGCCCGATGCCCACCAAGGCCGGTGTCAGTGGCTCAAGTGAAGCACGATAGGAGGTGGAAGCCATGATGATGAGATCACGGGGACTTGGCCGGACGTTCGCTCAAAACAGCCGTGTGCCGCACCGAGGCCGCGCGGAGGGCATCCATGATCTCGAGCAATGCCGAGGCCTGCAATGTGGTCGGGATGCGTACGACGACACCGACTTCTGGAGCGACCGCCACACGGGTTTTCAGCGCGGCGATGAGTTCGCGATCTGTGATAGCCTCACCAGCGAGGGTAAGCTTGAGATCCGGAGACACCACCAGTTCGATGGTCTTCGTGGGCTGGCCGACTTCCGCTTCCTTGAAAACCCTGCTTTCAGAACGGAGAGCGGGCACCAGCACAATCACCGCCAGCAGCAGCACCAGCATCAGGTCAAGCAGCGGCGTGATCTGGATCTCCGCGGCGATGACCGGCAATTGGCGGCTGGAGTAGCGTTTCATGCGCGTGTCGGGCTGCGCTCAGCCACCGTGCTGGGTCGGGGCATGGCAGGAGCGCCGAGCGTGCCGAGGCTTGGCAAGTATTCCTCCACCTTGCGGTGATCGACAAACTGGCGGTCAAACAAGCCGCTGAGTTCAGAGGCGAAGTTGTCCATGCGCACGAGAATGGCACGGATGCGAGCCACCAGGGAGTTGTGACCGATCAGGCTTGGAATCACGACCAGCAACGCCGCGATGGTGGTGATCAAGGCGGAGCAGGTGCCTTCAGCGAGGGTGCCTTTGTCTCCAGCATCGAGAGCTGAGAAGACCTCCAGCAGCCCGGCGACGGTGCCGAGGATACCGAGAAGCGGTGCGATCGAGATCACCGTGGCCACCAGGGTCAGACGGGTCTCCAACCGAAGGGCGGTGCTGCTGACCGTGCGCTCCATGGCATTTTGGACGGATCCCATCTGGCTCGGGGAAATGCGGCCCGCACCTTGCAACCGTGCGGAAAAGCTCCGTCCGGGCTCCTCTTCGCCGACCAGGTGAAAGGCGAGCTCACGGCAGGCCGCGTGGTAAAGGAAGTAAAGCGGCGAAAGCTCCACCTGCTCCTTGGTAAGATAGATGGCTAGTGGATGCGGGCTGTCATGGAAGCCGCTCAGGAAGCGCCGGTTGGCGCGATCCGTGCGGTTCAGCAGCAGCCATTTCATCAGCAAGGCGGACCAACTGATCGTCGAGAGCACGGCCAGCAAGCCGAGAATCCCCCAGGTCACAGGGGAGATATGATCCAGGCCAAATTTAAGGCCGCTAACAAAGGAAAGCATGGGATCAAACATTACGAAAAAAGGCTGTGTCAGTTAATCAACCTTGATTGTCGGGCGTCAACCATGAGTTGACGGCAGGGTGGATTTCCTGCCGCCGCTTTTCCATAGAGCTTCTGCGCACTGCAGAAGCTCATGCCCCGACTAAGAGCCGCCCATGAATTATTCGCCGCCTTCCGCGCGCTCCTGCTGACCGACGAAGGCTTCCTTCACAGCCGCCACGGCGTAATCACGATTGAGCTTGGTGATCCAGCGCACGCTGATGCCCTTCGGACAGGCAGCCTCGCACTCATATTGGTTGGTGCAGTTGCCGAAACCTTCCTTGTCCATCTGGCGCACCATGGCGAGTGTGCGGCGGTCCTTCTCGGGCTTGCCCTGTGGCAGTGAATTGAGCTGGCCAACCTTGGCAGAGACAAAGAGCATGGCGCTGGCGTTTTTACAGGCGGCAACACAAGCGCCACAGCCGATGCATTCAGCAGCATCCATCGCGGCATCCGCGACTTCCTTGCCAATCAGGATCGAATTCGCATCGGGAGCAGCACCCGTGCGGACGCTGACGAAACCACCGGACTGCTGGATGCGGTCAAAGGCGTTGCGGTCCACGATGAGGTCCTTGATGACCGGGAAGGCGGTGGAACGGAAGGGCTCGATCCAGATCGTGTCACCCGTGCGGAACTTGCGCATGTGGAGCTGGCAGGTCGTCGTGGCCTTCTCAGGGCCATGCGGAATACCATTGATCTGCATGGAGCAGGCGCCGCAGATGCCCTCGCGGCAGTCATGGTCGAACGCGACAGGTTCCTGTCCCTGCGAAATGAGACGCTCGTTGATGATGTCCATCATCTCCAGGAAGGAGGCATGATCAGGAATCTCAGGAGCTTCGATGTCCTGAAAATGACCGGGCTGGCCACGGTTCTGGCGCCAAACTTTGAGATGGAGATTGAGGAGGGACATGGACCGAAAGAAAGGTTTGAGGAAAGGAGGTTCAGGTAGCGGGGATCACTTGTAGTCGCGCACGGCGAGGTGCACTTCCTCGAAGGTCAGGTCTTCTTTGTTCAAGGTGGGTTTGGCAAGATCGCCGCTGTATTCCCACGCCGCGGCGTAGGCGAAGTTTTGGTCATCACGCTTGGCCTCGCCATCAGGATACTGGTGCTCGGAACGGAAGTGGCCGCCGCAACTCTCCTCACGATGCAGCGCATCCTGACAGAGCAGCTCTGCGAACTCCATGAAGTCGGCCACACGGCCCGCCTTCTCAAGCTCTGGGTTGGCAGCATCCCCGGAACCTGGGACGAAAACATTGTTCCAGAACTCCTCACGCAGTTCCGGGATGCGCTTGATGGCCTCGGTAAGGCCGGCCTTGTCACGGGCCATGCCACACTTGTCCCAGACCAGCAGGCCAAGTTCACGGTGGAAGCTGTCCACGCTGCGCTTGCCCTTGTTGTTAAGGAAGCGGTGGGTGCGAGCCTTCGCATCTTCGAGAGCGCGCTGAAACTCAGGATGGGAGGTGGTGACGGCACCGGGTTTCTGGGTGACCAGATAAGGAGCGATGGTCGTCGGGATAACAAAGTATCCGTCCGCTAGGCCCTGCATGAGCGCGGAGGCACCCAGGCGGTTGGCACCGTGGTCAGAGAAGTTTGCCTCCCCCAGCACGTGCAGCCCCTGGAGGTTGCTCATGAGATTGTAGTCCACCCAGAGACCGCCCATGGTGTAGTGCACCGCAGGGTAGATGCGCATCGGCTGGCGGTAACCGCTCTCACCGGTGATCTTCTCATACATGTCGAAGAGGTTGCCATAGCGCTCGGCGATGGTCTTTTGACCGAACTGGTTGATGGCTTCCGCGAAATCGAGATACACACCGCGGCCGCCGGGGCCCACGCCACGACCGTCGTCACAGGCTTCCTTGGCCGCACGGGAGGAAATGTCACGCGGGGCGAGGTTGCCAAAGCTCGGGTACTTGCGCTCGAGATAGTAGTCGCGGGCATCTTCAGGAATCTGCGAGGGAGCCTTGCCACAATCAGCGGCATTCTTCGGCACCCAGACACGCCCGTCGTTACGCAGCGACTCGGACATGAGCGTCAGCTTGCTCTGATACTCACCGCTGACAGGGATGCAGGTCGGGTGGATCTGGGTATAACAAGGATTGGCAAAATAGGCCCCCTTCTTGTGCGCGCGCCAGGTCGACGTCACGTTACAGCCCATGGCATTCGTGGAGAGATAAAAGACGTTGCCATAACCGCCGGTGCAAAGCAGCACGGCATCACCGGAATGAGACTCGATTTTGCCGGTGACGAGGTCACGCGTGATGATGCCCTTGGCGTGACCCTCGACGACCACGACGTCCAGCATTTCCGTGCGTGGGAACATCTGCACCCCGCCGCGGTTGATCTCCTTGTTCAGCGCTGAGTAAGCACCCAGAAGCAGCTGCTGGCCGGTCTGACCACGAGCATAAAACGTGCGGCTCACCTGCGCGCCACCGAAGGAACGGTTGGCCAGACCACCGCCGTATTCACGGGCAAAGGGCACGCCCTGCGCCACGCACTGGTCGATGATGTTCACGCTGACTTCAGCGAGACGATGCACGTTGGACTCGCGGGCACGGAAGTCGCCACCTTTGATAGTGTCATAAAAAAGACGATGCACGCTGTCTCCATCGTTCTGGTAGTTCTTCGCGGCATTGATGCCGCCCTGCGCGGCGATGGAGTGCGCGCGGCGGGCGCTGTCCTGGAAGCAGAAGCACTTCACATTGTATCCCAGTTCCGAAAGCGTGGCCGCGGCGGCGGATCCTGCCAGCCCGCTGCCGACGACGAGCACCGTGTACCTGCGCTTGTTCTTCGGATTGATGAGCTTCGAGTCCTGCTTGTGCTTGGACCACTTCATGGCCATCGGGCCGGAGGGAATCTTGGAGTCTATTGCCATGACGAGTAAGAGCTGAGGGCGAGGAGCGGTGACGAAGAGTAAGGATTAGCGGCCGTAACCGAAGAGCCAGATGGCGATCGGGATGGAACAGTTGCCCACCAGGATCAGCGTGGCGAAGAGATGGCCGAAACTCTTGAAGACCGGCGCATTGCGGTGCGTGGTGAAGCCCAGCGTCTGGAAAAGGCTGCTCACGCCATGGCTCAAATGGCTGTAGAGGAGAGTCATCGCGATGATGTAAAAGATGGCCGCAGGCGCCCAGGAGAAGCCATCGATCACCATCTTGTAGACATTGTGCACCGTCTCGCCGTGGAGGTCGGTCTTGTAAGCCGCGCCGTTGTAATCATTGCCCGCGCGAATGGTGAAGTGCAGGAGGTGATAGATGATGAAAGCCAGGATGGTCATGCCGCTCCAGATCATAGTGCGGGACGAGGTGCTGGAGACTTGGAACTTGTGCTTTGCATAGGCATCCTTGCGGGACGCACGATTCTGCTTCGTCAGATGCACCGTGGCGATGATGTGCACCACCACCGCTGCCAGCAGGCCAAGACGGGCGATCCATACACCAGCGCCATGCAGGGATGTCTGCAGCATGTGACCGTATTCATTGATCGCATCCGGACCGGCAAAGACCAGCAAGTTGCCGATCATGTGGCCGAGCACGAAGGCCACCAGGGCCACGCCCGTCAGCGCGACGAGTAATTTCTTGCCGATGGAGGAAGCGTAGAAACGGGAGAGAGAGTCAAAAACAGCGCTCATGGGTGGGTGCGAAAGTTCATCTTTGTCATGTGGAGTGTCATGGCAAGTAGGACCTCATATTTCCACATGAATTTCATGCATGGCTTGTTGAGTATGATTCGCATTTTTCACCTGCGCTAACGACGGGTTGGCAATCGCTGCGCATCCCTTGTCGAGGCTAGGTCGGCTACCTTGAGCGCGTGCATGTCGGTGCAAGCTTCAGGCCAAGAATCATGACAGTGCCCAAACTTCGCCATCAAGGTCCCACACGGCCAAACTTTTTCTCCAGTTCCTTCAGGGACATCTGAATCAGCGTGGGCCGCCCGTGCGGGCAGCAGTAGGGCATCTCACAAGCAAAGAGATCGCGCAGCAGGGCCTCGATCTCAGGCATGGAAAGCTTGTCATTCGCCTTGATGCTGTGACGGCACACCGTGGTGGCGATCATGTCCTCCCCGAGGCGCAGAGATGAGCCCTTGGCGCTGAGAGTTTGCAGCTCTTCGATGACCTGATCCAGCCAGGTGACAGGATCGTCGGTCTTCAGAAAGGTCGGCAGCGCCTCCACCTTGAAGATATTGGGGCCAAAAGGCTCCACCTCGATGCCCAGGCGGCCGAGGGTTTCCTGATGACGGCGGAGGATGTCCGCATCCCTCGGCGTGACCTGCAGGGTCAGCGGCATGAGCAGGCGCTGGGAGGGCACCCCGCCCTGCTCCATGGCACGACGCATCTTCTCAAAATTCACCCGCTCATGCGCCGCGTGCTGGTCCATGAGCACGAGCCCCTCGTCACTCTCCAGCATGATGTAAAGACGGTGCACCACGCCCAGGATGCGGAACCGCGGCATCTCGATCTCACGAGCAGGTTCGGTGGCTGGTTTTGAATCGGGTTCGGCTTCTGACTCAAGATCCGGCTCATGTGCAGATTTCTGCCCAGGCGCTTTTTCAAGCACAGGCGCTGATCTTGCCGACTCGACATGCGATGATCCAGTCGCCTGGACCGATTCGGACATTGGCATGGCGGGGCGCGCAGGCAACGGCGCCGGACGCGATACCGGCATCGAGATCGGTGTTTCGGACTTCAAAAACAGAGCTGAAGGCGTGTGCAGCGCAAAGCTCTGCTGCTGAGGCACCGCGATCTGCGGCAGCGCAGGCCGCTCCATCTGAGATGGCGGCACATGTCCCTGGGGCAGCTTGCTTGCCGTCTCGAGCGCCCGGCTCACCGCTTTCGCCAAGGCATCGCGCACGGCAAAGCCGTCATGAAACCGGACCTCACGCTTCGCCGGATGGACGTTGATGTCGTAGCCCTCCGCATTCATCTCAATGAACAGCACCGTCACAGGGTGCTGCCCCTTCATTAGTGAGGTGTGGAAGCCTTCGCGCAGTCCATAGTTGATCGAGCTGCTCTCAATCGGGCGGCCATTCAGGAAAGTGATCTGCTGCTGCCGGTTGGACCGGCTCAGGCCAGGGCCTCCAATGTAGCCCCAGACACGGATGTCCCGGTGCTCCGTGGGCTCCACCTTGATCAGGCGGCTGCTGAGCTGGTCCCCGATCAGACCGCGAATACGCTCCAGCGCATCCTGGGTGGAAGGCAGGTGAAAGGCCACGGCACCGTCCCGGATCAGCGTGAAGGTGACCTCTGGGTGCGCCATCGCATGCACGACGAACTGCTGCTCGATGTGGGAATACTCCGTGGCTTCCGTGCGCAGGAATTTACGCCGGGCTGGCACATTGAAGAACAGGGAGCGGGCCTCGATCAACGTGCCTGCGGCGCCGCCGTAGTCCTTCACAGCGCTGAGCTTGCCGCCATTGATCTCCACCTCGGTGCCGCTCAGAGCCTCCTTTTCACGGGTGGCGATCCGGAAACGGGTGACGCTGGCAATGCTGGGCAGCGCCTCGCCACGAAATCCGAAGGTCAAAATCGCCGCGAGATCCTCTTTGGTCCGGATTTTGCTAGTGGCATGCCGCTCAATGCTCAGCAGCGCATCCTCACGATTCATCCCGCAGCCATCATCCACCACCCGGATCATGGCGGTGCCGCCCCGCTGCACTTCCACCGTGATGTGTGTGGAGCCCGCATCCAGGCTGTTTTCCACGAGTTCGCGGATCACTGCGGCTGGTCTCTCCACGACTTCCCCCGCGGCCACCTGACTGGCGAGGGCATCGGGGAGAATACGAATTTTCGACATAACTGTGAAACAAAGAAAAAAAAGAAACTAAGATGTGCGTAATCCTTGCATGTGACATGCGCCTGTGAAAAGGGCGCAGCACACAAATCATCTGCCGCATCCCTCCTTCGCGATGATATCCCTGACCGACACCGCCGCCCTACATCTCCGCCAACTGCTTGTGGAAAAAAATGCTCCCGCAGGCGCAGGACTGCGCGTCCGAGTGGAGAAGGGTGGCTGCGCGGGATGGCAGTATACGATGAAGGTCGATGAGCCAGAAGCGTCTGACCAAGTGTTCACCCATCAGGGGGTGTCTTTGATAGTAGATCCTGAAAGTCTGACTTTTCTAACAGAGAGCCGGATTGATTATGTGGAGGCGTTAAACGACTCCGGTTTCAGAGTGGAAAATCCGAACGCCGCCAGAAATTGCGGTTGCGGAACATCCTTTGAGCCGAAGGCGGCCTAGATGCCTCATCCGCAATGCTTTATTTCAACTTATTCACAGAAAAATCTTTTCTTTTTCCCCTGAACCAGTAGAATTGGGCAAGATCTTTTCCGATAATTTCAATATTTTTCTCAATTTTGTTATGCACATTCGATTCTTGAGCGACGGCAGCGAATTCCGCTCCTATGGAGGCGGTAGCTTCTCCAAAAAGAAGGAGGGAAACGGCGGCATCTTCTGGTGGGCAATTCTGATCACCCTGCTCATGGGAGCCGCTACATTCTCATGGTTTTTCAGCATCATGGTTTTTCAGCATCCTGAGAAGCCATTCAATTACAAGATGCTCGCCAAGTTTAAGAAACTTGAGCCTCTCCGCCCCTTCACCACCTTCACCGTTCCCAATGGCAAGAAGGTGACTGCACGCGAACTGCTCACCGAATTCTATCCTTACAGCGCTGAGCAGATGGCGGTGAAGAATGATGTGCTGAAGCGCTCCTTCATCCGCAACTACAAGCATGAAAAGCCACTCTATGTGGTGGGCAGCTACAAGGTGCTCAGCCTGCGCATGCTGACGGACAAGGATGTCGTGTCTGAAGGCTGGGTTGTGCGTGCCCGCGCCACGGACCTCGAAGATGTGGATGTTGAGATCCTGATGCCAGGCCTCACGGTGAAGGACGAACCTTTCCGCGTGGGTGATGTTGTCGCCATTGATGGAAACAAACCCCAGGTGACCGCCCTGCATGTGCAGCGCATGGATGGTGACCGCATCTGCGTGACCACGATGCCTCTGGCCTACACAAACTTCACCAACGCCACAGCCTCCTTCAAGATGACTCCCCCGGAGTTGCTGAACATGGATGCATACTGGCCCGTGACGCGTGACACGGGCTCCGCCATGGCCGCCGAGACCTCCGAACTGGCTGACGGCACGGAAGTGGCCGCCAAGGACTAACCATAAGCTACTTTTAGTTAAGCCACTCAAGTGGTGATGACTTGAAAGGCCGCAGCAGACGCTGCGGCCTTTGCTTTTTTCCGGGACGATGTCGCGATAGCAAAATTGGTTCACCCCGGCGTCAGGACTGCGACACTCCACACGATCAGGCGCCGCGCCCAAGCCTAACAAAATATACCCCTCATCCGCACCCTCCTCATCCGCACCCTCCTCATCCGCACCCTCCTTTCCGCACGCTTCACGACACCACGCTTGACCCATCAACAGGCGCTCCATCACTCCCGCAGGCCTGCATTCAGAGCGCCCTGGGCATGAGCATGCCGCCACGCCACGCTTCACCTCACGGCGGCAGCCAGGGACGGCCCATGGCACGCGGCCACAAAAAAGCCGCAGCACGAGCTGCGGCTTTCTGCTGAATCACTCTCGTGATCGCAAAATTAGTTCGACCGGCCGAGGTAGGAGTTGTCCTCGGTCTTCACGCTGATCTTGTCGCCAGGGCCGATGAAAAGAGGCACCTGCACCACCAGACCGGTTTCCAGGGTGGCCGCTTTGTAAACGTTGTTGGCCGAGTCACCCTTCACACCTTCAGGAGCTTCTGTGACCTGCATGACGACAGAAGCCGGAAGCTCAATGCCGATGGCAAGGCCGTCAGCGAACTGCACGGTGTACTTCTGGCCTTCGATGAGGTAGGCCTTGGAGTCACCCACGCCAGTCTCGCTCAGGATCACGTCCTCGAAAGTCTCAGGGTGCATGAAGTGGTAGCCATCGCCGTCCTTGTAGCTGAACTCATGCGGGTTGCGCTCCAGGTTCACGGACTCCAGGGACTCGTTGGAGGTCATGCGCAGATTGTACACCTTGCCCGTGCTGAGAGTGCGGACGGACATCTGCACATAGGAAGCCATGCGCGGAGGAGTCTTCAGCTCAAACGCAGAGACGAGACAGACTTCGTTGTTGTAACGCACGGCGTGACCCTTGCGGAGATTGATGACGGGGGTGGAAGGCATAGGAGCGGGCGTGTTTAGGCAGATGCGCGGGGAAAGCAAGGGCCAATCACGACCTCCCCTGCCAGACAGTGGAAAGCCCGGCTGGCCGCGAATGGCTGTAGGATGAGAGGAATGGGTGGCAATCAGCCTGCGAAGGCATCCGAAGGCACGCCGCGTGCTCCGGGCCTGCAGACGAAAATGCGTCCGGCCAGCTCCTCCGTCAGCCCTGGTTTCAGACCTGTGGTGACATACAGATCCCCCAGGTCCGGGCCGCCAAACGCGCAGGCCGTCGTCTCCACGCAGGGGAAGTCCACCTGCTCCACCACCTTCCTCGAGGCCGGGTCAAAGCATACCACCTTGGCCCCGTGACAGAAAGCGATCCACAAGCGGTCCTCGCTGTCGATCGTCATGCCGTCTGGACTGCTGGAGTCAGCGCTCGTGTCCCAAATGACACGCTCGTTGGAAATGGCACTGGTCTCACGGTCGAAGTCGAAGGCACGCACCTTTTTGCTCGGCGTGTCGATGTAAAACATCGTGCTCGCGTCCTTGCTCCATATAATGCCGTTGGAATTGGTGACCGGACCGAACTTCTTCTCGATGTTCAGATCCGTGTGCAGGCAGTATAGAGCCCCCTCGGGCTGCTTCTTTAGACAGATGCTGCCCGCCCAGAAACGGCCGGCAGGATCACACTTGCCGTCATTGAAGCGATTGTCCGGCATATTGGGTTCTGGATCGCCGATGTAGGTACTTTCACCGGTGCTCTCATTGAGGAAGTAGATGCCCGTGTCACCCGCCCACAGCAGACCGCCACTGGCGCGAGGCACCACCGTGCCCACACGCTGACCGACATCCCAGATCTTCTCCGCCTGCGTCACGGGATCATAAGCCAGGATCTTGTACGATTCGATGTCCACATAGAGCAGACGGTTTTGATGCCAGATGGGGCCCTCGCCCCAAACAGAAACGTGCGTGCCGACAGGTGTGACTTCGATCATGAGGCCGCGTACTGCCTGCAACCGCAGAACACGTCAAGAGCAGCCTCGCTCCCCTGCCCTTCCCTCATTGCGCCACGATGGCCTGCAGCAAGGCCTTGTGATCCGCCTTCATGTCCTCGATGGGCAGTTCAAGCAGCAACTGGCTGCACTCCTTGATCTCGATCTCATTGGGCGAACCCTCATAGTAACAAAGGTCGAACAGCGGGATGGCCTCCACGGCCGGGATGGCTCGCAGCGCCATCTTCATCACCACAAGGCGTGAGTCCGCACGCTCTGGCGGATCCAGAACCAGCCAGTGAATCATGTGCCGATAGGCGGGACTGCCCATGGATGCCACCGTGCTCCCGCCCTGAATGAGCTGCGCGTTCTCACGGTAGCTGCCGTCTTTGACCAGTCTTACCAGCCGGGCCACATCGGGATGCTGGCTGGCAAACTCCTGCACGGCTCTTTTTCGTGCCTCCAGCTTGGTCATGCTGCCAGTCTCCGCCGCAGGCGGTTCAGCGCCTGGGTCTCGTTTGAGGGAAGCGGCCACCAATTGGGGCGTTGCCTGCGCTGGTACCGAGGTTGCCTTGGCCATCGGTGAAGGCGCTCTCTTCAGCAGGGACTGGAGCTTGCGCAAAGACTCACGGATCGGCGGTGCCGGCTCCTTCTCTTCCTCCAGCACAAGGGCGGAGGGACCAGGCGCTGGCACGAGCTTCTCAACTTCCACCTTCTTCTCCACGACTTGGGTCACATAGACAGGCACCTCTTTGACCTTGGCTTCAGGCAGGTTCGCGTAGCCCAACCACGCCAGGGCTGCCGAGGCAGCGACGCCCAGGACAAGTCCAAGGCCAAAGCCACCCCGTGATTTTTTCACCGCCTGAGGCACCGTCTTGGGGGAGGCCGCCGCAGCCTCGTGATCACGCCACAAGTCCCACCAGCAGCCAGGAACCGTGTTTTGAAACAGATGCAAATCCACGTCCTCGGAAGGGCGTTTCCGCGACAGATGCCCCAGTGCCATACGAGCCTCCGCCGTGTCCCAGTGCCAGTCAGCAGCAGGCTCACGCAGTCGGCGATTCCAGAACACACGCTCCTCAGGCACGCAGCCTTCCAGGAGGCTTCCAGCGTCTACCCATTGGCCAGCATCACGCATGAGAGCCTTGTCAGAGGCATCCTTCATCTTCGGAGATGCCTCAGCGAGCAGGCGCTGCGCCAGCACGGGCCGCAGGATGCCCAGCAAACCTGCCAGCACCGCCATGATCCGCGCCGACTCGTGCGTGTGCCACTTTGATTCCTCGGCCAGAAGAGCGTCTCCCAGTTGTTTGAGCTTGTGCGTTTCCCCCTGCCGCACCCACTGCGTCAGCACCAGTGTGGTGAGGTCTGCACAGCCCTGACGCAATTCAGCGGTCAACTGCGCAGGCTGAACCAGGGTGGACAACCACAGCCCCTTGTCATCAAAACTGTCGATCAGTGAACTCACCGCTGCCTTCGTGGCCTCGGGAGTGGTAAAGGACATCTCGAAGAACTGCTCCAGGCCTGCTTCGCCGATCGTCTTGGTCACCACGGCATCCCTGGCGGCCGCTTGGCTAGATCCGCTCTTGTCGTCGTTCATCAGAGTATCGTTATCCATGGGAGCATTCGGTGTTTCCTCATCCACGCGCACGGGGATGGACGCGCCATCATTCGGAGCCCAATCCTCCACCGTGTAAGTGGTATCGGGATCTCCTGGAGGAGAGGTAAAAAGCTCGTCGGGCATCGGCACATCTAATCCACCGCATCTGCGCGGAAGAGCAAGCACGAACCTTGCCGATCATGGGTCTTCCTCCGCCGTCCTAGCCTGCACCCAGATCGGAGTTTTCCTACGATCTGGGTGGATGCGCCTTGCCGCAGGAAGCCATCAATAGACGCCTTCGACGATGGTCTTCTCCATCGCACCAAACGGCCGCACATCCGCCACACCATCCCAGGCATAGGGGGCTCTGGGCTTGCGGCGCATGGCTTCATCACGCTCCAGGAAGCGCGGCATGAAGAACTCCTTGGTCAGGGTCGTGAGCTCCACACGGCCCCACTGGTCATAGTCCACCGTGTCCTCAGTTTTGTTCGGGTTCACGATGCGCAGCACGGCACGTGGCTGTGGCGCATAGTAAGTCACGGAGAAATTGTCTTCAGGCTGGATCGGCACGCTCGCGGCCAGGCCCATCAACGTGTTGCCATAGGTAGGGTAGAAGCCAATACGGCCTTCCAGCACTTCCTCGACAATAAAGCGCACGTACTGGGGTGTCATCGTCGTGCCGCCCACGAAGCAGCCGCGGATGCCTGCGGCATACAGGTCGATCTTCTCCGCCAGCGCTTCCAGCAGCTTCGGCGTGGTGAAGATCGCGGACACCTTGCGGTTCTTCAAGATCAGCACTGCCTGGTCGATCACGTGGTCCATGTACTGGCGGGCCACATCAAACTGCTTGTTAGAAATCGCCTTCTTCACGAAGCGCGGATCGAGGTCCACAAAGTAGCAGGAGCTGCCGCGGTAGTTCGCCAGATGCTCCACGGCGAGACGCAGACGGCGGGGGCCGGTCGGGCCCACCATGATCCAGCTGTTGCCTTTGGGGAAATGATCGTCCTTCAGCTTGTGGCTGAACTCCTCGTAGTCGACACGGAAATCGTTCCAGCCGATGCGCTGCTTTGGCATGCCGGTGGTGCCGCCTGTTTCGAAGATATTGAAGGGCTTGCCCTTGAAGGCCGCCGGCACCCAGACTTCCGGCTGCAGGTCACGCAGCCACTCATCCTGGAAGTGCGGGAACTTCGCCACGATGTCCTCGTAGCTGTTCACCGCACCGCGAGGGTCGAAGTTCTTCTTCGCCCAGTCCAGCCAGAACTCGCAGCCGGTTTCAGGCGAGAAGTGCCAGTTGATGATTTCACGGACTTGGTTGTCGAGTTGCGTCTTGGCTTCTTCGGAGGTCATGGAAGTTGGATGGAAAAAACGGGGTTAGGGCAAACGCACCCTGAGGGCGGCCCCTTTCGCGGAGTGAGTCCGGAAAATCAACGGCTGAATACATGCCCGTTGACGCATACATATTCACTCGTGGGTGATGGCCTCGTCAAGATTCAGGATCAGGGTGGCCATCAGGCAACCTGCCGCCAGCTCAGCCTGCGCCTTCCCGGGAGTGGAAACGGTCTCCAGATACTCCGCAGCTTCCAGGGGCGTCTTTTGATAGTGATCAAGAGCCCGCTGCCACTCCCGCTGCAGCACGGCCCGCTCATCTGGCTCTGGTGCCCGAGCCAGCACCCGCTCATAAAGCCAGTCGATGCGTTTCCCCATCTCGGGGACTTCCATCATCTGGCGCGCCAGTCCCCGCGAAGCCACCAGCACCGTACGGTCATTCAGCAGGGTCAGCGCCTGCAGAGGCGTGTTCGTGCGTGTCATGCTGACCTCGCACACGCGACGCTGCGCGTTGTCGAACAAAAAGGTCGGTGCGATGCTGCGGCGCCAGAACGCATACAACGTTCGGCGATTCTGCGCCGCCCCCTCACTCGGCGCATAGGTGAAGCGCCCCATGAAGTTCTCCTCCCACACTCCATCTGGCTGGTAAGGCCTCACCGGCGGCCCGCCCAGCGCCGGATTCAGCAGCCCCGAAACCGTCAGCGCCGCATCCCTCAGCATCCAGGCCGGCAGCCGAAATCTGGGTCCCCGCGCCAGCAGCCGGTTCTCCGGATCCATCTGAGAACCGTGCCCGGAAAACTCCGAGCTCTGTTGATAGGTCTCACTCGTTACGATGACCTTGATGAGACGCTTCACATCCCAGCCATGCTCCATGAAGTCCACCGCCAGCCAGTCCAGCAGTTCCGGATGCGTCGGGCGCTGACCCTGCAGACCGAAGTCATCCGGCGTGCGCACCAGGCCCGCCCCGAAGAGCATCTGCCAGACATGATTCACCAACACACGTGCGGTGAGGGGATTGTCCTCGGAAGTGATCCAGGCCGCCAGGCCCAGACGGTCACGCGCCACGCCTTCTGGCCAGGGAGCGATCGCCGGCGGCACATCCGCTGTGACCTTGGCTCCCTTCTTGTCCCACACGCCACGCACCAGAACATGCGTCTCTCGCGCTACTTTTCGTTCGGCCAAAACCATCACATTGAGCTTTCCTGCCGCCGATGTCATCTCCTTGAGCTGCGCTGAAGCCCTCCCCAGCGACTCCTTCGCCTCTTGATAAGGCGCATGGTCTTCCAGGAACTGCTCAAACAAGCGTCCGCGCAGCTTCTCATCCACCTCGGCCGCGGCGGCCAGCTGCTCCAGCGGTGCATCCACCATTTCACGCACCGCCGGTCCTGCCTGATCTGTGGCGGACAAACGGAAACGCGCGATGTTTGCATCCCCGTCCGTGGAGCGATGCCGCAGCTCAAAGATCAGCTCCTCATCAGCCTCCAGCACCAGCGGCTCCTTGAGCGCAAACACCGCCGCATGCGGCTTGTCTTTCGGACCGCCCTTCGTCGTCCATCCATTACGCGGATCATCGTCCAGCGTGCCTGTGACCAGGCCATACTCACGTGTCTTGGTCTTGCCGCCCTCAAAATCTGCCACCGCACCTGCAACCACGATATCGCGGATCTGTGAGCTGCCGCGCCGGCGGACCTGCACCTTGATGTCCGTCAAAATGAACTCGCCCGAGTTTCCAAGCGAAAGAACTCTATTCTCAGGGATCACTTCCAGCTTGAGTCCCGCCAAGCGTGCGAGCTTCACTTCCGTGATGAGCCGGTAGTCATCCTGCTTTAAACTCGGCCCGCTGGCGAGCACGCTGCCATCCTTTTGCAGGGTCAGCACCGTCCCCTCCTGGGACTCCAGACGTCCCCCCAGCACTTGCCAGGCCTTGAAGCCACCCTTCACTTCCTGGCGCTTCGTTTCCAGCCAGGTGGCAAAAGGCTTCTCAGCATCCCCACGCGCCTTCGCCTCCAACGGTTTCCGTTGATCCACCAGCGTCTGCGCTTCTGTGACCGCACGCTTGGCATAGGGCGATTGATAACTCAGGTAGGGCTTCGCATTCGAGCCCGCCGCCCCGTCCTCATCGATGCTGTTGAAGAAGGCATTCAAACTGTAGTAGTCCGCATGGGTGATGGGATCAAACTTGTGCGAGTGACACTGCGTGCAGCCTAACGTCAAACCCAACCACGCCGCCCCCATTGTGTTCACCCTGTCGATCACATAGTCGATCCTCGACTCCTCCTTGTCGCGGCCACCTTCACCATTCGTCATGTGGTTGCGGTGAAAGCACGTCGCCAGCTTCTGCTCCGGTGTCGCCATGGGTATCAGATCTCCCGCGAACTGCTCACGCGTGAACTGATCGAAAGGCTTGTTCGCATTGAAGGAGTCCACCACATAGTCCCGCCACGGCCAGTTCGTCCGCGAGGCATCCGCCTGAAACCCATCCGTGTCCGAATACCGCGCCACATCCAGCCACCACATCGCCATGCGTTCGCCGAAGTGTGGCGATTGAAGCAGGCGATCCACCCCTTTCTCATAGCCCTCCGCGTCTCCCATTGTCCGCGTGTCCAAGCCTGCCACAGGAGGCAGGCCCGTGATATCAAACGACAACCGCCTGCTCAAAGTAGACGCGGCGGCCTTGGGCGCCATCGACAATCCCTCCTTCGCCAGCCTGGCCTTCACAAAGTGATCCACCGGATGACCGTCCACCGGCTGCTTCAGCGGCTTCTCAAAGGCCCAGTGCTTGCCCCACACCGCGCCCTCCCTGATCCAATGCTTCAAAATTTCCACCTGCTCCGGCTTGAGCGCGGCCTTGTGTGACTTGGGTGGTGGCATGATCTCATCCGGATCACTTGTGATGATGCGTGAGATGAGATCACTCAGCTCTGGCTTGCCTGCCTTGATCACAGCCAGCGCGCCCTCATGCGTGTCCAGTCTCAGATCCGCCTTCCGATGCGCCTCATCCTGCCCATGACAACTCAGGCAGTTGTCAGAAAGGATCGGCAGTACATCCCGGCTGAAACGTACCGCCTCCGCCGCCTGCAGCGATGAGACAGTGAGAAGTAAGCTGGAAACCAGAAGGCGGATCAACATGGGATAAAATCAAAGGATGCCTCAAAGAACGCTAGAAGCCCATGCATCGTGCCAGCATTGGCTTTGGATAATCCAAGCACGCCTGACTGCGTCTAGTTCCCTCACGTCTGCAACAGACGGTAGCCCGGGGGCTCAAAGGGATGAAGCCCCAGGTCTCATCACCTCTCATCAAAACTCACTCCGGATACGCCTGGTGAGGAAAATCAAGAGCAGCACACCTCCGACCACGGCTGAGGGGAGTTCCGTCGAACTGACTTCCGAGGCCATCACTGTCGTCGGCACACCGCTTTCAGAGATGTATTTGCGCTCGGGTTGCGGCCCCCGTGCGATGGCCATGACGCTCGCCACGAGCAGCCACAGCAGCATCACATACAGCATGAGGATTGACCACCGCCAGCGCTGGATCAGGCCGATGCCTGTGGCGAAGCAGATCCACGGCCCCAGGATGATGATGATGAATCCTGAAAGCTCAAAGGTCTTCGAGCCATAACCGCCCGTCAGAATACTGGCGACGGCAAACAGGAAGGGAAACAAGAGCAGTGCCCCGATCAAGATCAGCAGCCACCCCGCCAAGGTCACCAGGAGGGAGCGGGAGGCAGGTAGCGGCGGTGGCAGAGCAGGCTGTTCAGGGTTCATCGTGAATGAATCATCCTACCTCCAATACCCCGCCTGCAAACGCCAGAATGCCCGCATCCGCCTAACGTCGGATGCGTGTGGTGTCACCCGCTCTTCCCCAGCACCATCAACCCGTGGTCCGCAAACCTGAGGCCAGCGCGTTGATGGAGACCAGCAGGTCAGGCATCATCCCTTCAGCGGATTCGATCTGGCCGGCCTGGATGCGTGCACGCCAGTCACGCAGGAGATTCACCTGCTGGGCATGCAACACCTTCAGCGGTTCCTCACGGATCTCCAAGGTGTAGGCCAGACGCGGACGACGGGCGGCGAATGAACCATCAAAGAGATCCTCCAGCACCGTGCGCGTGCGCTCAAACTCGGCCAGGATGATGCCGAGGAAGCGATCGCGGATCTCCGGCTCGGCCACGAGGCTGCTGTAGAGCTTCATGAGCTCGATGTTTGTGCTGACCAGGCTGCTCTCGATGTTCGTGAGCACGTAGCTGAGGAAGGGCGAATCATGCAGACGAGCCTTCAGATCGGCAAAGGCAGCCGCATCCGTGGTGCGCAGCTTTTCCAGCGCAGAGCCTGCCCCAAACCAACCCGGCAGATAGAATCGGGACTGGGTCCATGAGAATACCCACGGGATGGCCCGGAGGTCATCCAACGAGGCCTGGCCTGTGCGGCGTGATGGACGGGAACCGATGCGCGCATTCTCCAGCGCATCGATCGGCGTGGCCTGACGGTAAAAGCGCATGAAGTCCGGCGTCTCCAGCAGCGCACGATAAGCCACGCGGCTGTCACTGGCGATCTGGTCCAGCACCGGTGCCAGGGCCTGGTCAGCAGGCTTGCCATAGCGATGCCGTGCCGTCGCCGAGGCAGCGGAGGCCATGAGCAATTCCGTGTGATACACCGCAGAGCCAAGATGCGCGTATTTCTGCGCGATGGTCTCCCCCTGCTCTGTCATGCGCATCCATCCGCCTAACGAACCCTGTGGCAAGGCCTGCATGAACCAGTGGGTGGGACCGGCGCCGCGGCCCACCGTGCCACCGCGACCATGGAAGAACACGGGTTCCACGCCATGACGTGCCGTGGTCTCCGAAAGCGCGGCCTGCGCGCGATGCAGCGCCCACTGGCTGGCAAAAATGCCGCAATCTTTGTTAGAGTCCGAATACCCCACCATCATCTGAAACGCGGGCTTCTCCGTCTTCAGGCTGCGCTTGGTCACCGGGTGCTGAAGAAACTCGTCCACAATGCCCGGACCGGCATCGAGGTCACCCATGGTCTCAAACAAAGGTGTGACCGGCAGCGGACAGAGCAGCCCGCCATCACTCCAGGTCATCAGGCCTGCCTCACGAGCCAGGACATAGACGGTGAGCAGGTCCTCCACATTCCGCGTCATGGAGACAATCAAGGATCCCAACCCTGCCGTGCCATGAGCGGCGATGTGGGTGGCCAGGACACGATAACAGGCCAGCACGGTGTCCGCCTCAGGTCCGGCTGACATGCCAGTGGCCAGGAAGGGACGCGGCGAGTTGAGTTCCTTCTCCAAAAGCGCACGCTTCTCCGCGAGCGACCAGTCCTTCAGCGGCTTCTCGCCAAGCAGGCCAGCCATGCCTAAAAGCTGCTCCAGCGCCTTTTCATGGAAGGCCGAGTTTTGCCGCACGTCCAGGGCCGCGCCGTGGAAGCCAAAAGCCTCCAAACGACGGCGGAAAGGCACGATATACTCCACCACCAGGGCTCCGCCGCCCACACTTTCCAGGGACTCAGCATAGGCGTTGATGTCAGCGAGCAGATCCACTGGCGTGGCGTAGGCTCCTGGCGTGCCGGGCTTCTCCATCTCGGCGATAAGCCTCGCCCGGATGAGGTAGGCGGCCGCGCGCCACGGCTCCTCCTTGTTCCTGTCCAGAATGTAGGTCACATCCGGGTTCGTCTCGCTTCCGAGCACGGCGCTGAGGTCAGAAATCAGCTTCTCCAGCACGGGAGGCGTCTTTTGGAACAAGGAACTGAGAGGCGAATGACGAGCCAGCTGCTCCACGGCACGGCGGTGCACACGCAGGGCATTTTTACGCAGCTCGCGCAGGGCATGCGTGGTCACATCCGCCGTCACAAAAGGATGGCCGTCACGATCACCGCCGATCCACGAGCCAAAACGAATGAGCGGCGGCAGGGCATCCACGCCCGTCGGGTCAAAGCCAGCGCTGACCCAGGCCTCGCGCAGATGGATGTGCGCACGGGAGAGAGCCTCGGGGAAGACCTCGCGCAGATAATGCAGCGCGTTTTGCAGCTCGGCATCGATGGTTGGCCGGGTCACGTGAATCTCACCGGTGCGCCAGAGGTTTTCGAGCTGGACCTCAAGCTGGGACTGGATGCGCGCCTGCTCACGCGGCGTGTAGTCCTTGTTCTCATGGCGGTTCATCAGCGCGTAGATCTCCAGGTGCAGGTCACGCACGGATTCGCGCTTCGCCTCCGTGGGGTGGGCAGTGAGCACAGGCTCCACACACACCTCGCGCAGCACCTGCAGCAGTTCCGCTTCCGAGACGCCGAGGCCCTTCATCTCACGCAGGTTCTCCGGCCACATGCCCGGTTCCGCCTCAGAACCACGCTCCTTCTCACGCAACCGCCGGATCTGCGAGGCCGCGCGCTCTTCCACGATGTTCAGAAGCTGGAAGGCGATGGACAGCGCCTGCCCTAGCGCACGGTTGGGCTCCGCCCCCACCGTCTGGCAATGGCCTATCCAGGGCAGTTTTTGCGCCAGCCCCCCCTCACCCACGCGATGGAGCACGGCAGCAAAGGCCGTCATCAGAAAGCTCAAGTCATCTTCCAGGAGGCGGAAGCCGCGCTCCCGCAGGGGGTTGGTGGAGGTCATTCAGCATTCCATAAGCAGGAAGAATGCCGCTGCACCTTTCTCGAGTGATGTTTTGCATCTTCCCAGGGGCAAAAATCTTCCAGTTCGCCTCCGCACCTGATTTAAGGGGGCACTCGCCATGAAATTCCCTGCTCCGCAGCCCCACTGCCTTCTGGAAGCCCTCGAACCTCGTCTGGCACCCGCTGGAATTGTCACGGTGACTGTCTCAGGAGGTGCGTTAAGCCTCTCGGGAGACATGGAAGCGAATGTGGTCAAGATCGCCTCTCCCACGGCCAATATCTGGAGACTTGAGGATCCAACGGCTGGCCCGCAACCCGCTGCTCAGGACACCCTCTTCAAGTTCGCAGGGCAGCCTGATAGTGCCGCCGTGCGCAAACTAGACCTCCCCACGTTCACGGGCGGCCTCAAGGTGGTGCTCAACGGCGGCAACGACAAACTGACGATGGAGAACCTCTTCACCAATGGCGTGGTGACGCTCCAAGGCGGCGAGGGCGATGATGAGATGTTCATTTCCGGCAGCCTCAATGGGGCAGTGACCCTGGACGGGGGCAACGGCAAGGATGACCTGAGGATCGCCGGTTTCATCAACGGCCTCGTCACGTTGAAGGCAGGAGCAGGAGACGACAAGGTCTTCTTTGGCTCAGGCAACTACACGAAGGGCCTCACCGTCGACCTCGGAGCGGGCACCAACGAGTTCACCATGTACACGACATCCTCGCTGAACGTGTTTGGTAACGTCAACGTTACCGCCGCTGGGGCAGCCCTCAACGAACAAACCTTCTACCTGGGCATTCAGAGCGGCATGATCACCGGCAATGTCAGCCTCAAGTCAGCTGCCGGCAAAGCCCTCTACTTCTTTGGCGGAGACAGCACCCAGTCCCTGAGCATCAATGGCGGCCTCAGCCTCACGGGAAGCGCTGGAGAGGACACGGTCCTGTTCGCCGGAAAACTTTCAGTCGGCGGAGCTCTGACCGCCAACCTTGGTGCCGGAATCAACGGCATGTTCAATGGCATCGACCGAAATAACGATGACGCCACCCGGCTGGTGAAGATCAGCCTGGGCTCACTGTCCTACACCGGTGGTGCAGGCAATGACTCCATCTATCTGGACTGTCCTGAGGTCATCATCGGTGGCAACGTCACGGCCACCATGGGGGCAGGCAGAAATGCGCTGGGCTTCTTCAACAGCACGGGAGCCCTGATCGGTGGCTCGCTCACCTACATGGGCGGCAGCGGGGATGACAGACTCGACTTCGGCGGTTCTGATACGACGATCGGTGGCAAGCTCACCTTTAAAGGCGCGGGGGCCCAGTCTCTGGATCCTGACGCCACGAACACTGACAGCGTCTACGTCTACACTGCCTACGCGGCTCTTCACAGCGTGGAGTTGGTCGGAGGCAGCACGGGCAAAGATGTGTTCTACATCGGTGCGGCCGATGAAACGAGCTCGACTCTCATCTCCATCCTGGGTGACCTTGTCACCAACACCGGCGCTGGATTCAGCGATGTGCGACTGACAGATTTTATCGCCCATGGCAAGGTCACCCATACCAGCGCCGTGGCCATGGTCGGCAGCGTGATCCACAATGACCTTTTCCTCATGGAGGACGGCTATGTTCAAGGCGCAGTCTCCGTCAATGTGGGCGGTTCAGCGAAGGGAGAAGTCTTGATCGATGACAGCATCTGCGTCTCCACGGTGACCATCGCCACGGGCGCAGGCGACGACCGGGTGGACTTCGACACTGACAGCACAAACAGCCTGGGCATCTCCGTTTTCTACGGCGCGGTCAGCATCATCCTTGGCGCGGGCAATGACGACTGGTATGCAGGCGCGAATCCCGTCACTGACACCGTGGGCAACCAATTTAAAAGCTCCGTCAAAGTCGACGGCGGAGCGGGTAACAACCGCTCATTCTACGGATACAGCACTCCACGGAACAACACCTTCGCCTACAATCCCGTGTTTGTCGGGGTGATGTCCTATGATCCTCAGACTTGATGGCTCAGTCACGCCAGCACATCCTTCACCACCTGCGCGTGCTCCACGCCGGTGAGGCGGAAGTCCAGGCCCTGCGCGCGGAAGGTGAAGCGCTCATGCTCGATGCCGAGCAGATGCATCACGGTCGCATGCAGGTCACGCACATGCACGGGCTTCTCCGCCACGTTGTAGCTGAAGTCATCTGTCGCACCATAGGTTAGGCCAGGCTTCACACCGCCGCCCGCCATCCACATGGTGAAGCAGCGTGGATGGTGGTCTCGACCAGCCTCCGGGCTGTCCCATTTACCCTGCCCCGCCACGCCGCGGCCAAACTCACCGCCCCAGATCACCAGGGTCTCATCCAGCAGGCCACGCTGTTTCAGATCCTTGATGAGCGCTGCGCTCGGCTGATCGGTATCGCGGCAACGCGCCGTGCACCAGCTCGGCAGACGGCTGTGATGATCCCAGTCCGGATGGAAGAGCTGGATGAACCTCACGCCACGCTCCACCAGACGGCGCGCAAGAATGCAGTTCGCCGCATAGCTGCCTGCACGCCTTGAATCCGGCCCATACATCTCAAACACATGCTCCGGCTCCTCGGCAAGATCGGTCAACTCGGGCACACTGGACTGCATGCGATAAGCCATCTCATACTGGCGGATGCGCGTGAGGATCTCCGGATCCTGAGTCTTTTCGAAACGCTTTTGGTTAAGCTCTGCCAGGCCGTCCAGCATGCCCCGGCGCAGGTGACGTGGCAGGCCATCTGGATCACTGAGGTAGAGCACAGGCTCTTTGGAATTGCGTAGCTTCACGCCCTGATAGCGGCTCGGCAGGAAGCCGCTGCCCCAGTAATGATCGTAGAGCGGCTGGTCGCTCGGGCGCTGCATCTTGGAGATCAGTACCAGGTAGTCCGGCAGATTGCGGTTCAGGCTGCCCAGACCATAGCTGACCCAGGCCCCCATGCTCGGCTTGCCTGCGATCTGATTCCCCGTGAGGAATTGCGTCATCGCCGGCGCATGGTTGATCTGGTCCGTGGTCATCGACTTGATGAAGCACAGGTCATCCGCCACGCCCTGTAGATGCGGCAGCCACTCGCTGATTGTCGCACCGCTTTGACCACATTTGGAAAACTTGGTGATACCGGGCAGGATGAGCTGCTTTTGGTTCGCCGTCATCGTCGTCAGACGCTGACCATTGCGCACAGATTCCGGCAGTTCCACGCCTGCCCACTTCATCAAGCCCGGCTTGTGATCATAGAGCTCGAGCTGCGAAGGCCCGCCAGACTGCGTGAGGAAGATAACCCGCTTCGCCTTCGGCGCAAAATGCGGCAGACCTGGAAGCCCCGGGATGCCCGACTCCACCGCGCCAGCCTTTCCCATCATGGAACCCAGCGCCATCGCACCCACAGAAACCCCGGTGCATTGACCCAGGAAATAGCGGCGTGTGGTATGGAGAGATTCGTGCGGAGGATGATCGACCATGCGTGTCAGAGAGCTTGAACGTGCTTCGCAGGGCGCGCATGACGCTTTGCCTGGATTATGCATGGTCACGCGAGTTTGCTGCAAGGCCGCCGTGGGTTATGGCCAAGCCTGAGGGCCGCGTGAACCGCATGTGGAACTCTGCCGCACTTGCACACACGGCCCAATGCAGCCACAGCAAGGACGGGCCAAAGAAGCCCATGCCGCTACCGCCCAAGATATGAGAAAGCTCCCCTTTGAATCCCTGCCCAGTGTCTCTGAGCTGTTTGATCATGCTCGGAAGCTGGTCAAAGAGGGTAAAGTCGAGGGCAGAGATGCCCATGGCTTGGCTCGCGACATCATGACTGACGCAGTTCACGACTGGCCTGAACTCAACAAGAGTGCCCTGCTCAACAAGCTGCGGAGAATGTTGGTCATCATCCACCGCCGAGAGGATGGTACGTCGGACAACTTCGAGGGTGTCATCCTGAACCCTCACAACAGCCAGTCTTACCCTGTCTGGGTGAAAGGCCTGGATGGCAGCGAATGGAAGGGCACCTATCACAAGAATCAAGACCCTCAGGTGACGCATTTGGAGCGCATTGAGCCCGAGCCACCTCGTCAGCCTTGAAGTGATTACTTCAAGGCGGCCTCCACCGAGGTCACCGCCCGCCACTCCACCCGCTCAAACCGCGTCGGGCTCATGTAGGAGCCGACTCCGAGAGCCGCCGGACGTGCCCGCGAATTCCACTCCCAGGGCAGCGTGGTGTTCAGCTTCTTGCCCGTGATGTCGAACTCCTTCTGGAACACGCCGTCCACGCTCACACGCAGCAGATCGGGCCGCACCTCCAGCAGCAGCTCATAGCTGCGACCATTCTCCAGCGGAAAGCGGAAGCCGTAACCCTTCTTCAGATCTTCATCATCGATCATCTGCACACCCGCGAGAGCCTCAGCCCAGGCATCCAGCTCCACGCTTCCCGTGGTGTCATTGGCCATGAAGAATAAGGCCACGGAATACTCGCCTGAAAGCCTGGTGAACTTCATCCGCGCATCATAACTCTCCGGCAGGTCACGCTCCAGGATGATGGCACAGATCTGGTCATTGGAACTCAGGATGCCTTTGTCATTTTTCCAGTCACCGCCAATCACGTCCTCATAGATGCGCGCTCCCGCGATGGCATCGCGCCAAGGCCCGAACTGCGCCTCAGGAGTCTTTTCTTGAGACTTCATGATCCACAACGCACCCACCGCTCCCAAGCCAAGCACGAGCAGCATCGCCACGGCGCCAACGATGCCCGCACGTGGCAGCCGCAACGATCTCCTCGGCGCGCGATGCAGGGCCAAAACAAAATCTTCGATCTTTGCAAAGCGCTCCTCGGGATTCGGCCTCATGGCACGCATCACCGCTTCACTGATGTGCACCGGCACCTCAGACCGCACGCGATGGGGAGAATCAAAACTACCGCGTGGTGTCTGCCCCGTGAGCAGCTCATAAGCGATCACACCCAGAGCGAAGACATCCAGCCGAGCATCTAGAAGGCCGCCCCGGAGTTGCTCAGGCGCCATATAGTCCACCGTGCCGACCGTGGTGCCGGTGAGAGTCAGACGCGCACTGCTTTCATGCAAAGGCAACGCCAGTCCAAAGTCCGTCACCCGTGCCGTGCCATCACGGGTGAGTAGCACATTCTCAGGCTTCATGTCCCGATGAATCACACCTGCAGCATGCGCGACCTCCAATCCCGCCGCGATCTGCCGCAGGATGCGCAGCGCCTCTTGCACAGGCAGTCCCTGCGGATGCTGGCCCAGCTTGTCACGAAGGCTGCCACCTTCGATGAACTCCATCACGATGGCCGCGCTGCCATCTTCGAGCTTCTGAAAATCATGCACGGCCACGATGTTCGGATGTCGCAGTCTGGCCATCAGTCGAGCCTCGCGCTCCAGCCGATCTAAAAACAGCGGATCAGCCGCGAGTTCACCCGCCAGCACCTTCACGGCCACCTCACGGTCCAGGCTCACCTGCCGCGCCAGATACACCGCGCCCATGCCACCACGCCCCAGCGGCGCTTCGATCTCGCACCCAGGCACCACCACCACATCCGAGGCAGGCTTCGCTACCAGCCCCTGCGCCATCAGAGTCTCCGGGTCCAGCCCGGAGAGTCGGCGATGCGGTGGCGTGCGGTCTGTCATTGGGAGTACCGCTGCCGCAAACACGCCACGCCTGCAACCGCGCAAACACCCACCTCAAGGAGCGGGACTTGCCAAGTCCCATCCGGGGGTGCCCTCCTTGCCCTCAACGCACCTGCCGCAGCCCCTCAAGGATCTGCCTGATCTGCTCACGATGCAGCCCCATGTGCATCGCCGCGACGGCATGCCACTTCGCTGCATTCAGCGGGCCGAACCAAGGATGCTCAAAGCGCGCCTGGGTTTTCAAATCATTCACACTCTCCACGACCGAAAGCAGGAAGTCGCACGACTTCTCATACTCGGCCTCGACCGCCTGAGTCACCGCCGGATCAGGCTTCACCGCAGCCGTGCTCGCCTTCCCCGGAGGCACCACACCTTTCGCCAGACTCTTGATCACCATCGCAAAGGAGATGTTCGTGATGCGCAGATGATCCAGCGTCATCCAGACGGACCAGTGGCGGCTGCTGTCCTCCAGACCTCGCGGTCGCGGGATGAGCACGCGTGTGCCTCTCGAGACAGGATCACTCGAATCCACCAGCTCACGAATCGTTGCCCGCTCCCGCATGAAGTCCGCCGTGTGTTTCTCGCGGCTACCGCGAAAGCAACGAAGGCGAAACACCAGCCGGGCCACGTAGAGCTCAAGGACAGGCAGACCTGCTCCCGGAGGAGCCAGTGTGGGTTCAGCAGGGGTGGTGCTCATGGCAAGGAAGGGCTGCCATTTTACTTTCATGATGCAAGTAAATTAACTTTTGAAATGCAAGCATTCTGAGAGGATCATGTCACCATGCCCGCCGCCAAGAAGCGCCCTGCCCGATCCCGCCCCAAGACTCCCCCCGAACCACCGCGCCGTTCGCCATGCCCCGTGGCCTGCGCCTTGGACCTCTTCGGCGATCGCTGGACGCTGCTCGTTATCCGCGACCTCATGCTCGGTCGCTCAAGGTTCAAGGACTTCACCGCCTCCCCCGAAAGCATCCCCACGAACATCCTCAGCGACCGCCTAGAGCGCCTCATGGAAAGCGGCATCATCCACCAAGTCCCTGCCGCCGATGGCACGAAGCGCCTCGCCTACACCCTCACCGCAAAAGGCACCTCCCTAAAGCCCATCCTCAAATCCATCCGCGACTGGGGACTCACCTGGGAACCGGGGACACAGGTGATGCAACCACAGGCATAATCAAAGCAGCCTCAGCCTTCTCCGGAAAGTCGTTTCTTCTTTTTGTTAGGCTTCGCATCACTGACTAGCGGGGAACAAGGGAATGGATTTCACCTCGATCTCGACATTGGCAGGAAAAATTCCCCTGAGCGCGGCTTCATCAGCCGGCGAATCGTCAGCCAGCTGAACAATCGAAAGTTGGCGCAGGCTGCGACTCTTGGAGATAACCGAGACGGCATCTGGCGCTGGCAGAGGTTTGTTAATGCAGAGTGTGACGAGGGTAGTGACACCGGAGAACGGGGAGGTAGTGGCTATAGCGATGGCCGCAGCGAGACGTGAGTCCTCAACGACCGGCCCAAGAATAGAGGGTTCCGCCCTCAAAAAGAAACAATCGTGGAAGTGTATCTCCTTCAACGCAGGAAGGCGAGCAAAGTGGGCCATGGAAGCTGGGGAGAGCTTCTGATTGCTGAGCATCACTCGTTCGACATGATCGCCCAGGAGCGCATCAAACTCGACATCGCTAAGTTTAACCTCTTCCAGCGAGATGGTGCGAAGGTGGTTCATGCTTCCGAGACCGCGAATCAACTGCTCGCTTAGGCAGAGTTGATCTCCACCTCGTCCGTTCAAATCGAGCCAGCGAACGGTCTGGCAGGCATTGAGGCCACGTACAACCTGAGCGGGATCCCCCGGAGGATAACTGATCATGGCACGAGTTGGGCCAGCAAGAAACCACCGCTCTTGAAAGCTCATCAGGTCATTGAGGCCGCCCTCCCAGTCAGAGAGCCAGACGTTCTGGGCGTTGAGATCACGATAGTGCCCCTGACGCTGCCACTCGAGCATCGCAAACAGAGCGAATGCAGAGATAACGATGAGGACGAGAAGGCGTTTCATGCAGAAGGCAGCGGGAGCAGTTTTAGAAGGCGCGACGGTGTCAGGTCAAGACGAAGCACTGAATCCAATCACGAAGACCAAGGTCCCCTTCGTCATTCTGATTTCGGCATTCGTCATTCCGTCGCAGCCCGCCCCCCCCCACAAACCTCGTCCCCATCAAGCGACGGCCAGCACCTGCATCAAATACCCCATCTCCTCATCCACCGGCGCACCATCCGGCTGAGTCTCCGCCACTGCCGACCTCAGCGACTCACGAAAACGTGTGCGCAGCCGATGCACCGCCACTTTAAAAGTGTTCGCGCTCATGCCGAGTTTTTCTCCTCCCACCGCATAATCATCCGCACCACCTTCACCGGTGAGGAAAGGCCGCATCACCGCAAACTCGGCGGACTTGCCCCGCGCCGTCACATGCTGCTCCACACTGGCCAGCGCCTGATCCAGCACCGTCAGCGCCCACTGCCGGTCAAACATGTGGTCCGCGCTTTCGCCCTCGATCTGCTCCACCTCATACCAAGCCTCCGCCGCAGCCGCATCAAAGGAGATGACATTGCCGCCACCTCGCTTCTGGCGCGATTCCTTCCGCTGCTCATCATGCACATGCCGGCGAAATGCCGTGAGCATGAAAGTGCGCAGCTTGCCCAGGCTCGGATCCGCCGCCGCAAAGAGCTGCTTCGTCAGCACCTGCACAAAGAAGCCCTGCACATAGTCCTCCGCATCCTCCGGCGATGCCCCGAAACGCCGGCTCCACGAATACAGCGGAAACCAATACGCCTGGCACAGATCTCCCAAAGCCCTCGCCGCCAGCTCCCCCTGCCCCTGCGATTGCAGCACAAGGCTCCAGCGGGTGGGTTTGAAAGCAGAGGGGAGGGTTTCGGACATCGGTCGGAAAGCATAGCAGCAGAAATTCCGGTCTTCACACTTTCTTAACACCCTTCCGCAAGTCGTTCACTGGTAGCGAATGGCCGCTGAACAAGGGTGGGCCTGTCATGAATGATCCCGACAAGCCCGGTCTCCACAAGCTCTCCCCCTCCACCCTCGTCATTGCCGCGCTCGGCGTGGTCTTCGGCGATATCGGCACCAGTCCCATCTACACGTTAAAAGAGTGTTTCAGTCCGCACAGTCCGCATCACATCGCCGCCTCGCATGCGCATATTCTCGGAGTCGTCTCGCTCGTCCTCTGGGCGCTGATCCTGCTCGTGTGTGTGAAGTATCTCGTCTTCGTGCTGCGGGCGGACAACAAAGGCGAAGGCGGTGTACTCTCGCTCATGGCACTCGCGGCTCATGGATTGAGTGAGGCCTCCAAACGACGCGTGGTCATCGTGCTGCTCGGCTTGTTCGGAGCCGCGCTGCTTTTTGGCGATGGCATCATTACACCCGCGATCTCCGTCTTGAGTGCCGTGGAGGGTCTGAAGGACGGCGGATTGCTCGGTCATGCGCCAGCGGATGCGCTTGCCGCTTCAGCATGGGAACATCACACGCAGTGGCTCATCGTCATCATCACCGTGGGCATCTTGATCGGGCTCTTTTCCGTGCAGTTTCTCGGCACAGCGCGGATGGGACGTTTCTTTGGGCCCATCACGGCGCTTTGGTTTATCACCCTCGCCGCGCTCGGTGTGCCGCATCTTCTGCGCGGGCCGGAAATCCTCGCCGCTTTCAATCCCTGGCATGGCTGGGACTTCCTCATTCATGGCGGTCATGCAGGCTTTGTGATTCTCGGCTCCGTCTTCCTCGCCGTCACCGGTGGTGAGGCGCTCTATGCCGACATGGGCCACTTTGGCGCGAGCCCCATCCGCCGCGCCTGGTTCATCCTGGTGCTGCCAGCGCTGGCGCTGAACTACCTCGGTCAGGGCGCGATGCTCATGCATGAGCCGGAGCTCGCTCATGCGCCCTTCTTCCAAATGGCCCCATCCTGGGCCGCGCTGCCGCTGGTGCTGCTCGCCACAGCGGCCACCGTGATCGCCTCGCAAGCTCTGATCACCGGCACCTACTCGCTCACCCTCAGTGCGGTGCAGCTCGGCTACCTGCCGCGCATCAGCATCCGTCACACCTCCGAGCACGCGCGCGGGCAGATCTACATTCCCTTGGTGAACTGGCTGCTCATGCTGGCATGTCTCGCGCTTGTGCTGGTGTTTCGCACCTCATCGAATCTCGCGGCGGCCTATGGCGTGGCGGTGACGATGACCATGCTCATCACCACCATCCTCTTCTACTTCGCCGCGCGCGCCCTCTGGCAGTGGAGCATTGCGAAAGCCTTGTTGTTATGCAGTTTGTTCGGCCTGATCGAGCTGGCCTTCCTCAGCGCGAACCTGCTCAAGTTCTTTGATGGCGGCTGGCTCCCCATCGTCGTCGGCATCATCCTCTTCCTCCTCATGACCACCTGGGCCACGGGTCGTCGGCTCGTGCGTGCGCGCATGGATGAGAGCGCCCTCTCGCAGGAGATGCTGGTGACCAGCCTCATGCGCCGCCAGCCCATCACCGTGCCCGGCACCGCCGTCTTCATGACCAGCACCAGCGGACGCACACCCGTGGCCCTGCTGCACAGCCTGAAGCACTACCACGCCATCCATCAGCGAGTCATCTTCATGACCCTCGTCGTCGAAGACGAACCCTGGGTGCCGCCGAGCCGTCGCCTGCTGGTCGAATCTCTCGGCGAAGGCTTCTGGCGCGTCACCGGTCGCTACGGCTTCATGCAAAAGCCCGATGTCCCGCGCCTGCTCCGCCAATGCGCCACGCATCACCTCGAAGTCGCCGCCGAGACCACCACCTTCTTCCTCGGCCGCGAGATCATCCTCCCCAGCCCCAAGCCCGGCATGGCCCGCTGGCGCGGCAAAATGTTCGCCCTCGCCAGCCGCCTCGCCGAACAACCCGCCACCTACTTCCAGATCCCCGTCGGGCGCGTCATCGAGCTCGGGCAGCAGGTGGAGATTTGAGGTAGAAAACTGAGTTAAGGGAGCTGCAAGTCTAGCTGGCTAAAGACGCCTGCCTCTCGCCACAACTGACGATTTCCAACCACATATAAGGCTTCTTTTGCACGAGTCACCGCCACATTCAGAAGATTAGGACGACCACCTGCCCAATTGCGAGCGCCTGACTGGGCTGAGTTAGGCGCACCAAGGACAAATATCACAGCATCAGACTCGCGTCCTTGTGCAGTATGAACAGTTCCAACCCTGGAGTTGACCCATAACCATTCATCATCCTCAATCCATCCCTGAAGCACCTTTGAATTGAGTATGAGCTGTCGAAGACGTTCCGCGACAATAACGAACGGGCTCACGACATAGATGTCTGGCTTGATTCCGCCATGTCTAAGCTTTTCAAGCATCGACAGAACAACACGCCCTTCGGCATCACACCACTTATCCTCTCCACTACCCGTGACGTGTATCCAAGACGAGGGCCCGAGACAATTCATGATAGGCGACACTTCTGGCTGTTTCTGAGACACCATGAGTCCAGCATATGCAATGTTGTTTGCTATCTCAAACATTGGAGAACTGCAACGCCGGTGAACGAGTAGCGGTGCACCCACGTGGCGGGTTCCATGCTTGGTCGGAAACTCAGCCATAACCGGGGAGGCCGCGTCAGCCAACGTTTGAACTGACGCAAGAGGAGCGCCAAAACGATCTGGATCAGCTCCAAAACGCCGAAGAATACTCTGCGTCAAA
Source organism: Verrucomicrobiota bacterium (assembly GCA_040387935.1). Lineage (GTDB taxonomy): Bacteria > Verrucomicrobiota > Verrucomicrobiia > Verrucomicrobiales > Verrucomicrobiaceae > Prosthecobacter. The sequence goes on along the minus strand of JAZKCU010000004.1, from coordinate 286,260 downwards.
ACGTCGGGCAATGTGACGACTGGCTCAATCTGAATTGGATCTCCTAACACAACGATTCTCTTAGCTCTCATAATTGCCCCAATCGCGGCCTGTGGCACCGCCTGTCCAGCCTCATCAATGAGCAGCCACCCCAGTGCATTAAGTGGCAAGCGTCCCAACATTCGTTGAACCGAAGCAAAGGTTGTTGAGACAAGCGGCACTACCAAAAATAATGTAGACCACAGGTCTCCAAGCAAAGATTGCTTTGCTGCATTAGGAAGTGATTGCGACGAAAAGATGTTCATCAGCACGCCCAGGTTGTTACGCAGAGGTTTGGCTGCCGCGTCTATAAAGGCTTTATGAAGTTGTATCGCAGCTATGAAAAGTTCATCTCGAGCTCGTTGCGCTTCTTTAGGAAACCACGCAGCGCTGGTTTGAAGACTTTCATGACCGCTGCTCCAGAAAGCCTGGTCCAAAAGCGTTACGCCATGCTTAACTCGTGCCTCAGAGAGTCTTTCGGCTACTTTCTCAAGTGTACCAGCGGCTTCCTGTGCCCTATGTTTAGCACTCCTCAGCGAATTGACAGCATCTTGCTGATTCCTCTCAGCTGCCTGCGAATTCGACAGCACAACCCGATGCTGTAATCGCAATTCGGCCAGCCGTTTCATGTCCAAAGAATTCGCCACTTCCATCCCTCGCAGCTTAGCGACCACGCTTGCATTTATCTGGTATGCTTGACTGAGGACGGATTGAAGCTGTTCCTGGCGGATTTGCCATTGCAGTAAGCTCTGTCGATCAAAGAACTGACGAATAGAACCAGGCTTCGAATTTCCATGTGTTCTTAGACTTGCTTCAGCATGTGCCAGCTTCGCATCAGCTTGCGTTACAGAGATTCTTAGGTTGGATAGTTCCAACTCCTTCATTTCTAATTTCGACAGCTCACCCTCAATGGCTCGAAGATGAGTCTGTAGACGCCCGAGAATGTCACGGGTCTGCTTTTCGTTCTCGGCGGCGTGATATTCCGCGTTCAGCGATGCTTGCTTCTGCGACTTCAAATCTGGAAGCTTGTTCACGTCGGCTCTCAGCGATTCAAGCCAGGTGAACCAGGACAAACTCTTTTCTTTCACCTTCTTAAAGTGCCTCCGGGCTGCAGCCCAACGAACAAGTGCATCTTTATGTGATTCAGGAGGATCCTCTCTCTCGACGATAACTGGCAGTCGAAGCTCCATCTTTTGGGTGTCGGGGTTCTCGAATTCTATCTTTTGCCGACTACCGGCAGCAGCCCGCAGGTAATTATTCAACCCAAAGTCATCGTCCCACCAAAACTGCTGCTTAAACTTGGCGCGATTCTGAGCATTTCCAAGAACAGCAGCTATTGCCCCCCAAGTATCTCTGTCATGTATCGAATCGGATAGAGTCTTGAAGTATCGTAGGTGCGGCGCGTCTGTAGCAATCGCTTTCAAATCCGGCAGTTCCGCGCTGACATTTTCAACGGCTCGATTGTTGGATGAAGCCACAATCATCTCGAAACCTCGCAAGGCAGAATTCAGCTTGTAGAGATGCAGCCATGAGCCACTCGCCATAAACTTCTCACCCGAGTACTCGAATGCCTGTTCTGGATCATCAAATGCAGCCAACGCAGATGCACGCTCGACAACAACATTCGCAACGACATCACGAAGCAAGGTTGTTTTACCAGTTCCAGGCGGGCCATTGACACCCAGCACTCCCTCAGGAGTTGTTTTACCGAACGCAAGATTCACTGCGGATTGCTGCAACAAGGCTAGCGAACTTCGATCCTTCGACGGCCATCTAGCCAAAGGAGTAGACAGAGGTGCCAAAGACGCATCGAGAGCTGTCGTATCCTCAAGGATGTTCTTCCGCCCAGGAGGAACCCAAGCTCCCAAATACGCCTTCAGATTGTGCGTAGCTTCGCCTTTCGAAAATAAATGCTTTGCGGCAGCCAAGTCCGATAAAAAGAAGCTGTTTAGAAGAAGTGGTTCGGGTGGATTGGGATCCTTAAAATAGACAAACGAGCGGATCGCAAACTCAGGTCGGGTCACCCATTCAAGAGGTATACCAAAGGAGACGACTAACGCTTGGGAAGCCCTTTCAATCGATTCTCGAGTAAGTGGCTTGTCTCGCCATTCATCGTCTTCGTCTGCCTCGGGAGGAGCCAAAGCTTTTTCCACAAGTTCCACCAAGTGTTTCTCCACCTCTGTCCAGCCCGCAAGGTCTGCAAGATCGCCAGTAAGAGCTGTCATCAAGCCCCATCCAAAGCTCGACACCCCCACAGCAGGGGCCTCAACAAGCTTTCCTGACTTATCGACTACGACAACTGCGACAATCGCATTGCCTCTCGCCGGTGGACGCTCGGCCCGACTATCACCAAATCGCTCCACAAGGGCGTCAATCGCAGGTTCAAGCTCAATAGAACCGAGAACTATTTGATAGTAGAGCCGCTGGTTTGGTCGTGATCGTTCCCCTCGTTCCCATGGCAGCAACGGCTCGTTGAGCTTAGCCACCCTAGAAGGGTCGCCACCCGCAAGTGATTGAGGTCGATCAAATGTAGGAGGTGACAGAATCTCGATGGCTGACCATGCATTAAGGATCTCCGTCGGCTTGTTTGACACCGCTGGAAACGCGATTGGTTCCGCATCCGCCCAACGATGTTTAGTGATCGGCTTCGGAGGAAGCCCACTAGGTGACCGTTCAGGCGGATGAACTTTCACCGCAGGCGGGGGATTTCCTTGAGTTGAACTCTTTGCTTGAGGGGGCTGTGGAGGAGCAACTGGCTCCCCAAACTCAAATTCTGGGTTCACACTTTGGGAAGACGGAGATACTGCTACAGCTAAAGCCGTCTCAACATTCATCCGCAACTGCGTTGATCGCTTGGTTGAGCGGCGCTTCAACTCATCTAGCAACTTATGCAGGATCCCAGTATCATTGCGGTTGGCCAAATAAATTGCTTCTAGGTCTTCAATGGAAGAACTGATGTATGGGCGGCTCATGATTGCATCTCCAGCCTCAGTGAGCGCACCGCACTTCAACAATGTATTGCGCGCCGTCTAGCGATCTAATTGACCGCAGGAAAGGCATTTCAGTCGATATAGTCCTTACATTAAGCATGCCGCGCTTATAGGTTAGACTGGATCCACCGTCAATCTTAAGCCTCTCACATGCCAGCTGGATAAATGTAACCAGATCATCGAGGAGCAAGGCAGTGTTTGAACCAATTGCAAAATACCTTCATTTACACCTTCTTAACAGGCTCCGAGCGCCTGTTTACTCGCATTGTGGGCTTTTAGGCGCACGGTGGAGCCATGAAGAGTGAATCAATCTCCCATCCCAAACCACCCCGCCCGCCGGTGCCGGTGGCGGTGGTGGGGCAGTTTAGCTGGGGGCTGACGACCTTGTTTGTTCTGGCTTCGGCTTGCTGGGCGGTGCTGCCATATACGGGGCACATGTTTGCGGCGCTGGTGTTTCTGCTGGCGATCGTGCTGGCGGGCACGCGGTGGAACCGCAGCGCGGTGCTGACGATGGCAGTGGCGAGCGCGCTGGTGTGGAATTTCATTTTTGTGCCGCCGCGATTCACGCTGCACATCGAGAGCCCGCAGGACGTGGTGATGTTTGTGATGTTCTTCATCGTGGCGCTGAGCATGGGGCATCTGACCACCCGCCTGCGTGAACGTGAGGCGGCGCTGGAAAGGCATCATCGGGAGCGCGAGCAGTTGCTGGCGGAGAAACATCGCGCGGAGTTGCTGGCGGAGGCGGAGACGCTGCATCGCACACTGCTGGACAGTGTCTCCCATGAGCTGAAGACACCGATCTCCATCATCCGCACGGCGATTGATGGACTCGGCACGGAGAACCCTTTCGCGCGTGAGATCGACACCGCGAACCGCAGGCTTCAGCGGATTGTCGAGAACTTCCTGGAGATTACGCGGGTGGAGTCGGAGGCGGTGAAGCCGCGCCCCGAATGGTGCGAGGCGACGGATGTGCTGGATCAGGCCACGAGGACGCTGAAACGCGAACTCGGCGCGCATCCGCTGCAGGTCAGCGGCTTTGCGGATCTGCCTCTGCTGATGCTGGACAGCCGCCTGCTCGCGCAAGCCGTGAGCAATGTGCTGCACAATGCAACGCTGTATGCGCCCACAGGCACGCCGATTGAGATCAGCGCCACGCTGGCGGACGAAACACTGGAACTGCGCGTGCGTGATCATGGCCCCGGTCTGCCGGAGGATGTGGACGACCGCGTGTTTGAGAAGTTTTATCGCACTCCGGGTTCACCAGTGGGTGGCACGGGGCTGGGCTTGGCCATCTCGCGTGGCTTGATGCGGGCTCTGAAGGGTGACATCGAGGTGAGGACCCATCCTCAAGGCGGCGCTGAATTCGCGCTTCACCTGCCGGTGAAAATCCGCCAAGCTGCCGAGCCATGAGCAAAGCCCTGATCATCGATGACGAAACGCAGATGCGCCGGCTGCTGCGCATGGTGCTGGAAACTCGCGGGCATGAGGTCTGCGAGGCCGCGGACGGGCAGCTCGGTCTCCAAGAGGCGGCGTTTCATCGTCCAGACGTTGTGTTGTTAGACCTCGGGCTGCCGGGCTTGAGCGGCATCGAGGTGCTGAAGCGGCTTCGCGAATGGAGTGATGTGCCGGTGCTCATCCTCAGCGTGCGTGACCAGGAAGCCGTGAAGGTGGAGGCACTGGAAGCCGGGGCCGATGACTATGTCACGAAGCCCTTTGGCACGGCGGAGCTGCTGGCGCGGCTGAATGTCATCCAGCGACGTCGCTTCACGCGGCAGAGTCCGCAGATCACGGTGGGCACGCTGGTCCTGGACCTGCTGCATCATGAAGCCACGCTGGAGGATGCGCCCTTGAAGCTCACCCCCACCGAGTTTGCGCTGCTAAAAGTGCTGGCGGAGCATGCGGGACGCATCGTCACGCAGAACCAGATCATTCGCCAAGTGTGGGCAGGCCAGAGCAGCGATGCCAGCGAGGGACTGCGCGTGCACATCAACCACCTGCGCAAGAAGCTCAGCGAGACCGGGCCGAAAATCGTGAATGAGCCGGGGATTGGGTATCGGCTGGAGGCGGAATGACAGCTGCCAGTCATCTTCTATTGCGTGTGTTCCTTGTTCTTGCGGTGATCTGCTGGAGAGGAAATTCACCGCAAGAGAAAGGAATTTCCGCGAGAGTGCTGAGAAAGCGCTATCGCGCTCGAAGACGTTTGATTTCGCTGGTGATGCTCCGGGCATGAAAATTGATGCAGAGACCAGTCTCCAACTGGGCGGCGCGGAGAAACGAGCGCGAACGAGCCACATGAATTGGGGCGAGTTCATCCACGCAAAAACAGTTTACCAGCCATTGGTCGTTCACGATCAACGGCAGTTGTTTACTGCTCTGGATGAGGCGCTCATGGTACAGCAGATTTAGAGCGAGACCGCACTCAACCTTGAGGCCGCGAAGCACTAGCTCGTGCGCAAGGCATGCGTCATAAGCGCTTTTCAGCAGTCCGTTTCCAAGATGGCACTGCACTTCGATGGCAGCATCAAGGATCTCAAGTGAGACTGCATCAAAACCCGTCGAGTCCACCTTCCCTTCCTGTCGCTTCCACGCAGGCCTGTGTGAACTCGCACGCCGAACAATGCCATCGCGGAGCATCAGCACATTGAAATTGATGAGCAATCCCAGATTCAGGTTTGCCAACCGCAGATAGGTCAAGAGCTGTGCCTCATGCACGGGATGCAGTTTTTCCAGAGCCTTGAGTTCAAGCAGCACACTTCCCAGAACCACAAGGTCCACACGGTAGCCACAATCTAATTTAGCCCCTTTATAAAAGAGCGGCAGTGGCACCTGAAATTCGTGTTTGATGCCCAGTGACACAAGCTCCAGATGCAATGCCTTCTCGTAGTCCGCCTCATCAAGTCCTGGGCCTAACTCTCGATGGACAGACAATGCCGCACCGATCACCCGACCCGAAATTTGGTCGCCCAGATCCTCGTGCTTGATGGGTTTCATGGCAACGATGACAGTCCCGCGTCTTAGAAACGTCAAGCTCGGTGTATCTCCGTCTTAGCTCCTCTTGCGTTTATTCCTTTCTCTCGCGGTGATCTGCTGGCAAAACATTACACGCGAGAGGAGGAAGGAAATCGTTCAGAAAGCTGGCTGATTGTTTTTTCTGCGGCATTTTGGTAACCAGTATTAGGTTTTGACCAAGAAACAGGAGCCATGCCCCCCTTTCTCTCGAAAATCGTCCTCTTCCTCGGTTTGACCGTGCCTGCTCTGGCGCAGGTCACGACGAACGGCTTCCTGAACCTGCCGCGCGCGGAAGCTCCCGGCACTTTGCTGAGTCATCCCATCACCAATGGTTCTGAGCCTATTGGGCGCACGACTTCCATCAACTATCTGAATGGATGGATCATCGTCGGCGCGGAGCAGCCGGGCTCGCGAGGTGGCTCGGACTGGCTGATGCGCGTGTATGACATCAGCGATCCGACGAATCCAGTCCGGCGCTATCCTTCGGACTTCGGGCTGCCTGCGAACCAGTATCCGGGCAACTCGTGGATCTACGGCAACTACGGCTGGAACGCTCATGGCACCGCACAGTATGGCAATCTCCTGCTGCCGGACCCTATTCGTGTGAACGGGTTTGGCGGCATCGTGGAGCGCGGCGGCACGAATGGCATTCCGGATCTGGCGCACCTGCCGGTGTGGTATAACCGCTCTGCTCAAGCGGGGCCATGGAACGCGACGCTGCTTTGGTATGACACGGATGACTCGGACATCACCATCAGCCGTTCCTACCTCGGCCAGAACGGCTTTGTCATCAATCGCCCGCTCGGCACCTTTGACCATGTGGGTCCCTATGGCGGCGGCGACTGGCACCCGATGATGTTTGGCGATCTGCTGATCATGGCCCGCAGCGGTGGAGCAGCAAATGACGGTATCGTGGTGTACCGGCTCAACTACCAGAACATGGATGATGGCAACGCTGCGAATGACGTGGTGACACCGAGCTTTGTCGGCTCTCTCAGCGGCGGCTTCCAGGGCTACTGGCCTAACCTATTTAGCGATGGCACGGGACTTTTCGTGATTGGCTCGACCACGAACATCCTCATGGGCGCGGACATCACCTCGGCTACGATGCCAAGCGTCACGCCGAACATCCAGACGCTGGCCAGCATGACGGTCCCGGATTTCAGCAATGCGTCTTATCCGGTGTATCAGGACAATTTTGGCTTCATTCATAACCGGAAGATCGATATGACGCGCTTTCTGGCGGGCGATGCGAACCCGATCGTGCTCACACTGAATGAAGTGAATCCGCCGAGGCAGCCCGGCGCCCCTGCCCTGCCCCAGGGATCGCTGGTCGGGGTGAACTGCTCGCAGATGTCCCTTCCTCTTGGCAACCTTTGGCTGACCGGGGGTTATCCCATTCCGAATTTCAACCAAGGCATGGGCGTGTGGGTGCATCAGCAGGCGGCTGACACCACACCACCGCGCGTGAGCTTTCACATCCCGCAGGTGAACCGCACGAACTACTCGCGCCACGCGCCGCTGAGCTTCCTCATTCACGAGCATCCGCGTAATGGCGGCCCGCGCAATGGCATCGACTTCACGGTTCGCCCGTTGCAGGCGGGTGACACGCTCGGGGCTTTCGTGCCTGGATTCCTGCTGCATGATTTCTCCGGCAACATGACCTTCACGCCCGATGCCAGTCTGGCTGCAGACACGACCTATCAGGTCGATTTCCATAGCGATCCTGGCAATCAGATCGGCTTCGTGGATGCGGCGGGGAATTACATCGAGCCTTACTCTTATCGCTTCTCCACGGGCGGCGGCATCAACAGCACGCTGCCGCCGGTTTTCACCAGCTTCACCTCCAGCCTCTATCAGCCTGCGCCGAACCAGCAGATCACGGTCACAGCCTCGGCGACGGGCACGGGACAACTGGAGTATCGTTTCAACTTCGATGGCAACTGGACGACCTGGAGCACCAGCACCACGGCGAACTTCATCTACACCACGGCGGGCCGCCCGCGCGTGCTGGCGCAGGTGCGGGATGGGGATGGAAACATCGCCACCCACTCACTGAGACTGCTGGTAATCGCGGCTCTGCCAGGCGGACCTCGTCCGACGCAAAGCTCCACCATGGCGATTGGCGACGATGCAGGCGTTCGCAGCCTGTGGAGCGTGAATCCAGACGCGAACACGGTCACTGTGATCCGTGCAGACACGGGGGAGAAGGTGGGTGAGCATGCCGTGGGCATCAATCCGCGCAGCATCGCGCGGGATGCGAATGGCCGCTACTGGGTCACCTGCCATGGCAGTGATGAGATCCGTGTACTGAATGCGAATGGCAGCACGCATGCCACGATCCCGCTGGCGTATGGAGCCGCGCCATTCGGAGTCGCGCCATCACCGGACGGGCAGTCGCTCTTTGTCACCCTCTATGGTTCGGGGCATCTGCATCGCTACAGCGCGGCGAATCCGGTGGCGGCACCGGTGGTACGCAACACGTTCACCACGGCACGGGCGATTGCCGTCAGCGCGGATGGCACACGCGTGCTGGTCACACGCTTCATCTCACCGGAGCTTGAGGCGGAGGTGGCGGAGTTTGCAGGCGCGTCAGGTTCATTGACGCTCACACGCACGTTCCGGCTCGCAGCTTCATCGACGATTGACACGGGCGACCGAGCCTCGGGTGTGCCTAACTATGTGTCTGGCATCGCCATCTCCCCGGATGGCACACGCGCGGCCATCGTTTCGAAGCAGGACAACACCCAGCGCGGCACCTTCTTTGGTGTCGGCGATCTCACGCATGAGACTACCTCGCGCTCGGTCATTTCATTCCTCGATCTGGTCACCACTCAGGCCGAGATCCCTCACTCGCGGCGTGACTTTGACAACAGCGACAGCCCCAGCGCGGTGACCTATACGCCGTTGGGTGATACCTTGCTCGTCACACTGCAAGGTAACAACCGCGTGGTCGGGCTGGATGCCTTCAGTCTCGCGCCGCTGGTGGAGCAGATCACCACAGGTTCCACGTTCACCTCACCGGCGGTGATCTCGCTGGATGTGGGCACAGGCCTTGCACCCCAGGGTGTGCTGGTCGATGCCACGAGCCAGCGAGTCTTCACGCAGGACTTCATGGGGCGCAGCATCACCGTGCTGAATGCCGTGCCGTTCCTCGGTCAGAATCAAACAGCGCTGCCGAATCTTGTCACTACGAGTGCCGTGAGCACTGAACTGCTCACCACGCAAGTGCTACAGGGCAAGCGCATCTTCTACAATGCCTCCGATGCGCGGATGAGCGCGGACAGCTATATTTCCTGTGCCACCTGCCATGTCGATGGTGGTCACGATGGCCGCGTGTGGGATTTCGCAGGACGTGGTGAAGGGCTGCGCCGCACCACCGATCTGCGCGGGCGCACTGGGATGGGTCATGGAGCGGTTCACTGGAGTGGTAACTTTGATGAGATCCAGGACTTCGAGCATGACATCCGTGGTCCTTTCGGCGGCACAGGCTTCTTGAATCTCTCGCAGCAGCAGTTTGCCGCGCAGCATCCAACTCCGGCGAGCGGCAAGACCGGCCTCAGCGCGGATCTGGATGCGTTGGCGGCTTATGTGTCATCTCTCACACCTTCACACACGCCGCGCAGTCCTGCGCGAAATACAAACGGCACCTTCACAGCCGCAGGGCTTCGCGGCCAAACCATCTTTGCTTCACAAAACTGTGCTTCCTGCCATAGCGGTGCAGCCTTCACCAACAGCACGCTGGTGAATGTGAGCACGCAGTCCACGATCAGCGGTTTGCGACTCGGCCAAACGCTGCCGGGGATTGATACGCCAACCCTGCACGGTTTGCATGCCACGCGCACGTATCTACATCATGGTCAGGCCGCGACCCTGGAAGATGTCTTCAGCTATGCGGGCGGCACCTTCTTGCCAGGTGCGACGGGGCAATTCTTCGGGTCCTCCACCGGGCCAATGATCAAGGACAACACCCAGGGCGGCGGCGGATTCCAACGCGGCATGCTGGCGGGTGGGGCGGCTTACATCGGCGGCACGGAAGGCAACTCGGGAGTCACTTTTACCAATGTGAATGGCGGAGCAGGTGGTGCGGCAAGAGTGGCGATGCGCTATGTCCGGCAATACAATGGCGGCACGGCTTTCCTGAGGGTGAATGGAGTGCAGCAGCAATTGACCGTGGAGCGGCAGTATCCGGACAACGCCTGGCAGATGAGCGGGTGGCGTTGGCTGACTGTCAACGTCCCGCTCAACGCAGGGGCGACCAACACGATCGAGGTCGTGCGCGGCAATGGCGATCTTGTGGTCAATGCACTGCTGGTCGCGAATGCCACCCAGCTTGTCACCGCGCAGCCGCACCGGCTTGTGCAGGATGTCCTCAGCAGCGGCGACCGCACTGACCTCATCGCCTATCTGACGCAGCTCGATGGTCGTGATGCGGCAGGCGTGCCGTTGGCAGCACCGGCCGCGCCTTCACCGCTGGCACCGTCCATCCTCAGCGAGCCGTCGGCCATCACGCTCGCGGTGGGGAACACGCTGCATTTCACGGTCGCGGTGGGCGGCACAGGTCCCTTTGCCTTTCAGTGGAATCGCGGTGCCACACCGGTGGGCACGAATAGCCCTGAGCTGAACATTCCATCGGTGCAACTGGCCGACAGCGGTCCATACACCTGCACCATCACCAATGGTCAGGGCAATGCCACCACCACACCCGCGCAGGTCACGGTCAATGCCGCGCTGGCCGTCACCACCACCAGCCTGCCTGCAGCGGCTGTCGGCGTGCCCTACCAGCAGGTTCTCGCCGCCACGGGCGGAGTTTCCACTCGCACCTGGAGCTTGGTTTCCGGTCATCTGCCGCTGGGGCTCACCCTTTCACCTCAGGGCGAGATCAGCGGGAGCGTCATCGCCCCGGGCCACGCTGCCTTCATCGCCCGTGTCAGTGATGCCTCAGGCCTCAGCACACAGGTTCTCGATCTCGATGCCGTGCCGGTCAGCGGCTATGTGAGCGATCCCGATCTCCTGCTGCACTACACTTTTGATGAAGGCAGCGGCAACCGCGTGTGGGATTCGGCCGCAGGCGCAGGCAATGACCACTCCACGAATCTTACGAATTCTCATTGGATCAGCGATGGCCGTTTCGGAGGCGCTTATGGACCTGGCAATTCTGCCAACGTCGTGTTCCGCTTCTTCCCTGCCAATCAGGCCGACCTGGACTTCGAACCGCGCGGCCAGCCCTATACAATCTCCGTCTGGGTGCGAACAACGGCGACCAGCGGCTACAACACCGTCATCGGCAAAGACCTGGACGTGGCCCCCTTTAACAATCCCCAGATCCGCATGTGGGTGCCAAACTCGGCCACCACTCTCCAGGCGGTGGCGGGAGGTCAGTACAGTTCAGGACTGAGCATCCCTGCGACACCGATCAACAACGGCCAATGGCATCTGCTCACCCTGGTCAACTACCTGGAGGGTGCCATCTGGCGCAGCCGCCTGTATCATGATGGTGGCAGCACCTTCACGCAGTTCAACACGGGGGCCGGAGCTCGCGTGGCAGCCCTGCTGCGGGTGGGTGATACCAGCCTGGGTGGCAATCCCTGGATCGGCCAGCTCGATGACCTGCGCATCTACCGCCGGGCGTTGGCGCCCGCTGAGGTCAGCGCGCTCTACACGGCTCCGGACGTGGAAACGTTCGCCGACTGGCAGGCCACGCATCTGACACCCGCCCAGCAATCCGACTCAGGTCTGAATGGCCCCGGGCAGGACGCCAATGGCAATGGAGTGCCCAATGCGGTGGAGTTTGCCCTGGGCAGCGCCACCATGACGCCCCTCACCCTGCAGCTCAGCGGACCTCCTGGAAATCAGACCGCGCACCTCACCCTCACCCGCAATAGTCTGGCCCGTGGCATGACGCTCATTGTGGAGTCCACCACAGATTTCGTCACCTGGACACCCTTGGCCACCAGCATCGGCGGCATGGTGCCGACTGGCCCGGCGGCGATCACCGAGGGCATGGGCATGATCCGGACGCTGAATGTGCAGTCACCCGCCGGAACAATCCCCACTTTTTACCGTCTGCGTGTCCTCATGCCCTGAGGACAGGCCAAAATCTTTCACTGGCTGACTTTAGTTTTGACATCCAAAGTGTGATTCGACATCCTCGCCCCGCTTTTTATGAATAAATACCTCGCTCTCGCGGCTCTCCCAATCTTCGCTGTTTCCTGCTCCTCGACTCCACGGACCCTGAAGTATTCTGACATTCCTGAACGGCCTTCCCAGGACCTGTCAGAGAAGGCCACCTACGGCACGAACCGTGGTCTGGGCTACCCAGTCCGCGGCGTGGGCCAGGGTGCCGAAACTTCCATCGACATCGTGGAAGACACTTCTGACTTCGGCACCGGTGTGACCACCCGCTTCGCCCGTGACGGTTCCAACATCGTTTTCAAATCCGCCAACCGCGGCACGAATGTTGTCCGCAAGGAAGCCACCCGCCTGGCTGAAGTCGTCTATGATGTGAATGACCAGGGCACGCAGTTCATCCACGACGAAACCATCGACAACACGAACTGGGTTCTGAACGGCTATGAGCGCACCATGTACTCCGGCGGCACTGTGGTCTGCGGCGTCATGACCACCTACGGCAACATCTGGGACAGCGCCACCCGCGGTCTCTTCGGCGGCCTGCTCCGCTGCACCGTGCGTGACACCAAGCCTTACATGGTCGGCAGCCTGAACGACACCATCGTGGACAACACCATGCCTGGCCACGGCTGGCGCAAGCGTCTTCCAGACCTCTCCACCTATCAAATCGTGGAGCAGACCAGCGGCAAGGAAGTCTATACCGGCTCCAAGTAAGCTGAACCGTTTGGTTTTATCTTTGAAGGCGGCTCCATCGGGAGCCGCCTTTTTTGTGGGCGTGAGCGGAAACGGATGGGCCGGAGGAAAGGATAATCCGAGAGTTGGGCCCAGCGACAGGGGTCCGATCAAAACTGCGCTCCCTTGTGGATTTACAGCCGCTCTCCAGGACCGAGGCGGCGCCGGGTCTCGTCATCGCTGCCACGCGCACGCACCGTGATGAAGGCACTGGCACTGAGGATGGCGGCGCCACACCAGATGCTGAGTGTTTGGAAGCTCATCACCTGCAGCGCGGCAAAGGCTAGAGGGGGTGCCACGAGACCACGCGCACCGGTAAGGAAAGAATGTACGCTCATGTACTCGGCCACGGCATGCTTCGGGGCCAGCTTGGTCACCCAGAGGCCCCAGGTCACATTCCCGCCGGCATTGGCCAAGCCCCAGAGGCCCATGCCGAGACACCATGCGAAGTGACTTTCCCCCAAGAAGAAGACGAGGATGGCGATCGCGAAGATGACATTGAGGATGGAGCGGACCATGAAGAGACCCACACGGTCATAGATAAGTCCCCATGGGTAGGAACTCACCATGCGAAAGGCCACCGGCACCACCCCCGTGATCCAGGCCACCTCGCGCTCAGGCAGATTGATGCCGTGTTTAGGATTGGCCAGATACTCCACGAACAAACTGGCGGCGACGAGATTGCCAATGCCCATCATCATCCAGGAAATCAGCAAGGTGCGGAAGTCACGATCCGCCCGCACCCAGCGCAAAGCGGACCAGAGACGGGTGTCAGCATTCTCCGTGTTATCCCAGGAAATGGCGGGGAGACCATAAGTCCACCAACCCGAAAGAAAGCCGCTCGCGGCGAAGCACCAGAGGAGCCAGGTGTAGTTTGAGATGTCCAGGCCTAACAACCAACCGCCGAAGAAACCGAAGGCCACGGCAGCAGCGGAACGCGTGACACCCGTGATGGAGTAGAGCTTTCCACGCTGCGCTTCCGGGTAGTTCAGCCGGTAGATCTGGGTCATCAGCGGGATCTGCATGGAGAAGCAGAAGAGCCCGAAACTGAGCCCCAGGATGAAGACCCACGGATCATGGGGAAACAGCGCCGCCGTGGCCATGCAGGCGCCGCCGAGCATCTGCACCTTCGCCGCCGTCCTTGCGATGGTGCTGCGCGCGCGCAGCAGCAAGGGCACGACGAACAAACTGGTGATCAAGCCGCCGCTGGTCGCACTGAGAAAGATGGACTTCTCCACCTGCCCGAGATGGAAGACACGCACCGCGATGAGCATGCCAAAGGTCGATGACATGGCATCCAGCACACCTGCGGGCAGCGACCGCCACAACTCATTGTGGAAGGTGCGGCGGGTGGCTTGCTCAGGCAGCATGAATGGAGGTCAAAAGCGGCAGGTTGGAACACTCAGGCATCGCCATGGTCAGCATGAGAGTCAAGGAAGGTCGCATGTGCCTCCAGGCTCATGAACGGCCGGGAGAGGCACCGACTTTAAAGCCCCGGAATTACCGAAGAGACGAAGCGTTGCAAAAATGTCGTTCAGACATTGTTGAACTTGAATCACGCAGGCGCTGTCTCCCGCCTTGCACTTAGGGCTGAGTCCTCTAGTATCGCGCCCCTGACTCCCAAAATATCTGACATGAAATCTGCTGACGAACTCCTGCTTGTGCCTCACGAAGAGGGGTTCCGTGCCTGGCGCACCAAGGGCGGCAACATGCAGGCCGTCGATGGAGAGTCTAGGAACTGGAAAAATGCGGAATGGGTGGCTCTGCCAGCCAAGTCCGTGGTCAGCGTCCCCATGCGCTTTCAGGGCGTGGAAGGTGCGCGTCGTGATTCAGCCGCCCAGCTTGAGCTTGAAGCCGCAGGCTTTGGCAATGAGACGGCCGAGAACCATAATTTTGAGATTATCTCCCACGACAGGTCTGACGAGAAGGATCAGCCTATCGCAGCCTTGATCCAGGTGGCACCCCTGCCCCCGCATGTGCTGTCTGCGGCAGACCATGCGCGCTTTGCACCTTCCGTGGCCTTTCATCATCTGGAGCCCGGCGAGGTATTGATTTGGCAGGAGTCCGGTTCGTTGGTCATGGCGGTTCCGAATGCCCATGGCGCACCGCTCCACAGTCAGGCTCTCGCCGCCCGCGTGCTGGATTCCGATGCCGCGGCTGAAATCCGTCGAATTCTGGCTGGCCTGGAACTGCTCGGTGCACTGCCAGATC
This sequence comes from Verrucomicrobiota bacterium, assembly GCA_040387935.1. Lineage (GTDB taxonomy): Bacteria > Verrucomicrobiota > Verrucomicrobiia > Verrucomicrobiales > Verrucomicrobiaceae > Prosthecobacter. The sequence goes on along the minus strand of JAZKCU010000004.1, from coordinate 271,168 downwards.
TGAAGTTGGTGTGCATCTCCAGCACCAACGAGACAGAGGATATCATCCCCGCCAGTTTTACCGATGGTCTGGACCTGCCGGTAGAAAGCCGCCGCGCCACACCGCCCGTCATGCCCGGCAAGGCCACTCGACTTGTACCAGCCCCGGTCGTGCAGCTCCGTCATGAGCGCCAGCAACGGCGCATGATGATGATGGGCGTGGCAGCCTTCACCTTTGTGCTCATCGCAGCCTTGGGTGCCTTCGCCATGCGTGTCCTGCTCCGTGAGCGTCAGCTCGCGGCTGAAGAACAGCGCCTGAATAACATCGAGCCTGAACTGACCGCCATCCGGGATGCGAAGGCGAACTGGGAGGACCTGCGTCCTGCCCTGACACCGGATCTATATCCTGTGGAGTCCATCTATCAGCTCATCCTGCTGTTGCCTCCGGAAGGCATTCGCGTGACACGCTTTGAGTTACGCACGGATGGCATTGTCATCGATGGTGAGGCAGCCTCTCTCGGCCACGGCATCGAGTTCCGCGACAAGCTCGTCGCCTCGCCCTCCTTCAAGCGCTGGCAGTGGGACTTCCCTGCCCCGACCAGCCTGCCTAATGGCACCGCAACCTTCCGAGCCGAAGCACGCCCGCCTGAAGCAGCCGTGGACGCATCCAGCCAGGAGGTGACATCGCTATGACCGCCAGTGAACAACGTCTCGGCCTCGCCCTTGGAGTCATCCTCATCGGTGGCGGCGCTTTCCTCGGCCTGAACAAGCTGAAAACCTGGAAGCAGCAGGTGGACGGTCATGCAGCCGAGATCACTTCCCGGCGCGCCGAGGCAGACGAACTGCTTTCGCGTCAAGATTTCTGGCAGCAGCGTTCCGCCTGGCTCGCAGAGAAACAACCGGTGTTCACCAAGCCGGGTGAGTCCATTTCCAATGTCATTGCGCTTGCTGATGAACTCGCCTCCAAACACAGCGTCAACATTCCGCTCAAGCAGCCGAATGAACCGGTCGAGCGTGCGGGCATGTCCGCAGCTGTGGTGACGCTGAAAGTGGAGGGTGAGATGAAGCCTGTGATGAACTGGCTGCTTGAGCTTCAGCAGCCGGTAAACTTCGTCTCCGTGCCTGCGATGACCATCACTCCGAATGAGGAGAATCCGGAGAAAATTGAAGTGAACATGCGCATCGAAAAATGGTTCAGACTACCTCCGTCATGAAAACCCATTGCCTCATCGCCCTTCTGGTCCTTTCCGCAGGCATCATTCTTCGCGCTCAGGATGCTGCGCCTGCAGATGGCGCACCGCCATCTGGTGATGCCTCCGCCGAGGTCCCCGCACCCGTCACAGATGCTCCTGCGGTGGAAGACCAGCCCCCTGCAGCCGAGGACGACGGTCCGGCCATTCCGATCGCGTATGACATGACCCGTTACGATTCCGTCTGGGATAAAAATCCATTCACCCGCAAAGTGGTGGTGATCAATCAGCCGACCGTAAATTGGGGGCAGGACTGGGCGCTCGCCGGCATGTTAAATCTGAAGGGCTTCATCCGCGTCAGCATGCGCAACAAGCAAACCAATGAGATCAAGCGCGTCACCAATGAGTATAAGGAAGGTGATGAGTTCAAATTGGTGAAGGCTAACTTCAATCGCAGCCGCAAGGATGCCTCCGCCGAAATCGAAAAGGGCGGTGACGTGGCCACCCTGAAGTATGATGAGAACGCCGCTCCGGTAACCATCAATAACACGGCCCGTCCTGCAGGCGGTGCGCCGGGTGGGGGCCAGCCGGGCACACCCGCCGTCCCCGGTCAACCGGGCCGTCCCGGGGGCCAGCCCATGATCTCCAAGCCTGTTTCCCCCACGGCCAACGGCCGTGTTTTCAATGCGCCTAATCTGCCAGGAGGCATGTCAGCCGGTCAACAGGGCATGGGGGGCAATGGTGCCACTGGCGCCCCGATGGCGAACGGACAGGTCATCCAGCAGGGCATGGTGAATCCGAATGTTCCAGGCAACGTGCCCACCATCTCGCGTCGTCGTCAGTTGATCCCTGCGCCGGTTGTCGCCCCGCAGGGCAATCCTTGAGCCTTTTTCTTCCAGCCTCCTCCGCCAGCCCCATCGCTTCTATGTCCGGCATGCTTTCCTTGACCCGCACTCTTCTCACCTTCGGCGCACTGCTGCTGGCCGTTCCCATCTTTGCCCAGATCCCTCAGCAGCCTGGACGTAATCCAAACACCATTCCTCCTCCAGGAGGGGCGCGGCCTTTCAACCGCCCCAATGCCGCGACGGCTCCAGGGGCCGTCATGACACCCGGTGCGTCGGCACGCCCTGCGCCCGCCGGTGCCAATGGTGCGGGCAATGCCGCAGGTGGCGAAAAGAAGGCCATCGATGTGGATCAGGCCATCACCGATGAGGGCGTCGAGCTCCAGTTTCCCAATACTCAGATTTCCGAGATCCTGCTTCTTTATGAAGATCTCACGGGCCTGAAAATCATTCGGGATGCCAATGCCGAGCAGGCCACGGTTTCGATCGAAACAACCGGTACTCTGCCCAAAGACCGCGCCATCCTTTTCATCGAAAAGAGCCTCTTGCTCAACGGTTATGGATTCGCTCCCGCCGGAGAAGGCATGGTCAAGTTTCTGGCGGTGGACGCCAAGAAGCCGATCACTGAAGGCATCCCCCTGATCGAGTCCGCGATGGAACTGCCGCTGACAGACCAAGTGGTGAACTACGTCATCCTGCTCAAATACTTGAATGCGGAAGATGCCAAGAAGGCCATCGAGGAAGTGGTGAACCCGCTGCACACCTACGGCAAGATCATCCCCATCCCGAATGCCAAGGCGCTGGTCATCACGGAAAACAGCAACACCATTCGTTCCATCGTGGGACTCATGGAACGCCTGGACCACAAGCAGGCTGAGACGACCCAGAAGATCTTCCAGCTCACCCGCAGTGATGCCGAGGATGTGAAGACGGCTCTGGATGAGATCCTGGGCAATGAGGAGAAGGGCACCAATGGCAACACCCGCACGCCAGCCATCCCGCAGAACACTCCAGGTGCCATGCCCGTCCAGCCCAGCATTTCCGTGAACCAAAACTTCGGTGCAGCCGGGGGTGCTGCTGGGAGCTCCGCCGAGGCAGCTCCGCCGAAGATCATCGCCATCACACGGCGCAACTGTCTCATGGTCATTGGATCCGCCGAGCAAATTGACTACATCGGCAAGCTCGTGGACGAGCTCGATGCCGCCTCGGAGTTGCGAAATTTCATCTCACGTCCGCTGAAGTATCTCGCGGTCGATGCAGCCATGCAGGTCATCAGTGACGCCATCACCCGCACGGAAGGCGATGGCGAGGGCGGCAGTTCTGGCGGCTCCAATGGCGGCACGGGAACGAACAATCAGAACAACAATTCCCAAAACCGGAACAATAACAACAGCAGCAGCAGCCTGTTCAACAACAGCAACTCGACCAGCAGCAATGGGATGAGCAGCGGTTTTGGCAGCAACAGCGGCGGCATTGGTGGTGGTGCAGGGGGAGGCTCTTCTGGCTTCGGCGGTGGTGGCGGAAGTCTCCAGCCCCTGCGCCAGAACAATGGCCCTACCTCCATGCTGATCGGCAAGACCCTTCTCATCTCCGATCCTGTGGCCAACGCCATCTTCATTTCCGGACCGCCTGAGCACCTGCGCATCATGGAGGAGATCATGGACGAACTGGATCACCGTCCGCAGCAGATCGTCATCTCCGCACTGATCGGTGACTACCAGATGTCTGAAGGACGCGGCTTTTCTCTGGAGACAGCCTTCCGTGGTCGCCGCACGAATGGTGCCAGCGGTTTCTTCGGTCAGGCGGGTTCGGCTGCCAATTTGCTTGGCGCGGACGTGGCGGCCAACGGCACCACCCCCGCGACGTCAGCCTTGGACCCGCGTAACGTTGTCAGCGCGGCCACTGCTCTGGCCTCGGGCAATGGCCTGACTTTCGTCGGCGGTGTGCATGCCGGCCTGGACTTGGTCGCGCAGTTGCTGGAGGGCGACTCCAAATTCAAAGTGATCTCCCGTCCGACCGTCTTCACCCAGAATAACTCGCCCGCCACACTGACCAGCGGTCTGAGCTTCCCCATTGCCTCCTCCACCCAGAGCTCGCTCGTGAACGGGGCGAACAACAACAGCTTCCTGTCCAATGTGCAGTATCAGGACATCGTGCTGAGCCTGAACATCATCCCGCTCATCAACTCAGCCGATGAGCTCACCCTGCAGGTTTCCCAGCAGAACAGTGAACGCGCCGGCAACACCACGATCGCCGGCAATAACTACCCCATCATCAGCAAGCAGGAGCTGAACACGATCATTGCCTGCCAGAACAAGTCTACCGTCCTCCTGGGCGGCCTTGTCCGCACGGATGAAAACAAAACCCGCACCAACGTGCCCATCATCTCCGCCATCCCCGTCCTGAACAAGGTGTTTGGCTCCCGCACCAGGGATAGTTCCGCTCGCGAACTGCTCATCTTCATCCAGCCGCGCATTGTCGAAGGCATGTATGATCTGCCGCCAAGCGTGCACGATTCAGTCGGCAGCAGCCCCTTCTCAGAAGAAGCCTTGGCCAACTTCAATCGTGAGCGCAACACCGCCAGGGAGGCCCTTGAAGTCGCGCCGAAGCCCAAGTTCACACAGCGCCTGAAGAAGCTGCTGGAACGCATCCTCGTGAATGATTGATCCCCGTGTGGGGTGATTGAGGCCGGAGGCAGCGATGCATCCGGCCTCCTCCGGTCTCGACACTTATAGCCAGGAAAGAAGTGCCGCTCGCGTTTGAGCGCTTCGCGTGGTGCCCCGCGAGAATAGAGCGCCTTCTCCACTCCACGAAAAAGGCGCTCTGCCGGCCTTCATGGCTGACAGAGCGCCTGGATCAAAGGTCAAAAACAGGAGTCAAAGAACCTGTCCATCAATCAATGCTTGGCAGGCTCGGCAGCACCAGCAGCCACAGGCTTGTGCGTGGCGGCCGCACCGGTATTTGAAGGTGCGAATTTGGCGACCAGGAAAGCGCCACTCACAGCCAGCAAGCAGCCGACGATGAAGAGCGGCGGGATGGACTTCATGCCGCCTTCCGGCGGATGCACCAGCATGGCGGTGATCGTGTTCACCACAGGGGCTCCGGCAAAGACGATAGGCATCACCGCAGCGGCGGCGGCCGCTCCCTTGATCGGTGACGCCGCACCCAAAGCAAGCACCAGGGTGAGAGCTCCTACCGCTCCGGCGATGCCGGCCAGTGTGGCCAGCGGGATGCCATTCCCTTGAGGCCCCGTGAAACTCCAGTTCGTGCCGCGACTCTTCAGCACGATTACCGTGACCACACCGATGGCCGCGTAGGCGATGCAGACGAACAAAAAGGCTTTCAAGCTCGCATTCGGCGTCTCCGGGCCCATGGGCATCTTGGAGCGGGCAGCGTGGAGGATGACACCATAGACGCCCCAGGAGAGCACGGTGAGGAGGGCATAGGTGAGCCAGGTCATGTTGGATTTTTGGGGTGGAGGATTCACGGCGGGGGTGAGGAAACGGTCAGGCGGCCTGAATGATGCGGAAAAGCTCAGACGGCAATGACTTTGTGAGGCCTTTGCCCTGCCCGTCACAGCGTTTCTAGCTGGAAACCACCTCTTTGGTGAGTTCCTTGGAAGAGTTTATGGACCCGGCCCGATCTTCTGCTGCGTCTCATCGATCATGGAAAACCTTCCCAAGGAGCCCAGCGCGGAGGAATTTGGCTACGAGCCACCTCTAGCACCAACCGTCCCGCCAGCATCACCTGCCCCAGGGCCTCGCCTTGCAAGTGCCCTCATCACCAGCGTCATCTACTACATCGCTGTCTTTGCAGTGACCGTCCCGCTCGGGGTCTACATGTATCTTCAGAAGCGACCGTTGGATTCGTTGACGCTGACCTTCATCTCCCAAATTATCGGCTGGCCGGTGGCCATGATCGCGGGTGTGCTGATCAGCCGCCGTTCCTGGCGGGATTCCTTTGCCATCCGCCCCTGCCCGGTCCGCATGATACCAGGTCTCATCCTCGGCTGCTTCGGGTTGAGTCTTGTCCTGAACAGGCTCGCTTCGCAGATTCCGATGCCCGCGTTTTTTGAGTCCGCATTCCGCGATATGATGACGGGCCCGCCGGCTCTGAATGTTCTTTGTCTGGTCATTCTGGCGCCGTTGGCGGAGGAGTTGTTCTTCCGCGGCTGGATGCTCCGCGGCTTCGCTGCGCATTACTCCAAAAACAAGGCCATCTGGTTTACCGCGATCATCTTCGGGCTCTTCCATCTGAATCCCTGGCAGTTTGTGGTGGCGGTGCCGATCGGCGTGATCTTTGCATCGCTCACCTTGAAAACGGGGTCGCTGCTGCCGGGATTGGTCGGCCACTTCATCGTCAACCTCACCGGTTCACAACTGCTAAAGCCCTTGGCAGGCTTGCTCGGACATGGAGATCAGGAACTCGAAGACGCCACTCACCTGCCATGGGACATGGTAGGCCTTGGCGCCGTGTTCGCGGTGGCAGGCTTCGCGTGGATGCAGCGTGAGATGCGCCGCCCCACGGCCTAGAAAGGGGCTTCTGAGTTCTCTCCGACAGTTATTCAATTCAACAAGGCACTATGAAAACCTTGCGGTGGTATGAATTTAAGAGAGATTAACTAAAAGAATGAACTGCCCGCATTGCTCAGCTCCCATCGCTCCAGGCCAAGGTGCCTGTTTGGCGTGTGGGTTTTCGGCAACGGCCATCCGGGCCTACCTGGGCTCTGACTGGGTAAGGCTGGAGCGCATCACGGATGTCTCCAACCGGCTGAATCTGCGGGACACACGGCACATCGAGGTGCTGCTGGACGAATTTGAGCGGCGGTTCCCCCAGTGCTTCATGGCTGCCTACATCGGCATGCTGCCCGAGACGCTGACACTTCGCGATTTGGGCTTCTGGCTCATCAATCACGGTGCCTTTCACACGCATCAGGTCACCCGGCGCAACGACTTCGCCATTGTCATGCTGGTGGACCCGCTGCGTGAGGAGGTGGCGGTAACGGTAGGCTATGCGCTGGAACAAGTCCTGACGGAGCCAGTGCTGACCAAGATCCTCAACGAACTGACTCGTCCGCTCAAACGTGGCGAGATCGCGCGCTGCATCGAGCGTGCCTGCGATCGCCTCGACCGGGAACTTCGCCGCGCCGCCCGCCTTGAGAAACCTCGCGCGGAGCGCGCTCCCTCCGTGGTGGGAGATGCCTCGGACCTCGGTTTGCAAAGCCTGCGCCCTGGCACCCAGCCATCGCGCCCGCCTTCGCAGCCCCTCATCCCACGTGCGCATTGACCTCCAGCTTCGGAGGGCCTCGTTCGCCCTGCTCAGCCTGCTTGGTGCTGCTGTCACCAGCAGCGCCCAGAGCATCGATGAGGAGCTTCCCCTGCCGCGTTGGGATCAGCGCCCGCCTTTGGTGAATGGTGCACCGATTCCGCAGGAGCCGGGCAGTCAGTTTAACTCATTGCTCCCCGGTGAATCCCTGGTGCCATCCCTGCCTCAGGATCCAGGTGCCTTGCAGTTCGGGCCGCGGCTGATGGACACGCCATCCTCTTTAAACCCGCAGTTTGGAGCCACGGATCTTTCCCTCTTCCTGCCTGGAAATCTTTTGCAGCAGGCACGGCCCGCTCAAGCACCCCGAGTGCCGACACCTGTGATGGCCTTGAAGGATCTGCCGGCGGAGATCATCGCCTCGCTGGATGACTCACCGGCCAACGACTATCTGATCGACCCGCAAAATCTCGTCCCTGAAATCGCTCGCGCGGACATCGAGCGTCTGCTTGAGTTTCACCATTCAGACGCCCGCATCCGCCTCCACATCCTGGTTCTCGATGCAGATCAAAAGCTGCCGGACAGCCTGGATCCGGCCACCATCGCTCATGGCGCGCTGGGGCGTCAGCACTCCTGTCTCGCCATCTTCCCGCTCGGCGAGCCCTGGCGCGCCCGTGTGCTGCTTTCGCGCCCCTTGCATGCAGCCGCGAAGCCTGACCTGCTGATGGACATGGTGGCAGACTGCATCCGTGATGCTCAAGAGGCGGACGATCCCATGGAGCAGTTTCATCGTTACACGGTGCGGCTCTCCACACGGCTGTTCTGGTTGGAGAAATCCATCCCCACCACGCCCTTCCCCAAGACGGCCGGCCCATCCCTGCGTGAAGTGACTGGAGGTGGCGAAGCCCCCACCCCGTTGTTTCAGTGGCTCACCAGCCCCATCACCAAGGTCGTGCTCTCCAGCATGGCCGTTCTGGGGCTCGGCTGGCTGCTTCTGCGGAAAATGATGAAGCGTCGTCAACAAGGCCAGGCCAACAGCCAAGTGTGGATGCTGCCCGAACCAGAGATCAAACCTCGGCTTGGCGGGGCTTTCTCCGCCGGCGCAGGAGCGGCGATGTCATTCAAAGGATGACGCTGGCCATTCAAACAGGCTTCGTGAATAGATAGTGGCTCACGATCCATTCTTCGCCGTCGCGATAGCCCCACAATTCGGCGCAAGCCATGAAGAAGATGCGCCAGTAGCTCCACCACTTCACGGCTTCATGCTCGCCGTAGGTCTCCCGGAAGAGCGGCATGATCGCGGCCTTGCTGGCGTCCATCTTGGCCAGCCACGCTTCAGAAGTCCTGCTATAATGCAGGCCGCTGACACACCAATGAGCCTCGATCTGAAGATGGTCTTGGAAATAAAGCAGCAGGTCATCACTGGGCATCTGCCCTCCCGTGAAGAAATACTTCGCCATCCAGTCCGCATCACTGTGCACCTCGAAATGATAGGCGTGCTCACGGTGGCTGAAGATGTGCACGAAGAGCTTTCCGCCGGGTTTCAGCCACACTGAAACGCGACGAAAGAGCTCCTGATAGTTCTTCATGTGCTCAAACATCTCCACCGACACACAACGGTCAAAGGCGCCGTCACCACATCCCTCAAACCTAACCATGTTTGCGGTGACGACCGTAAGGTTTGTGAGCCCTCGCCGCACAGCCTCGGCGTCGATGAACTTCTTCTGGGTGCGTGAGTTTGAAACGCTGGTGATCTGCGCGTTTGGGTAGTGCTCCGCCATCCAGAGCGAGAGCGATCCCCAGCCGCAGCCGAGTTCGAGGATGCGCTGTCCATCCGCCAAGTCGGCACGTTCACAGGTCATCTTCAGCATGATCGCCTCCGACTCATCCAGGGTCGTCGTCTCCTCCGGCCAGTAGCCGCTGCTGTACTTGAGGTGCTTGCCGAGGCAGAGCTGGTAGAAGTGTGTTGGCACTTCGTAGTGTTGCTCATTGGCCTCCTCCGTGGAGATGGCGACGGGCATGCCCTTAAGTTCAGCCACATGGCGCATCAGCCGCGCCCGCTGACCCTCCAGGCTGGGTTCTTTATGCCTTGCCAGCAGGCTTGCCAGCCGCTGACGAATGCCAAAGCGGATCACCGCGTCCGGCAGGAGGTCCCTGGCGAGGAGGTCGTTGAGATTGAGCATGGAGTGGGAAAAGGCGTCTGCGTTGAAGAGATGAATTGATGATCAAAGCCACATTACTCGCTGCCATCACGCAGCCTGGTGTGACGACGAAACCACGGGACAAAGGCGCTCGTGCTGCGCTGGTACTCGCGGTAGATGTCACCACGCTTCTCTAGGGAGAGCTTCTCAGTCAGCGGGATGCCCGTGACGTTGAGAAGGAAGTGTAACATGGCCAGTGGCGCGACGATGGCAGTCCAGCCCCACGGCGCAGGCAGAGCCATCAGGAAGAGTCCCCACCAGAGCAGCGACTGGAAAAAATAGTTCGGGTGGCGGCTATAGCGCCAGAGTCCGATCTGGCAGACCACCATCGGATCCCGGTTGCTGCGCTTGAACTTCGCCAGTTGTGCATCCGCGATGCCTTCCCCAATCAGGGCGGCTGCCCACACCGTGAGGCCCATGATCTCAAGCGGAGCGAAGCGCTCGTCCGCGCGATCAACGATCAACCATACCGGCAGCATCAGCAGCCACACGAGCACACCTTGTGCGAGGAAGAAAACGAGGAATGCACGTGGAAGATTCGCTGACCATTTCTTCCTGAGCGCCGCATACCGGACGTCTTCCTTCGGGTGATGGCCGACGATGCGTTTCCACAAAAAGATACCGAGACGAAGGCTCCACGCGGCCACCAGCACCGCGATGGCGATGCGTCTGGTCCCCCAGCCATTTCCGGCAGCGGCATACCACACCGCCACGGGAGCGAAGCTGAGTGACCAGGTGACATCCACGAATGAATAGTTGTCCAGCTTCACGCTCAGCCACCAGGTAGCCATGAACATCACGAGAAGGATCAAGGCAGCGACAAGAAGGCTCATGCGGACCTCCTTCTTAGCAGCACATCCTCGATCCTCGCATCCACGGGCACCTTGAAGAGCTGGATGAGCATGTAGACAGCCATGGCAATATTGCCGAGCAGCAGAATGCCCGCGAGCCAGGCGGCACGGGCGAGCCACGACGTTTCCTTGTAAGCCACCCAGCAGTAAAAGGTCAAAAACGCCCAGTAGGTGTCGAGCAGCGTGGCAATGAACCAAGGGTGCGTGGCAACATCCCGAGGTGTGTCCCACAACGCACATTCCGTGCTGGCCCAGGAAGTGACCGCGATCATGGACAGCAGAACGAGGATGAAGAAAGCACGAAGGACAATGATCATGAGACGATACGTTCAGTTAGGCGCAATGCCTGAGTCATGGAGGGGACAGTATATGTCAGGCTCACCATCGCTGCTGCATGGCTTCATGGCTGTAGCGGCTCCATGAGGCCTGGACCACGCTGATGTTCCGGGTGGCGAAGGCTGACTCACAGTATTTGAGATAATAGTTCCATTTACGGATGAAGGTCTCTCCAAAGCCCTGGGAACGGATGTCAGCGAGCCGTGCATTGAATTGGGTATGCCATTCGCTCATGGTGCGTGCATAGCCGTCGCCCAGGTCTTCGAGAGCCAGCGGGCTCAGCTTGCTGGTTTTGGAGATGACCGCGTTCACATGACCGACAGCCAGCAGCAGTGAGCCTGGGAAGATGTGCTTCTGAATCCAGTCCGTGCCTTTGGCCAGCTGACGAAAGTGGTGATCGGGCACGGTGATCATTTGCACGGCGAGAATGCCGTGCGGCTCGAGCACCTCGGCGCATTTGGCGAAATAGGTTTCGAGGTATTGTTCGCCCACGGCTTCGAGCATTTCGATGGAGGCGATTTTGTCGAATCGGCCGGTGATGTGCCGATAGTCCTGCAGACGGATCTCGATGAGGTGGTCAAGCCCGGCCTCCTTCACCCGCTTCGTGGCCTCGCTGAACTGCTCCTGCGAGATCGTGACACTGGTAACGCGGCAACCGTGCTTGCGCGCCACGTGAATGCTGAAACCACCCCAGCCGCACCCGATCTCGAGAACATGGTCGTCAGGCTTGAGGAAGAGTTTTTCGCACAGGGCATCGTACTTCGCGATCTGCGCGTCTTCGAGGGTTTGGTCAGCCGCCGTGAATTTGGCGGCTGAGTAAGTCATGGTGGGATCCAGCCACAGTTTGTAGAACTCGTTCCCGAGATCATAATGCTCGGCGATGTTCCGTCGGCTGGTCTTGATGGAGTTCGGCCGCAGGAGGTGGTGCATGCGGTTCACGAACCGCAGGAAGCCGATCATTTTAAAACGCTGTGAGGAGCCTTGGAGCTCCGGACTGCTCTGGATGTTGATGATGAACCAATCGAGCACGGCGCGGAGATCAGGGGTATCCCACCAGGCATCCGTGTAGGCTTCGCCAAGGCCTACGCCGCCATAGCGGGCCACATGGACAAAGAACGACAGGGGCTTGCGCACCTGGATGTGCGCCGTCGCTTGAGTCAGCGTGGGATCGCCGAAAAAGAGGCGCTCGCCTCCGGGCAGGTCCATCCGCAGCCGACCTTTCGTGAAAGAGCGTAATACCCTCAAGACTAACCAACGATGCAAACAACGCCTGGAGATGGCCAGGGCCCAACGGTTGCAGGAGTGGGTCATCTCCAAGGGCTCGATGCCCGGGAAAGCGGTATAAGAGTTCATGGGGGGTCAGGGATCTGTGAGGCTGCTGTGGGGGCGGTAGAGATCGGTTTGCAGATGGCGGTCGGTTCTCTTGCTAAAAAACTCAAAGCCTCGCCACCAGAGGAGAAAAGCCTGCCAGTGAATCTTGCCGATCACTTGAAGAGTGAGCGCAGGATAGCGTAGGAAGTAGAAGGCCAGCCTGCTGTCTGTGAGCGGCCTCCTATGGCCGTGAATCCAACTGACCAGCGTGCGGCGGTCACCTTCCAAGTCATCAATCTGGATGCGAATTTCCTCACCAGGCACTTCCAGCTTGAAGTGGAAAGAGGTGTCCAGCCGGGAGAAGGGGGAGACATAAAAATGCTTCGGCACGATGAGTTCGAACACTCCCGCCCTCGTTGGAGCCGCCAGAAAGTACGGCTTCACCTCATGAAACGTGTTCGTCACCTCGCACAGGGCATGGACGGCCTTGCCGCTCGCGTCATATACAAAGTAGAAGCAGACCGGATTGAAAAAGTAGCCCGCGACACGAGGCAGGGTCACAAGCCGGATCCGCGAGCCTGCAGCAAGGCACACACCGTGGTTTTCCAGGAGCCACTTCTCCAGGTTGAGCCGCAGATGGCCAGCACCAAGATCGAGATGATCGGCATCGCGGAAGCTGTAGGCATTGAACCGGTCCACGCTAAAGAGCCGCAGTTCCCGCTCGATTTGTGGCAGCTCATCCAGCCACAGATCCATAAAAAAGAGATGATAGCGAAACCCATGCCGCCGCGGCAGCAGCCGCTCATGGACAACATCACACTCGTAGAGAGAGGATTGGAAATTGTCAGGCATTCAGGAAAGGAAGTTTGGCCATCAAGGCGAGGCCCGGCTCAGTTGTTTCCAGACGTCCAGGGATCACCCCCGAGAAGATGGGCGCAGGTCTCCACGGCGGACATGAATCCATCCTCATGGAAGCCATACCGGCTCCAGGCACCGCAGAAGTAGGTGCGCGTCTCAGTGGCGCTTTGACGGAGCGCCGGAAGTCGCTTCTGAGCCGTGATGGCAGCGAGGTCAAACAGCGGATGCTCGTAGTCGATGCGCTGATGGACCTTTGACTCGTCCAGCGAGTCCGGAGCATTGATGGACACGAAATAGTTCTTCCGATCAGAGACCCCCTGGAGCTCATTCATCCAGTAGTGGGTGCTTGGGACGATGCTTCCGGAGGCATCCTGATCAATGCGGTAGTTCCATGAGGCCCAGCAACGGCGCGTTTTCGGCATAAATTGCTCATCGGAGTGAAGCGTGGCTTTGTTCGCCTGGTAGCGGAAGGCAGAGAGGACTTCCTGCTCCAGCAGAGTGGGATGAGCCAGCATGCGCAGGCTCGTGGGCGCATGAGTGGCGAGGATCACGTGGTCAAAGGCCTCGGCAGGACCACTCTTCGGCTGAACCATCACCCGTCCATCCTGGCGTTCGATCTTAACGATGGGTGTGTTCAGCCGGATGCGGTCGGCGAAGGGCGGGATCAGCTTCCGCACATACTGCCGCGAGCCATCACACACCGTCCACCATTGACGCCGCGTGTGCATGGCCAGAAAGCCATGGTTAAACCAAAAGTGCATCAGAGTCCTCGCGGGAAAGTCCAGCATGCGATCCGGCGGCGTGGACCACACAGCGCTGCCCATCGGCAGAATGTAGAGGTCAAGGAAGTCCTGACCGTAGCCACAATCATGCACGAACTCCCCCAGTGTCATGTTCTCAAAGCGCGGATCGTGCATTGCGGTGAGACAATGCGCGTTGAAGCGGTCAATCTGGAGAATGAAGCGCCAGAAGCGCGGACTGAGCAGGTTTCGGCGCTGGCCGAAAATCTTTGCCAGCCCACCCCCGTTCCACTCATAGCCACTGCTTCTGTGCGCCATGCTGAAAGACATCTCCGTCTTCTTGGTCTCGACGCCTAGCTTATCAAAAAGCCGGCAAAGCAGGGGGTAGGTGTGGTGATTGAACACCATGAAGCCCGTGTCCACAGGCACCTCCCGGCCACCCTCCGGCACCGTGACCGTGTGGGTATGGCCACCCACATAGTTCGCGGATTCGAACAGCGTCAGATCAAATTTCCGGTGCAGAAAATACGCGCAGCCAAGCCCCGAAATACCGGAACCGATGATGGCGAGACGCGGAGACAACATGCCACCTTGTTCGTCGCTAAGGGGCAGTTTAGATTCATTTTCCGTGGTTTAAGAGCCCCCTGGACACCTGATGGGGAAGGGCGGACCCATTTCGATGGTGCAAAACGCCACCGCTTTCCGTAGTATTCGCATTAATCATGTCGAAAAATCTCAGCGCGCTGTCTTTTCGTAAAGGTGTCGAAAAAAATGTCTTCGAGCGCATGGTCGAGGCGGCTGAGAAGAGCGGCACCGCAGAGAAGAGTGACCTCGTGCATCGCATGGGACAGGATCATCTCTTCGGGGATGCCCTCACCCTTGGCGCGGTATCCTTCTATGATTTTCTGAAAAAGGAGAACGAGGGGAAGAAGGTGCTGGTCTGCAATGGCAGCGCCTGTCTCTGCGCAGGCACGCAGGACAAGTTACATCACACCCTCGAGACTCACTTCAACAAAGACGAGATCGGCCACATCTGCTGCCTCGGCCGCTGCCATGACGGCGGCGCTTTTCAGTATCAGGGGAAGAATTACTCGGGCCAGGCCGATGCGGCGCTCGGCAGCCTCTTCCAGACCGGTCAGGGTGATCACATTGATCGTTACGCCGTGGTCTCGCATCTGCAGTTGCCTCAGCTCACCGCTGAGTTTCCGGGCATTGACGAATACTACGCACCTTTGAAAAAGCTGATCACCGCAGGTGATCGTGATGCCTTGTCCACCGAACTCAAGGAGAGTGGATTGCGCGGACGTGGCGGCGCGGGTTTCCCGCTGCATTTCAAATGGTCAAGCTGCCGCGCCGCCGAGGGCACGGTAAAATACATCGTCTGCAATGCGGACGAGGGTGATCCCGGAGCCTACATCGACAAATATCTCATGGAGCAGCGCCCGCACAGCGTGCTCCTGGGCATGATGGTCGCCGGATGGTTCGCAGGTGCCGAGACAGGCATTCTCTACATCCGTGCGGAGTATCCAGATTCAGTCACCCTCGTGAATGAGGCCATTGAGGATCTGCGCGCTGCGGGGCTCCTGGGGCAGGACATTCTGGGCACGGGCTTCAACTTCATGCTGAAGAGCATCAAGGGTGCCGGAGCCTACATTTGCGGTGAAGAGACCGCCCTGCTGGCCAGCCTCGAAGGCCAGCGCCCGGAAGTCCGCACCCGCCCCCCCTTCCCTACTATCGAGGGCCTTTTCCGCAAGCCGACCATCGTCAACAACGTCGAGACTTTTTCCAACCTCCACGCCATCCTCACGATGAGTGGCAAAGGCTATGCGCAGATCGGCACCCCGCAGTCCACAGGACCCAAGCTGCTTTCGCTGGACTCGCATTTTGTGAAGCCAGGCATCTATGAGGTAGCCATGGGCACGCCCTTGCAGACCGTGTTTGATCTCGCGGGCGGCTTCAAGACACCGATCAAAGCCGTGCAGATCGGCGGGCCGCTCGGCGGCATCGTGCCCATCTCGCACATCGGTCAGCTCACGGTGGACTTCGAGAGCTTTAAGAAAGCTGGCTTCTTGCTCGGTCATGCCGGAATCGTCAGCATTCCGGTGTCGATGCCGATGATCGAATACATCCAGCATCTGTTCCAGTTCACCGCTGACGAAAGCTGCGGCAAATGCTTCCCCTGCCGGCTCGGCAGCACGCGTGGCAAGGAGCTCATCGCCAAAGCCCGTGATGACAGCAGCTACAAGATCGACCGCGAGCTCATCACCGACCTGCTGGACACCATGGAGCAGACCAGCCTCTGCGCCCTCGGCGGCGGTGTGCCCCTGCCCATCAAAAATGCCCTACAATACTTCGATGAGGAACTCAAAGGCTACTTCCAGACCTAGCCAGGTGGGGAAGGATTTTTAGCCTGTCGGTTTGGGAACGCAGAGATCTTGATGAAACACGAGGCACCCTGCCCGGCTCCGACTTTAGTCCTACCTGCTGCCTGCAGGGTGGACAAGCCGTCCACCTCTGCTTTGTTTTCCGCGATTCATGAGTTCTGAAGCTGCCGCCATCACCACTACCCAAGACGCCCTTCTCGATGAGGTCCATAGCCTGGCCCCTCATGCCGTGGCGGATTTGCTCGAGACCCGGGCCCCGGAAGAAGGCGTGTTCGTGCTCGAGGCCCTGAACCCCATGGTGGCACAGCAGGTCCTGCATGAGATGCAGGAGGAGCACCGCTGCAAGCTGATCGCCGCCGCGCCGATCGAAAAGGCGCACCAGTGGATGCACAACCGGCAGTATCCGGAGGACAGCGTGGGCTGGCTCATGGAGCCGCCCGTGGCCGTCTTCCGCCCCACGATGACCGTGCGCGACACCATCGAGGCACTGCGCAAGCTGACCAAGCGTGCCTTCATCACCTATGGCTATGTCACGGACGAGTCTAACAAACTCCTCGGCGTGCTGGTGTTCCGTGACCTCATGCTCGGCAAGCCCGACGCGCCTCTCTCCGAGGTCATGTACACGAACATCTTCGCCCTGCAGCCGGACATGGCGCTGACGGATGCGATGAAGCTGACCGTGAACCGTCACATCCCCGTGTATCCCATCTGTGACGCCGATGGACGTCTGCTCGGCCTGGTGCGTGGTCAGAACCTCTTTGAGGCCCGCGCCATCGAGATCAGTGCCCAGGCCGGTACGATGGTCGGTGTGGAAAAGGAAGAGCGTCTCAGCACGCCCGTCTCCCGCAGCCTGAAATTCCGCCATCCCTGGCTGCAGATCAATCTGCTCACCGCCTTCATCGCCGCCGCAGTGGTGGGTGTCTTTGAGCACACCCTGGAGCGCATCGTCATCCTCGCCGCCTTCCTGCCCGTGCTGGCCGGTCAGTCCGGTAACACCGGCTGTCAGGCCCTGGCCGTCACCCTGCGTGGCATCACCATGGGAGATCTCGATGCCGGAGATGAGAAAAGGCTCGTCTTCAAGGAGGGCTTGTTAGGCCTCTACAACGGCATGCTCGTGGGCATCAGCGCCGCCATCGGCATGTTCATCTATGCCAAGATGCAGGGGAACCCGGATGCCCTCATGCTTTCCACCGTGGTCTGGCTGTCCATGGTGGCCAGTTGCGTCGTCAGCGGCCTCTGCGGAGCCCTGATCCCCCTCACCCTGCGCAAATTCGGCGCCGATCCCGCCACTGCCTCCAGCATCTTCCTCACCACGGCGACGGATGTGGTGAGCATGGGGGTGTTCCTCGGCCTCGCGACGCTGTTGATCCCGTGAGGTTTTTCGCGGTTTGAAGCAAACTTTGTTAACCACTAACACACGCTCATTAGCGCTCATGTTCCGATCCCATCATGCAGGGTTACTTGTGCTCATGAGCGTCTTTTAGCGGTCCAAGGCTTCTGAAGAAGGAATCACCGCGATGCCGTTGCGCACTACCCAACTGGGTTTCTCGTAGTCTTCCCGGCCATTTGCCGTCTTGAACCACAAACCTGTCGAAGGACCTCCATCCAGGCTGAGCGCCCGTTTCACCGGGAACTCGGATATGACACCAGGCGTCGCTAAAAGCCGCGCCAGTTCCTGCAAGCCGACACTCTTAGCCGTGCCGAAAGCCCAGTGCCCCACACCATCGGTGAGAATGAATGTGTGGGCGTTTTTCGGCTCCGGCTCATTGTCCTTAGACAGGGGTGCCGACCACGGTCTGCCATCACTCACCAGCCAAGGGCTGCATTGCACCATCTCGGTGATTTTCGGATCATCCTGAAACTCCGTGTCCCACACCAGCGCCGGTTTGCCATCCTTCACGATGAAACTGCCGCCAAATTCCCCGCGATTTAGAAACACTCCGCTGCGCACGCTTCCTGCGATTTCCAAACCCGAAGGCAGTCGTGTGGCGAGCTCAAAGTAGCCGCCATTGCACACCGCCAATGCCTTGGCTTCCCGTCCCCACACCTCCAGCCTCTTTTCGGATTGGCGGTCAGGGTTTGCCAGCACGCGCAGCGCGGTCGTGGCTTCATCAAAGAACACCAATCGCAGCATCACGCCCCCCACTCGCCGCGGCACAAACCGGACCCCATGGCCGATATCCTGAGGCTGCGCAAACAGATCGAGCCGCCAAACCGCGAAGACAATCACGGCGGCCAGCGCGAACCAAAAGGGAGGGCGAATTTTCATGGATGGGGATGCGGGCAGTATTATCGGCCGGACGCTTTCTTCCTTTCAGCTCGCTCTTTCATCATTTTCCAGTGCTGGGTCCATAACATGATGGCGTCTTCACGATCCTTGTCGGATGCATCGTGCCGGTAGTCGAAGCTGGTTTTGCAAATCACAATGAGCGCGACATTGGCCCAGTAGCGGGTGGTGTTCATGCCTGCCACAGGGTAGTTGGCCCCCGTGGAAGCGGTATCGTCCGAAAGGGCATCGATGAGATAAGACACATCCTCGAAGGTGCCATGCTGGATGAACCACTCGGCTGCATATTGCCGGTAACTCGTCTGGTCACACAGCAACCCTCGTCTCATGAGAGGCGCCAGAGCGCGGAAGTCCTTCGTGGCCTTCAGCGCAGGGATCAGCTCCACCTCGCTGGCAGGCTCGAGTTCAGGGGTCAGACGTTCGGCCGCATGAGACAGCGCACAAACCAGGATGAGCATCAAGGCGAGTTTCATGGGGAGACAGGCGGAATAAGGGGTGATTTTGCGGATCTTCTGACGATTGGCCAGCATATACGAGCCAAGCATTCAAGCATCGTCGCCTGGTTGAACTGGGGTTAGCCTATTGCATGGAACGTTTGGTGGCTGCATCCCGAACAAACCAAGTAACAACCGTGACCCTGGAGCGGAGCTGGGAATCGTCGTAGTGGTTAACGTCGATGATCTCGCCGGTCACCCGAAGTAACAAACGATCTCCCTAACGCTCCAGAATCTCAATGGCGTTTTTCTCGCTGCCTTCGTGGCTCGAAAAGTAGAAGTTGGTTATCCAGCCTCCCCGGCTCTCGTAGACACGCATGGAATTGGCCGAACTAGAAGAACAGTTCGTTGTTTGATTGATTGATTGATTGCATCCTACACCCCCGCCATCCAAGACCAAAACTCCTCCGGCACGGGTGCCTCGAAGTTCATGGGCTGATCGTGGATGGGGTGGTGGAAGCTGAGTTTCCAGGCGTGCAGCATGAGACGGGTCACGGGGACGACTTGGCGCTTGGGATTGCCGTAGATGGGATCACCGAGGATGGGATGGCCTAACGACTCGCGCATATGGACGCGGATCTGATGGGTGCGGCCGGTGAGAAGCTTGCAGCGGATGAGGGCGCTACCTTTGAAGGTGGCGATCTGTTCCCACTCGGTCACGGCTTCTTTGCCAGAGCCGTCATAGAGCACGGACATGCGTTTGCGGTCCACGGGATGCCTGCCGATCATGTTCTGCACGCGGCCGCTGGTCTCCTTCGGCAGGCCGTTGATGGCGGCGAGGTAGATCTTGCTCAGGCGGCGCTCCGCGAACGCCTCGGTCAGGCGGCGATGGGCGATGTCGTTCTTGGCGACGACCATGCAGCCGGAGGTGTCCTTGTCTAAACGATGGACAATCCCGGGCCGCATCTCCCCGCCGATACCGCTGAGGTCATCACAGTGATGCAGGAGGGCGTTCACCAGGGTGCCATCCGGGTTTCCCGCTGCCGGGTGCACCACCAAACCGGGGGATTTGTTCAGTACCAGGATGTCCTTGTCCTCAAAAAGCACGTCCAGGGGGATGTCCTGGGCCACCACCTCCACGGGGACAGCTTCCGGGATGGTCATGGTGAGCTGATCACCCATCCTCAGGGAGGCGCTGGCCTTGGCCGGGCGACCGTTCAGGGTGACATGGCCCTCTTTGATCAAATCCTGCACGCGAGCCCGGGAAAGATCGGAAAAACGCGCGGCGAGGTGCTTGTCGAGTCGGGAGCCGGTTTCGGCGGCATCAGAGAGGGTCCATTCCACGGTTTGAAAGTCGATTTTCGAATTAATTTAGCAATCTGTAATTTCTGGCATACGACAAGCGTGAACAAAAACGCCACAGATCAGTCAAAAGCCCGCACCTGACTCCAAAATCAACGCCTTTTTCCTCTTCACCTCGCCCCTTTCCTCCCTCTAGAAACTCCAGACATCCTCTCTTTTTCCTCCCTCCCGAGTGTATCCCGTCCCTGAACAGTCCTACCTGAGCACCTGTCCGGTCTGCCAAAACCAGATCGACGTGACCTCCCTGGACCCCTTCACCAAGCTCAAATGCCCCTTCTGCGGGCAGATGGTGCGGGTGCGGCGGAAGTTCGACCACTTCATGATCATCCGCCAGATCGGCGAGGGTGGCATGAGCCGGGTGTTTGAGGCCGAAGACGAGACCCTGGGACGCCGGGTGGCGCTCAAGATCCTGAATCAGCGCTACAGCCGCGATGCGACCCGCATCGAGCAATTCCGCCAGGAGGCCCTGATCACGGCCAATGTGAACCACCCGAACGTCATCAAGCTTTATTCTGTAGGCTATGACCAGGGTTACTTTTACATCGCCATGGAACTGGTGGACGGTGGAAACCTGGAGCAGCGCATCCGCCGGGATGGCCGCATCAAGGAGACCGAGGCCCTGCGAATCGGCCTGGAAGTGGCTGAGGGCCTGCGCGCCGCCCAGCAGATGGGCCTGATCCATCGTGACGTGAAGCCCGCAAACATTCTCTTCACCGAAACTGGCACTGCCAAGGTGGTGGACTTCGGTCTGGCGCTCTTCGTGGATCGCGGCGCGGACAACTCCGGCGAAATCTGGGCCACACCCTATTATGTGGCTCCGGAGAAGGTGCTGGATAACCGCGAAGACTACCGCAGTGATATCTTCAGTCTTGGCGCCTCCCTCTACCATGCCCTGACCGGCAAGCCGCCCCACAAGGCAGACACGGACAGCATCGAGCAACTGCGCATGATCAAATGCCGCCGCGTGGCGCTGGAGGACAGCGGCATGCGCTTCGCCCCGCGCACCATTCATGCGATCAACCGCATGCTGGCCTTCCGCCCTCAGGAGCGCTGCGCGAACTATGATGAGACCGTGGATGAGCTCCGCCTCGCGGAAGGCCTGCTGAACCAAGGCTACGTCACGCGCTGGCGCCTCACCAGCCGCCGCATGCGCTGGGCCATGACCGCCGCCGCTGCCATGCTGGTGGCGTTCCTCGTCGGCTGGACCCTCCAGTTTGCCGGTCTGCGCCAGGCAGCGTCCGTCACCCAGAAGGTGGACACCAGCAGCCAGGAGCTGTCCGGGGATGGCGTGACGGTCCAGGCAGGTGACAAGCGCACCGTGGCGGAGCGTTTCATTGATGCCCGCAATCTGATGCTGGAGAAGCGCCAGTATGAGGAAGCGCGCCATCAGTTCGAGCGCCTGATACGTGATGATCTACGCCAGCCCACTCTCAACTGGGCTCACGCGAATGCCGCGATCTGCGACATCATGCGGGACATGAAGCCCGATGCCACGAAGCATCTGACCGCGCTCAGCCAGAACACCGGCAGCGGCAGCAGCATGCTCGTCAGTGAAAATCTCGCCGCCTTCTTCCGCACCCTGGGTGAGCACTTTGCCAAGGGCATGCCACCAGGCGTTGACCTGGAGGATCTAAACTACTCCACCGAGAATGAAGCCATCCTCGGCTACCTGATTCACGGCCTGGCAGAGTGGCATTTTGGCGATGCACGCCTGGGCGCACGCCTGATGAATCACTTCAAATCCCACCTCGCCGACCTCAAAAAGGGTGCTGACACCGCGCTCGTGACGCTGAACTGGATCCCGCCGTATGCACAGCTCGTGGCCCAGCATGAGGCGGACATGTCTCTTGCTCTGGCACTCGTGGAGCCTGCCCTGCCAAAGACCATCAGTGAATGCGACAAGATCCTCGACACGCTGCGCGCCCAGCGCAAGCAACTGGCCAAGGTTCCGAGCCTGAAAGCTCTCATCGAAGGCTGGGAAGCCCCCATCAAGGCCGAGCAGAACCGCCTGAAGCTGGAGAAGGAGGACCAGCAGCT
Source organism: Verrucomicrobiota bacterium (assembly GCA_040387935.1). Classification (GTDB taxonomy): domain Bacteria; phylum Verrucomicrobiota; class Verrucomicrobiia; order Verrucomicrobiales; family Verrucomicrobiaceae; genus Prosthecobacter. The sequence continues at coordinate 249,095 of JAZKCU010000004.1, read as the reverse complement.
CGCCACTGACCGTGTGCTGCGTGAGCGTGAGCTCGGACAGTGGCATGAGATCCTGGCCACCATCCCGACGCTCATTGACGGGTATAACTACAAGCGTGTCACCACCATGCTGCGGGACATGCGCTTTGAATGCCCCGAGGTCCAGTCCGCCCTGGACGGACAGCGCTACCTGCACACGCAGGCTGGCAACTTCCTGACCCGCTTGTTCACCGATCTGGAAACACGCGGGGGCTACTCAGGCCCCCTGCATCGCCGAGGCGGAGGCAGCGTGGAAGGCAAGCTCAAATCGGGCACTCTTGAGACCATCACCATCTCCCTCAGTCGGGGAGAGCTCACGCTGCCGCTGGGTGACCTGTCCGCCCAGACACTGCTGGATGCCGCGCATTCCTTCGCCTCACAGACCACGGACAGCACCGAATATTACCTGCGGCAGGAGGAGATCGCCGCCTTTGCCCGCGTGGCGGGTTTGACGAATCTCTCTGCTACCGTGGCTGCCCAGTTGATGGAAGAGAATCGCGCCTTCCGTCAGCGCTGGCTGAAGGTGGCGCAATGAAGTGATGAGGGATGCAGCGCGGACGATTGCAGACGCGCCGGGGTCAGACTGGCTCTCAAAAAGATCTGTCACCTGACTAAAGCGGCGCGCTGAACTGACGGCCTGAGTGAGGCACTCACCCAGTCAAGCTGACCCTCTTTTCGAGAACCAGTCTAAGTCAGCTGTTTCCAGCTGATGTTCCCCACGAGGTCGCCCTCGCGATCCACATGGACCTCAGCCACCCAGGCATCGAAGCCCAGCATGATCGCCCGAGAACACACACTATCATGCTCCGTTTGGGAGAGGCTTGGCAATGAGTGCGATGCCAGCCCGGAGAGCACGTGGATAAGCATGTTATTCTCGCCGCCACGGGCTTCGAGATCCTTGGTACCACGCCGCTGGGTGTTGTGGAAGCAGTGGTAGCCCTGACCAGCGAGCCATTTTTCCACATGGCGTTCTCCATATTCAGTGATTTCGGTGGGTTTCAGCATGTCGATGGAAGGGTGGAAGGTTCAACTTCAGCCTGGCCATCCGCTGGGGGGAACGCGGAATTGCCACATTTTTAGCATACCGTGAGCAATACTGGCAATCCTGAATTTTTGATTTTGCATAAACTTGTCCCTCCCGGCACCCATCGGATTGTCGCGATGGTGGCAGTCCCGCGAAGAAATAGTTGTTTGAGCCTGCGGACTCACCTATTTCGAAACCTTTCCAACCATGCCCTCCCAAGGTTTCTCCAGGATCGCAACCATCTGCTGGCGCCTCTGCACCGGGCTTGGCGTGCCTGAATGCTGGCAGCGCATCGGACGGGTGAACTGGCGCATGCACCCGAAGGCCGGGGAATACCCGGAGTTAGAGAGCATTCTCAAGGAGCCGGAAAAGAACATCGTCAGCCGCCAGCGCGGCCTCTTCGGCGGCAAGTCAGATTTCGTCTACCACGACCGTCTCGTGGTGAAGCGCTACAATGTGCGACAGCCCACGGATGCCCTTCTGGATCTGATCCGCCCTTCCAAGGCTACCTTCGCCTTCCGCAAGGCCCATCTGCTCGAAAACCTCAACCTGCCCGTGGCGGCGGCGATCGCCTCTGGAGTGGAGCCCAGACGTGGCCTCGTCCAGCACTGCTATCTCATCATGCAGAGGGTGCCTGGAGCGAAGACTTACCGCACCTTTTTCTCCACCGGCGGGGATCTGGCCCATGCCCGGATCGTGGGCAACATGATTGGGCGCATTCATGGCGGAGGGCTACGCCATCGTGACCTGCGCTGCGAGAACCTGCTGGAAGATGACCAGGGCAAGTTCTGGTTCATCGACATGGAGGGCATCCGCGTCCAGCTCTCACACAAGCCTGACCGCATTCTCCGCGATCTACGCTCCCTCTACGGGAACTTCCGCCGCTGCTCCGCCCAGCCCGCGCCAGGGGTGCTCTCCACCTTCTGGCGCTGCTATCTGCGTGAACAGCCCCGAGGCAGCCGCCGCGCCTTCGCCGCCGCCCGTCGGGTGTTGTTCGCGCCCAAACCTAAAAAGGCCTAACCAGGTTTACTCTGCCGCCTTCAGCTGGATGTGGCGGTATTCCATGAGACCGCGGTCACCTTCGAGGCCGATGGGGCCGGTTTCAGGGAGCTTGAACTCAGCTTCCAAGACCTCGCCATTGCAGGTGCAGCGGGCCACGCCGTCCTTCACGACGACTTCGATCTGGTTCCACTCCTGAGGCTTGTACTGCTTCAGTTCTTTATAGGGACCGGCCACCAGGTAGTCGCGACATTGCAGCTGCGGCTTGCGGATGAAGATGCCACTGTCGGCGTTCACCGCAGCGCGAAACTCGAGCTTTAAAACGAAGTTCTTCGGGAACTCCTCGACGGTGTAGATCTGGCCCGTGAGCTTGTCCATCTCGGTCGGGAAGTTCACGGCGAAGACGCCATCCTTGGCGCTGTAGTAGTTGTCACTGGAGGTGGTCTTGCCATCGAACTTCTCCGTCACCTCGCCGATTTTTGGATCTTTGCGATCCGTCTTGGCGCGGAAGCACCAGCCGGTCAGATCCTTGCCGTTGAAGAGGCTTTTGAAGCCGGGTTCCGGCTGCCAGTCATCGGCATGCAGGGTGACGGTGGCAAGGAGGAAGGAGGCAAGGGCGATGCGTTTCATGGTCGGGGTTTGAGATGAGAACGCATTAACGTCACCGCTCAGCCACTTCATCCACGGGAAATCAGACTTCCATAAGCTGCGCACAAGCTGCCCGGGAAAATGACCTGCACGGCACAATCTTCCTGACGGGCCACTTCAGCAGCCAAGGCAAGCTGGATGGCACTGCCCGCGCCCATGCTTTCTCCCAGCACAAGACGCGGATGGATGGTCGGCACGGCGGGCTCGGCCGCGCTGCTCCAGGCGTCGCATTCAGATTCATCGAGGATGCTGACACCGGACTGACCGCTCACACGGATGGCCTGCCCCTCCGTCTGCATGGCCAGGCTCTGCACGATGTCCCGCAGACCCGCCGCGCGTTCGGCCTCGCTGAGGAAGGCGTGGGCGGGCGTGGGCGTGATTTTCAAGCCATCCTCCCCCAGTGAAAGCAGCAGGGCTCCCGCGCCTTCCGAGGCCTTCAGATCGGGATGATAGTAGCTGACCGCCTCGGAGGCGACCCAGTCCCCCTCCTCCGAACCGATCACGAGCACACGATCAACCAGACCTTGGACTAACCAAGTATGCGCCATAAATACGCCTTCGATGATGGCGCTGGACTCACCCACCAGCGTGGTCACCGGCCCGTCCACACCCAGGAAAGCGGCCAGATGGGATGCGGGCGCATTGTAAACGGTTTCCGGGAAGATCAGCGGGCTGGCAAGCGCGGGCGTCTCGATGACCTCGTGATAAAAACGTCCGCTGAACTGCACGCAGCCATTGAACATGCACTGGATGATGCCCAGTCTGCCCACTCCCTGGCCATTCGGGAAGCCCGCTTTTTCCAGGGCTTCCAGCGCAGCGCCCATGGCGAACTTGGTGACCGGACTGGCACGACGCAGACGCGGGAACTTCGGCAGGGCATCCGGAGGCGCGGCGGGCACCGTGTGCGAGAGACATTCCCAATCCCGAGTGCCCACGGTACGGGCATGGTTGCTGGCTGGCAGTGCGGTGTTCCCGTTCACCGCGCTCACCAAGGCCACTGTACCCCAACCTGCCGGAGACACCGCACCGGTGCCGAGTATGACCAGCGAGGGTGCATCCACATGCAAAGGCTTTGGCGATGCCGGAACGGGTGTCTCTGACAGTTCTTTGAAAACCAGCGTCGCATTCGTGCCGCCAAAGCCAAAGCTGTTTGTCAGCGCCACCCTCACACGGGCTTCACGCCATTCGCGCACCAGGTCAAAGCACACGGCAGTGTCTGCCTCACGCACATTGAGACTGGCAGGCAGCCACTGACCGCGCATGGCCATCAGACAGATCACCGCCTCGACCGATCCTGCGCCACCGAGCAGGTGCCCCATGGCTGACTTGGTGGAACTGAGCGCGATGCGTGAGGCATCTGCTCCAGCCCAGGTCTGGATGGCACTGGCCTCGGCCACGTCATTGTAAGGTGTGCCGGTGCCGTGGGAGTTGATGTAATCCACCTGGGACGCCTGAATCCCTGACATCCCACAAGCGCCCGCCATGGTACGGACAGCGGCTTTGCCCTCAGGATCAGGCTGCGTGAGATGGTGCAGATCGGTGGCCGTCGCATAGCCAGCCGCTTCACAAAGAGCCTCAGCACCGCGCTCCGCCGCAGCTTGCTCGCTCTCCAGCAGCATCACCGCCGCACCTTCACCGAGGGCGAGACCATCACGCGCAGCATCAAAGGGCCGCGGAATGCCGCTGGGAGCCAGGGCACGCAGGGTGTCGAATCCGGCAAAGACGAGTTCAGCCAGCGCATCATAGCCTCCCGCCAGCACTCGGCGGGCCTTGCCCGTCTGGATCATGGCCATGGCATCACCGATGGCATTCGCCCCGCTCGCGCAGGCATTGGAGACGACGATGATCGGGCCGTGCCAGTCATATTCGGCCGCGATGGCGGCGATCTGCTTTTGCGGCTGATAATACTCCACCCGCGAAAGCTGGCCAGGCACACGAGATGGACTACTGATGGCGGTACGGAAATAGTCCTGGCCCACGCTCATCGCACCCGCCGAGGTGCCGATGATGATGGCATCAATGCCCTGCAGCCCTGGGAGCCTCGCCATGGCCAGTGCCTCACGGATCGCCAGCAGCAGCATCTTCGTGCCGCGATCAATGAGATGATCCCGACGACGCGGCATCTTGAGAAACAAGCGCTCGTCAGGCATCACCACCTGCGCCGCAGTCTTGGCAATACGCTGGCTGACATCAAAGGCCGTCACTGGCGTAAAGCTCATCCGGTTCGCCCGAAAGGAGGCCTCGTTCTCCCGCCAATCCATCCCGAGCGGCGAGACAATGCCCGCGCCAGTGACCAGAATGCGTTGAGGAGAAGAAGCCGACACGATCAAAACGAAAAAAAGAGAACGACGGGGAGGACTGAATGGATTCCAACGCTTGAAGCCGCGCGCCGAACTTGCCACTATCGCGGCCCCGCCCCTTCGGTTTAAGGACGCGAGGCCCTGAGTGTCAAATGTTTGGTGAACGTTGGAAACAAATCCTCAGCCAGAAAGGCGGTCAACCCGCCATCTGGCATCCTGAGGGCGCGCTTAGTTTCCAAGAGCTGGAAACCCAGGCGCGGGCGCTCTCTCCCCTGCTCTGCCCAATGCTCGGTGAATATTACCTAGCCCAGGGAGATGGCATCGAGGTGACCGTGGCCCTGCTCGCGGGCTTCCTGGCTGGCAGACCGGTGCAGGTGGTCGAGAAGGATCGCCAGCGACGCGTCCCGACCGCCATGCCTGCGTCGTCCAAGGTCGCGCTTATCAAACAAACGGTGGGCAGTTCCGGGGTGCGGCGCTGCCAGTTCTTCAGCTTGGAGCAGATCGCCGCCGATGTGGGCCGCCTGCATGCAGCGCTGGGACTTCATCTGCAGGACGTGGCCCTGGCTCCACTGAGCGTGGCGCATTCCTTTGGCCTCACGACCACGGTATTGCAGACCTTGCTGCATGGGCTGCCAACGCACTGGCTGCCCACGCCCTTCCCCACGGGCATGATCGAGGCACTGGCGCAGCACGAGCGGGTTTTCCTGCCCGGCGTGCCTGCCATGTGGAAGGCCTGGCTCATCTCCGGGCTGGACCTCAGCCGTGTATCCCTGGCGGTCTCGGCAGGGTCATCACTCAGCCTCGACCTCGAAAATCGTGTCATGGAGGTCTTCGGCCTCAAGCTGCACAACCTGTATGGCACCAGCGAATGTGGAGCGATCAGCTACGATGCAGCATCGACTACGCGCACCGATGCCCGTGATCTCGGTGATCTGCTGCCCAACATCCAGGTTCACACAACGGCCGAAGGTCGTCTGCGGGTGATCAGTGATGCTGGGGGCATCGGCTATGATGAGATGCACGCGGGCGAGGTCTTCTTAGCACCGGAGCATCTCACCTGGGATGTGATTGAGGTCAGCGATGGGAGACTGACTTTGGATCGCTGTGTCGGAGCAGGCATCAATGTCGCCAGTCGCAAGCTGAGTCCGGGTGAGATCTGCGGGAAGATCCGCGAGGCCACGGGCATCTCTCAGGTGACCATCAGTGGCACACCCAGCCGTGATCCAGAACGCGTGCAGGACGTGGTCTGCACCATTGGCATCCCGCAGGCGGAGCTCACCCATGATTTTAAGGCCCGTGCGTGTGCGGCGCTGGCCCCCTGGGAGGTTCCGAGACGCTGGGTGGCGGCCATTTGACCCTGGATTGAGCATAAAGAGCGCAAAGTGAGCATTTTGCTTTGAGTTCGGAACATAGATCGCAGTTAATACCGATCACCGCCATGAAGCCTGTTTTCGAAAAAGTTCCGCGCCGTGATTGGGAATCGTTCCATTGCGAGGTGGTGCATGGTCCAGATTATGGAACGCGCTGGCACTTCCACCCCGAGTATCAGATCACCCTGGCCATCCGCAGCCGTGGCCACCGGGTGGTGGGCGACAACATCTCGCCTCTTCGTGATGGCGATCTCGTGGTGCTCGGCTCGAACCTCCCACACGTCTGGCATCAGGACGAAGTCGCTGGCGCTTCGGTGGATGCCATCATTGTGCGCTTCACAGATTCCTTCCTCGGCTCTGACTTCATGAATCTGCCAGAGATGGAGTCGGTGAAAAGCCTGCTCCGCCGCTCCGCACGCGGACTTGAGGTGAAGGGCTCCACCCGTGCCGATATCACTGCGCGCATGCGCCGCATGGCGGATGCCTCAGGCCTGACACGTGTGGTGGAGATGCTAGGCATCCTCGATACGCTCGCCCGTTCCAAGGATCTCAATACTCTCGCCAGCGCCAGTTATGAACCAGCCCTGCATTCCGGCGATCAGGACCGCATGCAGCGCGTGGTGGATCACATCCATCAAAACCTCACGGAAGACATCGACCGCAAGCAACTCGCGAAGCTCGCGCATCTGAGCGAGGGTGCTTTCAGCCGCTTCTTCCGTTCCCGCACTGGAAAGACGGTGCCTGAATACATCAATGAGGTGCGCATTGGCCGTGCCTGCCGCATGATCGCCGAAGATCAGCAAAACATCACCGACATCGCCCTGGATTGCGGCTACCGGAACCTCGCGAACTTCAACCGCCGCTTCCGTGAAGTGGTGGGCAGCACGCCGCGGGAATACCGTGCGCAGATGCGGGTGCTGGGCGGAGGGCGGTGAGGATCTCCGGACTCTCGCATCTGATGTCCAGAGCGAAGAGCACCTCGCAAAATAACTTCACATTCTCGGTGAGATTTGCGCGCAGCTCCGAAACGAAGGGAAAGCATGCCCTTCCGTTCGATCCTTCTCAGCCTCCTTTCTCTGCCTGCGCCCGTGCTTGCGGAGCCGGTGTCGTTTAACCGGGACATCCGGCCGATCATGTCGGACACGTGCTTTCACTGTCACGGGTTCGATCCAAAATCCCGTGAGGCCGGGCTGAGGCTGGATGTGCGTGAGGATGCGATCAAGCCGACGTCCGAGGGCACCATCGGCATTGTGCCCGGACATCCAGAGAAGAGTTCGATCATTCAACGGCTGTTTGATGAGGAAGATCCGATGCCGCCGAAGAAGTCCCACAAGACGCTGACGGCGGAGCAGAAGGAGTTGTTTCGCCGCTGGGTGGCGGAGGGGGCGGTGTATGAGAAGCACTGGGCCTTTGCGCCGATCAAGAAGCCCGAAGCTCCAGCGGGCTTCACGGGCAAGCCTGCGATTGATGCCTTTATCCAAGCCCAGCTGCATGCGAAGAAGCTCACACCTTCACCGGAAGCGCCGAAAGCCAAGCTGCTGCGTCGTCTGTCGTTTGATCTGATCGGACTGCCACCGAGCCTGGAGGAGATAGCGGCCTTTGAGCAGGACACCTCGCCGAAGGCTTATGAAGCACAGGTCGAACGGTTGCTCGCATCCAAGCACTATGGCGAACGCTGGGGCCGCTGGTGGCTGGATCAGGCACGCTATGCCGACTCCAACGGCTACTCGGTGGATGCGCCCCGGCAGATCTGGAAGTTCCGTGACTGGGTGATCGATGCGCTGAACCAAGACATGCCTTTTGATCAGTTCACCGTTGAGCAGCTCGCGGGCGACCTGCTTCCCAAAGCCACCGAGAGTCAGAGGATCGCCACCGGGTTTCATCGCAACACGCAGATCAATGAAGAAGGCGGCATTGATAAGGAGCAGTTCCGTATCGAGAGCGTGTTTGATCGCGTGGCGACCACGGGCACCGTCTGGCTTGGCCTAACCATCGGTTGCGCCCAATGCCATGATCACAAGTTTGATCCCATCGAGCACAAGGAGTACTACCAATTCTTCGCCTTCTTGAACAGCCAGGAGGAGCCGGTGATGAAGATCTCGGATCCACGCATGGATGTGACGGGCATGACGAAGGAGCTGAAGGGCATCGAATCCCAGCTGAAAACGATGGTCCAAGAACGTGGAGGTGAAATTGGCCAATGGGAGAAGGAGATGACAGCGGCCATTCGCGGCAAGCTGTCGGCCCGGATCAAGAAGATCCTCGCCAAGCCAGTCGCGAAACGATCCCTCAGTGAGCAGTTGGAGATCTTCTCCCTGATCGCAGAGCCGGGAGAAGATCTCCTCGTTCTGAATGAACGGCGCAAGGAGCTGGATGCGAAGCTCTCCAAGGGCACGACCACGCTGGTGATGAAGGAGCTGGCCACGCCACGCCTAACCAACATTTTCATCAAGGGAGACTTCACCCGTCCCGATGCAGCCGTCACGCCGGGTACACCCAAGGTGCTGCCGGCTCTCCGCTCTCCCCAAGGTCATCAGCCGAATCGGCTTGACCTGGCCCGGTGGATCATGAGTCCGGAGAATCCGCTGACGGCGCGTGTCATCGTGAATCGTGTGTGGCAGCAGTACTTTGGGCGAGGGATTGTGGAAACCGAGAATGACTTCGGCTCCCAAGGCACGCCGCCGAGCCATCCGGAACTGCTCGATTGGCTGGCCAGCGAGTTCATGGCGCAGAAATGGAGCCTCAAAGCCATGCACCGGCTCATCGTCACCTCGCACACCTACAAGCAAAGTTCCGACAACCGGCCTGAGTTGATCAAGCAAGATCCCGGCAACTATCTTCTGGCCCGCCAGACACGGCTGAGGCTGGATGGAGAGCTCGTGCGTGATGCCTGCCTCAGCGCCAGCGGTTTGCTCTCTCCGAAGATGGGCGGAGCGCCCGTGTATCCGCCCATTCCAGACGGTGTGATGGGACAGGGACAGGTGAAGCGCGTGTGGACCGTCAGCCAAGGTGAGGACCGCTACCGCCGTAGTCTTTATACCTTTATTTATCGCGCCTCTCCGCCGCCATGGCTCACCGTTTTTGACACACCGGAGGGCATCACCACCTGCACGCGCCGCCTGCGCAGCAACACGCCGCTGCAGTCCCTCACACTGCTGAATGACCAGGGTTTTCTCGAGTTCGCCATCGCCCTGGAAAAGATCATCCGCAAAGACGGGCTCGAAGTGGCGTTTTGTCGGTGCACCAGCCGGCTGCCAAAGCCCGACGAGCTTTCGCTTTTGAAGACTCTCGATCCCCTGAATGCCGCGCGCGTGCTCCTGAACCTCGACGAAACTGTGACCCGCGAATGACCGTCATGAAATCCTACGCCCCATTCCTTGCCCTGCTCCTGGCTTCGACAACCCAGGCAGCGGTCAAACTACCCTCCGTCATCTCCGACCACATGGTGCTGCAGCGAGATGTCGCCGCGCCGATCTGGGGCACCGCCGAAGCAGGTGAGGAAGTCACTGTCTCCATCGCCGGACAGACGAAGTCAGCGAAGGCGGATGCGCAAGGCAAGTGGCTGTTGAAGCTGGATCCACTGCCCGTCTCTGAAGGACTGAGCCTGACGGTGAAAGGCACGAACACGATCGAGGTGAAGGACGTGCTGGTCGGCGAGGTGTGGCTGGGTTCAGGTCAATCTAACATGGCCGGGCCGGTGCGCACCTACAAAGGCAAAGACGCGGTACTGCAGAAGCTTCAGGACGGTGCGCCCTATCCAAAATTACGTTTAAAGCGCCAGGGAGATCTTGGCTGGGAGCTCGCCACGCCGCAGACCTTGGACAGCTTTTCCGCGCTGCTGTTTCCTTTCGGCCTGCGGATGCAGGAGGATCTGAAGGTGCCGGTGGGCTTGATGATGGGCTGTGTGGGAGGCACGCCTTCAGGCTTCTGGCTGACGGAGGAAATGTATCGCTCCGATGCAGCTTGCGTTGCGCAGGCGAAGGAGTTTGCCAAAACCTATGATCTCGCCGCTGCCACGAAGGGCTATGAACGCTATCTCGCGGCCTGGAAGGTAACCGAAGCCAAGGCGAAGCAGGACAAGGTGCAGCCCAAAGGACGCCCACCGATCAAGCCCGTGCCTGCAGGCGAATGCTATGGCCCCATCGGCAACCTGTATGAGAAATACATCCAGCCGTATGTGCCCTATGCCATCCGTGGCGTGCTCTGGGACCAGGGCGAGGGCGGCACGGCCATCACAGGGGTGGACCAATATCATGTGATGGGTGCTTTGATCAAAGGCTGGCGCGGTGCCTTCGGCCAGGATTTCCCCTTCATCTATGTGCAGAAGGTCAGCGGTGGCGGCACGGCCTGGGACTTGAGTGATCCGGTGACGATCAATGCCAGTCCCTTTGCTCCCCTGCCCGCTCAGTTGCCGCGCAACATTGACGGACTGCATCGCGAAGTGCACATCAAGATCCAGCAGCATCCGAAGACCGCGATGGTGATCAGCACGGACATGGGCGGCATGACCCATCCGACGAACAAGTCGGGGTATGGCACCCGCGCGGCGCGAGTGGCGCTCGGTTTTGTGTACGACAAGCCGGTGGAGATCAGCGGGCCGCTGTATGCCGCGCATCAGATCGATGGTGACAAGGTGCGCATCAAATTCACGCATGTGGGCAAAGGGCTCGCCGCACGTCATAGCGAGAAGCTCCAAGGCTTCATGATCGCGGGTGCGGACAAAAAGTTCCAATGGGCCGACGCGGTGATCGAAGGGGACAGCGTGGTCGTCTCCAGCGCTTCTGTCCCCGCGCCGAAGGCCGTGCGCTATGCCTGGTCCAATGTCGCGCCCTGGGCCAATCTCTTCAACAAGGACGGGCTGCCCGCGCAGACCTTCCGCACAGACGACTGGCAGTAGTTCGCCAATCATTTGTTAGTCACTCACGTTTCTTTTCTCCGCCATGAATCCGCTGCTTCATCAGACACGCCGCCACTTTTTCAGCCGCTGTGGCGTCGGAGTCGGCTCCATCGCGCTGAACTCGCTCATGGCCGCCCCGGCAGCGAAGATGCGAAATCCGCTGACACCGAAGCGCACGCATTTTCCGGCAAAGGCCAAGAACGTGATCTTTCTCTTCATGGCGGGTGGTCCCTCGCAGCTCGACATGTTCGAGCACAAGCCGCTGCTCACGAAGCTCAATGGCAAGCCGATTCCGGAGAGCTACACGAAGGGCAAGCGCTTTGCCTTCATGGACAGCAGTCATCGCAGTGATCTGCTGGGCTCGAGGATCAACTTCAAGCAGCACGGGCAGGCGGGTGCGTGGGTGAGTGATCTGCTGCCGCACACGGCAAAGATCGTGGATGACCTGACCTTTGTCACCACGTGCAAGACGGACCTTTTCAACCATGCGCCGGCGAAGCTGTACATGAACACGGGCAGCGGGTTGTTTGGCCGTCCGAGCATGGGTTCATGGGTCACGTATGGCCTCGGCAGTGAATGCGATGACCTGCCTGGATTCGTGGTGTTGCAGAGCGGTCCGCGCGGTCCACGTGGTGGCGCTGTCCTCTGGGGCAGCGGGGTGCTGCCGACGACGTATCAAGGCGTGCCTCTGCGCAATCAAGGGGACCCGATCGTGAACCTTTCCACGCCGAAGGAGATCAGCGCCGCGCAGCAGCGGCAGGTGGTGGATGCGGTGCGTGAGCTAAACATGAAGCGCCTTGTGGAGACCGGGGATGATGAGATCGCCACGCGTATCAATGCCTATGAAATGGCGTATCGTATGCAGACGAGCGCGCCGGAGCTGATGGACACCGCTGGCGAAAGCCAGGCCACGCTGGACATGTATGGCATCAAGGATGCCAAGGAGACGAGCTTCGCCCGCAACTGCCTGCTAGCTCGCCGGCTGGTGGAGCGCGGCGTGCGCTTCGTGCAGCTCTATGACACGAACTGGGATCATCATGGAGGCCCCACGGAGAATCTGGAAAAGCATCTGCCGATGAAGTGCCAGGACATCGATCAAGCGGGCGCGGCTTTGGTGAAGGACTTGAAGCAACGAGGGATGCTGGATGACACGATTGTGATCTGGGGCGGTGAATTTGGCCGCACGCCGATGGGCGAGGTGCGTGAATCTACGGGTCGCAATCATCACATCGATGCCTTCACGATGTGGTTCGCGGGTGGCGGATTCAAACCCGGTGTGATCTACGGACAGACGGACGAGTTTGGTTTCGGTGCCGTGGAGAACCCGGTGCATGTGCATGACATCCACGCAACGATTTTGAATCAGTTAGGCATCGATCATGAGCGGCTGACGTTCCGGTCTCAGGGGCTGGACTTCAAGCTGACGGGCGTGGATCCGGCGAAGGTGGTGAAGGATATTCTGGCGTGAGGTGGTGCAAGCTTCCAGCTTGCACCCTGACGGACAACCAGGGTGGCTGTCCCACCCTCAGTATCCCATCGCGGTGCCGATCTGGTAGATGGCGAGGGAGAGGATGTAGGCGGTGCCGGTCATGTAGAAGAGCTGGAACCACATCCAGTACCACGAGTTGGTCTCGCGCTTCACGATGGCCATGGTGCTGACGCACTGCATGGCGAAGACGTAGAAGACGAGCAGGCTGATGCAGACGAGCGGTGTGTAGACGGGCTTGCCATCGACACGCTTCTCCTGCTGCAGCCGCTCGCGCAGCGGGGTCATGTCCTCGTCATCGGACTCGACGGCATAGACCACGGACATGGTGTTTACGAAGACCTCGCGCGCCGCGAAGCTGCCGATCAGGCCGATGCCGATCTTCCAGTCGTAACCGAGCGGCTTGATGGCAGGCTCGATGAAGTGGCCCGCACGTCCGGCGAAGCTTTGAGCCAGGTGACGGGACTTGATATCCGCCAGCTGCTCCTGGGCGGCTGCGAGTTCAGGGCTCTCCTCGGATTGGCCGGAGAGGACTTCGATCTGCTCCGCCAGGGCGCGCTCCTGCCGGCGCAGCGAGGGATCCACCGGGTAGGTGGCGGCAGCCCAGATGAGGATGGAGATACCAAAGATGATGGTGCCCGCACGGACAAGAAAGGCTTTGGCGCGCTGCCAGACGAGGAGCAAAATGCCTTTGAGGGAAGGCATCTTGTAGCTCGGCATTTCGAGGATCATCGGCGCATTGGCCCCGCGCATGATGCCCTTGTTAAAGATCCAGGCGAAAAAAAACGCCCCCAGTGTGCCCAGGGCATAGAGGCCGACCATGACGCCAGCCCTGGCCCACAGAGACACGCTGTCCGGCATGAAAGCACTGATGAGCAGCAGATACACTGGCAGGCGTGCGGAACAGCTGGCCAACGGCACGATGAGCACGGTGATGAGACGATCCTTCGGACTATCCACGGTGCGCGCCGCCATGACGCCGGGCACGGCGCAGGCGTAGGAACTGAGGAAGGGCAGGAAGGCTTTGCCATTCAGCCCGACGGCCCCCATGAGGCGGTCCATGATGAAGGCCAGACGGGCCATGTAGCCGGTGTCCTCCATCAGACCGATGAAGAAGAAGAGGATCAAGATCTGCGGCAGGAAGACCACCACACCGGCAACGCCGCTGATGGCACCATCGACAATGAGATCCCGCAAATCACCGGGAGACATCATGGTCGTCACCCACGAGCCCAGGGCACCGAAACCTCCCTCAATCCAGCCGACAGGTCCCTCGGAGACTTTGAAGATGAGATAGAAAAGGAAGGCGAGAAAGGCGAGCACCGTCACCCCGCCAAAGACGGGATGCAGGAACCAACCATCGAGCTTCTGCGTGATGCTGGGCGGCTCGATGTCCGGGCGCTGAAGCACCTGCTTGCACAGCTTTTCGATGGCGGTGTAGCGATCATGCACGAGCTGGTCTTCCCAGCCTGGATGGGCTTTTTCCAACGACTCGCGACCTTTGAGGATCTGCCCGAGCTGCTCATCACGGATGCCAGCGTGCAGCGGGTCGTGGTCCGAGAGGAGGTAGAGAGGCTCAAGCAAGGATGTCCGCTCATGGGCGGCACCCGTGAGCAGCAACTGTGCACGCGTGCTCATGAGGGAGGCGCGGATCTCGTCTGGTAGCGGAGCAGAGTGCCAGAGCGACTGTGGGAGATCTTCCCGGCTCATGGCAGACTTGAGCTCGAGCAGCCCCTTCCCTGTCGTGGCCTGCATGGGGATCACAGGGACGCCGAGTTCCTCGGCGAGCTTTTTGACATTGATGCGCCACTGCTTGGACTCGGCGATGTCGACCATGTTCAGGGCGATGACTGTGGGCAGGCCGAGCTCGAGGATCTGGGAGGCGAGGTAGAGATTGCGCTCCAGGTTCGCGGCATCCAGCACCAGTACGACCTTGTCGGGCTTCGGGGTATCCGAGCGGCGGCCGAGCAGTACATCTCGCAAAACGGCCTCGTCAGGACTGCGAGCGTTCAGGCTGTAGGCACCGGGGAGGTCGATCAGGCGGAGCTTTTTGCCATGCTGGCTCCAGCATTCGCCGATCTTCTTTTCGACCGTCACACCGGGGTAGTTGGCCACCTTCTGGCGCAGGCCGGTGAGGAGGTTGAAGAGGGTAGTCTTGCCCGAATTCGGATTGCCGACGATGGCGAGCAGCGGGGAATCAGGGGCGCTCATGCTTCAACCGGAGTGATGACAATGTCAGCCGCCTCGTGATTACGCATGGCGATGTTTGACCCGCGCACGCGGATCTCCAGCGGCTCCCCTAGCGGAGCGCGGCGCACGACCGAGACCTTCACCCCGGGTGTCAGCCCCAGCTCACGAAGCCGGGTCAGGCCAACCCTGCCGGTCGGCAGGCTCTGAATCAGGGCGCTGCTCCCGACGGGAAGCTGCGCCAAAGTGGAAGGGGGGGGCATGGCTGGGTGCAATTGAGACGCTTTTGCAGCCTGACGGGTAGCCGGGGGTGTTTTCCTTTGCAAGGCCGGTCTGCCTCAGGTCTTGGGGAAAGTCGTGCCTAGCCTGAGCTAGACCACATCCCGCTTATACTCTGCACCTCTCCAGCCCAGGAAACACCCGGGCAATAGGTCTAGTCCCAGTCCAGTCCTGCTGCCCAAACTCCTCCATCGTCAGAACCCGATTCTCCTCATAGGCATGGATGACCGTCTGCTGATCTACCCTGCGGTTCCATCGAAACACGGTGTACAAGTGCTTGCCCGACATACCCTTGGCCTCATCGCACCCCAGTGTGACAAACACCCGCTTGTAAAACTGGTAGATCGCGAGGGCAGCACTCATGCGTTCCGGCCACTTATCAATTCGTTCCGGAGTCAAACTAGCATCGCTGAACCCTATCGAAATTCGATGAATCAATGAATCACCCTCGGGATTCCATTGGCGAGATAGCTCGGGATCATAGTCCCAAGTCGAGATTGACTCAAAGCCAAAACATCCAAACACCGACTCATCTAACTCTGGAAATTCCACTGAAACCTTGCATCCAGCTTCCTTGAAATCCTCATGCTTTGTCACCTCCTCACCAAGCGGAGCGCCAACCGGGTTCACCTCGAACTCACAGATTGTCTTCAGGGCATGGTAACACTCCCAAAACTTGAGGCCTTTATAGAAATAGAATAACGCGCTCATACAGTTGGCGAAGAGATGGACTTATCTCGCAACTTGGGGGCTACGCTGCCGCGAAAGCTTCACTCGTCCCCGTCATCCGCATCGCTGTCTTCATTTTCACTCGCGCTGTCATCTTCCTCGGCGCGGCGGGTGAAGCGGAGTTGCTGGACGCGGCGGGTGTCGGCCTTGAGGGTGACGACTTCGTACTCAGCAATGCGAACTTTTTCGCCGACCTTTGGCAGATGGCCTAACAGATGGGTCACATAGCCGCCAATGGTGGTGACTTCATCACTTTCGACCTCAAGACCCGCATGCTCGACCAGTTCGTAAAGATTAAGGGTGCCGTCGACATCGAAGCTGTCTTCGCTGATGCGGCGGAACTCACTGACATCCTGGTCGAACTCGTCCTGAATGTCACCGACGATCTCTTCCAGCACATTGTCGAGCGTGACGATGCCGACGGCGCCGCCATACTCATCGACCGCCAGGGCCACGTGGGCGTGCTTGTCGAGGAAATGACGAAGCAGTTTGTCGATCGGCATCAGCTCCGGGACCATGGTGAGCTCGCGCTTGATCTTGCGCAGGTCCGCCTGCGGCTGGCTCACGAGGCCTAGCAAATCTTTGATATGGATCATGCCGATGCTGTGATCCAGGTGCCCCTCAACCAAGGGATAGCGCGTGTGTTTGTGATCGACAGCGCGCTTGAGATTGGTGGCGAAGTCGTCCTCGACATCCAGGGAGATGACCACATTACGCGGGGTCATGACATCCCGCACGCAGCGGTCATTGAGGCCGAGGGCATTGAGAAGGATGTCCTTCTCCGTCTCGGTCACTTCCTTGGACTTCTGGCTTTCGGCCACGATGTGGCGAAGCTCTTCCTCACTATGGGCGATCTCGTGCTCTGAGACACCTTCAATACGAAAAAGGAACTTCAGGACGATGTTCGTGCTGGTATTGAGGATGTAGATGGCCGGTTTCAGCAGCACGTAGAAGACGTGCAGCGGCTTGGCGATGAGGAGCGTGGTCTTGAGAGACTTGCGGATGGCAAAAACCTTGGGCGTCTGCTCACCGAGCACCACATGCAGGTAGGTCACGAAAGCGTATGCGATGACGATGGAGGTGCCGCGGACCACCGCATCACTGGTAACGCCCGCCTTGAAGAGCAGCGGCTGGACGACGGCAGCCACATACGGCTCACCAAAGATCCCTAACGCAATGCTAGTTAGGGTGATGCCAAGCTGTCCGGCGGAGAGATAGGCATCCAGGTTGCGGGTGACCTCACGGGCGAACTTGGCGCCGATCACGCCATCCTCCTGAGCTGCCTGGAGCTGACTGTCACGCACCTTGACGATGGCAAACTCAGCCGCGACGAAGAAGGCGTTCAGCAGGACGATGACTAAAACGATGAACCCATGCCAGCCGAGCTCACCGGCCGTGAAGTGCCATTCCCGCACAAGGTCGGCAGAGCTGTTGGCAAGAAGAACGGTCATGAAGGGAGAGCAAACCTGACGGCAAGAGAGAGGGCGAAAAGCGGTGTGCTAAAGCTTTTCGTAGCTGCCGTCACACCGCTTTTCGAGGATGGTGAAGCCGGCTTTCTTCGCGTCTGAATTGGAGATCGGTTTAGTGACCTTCGGGACGGAGAAGCCTGTGATGAGCTTCTTCACGGGTTTCCGGCAAAGCGGGCAGTGGGTGAGAGGCTCGCGCTCAATGGGGCGCCGCAAATCAAACCCGCGACGGCAGCGCAGGCAGCCTTCTTCAGGATTTTCAGCGATGTAACTGTAGGTGGGCACAGTAGAGTGGGTGGAACAGGGTTATGGGTTCCAACCCAATTCTTCATCAGCAGCAGGATGTTGTCCATCAAACAGGACAAGCACCCGCTTCCCCACAACACCAAAGCCCAGGGAGGACATCCCTGGGCTTGGAGGGGGAAATGCTGTGAAGCAGCAGCCTGGATTACCAGCTGGACTTCGTCACTCCCGGAATGAGACCGGCGTTAGCCATCTCGCGGAATGTCAGACGGGACATCTGGAAGCGACGGATGAAAGCGCGACGACGACCAGACACGCGGCAGCGGTTCTGCAGACGTGTTGGACTTGCGTCACGGGGCAGAAGAGTGATGCCCACATAATCATTAGTAGCCTTCAGCTCCGCACGGAGTTTGGCGTACTTGTTCACAGTTTTTTGTTTGCGCTTTTCGCGTTCGAGCCAGCAGGTT
The DNA here is from genome assembly GCA_040387935.1 of Verrucomicrobiota bacterium. GTDB lineage: Bacteria > Verrucomicrobiota > Verrucomicrobiia > Verrucomicrobiales > Verrucomicrobiaceae > Prosthecobacter. The sequence continues at coordinate 230,982 of JAZKCU010000004.1, read as the reverse complement.
TTTGCCATAGGGGTGGCGAAAGTGGAGGATTCCGGCTTCTTTGCAACGTAAATTTTCACTGGCGCGCTGCAAGTTATGCATTAAACACCTTTCACTATGATATCCGGAATGGTCATCGCTGTCGGTTTTCTTCTGCTCGGGGTTGTTGTTTTCGCCTTCCTGCAGAAGGCCTGACCTGCATCAGTTATTCACAATCAACGGCATCTGAAGATGCCCGGTGAGTCTTGCCTCTTTGTGCCCTCGTGGAAAGTCCACGGCTGAGGGGTTGCCTGAACGTCGGAATTTTTTTGTGTCGCGGGCTTTCTAATCCCTCGTTTTGGCAGACGAGCCTACTTGGAAGAAGCCCACCTTTTGTTCTGGCGAACGATTCTACTCAATCTTCGCCGTCAGCGCGGGAGATGCCTGCGTAGAGTTCGGGGAAGCGGCGTTCGAGGGCCTTGGGGGTGATGTGGCCGATGAGCTGGGCCATACCCCACTCGGCAAGGCCCCAGAATTCGGTCGGAATGGCCATGATCACCGTGCTGCAGGTCGGCATCTTAGCGACATGGGCACGGGCGAGGAGACGCTCCGCGAATTCATGCATGCCTGGATTATGTCCGTAGATCACCACATGCTTCCAGCTTTCGTCCAGATGGCGCACCACATCGATAATGGTGCTGGCCTCCGCCAGATAGAGACGTGAATCGAGCAGCAACTGCTCTGGAGGAAGGCTGACGACCTCACGCATGAGCTGAGCCGTGCTGAGCGCCCGTGATGCGGTGCTGCTGACCAGACGATCCGGCTTGGGCAGGAGGGGGGCTGCCTCCGCACCACCAAAATACGTTTTGCTCAAAAAAGCGGCCACCGCAGACGCGGCCTTGCGCCCCCGCTCATTCAAAGCGCGGTCGTGGTCTGCCAAGCCGGGCTGGTCCCAGCTCGATTTGGCGTGACGGATGACGGTCAGGTACTTCATTCCACAAAAGGAAGCGCGCTCTGTGACATGTCAGGGGCAGAGTGTCAACGAGTGTGCATACGTGCAGAAAAACGACTTCGCGTGTCTGAGATTGGTGCATTGCATGTTGCCGGGGGATTCATCTCACTATAAATTTTATACCAATCACGAATGATCCTCTGTCTCGAATCCTCCATCCTGGGCGGTTATCTCTCCAACGAAGTCCCAGGCCTTGTCACGGGCCAACTGCACCTCGCGGCTCTCGGGAAGCCTGTCCAGGTGGAGCTGGTGGGAAATTTTATGCGGGATATCGCAGGCTGCCGGGTAGATTTTCATAATCCCCTGCCAAATGGAGATCTGGATGACGTGGCATGGATCAGCCAGTCACAGGTGGGCTTTACGGGAGTAATGACAGCTTCTAATCGTGTCTCCAAGCTGCCCCGCCGTCGACGTGCAGGTGACACGGTACTGCCGGATCCAGTGGGCCTGAAGAACCTGCTCTTCTTTGAGTGGTTCAATGAGCAGTCCCAGCGCATCCTGATCCAGTCATGGCATCTTCATCTGCGAGTCAGCGCCCCGCGCTGGCAGCTTAGCGCCGAGGAGGATGCGCTCCAGTTCCGCCAGGCACGTGCCCGCCGGAAGCATTTTCTTCTGGCTTCCAGCAACGCCAACGATGGGACCTCCCCTGCCCTGCATGCCCCGGGCATGGCGGACCCTTTTGAACCGAAGGCTCCTGGGGGCGACCCGTTTGCGGATCTGGACGTGCCGGAATCACGCTCCACACTGGCCAGTTCGGCTGAAAAAGCCCCCCCTGATCCGGCGAAACGCGCCATGGCCCTGGCGCAGGAACTGCGCCGCTTCGAGCGTCTGCTATCCCAGACCCATGAGGTGCGGAATCGTCCGGCTGTGGTGCAGCTTCTTTCCACGGTAGCAGATCTGGCCGCGCATCTGGTGCATGTGCTCCGTCAGTTCTCTGTCGCTGATAAATCAGGCTGGCACTACCTTGTCATTGATCTGGAGCAGTCCCTGCCGCTTTTCAGCGCAGCGCTGAATGCCACCGACCGTCTGGTGCAGCAGTCCACTCCAGGCACGGACAAGACGTGGCTGGGGCATGTGCAGGCAAGCTTGCTGAACATCGAGCTGCGCATGCGTGAACTGCTGGGGCTGATGAGGTGATGTACGTTGTTCACGCTTTAGCGTGTGCTCGGAAGGTCATTGAACACGCTAAAGCGTGAACAACGTACTGGTGGTCTCGAAAGTTTTTTTGCAGAAGAGGATGGGAGCAGCGTTACGAATCGGGATGCGTTTTGCCTTGTTCTGCCTGCTGCTTGCCAGCCCCCTCCTGAGTGGAAGTGACGTCCCTTTGTCCTGGGGGCCGCATAAGGATTTGAAGGCGAAGGCTGCGGAAGGTGGAGCTATCGAGATCACGCTGGAGGCGGGTGATCCGCACTTTTGGACGGGCGTGGTGCCGAAGGCGTTCGATCCAGAGCAGCATCGTGTGTTTGAGATGGATTACTTTGCGCCTTCAGGCATGGAGTCGGCCATCCTCAGATTTCGGATCGCGAATGGTGACATGGTGATCGCTGGATCGGAAGCGATGCCGCTGAGCGAAACGTGGCAGCCGTGGACATTTGATATGAGCCGTGTGCCAGAGAAGCCGGCCGCGCAGCATCCGGAAATGCGCTTTCACATCGCGCTGAATGGCAAGGCGGGTTCAGTCATGCGCATCCGCAACCTGCGGGTGCGCGAGATGAATGCGGAGGAACTCAAGCAGGTGGCCAATCGCGAGCAGATCAAGACGGCAAGGCTTGCCGATGATCAGCGCATTCATGAATACATTGAGCACAGGTGGCCGGCACGAATCGACAGCGTGGAAGTGGGCGAGCAAGAAATCACGGTGCTAGGCAACCTCAGCACCCCGGTGCGCGTGATCGGCATCGCGCCAGAAACACCCTCACATCTCTCCCTGACGAGGGGTGGAGATGAAGTGAAGCCCGATGCGGAGGGACGTTTCAAGCTGTCCATGCCACGCATCGATCCCGCGACGCAACGTGACCGTGCGATCTGGCGCTGGCGTCTGGCGGAAGCAGGAAGCGAGACGTGGGTCTCCAGTGCGGCATGGCCCACGAAGCTTGGTGAAGCACTAGGTGGCAAGTCCTCACGCATGACAGTGAAGACCCGAAAGGGTCTCGGTGGTGTGCCACCGATCCACGATGCTAACCATGAGATCTTCCAGCTCAGCATCGGTCACGCGACGCTGAACATGGTGGTGAATGCCCTGCTGCGTGACAAGCCTGCGCCGGGTCATGCGGAGTGGAAGTGTGATGGCCGAACCTATTATTACAACGAGAACATGATCCACGGCACGGATATCACTCTGCGGAATCTCCACGAGAAGGGCATCATTGTATCCTGCATCCTGCTGGTGGGAAATCATCGGCATGCGGATGGCACGCCGCACAGCCCGATGACACACCCTGAGGCCGAGGCGAGAGGTATCTACGCCATGCCCAATTTGACGCAGGAAGATGCGGCGCGGCTTTATGCAGCGGCCATTCGTCTGCTGGCAGAGCGCTATGACGGGGGGCCCGATCATCCGGGACGCATCAGCCAATGGATCCTGCACAATGAGATCGATCAGGCAGGCACCTGGACCAACATGGGTGACCAGCCTTTGGCGAGGTATCTAGAGGCTTACATGCGCTCAGCACGCGTGGTGCATCACACGGCGCAGTTGTTTGACCGGCAGTCGCGCGTGTTCATGTCACTCACGCATCATTGGACAAAGCAGAGCTCCGGAACCGGCACCTATGTGGTGCGGGACATGGTGGAACTCTTTGCCTCCATGGCCCGCGCTGAAGGCGACTTTGAGTGGGGCGTGGCTTATCATCCGTATCCGCGTGATCTGCGGAACCCAGACACGTGGAATGACACGGAGCTGACTGCGGATTTCGACACGCCCTACATCACGCCAAAGAACATCGAGGTGCTGCCCGCTTTCCTCAAACAAGAGCGCTTTTTGTATCAAGGCAAGCCACGTGGCATACTGCTGAGCGAGCAGGGCTTCAATTCACCGACGCTCAGCGAGCGAGACCAATGGCGGCAGGCGGCGGGGTTGGTATATGTCTTCCGCAAGCTGAAGTCCCTGCCTGAGATCGAAGCTTATCATCTCCATCGCTATCAGGATGCGCCGGCCGGTGAAGGCGGGCTGAGGCTGGGCATCATCACCGAAACCGGTGCGCACAAGGTGGGCTGGGACGTCTATCGTGAGATTGGGACGGGATCGGAGGCAGAGACGGAGTTTGAGGAGATGGCGGAGAGGGTCATGACGAATTAAAGCTATCGCAAATGGCACTCGCAGCCCATTCGTCATTCCATAAAAAAGCCCGGCATTGCTGCCGGGCTTCTCTGGATGATTGATGAGGCTTAAATTAAGCCTTGGCGATCGTGGTGATCTTGCCGTGGGTGCTGTCCACCTTCACGTCTTTGCCGACCAGCTTCTCAGCTTCGTCAGCGCCCTTGGAATCAGGGGTGAGGGTAAGGGTAGCGGCTTTGCCGTCCTTGCTTTCGACCACGACTTTCTTGGTCGCAGCGTCAAAGGACTTCAGTTTGCCTTCGTTGGTGACGATCTTGCCGCAGCCAGCATAAGCGGAGCCGAGAGCAAGGGTGGAGACGGCGAGGAGCGCGAGTGCTTTTTTCATGAGTTTGTTGGGTTGAATGACCGGCAACTTAGTTAGCGTTGCTTATTCGGGAACGATTATCGATAACCGTATTTAGCAAGCAAGCCTCTTTTTCACCTCTCATGCGCCTCTTTTTCACCTTTCTGGCCCTTTTTGTGGTCTTCCCTACCCTGTCCCGCGCCCACCCTGTGCCGGACATCCCGGTCCGGACATGGTTTTCCCAGGACGGGACCTGCACGGTGACCGTGGAGGTGGATCCCCGCTGTTTTGCGGCTGATCCGAATACGGAGCCATCCCTCCTGAATGCGGTCTTCCCAGGCATGACGGAGGAGGCCCGCACCAGGCTGAAAAGCAAGGCGGCTGATCTGGTGCGCCGCTATGTGGAGTTCATTTTTGAACCCACGGGGCCGGTGCAGCCTGACTTCCAGTTCGAGTTTACCAGCTATGCCCAGGCACCTCTCGCCATCGAGGAGGATGTGGTGGTGATGACAGGGACCTGGAAGACGCGGGTGCCTCAGGGCAGCAAGACCTGGCGTGTCCGGGCCACCAAGCAAACTCCTCTGGCGGTGGTGTTTCGCAATTACCTGGAAGGCCTCGAGAATCCGAAGTTCTCCGTGCTGTTCCCTGGCGAGACGAGCTTTCCCTTTGGTTTTAACCAAGCCCCTGAGCCGCTGGAGGACATCGTCTTCGGTTCCTGCATCAATGCGACCGAGCATCCGATGCTGGATCGCGCGGCTTCCCTGCCGATGAACCTGTTCCTTTTGATGGGTGACAACATCTACGCTGACACCACGGACATGCTGGTGATGCGGGAGAAATATCAGGCCCTGGCCGCGAGCAGCTTTTTCCAAGCCGTGCGTGCCCAGGCTCCCATCCTGGCCACCTGGGATGATCATGATCTGGGTCAAAATGACGGCGGGGCGGACTACAAGATGAAGCGTGAATCGCAGACCGAGTTCTGGAACTGGCTCGGCGAGCCGGCATCATCTCCGAAGCGCCAGCAGGAAGGCGTGTATCAGTCCCGCGTGTTTGGTCCCCAGGGCAAGCGGGTGCAGGTGATCATGCTGGATGCGCGCTACTTCCGCAGCCCGCTGAAGCGCGTGCCGAAGGAGCAGGGCACGGTGGGCGGCACTGCCATTCCACACACGGATGTCAGCACCACGATCCTGGGTGAGGCCCAGTGGAAATGGCTGGGGGAGGTGCTGAAGCAGCCTGCGGACCTGCGGCTCCTGGTTTCCAGCATCCAGTTCGCGGCCCAGGCGCATGGGGGTGAAAGCTGGGCGAACTTTCCGCATGAGCAGAAGCGTCTGGTGGAGCTGATCCGCAGCACCAAGGCGAACGGAATCGTGGTGCTCAGTGGCGACCGGCACTGGTGTGAGTTTTCCACACTGACGGAAGGCGCGCCGTATCCGCTGCATGACATCACCGCAAGTTCACTGACGCAGAAACATGAGCGCGGCACACCAACGCCTAACCAAAATCGTAGTCTTCCGCAGACGTATCACCTTCCGAATGTGGGCACGCTGCACATCGACTGGCAGCAGGCGGATCCGGCGCTGACACTGCGTATCTTGGATGTGGATGGGAAACCGCAGATTGAGAAGGGGCTGAGGCTGAGCGAGCTGAGGCCTCGGTGAGTCGATCAGTCCCTCGCCTTCAACACGCCCACCATGTCGAGCTTCCGCAGCATGCGGCCCACGAGCCAGAAGCAGGCCACGGCGGCTCCGCTGACCACGAGCACGGCGATGGCATAGGTCTGGTCACTGATGATGAGCGGCAGGCGGACGGTCTCGGTTCGGACTTTGGTGATGATCCAGGTGACGAGGCCTTTGCCAAAGACCAAGCCCAGCGGCAGCGCCGTGACTAGCAGCAGGGTGAGCTCTCCCAACAGGACACCAGCAACTTCACGCTGAGTAAAGCCGACGACACGCAGTGTGGCGAGGTCACGGCCGCGCTCGCTCAAGGCAATGCGCGCGCTGTTATAAACCACTCCAAAGGCCACGATGACCGCCAGCGTGAGATAAAGCTTCCGCAGGATGCCGATGCTCTCGCCCGTGGTGGTGCGGAAGGCACGAAGCTGATCTTTTTTGACCAGGGTGGCGGCCAGACGAGGCGTATCCTTCACCTTCTTCATGAAGTCTTCCCAGCGTGTTTCATCGATGGTCAGGTAGGCACCGCTCACGGACGCGCCTTCCTTCATCACGCGACGTAGCGCATTGATGTCCATAAACGCAGAGACTCCAGAAAAGTCCTCGATCACACCGCGCAAAGGGATGTACAGTGTCGGCCTCTGCCCCTCCAGGACGGCGACTTGCACGCTCTCGCCCACACGCAGCCCGAGCTTTTCGGCCAGGGCCTGGGACATGACGATGCCCTCTTCGGGCAAGGAAACATTGCGCTGCTGGGCATCCAGCAAACGAAAGAGATCACTGCCCTTTGGCAGGCCGGTGATGGAGAGCCGCTTCTCCCGCTGCGCATGACGCAGGCGCACCTGGACGGAGCGGATGGGCTCGGCATAAATCACGCCGGGCAGATGCTCGAGATCGTGGAGTGCTTCGCCTGATCCGGGCTCGATGAGGATGGCCACGACATCCTGCCGCTGCGAGTCATTCCATTGGTAGGTCAGGAGGTAGTCGATGCTGTCCTCCATGCTTCCCGGCAGCACCATCAGGCCGGTGGCAAGCGCCAGCCCGAGCACGGTGAAGGTAGACTGCCAGGGACGGCGCTCGATATTGCGCAAAGCCATGCGCATGGTGGGTGATATCCAACCAGTGAGGCCTGCACGCTCCAGCAGGCTTGGCTTAAAGCTGGCGGGCGGCTCTGGGCGCATGGCCTCGGCCGGAGGCAGGTTCACCGCCATCCAGACCACGCTGAGCACGCCGATCATCGAGGCCACCGTGCTGACCAGCAAGGCCAGCCCCACTGCGGAGTAGTCCATGGTGAACTCCAGTCTGGGGAAGCGGAAAAATAACCGGTACATCTCCAGCAGCCCTCCGCCCATGAAGCGACCGGCCAAGCCACCCAGGATGGAACCTAGAACCACGATCACGAAGGCGAACCCTAGATAGTGGCGACCGACCTGCCAGGAGGAATAACCGAGCGCCTTGAGCTGGGCGATCTGCTCCCGCTGCAAACGAACGAGGCGGGCAAGCACGGCATTCACCATGAAAGCGGCGACACTCAGGAACACCACGGGATAGGCTACGGAGAGAGCATTAAGCACCTCCAGTTCATCATCCAGGCGCTGGGCACTGGCATGGTCGGCACGGGTATAGGCTCCGGTGGCTCCGTAAACGGCGAGCAGGCGGTCCATTTCCTCCAGCACCGGTCCCGGCTGCGCCCCTGGAGAAAGATCCACGGCGAAGTCATTGAAGGCTCCGTCCATGTTATAGGCCACGGCGAGGGCGCGGTAGTTCATCCAGAAGACGCCAAAGCGCTTGTTGTCCGGCAGCGTCTCCCCGCCCCTGGCCTCAAACACAAACTCTGGGGACAGACCGATGCCCACGATCAGCAACTGGTCTCGCCGGCCATTGATGATGGCCGTCACCGAGTCTCCGAGCTGGAGCATATTGGCCTCTGAAAAGGCCTCGCTCACGATGGCCTCACGCCTGGAATCTACCTGAGGCATCCGACCGCGACGGAGGTAGATCTGATTCAGCAGCGGCATGCCCCCGTCCTCAGGCAGGGAGACAAGATGCCCGGTGCAGGGCTCCAGCACCCCTGGAAGATCCAGCACGGCATCACGAACGACACGCGTTTCCAACTCCGCCACTCCAGGAATCGCCGCCAAACGGTCTCCCATCGAAAGGGGCGCGCGCTTCATCATCCCGAAGACATCGGCCATGCGATAGCTCTGATAGTAGGCATCGCGCGTGCCTTCGAGTGTCATGATCAGACTGCGGGTCATGATCATCATGGCCAGCCCGCAGGCCATGACCAAGGACACGGCCACCACCTGTCCCTTCATGCGCCCGAGATCACGGAGCAGTTTGAGATCAAGGGGGGTGAGCATCGAGTAACATACGCTGGCGAGCATTGGCAGGCACTCAAGAGGCTGGTTCTGACTCGTTCGGGTGATGCGGCGACTTAGGGCGGCCCAGTGGTGCGACAAACAAGGCCATTTTCTGCATTCCGCCCCCTTTTGTCCCGCAGGCTAAACACTCATAACAGAAGGCAGAAAATCAGATATTCTAAAAATTTCACATCTGTGAAACTTTATGCTTGCTATATTAATTATAATTTATAAAATATTCGTGAAATTCGAAATAAATTCGAACCACAATTATGAAGAAGCTCATCCTCCTCCTGAATGACTATCCTTCGACGGGCAAGAGCACTCTTGCCCGCTGTTTCAGCCATTACCTCAATCGCTTCGGCGTCCATCACCAGCTCAAGACCCTGGTGGAGGAAACCGACTGCGAAGACGTCGAGACCCTTCTCGATGCCAGCCGTCTCAACCCGCGTTCCTTCGTTGGCATGCTGGATGACAGTCCGATCACCGTCCTCGAGGTAACCACCGGCCAGGGGGACTTCTTCGGAAAATTCTACACCAATCACGGCCTGGACATGGCGCTCGATGAAGCTGGCATCAGCCTCTCCGTGGTGCTTCCAGTCACCAGTGAAAGCGAGAGCTTTGACTCCGTGATCGAGGCTGCCGAGGTCTACTCTGACCATGCCGAATACCTCATCGCCCATCTCATCACGAGCAGCTATGAGGATGACGACAAGATCTGGGACAGCAGCTATGCCGCCCGTGTCATGGACATGTTTGAAGCCGTGGAACTCCACATTCCCGAAGTGGGGTTCCAGGTCGAACACGAGCTGCACGCCCGGCATCTCGAGCTCTCTGATGTGCTCCTGGATGCCGAACTTCAAAGGTCCCTCGGCAAGGACTTCATCAAGTGGCACGCCCGCGTGCTCGGTCAGGTGGAAAGTGCTCGCCAGTATCTCTTTGGCGAGGCGTTCCGCCCTACCCTCCAGCCAAAGCCGCTGGAACCTGCCAAGAAGACCCGCGGCAAAGCCCGCGCGGCCTAACATTAGCAGCGCAAATAATCTCTCGGTCTGATGGTCATTTCAGTCGAGTTGTGTGGTTAAAGCAGTCACATCCCCGCAGCGCCTTCGGTGGTGCGCGGGGATGTTTGCGTTGGCGGACAAACGACCAAACGCACTCTCCAACCCTTCTCATTCTGGTCCCGAATGCGGGAAGCCTACATCCGATCACTGCTCCGACTCGGCCACCGTCACGCTGATGACTTCATCAATGGAGGTGAGGCCGGCGAGGATCTTGCGGACGCCATACTCGCGCATGGGGCGGTAGCCATCTTTGTAAGCCTGCTGATAAAGCTGGGCGTTGCTGGCTTTATGCGTGATGAGCTCGCCCATCGGCGGGGTGAGGCGCACGAGTTCATAAATGGACATACGTCCGCGGTAGCCCGTGTGACGGCAGGCCTCGCAGCCGCCTTCTTTGGCGCGATAGACGATGTGCAGCCCCAAAGGCTGGGTGTACTGTAGCTCACGCAGGCGCGTTTCTGCTTCAGGATCGCGCTCGCGGCACTCATTGCAGAGCACACGCACGAGACGTTGGGCGATGAAGGCACGCACGGAACTCGAAACGAGGAAAGGCTCCACGCCCATGTCGATCAGACGCATGATGCCGCCGAGCGCGTCATTCGTGTGCAGCGTGCTGAACACCAAGTGACCGGTCAACGCGGCACGGATGGCGATTTCCGCCGTCTCAAGATCGCGCATTTCCCCGATCATCACGACGTTCGGGTCACCACGGAGAATGGAGCGCAGACCGGTGGCGAAACTCAAATTGATCTCCGGCCTAACCGCGATTTGCACCACGCCTGGCAGCTTGTTTTCCACCGGATCCTCAATGGTCACGATGCGCCGGTGCTCGGTGTTGAGCTGGCTGAGGAAGGTGTAAAGCGTGGTCGACTTACCGGAACCCGTGGGACCGGTGACAAGAATGATGCCGTTCGGTTTCTTCAGCAGCAGCTCCACCTCGCTGCGCAGATCTGGCTCGATGCGCAGCTTGTCGAGATTGAACTTCTCCTGACCGAGCAAACGAAGGCTGACGCTCTCACCTTCCACACTCGGGATGGTAGCGACACGGACGTCGATGAACTGCCCAGCGATCTGAAGGTTGATACGACCATCCTGCGGCAGTCGACGCTCGGCGATGTCCAGCTTCGCCATCACCTTCAGACGGGCGATCACGGACTGCTGGAGCTGCTTGATGTTCTCCGGCACGGGCACCTCACGCAGACGACCGTCGATGCGGTAGCGCATGCGCAGCTTGTCCTCCATGGGCTCCACGTGGATATCCGTGGCGTGCTGTTCCAACGCCTCACGAATCACCGTGTTCACAAACTTCACCACGGAGGCCTCTTCGTCATCAGCATCGATGTTGTTCGCCTCATCGCGTTGCTCCAGATCAGCGCCATCAACATCACGCCCCTTCAAGATCTCCTCAAAGGTATCCGCACCGACGCCGTAGAAATCTCGCATGGCATTCAGCAGCCTCTTGCGCGGGGCGATCTCCATGCGCACGGGCGCATCCACCTCACGGGCCACTGCCTGATGCGCGATGAGATCAAAAGGATCATAACCGGCCACGAGCAGCTTCTTCGTTTCTGTGCCCTCCTCCTGAAGGATTTTCAGCGGCAACAGACGATGCTTCAAAGCCACACGCGGCGGCAGCAGACGCTTCATCTCCGGCGCATCCGCGGAATCCGGCACGGGATTAGAGACAAAGCCCATCCCCATGCGCACGGCAAGCTGCGAGAGGAAGCTCTCCTCATCAATGCTGCCGAGGTCCAGCAATTGGCTCACCACGGATGAACTCGGCGTGGCCGACGGCAGTGGAATGCCTGCGCCGCCGGAAGATTCCAGACACTGGACGATAGCTTGGCGGATGTTTTTCATCACGAGTTCACGGAGCCTTCGGCAGTGCCTCAGGCGGGAAAAGGCTGGCGTCGATGATCGACCCATCTTCCTGGATGGTCTCAACCTCGAGCTTCATCGGCGCGGACCCTTCATCCGGCGCGTATCCATACTTTTCCAGAAGCTCCACGACATAGGACACGGCCAGTGTTTGAGAGGTGAAATGCCGTGTGGCGATGCCAGACAGATCTTCACGAAGCGTGCCTTTGATCAGCGCGCTGCCGATCATGCCGATCGATCCATCCGCTGCAGGTCCTTTGTCAGACTCATCATCGGCGGCCATCAGACGACCGTGCAGCGTCTCGGCCACACGCAGCACCTTCTGCCCGCCGGTTTCCGCCACATCCAGCAGCAGGGAACGGTTCAGATTTCCCGAGGCCGTGTAAAGAGCCTGCGCATTGCCTGAAATCGCCAGCGCGGAGAAGGCCGCTCTTCTTTGCGTGCCATTCGCCGCCAGGAAAAACTTCGCGCCACTGTCAGCGACCGCGAAATAGCGACCGCCCTCATCCGTGGTCAGCACCATCGTCGCCGCACCACCATTGGCCGGAGCCACGAGGTAGGCGCTCTTATAACTGCTGAAGTTCACCGAATCCTTTTCCGGCGTGAACGTCAGCTCATAAATCAGCCACTGAGCCTGCGCTCCCACCATGGCGGTCAGCCAGAGTGCGGCGGCAAGGAAAAGCGGGTTGAGGCGTGTTAAAACCATGAAGGCGCGGTTTGTAGCCGACACAGACCCCGTTGTCCATAGGAGCGTTGAATGAGTCTGACAACATTCCTACAAAGCTTGCCCAGATTGAGAAAGCCGGGTGACTTTTAGAAGTATTCTGAGCGCTTGCCAAACCCACCCCGCTTGTCCCAATCTCGCGCCCTCCCATGAGCAGCCCTGCCCCGACCCCAGACATCACACGCCTGCGCGACCTCTCTCCCCATCAAGTCCGCTCCGGCATCGCCGCTTGGCTGGGCTGGCTGTTTGATGGCCTGGACATGCATCTCTATACGCTGGTAGCTACCGCCTTTGTCGCCCAGCTCATGGTCCTGCCGGAAAGCGATCCCGCCGTGGGCCAGCATGGCTCCATCATTCAGGCAGCCTTCCTCGTCGGATGGGCGCTCGGCGGTGCCTTCTTTGGCCGCGTGGGTGATCTCCTGGGCCGCAGCCGCACGCTGACCCTCACCATCCTCACCTACGCCTGCTTCACCGGCCTGTCTTTCTTTGCGCAGACCTGGTGGCATCTGATGATCTTCCGCTTCCTCGCCGCCCTCGGCATTGGTGGCGAGTGGGCCGTGGGCGCTTCCCTGCTCTCCGAGACCTGGCCGAAGAAATGGCGCCCATGGATCGCCGCCACCCTTCAGTCCGCCGTGAACTGCGGCGTGCTGCTCGCCTGCTTCGCGGGTTACATGCTGGCCGGGCGGGAGCCGCGCTACATCTTCCTCATCGGCGTGCTGCCTGCCTTCATCACCCTCTGGATCCGCAAGGCGGTCCCTGAAACCGATGAGTGGGAAAAAGCCCGCGAAGGCCAGGCCGTGCCGCGCATCCGAGATCTCTTTGGGCCCGAGGTGCTGGGCACCACATGGCGGGTACTCATCATCTGCGCCGTGTCACTCACCGCTCACTGGACCTTCCTCTTCTGGCAGCAAAAGCACGTCCTCAGCCTGCCGGAGATATCCTCGCTCTCCAAAGAAGGCAAGGACGGCGCCGTGGTCACCGCCCTCCTGTGGATCATGCTCGGCAGCCTCATTGGCAACTACATCGCCGGAGCCCTGGCGAAGCTCATGGGCTACCGCAAAGCCATCGTGCTCATGATGCTCGCCTACTTTGGCATTATGTACGTCTCCTTCTCACGGCCCTGGGACTGGGAGACCACCAAGCTGCAATTCGCCGTCATCGGCGCCTGCCAGGGTGTGTTCGGCCTCTTCACCATGTGCCTGCCACCGCTTTTCCCCGTGCTTCTGCGCACCACCGGCTCCGGCTTTTGTTATAACATCGGCCGCATCGTCGCCGCCGCCGGCACCGTCTACTTCGGCATCTACGTGAAGGTGGACAAGGAAGTCGGCGACTTCCGCACCGCCCTCCTCTACGCCGGCTTCCTGTTCATTCCCGCCGCCCTCGTGTCCATGATGCTGCCGCTGGAGAAAGACGAGCCCGCCATCCTGGATCAACCCGCGGAGTAGGATCCGTTGACGGTTGTTTACAGTGGTTGACGATGGTTGACGGTTGTTTGGCCAGACCAACACAAGCAACCAGATCAGCTAACCACTAGCGGCCAGTGATAGACTCTGATGTTCCAAGCCCTTTAACCACTAATGTGACGCTGATTAGACGCTAATGCTCAAACCATAAAGGCTTGGAATATTAGCGTCCTATCAGCGGTTAAAAAACTTCTGATGGCTTAGACATAAGTTCTCATCAGTGTCCATCAGTGGTAAAAAAAGCGGCGCATGAGATCATCACGCGCCGCTTGTTAATTGAATGATTCGTTAGGCAGATCAAGGCCCCGTCGGGATCGGATCCACAGTGGCGGCAGCAGCCGGAGCCGCGTCCTCTTTCTTCTTCTCTTTCCACGTGCTCTGCACATACAGCTCGCGGAGTTGCTTGAACTCCACGTTTGTCGGCGAGTCCGTCATCAGGTCGCACGCTTTGTTATTCTTCGGGAAGGCGATCACCTCGCGGATGCTGTTCTCACCGGCCACCAGCATGGCGATGCGGTCCAGGCCCAGCGCGAGGCCACCATGCGGAGGCGCGCCGAACTTGAAGGCTTCCAGGATGTGGCGGAACTTGATCTGCTGCTCCTCAGGAGTCACGCCCAGCACGCTGAACATCTTTGCCTGCAGGTCGCTCTCATGGATTCGGATGGAACCGCCGCCGAGCTCGTAACCGTTCAAGACCACGTCATAGGCTTCAGCGCGCACCTTGCCATATTCACCGGCATCCAGCAGCGGCACGTCTTCCGCTTTCGGACGGGTGAAAGGATGATGCACCGCCACCCAGCTCTGGTCTTCAGGGCTGTAGGCCAGCAGCGGGAAATCCACGACCCAGAGGAAGTTCAGCGCGGTGCTGTCCTTCGTCAGATTCATGATGCTGGCGATCTCTGTGCGCACCTTGCCGAGGATGTTGCAGGCCTCATCCCAAGTGCCGGCATAGAAGAAGACGATGTCGTTTTCCTCGACACCGAGCTTCGCGATCATCGCCGCTTTTTCTTCGTCCGTGAAGAAGCGCCACAGCGGGCTCTTGTACTCCAGCACATCGTCAGCATTGCGCTCCACCTTGATGAAGGCGAGCTGCTTCACCTTCATGCCAGCCTGGATCGCCAGTTCGTTCAGGCGGATCATCTGACCGGTGGTGATGCCGGCAAAACCTTTCGCATTGATCGCACGCACCACACCGCCGCTTTCCAGCGTGCTGCGGAAGATCTTGAAGCCGCTGTTTGCAAACACATCGGCCATGTCCACGATCTCGTTGCCATAGCGCGTGTCAGGCTTGTCCACACCGTAGCGGTCCATCGCTTCCTGATAGGTCATGCGCGCAAAAGGCAGCGGGATGTCCACGCCTTGCCCGGCCTTGAACATGCTCGCCAGCAAACCTTCCACCAGGTTGATGATGTCATTCTGCTGGATGAAGCTCGCCTCGATGTCGATCTGCGTGAACTCCGGCTGGCGGTCCGCGCGCAGGTCCTCGTCACGGAAGCAGCGGGCGATCTGGAAGTAGCGCTCCAGTCCGGCCACCATCAGCAGTTGCTTGTACTGCTGGGGAGCCTGCGGCAGGGCAAAGAACTTGCTCGGGCTCAGACGGGCCGGCACCAGGAAGTCACGGGCGCCTTCCGGCGTCGGGTTGGACAGGATGGGCGTCTCCACCTCGATGAAGCCTTCGCCATCCAGATAGTTGCGCGCCGCTGTCGTGATCTTGTGACGCTGGCGGATGTTCTTGTTCATGCGCTCGCGGCGCAGATCGAGGTAGCGATACTTCATCCGCATGTCCTCGTTCGAAAGCTCGCGGTCCAGGTGGAAAGGCAGCACATCCGACTTGTTCAGCACCTTCAGCACCGTGCAGACCACCTCCACCTCGCCCGTGCCGAGCTTGGTGTTTTCCGTGCCCGGCAGGCGCTTCTCCACGCGGCCGGTGACCTGGATCACATCCTCGTCACGCAGCTCATGGCTGGCCGTCGCCACATCCGCATTCTCTTCCGGGCGGAAGACCACCTGCGTCAGGCCCTCGCGGTCGCGCAGGTCCACAAAGATCACCCCGCCATGGTCACGGGCCGAATTAACCCAGCCGCTCAGCGTGACGGTCTGGCCGATGTGTTCGGCACGGATGGCGTTGCAGTGGAGGGAGCGATAGTCGTTAGGGATCATGGCGATAGCTTAAAAGGGGCGCGGATCATCGGGGGGAAAGCCCAGAGTGCAAGCTCTCGGTCACCCACTTTCAGAAGAAGTTCCTCTCTGGAACAGGTAGGGCCAGCAACTCAGACGGCGCTCGCCCAGAAAGCTTGAGCGTATTTCCAACCGTCTTTAGGCGGTCAGAGCAGTGCCGAAAAGCAGCTTCAAAAGCATCAACGCACTTTTGATTTTCCGCCCGAATGACACACTTATTTTATAAGTGGCGCACCCTTCAGGATTCGAACCTGAAACCTTCTGATCCGTAGTCAGATGCTCTAATCCGTTGAGCTAAGGGTGCCTTGCGTTGAAGCCTCGTCGGCCTCGCTGCGGAAGTGGAGACTAGACACTTCAACTGCTTTGTCAAACGGCGCTCACAACTTTTCTTCATCTTTTTATAAGATCCTTTTGATGACGGTCACCTAACCAGAAAAAAGACTCATGAAACCAATAGCACCATGAACGGCGAAATGACGTCTGAACATGTTTGCATCATCATGCATGACTCCACTTCTCCGGCGGCCCATTTTGGCGCTTGCCGCACTGGCACGGATCGTTGAAGGATGGCGCGCTGTTACCCTGCCCTGCCCCGAACCATGCTTTTCTTCACCCCCCGCTATCTGAAGCACGCAAAGCTCCTGCACAAGGGCGTCACCCGGTTCCTCAACTACAAGCGCGACCTCCTGCCAGCCGCCAAGCTGGATGAGATCGAGACCATGCGCCGAAGCTTGGAGGATGCCATGCGGGCGAAGGACAAGGATCGCCTCAAGATGCTGAATGAGGAGATCAACCGCGTTTGTGAAAAGGCCCTGCCCGAAGCCGCGCCAAATGAGATCGCGGAGAATGTGGAAGTGATCTTCGTGGCCATCGTCATCGCGCTGGGCATCCGCGCTTACATCGCCCAGCCCTTCCAGATCCCCACGGGGTCCATGCAGCCAACGCTGAACGGCATCACCGCGCAGGCCACGGCAGAGGATCCCACCCCGGGTCTCATGGGCCGCGTCGAGGCGTTTTTCTCAAGCACACGCCATATCAATGTGGTGTCTGATCATGATGGTTTTCTAGATCGCCAGACCCCCGTCACCGAGCATCGCTTCCTGATCTTCATGCCGTACTGCCTCCTGCATTTCGCGGACGGTCACACCATCAAGATCAAGGCACCCCAGCGTCAGCTTTTGGATGAGCTTCAGTTGGCGAAGCACGTCCACAGTGAGCCTGTCGAAACCACAAACGACACCCCTGACCGCCGAATGGTCTTCGGCCTGCGCGGTGGTGAGCCCATCAAGAAAGGCCAGCTCCTGGCCCGCGGTGTGGTGCACAATGGCGACCACGTGCTGGTGGACAAATTTAGCTATCATTTCCGCACACCGACACGCGGCGAGGTCTTTGTCTTCACCACCAAGCACATCAACCGCATCAGCGTGCCTGCCGAGCAAGGCTCCCAGCACTACATCAAGCGGCTCGCGGGTGTACCGGGAGATGTTTTGGATGTGCAGGCCCCCCTGCTCTTCATCAATGGCAAGCAGGCCGAGGAGCAAGGTTTCAAGAACGTGATGCAGGGCACCCGTGAAAAATCCATGGACGGATACCGCGGCTACAGCTTCGCGGAAAACGTTGGTGGATCCATCAACAAGATCCACCTCCGTCCCGAGGACTACTTTGCCATGGGTGACAACAGCTACAACAGCAGCGACTCCCGCGTGTGGGGTCCCGTGCCCGAGCGCAATCTCATTGGACCTGCCCTGTTCTGCTACTGGCCCATCACCAAGCATTGGGGCCGCATCCGCTGATCAGGCGCCCGATACCTTCCTTGAAATAAATCCGGGGTGGACATCCTCCGCCGCGCCGGGCAAAGATGCTCCTCCCCTTTCTATCCCCCTCTTACTCGCTCACGCTTATGGACCCTGAAATGACGATGCTCGAATGTGAAGATTCGATGACCAAGGCTGTGGAATATGCCGTGCATGAATTTGCCGCCGTGCGCACCGGCAAGGCGTCCCCAGCACTCGTGGAAGGTCTGGACGTGCATGTGCACAGCTACGGCTCCCACATGAAGCTGAAGCAGCTGGCCATGATCACCACGCCAGACGCGCGCCTGATCCGCATCGAGCCCTTTGATTCCGCCACGCTGGTGGACATCGACCGTGCGATCCGCGAGTCCCGCCTCGGCTTGAATGGTTCCATTGAAGGCAAGGTCATCCGCCTGCCCATCCCCACGCTTTCCCAGGAACGCCGCGAGCAGATGGTGAAGCTCATCAAGCAGATGGGTGAAGAAGCCAAGGTGCGTGTGCGCTCCGCCCGCCGCGACGCCATCGAAACGATCAAGAAAGGCCAGAAGGACGGTGATATCACTGAAGATGATCAGCACCGCCTGGAAAAGGAAGTGCAGGCGATGACCGACAAGAAGATCGCTGAGATCGACCAGCATATGGTCAGCAAAGAAAAAGAAGTCCTCACTGTTTGATTCATGTTTTCAGCGGCTACCTACCTGGATCTCACCCACACTCAGCACGCCATCCTGTTCCCAGCGGATGAGCCTGTGTGGGCTGCCCTCACGCGCATCGAGTCCTATCTGGCTTTCCGCCTCCAGCGTGATGTCCGCACGCAGGTGCCCCAGGGCGCCTTCATCTCCGAGGATGTTTTCATTGATGAAGGCACCACCATCGATCCCGGCGTGGTGATCAAAGGTCCTGCATGGATTGGCAAGAACTGCTACCTCCGCTCCGGCTGTTACATCCGCGAAAACGTGGTCATCGGAAACGGCTGTGTGCTCGGCAACTCCTGCGAGTTCAAGAACTGCGTCATCTTTGACCAGGCCGAGGTGCCGCACTTCAACTATGTCGGCGACTCCATCCTCGGCTACAAAGCCCACCTCGGGGCCGGGGTCGTGCTTTCCAATGTGCGGCTGGACCGCAAGGAAGTGACTGTGGATGATGGCAAGCAAACTCACAGCACCGGGTTGCGGAAGTTTGGCGCCATCATCGGCGACCATGCGGAGATCGGCTGCAACAGCGTGATCAATCCTGGTTCCATCATCGGACCGCACAGCATCGTGTATCCGCTCAGCAGCTTCGGCGGCGTGCTCCCCGCTCACAGCATCCTGAAGACAAGGCAGACGCAGAGTGTCGTCGCACGCCGGATGTAGTCGTCAGACTCCCGGCCTCGTCTAACCAACGATCACTTCTTCCCAGCCCTGGGCTCCGTGCCTGCGAGGAGACGACCGATGTTGGATTTGTGCCGCAGGATGACCAGCAGCATCACCAGCACGCCGAAGCCGAGCATGACAAAGTCCCA
The DNA here is from genome assembly GCA_040387935.1 of Verrucomicrobiota bacterium. Classification (GTDB taxonomy): domain Bacteria; phylum Verrucomicrobiota; class Verrucomicrobiia; order Verrucomicrobiales; family Verrucomicrobiaceae; genus Prosthecobacter. The sequence continues at coordinate 211,761 of JAZKCU010000004.1, read as the reverse complement.
GGCGCCCGTGCGGCCCATCTGCACCAGCATCGTCAGCACCACACCGACGCCAGCCATCATCGAGGCCAGCGACACATAACGAGTGGTGAGGAAAAACAGCAGCCAGACCAGCACCCCGCCCAGCATCGCCACAGGTGCCATGCCGCAGAGCGCGCCGCCAGTGGTGGCCACCCCTTTGCCGCCTTTGAAGCCCAACCAGAAGGTAAACATGTGCCCGAGCACGGCGGCCAGTCCGGTCAGCACCACCGCCGTGGAAACCAGATGCGCTCCTTCAGGCAGGCTGACGAGCCAGCGCCCGGCCAGCCACACGGGCAGCCAGCCTTTCAGAAAGTCCAGGATGAAGACGGGGATGCCGATGCCCTTGCCCAGAACGCGAATGGCATTCGTGGCTCCGATATTGCCGCTGCCATGCTGCCGGATGTCAATACCGCGGATCATCTTGCCAGCCAGATAGCCGAACGGCGTGGCACCGCTGACGTAGCCGCCGAGCACGGAAACAAGAAGGGCAAGAGTGGGAGACATGTGCTGCAAGTAGCGCGCACCCGCCGTCTCCGCCAAGCAGAAAAGACAAAGCGGGAGGCTGCCATCATTGACACAGCAGCGCTCTTTCCACTAAAACACCATTTCCAACGAAAATCAGCGCCCCCCGACTGACCGCATGTATTCCAACGAAGATTTCCTCATCGAGCTGCTTACTGAGGCTGGCTATATCAGCGCCCCGGATCTCCAGCAGGCCAAGATCAACAAGAAGGGGCAGGAAACTCCCCTGACGACGATGATCAAGACCGGCGTGGTGAACGAGGAGCAGCTAGCGCAGCTCGTCGCCTCCAACAGCGGCATGGAGTACGTGGATCTCCACGGCTTCCCGGCCAACCCCGCGCTGCGGAGCCTCGTGGCCCTGGAGCAGGCCAAAAAGTACAAGATCGTCCCCATCGGCATGAATGGCTCGGCCTTGCAGATCGCTGTGGCGGATCCTTATAACTTTGAGACGCTGGATGCCCTGCCCCACGTGCTACAGCCCGAGCTCGAGTTCTACTGCTCCACGCCGAACCTGATCCAGGAGACCATGGTCACCATTTATGGCAATGAAGCCATGACTGGAACTACCAAAGGTGAAGGAGCCACCACCCCCGGCGATACGGACGCGCCGATCATCAAGCTGGTGGAAAACATGCTCATGGACGCCTTCCGCAACAAGTCGTCCGACATCCACATTGAACCGCTGGAGAAAGACATCCGCGTCCGCTTCCGCATGGACGGTGTGATGGTCGACATCGAGCACCATCCAAAGCGCCTGCTTTCCTCCATCATCGCCCGTATCAAGATCATGACGGGCACGATGAGCATCGATGAGAAGCGCGTTCCGCAGGACGGTCGAATCCAGATGAAGTTTGGTGACAAGGAACTGGACATGCGTGTGTCCATCATCCCCACCCAAAACGGCGAGAGTGTGGTCATGCGTGTGCTGGACAAGAGCAGCCTGCGTCTCGGCCTCAGTGATCTCGGCTTCTTCAGTGATGACCAGGATACCTTCGAGAAACTCATCTCCCTGCCTGACGGCATCTGCCTTGTGACGGGTCCCACAGGCTCCGGTAAAACGACGACGCTGTACGCGTGCTTGAACTTCATCAACCGTCCTGACCGCAAGATCATCACGGTGGAAGACCCGGTGGAATACGAGCTTCCAGGCATCAACCAGGTGATGGTGAGAGAAGATGTCGGCATGACCTTCGCCGCCGCGCTGCGCGCCATGCTGCGTCAGGCGCCGAACATCATCATGCTCGGTGAAATTCGAGATGCCGAGACCGCCGGCATCGCCATCCAGGCCTCCCTCACTGGTCATTTGGTCTTCTCCACCCTGCATACGAATGACGCCCCGAGTGCCGTGGCCCGTCTGGCCGACATCGGCGTGAAACCTTTCCTCATCGCCTCCGCTGTTCGTGGCATCCTGGCCCAGCGGCTCATCAGAAAACTCTGCGCCGAGTGCAAGCAGCCCACAGATCTCACCGACAAGGAACTGCGGAACCTTGGCCTCGAAGCCAGCCAGATGGCCAGTGCCAACATCATGGGGCACCAGGGCTGTAACAAGTGCCGCAGCTCCGGCTACCGCGGCCGAATGGTCATCGCCGAAATCTTCAAGGTGGATGATGAAGTGCGCACCATGATCAACCAGAACCTCACCACACCGCAGCTGCGCAAGCGTGCCCGCGAACTGGGCATGCGCACCCTGCGTGAGGACGGCGTGCGCAAGGTGCTGGCTGGTGTCACCACCGCCAGTGAGGTGATCGATGCCACCATGTCCGACGCCGAGTAATCCTAGAAGAACCCGCGAACCCCAAACAGCGCACTTCACCTTTCCCCCCGATATGACCCCCCAAAACGTCATCGACATGCTTGAGTCACGCGGAGTGATCGACTCCGGCGTGGCAGAAGGACTCACCCAGGACTGTGTCCACAATGGCAAAGAGATCCTCCAAACCATCATCGACTACGGCATCTACCAGAGCGAGGACCAGTTCTGGGCCGCCGTGGCTGAAGAACTCGGCGCTGATCACTTTGACCTCTCCAGCTACGAACCGCCGCCCTCTGTCATCAACATCATTCCGGCAGGGATGGCACGGCTCTATGGAGCCTTCCCGATCACCCTGGATGCACGAGGCCTGCATGTGGCTTTCACGGACCCGCTGAACCCCCAGTTGGTAGAAGACCTGCACTTTGGCCTCGGCAAGCAAGTGGTGCCCGTGGTGGCCCGTCGCAGCCAGGTCCAGGCCCTGATCGACAAGCACTATGGCAATGCCGCGCCGAGCATCGAAGACATCTTTGGGGGGCTCGCCTCGGCAGGCAAAGACTCGCCGGAAGTGGAAGCCAACTCCGCCCCGATCGTGAAATTCGTCGATCTGGTGATGACGCAGGCGATCAAGGAAAAGGCCTCGGACATCCACTTCGAGCCTTTCGAGCACGAATTCAAGATCCGCTACCGAGTGGACGGCGCGCTGTATGAGATGGCGCCCCCGCCCGTGCATCTGGCCACCTCGATCATCTCCCGTGTGAAGGTCATGTCGAACATGAACATCGCCGAGCGTCGCGTCCCTCAGGACGGACGCATCATGACGGTGGTGAACGGGAAGCCGGTGGACATGCGTGTGAACTCCCTGCCCACCCAGCATGGTGAGTCGGTGGTGCTTCGTGTGCTCGACCGCAGTTCCGTGAACCTTGATCTGGAGCATCTGGGCATGCCGCCCTACCTCTTTGACTACATCACGGAAACGATCGAGAAACCGAACGGCATCTTCATCGTCACGGGACCCACCGGAGCTGGCAAGACCACAACGCTCTACGCCTGCCTGCGCCGGATCAACCAGATCGACACCAAGGTGCTCACCGCCGAGGATCCCGTCGAATATGAGCTTGATGGAATCATGCAGGTGCCCATCAATGATGCCGTCGGACTCACCTTTGCCAAGGCCCTGCGCTCCTTCCTCCGTCAGGATCCGGACAAGATCATGGTGGGAGAGATGCGTGACGTGGAAACCGCGCAGATCGCCATCCAGGCCTCCCTGACGGGACACTTGGTGCTGAGCACGCTGCACACCAACGATTCGGCCGGCGCCGTCACCCGTCTTGTGGACATGGGTGTGCAGCCCTTCCTCATTTCCGCCACGCTGGAGGGCATCCTGGCCCAGCGACTCTTACGCACGATCTGCAAGGGCTGCAAAGCACCTTATGACCCCAGCCTTTCCATCCTGAACCAGCTCGGCCTCAGCCAGAGCGACATCGGCGGGAAGCAGTTTTATACTGGTGCTGGCTGTGATAAATGCGGCGGCTCCGGTTACAAGGGCCGCAAAGGCATCTACGAGCTGCTGAGTGTGAATGACCCGATCCGTGATCTCATCATCGAACGAGCGCCCACACTGGTGCTCAAGCAAAAGGCGGTCGAGCTCGGCATGATGACCTTGCGTGAGGACGGCCTCCGCAACATCTACGATGGTGAAACTTCCATCGAAGAAGTTCTGAAATATACCTGATCCCTCTCGTCAAAATCACGATTTTGCCACACCGACCGTCATGAATTTGGTGGACAGAATCAATCGCAGACAAGTAATCTCACGATTCACGAAATAATTCCGCAGCAGCAGATTCCCCCTCATCTATGCCGAAGTTCCATTACATTGCCCTCGATCAAAACGGCCAGGAAGTGGCCGGTGAGCTGGATGCCTCCAACGAAGCCGAGGCCATCAATCTGCTCCGCCAGAGCCAGCTTTACCCCACTCAGGTCGCCCAGGAGGGCAAAGGGGACGCCGCCGTCAAAAAGAAGGCTAAGACCACCGCCTCCAAAGGCAGTAAAGGCAAGACCGTCAAGGCCGGTGCCAATGCCAAGGTCAAGGCCAAGTCTTTGATGGTCTTCACCCGGCAGCTCGCCACCCTGATTGATTCCGGACTCCCCCTGCTGCGCGGTCTGACCGTGCTTAGCCGCCAGGAGCCGAACCCGATCATGAAGTCCACCATCGCCACGCTGGCGGACAACGTGCAGACCGGCAGCACCTTCTCGGAGACGCTGGCCCAGTTCCCAAAAATCTTCAACAAGCTCTATGTGAACATGGTGAAGGCCGGGGAGCTAGGTGGTGTGCTTGAAATCGTGCTCAACCGTCTCGCTGAATACCAGGAGAAGGCCCAAAAGCTGAAGAACAAGGTGTTGGCGGCCATGATTTACCCCATCGTGGTCATGGTCATCGCGGTGTTGATCCTGGTCTTCCTCATGCTCGTCATCGTGCCGAAGTTTGAGAAGATCTTCGAAGAAATGCTGGGTGACAAAAACAAGCTGCCCACGCTCACCAAGTACGTCATCGGTTTCAGCCGTTGGATGGGTGACAACTTCATCTTCCTGGCCATCGGAACGGCCGTCATCATCGTCGGCTGGCGCCTCTTCGCGGCCACCGCTGGCGGACGCCGTGCCATTGATGGCTGGATGCTGAAGATGCCGCTCTTTGGCGATGTGCAGCGCAAAACCGCGATCTCCCGCTTCACCCGCACCCTGGGCACCCTGGTGACTTCCGGTGTGCCGATCCTGCAGGCCCTGAACATCACCCGTGAGACTGCTGGCAATGCCATCGTCTCTGAGTCCATCGTCAAGGTCCACGACGCCGTGAAGGAAGGTGAGTCAATGGTTGCCCCCCTGGAAGCCAGCCCGGTCTTCCCGCCCATGGTGATCTCCATGGTGGACGTCGGTGAGGAAACTGGTCAGCTCCCTGAGATGCTTCTCAAGATCGCTGACGTGTATGAAGACGAGGTCGACAACTCTGTCTCCGCCCTCACCTCCATGCTGGAACCCATCATGATCGTGGTGCTTGCCCTTGTGGTCGGCACCATCGTTCTGGCCCTGTTCCTGCCCCTGATTGAGGTGATCAAACAGCTCAGCACTGGCGCCGGTGGTGGAGGTTGAACACCTCCCCCGCTTCCGGTTTCCAATCTCCAAAATCCCCCCAGCCATGAAAATCAACCCACGTCTAAAAGTTCGTCGGGAGGCATTCACTCTCATCGAGCTCATCACGGTCGTCAGCGTCATCGTCATCCTCTTCGCCCTCGTCGTCGGTGGCTTTACCTATGCGGACCGCTCCTCCAAGCGCAGCCGCACAGATGTCGTCATCCGCGCCACCCGTTCCGCGTTGGAAAGCTACAAGGAAAAGTTTGGCTCCTATCCGAAGGTCGCCAATCCTGATTCCTCCATCACCGTCGCTGACAAATCCTACGTCGTGGGCGGAGGTGCCTGCCTCTATCAGGCCATGAGCGGAGACGGTTACGACTACATTGACATTGGCGGCGCCAACCTTCAGAGCAGCCCCACTTCCGATGGCAATGTTGATGAGATCGAGGCGAAAAACGTCACGCTCAACGACATGCCCAGGGAGATGTGGACGAAGACTGACAATGTCTACTACATGGTGGATGGGTTTGGTCACCCGATCCGCTATATCAAAGCGGCACCTACCACCGCCGCCATCCCTGGCCAGGCTGCCCCTGATCCGATCACGATCAACCGCGGCAGCTATGATATCTGGTCCTATGGCGAGGATGCAGACAACATCCTTTCCTCCAGTCTTGATGCCGCCAACGGGGGCGGGGCTTCACGCATTGACGTGAAATGGATCAAGAACTGGTGATCGGGCTTTTTTGTCAGCGCTTTCATAAAGGCCGTCTCTATGGAGACGGCCTTTCTTTTGATGAGGGACGGACTGAGCAGACTTGTCAGCATTCACCTAGCGCCGCCTTGGCGTCCCTTCCAGAGCTCCTCAGTGCGCCATGAAAACTCACCGATCCAGCAAGGCTCGACGTTGGAGGAACATCCTCATCAAGGTGATCATTGGCCTGGGTTTCTTGATCCTCCTTGCTGTGCTATTTCTTGGCGGAATCAACATTTGTTACCCCGGCAACGCCGCCAAGCAAAGCATGAGTGAAGTCGTCATTCGGGCCACGCGTTCAGCCTTGCAGGCCTATAAAGAAAAGTTCGGTTCCTACCCTGAAGTCACTCATCCTGAACGCTCCGTCACCATCGGCAATAGAGTCTACAAAGTGGGTGGTGCGGCTTGTCTCTATCAGGCGCTGACCGGCGACGGCTTCGACCAGATCAAAGGCAGGAAAGACAAGTCTGCTCCCGCCTCGGATGGCAAGATTGATCAAGATGAGGAGCTGAACATCACACTCAACGATATGCCCAAAGAGATGTGGGCCAGGAGCGGCGACATCTACTACCTGGTGGATGGCTATGGCCACCCGGTTCAGTACGTCAAATCCGCTGCTGTGATCATTCCTCCGCTAGGCCAGCCAGCAAGTGATCCAATCACCGTCAACCAAGGCACCTACGACATCTGGTCTAACGGGGCGGACAATGAGAACATCCAAGCCAACAGCCTGGAGGCAACTGGCACTGCGACTGGCAATGGCGTGGGCGCTAAGTGGATTAAAAACTGGTAAATCCGTCTCTCCAACCCCTACTTCTGATAGATGGGCAGGAAGTGATGGTAGACGCTCAGGCTCAGCAACGCCAGCGAGGTGGCATAGACGGGACCCGCGCTCTTCTCATTGCCATTGCGTGGATACCACGCCCCTTCCGCATTCTGAGATGCCACCAGCATCTGCTCGGTCTTTTGACGTGCCGTGGCGGCATGGTCACCACCCCGCTGATACATGCCCTGCGCGTAGTAGTAGCAGCCGTAAAAAAACCAGGGTTCATTCACCTCTGGCGGGAATTTGAGCAGCCAGTTGGACGAACCTACGACCTCAGGAATGTCATACTGCCCGGCCACCTGGAGCGACAGCAAGCCCGCCGAGGTGGTGGAAAAAGTCTGCCTGCCGCCATAGGGCTCGTAGCTGAAGGCAGCCTCGAGCTGCTTGAGCTGGCCGTTGGCGTCACGTTCCGCACGATAGCTGCGCTTGATGTAAGCGATGGCGTTGTCGATCGCCTCCTTCGGCACTTCAATGCCGCTGTTCTTCGCCGCACGCAGGGACATGAGCTGCCAGACGCTCACGCTGATGTCACTGTCACTGCTGCTCGGTTCATAGCGCCAGCCGCCGCGGTTGGCCTCGCTTTTCGGAGTTTGTTGGGCACGCAGGATAAGCTTGATCCCCTTCTCCACCATCTCACGGACCTTTTTGTCCGTCACCGGATCTGGAGACATCCCGAGCATTTCCGTGAGCATCAGGGTCATGATGCCATGGCCATACATGCGGCTGCGGTCACTGCGGCCGAGGTAGCCGTTCTCATCCATCTCCACATGGTCCACGATGAACTTCAGTCCACGTTGGGCCGCTTCGCTCTCGGGAGTGCTGTTTCCTGGCAGATGGCCCACGGATGCCAGCCCCATGAGCGCCAGCGCGGTCATGGCCGCGCTATGACTGGGTACGTCTCCAGGGCGGGGCTGTTGATTGGACTTCTGCTCACTGAAGTGTCCCGCCGGCTGCTGCTGCTTCAACAGCCAGCCTACGGCCCTGTCCACGCAGGTCTTCACCTGGGGTGAGATCAGTTCAGGCGCGGCGGCAAGTGCCTGAGAGCTCACGACGGTGAGCACAAAAAATGGCAGCAGGTGACGGATCATGATGGGGTGGAGCACAGAGCAAACGCACTTACTTCAGCGCCTTGATCAGAACCTTCGAGTTACGGCCGCTCTTGTCGTATTTTTCACGACGGGCTGCCGGCAGTGAATCCGGGGTCGTGACCTGGAAGCCCATCTTCTCCTCAAAGAAGCGGAAGGCCTGGGTGCTCAGCGCCACCAGTTCCTCACTGTCACGCTGCTTCGCCACGTCTTCGGCATAGGCCACAAGCTTCTGGCCGTGTCCGCGATTCTTGTGACTGCGCCTCACAAACAGGCAGGCAAGTTCAGCCACCTTCCGGCTCTCTTCCTCATAAGAGTGCACGGCCACGCAGCCGATGGGATTGCCATCAGTCTCGAGCACGAAGAAGTCTTTGATCTTAGCCTGCATCTGCTCGCGCGTGCGCGGCACCAGGGCGGCGTCATCCATGGACTGCTGCATCATGGAGAGCAGCGCCGGGATGTCTGACGAGCTGGCCTGGCGGATCTGCTGGTAGTCATCCGCATGGATCATGGTGCCCACCCCCTCATTGCTGAACAGCTCGGCAAGCAGAGCCTCATCCTGGCTGCCATCCACAATGTGGACACGCGGCACGCCTTCCTGACAGGCGATAGCCGCGTGACGCAGCTTGGAAAGCAGGTTCACATCATGACGCGGATCCCGGGTGCGCACCAGATCACGTGCATCTGAAATGGAAAGCTGCGCCATCCGGCTTCCGTCAGTATTGGTTAGGCCGACCTCGGACACAAAAATGATTTTCGCGGCTCCCAGTGCGATCGCCACCTCCGTGGCCACGGCGTCTGAATTCAGCCGCAGCGTCGTGCCGCGGCTGTCATACCCCATCGGAGGCAGGATGGGGATGATGTCTGCCTTGAGCAGCACACGCAGCGATTCCAGATCCACACGCTCGATGCGTCCGGTGAACTCCAGGTCGATGCCATTGATCACGCCCGCAGGATACACCGCCAGCGCATTGCAAACGGCCACCGGCATTTCCAGGGCGGTCAGGTCTCCCATCAGCGCGCTCGTCTGGCGCGAGATGGCATCCACAGCCACCTCGAGTGTCGCCGCGTCTGTCCGGCCCATGCCATCGTCGCTGCTCAGGGTCACACCGCGTTTTTCAGCCAGATAGCGCAGTTGCGCGCGGGCACCGAAGACGAGCACGACCTCGATGTTCAGTGACTGCAGCACCGCCACATCCTGGAGCAGGCTGGAGAATGTGGCCTGATGCATCAGGGCACCATCAATGGCGATCACGAACACGCGCTGCCGGAACTGCGGCACATAGCGCAAGATGCCCCGCAAGTCTTCAAAGCGGGCGGTAGGTTTGATGATGGATTCGCTTTCTGCCACCGGTCAGTTTCGCGCAAACAGCCCGGGGCGCAAGGACGCTCTACACATCACAGACCATCGCCGCATGACGGAGCGCCAGGATGGTGTCCTTCCAGGTGGGGATGAACTCATGCGCCACAAAGTCGTGGTAACCGATCTCCTGCACCGCCTGCATGACAGCGGGATAGTTGATCTCCTGATGCTCATCCAGCTCGCAACGGCCGGGATTGCCAGCCGTGTGCAGATGCCCGATGTAGTCTTTGTGCAGACGCAAACGGCGCACGATGTCGCCGTTCATGATGCTCACGTGGTAAATATCGAAGAGCAGCTTGAAGTTCGGGCTGCCGATTTGCTTGATCAGGTCCACGCAGAAATCCACGTCGTCTCCGAAGTAGCCCGGATGTCCCTTCATCGGGTGTGAGCTGTCACGGGAGTTCAGATGCTCCAGCACCAGCGTGATGCCCTTTTTCTCAGCATGCGGGAGAACCACCTTCCAGGTGTCCAGGCAGTCTTTGATGGCCTTCTCACGGTCCATGCCATCAAACTTCATGCCGGTGAAAGTGATCACCTTCTTCGCGCCCACATCGGCGGCCACATCAATGCCCTCGGTGAGTTTGGCGATGACTTCGTCACGGAATTTGGGATTGCACGGACCATTGCTGAAGCCGTGGCCGCTGACCAACGAGATCTCGAGCCCGAGCTTTTTCACGTCTGGATAATACTTGCGGTCGATGCCCTCGATGCCCACCAAGCCAATGTCTTTCGCGTGCTTCGCCAGCTCTAGGGTGTCCATGGGCTTCCAGCACCAGCCCATGAGAGTGTGCTTGATGCCTGAGTTTTTGATTTTGTAGGCGGGATCTGCCGCGGCCTGGGCGATATCTGCAGCCGCGGCGTGATGAGCGGCAGGAAGCAAGGAGGCACCCAGGGCGGCCGCGGTACTATGACGGAAAAAGGAACGACGTGAAACGCTGGAAGTCATGGCTGGAAATGGTTTTCTGCCCTCATTAACGGGGATTCATGGCAGCGTCTCGCGAGGGAATGGTCAAGGCTCGATCTCGGTGAATTTTGGCTGGCTGAAAAATAGCTCCTTTTAAGTGCATCCCTTCGCAACTTCACCGGGCTTACAACGTTCCAAGCTAGCCTCATTCTCCCCCCAGCCATTGCATGTCTATCGCCGCCTCCACTTTACTGCTTCCCGCTCCTGATGCCGCCTGGCGCTTGTGGAAGCCGAAAGCCACCAGCGCGGACCGTTCCGTGGAAATTCCGTCCGATGTGCAGGTGAAGGGCAAACCTCTGGTGATCGGGCTTCCTGCCACAGCCTGCCGCAGCATCGGCCTCATCCTGCCAAATGCCGATCATGAGGTGCTGGAGCAGATCATCATCACCCAACTGGACCGTCGTGGTTTGAAACTGGTCGGCGGCACGGAGCGGAATTTCCGCTGGCATCTGCTCTCCCAGACCGCGAGCAGCGCCACCGTGAGTGTGGATGCGCTTGTCGATCCCTTCCCTGCGGACCTCGCACTTTCCCAGGCTTCTGATTACACCGCCGCGCTGCGTTTGCAGAGCCTGCCTGCCGGACAGATCGTGATCACGGAGGAGCAGGGATCACTCGTGCTGGCCGCTGGCTACCAAGGCAAGCTTTACCATAGCCACATCATCTCACCCTCAACCACGATGGCGCTGGACGATATGGCGCAGGAGATCCTCCTGGCGCGCCTGTCGCTGGAGGGGGATCTGGGTGAGAGCCTCTTCTCAGGCATTGTGCTCGCCGGCCAGACCTGGGACAAGATCCTGGTCGAATCCCTTCAAGACAGCACCGGCATGACCGTGCGCACGGTGCCTCAACTGCCGCCTCACACAGATCTGGAGACCCAGTCCTGGCCCAAACTTCTACCCGCCGTGGTGCGTGAGGTTCAGCGGAGCGCGGCACAGCGGGGAAAACTCCTTCGCTTTGGCGCGCTCGGTGGCATGCTCGCGGCTTCCCTTCTTTTCCTGGCCGTCGTCTATCTTCGTGCTCAGGAAACCCAGGCCGCCAAGCTTCAGGCGAGTGTGGATGCCACGACAGCGCCAGCCGCGAAGGTGCGCCGCACGGCGGACATGTGGAAGGTGCTGATGCCCGCCATCGAGGCCAAGCGTTATCCCATGGTTCTGCTGGCGGAAGTCACCAAACTCATGCCCCCGAGCGGCATTGTGATCCGCCGCTTCCAGCTCAAGGACAACGAGATCGACCTCCAGGGCGAAGCACGCGATGCCCAGACGGCCGTCCAGTTCATGGAAGACCTGCAGAAACACCCCGTCCTCAGCCGCTACACGTGGTCCAAGCCCAGCCCGAACGTGAAGGATGGCGCCGCCCAGTTCCGCACGCAGGGGAAGGCCCAACCCTAAGCTCCAACCGCCTCAGACTCCTCTTCCAGACCATCCTCCTTTAGCTCCCTGTTATCTTCCCATGGCCGCCAAACTCACTTCCCGCGAAAAAAACCTGCTCCTGATGTGCGTGGGAGTCCTCGTCATCATGGCGGGCATGATCGCGGTTCAGCAGTTCCTGAGCCGTCGCAAGGTGGCTCTGGAAAAGATCGTCGTCCTGGACCGGCAGAAACAGGAGAATGACAGTTGGATGAATCAGGAGCCTTTCTGGGAGAAGCGTCGTGCCTGGCTGGCAGAGAAAATGCCCGTGACGGAAAGCCTGGGGCGTGCTCAAGGCCAGCTCCTGGAAGACATCCAAAACGAAGCGCTTGAGTGGGGCATCACGGCCGAGCAGCCCACCCTGCCCCCTCTTTCTGCCAATCCGAATCCCAACTACCGGGAGGTCACTGTGTCAGTGCGCCTGCGGGGAGATCAGGCCACGGTGCTGAACTGGCTGGCCACCCTGCAATCCCCAGAAATGTTTCAAGCCGTCCGCGAACTTCAGGTGGAGATCGACACCCGGGCGCGCCTCAAGACCCCCCAGGTCGTTTGCAACCTTACTTTGGCTCGCTGGTTCAAGCCTGAGTCAGGCATTTAACCCTCCAAAAATCTCACCGCCATGAAACTTATCTCCTTGCTGCTCCTTCTGCCGCTAGCGGTTCTGGCTGTCGAAAATGCCGCTCCTCAGGCTGATCCGGATCTCCCGCAGCCCTTTGACCCCAGCGCTTTGGCCGCAGTCACCACCAGCTCTCCTTTCACCCGCATGGTGAACATGTCAGACAACCTCGTGCTCACCGGCATCGCCTACATCGACGGCAAGCCTGTCGCGACCATCTTCAACCGGGAGACCAAGGAAAGCCACATCGTCTCCGCCGAGCCGAATTTCCACGGCTGGGTGCTTAACGAAGCCCTGCCTGCGCCTGACATCACCCGCAGCCGCGCGGTGGTCACCATCGGTGGTGAGAAGGTGAAGCTCAACTACGCGGCCATCACGGCTGACGACATGAAGAAGAAGGAGAAGAGCGGTGAACGAGGCGAGCGCAGCGACCGTGGTCCATCCTCAGGAGGCGACCGCTTCCGCGGTGAAGGCCGCGGTCCGAGCGAGGAAGACCGCAAGCGCTACGAGTCTCTCTCCGACAAGGCCAAGGAAAAGGTCCGTGAAGTGTTCCGCAGCAAGTTCAGCGATGACAAATTCCGCAATGCTCCTGAAGAGGAGCGCCGCAACATCATCCGCCGCGAAGTCGAGCGGATCGAGAAAGAGGACAAAGGCGGAAAATAACCTCCCATCCATCGTTTTCCGCATTCACGCCCCTCCCTGGGCACGTCTCCATCCATTTGGTTAGCTTTTCTCTCCCTCTCTCCTTTTTAGCTCCTGCTCATGTATCGCCCCCGCCTTCTTCTGTCCCTTTCCTCCATCGCTCTCGCGGCGACTCTGATGGCTCAGGATTCCAATCCGGCTCCCACACCTCAAACACCACCTCCCTCTACGCCCGCCCCAGCGGTCCCTGAGCAGCCAACGACGCCACCACCTTCTGATGCGCCGGCAGCACCTCCCGCAGGCGGGACTGCGCCGACGACTCCAGCTCCTGGCGGCCCAGGGACCGGTGGTCCAGGCACTCCGGGTGAAGGCGGCCCGCGCCCCGGCGGTTTTGGCCCTCCCGGTGAAGGTGGTCAGCGCCCAGGCGGTTTCGGCCCTGGTGGCACGGGCAGCCCAGGTGGCTTTAGCGGTCGCCGACGCTTCGGCAGTGGTGAGGGCGGCGGTGGCTTTGGCGGTGCTCCAGGCATGGGTGGCGCTGGCACTGATCCCGCCAGCACACTTTCCCAGACCATCCGCATGGAGGGAGACAAGATCGTGCTGCAGTTCCCGAGTAATCCCGTCATGGACATGCTCAGCATCTATGAGCTGCTCACCGGAGTCACCTTGATCAAGGACACCAACATTCTTGAAGGTGCACCCGTCAGCCTTGCCACGCCCAAGGCGGTGGAAAAGGCGGAGGCCGTCAAGCTGATCGAAGCCACTCTCCTCACCAATGGTTATGCCATCGTGATGGAGCCAGATGGCAAAAGCGCACGCATCCTCCCTGCCCGCAATCAGGGCGCGAATGCGGTGCAGTTCTCCCACGGTGTGAAATTTTACACCAGCGCGCAGGACCTGCCCACAGGAGAGACCATCGTGACTTACTTCATGAAGCTGAACAACATCGACCCGGAAGCCGCAGGCACCATGCTCTCCGGTCATGTGGGTCTGGGTGTGTATGGCCGCATCACTCCCGTGCTCTCGCCTCCCGGTCTTTTGATCACGGAAAGCAGCACCGTGGTGAAGCAGCTGATCAGCATTCATGAAGCCATCGACATTCCCGCCACTGCGGCCTCCCTGGTGACCAAGTTCATCCCTTTGGAACATGCTGATGCCGCCACCGTGGCGCAGATCATCCAGGCGACCTTGACGGCGCAGGCCCAGGAGAAGGAAACCAAGGGCGTGAACACCATCCGCGGCAGCAGCGCCAGTGACGGACGGGAGCGCCGCGAAGGAAATGACAACAATAATAACAACAGCAGTGCCAGCAACCGGGAGTCCTCCCGTGACAATGCACCGCGAGTGAACCCCGTCTTCATCAATGGCCAGTGGGTCATCCCCAATTCGCCCTCCGAACCTGCCACCACAGCCCAAGTCGTGGCCGACACCCGGCTGAACCAGATCCTGGTCGTGTCCTCCTTGGCAGACTACACCTACATCGCCAGCATGATCGCTGAGTTCGACAAACCGCTGGAGGTGACGGAACCTTATGAACGTAAGCTCAAGTATGCAGCCGCCGTGGATGTCATGGCCGCGGTGGTCGATGTGCTCCAGGAGCCTGCGGGCAACTCCACGGCCCTCCCTGGCGGCGGCAGCCTCCAGCAGCAGCGTCAGCAGAGCTTTGCCTCCACCAGCAGCCAGCTCCTCAGTGGCCGGTCCACCACTGGCACACGTGGCGGCCAGGTGCTGGGCACCGCCGGCAGCGGCACTTCAGATGACACCGCCACTGCCACGGGGGGTGCCACTGTTTCCCGCGCAGATCTCATCCAGGGTCCGAGTGAGGACAATGCCCCTGTCTCTGTGCTCGTCGGCAAGACCCGCGTGGTGGCGGACCCGATGGCCAACTCCATCATCGTCGTCGGACGCCCTGGTGAGATCAAGAAGGTCAACGCCCTGCTCGACAAGCTCGATCGCCGTCCCTCCCAGGTCTATCTGGCCACCGTCATCGGTCAGCTCACCCTGGGTGATGGGTTTGACTTCGGTTTCGATTACCTCTCTGCCGTCAACGATCATGATGGAGCCGGAAACAACTTCACCGCCGGCCAAAGCACCACGGGGCTGCTAAACGGACGCATCCCTGACATCCGCACCAATCTGGCGAACGCGATCCCAGGCGCCAGCGGGCTCGCTCTCTACGGCCAGATCGGTGATGCGCTGGATGTCTACGTGTCCGCCCTGGAGACCAAGGACCGGTTCAATGTGCTGTCGCGTCCTTCGGTCTTCGCCCTGAATAACAAAAAGGCTGTCATCACCTCAGGCACGCTCATTCCGGTGCCGAAGCAGAGCAGCTCAGGCGTCGGCAACAATAACAACAACATCACGGTCAGCTACGACTTCCAGGACGTCGTGCTGAAGCTCGAGGTCGTGCCCCTCATCAACGATGACGGCGAGATCAACCTCACCATCGCCCAGGTGAATGATACCGTCACGGGTTATACCAATTTCCCCAACGTGGGTGCTCTTCCCATCATCGCGACCGAGCAGATCGTGACCTCCGTGAACGTTCAAAACGGCAACACCATCGTGCTCGGCGGCCTCATCTCCGACAGTGACAAGAAGAGCGCTTCTGGCGTTCCCTTCCTGAGCCGGATCCCTGGTGTGGGCAATCTTTTCAAGCGCAACAACAACACGGCGCAGCGAAAGGAACTGCTGATCTTCATCCAGCCCCATGTGGTGACCAGCGACAGCCAGATCCAGCTTCAGTCCGTCAAGGAAGACTACCGCACCAAGATCGGCGCTGATGCCGCCAAGCGCTTCCCTGACGATGTGGACGTCGAGGCGCTCCATGCCGCAGAGGTCGAAGGACGCACGGTCGAAACCACGATCAAGAAGAAAGGATTCTTCGACCGTCTCTTCAAGCGCGAGACCAAGGCGCAGAAGTGACGAATTGAACTTCACCTCAAAAGGCGCGGCGAGAGAGCCGCGCTTTTTTTGTGCTTTCATGTCGGGCCTGCATGAAGGCGAAGCAAACGAAGGTTCGTCGAGCGGGCAGAGGACTCCGCCGACAATCAGCACCTGGGACAGCGAGGTTCCGGGGACGTCCCATGTCAGTCCCCCGCATCTGGAGGAGCGAGATGGCGACCAAGCTGCCGCAGAAATGAAGTCCGCCTAATTAGAGCGGCTCAGGCTGGCCGTGATGCGCCAGAGCAGCCTTCACAAAACCACGGAAGATCGGATGAGGATCATTGGGCTTACTCTTGAACTCGGGATGGAACTGGCAGGCCACAAAGAAAGGATGTTCGGGAAGCTCGATCATTTCCGCCAGACCGCCCTTTTGCGAGACGGCGCTGATCTTCATGCCGTGGCTTTCAAGCTGCTCCTTGTAGTCTTCGTTCACTTCATAGCGATGACGGTGGCGCTCGTTGATGACATCCGTGCCATAGAGTTCGCGAGCCTTCGTGTCAGGAAGCAATTCCGTAACCCAGTTCCCGAGGCGCATGGTGCCACCGAGCTGCTTCACTTTCTTCTGCTCTTCCATCATGCTGATGACGGGATGCGTGGTGGCCTTGTCAAACTCCGTGCTTGTGGCTTCCTTCAAGCCGCAGACATTGCGTGCATATTCGATCACCGCGATCTGCATGCCAAGACAGATGCCGAAGAATGGAATGCCTTTCTCACGAGCATAGCCTGTGGCTAAGATCTTACCTTCCGTGCCGCGATCCCCGAAGCCACCAGGAATCAAGATGCCCTGCAGGCCGTTCAGATAGATATCGGGGCCGGCTTTCTCGATCGCTTCCGCATCGAGACGAACGATGTCCACCTTCGCATCCTTGTAGGCGCCGGCATGCGTGAGGGATTCGTAGATGCTCTTGTAGGCGTCCTGAAGCTCGATGTATTTCCCGACCACGCCGATGCGGACGTGGTGCGTGGGATGAATGACACGCTGCACGAAGTGGCGCCACTTTGAGAGGTCCGGCTGCGGACGCTCAATCTTCAATAGACTGCACACGGTGTCATCGAGACGCTGCTCATGCAGCTTCAGTGGCACTTCGTAGATGCTATGCTTCACGTCCTTCACTTCCACGACCTGCTCATTGGGCACGTTGCCAAACATGGCGATCTTCTCGCGCACGTCCTCATCCAGCGAATGCTCCGTGCGGGCCAGGATGATGTGCGGGCTGATACCAATCTCACGCAGCTTCGCGAGTGATTGCTGGGTGGGCTTGGTCTTCAGTTCCTGCGCGGCCTTGATGTAAGGCACGAGAGTGGCGTGGATGAAGAGCACATTGTCACGACCAGCCTCGATGGCGAACTGACGGATGGCTTCCAGGAATGGCAGGCCTTCGATGTCACCCACCGTGCCTCCGATTTCCGTGATGATGACGTCACCACCCATCTTCTCAGCCACGTCCGTGATGCGCTCCTTGATCTCGTTCGTGATGTGCGGGATCACCTGCACGGTGCGGCCCTTGTATTTGCCGGCGCGCTCTTTTTCCAGCACGCTCATGTACACCTGGCCGCTGGTAAGGTTGTTCAGGCGGGAAAGGTTCGTGTGCGTGAAGCGCTCGTAATGACCCAGGTCCAGGTCCGTCTCAGCACCGTCATCCAGCACGTACACTTCACCGTGCTCGTAGGGGTTCATCGTGCCTGGATCGACGTTCAGGTACGGGTCGAACTTCTGCATGATGACCTTCAGGCCGCGAAGTTCGAGAAGCGTGGCGAGGGAGGACGCAGCAAGGCCTTTGCCAAGAGAGCTGACGACGCCGCCGGTGACGAAGATGTATTTCATGATTTGTTTTCGGTTCGCGTGGTGGACTCGCGGTTCAAGCAGTTTGTGACTTCAAATGCGCTTCGATGGCATCCGCCTGCTCGCGGGTGTCCACACCGGGGGAAAGATCGTGGGTCTGCACCACGCGCAGACGGGTGCCGTTTTCCAGGGCACGAAGCTGCTCGAGAGACTCCGTCAGCTCCAGGCGCGAGGGAGGCCAGGCCACGAACTGGAAGAGGAAATTCCGCTGAAAACCATAGATGCCCAGATGGCGGAAATGCTGCGTGTGCGCCGAGGCATTCCTCACAAAGGGCAAGGGTGAACGGGAGAAGTAGAGCGAGTCCCCATGCACATCAAAAACGACCTTCACCACGTTCGGGTCGGTCACCTGGGCCTCATCCAGAATGGGTGCGGCAGCGGTGATCATGCGGATGCCAGGATCGGCCTGCAGAGCGAGGGCAAGCTGGTCGATCAAGGCGGGAGAGATGAGTGGCTCATCTCCCTGCACATTGATGATCGTATCATGGTCAGGGAAGGCGCGCGCAGCTTCCGCGATCCGGTCCGTGCCGCTCGGATGATCCGGTGAGGTATACACCGCCTTAGCGCCAAAGGTGGCCGCCGCCTCGACAATGCGCTCATCATCCGTGGCGATCACGATGTCATCCACCGCACGGCAGGACTGGCAGCGCTCCCAGACATGCTGGACGAGCGGTTTGCCGGCGATGAGGTGGAGCGGCTTGCCTGGGAACCGGGTGGATCCCCAGCGGGCAGGAATGGCAACAAGGGTGCGGGTTTTCGCGGAATCAGCCAAGGTGGTTTGGGCGGGTTCGCCTGAAATGTCCCAGAGCTCCCGCCCGTGCAAGGGGAGAGATGGGACAAGACGCGACTTTGCCGGCAAAACGAGCCTCAGAGAGCGATGACCTGCCGGGTCTTCTGGCTCTCCAGAGCCGCCGCGAAGATCTCCTGGGTGGCCACGGCTTCTTCAGGGGTGGCGCAGCCAAAGCGACCGTCCAGCTTCCCCTCACGTTCCATGAGATAGGCAGCCCACATCTGCTGCATGAGGTCCGGGAAGCCAGGCTCGAAGATGCCGCCGGTGACTGTCTTGAAGGGCATGCCGAAACCGAGGTCCGTCTGCTTCCAGTACTGCTCCTTGCCGACCTCAAAAAGCCAGAGCGTCTTTGGCTCCTTGGTGGAGTAGCGGGCTCCACCCTCCGTGCCGATCACTTCGAGGAACCAAGTATTGGTCTCTCCCGGGGCCAGGCGCTTCATTTCCAGGCGCAGCGGCACCTCATGACCGCCGACGTTTGTCCAGGCGTGCAGCATCGCGTTGTCCCAAGTGTCGCAATCGGCCATGCCGCCCTTGCCATCTGGACGCTGCGGGTAGCCTTTTTGGAGCTGGGCAAAGAGGTGGGTGGGGCGCCAGCCGAGGCGGAGCGGAATGTGGCACGCATGCATGCCCAAGTCACCGAGCACGCCGATCTCACCACAAGTCCGCGAAAAGCGCTTCCAGTTCGCCGGTTTCGTGGCGTCCAGGTCACTGCTGTGATGGAAGCCGGAACGGATCTCCAAAATGCGCCCGATCTTGCCGGAGGTGGCTGCCGCGATCACGCGCTGGGCACCGGGGAAGAAGGGGAACTCAGAGGAGCAGCGCACAAAGCGGCCCGAGTTCTGACAGGCGGCGAGGATATTGCGTGAGGATGCCAGATCCATGCCGAAGGGCTTCTCCGCGAAGAGGTCTTTGCCAGCCACGAGCACGTCCAGGTAGATCTTCTCATGCAGGTTATGAGGCACCGCCACATAGACCACCTCCACCGCCGGATTGGCGAGAAGCTCATGGTAATCAGCGGTGAGCTGCGTGCAGCCAGGGATACGGCGGAACCACTCCCGAACCGGCTCCACCAAGTCCGCGACGGCCACGAGCTCAGGCTGGACGTCTACGTCCGTGAGTGCGCACCAGCGCATGAAGGCGCTCGCCATTTCCCGGCCCATGAGGCCGCCGCCGATGATTCCAATGCCGACTTTTTTCATAGTGTGAGGTTGAGGCCCGCCATAGGAGAGAGCGCGCCACGTGAGGCAAATCGTAATTCGCGGCTGGCTTCTACGACAGGACGTAGGAATGATCGAACCGTCACATGCCTCCCGCCGTCCTCGAAGTCACCTCCCTCACGAAAGCCTACGCGGATCGTCCGATCCTTCGGGGCGTATCGTTCAAACTGGCTGCGGGAGAGCGGGCGGCACTGCTGGGGCCCTCAGGCAGCGGCAAGACCACTCTGCTGAACTGCATCGGTGGCGTGGATCAGGCGGATGCTGGAGAGGTGCATGTCGCGGGTGAAAAACTGAATGTCCTGGACGCGGATGGGCTCGCCCATGTGAGGCGCACCCACATCGGCACGGTGTTTCAGTTCTTCCATTTACTGCCGACTCTGACAGCGGCGGAAAATGTGGAGCTTCCACTACAACTGCTGGGCATCTCAGCCGCGGAGCGGGAACAACGGGTGCGCATCCTTCTTGAGCGTGTCGGAGTGTCCCATCGTGCCAGGGCGCTGCCATCAGAGCTCTCCGGAGGAGAAATGCAGCGCGTGGCGATCGCCCGGGCGATCATCCACCGGCCTGCACTGCTGCTGGCGGACGAACCCACAGGCAACCTCGACTCCCACACGGGTGAGCAGGTGCTGGACCTGCTCGTTGAAGTGGTGCAGGAAAGCCAGGCAGCGCTGCTCATGGTCACTCATAGTGATGAGGCGGCGAAGCGCTGCCAACGCATCCTGCGGATGAAGGACGGCGACCTCACCGAAGCCTAACGAATTTCACTCAAAGAGCCTCCTGCAAAATCGCGGTCAAGGTCTCCTCGCTCAGCGGCACGGGATTGCCTTTCATGCTGCTGGCCTTCGCAGCCTTGGCCGCAATCTCGGCGAGATCAGACTCCTGAATCCCATAGGTGCTCAGCGCGGGGATCTGGAGCCGCTCAGCGAGACCACGCAGGACGGGCAAGGCATCCTCCGCCTGGGCATCCGCACGCCCTGTGAGCCACTCAGCCGCACGACGAAAACGCTGACGCTGAGCCTCCGTGCCAATGGCCTTCACAGCGGTCCAGTTGGCCGCCCACACGGGTGCCAGCAGGACCGCGCACACGGCCCCGTGCGGAGCATGAAACTGCCCGCCGATGGGCGCCGCAAAACCATGCACCGCGCCGAGTCCCGCATTCGCCAGCGCCATGCCGCTGAACAGCGCCGCCAGGGCCATGTCCTCACGTGCATCGAGATCGCTGCCGTCCTGAACAGCCGTTTCCAAAGACCGCACGGCACGGCGTATGCCATCCCCACACAGAGCATCCGTCATCGGCTGCGCGCGACAAGAGACAAAGGCTTCCAAGCACTGCGTCAGCGCATCCATGCCGCTTGCCGCCGTGATCGCGGGCGGACACGAGACGGCAAGCCCCGGATCTACCAGTGCGATGCGTGGCAGCATGGAGACATGCCGCAGGCTGGCCTTGACTCCGTGCCCAGGGCTGGCCAACACCGCATTACGGGTGACCTCAGCCCCCGTACCCGCCGTGGTGGGCACGGCGATGTAGGGCAGCGGCATTTCATCCAAAGGCTTTCCCTGCCCCACGACCTCCAGGTAGTGGAGAACATCCTGCGGCTGGCGTGCCAGTGCAGCGATGGCCTTTCCGCCATCCATGGCACTGCCACCGCCTAGCCCGACCACCACATCCGCATTCATGCTTCTGGCCGTGTCGGCACCGCGACGTGCATCATCCAGCGTGGGTTCACCAGGGATACTGAAGGTTTCGGCAACCATCCCTGCGTTTCCCAAAGACTGCAGCAGCCAGTCCGCGCTTGTTTTCCGTGCTCCTGTGACAATCAAAACCCGATCCCCCAAGTCCTTGCAAAGGGCAGGAAGCTGGGCTCCTGCACCCCTGCCAAACACAAGACGCGAAGCAGTGGAAAATTCAAAGGAGGTCGTCACTCGAATCACGATGGCGAGCATTCAATGCAATGCCACGGCATGAGTCTTTAATATTAAAGCGTCGTAATGCCGCCTCGGGTGAATTCTCCAAATTAAGAAATAAATTCACTCACATCTATTTGATTAAGAGCAGGAGTGTGAAATGGAACAGAGACAAGTTACGTCTTGGCATCCGATCTGCGGTGCGCCGCCACTGTTGTCAGAACTATGTCAGATTTATTTTTTGTGTAACACTCAGCAGGTGGAACGCTAACACCAACTTGTGACACATTTTTTTCAAAACACTGACAAAATGTCGAGTACTAAAATATTCCATCTTCATCAAGGTTTCCACGACAGCTGATTTCCACCCCTTACCTAGAGGACCGCTCCCCACATTCCTCCCGGATTTTATTCTGCCGGTTCGCATCAATCCTCCCCTTTCAGTTCAAAAACCTACATCAACTCCCAGATGAATCCCCCCATCATCTTCTCCCTCTCACGTCGGTGTGTCAGAAGCGGTCTCCGATCCGCTCTCGCTAGCATCGCCATCCTCACTTGCGCGCTTCAGGCCGCCGAAATCGTCGTTGAGCAGCCCTCTGGAACGGGTCTGACGGACAACGCAGCCACCACTACCTTCACTTCGGTCATTGCTGGCAGCACCGGCATAGCCAAAACTTACACCATCACCAATCTTGGCTCCTCGCTGGGGAACCTTGCCGGGATTGATGTGGTACTAACGGGCGGCGGAGCGACAAACTTCACGCTCGACAAGACGGGTCTGGCCACCAGCTTGATTCCCGGAGCCAGCACGACCTTCACGGTCGCTTTCAGCCCCCTCTCAACGGGTGCCAAGACCTGCGGCATTGAGATTGTCAGCAATGATGCCGACGAAAACCCTTTTAACATTCTCCTCTCGGGGACGGGTGCCGCGACAACCGTGACGCTTTCCTCCACCGGTTCCACGCAGAATGTCACTATTCCTGACGGCGTCGGCTCATTCACCGTGGAAGCCTGGGGCGGCGGGGGCAGTGGCAGCGGTTCATCCTCCGGTCACGGTGGTGGTGGCGGTGGTGGCGGTGCCTATGCCAGATCGGTCATCAATGGTCCGCTGCTTTCCTCCTACCCCCTGTTTGTCGGCGCAGCCGGACAGGACTCGACCTTCAACACAAATGTGGTGGTGGCCAAGGCAGGCTCCGCAGCCACGGCGACCTCCTTTGGAGCAGGCGGCAGTGCCACAACAAGCGTGGGTGACACCAAGAGAAAAGGTGGCAACGGCGGCTACGAAGGCACCTTTAACCCGGCCAGTGGCGGCGGTGGATCCGCCAGCACTTCCGCGGATGGCAATGTGGGTCAAAACACCGTCAGCAACAGTATATCGGGAGCGGGTGGAGCTGGGTGGGGCGCTGGATCACCTGCCGAGGGCCAAGGAGGAAATGGAGGTGCCAACAACAGCATCGGAACCGTTGGCACCATTCCTGGTGGCGGTGGTGGTGGTGGTGGTAAAGGCACAGCCAATGGTCCTGGCGGAGGTGCCGCTGGCGCCGCAGGCCGTGTGGTGCTGACCTTTGTGGCCTCCTTTCCGGAGATTGATGTCGAGGGCAACGGGCAGAGCATCGTGGACGGAGACGTCACTGCCGATCTCGCTGACCACACCGACTTTGGAAATGTGCTGGTGGGTGACTCGATCACACGAACCTATACGATCGATAACCTGGGCACGGCGCCCCTGACCCTGGGCACGGTAGGTGTGACCGGTAGCGGCTTCAGCGTTTCCAGCCAGCCAGTTCCTCCTGTGGCACCAGGTGGATCGACGACCTTCCAAGTCATCTTCACCCCCACTGCACCTGGAGTCAGCAGCGGGACCGTGAGCTTCAGCCACAATGACACGGATGAGAACCCTTATAACTTCGCCATCCAGGGGAATGGCACCGTGATCCCGATCATCGTGAGCAACCCGCTCAGTAACACCGGCACCGCAGGCCAGTCCTTCAGCCAGACTTTCACGCAAACCAACGCCGTGGGCACTGCCAACTTCACCACGGCTAGCACGCTGCCGAATGGCCTGACTCTTTCCACCGCTGGCGTCTTGGGCGGCATCCCCTTGCAGACGGGCACCTTCCCCATCGTGGTGAGCTGTACGGACAGCAACTCAACGGTCGGCACCGGTACGACTTACAACCTGACGATCGACTGCCAGACCATCACCTTGGGTGTTCCGGCCAACTCCAATGGCACTGTGGGCATGATCTTCAGTGAGACTTTCACGGAGACCGGGGCGATCGGCTCCGCCGCCTTCACCACAGCGAGCACCCTTCCGTCTGGCATGAACCTTTCAGCCTCGGGCGTGCTGAGCGGCATTCCCACCCAGACCGGGGCATTTCCGATCGTGGCCACTGTCACGGATGCCAATGGCTGCACCGGCACGAGCTCGACTTTCAATCTGGTCGTCAGTTGTCAGACGATAACCATCATGTATCCGGTGAACGCTGCCGGAACGGTGAACGCTGCCTTTAACGAAACTTTCACCCAACTGGGCGCGCAAGGAACCGCCACCTTCACCACGGCGAGCACGCTGCCGAGTGGGCTAGGTCTGTCCAGCGCTGGTGTCCTTGACGGCACGCCCACTCAGGATGGCACCTTTCCAATCGTGGTCACCGTGACCGACATGAATGGATGCACGGGCACGAGCAGCACTTACAATCTGGTCATCGCGCCGGTCTCCCCTGAGATCGCAGTCTATGACGGCAATGGCACCGGCGGTTCTGAGCGCACGGACAATAGCGGAACGCATGACTTTGGCAGTGTGAACACCGGCAGCAGCAGCGCAGCACAGACCTTCACAATTCAAAACACGGGCCTGGCAAGCCTCACGGGTCTGGCCGTCAGCAGCACCAACGCCACTGAGTTCACCTTCACTCAACCGATGACTGAGTCCCTGGCTCCAGGGTCGACGACCACCTTCACGATGGCCTTCAGTCCCTCGGCTGCAGGTGCGCGCAGTGGCGTGATCAACATCGCCAGCAATGACAGCGATGAGAATCCTTTTGAGATCAATGTCAGCGGCACTGGTACCGGGGAAACACCGATCTACGACAACGGTCCCTTGGTGACTCACTCCGGCACTGGTGCAGGCGGAGCCGACGAAAGCAGACTGCAGACCACCTCGCTGGGAATGAGCACCATTGGATTCGGTGGTCAGACAACCGCCAACAACCGGGTGGCCGACGACTTCACCATCCCCACCGGAGAGACCTGGACGATCACCGGCTTGGAAGTCTTCAGCTATCAGACCGGTTCGACAACCACCTCCACCTACAACGGGCTGCACTTCCGGATTTGGAATGGTGCCCCCAATGCCGGAGGAACGATCGTGTTCGGTGACACCACGACCAACCGCCTAACCAACTCTAAATTCTCCAACACCTATCGAGTCACCGAGACAACAGTGGGCGATTCCGCCCGGCCCATCATGACCTTGAGGGGCGGCGTTGGCTCGCTTGTTCTAGGCCCCGGCACCTACTGGGTGGACTGGTCCGCGTCTGGCACGCTGGCCTCCGGCCCATGGTTCCCGGCGATCACCATCAACGGACAGAGGAACACAGGGAATGCGATCCAGTTCATCGGCCAGACACTGACATGGGGCAATGCGCTGGACGGCGGGACCCAGACTCCTCCGCAGGGGATGCCCTTCAAGCTTTATGGATCCATCAGCGGAGCACCATCTCCCGAGATCGCTGTGTATGATGGCAGCGGCATCGCGGGTGCGGAGCGCACAGACAACACAGGCACGCATGGCTTCGGCAACGTGAATACCGGCAGCAGCAGTAGTGCGCAAACCTTCACCATCGAGAACAAAGGCTCGGCAAACCTCACGCTGGGCACGGTGACTCTGACAGGAACAGATCCTGGACAATTCAGTGTCACCCAGCCTGCCTCGGCAACTCTCGCGGCCAATGCCACGACGACCTTTACCGTCACCTTCAGCCCAACCAGCATTGGAACAAAAAGCGCGGTGGTGAATATCGCCAGCAATGATGGGAACGAGAATCCGTTTGAGATCCAGGTAGATGGCTCCGGCATCACTCCGGAGATCGTGGTGTATGATGGCATGGGCACGGGCGGTGCGCAACGCACGGACGACACAGGCATCCATGGTTTCGGCAGCGTGAACACGGGCAGCAGCAGCGCCGCGCAGACCTTCACCATCCAGAACACGGGTTCAGCGGATCTCACCCTGGGCACCGTGACCCTGACCGGCACAGACCCAGGCCAGTTCAACGTCACCCAGCCCGTCTTGACCACCCTGGCCGCGAACGCCACCACCACCTTCACCGTCACCTTCAGCCCGGGCACAGCAGGGGCGAAAAGCGCTGCGGTGAACATCGCCAGCAATGATGTGGACGAGAATCCCTTCAACATTGGCCTCAGTGGCACTGGGGTGGCAGCACCCACGCAGACTTCGTTTGCTTTCACCGGGGCGGATCAGACCTTTGTCGTCCCCGCTGGAGTCACCAGCATCACAGTCAAGCTGTGGGGTGGTGGTGGTGGGGCTGGGGGCGGCAGTGGTTCTTTCGTGTCAGGGGAGCTGGCTGTCACTCCGAATGAAACCCTGACCATCATCACGGGCGGCGGCGGGGCTGTGTCTCCGTCCTCGGGGGCCACGCCTAATGCCTACGGCGGTGGCGGGAAGGGCATTGGAGACAACGGCACGCGGCTTGGAGGTGGGGGCGGAGGGCGCTCTGCCATTCGCCGCAGCAGCACGGAACTCGTCACTGCTGGCGCAGGTGGGGGCGGTAATCAGGGTACAACCTTCGGAGGCGCAGGCGGCTTGACCACCGGAGGCAATGCCTTGAACGGGTCCACTGGAGCAGGGGGGACTCAGGTGGCTGGCGGAGCCAAGCCTGTAGGAGCATCGTCGGCGACCAACGGTGCACAGTTCTTTGGGGGTGACGGTCAAGCTGGCAGCATTCCCGGCGGCGGCGGCGGCGGATCGGGTTTTTACGGCGGCGGTGGCGGAGCCGACGATGCCCAATATGGAGGCGGAGGCGGCGGGTCTTCACTCACATCGAACTTGACCAGTTTCTCTGGGCAAGCCGGATCGACTGGCGCGGCGGCAGGTATTGCACCCGGAGGCACGGCTGATCTTGCCTACACCGTTCCAGTTGGGCGTGGTGGTCCGACTGCCGCAGCAGGTGGCAATGGGCTGGTGGTCATTACTTACATCGCCTCTCCCACCCCCGAGATCGCTGTCTTCACCGGTGTTCCCGTCATCACTCAGCCTGGCGACTACGTGGCCACTGGCAAAGACCTGCCGACCCGTGAAATGGCCAGCTTCACACCTGCAGACGGCCAGACCTACACCTACCTGGAAATCACCAACGCGGCCAACGACATCATCGGCACGTTCAATGACCTGCCGCAGGGCGGCGTGGTGGCGATGAACCTCAACGGTGTCATCTACTACTTCACAGCCAACTACAATGGCGGCGTGGATGGCAATGATCTGGTCTTGACCAACTTCGTGCCTTCCGAGCCGGCGATGTGGAAATGGCTCGCGGGTCCGAGCTCCCGCAATGGCGTCGGCATCTATGGTAACATCAATGTCGCGGCTCCGACCAACAACCCCGGCGCCCGTCAGGGTGCCATGAACTGGCTGGGCCAGGACGGCAGCCTGTGGATGTTCGGTGGTTATGGTTATGCCACGGCGGTGACCAACCCGCCACGCTACCAGAATGACCTCTGGCAGTATGACCGCACCCTCGGCCGCTGGATCTGGCGCAAGGGCAACAACACGCCTAACAACTTTGGTGTCTATGGCGCGGTCGGCGTGGAGGCTACGGCGAACAACCCCGGCTCCCGCCACACCGGCACGACCTGGACGGATGCGAACGGCAATCTCTGGCTCTTCGGCGGCTTCGGCGTGGGCACAGGCGTGGGCGCAGCATCGCTCAATGACCTCTGGCGCTTCAACCGTGCAACGGGCAACTGGACCTGGATGAAGGGCAGCACCGTTACCGGCGCGCCCGCAGTCTACGGCACGCAGGGCGTGGCCGCAGCGGCCAACACGCCTGGTGCGCGCAGCAGCGCTGCAGGCGTCTATGGCAATGGCTTCCTCTGGCTCTTTGGAGGCTACAGCGGCACCGCCAACTACAACGACCTGTGGCGCTACGAGATCGCCACCGGCAACTGGGCCTGGATGGGCGGCAGCAGCACGCCTAACCAAAACGGTGTCTACGGCACCCAGGGCACGGCCTCGACCGCCAACATCCCCGGCTCACGCCGAGACGCCACGGCCTGGGCGGCCAAGGACGGCACCCTGTGGTTCTTCGGCGGCCTGGGCCTGCCTGCCACCGGCACCGTCGCAGGTGACCTGAGCGATCTCTGGTCCTACGATCCTGTGAGTGGTGAGTGGACCTGGGTGAAGGGCGTGAGCACCACCGGTGCAGCCGGCGTGTATGGCACGGTCAACACTCCTGCGGCAGGCAATCTGCCGGGAGCACGCAGCGCTGGCAGCGGCTGGGTCACCGTGGATGGAGACTTCTGGCTCATCGGCGGGTTCAAGGACAGCATGCTGACCTTCAATGATGTCTGGATCTATGACATCGAAAGCAATCAGTGGACCTGGAAGCAAGGCGCACCTGGAACCCTGAGCGTCCCCGGTGTGTATGGTACCAAGGGCGAGGCTGCGGCTGGCAATCAGCCCGGCGGCCGCTTTACACCAAGCACCTGGGTCACGCTCAATGGCAGCCTCTGGCTGTTTGGCGGCGGCGGCGCGGATGCCTTTGGCAACACCGGCCGTATGAGCGACCTTTGGAGCTTTGGCATCGAGAACCCGATGGGCGTTCCCTATGACAACGAGATCCCTGCGGACTTCCCGGACAGCCTCATCGTCAATGCCAGCCCCAGCGCCAGCAGCGCCACCGCAGGCACCACGGCCTATGTGCCGGTGAGCGGCCAGCTCACGGGGACAGATGTGGATGGTGACAGGATCTTCTTCTCGAGCACCAGCGCCACCACCATCAGCCAGGGCACACTCACCCTGAACGCGGATGGCACATGGACCTACACACCGGCGTTTGGTTTCACCGGCATCGCCGCCTTCCAGTTCAAAGCGTCCGACGACTACGGCGGTCAGAGCGCGGTGAAGACACTGGTCATCACCGTCATCACCAACGCGGCTGACAGCGATGGCGACGGCATTGCGGATGACTTTGAGCGCAGTGTGTGGGGTGATCTCGCCGCCGCCAATGGTGACGGTGATGCTGACTTCGATGGCCAGAGCAACTACTTCGAGTTCCTCGCCGGCACGAATCCGCTCAGCGGCAGTGAAACGCTCAGCACCGCACCAACCATCGCAGGAACGGCATCTGAGAATGGCGGCATCGAACTCCAGCTTAATCATGTGCGCCCCGGCGTGAACTACCACCTGGAAATTAGCTCGAACCTTGAGCAGTGGAGCCGTGTGGGCACATTCACCTTCAGCGTGGCAGGTAGCGCCACGGTGCAGGATCCGACTCCTTCCACAGTTACACCAAAGTTCTATCGCATAAGTCTGGAAGCGACTCCATCAGTGATTCTCCCGTAAACGACCGTCAGAAAGCCGACGAGTCGTGAAGGGGTCAAGAGGCGGTCCAATAGGACGCTTCTTGACCCCTTTTGCTTTCTTGTGGGGATGAACTGCTTTGCCCGTGAAAATCCGCCGCTGAACCTCGTTTGGGTTTCATGGTCATTTTGCGGTCCTTCTTCTTCCTCGCTCTCGTCTCACTACTTCAGGCTCACACGGAGGTCGCCGTCGAGTCGAACATCATGGTGGCCATGCGTGATGGTGTGAAGCTGGCCACGGATGTGTACCGTCCCGCAGGTACCACGGAGAAGCTGCCGGTCATCCTGACCCGCACGCCGTATAACAAAAACGGCTCCAAGAAGCAGGGCGAATACTTCGCGCAGCATGGTTACATCTTCGTCGCCCAGGACACCCGCGGCCGCTACACCAGCGAGGGCGTGTGGCACTGGATGACCGATGACGCGGATGATGGTGTGGACTGCGCGAAGTGGATCATCGCCCAGACGTGGAGCGATGGAAAGATCGGCATGATGGGCACCAGCTACGTCGGCGGCACCCAGCATGCCATGGCTCTAGCGCAGGCCCCTGGCCTGGCCACCGTGATCCCGGTCGATGCTGTGTCGAACTGCGGTGTGCAGTCCATGCGCAATGCGGGGGCCTTTGAGATGCGCTTCTGGAACTGGATCATGCTCAACAGCGGCAAGGGCAGCAACACCGCCCAGGATCCCGCCACCGGAACCGTGCTCAAGGAAATGGCGGACAATCGCCTGAACTATCTGGCGAACTTGCCTCTGCGGAAAGGCACGATGCCGCTGAAGCTGGCTCCCGAGTATGAGGGCTGGCTGATCAATGCCATGCGCCAGGGTGCGAATGATGAATTCTGGAAACAGAACAACATCCTCGACCATGCCTATGACTACAAAGACATCCCCGTGTTTCTTGTCGGAGGCTGGTATGACTCCTGGGCAGGCAATACCACCGCGAACTTCCGCGCGCTGACCCCCGTGCTGAAGAGTGATGTCTACCTCGTCATGGGTCCATGGATTCATGGCGCGCAAGCCAAGAGCGCCCACGGCATGGTGGACTTTGGCGAAGAGGCTGCGATGAAGGACGAGCTCGCGTGGCGGGTCGGCTGGTATGATCACACGCTGAAAGGCAAGGCATCACCCTTCACCACCAAGGTGCGCTACTTCACCATGGGCACGGGCGACGGACACAAGACAGACAAGGGCATGCTCCATCACGGCGGTGAATGGCATGATGTGAAGGAGTGGCCGCCCGCAGGCACGAAACCCGTGAGCTACCACTTCGGCAGCGATGGCGCGCTCTCGACTCAAAAGCAGAAGGGCGCTTCCAGTTACACCTTTGATCCCACGAATCCTGTGCCGACCATCGGTGGGAACATCTCCAGTGGAGATGGCATCATGCTGCAAGGCGGCTGGGATCAGCGCGGCGGCACTCATGTCTGGAACTGGCCAAATCCCCTGCCCCTTTCCGCGCGCAATGACGTCCTCGTATTCCAAACCGAACCGCTCAGTGAAGATGTGGAAGTCACCGGTGAACTGGAGGTCAAACTCTGGGTCTCCTCCGACTGCGTGGACACGGACTTTACCGCAAAGTTGATTGACGTCTATCCCGCCAGCCAGGACTGGCCCGGCGGTTTCGATCTGAACATCGCGGATGGCATTTGCCGCGCCCGATTCCGTGACTCGCTCAAAGAAGAGAAGCTCATGGAGCCGGGTAAAGTCTACCCGCTCACCGTCCGCCTCTACCCGACCAGCAACGTCTTCAAGAAGGGCCACCGCATCCGCGTGGATCTCAGCAGCAGCAACTTCCCCCGCTTTGACGTGAACCCGAACACCGGCGAGCCCCTCCAGCAGCATCGCCGCACGAAAACGGCCATCAACACCATCCACCACGATGCCGAACACCCCTCACATATCGTGCTGCCGGTGATGAAGCGATAGTGGCTCTGTGCAGCCCTCCTTGACCATCTTGACTCTTTGACCGTATTGACTGCTATCTCATGAGCCTTCCCATCCGCCCGCGTCGCAACCGTCAGTCGCCCAGCATCCGTGATCTCGTGCGCGAGACTGAACTGACGCCGGGGCATCTCATCTACCCACTGTTTCTCCAGGAGGGGAATGAAAACACTCCCATCGATGCCATGCCGGGCTGCCATCGCTGGTGCATCGCCGATCTGGTGAGGGAAGCCGGCGAGGCTCATGCGCTCGGCGTGCCTGCTGTGGTGCTGTTTCCGCGCATCCCGGATGAGCTCAAAACGCGTGGTGCTGAAGAGTGCCACAATGATCAGGGGCTGGTGCCACGTGCCATTCGCGCCCTCAAGGCCGCGCATCCTACTCTCACCGTCATCACTGATGTGGCGCTCGATCCCTACAACAGCGATGGTCATGATGGCCTCGTCTCTGATGATGGCCACATCTTGAATGATGAAACCGTGACGGTGCTCTGCCAGCAGGCGCTGTGCCATGCTCGTGCGGGAGCGGACATCGTGGCGCCGAGTGACATGATGGATGGCCGTGTGGCCAGCCTGCGCGAGGCACTGGACAATGCCCGCTTCGCCGGTGTCTCAATCATGAGCTACACCGCCAAGTATGCCAGCGCCTACTACGGGCCCTTCCGCGGTGCGCTGGACTCCGCGCCGAAGGCGGGTGACAAGAAGACGTATCAGATGGATGCCGCCAACTCCCGCGAGGCTTTGCGCGAGGCCATGCTGGATGAGGCTGAAGGCGCCGACATCCTCATGGTGAAGCCCGCAGGACCTTACCTGGACATCATCGCCAAGCTGCGCGCCGCCACCACCCTGCCCATCGCGGCCTACCAGGTCAGCGGCGAATATCTGATGATCAAAGCCGCCGCTGCCTCCGGCTGGCTGGACGAGGAAAAAGTCATGATGGAGTCCCTCCTCGGCATCCGCCGCGCAGGCGCTGACATGATCCTCACCTACTTCGCCCGTCGCGTGGCTGAGAAGATGGCGTGATCGCGGCCGTAGGCGTCCCGCATGCGAGACCAAAGTGCGGAGGGTTCGGGGCGCATCAGGCATCCCAATCCTTCTCGTTTTGGCAAACGAGCCTACTTGAGACGCCCTACCCCAAGATTTCCCGTTTTCGAACGTCTGGCACTCCCGGAGCCACCAACCACCACCCCCAAGCCTGCGGTTGACAGCCCCCCGCTGTGACCCGCATCTTTCCACATGAAAGCATTGCCGACCTTTCTCTGCCTCAGCGCCCTCATGCTCAGTTCCGCCTGCGCGGATCTGGTGACGGACGCTGCCATCATCGAACTGAAGCCTAAACCAGAGGACGAGACGGCCACGACCGACTTTGTGTTTCACAACAAGGGCAGCAAGCCTGTGAAGGTGCTGAAGATCGACAGCGCCTGTAGCTGCCTCAACGCTTCCCTGGACAAAGCGGTGT
The DNA here is from genome assembly GCA_040387935.1 of Verrucomicrobiota bacterium. Classification (GTDB taxonomy): domain Bacteria; phylum Verrucomicrobiota; class Verrucomicrobiia; order Verrucomicrobiales; family Verrucomicrobiaceae; genus Prosthecobacter. Next base: position 178,984 of record JAZKCU010000004.1, on the reverse strand, counting down.
ATCAGCCCGGCGAAAAGGGCGTGGGCAAAGCCGAGTTCAAGCTGTCCAGCTTCACCGGTCGTCATGAGAAAAGCGTGCATGTGCAGACCGATGATCCGCAGCAGACCGAGTGGGTCATCACCTTCATGATTGAGATCCCGGAGATCGTGAAGATCGAACCCAAGACGCTGCAATGGTGGATCGGCGATCCTTTGGAAGCCAAGACTTCGAAGGTCACCATCACCGGTGAGGACCCGATGAAGATCCTCAACATCACCTCCACCCGTGAGCAGGTGGAGTTCTCCTGGAAGGAGATCACCCCGGGCAAGGAATACGAAGTCACGGTGAAGCCCCGCAGCACTACGGAGGTCATGCTCGGCGCGCTGAAGATCGAGACCGACAGCAAGATTCCCAAGTATCAGCGTCAGCTCTCCTTCTTCTCCGTCTATCGGAAGCCCAGCACCTGAGTGAGCATGAGGAGCGCACTACCCCAGGCATTGCTGATCTGTCTGCTCGCGGCTGGAGCGGCAGTCGCTGCTTTTCAATTTCATCCGCGTGCACCTGCCCTCTATGCCATCGAGGAGCCGCTGAAAGCCGACGAACTGGGTTTGAAAGAGATCCAGGAGCGCTGGCAGGGTGATGTCATCTGGCTGGATGCACGTCCGCGTGATCAGTTCGACAAGGACCACATCCCGAATGCGAAATTGCTCAACGAGCAGGAATTCGACGTCCAGTTGCTCGACCTTCTGGAGACTCTGCAAACCGCCACCAAGCCAATCATCATCTACTGCAGCGGCCAGAAGTGCGAAGCCAGCCGCCATGTCCGGGAAAAGCTGCTGACCATGGTCCCCATCGATGATTGCTACATCCTCAAAGGCGGTTATCCCGCCTGGCAGGCTGCGCAGAAGTAGATGATCGTGGCGCCAAGTGAACTCTTGTTCAGCGTTCAGCATCGTGCGCCCCGTGCCCACTCTTGGCGTGCCCTCGGGCATTCGCTGCGAGCACAGAGAAACCAGCCTCCGACGGGCAGCGACCTGCCCACTATCCGCTCCATGACTTCCCCTAGTTCAGCATGAAGGTGAAGGGGAACGAGACGCGCTCAAGCTTGTCACCGACGGGTGTGTAGGGCTTGAACTTCCACTGGGAAACAGCCTGCAGGGCGAATTGATCAAGCGTGGGATGCGCGGACTGGACGACCTTCAGATCAGAGACCGAGCCATCTGGCTGAACGGTCAGCGCCACCCGGGCAACGCCCTTCAGGCCTGCCTTCCTGGCTTCCGGGGGATAAGCAGGTGGAATCATCTTCACGAGTTTGAGCTCGACTCCGGAGGTGGTCTTGCCACCGCCACCGGTTTGATTGACGACCTTCACCTTGTTGGTCGAACAACTGGCGACGAGCAAGGCCGCGAGGATGACAGTCAGCGCCTTGATTGCTCGGTTGAGGGAGAGCATGTTTGGCACTGTGGCGAGAAATGGGGTGTGACGGCTTGGCATGGGAAATGGGATGAAAGCTAGACGGTTTCGTTCCTCCATATGTCTCATCCTATCATTTCAGGTCAAGCGCTGTCGTGTCCCAGCTAGCTGGCAAGGCCCATCGAAACTGACCTCGTCAATCGCAATGCCGAGGTGCCCCGGCGCATCGGACGCAACAACTGCCACCCTCAGGTGCCCCGCACCTATTGCCTCTGGACTTCAGCGACCACGCGCATGGCGTCATCACGGACAGTCACTTGGTCCATATAAGGGGTGCTTACACGCTGCACCCGATAGGTCTGACCGTCCTCCGCCATGAAGCGAAGCACCGGGTAGTCACAAATCGTCAAATGCCCTGCGACGGTCTTCACGGTGGTCAGGCCGGCTGGAATGCGGAAGGGTCCAGGGATCCGGTAGGGGGCCGTGGGTGTCTCGTTGATGGTTGTAAACGTCACGCCATTTCCCACAAGCACCGCCTGCGGAGAACCCTCTGGGGGATTTTGATAGTGATTCGGATACGTGCAACTGACGAGCAGCGTCGCAAGGGCCAGGAGGGAGAGAGGTTGCCTGATTGTCATCACGCCCCACCTATCACTGATGAAGCAAGGCGTCGAGCCACAACGACAGACCGGTCATCGAACTCACTGACACAGATGCCGATCTTTTCCACATAGCCCACTGCTCATGAGATCCCATGAAGCTCGCCTTCAGAAAAGGTGCCCTCACACTTGATGCATTTCCTCCCAGCGAGCCTGCACATCTCATCGACATCCGCTGAACCACAATGAGTGCAAGCGTGGGTGTCTTTCTCGGGATCAAACTTCGTCTCTTTCCGGCAGGAACGGCAGATGTAGTCGGACTCGTTTCCGGCATACCGCTCCAGTGCGGCTTGGCGCTCCTCGCTTGTGGGTAGGCGACCCACGATGAGTTTGGTCACCCGCTGAACCATGCGATCATCATCCGGATGATGGAAGTAGTGCCGCTTGCCCTTTGGAAACTCCACGTAGGGGTTTCCGTCGTCCCATGCCTTCCGAGCTTGGGCCGCATCCAGCGCCTAGCTCGTCACCATCGTTTCGGATGGTTCAGCCAGCAAAATCCTTCAAACTTGCCGGAAAGGTTGACTTGCAGTTTTTAACATTAAAAAAGCGGTCTTCTCCGGTGATAAAGGTGTGAGCCACAGTGATGCCATTCCCCAAGACTCTAAGTTCGTTTGCATACGGCACTTCCCCATTTTCATAAATCAGAGTAGTCAGCTGGGCCAGATACTTTTTGGTGTCGTGATCGAACGGAACTGTGGGCAGATTTTCGTAATCTACTGTTTTGCAGCCAAGTGTCCGACATTTCCAACCCATATCAAATACAGCACAATCCTGATGTAACGGAAGTCCTTTGAGCCGTGTCTGAATGGCTTCACTTTTAGATTTCAACCAGTCGAACCCAAAGATGTGCTTACTCAAAAGGTAATACTGCGATAGTTCGTAAAGGCATCTCAAGATCGCATGCTCCACAGAAAGGGAACAGCCATAACCTGCGATGCCAATTTTGAATTCATATTGTTCCATCCAGCTCACATAAGCCGGCACGCCGAATTTGTTCGGCATCTCAAAGACAAGTATCCTGCTAGAAATTTCCTCTTCAAGACGGTCAAGCACATCGCGGATGTGAGAAGGCATGGTTAGCGGATTGACCATCCGTAGACAGTTTTTTTTGTTCTTCAGAAAGGTGTCCGCCAAGAATTTGGACAACGAAGTTCTTTCGATACCCTCAAGGAGGCCGTGAATCATGGCTTCTTCGGCATTCATTCCGATAGCCGTCCCGGAATTCGTGGAATAGTGCTCGAGGCGTCCGTAGTTAAAGGAGTCTCTTCTTCTCAAATCACCGTCCAGCAACTGTAGATCGATATACTCCGGACAAGTCAGCGCCAGTGGATAGAAGCAGGTTTGACGACCATTCACGGCGTGATGTTTCAAAAACGGAATGTCCGCACTTTCTCCGCTTTTTAAGAGGACCAATGGAAGCTGATCGCACATTGGATTATCCCGGCAATAGTCCAGGCTATTCATATAGAATATTTTATCCGGATCGAGCGAATGGTATTTCGATAACAGATGTTCCGTGGCTTCGAACAGACTGCCCGCGCGGGAGGCAATCAATTCTCCTTTCCCATTTCCCGAAGCGAGGAATCTGCCGGTCTTTTTATCACTAAGGGTGCATTTGGCCGTGAGGATGGATTCGCCCGCGATCTCGATATCGTGATTCAAGCCCAGGGCTTCGAGTTCTTTGAGCAACGCAGCTTCCGCGTCCTGCAAAGAATAGGACCTTTCGATGGGGATGCATGTCATTGAATCTAAGACGGGGAAAAGACAAAAATGACAGTATGTTTCAGTTTTGGGCGAGTTGGCACACACGCCAAATCCAGGCGTCGTGTTTCTCTCCGTGAAATGAGAAATCTGCTCCGCGCGAATTTTATCACGGGCGCAGTTTCACAAGGAGCGCTACTGAACGCATCAAAATCCGTTCAGTCACGAGAGGGCTACTTCTCCTGACGGTAATCTTTTCCCTCGAGGGAATCCTTTGCCACTTTTTCTGCAATTTCGTTAATCAACTTTAACATATTCGCCTCGAAATCGGCCAACTCTTCTCGAGATATCGAATCTCTGCCGCGCGCAGCAATATCGTAAGGTTTCGGGTCATCATGAACTTTGCCGGGCCATGATAGAGTAGAAAAATCATTAACTACGCTTCCCATATAGATATGTGTTTATGGTTGTTAGAAGATTGGCTTGATACTTTTTACTTTAATACTCGCGCTGGGAGAGTTGAGGAAGAGGTGCCGCTGAGAAAATTAGGCTGCCCCCCCTGACTGTCAAGCACCGTGTTTATTGCCACGTATGTCCCTTCCCCAAGAGATGTATGTCCGCAGTATCCAGCCTGTTGGCACATTCCGATGTTCACACAGTGGAAATCAATACCTAATGAGCCATGGGCATTCAGGCATTGGAGCACAAAAAAGCCCGCCATTTCTGGCGGGCTTCTGGAATGATTACTGGTTAGCCTAGATCAGGCCTTCGGGGTGTTCGGGCCGCTGGCGGGGAGTTTGGGGACAGCGATGTATTCCTTGGGCAGGTCGCCCTTCAGGGACTTGAGGAAGGTGACGATGCTGGTGGTTTCATCGGCGGTGATGGTCTTCCCAAGCTGGTGCTCGGCCATCTTGGAGACCATCTCCTCGAGGGTCACGACGGAGCCGTCATGGAGGTAGGGGCCGGTTTCGGTGATGTTGCGCAGGCTGGGCACTTTGAAGTGATGCCTGTCGCTTTCGAGCTTCGTGGCTTCCATGCGGCCGATGTCCTTGAGCTCAGGCCAGGCTTTGGCGAGGCCGAGCTTCTGATACATGGCACCGCCGATGGCGGGACCGTTGTGGCAGGTGGCGCAGCCAGCCTTGGCGAAGGTCTCATACCCCTTCACTTCTGCGGCGGTGAGCACTTCCTTTTTGCCTTTCAGGTAGTCGTCCCAGCGGGAGGGTGTGACGAGCTTGCGTTCGAAGGCACCGACGGCTTTGCCGAAGTTGTTGTAGTTCACCGGGTCGGCTTCGCCTGGGAAGGCGGCTTTGAAGGCGTCGACATAACCGGGCATGGACTTCAGCACATCGACCACAAAGTCAGCGCTGGGCATGCCCATCTCCACGGGGTTCAGCACGGGGCCCTTGGCCTGCTCTTCCACGGTTGGCGCACGGCCATCCCAGAACTGGGTCACATGCAGGGCCGCATTGTAGGTGGAGGGGGAACTGCGGCCGCCGAGCTTGCCTTCATGGCCGGGGGAGAAGGGAAGGTTGTCCTGACCGTATTTGTCCAGCATGTGGCAGGAGTTGCAGCTCATTTTGCCGCCTTTGGAGATGCGGTTTTCAAAGTAGAGCATGCGGCCAAGATTGATCTTGGCTTCGGTGAGTTCGTTGTCAGCGGCGAGTGCCTCGGTGGGCAGCGGCTTGAACATGGCGAGGTAGGAGTCCGAGAGCGCATCAGCCTTCAATGACTGGCTGCTCACGGCAAGGGCGGCGACGATGAGGAGTCGGGAGGTCTTTATCATAGGGGGTGGTCAGGAGGACGGGAAAAAACGCGGGCGCGGAGGCTAGGGTTTCAGACAAGTGAGGCAAGCAGGGATTTGCTACGGTCATGAAATGAGATTGGGTCACGACAAGCCAAGCGCCGCACAGGACATGACAAGCCGGACACATCGCGTTTGACGGGATGGGTCAGCCGTCCATGAATCCGCACTGCGATCTGCGGACGCTTCCTCCCCCCTTCCCTTTCTTCATGAAACCCACTCTCCTCATCCTCGCTGCCGGCATGGGCAGCCGTTACGGCGGTCTCAAGCAGCTCGATGCCATGGGCCCTTCCGGCGAAGTCGTGCTCGACTACTCGGTCTTTGACGCCATCCGCGCCGGCTTCGGCAAGGTCGTCTTTGTCATCCGTCGTGATTTCGAGGAGCAGTTCCGCACGCAGATCGGCTCCAAGTTTGGTGACCGTATCGCCGTGGACTATGCCTTCCAGGACATCAATGACCTGCCCGAAGGCTTCAGCGTGCCGGAAGGCCGCACAAAGCCCTGGGGCACTGCCCACGCCGTGCTCGCCGCCGAGAAGGTGGTGAACGAGCCCTTCCTCATGATCAATGCGGATGACTTCTATGGCCGTGATGCCTTTGCCAAGATCGCCGCGGATCTCACCGCACCACGTCCAGACGACGGCAAGAGCCACTACTCGATGGTGGGCTTCTACCTGAGGAACACCCTTTCCGACCACGGCAGCGTGGCCCGCGGCGTCTGCACCCGCAACAACAGCGGCATGCTGGCCTCCGTGACGGAGATGACGAAGATTTACAGGACCGCCGATGGTGCCGAGAACCGCGAGATCGATCCGCCGATCAAGCTCACGGGCGATGAAGTCGTCTCCATGAACTTCTTCGGCTTCACGCCGGATATCTTCGGCCATCTGCGCACAGCCTTCACCGGCTTCCTCAAGGAGAACGGCCAGGAACTCAAGTCCGAGTGCTATGTGCCGAAGGAAGTGGATGTGCTCATCCAGACCAACACGGCGGACGTGAAGGTGCTGGAGTCCAATGACTCCTGGTTCGGCGTGACCTATCCTGAAGACAAGGCCGACGTGGTGGCTTCCATCCGCGCCCTCGTGGATGCTGGAGCGTATCCGCAGAGCCTCTGGGCGTAATCTTGGTTAGCCTAAAAGACTCTTCATGGAAAGCGCCCGCACTCCGGGCGCTTTCTTTTTATGCCTTCGAAAGCGTCATCACGCACTCGAGGTGCTTGGTTTGCGGGAAGAGGTCAAAAGGCTGTACCTCTCCGAGCTTGTAACCTGCCTCGGTGAACTGCACGAGATCGCGCATCTGCGTGGCGGGATTGCAGGAGACATAAACCACAAGCTTCGGCCCGAAGGCGAAGAGCTGCTGGAGGAATTCCACACTGCAGCCTGCACGCGGTGGGTCAATGATGACCACCGTGTCACTGCCCGCATGCGGCACCTGGGCAAAGATGGCGGTGGCATCCGCCGCCAGGAAGCGACAGTTGGTTAGGCTATTGATCTCCGCGTTGTGCGCGGCCTTCACCACGGCGGTCTCGGAGATCTCCACGCCGATGACTTCCTCAAACTCCGGCGCGGCGCAGATGCCGAAGAGGCCGCTGCCGCAGTAGGCATCCACCAGATACCTGGCGCCGCTGGCCTTGGCCTCACGCACGGCATAGCCGACGAACTCAGGCAGGATGAAGGGATTGTTCTGGAAGAAGTCGCCTGCCTGAAACTCAAACTTCATGGGACCCACATGCTCCACCGCGATGGCGTCCGCACGTGTGAGCACGCCATTGTCCGCCGCTCGGAGGAGAATGGTGGCGCCGTTTTTGTAGCTGCCGGCACGGGCCGCCTCCCGGGCCTTCGTGAGCGCTGTGTTTAGCGGCGGCATGGCGATGGGGCAGTACTCCACATCCACCATGGAATTACGCGTGCCGACCCTGAGGAAGCCGATCTCCCCCACCTCACCACCTTTGGGGCGATGAAAGTGCGGAGTGATCTTGGAGCGATAGCCATACTGCTGCGGCGAGGTGATGACGGGCAGCACGGGATGGTCGATCTTGGCCATGTGATGGAGCAGCTCCTCCACCTGGCGGCGCTTGCCTTCGATCTGATAATCATAGGCCAGATGCTGGTACTGGCAGCCACCACAGGTGCCGAAGAGGGTGCACACCGGGTCCACACGATTCGGCGAAGGCTCAATGACCCCGACGAGGTCGGAGTCGCTGTAGTTCTTGTGGTTCCGGAAGATGCGGCAGCGGACGAGCTCACCCGGCAGGACAAAGGGGACAAACACCACCCAGCCATCCACACGGGCCACGCCCTTGCCCTCGTTCGTCAGGTTCTCGATGCGCACCTCCAGCTCCTGATGATAGGTGAATGGATGGGGATTGAACTTCCTGGGCGGTTGGGACATCCAGGGCCTTTAGCGAGCATGGAGGGGGAGATCAACCGGCGGGATTGGCCTCCGAGTAGACAGGTCCTCAGAAAACGAAGCGCATCCCCAGCATCAGTCGGTCTTGCGTGGCTGAATCCATGGCCTTCCACTGCGTCTCAAACCGCTGCCACCTGAGGTTGATCGAGGCCTTGGCGCACAGCTGGTAGGATGCAGATGCACAGGCGGACTGCTGCTCAAAGGTAGGGGAAGAGGCCGCCGCGGCCTGGGGTTGAGCGTCGGCTTCAAACCAAGTGTAGCCATACCCGAACGAGAGGGTCAGCCGGCCGAGCGTCTGCGCAAGCCGGGCCACGCCGCCATACGATAAGGCCTCCGCCGCAAAGGCTCCGCCCGAATCCTCCGCCATCTCATAAAAACCACTCAAGCCGAGGTTGGCGCCCTTCCAAAGCCCTGCCTGAACTCCATAGTTCGCAAAGCAGGACTCCACGTGATTGCTCAGCAAGGCCAGGGTTGCCTCGCGGCCCAGAGAAAGCTCGTGAACCACTTTTTCAGAAAGGCGTCCGCTGAGAGCCAGCTTATAATAGGGTGCAGGAGAGAGGTCCGCGTTGTCACCATTATTACTGCGAATTTCATTCGCTGTTGGGACGCCTCCGACCGGAAAAACGACAACGACAGCCTGGCCTTGCCTCTCAAACTCCATGCCCTGCATCCCACCCTCCACGCGCAGCCGATGTGCCCACGGTAGATTGATCTCTGCAAACAAACCGGCGTGCCACTCTTCGCCATCGGCCGAGAACTCTTCCGCAAAAGTACTCCACGCATAGCTGCTCTGGATCCCCACGCGAGCGGCTTGGCACGCATCCCATGTCAGGCTGGCAAGCAGCGAACGAACATCCTTGTCGGCGAAAATTTCCAGCCCTTCACGCGAACCACGGAAAGAGCTATGCGTTGCGTCTGAAGAGGCCCAGTTGTAGTTCACCAGCGCCGAGAGATCAGGACGGATCTGCCACGACACTGCTGCGCCCAGGTCATTTTGAATCGCGCCAAAGAACGGTGAAGTCGCCTGGCTAATGAAGCGTCCAGGACCACCGACAAGAGCCTCAGGCCGCGCGGAAACACGATCATACAGCATGACCGTCACCGACCCAAACTGCACATCATAGCTCAGGGAGCTGCCCGGATGAATGAACAAGGCACGCTGGCCTCCCGCATAGGCAAAGAGGAAATCATCATCTGCGGCCTGCGTCATTCCGCCTGCGAAGTCCAGGCACAGGCGACCTGTCTCCAGCGTTCCATGGCGTGCCGCCACCGAAAGGCTGGTGGTCGAGAAGAACGTCTCCTGATGACCGAAGCCAGACCTCATCTGGTTCCATTCAAAGACCTGATCCACGGCCACACCGAGGAAGGTGTCTTTCTCAGACTTCGGAGTTCCTGGAGCCAGCAAGGTGCCCGACCAAGGCAAAAGGAAGGCCCGACCCTCCTGATACTGGCTGGAATAAGCTGTCAGGTCTGCCTGGAGCCTGGAGGCACCCGCGAGACTACTGCTCAGAAACTGTGGATACGTCAGACTGCGGGTCTCCTCCAGAAGCGCTCTCTTCTCTCCCAGCGAGTCTGCTTGCTGGAGTGCACCCGCTTTCTCACGAAGCTCACGCAGCAGCACTGAGGTCTGGCTCGGTGAAACACCGAGCTGCGCTTTCGCCAGCGAACCCACGAGACAACCAAGACTAACGAGGTAAAGGGACCTTTTCCGCATAAAGCCCTCCCGCCTATCTCCCTGACCTACAAATGGCAAGGAGAAATCCCTAGCGCCCAGATGGACGGTGCTTTTTAACGATCCGCAGCCCGATGAGCCGCCAATGAACCCGCTGATGCTTTGACAAACACGGTTGCACAAGGCCCGCGAACTGCTGAAATGAGAGCCGCTTCTCAACTGATGGACTGGGCCCACCCGAAACTGCTGCTGCTGGCGCTTCCTGCGTTTGCGTTGCTGCTGTGGTTTGAGAGCCAGTCCGCGCATCCGATGGCAGGCTTGCGGAAGCGTCTGCTGCTGATCGTGCGGGCGGTGATCGTGCTGCTGGCGCTGCTGGCACTGGCAGGACCGGCGCGGGTGACGCAGACGGGGAAGAAGGCGCTGGGCATCATCGTGGATGCCAGCCAGAGCATGGGGGAGGAAGGACTGACCAAGGCGCTGAATGCTGCCCAGGAAGTGCAAAAACAGGCCGGTGGATCCGCAGAGACCTTTCTAGTGCGGCTCGGCAGCCAGCCGGAGCTTTTGAATACCAGCACGCCGCTCGACATGAAGCAGCAGATGCAGTGGCAGAAGGATCGCGGGGGCGACAGCCACTACTCGGCGGCGATTGACTATGCGCTGGCGCTGTTCCCGGCCGGAGCGAGCCGTGATCTGGTGGTGATCGGCGATGGCCATGAGACACGCGGAAGCCTGCTCGCCGCAGCGCGAGATGCAGCAGTGTCCGGCACAAGGCTGCATGCCATGCCCATCGCCGGACCACAGAAGCCGGATGCGCGCGTGCTGCAGCTCGCGCCGAACCGTTCGCGACTGACGGAAGGCGCGACGCTGAAACTCACCGCGCAGCTTGAGTCCACCATCGAGGCACAGGGCACGCTGAAGCTCTATGAAAACGGCGTGCAGGTGGAGCAGCGCAGTGTCTCGCTGAAGCCTGGCAAGACGCAGAGTGAGACCTTCACCAGGACTCCAGGAGTGCGGAACATCTATAAATACCGCGCCGTGCTCGAAGGCATCCCGGGTGACGCCTTGCCCGCGAACAATGATGCGCTGACGCTAGTGGATGTGCGCGGCAGATTGAGGCTGCTTTACATCGAGAGTGATCCCACGGAAGGCCAGTATCTCATGCAGGCCATGGAGAAGGAAGGCGTGCAACTCGAGCTGCGTCAGCCCGGTGGCATTCCCAGCACGCTGGATGCGCTTTCGGGTTATGACGGCATCGTGATCAGCGATGTGCCTGCGCATCAGCTTGGCGAGCCGACCATGAACGCCATGCGTGACTACGTGGACAAGCTCGGCGGTGGTTTGGTGATGCTGGGAGGGCCGCAGAGCTTTGGCGTGGGTGGTTACTACCGCACACCGATCGAGGAGATCCTGCCTGTGAGACTGAAGTCGCCGGATGAGGAGGAGAAGCAAAGCGCGGCTGTGGCACTCGTCATTGACCGCTCAGGCTCCATGGCCGGGGAGAAGCTGGAGATGGCGAAGAGCGCCGCGATCGCCACGGCCGAGGTGCTCGGCAAGAATGACTTCATCGGTGTGTTCGCGTTTGATAGTGAGGCGCATGTGGTGGCACCGATGACGCGACTGACATCGACCGCCGCCGTGGCAGGTCAGATCGCCGCCGTGGCTTCCGGTGGTGGCACGAATCTGCAACCCGCCTTTGAGCAGGCACGCGTGGCCCTCCAGCGGGTGAAGGCGAAGGTGAAGCACATGATCATTCTCACCGACGGTCAGACTTCAGGAGGTGGCTATGAAGGGCTGGCCTCGCAGTGCCGTGGTGAAGGCATGAGCATCTCCACGGTGGCCATCGGTGAAGGCTCGCACGTGGCGCTGCTGCAGGCGATCGCAAGCGCAGGCGGAGGTCAATCCTACAGCACCATGGATGCGGCCACGATCACCCGCATCTTCACTCAGGACACGCTCATGCACACGGGCCGCATGATCCGTGAAGAACCCTTCCAGTCTGAGTACGTCGAAAAGCATCCGATGCTCGCGGGGTTTGACGATTGGAAAACCACCCCTGCCCTGCTCGGTTATGTGAAGACGCTGCGCAAATCCACAGCCCAGATCCCGCTGGTCACCGACCTCGGTGATCCGCTGCTGGCACACTGGCGCTTTGGCCTGGGCAAGGTCACGGCATTCACCAGTGATGCCAAGAGCCGCTGGGCATCTCTCTGGATCACACGCTGGCCGGGCTTCAGTCGCTTCTGGTCCCAGGTGCTGCGTGAGACGGCCCGCCCGCCACAGGGACGCCATATGGACCTCTCCGCCGAGACGGATGGCGATGAAGCCAAACTGCGTGTGGACCTCCAGGAGGATGCCGGCACACGTGCCAACGATGCGCGTGTGGATGCGGAGATCTTCTTCGTGGCCGCAGATGCGCTCGGCGCGCCTTTGAAGATGCTGCAAAAAATCCCGCTGAGCCAGAGCGGCCCGGGTTTGTATGAAGCCAGCTTCCGGCCCGACCAGCCCGGGGTGTATCTGGTGCGCGCGCAAAGTGGTGCTGAGATGGTCTCCGCCGGTCTTGTACATAATCCGAGCTCCGAGGCCAGCCTTGGCACGGTGAACGAGGCCCTGCTCCTGGAAGCCGTGAAAATCACGGGAGGCACCGTCATGACCAGTGCCGCCCTGCCCGACTTCAGCACCACGCGCGCGGTGCAGTATGTCGAGCTCTGGCCGCCGCTGGTCATCGCGCTGCTGCTGCTCTTCCTGCTGGATCTGGGCATCCGCCGCTGGGAGCACGTGCAGGGCATCTGGGAAATGTTTACGTCACGCGGCAAAGCCACCACACCGTGAGGCTGCGCTTGCGCAAACATGCGGCCCGCCCTTAGCTTGACCTTATGGACACCCCGAAGCCCACAGGTCCGCGCCGCGAACTGAAATCCCGCAACACCGCCTGGGCGCGAGCCGTGGCCAAAGCGGCCTGTGCCTCCGGCCTAACACCGAATGCCATCTCGGTCGTCAGCATTCTCTTCGCCGCAGGTTCGCTGGTCTTCTACATCCTGGCTCCGGAGATGAAAACGCCGGGTGGCGCTGCGCTCATGTGGTTTGGCGCCGCGGCCTGCATTCAATTTCGCCTGCTGTGCAATCTGCTGGACGGCATGGTGGCCGTGGAAGGTGGCAAGGGATCGGTGACAGGTCCGATTTATAACGAGGCGCCGGACCGCATCGCGGATGTCTTCATCCTCGTCGGTGCCGGTTACAGCACCAATGTGGAGCCCGGCGTGATCAAGCTTTTCGGCGAACTGCCGCTTGGCTGGGCCTGCGCGGTGTTGGCCATGGGCACCGCCTACATCCGTCTTCTCCAAGGCACGCTCACCGGCCAGCAAAGCTTCATGGGCCCGATGGCGAAGCAGCACCGCATGGCCGTGCTGACCCTGGGAACCTTGATCGCGATGGGCGAGCAGCTTTTCAGCCCGACCATTGCTGGCGCGGACATCCGCTTTTTGAAGATCGCGCTGATCGTGATCTTCTTCGGGGCCATCGTGACATGCGTGAGGAGGCTTTTGTTGACGACACGGCTTCTGCGCAGCGGTGGCAAAGCGGGCTAAATCCGCTGAACCACATTCTTGGTTAGCCTCCTGCTTTTGGCGCCTATTCCCGCCATGTAGCCAGGAGCGCTACATCCTTGTCCCGCACCCGACCTCGATTCCCATCCTCCCAAAGTCGGATGTCAGGAAGTTGTCTGGCGCTGGCACTCCCCTCATCCAAAGGTAGTAGTTCAGCCTGCCAAAAAATTTCAGCAAAACAGCCCTCGACCTTTCCGAGGCATGCTACTCTCAGACGCGAATCCTCCGCACCCCCATGAAACTGCTTTCACGCTCCGGGCTCACGACAGTCCTTTGCCTTGCGACCTTCATGCCGCTATGCCTGACCCACGCGGCACCGGCCAAAAAAGCCAAGGCTACCCCTGATCCCAAACCTGAGCCCGCACTCGAGGCGGAGTTCACGATGAATCCGCCGGAGCTTTCACCGGCGAGCACGATCGAGGTCGTGTTTCCCACCCCGATGATCGCCAAGGAGCGTGTCGGCAGCGCGGAAGGCGAATCGCCGCTCGTCGTCAGTCCGGCGCTCAAGGGAGACTTCCAGTGGGTGAGCACGCGAAGTGGTCACTTTAAACTCACAGAGGCGCCAAAGTTCAACGCGAGCTATGAATTTGCGCTCCGCAAAGGTCTGGTGGATCTCGCCGGCAAGGCGCTCTCCACGGATCAACTCGCGTCCGTGAGCAGCGCGCAGTTTCGTGTGATCGACCAATCACCCAAGTGGTTTGACTCCAGTGATGCCAACCGCACGCCGAAGTTTGTGTTTGAGTTCAATGATGCCGTGGATGTCTCCAAGGCTGCGGCGGGGATTCTATTCGTCTCCGAGAAGCCTGCGCTCAAAGTAGCGGCGAAGGTTCGTCACGCGACGGGCAAGGATTTCGGCACCGGCGTGGCTCCGCAGCCTACCTGGGCGGAAGAGATCGCGAAGGTGAAACCCACGATCACGCCTGAGGCAGCGCGCCTGAGCGCCCTCGTGGTGGAGCCTGCGTCCCCCCTGCCTGTGGCCACGAACTGGAAGCTGACCATCGCCACCACCCTAACCAACTCTTCAGGACATGACACTCTGGCGCAGGGCGATGACATCGCCCTCGGAGAGGTGACTCCCTTCAACGTGACCAGCATCACCGCGCACACGCCGTTTGATTCGAGCTACTACATCGACATCGACGTCAACAAGGCCCTCTATCCGGATCGCGAGGAGGAGTGGAAGAACGAGGAGCTGGAACCCATCGCGCAGAAGCTGGCGGCGCTGGTGGTCATCGAACCGAACGTGGCGGTGAAGCCCACGCTCACGCGCCGCACGCTGCGGCTGGAAGGCAATTTTGATCTGAACAAACCTTACCGTATCGTGGTGGATCCACGTGTGGCCTCCGGTGACGGACTGGCTCTGGAAAAAGCTAGTGAGAAGGAGATCACCTTTGTGCCGAATCCACCCTATGTGGCCGCGCCAGCCTTTGTGCGCGCGCAACTGGCGAAGGGGCTTGGTGACTATGAGATCTCCGCGGCGAACGTGCGCGAGGTGCGTGTGCGTGTGAAGAAACTCACCGGTCCTGAACTGCTTCAGGCGATGGGTAAGTATCACGAATACCGCACCAAGTACTGGGCGGAAGATCCGAAGAAGCTCGGCTACAAGCCGGTGGGTATCGACGACTATGCAGGCACGCAGATCCTGGACAAAACCTTCCCTATCAACAAGCCGCTGGACAAGAGCGAGCTGATCAAGCTCAACTGGAAAGAGATCCTGGCGGGTGCTCCCACAGCACCTTTGTTTGTCGAGGTGGAAGGCCGCGCCGCTGAAGGTCTGGCGCAGAAAGGTGTGATCACGCAGTCGCTGATTCAGTTCACTGACCTAGGTTTGCTGCAGAAGAGCAATGGACGTGAGACGATGGTCTTCGCCACCTCGCTGTCCACCGGCAAGCCGGTGGCTGGCGTGCGTATGACCATGGTGGATCACGAGCAGAAGCTGCTTGGTTATGCGGACACGGATGCCAATGGTCTCGCCAACCTGAAGGGCAACGAGCCCTCGCTCGTGCTGGCGGAGAAGGATGGCGACAGCACGGCCATCCAAACCTATGATTCCAGCATCAATGGGGTGATCCCATATGACATCCCCACGGCCTGGAAAGACGTGTGGAAGCCCTCACGCCGCACTTTTGTCTTTGTGGACCGCCCGCTCTATCGTCCCGGCGATACCGCGCATCTCAAGGCCCACACTCGTCTCAGCAGTGGCGATGACCTTTCGCTCGATCGTGAAGCGGCCAAGGCGCATCTCATCATCCGTGATGCACGCTATCGGGTGGTCATGGACAAGGAAATCAGCTTCACCGCCAGCGGCTCCTGGGCCGATGATGTGAAGCTGCCGGAATCACCACTGGGCTGGTACTCCATCAACCTTCGTTTCGACAACAGCGAGGATAGTCCGAATGACATGACGGGAGGCGACTACGGCTTCCGCGTGGATGACTACAAGCCGAACACCTTTGAGGTGAAGCTGGACAGCGAGCATGTGCAGATCCTGGCCGACCGTATGAAGCTGCCGATGAGCGCAGGCTACCTGATGGGCAAGGCGCTGAGCCGCGCGAAGGTGAGCTGGAGCGCTTCCTCAATGCGCGAATACACACCGCCGGAAGCTTTCCAAGACTTCCAGTTCGGTGATGCACCGCGCTGGGCGCACTATGGCAAGGACCGTGATGCCGACGGCTACTTCGACGACAGCGACAGCGACGACGATCCTGAAGGTGAGTGGTGGGTGAACGGCGACCTGTCCATCGATGACGATGGCACGGCCGTGCTTGAGATGCCCATGCCGCCGCCGGATCGTGCCTCCTTGCCCCAGCAGGTGCATGTGAGCGCTGAGGTGACGGACATCAATCAGCAGACCATCACCGCCTCCACAAAGTTTGAGGTGCCTGGAGCGGACTTCATCATTGGCCTCAAAGGACCGCAGTTCTTTGGCCGTGCAGGTCAGGACACATCTGTGGAGATCATCGGCATCGACTCCAAAGGCGCACCTGCTCCAGGAGCTGGCAAGGTGGATGTGCGGATCGAACGCCAGGAGTATCACACCCTGAAAATTGCCACCGCCGGTGGTGGCAGCACGACGAAGGACCAAGTGATTCTTCGTGAAGAACTGAAACAGCAGGTGGATCTGAAGCCGGTCAGCGCTGGCAGTCCTCCGAGCGCCACCCTGCCCTTCAAACCGACTCGTGGCGGCACTTACTTTGTCACGGCGGAAACCTCTGACAGTAAAGGTCGGAAGGTCCTGTCACGCATGCCGCTGTATGTTATTGGGGGTGATGAGTTCCCCTGGGCGATGGAGGATGGCGCACGCATGCTGCTGCAGCCGGAGAAGAAAAAACTCAAGCCGGGTGAGGAAGCCGTGATCGTGGTGAAGACACCCATCGCCGGCACCGCACTGGTGAGTGTGGAGCGTAACAAAATCCACCACCAGTTCCTCACGCAGATCTCGCCTGAGCAACCGGTGATCAAAGTGCCTGTCCAGGATGCCGAAGCACCAAATGTGTACGTGTCCGTGATTCTGGTGCGCGGCAGCGATGCCAGCCCCAAGAAGAACAAGATGCCCGAATACAAGCTGGGCTACTGCGAACTGGAAGTGGAATCGCACGTGAAGGAACTGAAGGTCACGCTCAATCCTTCCAAGCCTGAGGTGAAGCCTGCGGAGCATTTTGCCGTGGCTGCCACGGTGACGGATCACCAGGGCAAGCCGGTCGCGAACAGCGAGATCACGCTCTACGCAGTGGATGAAGGCGTGCTGAGCCTGATGAGCCACGAGACACCGGATCCGAGCTCGTTCTTCCACGCACCGGCACCGCTGGCGATCCACAACTACGCTTCTTATGACGACATCCTGCCCGAGGAGTTCAGCGCTCGTGAGCGTGGCAACAAAGGCTTCCTCATTGGCGGTGGTGGTGATGAAAGCGATGCTCCGGTGAAACTGAGGAAGAATTTCGTGGCGACTCCGCTGTGGCTTGCCACGGCGATGACCGATGCGAGCGGCCAGGTCACGACGGACATCACGGCTCCCGACAACCTCACGCGCTATCGACTCATGGCGGTGGCGGTGCATGGGGCGGACCGCTTTGGCAATGGCGAATCCTCCTTCAAGATCAATAAGCCGCTAATGGTGGATCCGGTCATTCCGCGCTTTGCACGCCTAGGTGATGAAACCCTGCTCAAGGCGGTGCTGCATAACACCACGCCGGCTTCCGGTGAGGTGGAGGTGACGCTGGAACTCGATGCCACGGCTGATTTCATCCGTGAGGAGCGCTTCTTCATTCCAGCCTCGATCAAGGCCCCGGAAGATCCGAAGGTGTGGAAGCAGAAGGTGGCGCTGAAGGCCAATGAAACTTCCGCCGTATCGTTCCCGGTCGTGTTCACGAAACTGGGGGATGCGAAGTGGAAGTGGACGGCCCGCACCACGACCTGGAGCGGACCTGCGCTGGATGACGGAACGGAGTCCGTGCTGGCCGTGAATCATCCTGTGCCGGAATTACGCGAAGTTCGTTATGCCCGCATCGGCAAGGATCCGGCGGAGAATCTGCTCGCCAATGTGAATCCAAGTGTCCTCGAGGGTGATGGCCTGGTCTCTGTGAGTGTCAGCACCTCGCGTCTGTTTGAGGCACGCGATGCTCTGGAGTATATTTTGAAGTATCCGTATGGCTGCGCGGAGCAGACCAGCTCTGCCACCCTTCCCTGGCTGGCCCTGGGTGGATATCAACCGCTGTTCCCGGACCTGCTCAGCACGGACAAGACGAAGGATGCCGTGCAGAAAGGTGTGAACCGCCTGCTGACCATGGTCACAGATGAGGGTGGTCTTGCCTACTGGCCCGGCGGTCAGGAGTCCAGCTTCTGGGGCAGTGCTTATGGTGGCTTCATGCTGCTGCGCGCCCGCGATGCCGGTGCCAATGTGCCGAGCGAAGTAATCGACAAGCTCACCGCCTATCTCTCCAAAAAGCTCCGTGGCCTGGAGGATGAAAAGGATCTGTACATCACCACGGACTCTGCGCTGGCTCTTTACACGCTGGCGAAGGCGAAGAAGCCTGAACCCGCCTACCAAAATTTGCTTCATGCCAAGCGCGATCGCCTGCCTGAGGCTGCCCGTCTCTACACAGCGCTCGCCATGTGCCTGAGCAACACGCCGGATGCGCAGATCAAGGAGATGCTTGGCTGGAAGCCGCCGGCACCTCCGGCATCCGCTGACAAGAAGACTGCCAACAACAAAGCCAAGGCCAAGAAGAGCCCCAGCAAACCTGCGGCGAAGCCTGCACCACCGGTCCCAGTGTGGTCGCACTGGGCTGGCAATGGCGCGAACCGTGCGCTGCGTCTCATCGTTTACACTCATCTCGGCCTGACCAGTGATGCGGAAGAGCTGGCGAAGACCATTCTGCAGTCGCGCAATGGTCGCGGCGAATGGGGCAACACGTATTCGAATGCGTGGACGCTCACGGCTCTGGCCGCTTATGAGCGCAGTCTGAAGAAGACCTCCGAGCCTGTGCTGGCCAAGGTGCTGTGGGACACGCAGCAGTCTGAGCTGAACATCCCGGCTCATCCAGGCAGCGCCAAGGTCAGCTTCCCGATCGACCCGAAGCTCACCGCCACGCCGATGAAGATCGAGCTGCCTGCCGGTCGCGAACTGTTCTCGCGCATCGATGCGCGCAGCCATCCGCAAAATCGTGAGTTCAAGGGTGAGAACAAAGGTTACGCCATCGAGCGCACCTATGAGAAGGTGCTTCCAGATGGTTCGGTGGCCGAGGCCGAGGATCTGCGTGTGGGTGACATGGTGGTCATTTCCCTCACGATCGACATCGGTGGAGGTGATCGCTACCTCGCGATCAATGATCCCCTGCCCAGCGTGCTTGAGGCCATTAATCCTGAGTTCGAAACACAGAACAGCCGTGGTGAGGACCAGCTTCCCGAAGGCATCGAGGCCTGGTTCTGCGATCACCGTGAGATCCACGCGGATCGTGCGCTCTTCTTCACCGACTATGCGCCTCAGAAAGGCAAGTTCCAGCTCCGCTATCTGGCCCGAGTCATTGCTGAAGGCGACACCATCGCCCCGCCCGCGAAGATCGAAGCCATGTACCAGCCGGACAAGTACGGCCTCAGCCCGACCCAGCATCTCCGCACCCTGCCGAGCGGCGGCGGGCAGGTGGCCGGGAAGTGATTTTTAGTGCCCGCAGCGGGAGTGTTTACCCCCGCTGCGGTCTGAAACGGGGCATTGCAAAACGGCGATGTTCCTTCATACTTCCGTCATGGCGAAGGCCTCGACCAAACCCGCTGAAAAAGCAGCCACACGCGTGGCTCGGACTCCAGCGTCCAAATTCAACGACCTTCCTTTGCAAGCGCGTAGAAACAAGCTGAGGGCATTCTTTGACTCCTCTGAGGCCCACTGGATCGGGAAGCCAGACATCGATGCGACATCAGTACTGGCCAAAATGCGTCGTGGCTCATGAAGCATTTTGCGGATGCCAGTTCCCTGATCTCCTTCTGTGTCCGGGACGAGCATCGGCGCAAGGCACGTGAGTGCTGGGAGAAGCTGGGAACGACCATGCACACCAACCGACTCGCCCACTTTGAAGCGGAGAATGCCATCCGCGTGCTCCGGGTTGGCCGCAGCATTACACCCGAGGAAGAGTTCGAGGGGCTGGAAAAGCTCAAACGAGCCGTGCTGGAAGGATTCGTTGAAATCCGGGACGTCTCCATCAGGCGCATTCATCCCGAAGCTCGTCGCATCAGCCTTCATAACACCAAGCAGAGAGGCTTCGGAGCCATGGACATTCTGCATATCGCCAGTGCCAAGGATATGGATTGCGATACGTTGTTGTCCTTTGATGATGCGCAGAGACATCTCGCGAAAGCTGAAGGGCTCAAGGTCCTGCCTTGAAGAAAAGGTGATGGATGATCAAGTGCGAGCGGCTTCTTCCTTCTCGACCATGAACAACTCATCTTTTCAGATGCTTCGACTCCCGCGGGAATACTGGAGCAAACGTCACCTGTGGGCCGGGGTCGGATTAGTGCTTGGTTCAAGTCAGAGCCGCACACTGCCCCTTGGACTGATCGTACTAGGAATGTGGGCGGTGTGGTTGCTGTATCGAATTCAGCGCCCAGTCAGAACGCTCCAACTAACCGAATCTGAGCTTGGCATTTCGGGAACGTCTCTTTTGATTCGGCGTCGTGAGGTTGAGGAGGTCAGCCCTTCGAGCAAGGGTTTGACCATCGCTTGGAGACGCAATGGAATTGCCAGATACACCGAGATCAAGGAAATGCATTTTACTGAGGATGTCTGGTCCCGGGCCCGGGGGATACTGCTCGCTTGGGGAAAATAGCCTTTCGCAAAGGAGGGATTGCGAAATCCGACACAGGTTTTGCTGGCAGATTGGGAAAGGTTGGCGCGTTGATGTGCGCGACCAACTATGAAACGTCTCGTTCTACTCTCCTTTCTTGCCTTTGCCGGCCTTGCGTCTGCGCAGGATGGCTTTAAACCGATTTTCAATGGGAAGGACCTCTCGGGATGGGATGGGAATCCAGAACTGTGGAAGGTGGAGAACGGGGAGATCGTGGGCACGACCACGGGGCCGGAGCAACTGGCCTACAACCAGTTCCTGATCTGGCGCGGTGGTGTGGTGAAGAACTTTGAGCTGCGGGCGAAGATCAAGCAGAGCGGCAACAACACGGGCATCCAGTATCGCAGCAAGGAACTGCCGGAGAACGGCAAGTGGTCCGTGGGCGGCTACCAGTGCGACATTCATCCCGCTCGACCTAACAATGCGATGGTGTATGAGGAGCGCGGGCGCGGGATCATCGTGCAAAACGGTCAGGGAGTGGTGATCGATCCCGAGGGCAAGCGCTGGCTGGCCTCCGAGCATGAGCGCGTGGAGGTGGAGATCGCCGACTGGCATGAGTACACAATCATCGCGAAGGGGAACCATCTGATTCACAAGATCGATGGCAAGGTGGCGATCGATCTGCTGGACTTTGAGCTGGCGAAGCGTTCGCTGGAAGGGATCGTGGCCTTTCAGATCCATCGCGGGCCGGCGATGAAGGTGCAGATCAAGGATGTGGTGCTCAAAGAGCTGCCCGAGGGCGATGTGATCTCGTTTGAGAAGTCCGCGATCCCGAGTGACGCGCAGATCATCGAGGCCAAGGCTCCCGCCAAGGGCAAAGGCAAGGCGAAGGATAAAGCTGCCGCCGCTGTACCGGCTCCGGCCCCCGATCCAGCCGCTGCGCCAGCCGAGGCGAAGGGAAAAGGCAAGGGACAGGGCAAAGCAAAAGCAAACCGCCCACAAGCGGTCGGGCCAGCCATCGGTGCGAATGTGGCCACGCCCGTGACGAACATCAAAGCGCTCAAGGATTTCAAGGTGGAGCTCATCTACAGCGTGCCGGGCGGAGAGCAGGGCTCCTGGGTGAACCTGACCACGGACGACCAAGGCCGTATCTATGCGAGCGACCAGTATGGCATTCTGTATCGCTTCAGGGCGCCTGCCGCAGGTCAGACGCTGAACCAGGCTGACATCGAGAAAGTGCCTGCGGAGATCCGGGGCGTGAACGGCATGCTCTTCGCCTTTGGCGCGCTGTATGTGGGCGTGAACGATTACGAGAAGAAGATCCCGAGCGGGGTGTATCGCATCACCGACAGCAACAGTGACGACATGCCGGACAAGGTGGAGATGCTGCGCGAGTTTGACTCCGGCAGCGACCATGGTGTGCATGCCATCTTGAAGACACCGGACGGCAAAGGACTTTACCTCATCAGCGGCAACAACGCGGTGCTCAAGGATGGTCCGAAGGCGGGAACGCTGGACAGCTCGCCTGTGGCGAAGCTTTGGGGTGATGATCATCTACTGCCGCGCATGCCGGACGGTCGTGGTCACAATCGCCACGTGATGGCTCCTGGCGGCATCGTGTATCGATTCTCGCCGGATGGAAAGCAGTTCGAGATCTTTGCTTCAGGCTTCCGCAACATCTTTGACGGTGGCGTGAACCGCGATGGTGAGCTTTTTGTTTACGACGCGGACATGGAGTATGATTTTAACACTTCATGGTATCGCCCCACGCGTGTGAACCACGTGGTCAGCGGCGGTGAGTACGGCTGGCGCAATGGCGCGGGCAAGTATCCCGAGTTCTACTTCGACAACCTGCCAGCGACGCTGAACATCGGCCCAGGCTCACCCACTGGCACTACTTTTGGTTATGGCGCGAAGTTCCCGGCGAAGTATCAGGAGGCCTTTTATGTGCTCGACTGGAGCTGGGGCAAAATCTATGCGGTGCATCTGAAGCCCGAAGGCAGCACCTACACAGCCACGAAGGAAGAGTTTGTCACAGGTGGCCCTCTGCCCGTGAGTGACGCGATCATTGGCAAGGATGGCGCGATGTACTTCACGATTGGTGGACGTCGGGTGCAGAGCGGACTGTATCGGGTGACCTACACGGGGAACGAAAAGACCGAAGGCACGATGACGACTCGGACTGGAAGCGAAGAAGCATATGCTGAAGCTGGACGCACTCTTCGTCATCAACTCGAAGCTTTCCACGGCAAACAAGACCCGAAAGCCGTCGCCACCGCCTGGCCGCATCTCAGCAGCAAAGACAGTTATATTCGTGCAGCTGCTCGCACAGCACTGGAGCATCAGCCGCTGGCTGAGTGGCAGGACAAGGCGCTGAATGAAACGAATGTCACGGCTCAGCTTGAGGCTTTGCTGGCGCTGACGCGTAGGACCGCCGTGTGTCCAACCCATAGGTCGGATGGCACTTATAGGACGGATGAGAAGATGCGTGATGCTATTTGGGCAGCGCTGTTGAAGCATGACTTTGCCAAGCTGACTCCTGAGCAGAAGCTGGCTTACGTGCGCCTGACGGAGGTCGTGCTGCATCGCTTTGAGAATCCAGATGAGGTGACGGTGGGCAAGATCATCGCGAATCTCGATCATTCTTATCCTGCGGACAATTTTGAGCTCAACTGGCTGCTGACGGAAACGCTGGCGTATCTCCAGGCTCCGAATGCTGCGGCCAAGGGCATGGCCCTCATCGCTGCGGCGGAGAGCCAGGAGCCGCAGATCGAGTATGCGCGCAGCCTGCGCTTCCTGAAGGCGGGCTGGACGCCTGAGCTTCGCAAGCAACAGCTCGAGTTCTTCCTCAAGGCCGCGAACTACAAGGGTGGCAGCAGCTTCGCCATCTTCGTTGAATTCATCCGCAAGGACTCGCTCGCCACCTTCACGCCGGAAGAAAATGCGCAGTTCGCTGAGCTCATCGCCAAGAAGCCCGAAGTGAAGTCCGCCATTGAGAACGTGGGAGCAATGTTTGTGGGGCGCACACCCACCATGTGGACGCTGGATGAACTCAGCAAAGCAGCCGAGACGGGATTGAAAGGCCGGAGCTTTGAGAATGGGCGCAAGATGTTCAGCGCCTCGGCCTGCTACACCTGTCATCGCTTTGGCAATGCGGGCGGCATGACGGGGCCTGATCTCACGGGCGCGGGTGGTCGATACAGCCCGCATGACCTGCTGGATCAAATCATCAACCCGAGCGCCGTCATCAACGAGCAGTTCGCTCCGATCGTCGTGACGAAGAACGATGGCACAATCATGACGGGTGTGGTGGTGAACCTCAGCGGAGATGGAGTGACGCTGAACACTGACCTCACGGATCCGAACCAGCGCATCAACGTGGACCGCAAAGAGGTGAAGAGCATTGAGCTCAGCACGGTCTCCCCCATGCCGCCAATGCTGCTGGCCATGCTGAAGAAGGAGGAGATCCTGGATCTGCTGGCTTATGTGCTCAGCGGTGGGAACAAAGAGAATGCGATGTTTGCGAAGTGAACAATACGACAAGTTCACCAGAATTTTTTAACCGCTGATTTGACGCTAATAGGACGCTAATATTAGAAGGGTTTGGTCTTCTTTATTAGCGTCTGGTTAGCGGTTAGAGAGGTTCCTGTTCCTAACCCAAGAGTGCGCAGGAGCTTGGCTGAAAGTTGGAGGCGCTGGCTGCGAACGCTAGCGGTGTCGACGATGCACGGTGACCCGTGATCTCTGCCACCGCACTCCGGGACGCTTCGCGACTTCGGTGCCTACTTTAGCTCGGGCTCGGTCCAGAAGGTGGTGCGCTGGGTGGAGGCGCGGATAGCTTTAACTTGAGACGGGGTGACGGCGGGGGATTTGTTACCGAACTCGCTGCGGACGTAGGTGAGGACATCGGCCATCTGCTGGTCGTCGAGGCCCATGGGAGGCATGGGGATGGGAGCGAGCTGAGTGAAAACCGCGCCGTTGACTTGGATGGGGCCGCTGAGGCCGTGGAGGACGATCTTGATGAGACGGGCCGGATTGCCGTTCACCCAGTCGCTCTCGGCGATGCTGGGATAGACACCGGGAAGGCCTTTGCCTTCGGGCTGGTGGCAGTTGAGGCAGAGGGCATCATAAACGACCTTGCCGGGATGGGCGACGACGGGAGCGGCGCTGGCGATCTTCTTCACATATTCGGCTTGAGCAGGATTTTTGAAGGTGAGCTTGCCTAACTCGGATTGCCACAGGGGCTGGAGGGCTCGCACAGCCTGCCTCAAAGCGTAGTCGATGAACTTATCAGTCGGGTGGTCGAGGGCCTGAGTAGTGATAGTCACAGTCTCGGGCTTCATGATCCGAGCGGTAGCAACAATAGCTTCCAAACGAACGCGCGGATGCTGATCATTGATAGCTTTCTCTAGGTAGGCCGGTGGTTTCAAGAGTTGATTCGCCCAGGCTCCACTCACTCGAGCACCGTACGCACGAACCCGGGCATCTTTGGCTTCATTGAGCAAAAGAAGAAGGCTCGCATTTGCTGTTTGATGGGCCTCATAGACACCGCAGACTTCCATGAGAACACGCTCGTCGGTTTCCTTAGCGATGAAGATGTCACAGGCGGCGATGGCTTCCTTGGCGGGGAGATCAAAGAGAAGTCGCTTGGCTTGATAGCGGGTCCAGCGTTCGGGGGACTTGAGCTGCTCCAGAAGCTCGGCAGGTTTCATGGCAGAGAGGTTTGGCTGCTTCACACTCGGGCGGCCTTTCGCGGTGATGCGCCAGATGCGGCCGTGGCTGCGGTCGCGTCGGGGATCCGCATAGCTGGCCTGATAGTGCCCGATGACAGGATTGAACCAGTCACAGAGATACATGGCGCCATCGGGACCGACGCTGACATCCACAGGACGGAAGGAGGTATCGCTGCTCTTCACCAGCTTCGGAAGCTGGGTGGTCTTGAAGCCGGAGCCTTCATCGGCAAAGCGATGCAGTTCCACCACGCTGCCAAAATAACCGCCGATGAGTGCGCAGCCCTGGATATCATCCGGAAGAGCCTTGGTGCCGATGATGTCGAGGGAGTTGGTCTTCGGGCTCGTATCAAAGAGCATGCCAGTGGGATGGTATTCATCCGGGTCCTTGATGGCGATGAGGCCAGGGGTGCTGAAGTAGCCCGCAGGACGGTCCCCGCTTTTGTGGAAGACTTGGTTATAGTCATCAAAGGCCACGCCCCAGCAGTTGTGGCCTGCCTTGCCGCCATTGAAGAAGCCTTCCATCTTCTCGGTGCGTGGATTGTAGCGCCACACGCCGGCTTTTTCCAAGATGGCGAGACCGTGCGAGGTCTCGACACGGGAGAAGGCATGCAGGCCCTGGGTAAACCAGAGGGAGCCATCAGGACCGTGGCAGATGGAGTTCACGAGCTGATGCGTGTCACCAATGCCGAAGCCCGAGAAGAGCACCTTCCTCACATCTGCGCGGCCATCGCCATCGGTATCCTTGAGATGCAGGAGCTGGTCGAAGTCACAGACATACACGCCACCATCACCGAGCTCGACGCCCTGGACCATGGTGAGGCCTTCGGCGAAGCGGGTCTGCTTGTCAGCGACGCCATCGTGATCCGTGTCTTCGAGCACGAGGATGTAGTCACTCGGCTTCACGCCGGGAAGCGCCTGCGGGTAGGTGGGTGAGCAGGTGACCCAGAGACGACCTTTTTCATCCCAGGAGAACTGCGTGGGCTTGGCGACACCCTGAGTTTCGGAAGCGAAGAGATTGATCTCATACCCCTCTGCGACGGTGAAGGCGGCCATCTGCTGCTCGGCGGTGAGCACGGCTTCCGTCACGGGCTTGGGCGCAGGCTCGAGAGGAGCCACCTGCTCACCACGGGCGAGGGAGTGGATGCGCTGATCCATCTTCGCGATCAGCGGCTTGTGGCTCTCAAAGGCTTCACGCAGTGAAGGTGCATCCGCGCTGGGCTTGCCGAACATCTGGGTCACGCGGTCGCCATAGACGAAGGACCAGTTGGCGGGGCGCCAGCAGTCAAACCAGAGGCGGTTCTTCTCGACGATGGCCTCGCGGATATTGGTGAGGTCATCCGAATCACTGGTGGAGATCCCGAGCTGGGAGGCGATGATTTTACCGACCACACGAAGGCCTTCTTCATTGAGGTGAAGACCGTTGTCCGTGAGACGGGTTTTGGCGGCAGGAATGGAGAGAGTGGTGAAAAGATCCACAAAGATGGCGCCGCGCTGCCTGGCGATCTCGCGCACGGCATCGGCATAGGCTTTGACGTCCTCATTGCGCTTGGTGAGGTCGGGCGCGTGAGGCGAGCCGGTGGCTTCAAAGGGCATGGGCGAGATCAAGACGAGGCGCGGAGTGCGTGACCTGAACTGGTCTAACAATCGATTGTAAGCGGAGGTAAACTCGGCGAGGCGGGCCTTGCCATCAAAGGACTCGACCTGGCCGAACTGGCAGATGACAGTGCCTGCGCCGACGGCATCGAGCTGGCCTTTCCAGTCGCCGAAGTTCAGGTCGCGCCACTGCTCATACACAGTATCACCTTCCCAGGCCATGCTGCGAAAGCGGGGCTGCTTGTCAGCGAGGCCATGAGAGAGGACGGCTTCGAGCTGCCCTGCTTTTTGTTCGCGGACAAGATTGGTCTGGCCGGTGAAGACGACGACTTCGTTGTTGGTCACTTCGAAGCGGTTGTCTTTGAAGGGGACGAGGGCAGTGGCGGCTGAGTCAGCATCGCCGAAACGATTGAGGATGTCTTTCGGGCCTGGAACGATGGCATCGGGGAGTTCCTCGATCTGGATGTTGCGGAAGGCGATGACGGCCTTGCATTTGCCATGGATCTGCAGGGCGATGTGGCCCTTCATCTCGATGCCAGATTCGCGCTCAGTGTAGTCGACGGTACGCACGCCATTGACGAAGATCTGGATGCGCTGGTCCTCGACCTTGATCTCGTGCTTGTTCCACTCACCCGGCTTTTCAGCGCTCTTGATCAGCTCTTCCGCCGGCTTTGAAAGCATGGTCTTGCGGCGTGACTCATCATAGAGGCAGCCGCTGTAACCAGCGCCGATATCGGCCTGATAGCCGATCATCTCATTCGGCGGCTCCTTGATGCGCAGACTGCGGAACTGCACACCGCCGTTCACGAAGCCTTCCGTGCCCTCGAGCTTGTACTCGAGGCTGATGCGGAAGTTCCGGTACTTTTTCTTGGTGGCGAGGAATTCGTTCTGCGGGTTCCCTTCCAGGGTGCCCCCGTAGATGGCACCATCCTGGATACGCCAGACTTTGGAGGTTTCGCCCTCCCAACCAGCGAAAGTTTTGCCATCAAAGAGCGGCAAGGTGTCCGCCGCCAAGGCAGTGCTGAGGATCAGAAACGGGGACAGGAGGAGAAGGGCAGACCTGAGCATGAATGCAGCGGGAGGTGGTTGGTGGGGACGGGAGCTATCCAGTACGCCGTGGGCCACTGGCAACTTCATTCTGTTTAGTTCGGAATCCGGAGGTCGGAGTTCAGAGTTGGGAAAAGGGGGCATGTGGGGCGGATGAAGGGGCGGATGAGTTGAGATGGAGGAAGGGAGTCTTGGAGTGATGAGGAATGTTCGGGACTTGGGGTGGTTCCGAGCACCCCCTCGTTGGAATGGTGCCAGGCGGTAAACTGTTGGTGCAGCCGCCCCCACCGGCTGAAGGTCAACACAACTTAAAAATTCAGTGATTATGGTTTTTAGATTGATATTTTCTAAAATTGAGTTATTATTACCATAATTACTCAAATAACGCCATGAATGCCTCTCGCCTGCTGACTGGATTGCTGGGGACCATTGCTCTCCTTGCTTCACTGACTTCCTGCGCTCTGCCGGAGGATGGATTGACGGAAAAAGAGACTGAGAATCTAAGCGGAGTGCCGCTTCAGCCTGGGGTGAAGTACGAGGTGAGAAAGGCCCTGGCGGCAGGGGTGGCCTTCAAGCCATCGGAGATGAAGCGTTACTATTTTGTGCTGGAGGCACCGCGTCCGCCGCTAATGGCAGCGGCGCACACTTCGGGCAGCCACATGAAAGTTCGCACCACGGCTTATTGCCATGATGAAGATGATCACATCGTCTACGGCGCGAAGAATGCCTTGGGAACGCCACTCAAATTTGGGAACGTTCGCAGCGCTGCGGCAGACTGGTCACGCTATCCAGTGGGCACGAAGTTCCGCATCGCCGATCAGCCAGGGGTGACTTATGTGGTGGATGACTACGGCAGCGCTCTCGTCGGCACCGGCACGATTGATATCTACAAGCCTACCCGCGGCCTGATGGATGCCTGGGGTGTGCGCCATGTGGACATCGAGGTGCTGCAATGGGGCTCGTATGAGCAGAGCATGAACATCATGCGCGACCGCATGAAGTGGCCGCATGTGCGCCAGATGATGCGTGGCATCCAGGAGCGCATGTATAGCAATCGCGTCGGTGGTTATCAGGGCCCAATCACGGCGGCGCTGTGATTCCTTGGAAAAGATCACTCTCCCTCATCGTTTGAGGGCGCATCAATGATGCGTCCTCTTTTTTTGTTCTCGTGGCTGGTGGCTCTCGGCAGCGTGTGCGCTCAGACAACTCCGCCGATGGCCATCACGCCGGTGGGTTTGGAAAAGGCACTGGCCCCTGCCCTGGATCACACGGCCTCGAAAGAGCATCAGCAAGAGCTGCATCAGCAGGTGATGCGGCTGTTTGGAAAACAGAATCTGCTCAAGGGCAGAGCGAGCGCACGCATCGAAGGCACGACGGTGGCCTGGGCGGTGATGGACCCGCATCCAGCGCAGGTGGTGCGTGCTGATGGCACGGTGATCGGCCACATGACCCCCCTGGGTGACGATGGACTACAGGTGCTGGTGAAAACGGTGCCGAACTTCAGCGAGTTTCAGTATCAGATCATGACGGATGGCGCGACCCGTGTGGGTGGCATGGTGCATGTGGAGAACTATGACTACACGGCGGACAGCAGGAAGAAGAAAGATGTGCCGGAAGGCAGGCTGGAGAAGTTCACCTGGAAGGACAGCCGCATTTTTCCGGACACGGTGCGTGACGTGACGGTGTACATCCCGCAGCAGTATCAGCCGGAGAGCGAGGCCTGCCTGATGGTGTGGCAGGATGGCAGCCGGCATGTGGACCCGAACGGATCGATGAGGGTGAGCGTGGTCTTTGACAATCTCATCCATCAAAAGCAGATGCCGGTGACCATCGGTGTGTTTGTGGACCCAGGACGTCAACCTAACCAAAAAGCTGGTGAAAAAGCACGCAACCGCAGTTTTGAGTATGACGGCCTCGGCGATGCTTATGCGCGCTTTCTTTTAGAGGAGATCCTGCCGGAAGTGCAGAAGCGGCAGAAGGTGAAGTTCCGCCAGAAGCCCGAAGCATGGGCCATCGCAGGAGGTTCATCCGGAGGCATCTGCGCCTTCACCACGGCTTGGGAACGTCCGCAAAAGTTTCACAAGGTGCTTACCTGGGTGGGGACCTTCGTCGATATCCGTGGCGGCAATGCCTATCCCTATCTGGTGAGGGTCACGGAGAAGAAGCCGATCCGCGTGTACCTGCTGGATGGCACGAACGATCTGGACAACAAGTTTGGCAACTGGCCGATCGCCAACCGGATGATGGAAGCGAGCCTGAAATACATGGGTTATGACTACCGCATGGACTGGACGGAGTGCTTTCATGGCAGCAAAGGCATGGCTCCTGCTCTGCCAGATGCCCTCCGCTGGCTCTGGCGTGACGTGAAGTGAGGGAAACACCACCTTCCTTTGTCTTGGCAGGGCTGGGTTCCTACTCCACCCTCCCTGCATGACCTTCCTCCGCTTTGCTTCTGCTGTCGTTGGCGTGCTTTTCCTGGCTTCGTGCCAGGCACCTAGTCTCCCTGGAAGTAGTCGTGGTGGGAGTGTCCATGGTGACCGGGCCGGACCGCAGGGTTTCAGGACGGTGGTGATCGATGCCGGGCATGGCGGCAAGGACTCCGGGGCGCGTGCCCGGGGGCTGACCGAGAAGACGTATGCGCTGGACATCGCCAAACGGGTGCGCGCGGAGCTTTCACCGGGCTACCGGGTGATCATGGTGCGCAGTGATGACCGCTTCATCGAGCTGGATGAGCGGGTGCGCGTCGCGAGCCGCAGTGGTGACGCGGTGCTGGTGAGCATTCATCTGAATTATGGGCGGAGCTATCGCGCAGGGCCGGAGACTTACTGGTGGCGGGTGGACAGCTACGGGCTGGCACGGCGGCTGCACCAGAACATGAACGCGGTGTGCCCTCATGAATCCGGCAATGCGGGCTTTGTGCGGCGGCGGCTGCGCTTGACACGGAATCCCACGATCCCCTGCGTGCTCGTGGAGTGCGGGTATCTGACGAATTCGCGGGATGCGAGCTCGCTCGCTTCTTCTGCTTACCGCGAGCGCATGGCGGAGGCCATCGCGAGGGCGATCAAGACACAGTCGACATCTGGCGACTCGGGCATGGGCCCCTTGCCGAGACCGATCTATGCGCCGCCGAGCCGGGCCAGCGATGCGCGTGGTTAGGCGCCCGCAGGTTTCGGAATCGTCCCCAAGATCTTGTTGCCCCTTCCCTCCCCTTTTGAAGAACTCCAACTCTTGACCGCACAACACCGACACCTGCCAACCTAACTAAATCCATGAAAATCCGCCTTAGCAGCTTTCTCATCGCCTTGATCGGCCTCACGGCCAGCGCTCATGCCGACACGTGGGTATTGGCAGATGGCACCAGTTTCGAAGCACAGATCAAGGGTGTGATGCCAGGCACGACCCTCTTCACCTTTGCCAGCGGGCAGGAGCATCGAATCGAGACGAGCAAGCTGTCTGATGACAGCCGCAAGAAGCTGGCGGAGACTCTGGGGCTGGCGGTGGCCGCACCTGCGGCAGCTCCCACACCGGCACCGGCTGCACCTTCAGCAGCCCCGGCGATGCCTCCGGCGGCGCCTGGAACCGCAAGTCCGACAGCGGGCGTGATGCCGACCATGGCCCGCGACCCAGGTGCCATGGATGCGACGGATGTGAACATGATCGACTCCCAGTTCGGCAAGCGTGGAACCGTGATCGGCAAGGTGAAAACAGTGATCACACTGGGCAGCAGCGGTCACAAGAAACTGACCTTCGAGGGATCGGATTTTACCGTGTTCATCAGCAAGCGGTCACTGGATCAGAGCACTGACTGGCATCTGGATGACCTCGCCGGCAAGAACGTGCAGGTGACGGGAGAGATCGCGAAGTTTCAGGAGCAGTTGCAGATCTCGCCTCGGGAGCCTTCACAGGTTGGGGTGGTGGAGTGACGAGGTGTGCTCACTTTTGAGGATCTTTGAAGAATAAGGGTGTGCGAGATCGAAGACCGATTTCGCAACTTGAGCGGAGTTCGACGAACACCCCATCGGAATGGGGTGGTGCGTTCAGGCACTCAAACCAAGCCCTTCTGGCGCTTTGCGTGGAGGGCGGCGGCGTATTCACTGCTGTTGAAGTCGACGTAGGCCTCGGAAAGATCCGTCGTGTAGACGTTGTGGCTGGCGCTGCCACTGTTCAGGTCGATGGTGACGGTGAAGCGTGGTTCTTTGACAACTTTTTCGAGATCAGAGACGGCGGTCTTCGAGGTGAGTCCGCCTTTGCAGGCGATGAGGCCGTTGAAATAGATATCGATCATCTCCTCCTTGATGCGAGCACCGGAATAACCAACGGCGTGAATGATTCGTCCCCAGTTCGGATCACTGCCGTTGAAAGAGCACTTCACGAGGAGGCTTTTGGCGACCGTCTCGGCAGCCTTGCGGGCATCTGCCTGGGTGCGGGCATGGAGCACGCGGATCTCGACGAACTTCGTCACGCGCTCGCCATCACTGACGATCATCTTGGCGAGTTCCATCATGACCTTTTGCAGGGCGCAGCGGAAGATCTCGGCCTCGGGGCTGCCTTTCTTGATGGCGGGAGCCTCCGCCTGACCATTGGACATGACGATGACGGTGTCATTCGTGCTGGTATCGCCATCGATGGTGATGCGGTTGAAGGACTGGTCGACCGCGAAGCGCATGGCGCGCTTGAGCTCATCTTTGGAGACCTTGGCATCCGTGGTGATGAAGCTGAGCATGGTGGCCATGTTCGGGCAGATCATGCCGGCGCCTTTGGCGATGCCGCCGACACGGAAGCTGGCACCCTTGCCAAGAGGCACTTCGATGGCGTAGATTTTTGGCTTCGTATCGCTGGTCATGATGGCGCGCGCGGCGTCCTCATTGCCGGTGGCGCTGAGCTTTTCCGCCACCTCGCTGATGCGCGGAGTGATGCGCTGGATGGGCATGTTCATGCCGATGATGCCGGTGGAGCAGACGAGCACCTCGCGCATCTTCAAGCCGAGAGCCTCAGCGGTGGCCTTGCACATGGCCTTGGCATCCTGGATGCCTTGCGGGCCGGTGCAGGCATTGGCATTGCCGCTGTTCGCGATGATGGCACGGGCATCACCGAGCTTCACGTGCTGCTGAGAGACACGCACACAGGCGGCACGCACCTTGTTCGTGGTGAAGACAGCATCGGTGATGGCCGGTGTGTCCGAGGTGATCAGCGCGAGGTCCAGGCGCAGCACTTCAGGGTTCTTGATGCCACAGGCCAGAGCCGCCGCACGGAAACCACGAGGTGCAGTGACGCCACCTTCGATGGATTTGAAGGGCACGCGCAGCTTGGTGCAGGGATCTTGTTCGGCGGCGTTCATCGGGAGTGAAGGCGGTTTCGTTTTCAAATCAAATGTTCATGAGGCCTGCGGTCGGCTCGAAGCCGCAGACGAGATTGAAGTTCTGAACGGCCTGGCCGGAGGCTCCTTTGCCAATGTTGTCCTCGGTGCTCATCAAAATGAGCTGGCCTGCACGGGAATCGAAAGCCCAGCCAACATCAACGAAGTTCGTGCCAACGACGTTTTTGGTATCGGGGCTCTTGTTGGCACCAAGCAGACGCACAAAGGGCTGGCCTGCATAATAGGCCTGCAGAGCATCGCCCACTTGATCCAAGGTGACGCCAGGCTTCACGCTGGCAAAGATGGTGGTGCAGATGCCGGAATGAGTCGGCACCAAATGCGGCACAAAAGTGAGCTTCACGGGATGACCTGCGGCGATCTCGAGCTCCTGACCGATCTCACTGAGATGACGATGCTTGGGCACGCTGTAGGTGCGGACGCTGTTCTGCACTTCGCAGAAGAGGAGCGGCACGCTTTCCTTGCGGCCGGCGCCACTGGCTCCGCTCATGCTGGAGACGGAGAGAGGCGCGTCGCCGAGCAATCCGGCTTTGAACAAGGGAATGAGCGGCACGAGGATGCTCGTGGGATAGCAACCCGGGCAGGCGATGAGACGTGCTTTCTTGATCTCGTCCGCACGCACTTCTGGAAGCGCATACACGGCTTCTGAAAGCAGCTCCGGCGCGGGATGCTCGTGATCGTAGAACTCCTTGTAGAGATCAGCGCTGCGCAGACGGAAGTCTGCGCTCAGGTCGATGACCTTCATGCCGGCATCGAGCAAGCCTTTGGCATACTCCACGGACACGCCATGTGGCAGAGCGAGGAACGCGACTTCAGCGCCGGTGGCCTTGAGGGTCTCGGTGTCTGGATTCGTGAACTTCAAAGAATCCGCAACACCCACGCCACGGAAGCGTGGGAACTCGGCAGAGAGAGCCTTCCCCGCGAGGGTACGCGAGGTGACAGCGACGAGTTCGGCATTCGGATGCCGCAACAGCAGACGCAGAAGTTCGATGCCAGAGTAACCACTGGCACCGAGGACGGCAACTTTAACAGAGTCAGACATGAGAGGGGTAGCGAGTATGGGGTTTCCGGCCCTTCGTGCAATCGCGATTTACACCGATGAATAGTCCTTTGTGAGCATCTGAAAGATTGTGAACAAAGGATGAGGAGACACGGATGTATTTTACCGCTTTTGCCGTGGAGCGTTGCAGTAAAAGATCACTACGCCTGGATTGCATGTCGGCGATGGAATGGATTTGCCGGAGCGGGGGATCAGTGCTGAATGAGGCCGCTCATGCTGAAGCTCATCCTCTGCCTTTCCCTGCCCCTCTACATCCTCGACCAATGGTCGAAGAACTGGATCGTGGCACACTTTGATCTGCATGGGCGCGAGCAGGAGGTGATCCAAGGCACGTTTTGGCTGCATCACATCGCCAACCGTGGCGTGGCCTTTGGCATGTTCAATGGGACGCAGTATGCGAACTATGTGTTCACCGTGGTGTCGCTTAGCGCGCTGGCCTTTCTCATCTGGGGCAGCCGGACAAATCTGTTTCCGGGCAAACTGAGCCGCGTCGCCGTGGCACTGCTGGTTTCGGGCATCTTGGGGAACCTCACGGACCGGCTGTTCCGTCGTGAGGATGACGGGGTGCTCTTTGGCGGCGGGTTTCTGAAAGGATATGTGGTGGACTTCCTGCGGTTTGATTTTGGGTTTCCGCCGTTCAATCCCTGGCCGTCCTTCAATGTGGCGGATTCCTGCGTGGTGGTGGCGGCGGTCATGCTGGCGATTGCGTCGTTTGTGGAGGCTCCGCCGCAGAAGACAGTGGTCAAAGGCTGACCCCCTTGTCATACAGGGAGCAGGCCCGGATCACTCACGGGAAATGAATGGAGCGCGAAACCGCCGAACAACTCGAAGCCCTGCATCCCGACGCCTTTGGCTGGGCGCTGCACTGCTGTGGAGGCGACCACTCCCGCGCCGAGGATGTGCTGCAAAATGCCTATCTGAAAGCGGCGTCGGATCGCGTGGTCCACTCTGGAGCATCCAGCTTCAAAACGTGGTGGTTCGGGGTGATCAGACTGACCGCGCACGAGGAGTTTCGACGGCTGCGCTACCGCGAGTCGCTTCTCGGCAAGCTGCTGGCGCAGTTGACCGGCGACTCACACGATCCACGCCCATCACCCGCGCACAAGATCGACCTGGACACCCAGACATTGCGGACGCGAGAGGCGCTGGCGCAACTGCCTGCCCGGCAGGCGGAGGTGCTGCACCTCGTTTTCTACCAGGACCTTTCCATCAGCGAGGCGGCCACGCTCATGAATATCAGCCTAGGCTCGGCCCGCCAGCACTACGAACGCGGCAAGGCGCGACTGCGCACCCTGCTGCAAACCCACCCCGTCTTAACCCATGAATCCTGACCTCCAGCCCGATCATGATCTGCGCGAATTGTTTGCGCATCAGCGTCGCTCCGACCATGAGCAAGCTCCGGCGTGGAATCCTGGCGTGCTCCGTGCACCAGCCAAGCATGTCAGGAGCCGCAGGAGCGCATGGCTTCCCATCACGGCGACCGCCGCAGCCTGCGTGCTGGGGAGTCTCTTCTGGCTGCAAGAGGAGCCCAAGCCGCCTGCTGATCTTGCCCAGGCGCTGCCGGAGTTCTTTGCGCCGCAAGGCGAGCCTCTGTTTGCCAGTCTCGACACCGCACCCGGCTCCATGCCGAGTGATTCCCTGCTGCCAGCTTACCTCAACATCCAACTCCCATGAAAACGCTTTTCATCCTCTGCCTGCTGACTGCTGCTAGCCTCGCCCATGCCGGGCCGGAGGCGTGGCTGCAAAGTGGCCTGATCTCGCCTGAACACATCACCGCGCTGAAAGACGAACTGGGTCTCTCCAGCGAGCAGGAAGAGCGCATGCAAGCGATCGTGACAGCAGCGCAATCTGAGGGTGAATCCTTGGAAAAGATCGTGCGTGAACGTCAGAAGGCCTTCAACGATCTGCTGCGGAATCGGCAGACCTCCGCCAATGACGCGAGCGCGGCTTTGACAAGCCTGCTGGAGGCTGAGGCCCCCGTGAAGCAACTGCAGTTGCGTTCCCTGATTCAACTTCGTGATGTGCTGAGCCATGAACAGCAGAAGAAGGCCATCCAGCTCGCGCCTAATCGTGTGGCCAAGACGGACGGCATCGAGACCAAGGTGAAGCAGAAGGCGGAGAAGCTGCGCGCGATGGTGGATTCACTGGGCATCAAACCCACCACAGCGATCAGCGAGCGTGGTTCAGAGATCGAAGGCATGATCAAGGCAGGCGACTGGAAAGCCGCTGATGCGGCTCTGGACAAGCTGGCAAAGGACAGTCGCGCCGATGAACTGGAAGCCACCGAGGATGTGGACTTCTCCAAATATGAACCCGGCAACACGGATGTGGAGGATCTGCGCCAGCGCTATGAGCTTGTGAAGGAAAGAGGGCAGAGTGTGGTGTCCCTGCCGCTGATCCGGCAGTTCGTGAAGGCCAAGGAGGCTTTCGAGGAAGCGAAGGCGAACCAGGACGCGGAGAAGGTGGGGAGGATTTTGACCTGGGTGGAGAAGGAGCTGGCGAAGCTGTAACAGGAAGATGATTGGCAGACGAATGGGGGCGGGCGAACAGGGACACGCTTCGCCATCCAGTCTTCGATTTGAAGAAGTCGGAGGCAGAAGCCGGAGATTGCGTTTTGTCGACCTTGCTGCGGATTCAGGAGATCCGCGCTCCGGCGCTGGCGCGGGAAGATGCTGCAAAAGTGAGTGACGATGGGCTGGAATGCGTTTTAGCATGCTCGTCATGGAAGAGTATGTCGTCTATCTACCTTATGTCGCACCCGTGCTCACGCTGCTGTGGGCGCTGATCTGTCTGCGCATCTACACGATGATCTCGAAGGACAATCCGGGGCAGCGGCGGTTGATCGCGATCATTGGGGCGGTGGGTGCGGCGCTGATTTATGTTTTGGCTTCTAATCTGACGGCTCTTCTGCAAGCGCCATCGAGTGAGCCGGCGGAAACCCAGGCCGAGGAGGGGCGGGTCAAGGTGCAGATGAAGGCGGAGTAACACCCCAGGGATATTCGCGGCGATTGTGACAGGATTCACAAGATGGACAGGATTAACAGGAAAGAGGTCTTTCCTCGGTAGACGGTGTGAGGGGTCTTGGGGGGTGCCTCCGATACGAGTTCTGTGAAGGGAGGACAGCCCGGGCCTTGCGCTCGGGACTTCCCGCGCCAGTATGCGCGCCCCTTTTCCAATCATGTCCACCGAACGCAAGACCCTCGAACAACGCGCCCAGATGACTGACATCGAGCGCCTGCGCCACTCCTGTGCCCACATCATGGCCACCGCCATCCTGCGCATCTGGCCGGACGCCCAGTTTGCCTACGGTCCGCCGATCGAGAACGGCTTTTACTACGACTTCCAGATGAAGCACCGGATCACGCCGGATGACTTCGAGAAAATCGAGGCGGAGATGAAGAAGATCTCCAAGGAGAACCAAAAGTTCGAATGGAAGGGCATCAGCCGCGAAGACGCCAAAGCCATGGCCGAGAGTGGTCGTCTGGGCGGCCTCTCTGAGCGCCCGGGCAACCCGAGCGTGTTCAAGCTGGACCTCATCGACAAAATTCCTGAGGGCGAGCAGATCTCCTGCTTCCAGAATGGCGACTTCATCGACCTCTGCGCCGGCCCGCACGTGGGCTACAGTGGCAAGTGCAAAAACGTCAAGCTGACCTCAGTGTCCTCGTCCTTCTACATGGGCGACGAAACGAAGCCACAGCTTCAGCGTCTTTACGGCACGGCCTTTGAGTCCAAGGAAGATCTGGAAGCCTACTTTGTTCGTCTGGAAGAAGCCAAGAAGCGCGACCACCGCCGCCTCGGCAAAGAGCTGAAGCTTTTCCACATTGATGACGATGTGGGCCAGGGCCTCATTCTCTGGACGCCGAATGGCGCGACCCTGCGTCAGGAACTGCAGAATTTCATCAGCGAGGAGTTGCGCAAGCAGGGCTACTCCCAGGTCTTCACCCCGCACATTGGCAAGCTGGCGCTGTATAAGACGAGCGGTCACTTCCCCTACTACAAAGATGCGCAGTTCCCCGCCATCGTGGAGCCAAATCAACTGGAGCAGATCGCCACGGAAGGCTGCGGCTGCGCGGAGATGACGGCACGCATCGATGCGTGCTCATCCCAGTTTGCGGCGCAGATGAATGAGCGCGTGGGCCGCGAGATGATCGGGCCGGAGCGCGTGATGGATGCGGAAAAGCTGCTGGATGGCTTCATGCTGAAGCCGATGAACTGCCCGCATCACATCAAGATCTTCGCCAGTCAGCCGCACAGCTATCGCGACCTTCCCGTCCGCCTTGCTGAGTTCGGCACGGTGTATCGCTGGGAGCAATCCGGCGAGCTCAATGGCCTCACTCGCGTGCGTGGGTTCACCCAGGATGACGCGCATCTTTTTTGCACGGAAGATCAAGTCGCCGCAGAAGTGCTCGGCTGTCTGTCCCTGGTGAAGATTGTGCTCAATACCCTCGGCATGAGCGACTACCGCGTGCGTGTGGGTCTGCGGGATCCTGACAGTGGCAA
This sequence comes from Verrucomicrobiota bacterium, assembly GCA_040387935.1. GTDB lineage: Bacteria > Verrucomicrobiota > Verrucomicrobiia > Verrucomicrobiales > Verrucomicrobiaceae > Prosthecobacter. The sequence continues at coordinate 140,167 of JAZKCU010000004.1, read as the reverse complement.
ATACACCGGCAGCCCCGAGCAGTGGGACCGCGCCGAAGCCGCCTGCCGCGAGGCCGCTGCCACGCTTGGCGTGCCCTTCAGCGAGGAGCCGGGTGAAGCCGCCTTCTACGGACCGAAGATCGACTTCGTCATCAAGGACGTCATCGGCCGCGAATGGCAGCTCGGCACCGTGCAGGTGGACTACCAGCTCCCAATCCGTTTTGACCTCAGCTACACCGGCGCGGACAACAAGCCGCATCGCCCCGTGATGATCCACCGCGCACCCTTCGGCAGCATGGAGCGTTTCACCGGCGTGCTCATTGAGCACTTCGCGGGTCACTTCCCGACCTGGCTGGCCCCTGAGCAGATCCGCATCCTCACCATCAGTGAGAAAGCCGACGAGTTCGCCAATGACATCTTTGCCCAGCTCAAGGCCGCTGGCCTGCGTGTGACATTCAACAACGACGCTGACAAGATCGGCGCCAAGATCCGTCTGGCCCAGCTCGACAAGGTCCCCTACATGCTGGTCATCGGCGAGAAAGAAGCCGCTGCGGGTGCCGTGGCTGTGCGCCACAGCAAGAAGGGTGACCTGGGAGTGAAGCCGATCGCTGACTTCCTGGCTGACGTCACTGCTGAAGTGAAAGAGCGGAGGTTGTAAGAGGCTCTGTCAAAAGCCCAAAGAGATCAAATCCCCTAACTTCATGTTAGGGGCTTTTTGTTGAACCTTGCTCATGCTTCATGGCTCCAGCATCCCACTTGATCCCCGCATCCTGCACCTCCCGATAAGGCAGCAGCCAGATCAGCGACTCATCATGCAGATCCACGACTTGGATCCGGTTGCCCCAGGGATCACGGAAGTCGCAGCGGAAGCCTTCGATGAGCTGGAGGTGATACTTGCCCGTGAGCTTGTCGCGCACTTCGGCGAGTTGGGCATCATCTCTCACCATGATGCCGAAGTGGCGGTCGGTGGTGTCGGGCTGCATGCCTTTGCGCTCGAACATGGCGAGGAACTGGTGCTCGCCGAGCTTGAAAAAGGCATCGCCTTCGCCCTCATTGAGCTTCTTCAGGCCAAACACATCCTCGTAAAAGGACACCGCTTTTTCGATGTCACCGACCTCAATGGCGACGTGATTGCAACCGTAGACTTGAATGCTCATGCCAGAGAATCGGTGCATGAGCGCCAGATGGCCCCGCTAAAAAGTCATGGGATTCTGGTCTTTTGAGAGTCGAACACCCAAAAAAACGCCCATGCCCTTGAGCGATTTCCGCGAGGCGTGGTCTGACTCAGCCCCCCCGCTGAAGCCCCAAATTTGCCTGCCTGACTCCTCACATCCAGGATTTGGGTGGCCTCCCTGATTCTAGCGAGGGACCTGAGATTTGTGACAGCACTATTTACAAAAACTGCGCTTCCCATTAAATTCCGCCTCCCCATGAAGTTTTGCCCCCCCCTGTTTCTGGCTCTCGCCATGCTCGTGCCCGCGAATGATTCGCGTGCGCAATTCTCCGGCACGGACGAGGCGGCGGACCTGTTTTTCCAAGGCTATGTGCTGAAGAATGACGCTGAGAAGATGGAACAAGAGGGCAATCTCCAGGGCGCTCTTTCGCTGTATCAGCAGATGAAGCAGAGCTTTGATGATCTGGCCGTGACGCATCCGCAGTGGCAGCCAGGGATGATGGGCAATCGCCGTGCGCTGACGGAACAGGCCATCGTGCGGGTGAAGGGCCTGCTGGCCCGGCCCCAGGCAGCTCCGGCACCGGGTGCGGCCCCCACAGGCGCGGCTCCGGCTCCAGCAGCAGGAACTCCGACAACTCTTTTTGGCATGCCCAGCAATGGCGCTCCGGTGGCGGCTCCAGCAGCCCCCTCCCCTGCCCCTGCTTTGGGCGGTGGTGGAGCAACGACTCCTGCGGCGAATGGTTCCATGCCGAGCCTTGCGGAAGTGCTGTCTCAATGGGAAGCGGCGTATCGCCAACGCATGACGGCTCTAGAAAGCCAGAACAGCACCCAGCAGGTGGATCTGCAGAAGTGGCAGCAGTGGTATCAGTGGGCTTCCGGTGAGATCACCACGTCCCGCGACAAGCAGCAGAAGCTGGAAGGGCTGATGAGCTCCAAGGACGAAGCGATCGCGCTGATGAAGATGGAAGTAGCCGCAGGTCGTGCCTCCGAGCAGCAGCTCGATGCCTTGACGAAGGAGAAGATCGCCATCGAAGTGGAATACAAGAAGGCTGCACAGCGTCTCTCTGCGGCCGAAAGTGCTGCGAAGGAAGCTTCCATGAAACTGGCCGAGGCCTCCCAGCGCATCGCCGATGTGGAAGAGGAGCGGAACAAGATCCTGGCAGAGCGTGATACCGCCGTGAAGGAGCGTGATGCGAAATCCATGGCCCTGGTCGAGGCTGAGAAGAAGGCTGACAGTGCCACCAAGGAGCGTGATGCGCTGAGCGCGCAGGTGCTGGGCTACAAGACCGAGGTGGAAGACCTCCGGAAAAAGAAGACCTCCATCCTGCCCAATGATGTGAAGAAGATCGTGGCCGATCATGAGCGCCTGAAAAAGGATTTCGATGATGCGCAAAAGCAGATCGTGACGCTGAAGGCGGACTCGATGCGCAAGGATGAAGAGGTGGTGAAGCTGCGCGGGCAGCTGACCACCCTGCAGAGCGAGATGGCGACGCTGCGGCAGCAGAGCGCGGCTTATCAGACCCAGGTGGCGGACCTGACCCTGCAACTGAAGAAGATCCAGGACAGCGATCCGACCGGCATGACACCGGAACTGGCGAAGGAAAACACGCTGCTGCGTGAGATCATCATGCGCCAGCTGCGCAGCCAGTATCGCCAGCAGCAGGCGAAGGAACTGGTGATCACGGATCTGAAGAAGATGGAAGGTGTGTCCACCAAGATGCTGAGCCAGGTGGAAGAGCTGACGCAGAACCGCCTGACATTGACTCCAGACGAGGAGAAGCTTTTCACCGATCCCGCCGTGCGTGAGCTGCTGGCCAGCGATGGCATCCAGGGCACGCTGATTGCCCGTGTATCCAAGCCCGGTGATGAGGCAAAGAACCCCGCGCAGGCACTGCTGGACAAGGCCAATGAAGCCTTCTCCACCAAGCGTTTCCCAGAAGCTGCCGCTCTCTATGAGGATGCGCTGCGTGCGGATCCGAAGAACACGACGGCTCTGGTGGGCCTGGGCTATGCTCGTGAGCGTGAGCAGAAGTATGCTGAGGCTGAGACGGCGCTGAAGAAGTGCCTGGTCTATGAGCCGGAGAATGAGACGGCGGCCTTTCACCTGGGCGTGACCTACTTCAAACAGGACCGCTGGAACGACGCGATGGGTTCCTTTGAGAAGAGCCTGACCATCAATCCGAAGAATGCCCGCGGCCGCCACTATCTGGGCATCATTTCCACGAAGCTGAACTTCATCGAGCGTGCGGAGCGCGAGTTCAAGACGGCGCTGGCGATCGACCCGAGCTATGGCGAGGCGCACTTCAATCTGGCCGTGCTGTATGCCACCTGGGACCCGCCGCAGTGGGACAAGGCCCGCGCTGAGTATGACGAGGCCCTGAAGAAGGGTGTGACCCCGGACGAGAACCTGGAAAAGCTGCTGAAGGGTAACACGGAGAAGTCCGTCTCGGCCCGCTAAGAGAGAGGGCTCGGCGAGTGCTTGGCCTGGTGTCAGTTCACAGGTGTCAAGGGCACTCGCTGTCCAGGCGGGAGGATGACCGCAAACTTCCCGTTGCAGGAAAGGTCACGCGTGCCATTTTCGCGGCCCTTTCCCCCCAACCAGCATGGCTCTCATCGTCCAGAAATACGGCGGCACATCCGTCGGCAATCCCGAGCGCATCCGCAATTGCGCCCGCCGCATCCTGGAAACCCAGCGCGCCGGCAACCAAGTCGTGGCCGTGGTTTCAGCCATGTCCGGCGTGACCGACAGCCTGATCAAGCTGGCGAAGGAAGTGTCCCTGGAGTGCGACCCCATCGAACGTGAGATGGACGTGCTCCTCTCCACGGGTGAGCAGACCACGATCGCCCTCACGGCGATGGCGATCAATGCCCTCGGTGGCAAGGCCGTCTCCCTGACCGGAGCGCAGGCAGGCATCTCCACGGACCGCATGCATACGAAGGCGCGGATCGTGAACATCACCCCGGATGCCGTGCACAAGATGCTGGACGAGGGAAACATCGTGATGCTCGCCGGTTTCCAGGGCGAGACCGCCAGCGGTGAAATCACCACGCTCGGCCGTGGTGGCAGTGACCTGACCGCCATCGCCATGGCTGCCGCCATCAAGGCTGACCTTTGCCAGATCTACACAGACGTGGACGGTGTGTACACCTGTGATCCGCGCGTGGTCAAAGTGGCCACAAAGATCGAAGACCTGAGCTACGATGAGATGCTGGAGATGGCATCCAGCGGCAGCAAGGTGATGCAGAGCCGCAGCGTCGAGTTCGCGAAGAAATTCGGCGTCCGCTTTGAAGTCCGCAACAGCATGAACAACAACCCCGGCACCCTTGTGAAAGAAGAAACCCCAGGTATGGAATCTGTCGTCGTCCGCGGCGTCAGCCTTGAGCGCAATCAGGCGAAGGTCACGATCGATGACGTGCCTGACCGTCCCGGCATCTCCTCGGCCATCTTTGGTGCCATCGCCGGCGCGAACATCATGGTGGACATGATCGTCCAGAACGTGAGCTTCGATGGCGAGACGGACATCTCCTTCACCCTCAGCGCCGTGGACCTTCCGAAGGCTGAAGCTGCTCTGAACGCCATCCTCCCTTCCCTGGGTGACAAGGTGACGCTCCGCACGGAGAGCGGCATCGCCAAGCTCAGCGTGGTGGGCATAGGCATGCGCAGCCACAGCGGTGTGGCCGCGAAGATGTTCAAGGCTCTGGCAGACGTCAGCGTGAACATCCTCATGATCTCCACCAGCGAGATCAAGACGGCGGTGATCGTGCAGGAAGCAGACATCGAGAACGCCGCCCGCGCTGTGCACACGGCTTTTGGTCTGGATGCTGCTTGATCAGCGCCTTGCCCTGCCATTTGATCCTGTTATACCTGACTCTGAGACACCGGTTTCCACCTATCGGGGCCGCACCTGAGCCAGGGATCGGGCCTAACCCGCCATGAAATAGGGGACTACGTATTTTAGCAGCGTTTACCGCTACAAGCGGTAGAGGAAGAATCTTGAACGATTCGCCTCAATTTGGTGTATAATATGCTGACATGGGGAAGTAGCTCCCGGCTCTCCACCTCCATACCCACATGCGCCGAACACTTGTCTACTCCACAGTTCTCCTGTGCCGCCTCGCCTTCGCTGCTGGTAACCCGACTCCAGCAGAAGCCCCTGCCGAATCTCCTAAGACTACCGAACAAACCAAGCCGAAGGACGCTCCTCCTCCTGCCAAAGCCGATCCGCTTGAGACGATCAAGGCTGAGACGGCCAAACTGAACGCTGAGCGTGAGAAGATCGCCGCCCAGCTCGCCCTGGAGCAGACCAAGCAGGACGAGAAACTGGCCCCACGTCGTCGCTTGCTGGCCGAGCAGCAGATCAAGATGGAAGAGATCAAGACGAAGCTCGATCTCGCCGAAAGCGAGCGTCGTGCCAAGGATGATCCCACGCTCATGGAGCTGCGTCGCCAGAACGAGAAGCTGATGATCGACTACGCCATCGCCAAGAACGAGACGGATATCGACGGCTTCAAGTCACGCATGGAAGAGAATGGCGTGCGTCGCAAGACCTCAGCACTTTCCCTGCAGATGGAGCTTCAGCAGAAGGAAGCCGAGTCCCGCAGCTATGCCGTGGGCAAGGCTCCGAGCTACCCGAAGGATCCGCTTCAGGGCAAGAAGCTGGTGCTTTCGGACCGCACGATCGGGCTGAATGGCGTGATCACTTCCAAGACCGCGGACAGCGTGGCGGACCGCATCGCTTACTTCAATAATCGCGACGAAGAAGCACCTATCTTCATCGTGATCGATGACTGCCCCGGTGGCAGCGTGATGGCGGGCTACAAGATCCTGAAGGCCATGCACGGCTCCCGGGCTCCGGTCTACACCGTGGTGAAGTCCTTCGCCGCCAGCATGGCTGCGTGCATCACCACGCTGTCGAAGAAGTCCTTTGCCTATCCGAATGCGATCATCCTGCATCACCAGCTCAGCGTGGGTGTGATGGGCAACCTGACGCAGCATCGTGAGAACGTGAAGGAGCTCGAGGAGTGGTGGAAGCGTCTCGCCGATCCTGTGGCTGCCAAGATGGGCATCACGCGTGATGAGTTCATCGCCCGGATGTACAAGGAAGCCTCCACCGGCGACTGGAATGAGTTTGCCGATGACGCGCAGAAGCTCGGCTGGGTGGACGTGATCGTGGAGGACATCGAAGAGACGGCTCTTCTGCGTCATCCTGACACCCAGCAGGCCCAGCAGCAGAGCGGCACCCAGCGGCTCGCTTCTGATGGTGCATCGGCCAACAGTTCGGGCATCGTCCAGGATCATGATGAGCGCGGCAAGCCCATGGCCCTCCTGCCCCGCCTGAACCCGCTGGATGCTTACTGGATGTACAATCCGGACGGGTACTACCGGATGCAGTAAGGTTGAGTGATCAATGTGTCCGATATCTGGACCGCTCCTATATAACAAATACCCCGCAGCTTGAAACTGCGGGGTATTTTGTTAGGCCTAAGCATCGGCATCACGTGGACCGAGCACCGACTCAACAATTGCCATCAATCGCGATCAGATTCGAACTCCCCGCACACGCAACGTATGGCGTCACTCATTTCATCAAAGGTGGTCGCTGAACGAAGCACTTTCAAAACATCCTCGGCATCGAACCATTGCTGAATGCCATCGTCGTCACTAGCCAGCCCGCACTTCACTTCGGAAACTATGTCTGAGAGCAAGTAGGGGCCTGCGGGCACCCAAGTGGTAATGACGTCAGTAGTCGGATTATAGATGAGGCGCGCTAGACACCGCTGCATCGGCGTGATGACCAACTCGTGTGAAGGGACGAGTTGATATCGCTGCTCGCGATCAAGGGCGAAACAGCGACTCCATGCCCTCTTCATCACTACAAGACGGCTGAGCGGAGGGCTGGCATCCAGTGTTTTGGTCACACTAGGCGTTCCTAGCTCGGTGATAATGAACATGGCCTTTAGGTGGCTGGGTTGAAATCCTCACCGCCACTCATGCCTCGGATACCTGCCGCGCAATTGTGCCCTCACCGCAGGATATCCTTCCTTCCAGAAACGACCGAGGTCCCCGGTCGTCTGAATCGGCCGCTGTGCGGGTGAGAGGAGATGCACGACCACCGTGATGCGGCCTGCGGCAACCTTGGGGTTCTCGTTCACGTCGTAGAGCTGTTGCAGCACCACGCTCACGCTCGGGGCCTGCTTCTCGTCATACTCGATGCGCGCGGTCTTGCCATTCTTCAGCGGCAGACGCTCAGGGGCATAGCGCTCCAGCAAGTCCCGCTGCGCGTGGCTGAGCCATTGATGCAGTGCTGGAAACACATCCTTGTCCTTGAGCTGGCGATAGGTCACGCTGCCTTCGCAGACCTGCTCGATGATCAGACGCCGGTCTTCTTCCGTGATCGGCGGGATCTCCATCTCGGGCATCCATTTGGACAGGCAGTTCACGCGCGTGATCCACTGCTCCACACGCTCGTTCCAAAGCGGCAGTTGCAGTCTTCCAGCACTCACCTCCTCGGCCAGCAGAGACGCCGCGGTGGATGCATCAGGCTCACCGCGCTCCTTGCTGCTGAGGACAAGGCTGCGGAAGCGGATCTCTTCCAGGTTCACCACACGACGATTGATGCTGTCATACTGCGCACGCTTGCCGCTGCTGAAGTCTTCCGGGAACATCTCGCGTAGCCACTCCTCATCCACCTTGGTCACGAGGTTGAGCTGCACGGACAGTGCCTTCCCCTGCACCTCCATGATCTCGGAGGCCACGAGCAAGCGCGGCGGCTTGATGTGCGCATCCTTGCCGATGTGTCCGCTATAACCTCCTGGCAGGCGATAGATGCGGCTGCCGCTGCTGGTCTCGACTCCGAGATGATCACTGAATGCGGCTAACAAAGTTTTCGCCAAAGACTCTGGACTCGCCACCTCATCATTGATGGGAAGCCCCGCACGCTGGGCGATGCGCAGGAACTGATCATAGCTACGCCCCGCCTCACGCGCGCTCAGCGCATGCACATTCAGCGGGATGCAGGCCTGCGGATCGAAGTTCAACGCGGAGGCACGGACGAAGGCACGCAGCAGCGCCTGGAACTCGCTCACATCATGAGGCTCCCAGAAGTCCTCGTTTTTGAAGTGGGCGTTGTTCTTGCCCACCATCAGGATCTCACGTCCCTGCGCCAACGCTGCACACATGGCAGCTTCGCGCACACAGCCATAATCAGCGGCGGCCAGCAGCATTCGGGAGAAGCGCGGATGCGTGGGAAAGGCGGACATCTTCATGCCGGTCTGCGTCAGGCGGTGGTCATGAATCGCACCCAGATCGTGTAGAAGGGTTTCCGCTTTGGTGAGTGCAGCCTCCGCCGGTTTCTCAAACCACTCGATGGCCAGCTTGGCTTTGTCCTGCGCCACATGCAGCGCCAGCAAAGCCTCGCCGAGCTCAAGCCGCTGGATCTCCGGCAGCTCGCTCTCCGCGCGATGCAGATGCTCACGCTCGCCCCACAAACGAATGGCAATGCCTGGACCAAGACGACCCGCACGACCGGCACGCTGCTCGGCACTGGCACGGCTGATCTTCTGCACCGTCAGCGTGTTCAGACCACGACGCGGATCATAGCTGGCCACACGTGCGAGACCACCATCCACCACAGCTCGAATACCTTCAATGGTGAGCGATGTCTCCGCCACGTTCGTGCTGACGATGATCTTCGGCTGCTCGCCAGGAGTCACGGCCGAGTCCTGATCCTGCGGCGTCATCTCTCCATGCAGGGACACGATGCGCCTGCCTTTGGCAAAGCTGCGGCCTTGCAGCGCGGTCATCGTCTTGCGGATCTCATACGCACCGGGCATGAAGACCAGAATGTCTCCGCTGCTGCCCAGCTCACCCGCAAGCGCCTCACAAGCTCTCGCGGCTTGATCCCACACGGCCTCGGTTTGATTCAGACGCAGATCACGGTTAGGCGCCTGATAGCGAATCTGCACGGGGAAGGTCCGGCCTTCGCTTTCGAGCAGCTTCACCGGCTTCATGAACTCCGTCAGGGGTCCCGGCACAAGGGTCGCAGACATGACGATGATGCGCAGATCAAGCCGGCGCTCGCGCTGCAGGGCCAGTGCCCAGGCCAGCACGAGATCGCCATCGAGATGCCGCTCATGGAACTCATCAATGACCACACAACCGACACGCGAAAGGTCCGGGTCTTCCATGAGCTGGCGCAGCATCACGCCCTCCGTCACATAGGCGAGCCTTGTGTCACGCGAGGTCACATTGTCAAAGCGCACCTGATAGCCCACCTCGCCACCCACGCGGCCATCGCGTTCCTTGGCCACACGTTGCGCCAGCATGCGCGCGGCGATGCGCCGGGGCTGCAGCACGATGCAGCGCTGACCTTCCTTCAGGATGCCTGAGTCGAGCACAAACTGTGGCACCTGCGTGGACTTGCCGGAGCCGGTCGGAGCCTTCAACAGAAGGTTCGGCGTGGCCGGGTCACGAAGCTGCGCCAGGACGGCGTCACGGATCTCAAAGATGGGCAGGCTGGCTGGTGCGGGCATGGTTGAACATCGCCTCTGTGCGCTCTGCGGGCCCAGGGGTCAAGGTGCAGAGTGGAGCACCCGTCACCTGCCCCGCGCCAGCCACACACCCACTACTGCCACGACCATGCCAACGAGAGACAGCCCGGTCAGCGTCTCGCCAAAGATGCCCCAGGCCATCAATGCGGTCACTGCGGGCACTGTGTAGAAGAGGCTGGCCACATTCACCGCTGTGCCGCTTTTGATCAGATAGTTCAACAGGCTGATGGCCGCGATGGAAAGCACCAGCGCCACCCAGAGCAGCGCAAAGATAAACTGCCCGCTCCACTGCACCTGCATAGTTTCCGTGCTGAAAGCCAAAACAGCCGTCACCACTAAGCTCGCCGCATACTGTACCACGGTGCTGGTTCGCAAATCGAAGGCCGGGCAATGTCGCTTCTGCCACATCGTGCCTGCGGTGATGCCGATCAGCGCTGCGATCGCAGGCACGGTCATGATGAAGGTGACGCCGCTGCCCATCTTGTGTGCCACTACCAGGATCGTGCCAATGAAGCCGAGAGCCAGACCCATCCACTGCCGAGGCAGAACAGTCTCACCTAGAGCCACGCCAGCAAAGGCGGCCGTGAAGAGGGGCTGCATGGATACGATGAGGCTCACCACGCCTGCGGGCAGGCCAAGCTTCAGTGCCCAGACGCAACCGCTCAGATAGAGCGCATGGATCAGCAAGCCAGCAAAGGCCACGTGCATCATCTGCCCTTTCCCAGACGGCCAGGGTGCTTTCGAGATCAAGGAGATCGGCACTAGCACTGCCAGCACGATGCAGTAGCGGAACGTCAGGAAAGTGAAGGGCTCCGCATACGGCACTCCCAGCTTGGAACCGATGAAGCCGCTGCTCCACAGCAGCACGAACAACCACGGAATCATCGCCATCCATGCGGGCTTGCGATCCGGTGAGCTCATTCGATGTCAGGGAAAACGGATGATTGCATAAATCTAACGAACATTACTTCATGGCAACAAAGCGGCCTTCAAACTCCACACAAACCCTTCCCTCCTCTTCGATGTTGCTTTTCAGCGTCAGGCTAGCACGCCCCGCCTCCGTGAACTTCCCATGAAACGCCGCCATCTCCGCTTCCGCAGGCCGGATGCACACCGCCCGCAGGGCGCCACGCACGGGACTGCGATAGCGGATGGTGCTCTCACGAACCACGATATGCGCCTGGCGATCCCCAAGCATGAGCCACAGCAAACAGTAGCCGGCAAGAGTCGTCAAAGCACTCAGGCTGCCGCCAAAGGCTGTGCCGAGATGGTTGTGGTTAGGTTCCAGCGGCGCCTGCAGCACAAGCCGTTGCCCGTCCCAGCTTTCCACGCTCACGCCCATCGCATGGGTCAGCGGGATCTGCTCATGAAGGAAGTTCTCCGTCTCGCGCAGGAGCCTGTCATCTAGAGGCACGTCATTCATCGAGTTGCTGGATGCGGGCCAGATGACGGCCACCTTCAAAAGTGGTCGTGAGAAACACATCCACGATCTGCAGTGCTGTCTCCAGGTCCATCATGCGTTCGCCAAGCGAGAGTATATTGGCATCATTGTGCAGACGTGTCAGACGAGCCGACTCCAGATTCCAGCACAGACCGCAGCGCACGCCTTTCACACGATTGGCAGTGATCGCCTCGCCATTGCCAGAACCACCTAGCACGATGCCCCGCTCAAACCGGCCCGCCGCCACGGCTTCAGCCACCGGCCGGATGAACTTCGGGTAGTCCACCGCCTCATCCGAGTGCGTGCCAAAGTCATCCACCTCATGACCGCCATTCAGCAGATGCTGAATGATGGCCTGCTTGTAGCGAAAGCCCGCGTGATCAGAGCCGATGGCGATTTTCATAGGTCGGTGAGTCTGCTGCATCTTTGCCCGATTAAAAGCGGTCTTGAACAACTACCTCGTCATAGCTGAGCTGGCCACCCTTGGGCCATGGTGGCTGGGTGCCCTTGCCGACCGCGATCATGAAAGAGATGATGTGGTCCTCAGGCAGGTTGATGATCTTGCCCACGGCATCAAAATCAAAACCATCCATCGGGCTGGTGTCATAACCCATGGCCTTTGCGGCGAGCATGATGGTCATGCCAGCCATGCCACAGGAGCGCATGCACTCATCACGCTGCACCTGCTCCCGGCCTTCATAATACTGGCCGATGGCGGGCACGAGAAAGTCCTGCACAGGTTGCGGCGCATTCTTCCAGTACCGGCCTGGATCCTTCTTCCACGAATCTTTGTCAGCACATAGCACGATCAAGAGCGAGGCATCCGTGACCTGCGCTTGATCCCAGGCCACTGCACGAATTTCCTTCCGCACCTCTGGATCCGTCACCGCGACAAAGCGCCAGTTCTGAATGTTGAAGGCTGTGGGCGCCAGCATCGCGGCTTCGAGAAGTTGATGGATCTCCGCTTCCGTCATGCGGTGAGCGGTGTCGTAATGCTTGATGGCGCGACGGGTATTGATGGCTTCGAGTGTGTTCATGTGGAGGAGGTGTGGATTGGAGGGAATGATTGGGAGAATGTGCTCAATGCGCCGCATTGATTCGTTTCGCCTGGGCGTTCAGATGCAGCAGGATGGGGGCGTTGACGACATGTTTGCTGAGTTCAAAGTTTGAGGATACGGCGGACTTCCGCAACGGCTTGAGGATGCCGGAAGGCACCATGTCCGGTGGGGACGATGAGCTCGGAGACCACCCCTGGAACATGGCTGCTGGTGTAGGGCACGATGCCATCGCTGCTTTGCTCCAGCGGGCCGCGTCTGCCGCGATTGCCGATGATGCTGTGAACACTCACCGGATGCGTATACGGCAGCCCCGCGAGGATGCGCAGCGTGGGCTGGCGTGGAGAGAGGGAATTCACGCCATTCAGCCTACCACGACCAAGTGCGGCATACTCGGCGGTGAACACGCCGGGATTGGTGGCAGAAACGCGCTGGAAGAACTCCTGGAAGCGGCTCGGCGGCTTGGTGATCCAGCTTCCGATGCGGCCAAACGGGTTGTCAGCAAAGCTGCTGCCGCGATGCGGCGTGGCGATGAAGATGATGCGGTGAATCGTGGGATCTGCCTGCCACTCGAATGCATCATTCAGCATCAGTCGATCCTCGGCTGTAAGGTGAATTTCTTCATGCGGCACAGTGAACGCAGCTTTCCAAAAAGCATCACCCGGCGCCATCGCCAAAGCCTTGCCCACGAGACCGCCCATGCTGTGCGTGAGCAGTGTGCTCCTTCGCATTGCAGGATCATCATTCTCCGGGTCCAGCAGCTTGCGCACATCGCGCAACTGAGCACGCAGGACGCGGCTGGAGTAAAGGGCAGGCGCAGAGGTGTTGTAGAGATAGTGCCAGATCTGGTAGCGACGGCGGATGGCCTCATCGGCCCATAGTTCGTTGCTCAGGTTCGCCCAGGCCAGCGGGGTGGAGATGAGGCCGTGGATCATGATCAGCGGCTCCTTGTTCGGGTCATACGGCTCCATGAGGTAGAGCCTCGGCTCGCGCTTTGGCTCCGGCGTGATCATGTCAAAAACGCGAGATCGGTTCAGCTTGCCAGCACGTGACAAGGTGGCGGCCCAGGGCATCGAGAAATCCGCCGCCAACGGCTGACGCCTTCCATTCACGATGACGCTGTCGCTCAGCAAAGGGCATAGCAGCTCGATGCTCACGTCTTGCACCCCTGATCGTGCCTTGCCGGGTTTCGCGATGGCCGTGAGCGGCCTGGCAATGGCCTCGGGCGGGAAAAAAGCCTCCACGGCTAGCTGGCCACGATTCTCACGCAAGGCCATCAGCGGCACACCAATCCCCGGGCGCGTATGATGCTCCATCTTCTTCACCACGAAGTCGGCAGCGGGACTGATCTCATCAAAGTAATCGAGTGGATAAGCGCCGTGCGAGGTGTCCTTGAAGCTTACGCGATAGACCTTGCCCTCGCGGCCTGAAGGCGGCGGCACTTCACCCTGCTCATCACGATCTGCCTTGATCCATTGCTCGATGAAATGTCCAAGAGCCAGCCGCCCTTTCGCGCTGTCCGGCTCGACGAGTGCCTGAGTCATCAAGCCATGCAAATCTTCCTCACCCAGTTTCATCACCCGCGTCACCTTGGCTGGCGCAATGACGCAGCCCGCGAGCAGCAGGATGAGCAGGCTGGACAGACAAGAGGCGAGCCGCATAACTTAAGGCAAGGTCACGGGGAGACTGGCGGCGGGTTGGGCTGTGCTGTTTGCCCAGACCACTGCGCGGAGAGACGATGCTGTGCCACGGGAGGCACATCGCCATCTTCCCAGCGGACATAGTGTGACGTGTCATTGAACAAGGACAGCCGAAAGCAGGTGGGACTGCGCACATCGAGGATGTTCAGCGCGCAGGGGCTTTGATCCAGGTTGTCGCGATAGCGACGCGGATCGAAGCCTAACAAAGAACTAAGCACAAGACGAATGGTGGCCTTGTGCGAGACGATGGCCACCTGCTGGCCGCGATGCGCCTCATAGATAGACATGATGACGGGCAGCGCGCGCGCCGTGACAGCCAGACCCGTCTCGCCTCCTTCAGGGGCAAAAGTGTAGGGATCTTCATCCCAGGCCGCAGCCTCGCCCGGATAAGCCGCCAGCATCTCCGCTCGGGTCAGGCCCTCCCAGCGTCCATGGGATATCTCCCTCAGTCCGTCTCGCGTGATCGGGACCAGCTCATGCGGCTTGGCGATGAGACACGCGGTCTCCACCGTGCGGTCCATGGGCGATGCGTATACCGCCGCCAGCTCCACGTTTCTCAGTCGTCTACCCAGCGCGGCCGCTTGCGCGCGGCCCTCGTCAGAGAGCTGCACATTGGTGGAGCCGGCAAAGCGATCCTCGGCGGTGAGGACAGTGGCGCCATGGCGAATGAGATAGATACGGGTGACTTGAGCCATGCGGGTAGGACAAAACAGACTTCAAAACGCAAAGCAATCACAACCGCTGCCCCACAGCTCGCGGAGGGGCGGAGGCGCTGGTGAGATGCCGCTGCGGTTCAGCAACGGCTCAGCTTTCGGGCCGAAGCTGATGCTGCGCTCCGCCTTGGTGAATCCGGGCGCTCCATAGCCGCCGAACTTCGCCACCGGGCTCCAGTCCGGCGTGACGGGCAGATCAGGCGGAGAGTGCTCCTTGAACTCGGCCTCGGCATACACCGGCTTCCCGCCCAGGATGGTCAGGACGCTGTGCAGCCCTTTGATCTCCTCTTCTGGCACCTGGAAATAGTCCGCGCTGAGCACGATGAGATCCGCAAGCTGGCCCGGTTTGAGCACGCCCTTCTTTTCCTCATCACGGCTGAACCACGCGCTGCCCTGAGTATAAAGGCCGAGGGCCTCTTTGCGGCTGAGACGGTTCTTGTCGGGATAGAGGCTCAGGCCACCAACAGTCTTGCCGCTGACCAGCCAGTAGAGCGAGTTCCATGGATTGTAGTTCGCCACGCGGGTGGCATCCGTGCCAGCACCGACAGGCACGCCCATCTCAAGCATGCGGCGAACGGGAGGCGTGCGTTCGGCTGTGGCCTTGCCGTAGCGATTCACAAAATACTCGCCCTGGAAGGCCATGCGATGCTGGATGGCAATGCCGCCGCCGAGAGCCTTCAAGCGCTCGATGTTACGGTCGCTGATCGTCTCACAGTGATCGAGGAACCAATGCAGGCCTTCAAGCGGCGCGTGACGGTTCACTTCTTCAAACACATTCAGGAAGCGGGTGATGCTCTCATCATAGGTGGCATGCAGACGGAAAGGCCAGCGGTTCTCCGCGAGCAGCGTGACCACGTCTTTGAGTTCCGTCTCCAGAGAGGCCGGCAGGTCGGGACGAGGTTCGAGGAAGTCTTCAAAGTCAGCGGCGCTGAAGACCAGCATCTCACCAGCGCCATTGACACGGTAGTAGTCATCACCGGCGTCTGGTTTGGTCATGTCGATCCAGCGCTGGAAGTCCCCTTTCTCGCCACCTTTGTTTTGCGTAAAGAGATTGTAGGCGATGCGCAGTGTCAGCTCGCCGCGCTTGTGGAGTTCGGTGATGACCTCGTAGTCGTCCGGATAGTTCTGGAAGCCGCCTCCGGCATCACAAACGCTTGTTAGGCCGAGCCGGTTCAGCTCACGCATGAACTGGCGGGTGGAGTTATATTGATACTCAATAGGCAGCTTGGGTCCCTTGGCGAGAGTCGCGTAGAGGATGAGCGCGTTCGGTTTGGCGATGAGCAAGCCGGTAGGCTCGCCATTCTTGTCGCGCTGGATCTCGCCCCCAGGTGGGTTAGGCGTGTTCTTGTCATAACCGACGGCCTTCAGTGCGGCGCGATTGAGCATCGCCTGACAATACAAGTGCAGGATGAAGACTGGCGTGTCAGGGGCAGCGGCGTTCAGTTCATCGAGCGTCGGCAGACGCCTTTCCTTGAATTGAAATTCGTTCCAGCCACCGACCACGCGCACCCACTGCGGTGCGGGTGTGCGGTCAGCTTGGATCTTCAGCAAAGCCAGTGCATCACTCAGCGAAGTCACTCCATCCCAGCGCAATTCCAGATTGTAGTTCAGGCCGCCGCGAATCACATGCAGATGCGAGTCATAGAGACCTGGCACGACACGGCGGCCTTTCAGATCGATGCGCTTCGTCTGAGCCGTGGTGATGTCCGCATACTCCTCGCCCTCATCGACCGCGATGATGCGGCCACCGGCGATGGCGATATTGCCCGCCTCCGGGTAGTCCGGGTCCAGCGTGCTGATGCGGCCATTGTAGAGGATCAAGTCTGCCTTCTGAGTGGTTTCGAGTGACATGGGATGCAGGTGAGTTGAGGTGCGGGACGATAGGGGATCAAACGTGTGAATGCAGCCAGCGATGCAGCAACCGCGTGACAAGCGGCATCACGGCCCAGGTCAGCATGGTGACCATGCACGCACCCACGATCAGCGAGGCCAGCGGATGCGGCAGGCCGTGCAATTGGGGAACGACTAATGCACCCAGCAGCAGGCTGGTGGGATACACCCCTGCCAGCGTGGCCACGGCCATCTTCCAGCGTGGTGGTTTGGGCAGGCCCGGCTCGCGGAACCAGGCCTCCAAGCCATGGAGCTCACGATACTGTGCCTCGCCTTCCGTGAGCTTTTGCGCCCGTGCTTCCCACTCCTGAAATGCTGGGGATGCGTAGAAGGCATCACGCTCCGCCTCACTGGCAAAGGTGCGCAGGATGCCGTGCTCACGGGAGCCAGAGCCTGGAGGCGGCACCAGCATGCTGGCTCCTAGCACTCCATCCTGGCTGAACGAACTTTGAAAAAACTCCGTGAGTGCCTGCTGAAACTCAGCCTCGCATCCGGGACGCACACGACGGGTGATGGCAACATGAACAGACATACGAAGAAGAGGAGAAAATAAAGAAACAAGGCGCGGGCGGTGCGGCTGGCCAAGATCCGCCCGCGCTGTTCACGGTGAGCTTATCAATGCTTCGCTCCGCCGGTCACGACGTGCGGCGACTGGGCGGACTGGGGTGCTTTATGCACCATGGTGTAGGCATACTCCACACCCACACCATAGGCTCCACCATGCTGCTTGATGATGTCCATGAGCTTGTTGTAATGCTCGCGGTTCTTCCAGTCGCGCTGAAACTCAAGCAAGGCGGGAATGGTCGTCACGCGTGTTGCTCCAGCCTGCACCATGCGGCTAAGCGCGGCCTCATGCGCGGCTGGCGATGTGGCACCACAGCAGTCATCCACCACATAGATGTTGTAGCCCGCGCCGATCATCTCAATGGTCGGCCAGGTGACGCAGACTTCGGTCCAGAGGCCGGTCATGATGATGTTCTTGCGGCCTGTTGCTTCGATGGCCTTGCGGAAACCCGCATCATCCCAGGAGTTCATGCTCGTGCGCTCCACCACAGGCTGACCTGGGAAGACGTCCAGAAGCTGCGGCCAGAGATACCCGGAGAAGCTCTCCGTCTCCACGGCGGTCAGTACGGTGGGCACGTTGAACTCCTTCGCCACCTTAGCGAGAAGAGTGACATTGTTGATCAAGGTGGAGCGGTCGATATTGGACACGCCAAAGGTCATCTGAGGCTGATGGTCGATGAAAACGACGACGGAATCATCGGCGGTGAAAAGTTGGTGATAGTGGCTCATGGCGATGTTTTCTAAGTTTGGTGTTGTTCGTCTACTGAGGTGAAGAGAGGTATATTTTTTGCCATTTTCGTTAACGCGTTGCGACTTGAGACGCCGGAACAAGCTCAGGCTCTGAGAGAAGTGATTGAAGATCGAGCGGCCCCGTCGTCATCGCGATCTCGCCCTTGGCGTCACGCGGCCATTGCGCTGGATCGCGGTCCACATAGAGCTCGATCCCATTACCATCCGGATCCTGGAGATACAGCGCCTCGCTCACCCCATGATCGGAGGCACCATCCAGCGGGACCTTGTGCTCGATCAGGCGGCGTAGAGCATCGGCAAGCGAGGCCCGATCTGGATACAGGATGGCCACGTGGTAAAGTCCCGTCGTACCTCGTGCGGGGGCCTTGCCACCCTTGCTCTCCCAGGTGTTTAAGCCGATGTGGTGGTGGTAACCTCCCGCTGAAATAAACGCGGCCTGGGCTCCATAGCGCTGGGTGATTTCAAGACCCAGCACTCCGACATAGAACGCCAGCGCACGCTCCAGATCGGCCACCTTCAGATGCACATGACCGATGCGAACACCGGGATGGATGGGTGTGTTCATATCAGGCTGCGCTGAGCGCGGGATAGTCGGTGTAACCTTCAGGCCCCGGCGAGTAGAACTGCGCGGAGTTTGGAGCATTGAGCTTGGCCTTCGCGGCGAACCGGGCTGGGAGATCGGGATTGGCGAGGAAGGGCACACCGAAGGCCACGGCATCGAGCTGACCACCAGCGATAGTCGTCTCAGCCTCGTCAGCCGAGTAGCCCATATTGCCAATAAGCACGCCTTCAAAGTTTTCCCGGGCAGGTGTCATGACATCGCCCTTCTGGGCCTGGAAGAAATCGCCGCGCATGACGTGAAGGTAAGCAAGGCCGCGGGCGTTGGCCTGCTGGGCGACGTAGGTGGTGAGGGCCACAGGATCGCTGTCGATCATGCTGTTGTAGCTATTGAGAGGCGAAATGCGCAGGCCCACCCGATCCGCACCCCAGACGCTGATGGTCGCATCGAGCACTTCCAGCATCAAACGAGCACGGTTCTCGAGGCTGCCTCCATACGGGCCGCTGCGCTTGTTCGCGCCATCACGGAGAAATTCATCGAGGAGATAGCCATTCGCACCGTGGACCTCCACGCCATCAAACCCGGCAGCTTTAGCGTTCTCAGCGGCTTTTTTGAAACCTGCCACGATGCCGGGGATCTCGTCATCGCTCAGTTCGCGCGGCGTGACATAAGGCTTCTTGCCTTCGGGTGTGTGCACTTCATCGCCCGTGATCGGAATGGCGCTAGGGGCGACGGGTTGTGCACCGCCGTTGAGCAGCGGATGGCAGGCGCGGCCACCATGCCAGAGCTGAAGCACAATCTTTCCACCCTTGGCATGTACCGCGTCGGTCACGACCTTCCAGCCCTTGACCTGAGCCTCAGAGTAGATGCCCGGCTCCATCCAGAAGGAGGAGTTGCCTTCCATCACCATGGTGGCCTCGGCAATGATGAGCCCGGCGCTGGCACGCTGCGCATAGTATTCGGCCATGATCGCTGTGGGGTTATGCTCAGCATCCGCACGGCAGCGGGTGAGCGGGGCCATGAGGATGCGGTTTGGCAGCTCAAAAGCGCCGGCCTGAAGAGGTGAGAGGAGTTTCATGAAGGAGCGGAGTTGATAGTTGATGGACGGGCGGGGAAATCTCGTGCGAGTGACGATGCGGTCACCCGCACAAGGCATGCCGTGGAAGGCTCAGGCTTTCAGGAGACCGGCAAAGGCTTTACGCTCCGTGAAGAGCACAAAGGCGGAAAGTAGGGCCACGGCGATCACCGGAGGCTGGGTCAGGCCGGCGCCCTTGGTAAGGAAGATCTGGAAGGCCAGAATGTTAATCACAATGGGGCCGAGGACCAGGAGGCCGAAGTTACGGGTCTTCGGGAGAGCCACGAGCACGCCGCCAAGGATCTCCAGCACCTTTACAAAGGTCAGGTAGCCTGTGGGGTAGAGGGCAGCCATGAAGAGCTTGTGAGGAGCGTCGGACGGAGAGTTGTCCGGCGGCATGGGAATGAAGTTCAAGAAGAAGTTCAGCCCGAAGGTCACGAAGGCGAGACCCAGGAGACCGGCGGCGATGTTGGGGATGAGTTTCATAGTATTGAGGTGTTGCTTGTTTTGTTTTCTCTGACGGATCGAAGCTTGCCGAGCAAGGGCAGCTTGCAAAATGCAGGTTCTTTGGCCTGAGCATGTCCGTTTGGCATGGCCCATTAGCCTCTCCAGGGGAGGAGGCAGTCCCCTCTCGCCGCACTCGCACAGCTTGGTGTTTCGTGATAAATTCGTCACGGTATTCATGAAAAACCCACCCCCCGTCTGGCTGGCAGTGTTGATGCTGGCCTCGATTCACTTTGTCTCCGCAAGACTGCTGGCCGCGCCATTCACCGCAGGAAACCTTGTCGTCTATCGCATCGGCACAGGCACAGGTTCGCTGGTGAACACGGGCAATCCGGTCTTCCTGGATGAATACACATCCTCTGGCACGCTGGTGCAGTCCATCGCTCTGCCCACTGCGGTGAACGGATCACAAAAGCGGTTGATCGCGAGTGGCACGGCAGGCTCTGAAGGCCAGATGACACTCTCGGCAGATGGCCGATACCTTGTGCTGCCAGGTTATGATGCCACACCGCCACATTCATCATCACTGACGGGCACTGCCTCTGCCGCCGTGAATCGCGTGATTGGTCGAGTGGATGCACTGGCCAACATCGACACGAGCACTGCGCTGACGGATGCGTATAGCGCGAACAACTTCCGTGGAGTCTGCACGTCCGACGGCACGCAGTTCTGGATCGCGGGCAATGGTAACAGCACCACTGGCGGCGTGCGCCATGTGGCATCGCTGGGTGCCACCACATCGCTTCAACTCAGCACCACAAACAACAATCTCCGCCAGCCTGCGGTCTTTGGAGGTCAGCTGTATGTTTCTTCGGGCAATGGTTCGACGGCTCGCCTCGGTCCGGTGGGTTCGGGTCTGCCTAACACAACGAGCCAGATCATCACCAGCCTGCCAGGCTATCCAGTGAATCTCAGCCCGAACGCTTTTGTGCTGCTAGATCTGAGTGACGCTGTGGCTGGTGTGGACACGCTCTACATTGCTGATGATGACGCCACCAATGGCGGCATCCTGAAATACAGTTTCGATGGCACCACCTGGACCGCACGCGGCAGTTCTGGCTTGGCGGCCGATGCATATCGCGGCCTAACCGCAAGCGTCTTTCTGCTGCCCGAGCCGGGAGTGGTAATCTATGCCGTGCGCAAAGGTGGCGGAGGAGCCACGGGTGGTGGCGAGGTGGTGAGCCTCCCAGATACCAGCGGCAGCACAGGCACTTTGAGCGGCACGCCGACCTTAATCGCAACGGCGGGGGCCAACACCGCCCTTCGCGGCATCGCCTTTGCTCCGCAGAGGCCTGATCTCCTGGCCGAGGTGAGCGGACCTTCAGGCTTCGGCCCGCAGATTCCGCCGACTTCCCTGCCCTTCACGCGTGAGCCATTCCTTCTCCATGTCCGCATCAGCAACAGCGGTGGTGGCACGGCGTATCAGGTGGGAGCTCAGCTCACCTTGCCCGCTGGGTTGAGCTATGTCAGTGACAGCGCCATCTCGGCTGGCTTTCAAAGCAGCATCACAGGTCAGGTGCTGACGTTCAATGGTGGCATCCTCAGCGCCCATATGCAGGCCAACCTCACCGTGCAGGTCGTTACGGAGATTGCCTCCACTTACACGATTCCTGCTGGAGCCTTGGTCGTGGATCCTCTGGGTTTGGTGGATGAGGCAGATGAGGCAAACAATAATTCCTCCACAACTCCCAGCTTTGACGTCAGTCATGCCGCAGACCTCAAAGTTAGCCTGGGTGCCCCGGCGACCGGACTCACCGGCAGCGCAGGCTTCGACTACACCCTCATTGCCGAAAATGAAGGCCTCGCGGATGCGGCTTCGGTGCGTGTCAGCTTCACCCAGCCAGCAGGTTTATCCTTTGCCAATGCCAACGGTGCGGGGTTCAATGCCAGCGAGGATTCAGGCGTCGTTCATCTGGATGGTTCCCTCCTCGCGGACAGCAGCGCCACGCTCATCGTGCATGTGACAGCAAGTGCTGATGGCGCCTACACTGCTCCCATTGGAGCTGCCACCATAGGTCCGGTGCCTCTCAATCTTCTGGTGGACAGCGACCCATCCAATAACACCTCCCCGACCGCAGCCACCACAACCCTGCTGACCAGTGACCTGGCCATCACCCATGTGGCGAATGGCATCTTCCAGGCGGGAGATAGCGCCAGCTATACGATCACCGTTTCCAACATCGGCACCGGCAGCACTCAAGGCATGATCACCTTCAGTGAAAACCTGCCGGCAGGCGTCACGGCCACGTCACTCTCCGGCACCGGCTGGGCAATCACACAGGGCACGGGCACCACGGTGAGCGCTACGCGCAATGATCCCCTGCCCACTGGTCAAAGCTACCCGACACTGACGCTCAATGTTGGCATTGCCACGAATGCCCCGACATCCGTGATCAGTACCGCCAATGTCAGCGGTGGTGGTGATTCCATTACGGGCAACAACTCTGCCAGCGCCACAACCTCCGTGCTGGGCGCGGGGCCTGGAGTTATCTCACTCAGTTCGGCGAGCTACATCGCGAATGAGGAGGATGTTGCGGTGAGCATCAACCTGACCCGCACGGGCGGACGCACCGGTGAGGTCGGCGTGACCTTCGCGAGCGGTAACGACAGTGCCACGTCTGGAACGGACTACACCAGTGTGAACACCGTCGTCACCTTTGCGGATGACCAGATCAGCCGGACTGTCCTGGTGCAGCTCGTCAATGACACGGCCTCTGAGCCTAACGAAATCTTTAACATCACCCTCAGCTCCCCCTCCGGCGGAGCATCTTTGGGAGCCATCACCAGCGCCAGTGTGCTCCTTCTGGATCCTGACACGACACATCCGAAGCTCACACTCAAGGATCCAAAACCCAATCAACGGATCGACGAAGGCGCCGTCACCGCCTCCGGTGAAGTCTCAGACAACAAACAAGTGCGTCGTGTGCAGGTGAAGCTCAACAACGGCACCTTCGCGGATGCCGTCCTCACTCCTGGCAATGGTGGCAAAACGAATTTTTCACGTCCGCTGACTCCCACTCCGGGCCTCAACACACTTGCCGTCAAAGCGTCCGACTTTCGTGGCAATGAGATCGATGAAGTTCAGCGCGGTTTTACCTATGTCGTGAAGCGTCCGCTCACCCTGAACCTCGTTTCGGAGGGTAGCAGCACTGTGTCCATCAAACCTGCCGAGCCGCTCACGACGCTCGAACTTGCTAAGACCTATGCGCTGACTGCCAAGCCTGTTTCCGGCAAGGTGTGGAATGGTTGGTCCTCACCGCAACTGACACTGACCGAGGCCCAGCGGCTGAATACTACACTGACCTTTACGATGGTCGAGGGTCTCACGATCACCGCGAACTTTGCTGACAATCCGTTCCAGCCTTCCGTCATCGGTGATTTCAGCGGTCTTGTACGTGGGGATGGCAGCACCACGCCCGCGCATGACAACGAAGGTGCCGTGAGAATCAAGGTGACGCCAACCGGCAGGTTCAGCGGCACTCTGCAGATCGGAGGCGCCAGCCTTCCCTTCAGTGGGGTTTTGGACACCACAGGCACAGCGCGCTTTGGCAGTGCTCTGGCCACCTCGACCGTGCTCTCACGCTCTCCCTCCGCTGGCTATGTGCTGGCGTTTGCGGTCGATCTGAACCTAGCTGGCACCCACAAGATCACGGGCACGCTGCGACGGCAGACACGTGAAGGCTCAGCACCACTTTCCATTCTGGAGGCCAACCGCCACGCCTATGATGGCAAGACTCCGGGCACCTCGGTCACCGAAACCTTCTACACCTGGGCCATGCCGGCACAGGCACAGACCAATGGCCTCATCGCGTCTCAGCATCCGCAGGGTGACTCTGTGGGTGCCATCCAGATCAGCAAGAGCGGCGCCGCCACCCTCGCAGGTGTGTTGGCGGATGGCACGAGCTTCACGACCAGCGCCGCTTTGAGCGCAGGGAAGGATCTGCCGATGTTTGCATCCTTGGAGAAGGGCACAGGCTCGCTGAATGGCTGGCTGCACGTGGATCACACGCGCCCGGACACGGATGTCAGCGGCACATCCGTGCATTGGTTCAAGCCTGTCATCGCTGGTACACATTACTATCCTTTTGGTTGGCCGGAAGGTCTAACGCTATCGCTCTTGGGAGCGCGCTTCACGGTTCCTGTGGGAGAGAGCGTGCTTCCAGACCTCGCCGAGGTTTCAGAGGCCAATGCATTGCTTAGCTTTGCCCAAGGCGGCCTTACCGGCCTTCTCGAGAAAGAGCTCGCCATCACGTCGACCAATGTCGTGACCAAGATTCCCGTCACTGATCCGAGTTATGACCTGAAGCTGACTGCCAAGACTGGACAATACACGGGCAAATTCGATCCAGGCACTGGAGCCATCGCCAGCTTCATAGGTGTCATTTTGCAGAAAGGTGAGCATCGGCGGGGGTTTGGACATTTCCTGACGGCCAAGCCCAAAGTCATCAATGGCACAGGCCTGAGCGGTGTGGTGGAGTTGAAGACTAAATTCAATCCCCGCCTGACGCTGGTGATCTCCGAGGTGATGTCGAACAATGAGCATACTATCGCTGACGAGAATGGTGATCACTCCGACTGGCTGGAGATCTACAATCCCGGCCTCACCGAGGTCGATCTCACCGACTGGTGTCTCACGGACAGTGCCAGCAACCTCGCCAAATGGCGTTTTCCTGCCGTCACTCTGGGCTCGAAGCAATTCGTGTTAGTCTGGGCGAGCAGCAAGAACCGCCGCGTGCCAGGACAGCCTTTGCACACGAACTTCAATCTTGCCGCCGGTGGTGAGTATCTGGCGCTGGTGAGACCGGATGGAGCAACTGTGGAGCATGAGTTCTCCCCCATGTTTCCGGCCCTGGCGAATGATGAGAGCTACGGCATCCATTTCAGTGGACGTCCTGCCCTGGTTCAAGGTGCCACTGTGAAGTATCATCTGCCGGCGAACAATTCACTTGGCACCACGTGGACCGCAAAGGAGTTCAATGATGCCTCGTGGACCAAGGGGAAAACAGGTCTTGGCTTCGGCGTTGGCGTGCCCGGCTTCACGGTGCGGCAGGTCGCAGCGCGGCCAACCTTTGGCGGAGTGTATAACATCACCGCTTGTGAGGCCCTGCTGGCTCTGCCTAAAGGTCATGCGAATATTCTAAGCGAGGCGACCGTGATCGCGCCCTCCATCAACTACCTCGGTGATGGAGCTGAAGGCCGCTATGGCGACAACTTGCCGCTGCCCAACGGAACGGCAGAACCTTATGCCTTCAAGGCCACGGGCACCATCACCATTCCCACGGCTGGAAACTACGTCTTCGGGCTGAACTCGGATGATGGCGGCCGCATCAAGATCGATGGCACTGCTGTGATGACGGATGACTCCAATCATGGTCCGCTGGACAACCTGAGCGCTCCCGTGAACCTCAACGCCGGATCACACTCAGTGGAGATCATCATGTGGGAAGGCGGCGGTGGAGACTGCGTGGAGTTCTTTGCCAAGGCGGGCACGGATACCGCGTGGAATGCGGACTTCAAGCTCGTGGGTGGGCCAGGAGGTCTGCCTGTCGTAACGAACCCACCGAACTCCATCAGCACGGTGAGCAACGTCATCAGTACGAATCTGCAATCCGCCATGCAAGGCAAGCGCGCTGGCTGCTATGCACGGCTTCCCTTCACTGTCACCAGCTTGGGATCACTGACCGGCATGACTTTGCGTATGCGCTACAATGATGGTTTTGTGGCCTGGCTGAACGGCACAGAGATCGCACGCAGGAACGCTCCAACAGTTGCAGCCTATGATTCCGCCGCGACCGCCACACGATCGGCGGCGGAAACACTGACCGAGGAAGAGATTGATCTGTCCGCGCAGATTCCACTGCTCTCGGGGGGCACGAATGTGCTGTCCATCCATGGAATGAATAACGCGCTTTCAGATTCATCCTTCCTCATTCTGCCGGAGCTCAGCACGACGTCCGGGCTCGCCGCGAATGCGGCTTTTTTCCATCCTGGCGACACCGAGATCACGGCCACGCCTGGGACCATGAATGGCGTGCCTACCTTTGATGGCATCGTGGCTCCGCTCGTCTTCAGCCAGAAGCACGGCTTCTACGACAAGCCGTTGTCACTCGCCATCACCACGGCCACAGGAGGCGCGAGCATCCGCTACACGCTGGATGGCTCCACGCCCACAGCCACGCATGGCACGGTTTATTCAGGCCCGCTGGCCATTAGCAAAACGAGCATCGTGCGCGCCATCGGCTATCGTAGTGACTACGAGCCCACGGCCCTTCTGACGCAGAGCTACTTCTTCCTCAATGATGTAATCCGCCAGTCCGCCAATGGTGCCCGTCCATCCACCGGCTGGCCTGCGGGGACGGTGAACGGACAGGTGTCTGACTACGGCATGGATCCCGACATCGTGAACGGCACGAATCCGGAAATTGGTGGCGTGGACAAGGTGAAGTCCGCCCTCAAGTCCATCCCTACGATCTCAATCGTCACCGACTTGCCTAACCTATTTTCGCAAGACACAGGCATCTGGGTGAATCCCTACAGTCGCGGCGAGGCCTGGGAACGTCCAGCTTCCGTGGAGCTGATCGGCGACAGTGGTCCGAATGGAGGTTTCGACATCAACTGCGGCCTGCGACTCCGCGGTGGCTTCAGCCGCAGCGGTGACAACCCCAAGCATGCTTTGAGGCTTTTCTTCCGCAGCGAGTATGGCGCTTCCAAGCTCAACTACCCGCTCTTTGGGGACGAAGGCGTCTCCAGCTTCGACAAAATCGATTTCCGCACCGCACAGAACTATTCCTGGTCCTTCGGTGGTGATGGCAACAACACTTTCATGCGCGAGGAGAGCACTCGTGAACTGCAAGGAGCCATGGGCCAGCCTTACAGCAAGAGCCGCTACTATCACCTGTATCTCAATGGGCAGTACTGGGGCCTCTATGACAGTGATGAGCGGCCTGAGTCCAACTTCGCAGAAAGCTACATCGGTGGAGATGCGGATGACTATGACACCGTCAAAGGTGAGCAAGACCAAGGCTACGTCACTGGGGTGACAGATGGCAATCTAGACGCCTGGGAGCAATTGAGGATCAAAGCACGTGCCCACTCGGCAGATCCGACCAATGCGAACTTCTTCGCCATCTCCGGCAAGGGAGCGGATGGTGTGACGCCGACCACAGACCCCGTGCTGCTGGAGGTGGACAACCTCATCGACTACATGATGCTGACCTTCTGGACGGGCAACCTGGATGGAGCCACGTCCGCCTTCCTTGGTGATTCAAGAGCGAACAATTGGTTCGCGTTCCGTAACCGGCTTGGCACCTTCGGTGGCTTCCGGTTCTTCGCCCACGACTTTGAGCACACTTTCCTCAATGTGGATGAGGACCGCACCGGTCCGTTCCCCAATGGCAACCCGGAAGAGGTCTCCACTTACAATCCTCTATTCATTCATCACGATCTCCGGCCAAACCTTGAGTATCGCATGATGTGGGCGGATCGTGTGCAGAGGCACTTGTTTGGTGATGGCGCGCTGGTCGCCGGAAATGTCCAAGCCAGGATGCGGGCGCGCAAGGCGCTGCTGGACAAGGTCATCATCGCCGAATCCGCGCGCTGGGGTGACTCGAAGCGCGGCAACGGCACGCCGCTGAACCGGCTGGACTGGCAGAATGCTGTGAACTATTTGATCGAGAACTATGTTCCCGAGCGTGGCAGCCGAGTGATTGCCCAACTGCGCGCTGATGGCTTGTACCCAAGCTTTGATGCGCCTGAACCCGCGCAGAATGGCGGGCCATGGGCCAGCGGGCAGGAACTGATGATCACCGGCCATGGCGGCACGATGTATTACACGCTTGATGGCAGTGATCCGCGTCTGATCGGCGGAGAGCTGAACCCAGCCGCGCAGGTTTACACGAGTAGTACGGAGACGCTTCAAGTGATGCCTTTGAGTCAGACCTGGAAGTATCTGGCCGATGGCAGCAATCAGGGCACGGCTTGGCGAGCCACGGTCTTTGATGACAGCACCTGGGCCAGTGGTACGGCAGAGCTAGGCTACGGCGATGGCGACGAGGCAACCGCCGTGCCCTATGTGGATGTCGACTCCATCGCTGGGGGCGACCAGAAGAATGCCACGACCTATTTCCGTACCAGCTTTCAGGTCACTGACGCCACCGGCATCACCCAGGCAACATTGAGGGTGAAGTATGATGACGCGGTGATCTTTTATCTTAACGGCACCGAGGTCGCGCACTCGGCAAACATTGGCAGCAATCCCGCGCATAACCAATACTCCAGTGGCGGGGCCCCAAATGAGAGCGCCTATTTTGACTTCCCGATTGATGCCACCCAGTTGGTGACGGGCACCAACGTGCTCGCCGCCGAGGTTCATCAGGCAGATTCGGGCAGCAGTGACATCAGCCTCAGCGCCTCGCTTTCCATCACCCGCACTAGCACGGCGACTCCGCTCTACCTGATAGGCACGGGGAACCGCACGCTGAAGGTGCGCGCCCTGAACTCAGGGGAATGGAGCGCCCTTGTGGAGAACACCTTTGATGTCCGGCTCGCCCCTGATATGACGGTCGCCATCACGCGCCAGGGCACGTTCACGGCAGGTGCCGCAGGCAGCTATAGCATCGTGGCGAGCAATCAAGGTTCGGCAGCAAGCACTGGGCCTGTGAGTGTGAATGTCATCTTGCCCACAGGGCTGACCCTCACTTCGCTCAGCGGGACAGGCTGGACCGTGGCAGGAGCCCAGGCCACGCGAAATGATGCACTGGCTGCTGGCGCAGACTATCCGCCGCTAACTCTTGTGGTGAACATCGCCAACACAGCACCTGCGCTGACTCCTACCACGGCCAGCATTAGCGGTGGTGGCGAGATCACGCTCGGCAACAACAGCGATACTGACGCGACGCCCATCGAATCCACGGGTGCAAGCCAGATTCTTTTCAGTGCGGCGGGCTACGAAGCCCTGGAACCAGACTCCAATATCTCCATCACCCTGCTGCGCACAGGCAGCCGCACAGGCACCGCCAGTGTGCGTCTTCGTAGCATCGATGGTTCGGCGAAGGTCGGCAGTGACTACTCGCAGCAGGATCAGGTGATCACCTTTGCGGAGGGTGAAGCCAGCCGCAGCGTGGACATCGGTCTGAACAATGATGGCCGCACAGAAACGCATGAGAGCTTCTCCCTCAGCTTGTCCGAGATTACGGGCGCAGCGTCCCTCGGCATGCCGAATGTGGCCACAGCAAGGATCCTCGAAGCGGATGAGCAGGCACCGCAGGTCACCCTGACCACGCCGACGGCCGACGCACGTGTGGTGCTGCCTGCCGTGATTCTCAGCGGCAGCGCCACGGACAACAAGGGTCTAGGCAGAGTGCAGGTGGCACTCAATGGGGGAGCCTTCACAGATGTCCTGGCCACGCTCGACAGCAAGGGCACGGGCGCCAAGTTCAATGCCTCTGTGCCCGCCATTGCAGGCATCAACACGGTTCGTGTGCGGGCCGTGGATGCGCGCGGCTTGATCTCCAACGAAATCGTCCGCCAGTTCACCTTCGTGCCGCTGCGCCCGCTGACCGTGAACATTCTGCCCGTAGGCAGCGGCGAGTTTTCCATCTCCCCAGGTGGCAAGCTAACTCAACTCGAAGTTGGCAAGAGCTACACACTCACGGCCAAGCCCAAGACCAGCTTGCTGTTCGATCACTGGTCAGGCCCCAGCATCAACCAGGCGTCTCAGTCTCTCATCTTCACCATGAGTGAGGGGCTGGTGATCACCGCCAATTTTGCCGGCTCCTCCATTAGCGCGGTCAATGCTGGCACCTATCAGGGCTTGGTCGTTTCGGACATCAGCTTGCCACGTCGACAAGATAATCATGGCATGATCATCCTCAACCTGGTGCCTGCCGCAGTGCTTTCAGGCAGTCTCAAACTCGGTGAAACCAAGCATCCCTTCACCGGTGAACTGCATCCGGATGGCAGCGCACGTTTTGGAAAGGATCGTTCCACCTCGCTGATCATCCCGAGAGCAGGTCGGGCCAGCCTCGTGCTCAGCCTTCAGATCAATCTGTCCCTGCGCACCTTCATGGGACATGTGGGCGAACAGACACGCACAAGCGTGGCACCTCTATGCGCTTTCAGGGGAGCGAGAAAACGCGCTCCACTTACCTCAACATCTCTGTTGTTACGCAATGGCGGGAAGTATCAGGTCACTTTCACGCAGGTCAATCCCGTGGCGGGCGCACCGGGATACCCTGGAAGCGCGGAAAGCGTGCTGAAGGGCACGCTTTCCAAATCAGGCGTGCTCACGCTTGTCGGCACGTTGACGGATGGATCTAAGGTCACGGCTTCATCTGACCTACTAGAGTCTAACGAAATGGTTCTTCATGAGTTGCTCGATGCGAAAGCCGGAAGCCTCGCCGCAGCGTTGGACTGGAGCGAGGTCACGCCCGGCTTTACCGCCACCGGCGGCCTTTGGTTCAAGCCGGTGACGAACCAAGGATTGTTCCCCTTCGGCTGGCCAGAGGGTCTGACATTCAGCATCGAAGGGGAACCGTAGACTGCTTTATCCGAGGTCGAAGAGCAGGGCTTCGGCATCGGCGCTGGCCGTGACGGTCAGCGTGCCGCTGTCTTCCGTGCTCACCGCGTCTCCAGGCTGGAGCGGGGTGCCGTTCACCGTGGCGGTGCCGTGGATGAGCTGGAACCAGGCTCCACGCCCGGCATGTAGATCATGGGTAATAGATTCACCCGAGCCGAGGCGCACGCGGTAGACATCGGCATCCTGGTGGATGGTGGCGCTGTCCTCACGGCCGTTCGGAGAGATGACCAGCACTTTCGCGGTGCTGTCATGCTCCTGCTTCGGATGCCACTCGGTGTAGCTGGGCTTCAGACCTGGTTCACGGGGGCGGATCCAGATTTGCAGGAGGCTGGCAGGATCAGTCTTCGAGGGGTTGAACTCGCTGTGGGTGACACCGCGGCCCGCGCTCATGAGCTGGATCTGGCCAGGCTCGAGCACACGGCCATTGCCCATGCTGTCCTTGTGCGCCAGGGCACCGTAGAGGACGTAGCTGAAGATCTCCATGTCCCGGTGAGGATGGGTGGGGAAACCTGCGCCTCCGGCGATGACGTCCTGGTTGATCACGCGCAGGCTGCGGAAGCCCATGTGCTCGGGATCGTAGTAGTCCGCGAAGGAGAAGGTGTGGTAGCTGTCGAGCCAGCCGTGGTTGGCGTGGCCGCGTTCTTGGGATCGGCGAAGGTTGAGTTTCATAACGAGGCGATACTGCTCTGAAACGGTCCTTGCCGCCAATACGGTCTTGTTTGCCTCAGGATGCAGCCCGCGTATGCTCAGCCTCATCTCATGGAACTCCGACTGCTCCGCTCCTTCATCGCCGCTGCCGAAGATGGTAACATCAGCAAGGCGGCGGCGCGGCTAGGCATGACGCAGCCGGCCCTGAGCCGCCAGGTCAAGACCCTGGAGGACGAGCTGGGCGTGCCCTTGCTGGAGCGTGGCGCGCATTCTTTCTCACTAACACCTTCGGGCGACCTTTTGCTGCGCGAGGGCAAGGGCCTGATCGAGCGGGCCGACATGCTGGAGCATCGCGTACGCGCCTCGGCGAAGGCACAGACCATCCGCATCGGCTACTCCCCTTCCCTCACGGCAGGCATCCTGGCGCCGGCCATGGAGGCCTTTGCCCAACTGCACCCAAAGGCGCGCGTGGAGTTGTCTGACCTCAGCAGCCTGGAAATGGTAGAGGGCCTGCAGAAGGGCACACTGGACTTGGTCGTCACCGTTCCTCCTGTCAAAGAAGCGCCCGAAGTCTCCTGGGTGACGCTGCAGCAGCAGGCCTGGCGCGTGGCCGTGCCGAGACAACATGCGCTGACAGCCAAAGCCAGCCTCGTTCCCAAGGACCTGCATGAGCAACGGCTGGTGATCTACAACCAGCGCGAGTATCCCGACTACTGGGCCATGATCACCGGATGGTTCAAGAGCCAGGGTATCAATGCCCGCGTGGCCAGTGAGTGCGATGGCGTGACCAGCCTGATCAGCGCGGTGGAGGCAGGCCTTGGAGTCGCGCTGGTGGTGGAGAGGATCGCGTGTCTCATCCCCGAACGAATTGTGCTGAAACCGCTGAACCCGCAGCCTTCACCCATCTGTATCTCCGCAGGCACCTTGGAACGCCAAAGCCGTGACAAGGTGATCGCTGTCTTCATCGAAGAACTGAAGCGCGCTGGAGAGATTGATTATCACCGGGCCGCGAACTAGGCCAGCCCTTAACCTAAGTCGTTCAGGCATAACCCGAGAGTGCTATTTCACTCTCAGTTATTCAGGACACGGTGCTCGTCGTTCCCGACCACCCGTTCATGAAAAGGTTTCTACCTGTACTCTTTCTCGCCTCCCAGCCCCTGCTGGCGATCGACTCCAACACCAACCAGCAAAGCGACATCTGGGAGATCCACTACGGCGCCCTGAGCCTGCCAGCGCTAGGTGATGCGGATGGCGACAGCTACTCCAACTCCGTCGAAAGCGTCGCTGGCACGAACCCGCTGGATGCCACGTCCTTCCCCAAGGTCGGCATGGGCGGAGGCCCGGCAGGAGCGGTGAACCTGCAATGGTCCAGCGAGCCGGGCAAAACCTACGGCATCTATGGCAGCCCGGATCTCTATCCGGCGAACTTCACCCTCATGGGCACCGTGATGGGAGACGGCACAGCGATGCTCGAGCCCCTGGCCACGAACGGCCAGGGGCGCTGGTTCTTCAAGATCAATGCCCTGGACATTGACAGTGACACCGATGGCCTAACCAACTGGGAGGAGATCCGCATCGGCTTCGATCCCTTCCTCAACCATTCTGACCGCAACGACACGCTGGATCTCACGCGCTACCAAAACTCCTTGAATGCCGCCAGCACCATCACGGTAGGCTTGGTCGATGGAGACATGCGCGAAGACTGGCCGGACAAGGGTGTGATTGCCATCCGTCGTTCGGGAGGCATCCGGCCGCTGACCATCAATCTCACCTTCAGCGGTGGGGCGACACGCAACGGCGACTACACCACCAACAACGCAGGCACGCAGATCGTCATGCCGTTTGGCGCACGTGAAACGTGGGTGGAACTGAGCCCGATCAATGATGCTTCAAATGAAGGTAATGAGACCATCATCGTCACGGCCACCACGGGCGCGGGCTACAGCCTCGGAACGGTCACCAGCGCCACTGCGACGCTGGGTGATGCTTCCGCGCTTCCATCGGCGAAGGAAGCCGCGCGCTTCTTGCTACAGGCTGCCTTTGGCCCTGACCAGGACAGCAATGATGCGGACAACAATCCAGAAAACGTTGAGGAAGTCATGAGCATGGGTCTGGAAGCCTGGATCAATGACCAGTTCACACGCCCCATCGGCTACATCCAGCCCTACACCGCCTGGGCCGTGACCAACGGCGGCCCGATCCAACTCTACGGCAACTACAAGGAACACTCCTGGTGGCGCCGCGCGATGGGTCATCCCCGGCTGACACCGACGTCACCCGCTGACCAGCTTCCTGACCCGCTGCGCCAACGCGTGGCCTTTGCCCTCAGCCAGATCCTGGTGACCTCAGATCGTCCGGAGACACTCGCCGTGGATTTCGTCGGCATGGCGAACTACTATGACATCTTTGAAGAGCACGCCTTTGGCAACTACCTGGACATCCTGAAGAAGGTGACCATGCATCCGGTGATGGGTGTTTACCTGAGCCATCTGGGCAACCAGAAAGCGAACCCTGCGCTGAAGATCCACCCGGACGAAAACTACGCCCGTGAGATCATGCAGCTATTCACCATCGGCCTGTGGGAGCTAAACACGAATGGCACGCGCAAGACGTATCCCGCAGGCCATGCCTATGAGGGCCAGCCCATCCAGACCTACAGCAATGCCGACATCACGGAACTCGCCCGTGTCTTCACCGGGCTGACCTGGGGTGACAGCCCCAACTTCAACCCGAACAATCTGCTGAACGGCAACCGCCTCATCCCGATGAAGATCTGGGATGCTTATCATGACTGTGACCCCAAAACCTTGTTAGGCGGCTTCACCACCCCTTCACGCATCCCCGGCATCAACAACACCGGCACCGCTGGCACGGCTGACATCGACGCGGCCGTCACCAATCTCTTCAATCATGCCAACGTCGGCCCCTTCCTGGCGCGGTTGTTGATCCAGCGCTTTGTGACTTCAAACCCCAGCCATGACTACATCGGCCGTGTGGCCGAAGCCTTCAATGGCACCAATCCTCTCGGTCCGCGCGGTGACATGAAGGCCACGATCAAGGCCGTCCTGATGGATCCTGAGGCGCGCAATCCTGCGCTGATGGAGTCTCCCACGTTTGGCAAGCTGCGCGAGCCCTTCATGCGTGTGGTGAACTTTGCCCGCGCCTTCAATGCGGCCTCCACCTCCGGTCACTACCCCCTGGATCAGTTCTATCTCGACCACCAGCAGGACCCGCAGAATGCGCCCAGCGTCTTTAACTTCTTCCTGCCTAACCACAGCCCTCCAGGGCCGGTTACTCAGATGGGCCTCGTGGCGCCTGAGTTTCAGATCATCAATGCCAGCTCTGCCATCACGGGTGCGAACTACTTTTTTAACGCGCTGGGCAACAATGGCCTCCACCGCTGGGGCAACGGCACCGCTGCCTACAACGTGCGCCTCAATATCGATCCCGAACTCAGCATGGTCGTACCTGCGGCCAACATCGATCAGGACACGCCTAACGTGAACCTGCTCATGGACAGTGATCCGCTGATCCGTCGCCTCGACATGGCCCTGCTCGGCGGCACCATGTCTCCGCGCATGTTCCAGGCCCTGCGCGAGTCCATCGACCGCATCAAGCCGCCGAACCAAAGCTGGGAATGGCACCGCGAGAGGCTGCGCCAGTTGATCACCCATATCGTCACCTCCGCCGAGTACAATGTGATGCGCTAAGCCCGCCGCCGTTCTTCCTTTTTTCCTTACTCACTTCCTATCTTGTTATGATCACGTTTTCTCAGAGTCGCCGCCATTTCCTGGGTAGGGCCAGTTGTGCAGCCGTCAGCTCCATTCCAGTGCTGAACACCGTACTGAACCTCTCCCTGGCCGAGAAGATCTCCGCCGTCACGGCACCTTCCAATGGTGAGTATCGCGCGCTAGTCTGCCTCTTCCTTTCCGGCGGCAATGACAGCTTCAACATGCTGGTCCCGCGTGAGGCATCCGCGTATTCGCAGTATCAGACGAGCCGCTCGAACCTCGCGCTGGCGCCAGCATCGCTGATCGACATCCAACCTGCCGGCCTGCCTAACTTTGCGGTGCACAATGGCATGCCGCAGGTGGCCACCCTCTTCCAGAACAACAAGGCGGCCTTTGTGGCCAATGTGGGCACGCTCATCGAGCGCGTGCAAAACCGCACGCAGGTGAACACGCTGCAAAAGCAGCTTCCGCTCGGCCTCTACTCGCACTCGGATCAGGTGGAGCAGTGGCAGACCAGCATGCCGCATCAGCGCTCCGGCATTGGCTGGGCGGGACGGGCAGCGGACATCCTCCAGGAGCTGAACAGCAATCAGAAAGTACCGATGAATGTCTCGCTCGATGGCGGCAACGTCTGGCAGACAGGTCATGACGTGGCGGAGTATGCCATCACCACGGACGGTGCGGTGGCGCTGGAAAACTATGAGTTTGCCTGGCAGTCGGGTGATGCGGCCGCGCAGGCTTTCAGCCAGGGGGTGGACAGCCAGCTGGCCCAGCAGTATTCCAACGTGCTGATGCAGACCTTCAATGGCCGCAAACGTGCCGCGCTGGATGCCTACAATGCCTTCACGACGGCCACGGCGGCGGCACTGCCAGGCAGCGTCACTTTTCCTGACAGTTACGTCGGCAACCGTCTGGAGATGATCGCCAAGGCCATCCAGGGTCATGATCATCTGGCGCTCGGTGCCAAACGCCAGACCTTCTTCGTCAACCTCGGCGGCTGGGACCACCACAGTGGTGTGCTGAGCTATCAGAACTCCATGCTGCCGCAGGTGAGCCAGGCCATCGGCGCCTTTTACAACCAGCTTGTGGCCATGGGCATGGAAAACAATGTGACGCTCTTCACCGCGTCTGACTTTGGCCGCACACTCACCAGCAACGGCCAGGGCAGCGACCATGCCTGGGGTGGCAACCAGCTCGTGGTCGGCGGCAGTGTGCTCGGTAAAAAGATCTATGGCCAGTATCCCAGCCTCGCGCTGAATCCGGATGTGGGCTCGGAGGTGAATCCTCTCGACCTCGGCACAGGACGTCTCATCCCGACCACGAGCTGTGACGAATACTTCGCCGAGCTCGCGCTCTGGCTCGGAGTTTCGCCGACGGATCTGCCGCTCGTGCTGCCGAACATCGGCCACTTTTACAGCCCCGGCAGCGCGTCTCCGCCGCTTGGCTTCATGGCCTGAGAGGTCGGTTCTCTAGACGGGAGTTTGCCTGGAAAGCCGGTTGCCGCGTGCAACCAGCCTGTCTACTGCTGCGGCCTACCCTTATGGCGAACGGATTCCCTCTCGAAAAGTGCCGCGCAATCATCACTGGAGCCTCGTCAGGCCTCGGAGCCGAGTTCGCCCGGCAACTTGCCCCGCATGCGGAGTGGCTGGTCCTGGTCGCCAGACGTGCCGATGCGCTCGATGAAGTGAAGAAATCCCTCACGGGTCAAAAGACGCAGGTATACTGCTGCGTGGCAGATCTGGCCACGGATGCTGGACGTGATGCGGTGTCCGCTTTTCTCGATGCGCAGGGGCTGAAGCCCAATCTGCTGGTGAATAATGCGGGCCTCGGTGACTACGGCACCTTTGCCAGTTCCGCCGCGGACAAGACGCGCATGCAGCTCGAGCTAAACATGACGGCTCTGACCATGCTCACGCATGCGATGATCCCACGACTACAGAGGCCGGGTGGCATCATCAATGTGAGTTCGCTGGCCAGCACGATCCCCATGCCGGCGCTGGCTGTTTATGCGGCGACCAAATCGTATGTGACAAGCTTCTCGGAGGCACTGGCCGTCGAACTCGCCGGTGAAGGCATCACCGTGACCTGTGTCTGTCCTGGACCCACGCCGACGAATTTCAGCAGGACAGCCAAGCGTGAGGATGGCACTGACACGGACCGGGATGGCCAAGGTCTCCTGCGCATCCCGCCCTCAAAGGTGGTCGCCCTCGCACTCAGCGGGCTGAGCACAGGAAGGGCATCTGTGTTCCCGGGCACGGGCGTTACTATCGCGGGCAGTCTTTTCCGCCTGATGCCCCGCTGGATCCTGCGCCGGGTCTTGCGCCGTCGATTCAATAAAGGCACTGTCTGACTTTCACCTCATGCCTCCGCCCCCCACCGAGAGATCCAATCCGAATGAACGCCATGGCCCGTCGCCCTGGGAGCCGCGCCAGCGTGGGATGTTCAGCTCGCTCATCCGCGTGCTCATGCTGGTGATCATCGCCCTGCTGCTGGTCATCCCGTTCACGCCCTTTGCCGGGAAGATCAAACGTGGTCTGAAGGAGATCATGGCAGCGGGTGAAGCCACCACCCAGGTGATCACGAAAGAAGTCACCAGGGAAGTGCCGGTCGAAAAGCGCGTCGAGGTGCCGAGGGAAGTGATCAAAGAGGTGATCAAGGAAGTGCTGGTGCAGCCACCCCTGCCGGAAGGTTTCATTCCGCGCAAAGACGCGGACGTGGCCACCTTCTACAATGGCATCACCATCAAGACCAAGCTCATCACGGAACAGGGCACCTATGCCAGCCTGGAAAGACTGGCTCCAGATGCCTACAAGGCCGAGTTCCAGCTCAGCGTGCGCGTGCCGAAGGCCAACCAGACTCTGCCGGAGCTCTCCCGCATCAATCCTGCCCTGCCCGCCTTCCTGCCTGATCTTGGCTCCATGCTGGAGACGGCCAAGGTCTCCGGCTTTTACCACAAGCTGTATGAGAACAAGACGAACTCGATCCAGCGTGACATCACACGGCTGAACAAGATCCTGGACCGGCATAACTTCTTCGACTGCGAGACCATCCTGGAGCTCTCGCATCCGACCTCGAAGCGCAAGGCGCTGCTGATTCAATCTGAGATGGACGTGGTGGCAGATGGTTCTGACGGCGACCGCATGCCCACGCTGGATGAATACATCTATCTCTCGGATTACTATCAACCCTTCACCAGCTATGCCTGGGCGAAGAGGACGACCACGCCAAACCCGCTGCTCACCAAATGGGAAGACCGCCTCAAAAAAGCCACTGAACAGTACAATGTGAAGGGCCTGCCTGCGGACAAAAACCGCGAGCTGAAAGCGCTCACGGATACCTTGAAGGTGGAGATCAATGAGATGAAGGCGCGCAGCAGCCTCATCGCTGAAAAGGACCCCTTCGTCGTCCTCTCCCTGCTCTTCCGGGGTTACTCCAATGCGAACAAATACACACCCCAGATCGGTGACTATGCGGTCGTCATTCATGGAGACAAAATGTATCCCGCCATCTGTGGTGACTATGGTCCCACGCTGAAGATGGGTGAGGCATCCCTTTTTATCGCCAAGGCGGTGAATGCGCAGGCCACGCCGTATCGCCGTCCGGAGAGTGATTTGAAAGTGACCTATCTCATCTTCCCAGGCACGGCTGAGAAGCCGAACACCGCGCCGAACCTGGATCACTGGCATGAGAAGTGTAGCGAGTACCTCAAAGAGATCGGCGGCCCAGGTCCGGGTCGTGAACTGCATCGCTGGGAAGATCCCTTCAAGAAAGCGGACCCTGTGCCTGTCGTTGGAACAACACCGACTCCCGCTGGCACCCCTGCGGCTGGAACAACACCCGCGAGCACAACCACACCAGTTCCAGCGACAACGCCAGGCGCCACGACACCCCCTGCAACAACCACGACTCCCGCCGCACCTGCTCCTGCCACTCTGCCTGCAGCCCCCAAAGCTGGCGGATCATAGACATCTGATCGTTTGCATCTTTTTGGTTCGGCCAATTCTCCCCTCTCTCTCCCTACCTTCCCATGAACTACCACGTCGCTCGTAACGGTCAGCAGCTCGGCGTCCTCAGCTCCACAGACATCAGCTTAAAGCTCTCGTCTGGAGAACTCAGTCCGGAGGATCTGGCCTGGGCCGAGGGAATGGCAAGCTGGCAGCCGATCAACAGCATCGCCGAACTGGCCTCAGGAAGCTCCTTTGCGACGCCGCCACCGCCGATGGAGGTCAATCCCTATGCGGTTCCGCGGGCGCAGATCATGTCATCACCCAGAACTGGCTCCGCCACAGCAGGCTCCGGCGAGCTTGCCTCCCTGGGCCAGCGGCTTGGCGCCTACTTCCTCGAAATCGTGGCCGCGCTGCCTGGTGCCATTCCCTTCTTCATGGCTGGCATGACGGTGGATAAAGAAACCCAGCAGATGACTCCGATGGGAGGCATCTTGATGGCCATCGGGGGTCTATATCTGGTCGGCTTGATCATTTACAATCTGGTGCGTTTGAGCTCCCATGGACAGAGCATTGGCAAGAAGTGGATGGGTATCCGCATCGTGAACTATGAGGACGGGTCAAATCCAGGCTTCGTAAAGGCCGTCATGGTGCGGGGCTTTGTCAACGGACTCATCGGTGCGGTCCCATTCCTGGGTATTTTCTACGCCATTGCGGACATCTTCTTCATCTTCCGTGAAGACCGCCGCTGCATCCACGATCTACTCGCAGGCACACACGTGGTGAAGTGCTGATCCCCTTCCGTGGATCAGGGCGCTGGAATGCGGATCTCCAGCCATCGGGCATCACCTGTAGACGGGGTAAACTCACGCGCCGACTCATCCAAACAGGCTGGGACCATGGCGAAATCTCCCGCGTGAAGGGTTTTGCCGGCTGCGGTGATCTCGCCGCTGATCATCGCCAGCACCAGATGCTCTCCAGGCGCTCCCAGGTGTGCGGATGATGACGCGCTGCCTTGACGAATCTCAAAGAACTCACAGGCCACGAGTCTGCCCTGCACATCCACTTTTTGAAAGGCTGGCGGTGGCTCGGCGAAATCAATGCTGCGCAGTGACTCCTGCACGTGCATCTGGCGCGGCTTTCCATCCAGCCCCACGCGGTTCCAGTCAAAGACACGGTAGGTCGTGTCGCTGTTCTGCTGCACCTCATAGATCACCAAGCCTGCGCCGATGGCGTGAATGAGTCCGCTGGGAATGAACAGGCAGTCCCCTGCCCTCGGCTCCAGCACCTGCACGGCCTCTGCCACGGTGCCGCTGCGGATGCTTTCATCAAAGACCTCCCGCGTCATGCCCTCGCGCAGTCCGGCATAGATCTTTGCCCCGGGTTCTGCATGCAGGACATACCACATCTCTGTCTTCGGCTCGCCACCCAACTCAGGAGCCACTGATGCTGGGGGATGCACCTGGATGGAGAGATCATCACAGGCATCCAGGATCTTCATGAGCAGTGGATATCGCTGCGCAGGATGCCCAGCCAGAGCTACACCAAACACGGTCTCGCGATGCTGAAGCCAAAGCTCGTTTAACGACATCGAACCACCGTCAGGCAGGGTGATCGCACTCTGCTCCTGCTCACGATCACTGACTTCCCAGGACTCCCCATACGGCGTGGCCGCCTCCGGCAACTGCCGACCTAACAACGTTTCCAGCCTCCGCCCTCCCCACACCCGAGTTTGGTAGAGCGGTGCGAAGGTCAGGAGGGAGTCGAACATCACCACCACTCAACACCACAGGCCTGCATCAGCAAGAGAGGGATGATTGTAAAGGGGCATTACCATCAATGTGGCGGCTGAGCTGCCAACCGGCTCAAAGCGATCACATCCAACCGATCTTTCTCTCGCACTGATGATGATTTGAGCCTGATGAGCGAGACTTTGGACGCGTAACGAACACTGCGACCACCCAGGTCAAGGACTCCAGAATCCGGCAACAAGTCATGATAGTACAATCCGGTCATCCGAGTGAAGATGTCGATCTGACAAAACTCGGCCTCCTCGACAATGCGAATGGCGCCTTCGTCGTCTGTGAAGTCGTCCGGGCTTAGTCCACGTGAAAACCCCTCCCCGTAGTCTGACAAGGACTCTAGCAGACGGACCACATTCTCTCGACTCGCCTCGACGAGCACGTCCACATCTTCCGTTGTTCGCAGATATCCCTGCAATGCGACAGCCACACCGCCAACGACGATGAACTTCACGCCGTGGTCAGCGAGGCGCACCAACAGTTTTTCGAACGGGGTGTCCATCGGGTTCGGGAGGTTGGTTCAAGCCAGCGCGCAACCGATGCGCACTCTGGCGCAGCATTTCCAGACGCTTCAACGGCGGCAGCCGGGAAAGACTGCCACCTACCTTCCGGCGGAGAGGCTCCTGGAGGTCATCGGTCATGCGAAACAGTAAACTGAGGCTAGGCGGAGCACAAGGTTTGTGATGAGACTTCAAGTCTTCTCAAACACGGGCTTCCCGCCCTTCATCACGGCGGTGATGTGATCCCCGTCTTTGAAGCCGCCTTCGAGGACGGCCAAGGAGAGCGGATCGAGGAGGTGCTTTTGGATGGCGCGTTTGAGCGGGCGGGCACCGAAGACAGGATCATAACCGGCATCGGCGAGATAGCGGGTGGTGTCGTCGGGGAAGGTGAGATGGATGTTTTGCTTGGCGAGGCGGGTGACGACGCGCTGGAGCTGGATCTTCACGATCTTGTCGAGCTGCGAGGCATCGAGACGATCAAAGGTGACGATCTCATCAATGCGGTTCAGGAACTCAGGTCGGAAGAACTGCTTCAGGCTCTCGCGGATGAGGGCCTCGCGCTGCTCGGCATTTGCCACGTCCTGGATGTGCTGGCTGCCGATGTTGCTGGTCATGATGATGACCGTGTTTTTGAAGTCGACGGTGCGGCCCTGGCCATCGGTGATGCGGCCGTCATCGAGGACCTGCAGCAGGGTGTTGAAGACATCCGGATGCGCTTTCTCGACCTCGTCAAAGAGGACGACGCTATACGGGCGGCGGCGCACGGCTTCGGTGAGCTGACCACCTTCATCATAGCCGACGTACCCCGGAGGCGCGCCGATGAGGCGGCTGACGCTGTGCTTCTCCATGTATTCGCTCATGTCGATGCGGGTCATGGCGTTCTCGTCATCAAAGAGGAACTCGGCGAGGGCCTTGCAGAGCTCGGTTTTGCCGACACCGGTGGGGCCGAGGAAGAGGAAGCTGCCGATGGGGCGGTTCTCATCCTGAATGCCCGCACGGGCACGGCGTACGGCGTTGCTGACGGCGATGATGGCGTCCTTCTGGCCGATGACGCGGGCACCGAGGCGCTCCTCCATCTTCACAAGTTTCGAGCGTTCGCCCTCCTGTAGACGTGAAACCGGAATGCCGGTCCAGTTGGCGACGACTTTGGCGATGTCTTCCTCAGTGACCTCTTCACGAAGCAAGGTGTGCGCGGCACGTGGAATGTCACCTTCGTCAGGAACGGCGCTGAGTTTCTTCTCCAGATCAGGAATGAGGCCATACTGGATCTCACCGGCGCGACCGAAGTCGCCACGGCGCTGGGCTTGCTCGAGTTCGGTGCGGAGGCGGTCGATCTCTTCTTTGACTTTGCGACCGGCATCCACGGACTCCTTCTCCTTCATCCACTGCGCCTTGAGAGCGGAGGACTTCTCTTTGAGATCAGCGATGTCTTTCTCGAGCTTCTCGAGGCGGGCCTTGCTGGCAGCGTCCTTCTCCTTTTTCAGCACCTGACGTTCCATCTCGTCCTGCATGATCTCGCGCTCGATGACGTCGATTTCCGTGGGCATGGAATCGAGCTCGATCTTGATGCGGCTGGCGGCTTCATCGACAAGGTCGATGGCCTTGTCCGGCAGGAAGCGGTCGGTAATGTAGCGGTTGCTCAGCGTGGCGGCGGCGATGATGGCGCCGTCCTGGATGCGGACGCCGTGGTGGACCTCATAGCGTTCCTTCAAGCCGCGCAGGATGGCGATGGTGTCCTCCACACTTGGCTCACCGACTTTCACGGGCTGGAAGCGACGCTCCAGCGCGGGGTCTTTTTCGATGTGCTTGCGATACTCATCCAGCGTGGTGGCGCCGATGCAGCGCAGCTCACCACGGGCGAGCTGGGGCTTGAGCAGGTTGCCAGCATCCATCGCACCCTCGGCTTTACCGGCGCCGACGATGGTGTGCAGTTCATCAATGAAGAGAATGATCTCGCCATCACTGGAGGTGACTTCCTTAAGGAAGGCTTTCAGGCGCTCCTCGAACTCACCGCGGAACTTGGCCCCGGCCATCATGCCGCCGAGGTCCATGCTGATAAGCTTCTTCCCTTTCAGCGAGTCCGGCACGTCTCCGGCGACGATGCGCCGGGCCAGGCCTTCCGCGATGGCAGTCTTGCCAACCCCGGGCTCACCGATGAGCACGGGATTGTTTTTGGTTCGGCGGCTGAGCACCTGCATGACACGGCGGATTTCTTCATCGCGCCCGATGACGGGGTCGATCTTGCCCGCCTTGGCGCGTGCGGTGAGGTCCGTGCCATACTTCTCCAGAGTCTGGTATTTGCCCTCGGGGTCCTGATCGACCACGCGCTGGGACCCGCGCACAGTGGAGAGTGCTTTGGAGACGGTGTCATAGTTCAGGCCTGCCTGCTTGAGGGACTCTGAAAGCTCGGTCTTGGCCTTGAAGAGGGCCAGGAGGATGTGCTCGACGCTGAGGTAATCGTCCTTGAGGTTTTTCTGCTCATCCTCGGCCTTGGTCATGAGCTCACGAAACTCATTGGAGAGATACAGTCCGCCGGAGCCACCGCTGACCTTGGGTTGCTTGGCCAAGAGGGCCTCGACCGTGCTTTTCAGGCTCTTGGCGGCCGCCGGATTGACGGCAGCTTTTTCAAAAAGCGGGGTCGTGATGCCGCCATCCTGCTCAAGCAAGGCGAGGAGCAGATGGCCGGGCTTCAGTTCCTGGTGGCCGTGGCGGGTGGCCACAGACTGGGAGGCATTGACGGCTTCCTGAAGCTTAACGGTGAATTTTTCGGGACTCATGGTTGGTGAGAAAGAGGTTTCTAAAAGGCTATGCTATCAGTGTGCCATGGTGATGGAATGGTGCGCCACGCCTTATTTGGCAAGGGCTGCACGTGCATTGCCTGCTCGGGGTAGATACGCCTGAAATCCATACTTTGGCACCTATGTGACGGGCAAATGTGACGATGCGGCTCAAAAAACACTCCTTGGCATAGTGCAGGCTTCGCATACAGGGACGGTGTTAGACCCACCCAACGCCACCTCATGCCCCAGCAAACCATCGCCATCGTCGGAGCCGGACTTTCCGGTCTGGCCTGCGCGCGTGTGCTGGCGAAGGCCGGCCTTCCCTTCAAGATTTATGAAGCGGCAGATGCAGTCGGCGGACGAGTGAGATCGGACAAGGTGGATGGCTTCACCCTGGACCGTGGCTTCCAGGTCCTGCTGCCTTCCTACCCCGAGGCGCGCCGCGTGCTGGACTATGAGGGACTGCAGCTGAAGCCCCTCTACCGAGGTGCGGACGTCTATTTCAAGAACAGCCTGCATCGCGTGGCGGATCCCTTCCACCATCCACTGGACGCATTGCTCAGTCTGCATGATCCCCTCATCCCCTGGCGGGACAAATGGCAGACGCTGGTGCTCTGGAAGGAAGCCTCTGGCACCCAGGGCATTGAGAGACGGCTGCCCGAGATGGAGACGGAGGATTATCTCCGAGACTTCGGCTTCACGGACGCGATCATCGACCGCTTTTTCCGACCCTTCTTCGGCGGTGTGTTTCTGGAAAAGGA
Source organism: Verrucomicrobiota bacterium (assembly GCA_040387935.1). GTDB lineage: Bacteria > Verrucomicrobiota > Verrucomicrobiia > Verrucomicrobiales > Verrucomicrobiaceae > Prosthecobacter. The sequence continues at coordinate 95,471 of JAZKCU010000004.1, read as the reverse complement.
CCTGCGCACCTCCGCGCGGATGTTTTTCTTCCTCTATGCGATGTTTCGCAATGGCGGTGCTGCCATCCCAGCTCATGGCATGCAGGCCATTCCCGATCAACTGGCGGTGGCCCTGCCCCCGGGATCGCTGCACCTCAACACCGCCGTCAGTTCCGTGCGCCGCAACGAGGTCACCTTGGGCACGGGGGAAATCATCCGGGCAGATCACATCGTGCTCGCCGTGAGCGAGGATGTGGCGCACCGGCTGCTGCCGGACACAGGTGCAGAAAAGCCAAAGCCGGGCCGCAGCACGACCTGCCTTTATTTCAGCACTGATCAGACACTGCCGAGCGAGTCCATCCTCTATCTGGATGGCGACAACCGAGGTCCGGTGAACAACGCCTGCGTCCTGACCAATGCCTCGCCCAAGCTGGCGCCAAAAGGACAGCACCTGATCAGCACCAGCATCATCGGTGCGCCCTCCAGCGATGAACTGGAAGACGTGGTCCGCGAGCAGATGACACGCTGGTTTGGTCCCGGCGCGCGCCAGTGGAAGCACCTGCGGACCTATCAGATCCGCAATGCGCAGCCCGAGAGCCGGCAACTCGTGCTGGATGACGCTGATCTCTCCACGCTCATCGAACCCGGCCTTTACCGCTGTGGGGACTATGTGGAGGATGTGTCCATCAATGGTGCTCTCATCAGCGGGCGCAAAGCCGCCGAGGCCGTGCTCGGCAGCCTCGGTTGAAAGATGGTTCGCTGAAGCCGATCAGGATGCAGCAGCCGCAGGAGCGCCCTCGCTGGCGGAGAGATCGCGGTGATAGAAGACCTTGATGTACTTCATGCCCTTCTTTTCATCATAGCCACGTTCCAGCATGGGATCCGCGTTGTCCTCGGCGGTGCCGGGCTTCACATGAATCTCCACGCCGGTGTCGAGCTTCAGCACGGCGCTGATGCGCTTCTTGGCCTTCACCAAATCCTTCTTGGAGATCTCAAAGCTGGTCTCCAGAGGCTGGCCCTGCTCCTGCTCCATGCGTGCACGATGCTCCTGGAAGGCCTCGATACGGTTTTGATCCTTCAGCACGGCCTGCTCAAAATCCTGGAGGTCAAAGCGGTCACGATCCTCGAAGAAGTCCAGCGCATCACGGGCGGCCTGCGCGGTCTCCCAAGGGGGGGACTCTTCATCAGCGGGCTTGTTCTCCTCCAGAAAGGAGACCGCCATTTTTGCATAAGCATTGGTTAGGAAAGCGGCATCTGGCACGGCCTCGACGCCGAGGAAGTCACGCGACCAGAAGCGGGCATCCGCGCCGGCGCGGTCAAAGGTGAGCACGTAGTAACCTTTGTTCGGCCAATAGTCGACAATCAGGCAGCCTTTGTCGATCTTCTCAGGGTGAATGCCCTCGATCGTGGTGATCTCCAGATCATCGCCCTTGGCCGTGATGGTGAGGAAGGGAGTGACGCTTTCGGATTTCAGGATGCAGATGCCCTGCACGAGCTCGCCCTCGATGTGGATCTCCTTCATGTGGGCGATGCAAAGGTCCCCGGACTTGATGTTCGGGTGGTTCGACTTGGCATGCAGGCGCTGGGCGATCTCAATGCCGCGCTGGAGGAAGCGCTCGGGGTTGGAGAAGATGGATTTCGCGCAGCTATTCATCTCATGCTGATCGAGCGAGGCATGATGGCTGAAGCGATGCGCAATGAGGTTCTTGAAAGGCTTCAGGAAGATGCCCGTGAGCTTTTCCTGATCCTCCTCCGCCACCTCATGCAGAGAGCGGGAAACCTGGAGAGGCTCGCCACGCTGAGCGTGGCCGACCTTGGCAAGCACGAGACGGGTGACGGTGGCGGTGTCGAGACGGAGTTTGACGGACATGGTGGAAATGGCGGGCGCTGCGGTAATAGAGCGGCGGTTGGCGTCAACCGTGGAGTGATGATTGTTCTTGGTTCGCAGTTTTCGACTCTCAGTTAAATGCGGCGATGATCGAGCCAGATAAAGCCAGCGCTTGGTCATGCGCACCTTGACAGGATCAAGGATATCCGCATAGAAGCACCTAGGTTAAAGGATATTCGAACTTATTATGAATGCTGCATCAGCCCTATTTCTCCTCACCGTGGGATTGTCACTGAACCTTTCTACAGTCCGTGCTGCGGGTCCTGAAGAACTGGATCCCAAAAAGATCCTGGAAGAGATCCCGAAAGATCTGTTGAAGGACATTTCGGGTAGTCCTGATAAACGCAAACCGGCGGTCGACGCAGCATCCACGCAGTTGCGAGCGAAATTCAGGGATCAGTCGGGAAATGTCTCCGTGAGGGTGATGAGCACAAGCATGTCGAACGGCCGCTATCTTATCAATGGACAGATTGAGCGGGTGCGCGCCTCTGGCACCAACTTTAATGTCGACTACTTCATCTATTTGGATCCAGCGGAAAACGAAAAGGCCTCCAAAATCAAGAAAGGGGACAGGGTTAAAGCCAGTGGCAAGACGATGGTTTCTATGAGCGGTCTTAGCGACAACTACACCTATCTCACCATCCATCTGGACGATGCCAAGCTGAAGTAAGGTGGATGTCTGGAGGCCGGTCGTGACTGACCTCCAGCATCGTGCTGGTTCTACATTCCCCATTTGCCCGCGGCGATGCCCCGTGCCATGCCTGCGGGCGTTTTGATTTCTCTCGACAACCCCTCTGCCAACTGGACCCGCCGTTTCTGGGTGCTGCTGGGTGCTGTCCTGGTGTTCCGCGTATTGTTCACTCTCTTCTTCTGTGCCCACGCGGATCTGTCGGGAGACGAGGCCTACTACTGGGACTGGGGTCGGAGACCTGACTGGGGCTACTACAGCAAGCCGCCGATGATTGGCTGGATCATGGGTATCATCGGATCTCTGGCCGGAGCCTGTGACATTGCGGTTCGCCTCACAGCCCTGGCACTCGGCACACTGACCCTCGCGGCGCTCTTTGCGCTGACGCGGATGCTCTATGATGCGCGCACGGGTTTCATCGCTGCGGTGCTGGTCCTGCTCACGCCTGCCAACACGGGGCTGAATCTCTTCCTCACGATCGACGCGCCGCTTCTCCTCTGCTGGTCATTGGCACTGCTTCTGTTCTGGTTTGCCGCTTCCAAGCCCCAGTGCTGGTGGCGGTGGCTGACATTGGCGGTGGTGATCGGCCTCGGCACGCTGAGCAAGCAGATGATGCTGGTCTTCCCGGTGCTGATGGTGGCCTTTGCGGCCCTTTCACCTGAGGACAGGTCTTTGCTCAAGAACATCCGCATGTGGGTGTCGATCCTGCTTGGCGCGGCTTTCCTGATCCCGGTGATCCTCTGGCAGCAAAAGCATCATTGGATCACCCTGGAGCATACGGCTCATCACTTCGATGCCGAGAGCCTCGGTGTGGTAAAATGGCTCACGCGCACGCTGGAGTGGCCCTTCGTCCAGGCGCTGCTCTATTCCCCCGTGACCTGGGTGGCGATGATCCTGGTGGTGTGGTTTGGCATGAGGCACTGGAAGGCTGTGGCGCGCCGTGAACGCTACCTGCTGCTGTGCACCGCGCCTGCGCTGGTCATCTTCACGCTGCTGGCCCTGCGCCAACGGATCAATCCGAACTGGCCGGCGGTTTTCTGGGTGCCGCCCCTGCTGCTCGCCGCGGCCTGGTTTGCCGGACATCTTGACTTGCCTGGTCTGCCGAAGATGCAGGCTTGGCGCACCTGGAGCCTGCGCGTTTCCGGCGGAATGATCCTGGTGGCTCATATCGGTGTGGCGATCGTCTTTGGTGCCGAGCTCAAGGTGCACAAGAAGCTCGATGAAGAGCTGAAGAAGTGGCGTGAGACAGGGGTCGCCGCCGGTGAGTATCTGGACAAGGTGCCACGTCCTGAGAACACCTTCGTGATGGCTTTAGGGCATCGTTACAATGCGGCTCAACTGGCCTTCTCGATGCCGCAACATCCACGGCTTTACCGCTGGGAGTCCTCCGGACATCCGATGTCCCAGTATGAGATCTGGCCAGGCCCGGAGGAGCGCATCGGTGATGACGGCCTGATCTTCTCGCCCAAAGCATTGCCTCCAGCCGTGAGCGAGTGTTTCGAGAGCGTGGAAAAAGTAGGGCAGGTACAAGTCCGCCTTGGAGACAAGTCCCGTATGTTCGATGTCTTCCTTGGCAAGAAGCTGCGGCACTGGTCCGCCATTCCCAGCCCACAGCCCTCCCGATCATGATTTCCTGGGACCTGAGCATCCTGCGCCTCGTCAATGTGAAATGGACCCACCCGGTCCTGGACTGGTTGATGCCTGCGGTGTCGGCTCTGGAGGCTTGGCTGCCACTGATGATCCTGGCCGTGGCTCTCGTGCTCTGGCGCTGCCGCTGGCGGGGTGTCTGGCTGATCCTCTGCATCGCTGTGACCATTACGGTGAGTGACGGACTGGTGTCCCGAAATCTCAAGTTTATGGCCAACCGCGTAAGACCCCGGACTTCGGTGGAGGGTTTGATCATCCGCGATCTCGCCACGGCGCGTCCAGAGTTCATGCGCCTCTTCAAAGCACCCGTGATCGTGCCGAGCGCAAATCTCGCCAAGTCGAAGGGCGGCTCCTTCCCCAGCAGCCACACCATGAACATGTTCGCGCTGGCCACCATGATGGCTTTGTGGAGCCGGCGCTGGAGTGCTGCCCTCTATCTCCTGGCCACTCTGGTGGCCTACTCACGCCTCTACTGTGCCGCGCACTGGCCCTCGGACATCGTGCCATCCATGGGCATGGGCATCCTGATTGGGTGGGCGGTTCCGCTCCTCTTATTCTGGCTGGCTGACCGGCTGGGATTCCTCCATCGAGTCAGGCCCCTGGTCGTGAAGTGAGTCCTTCCTGGCCAGGAACTCGGCCATGATGTCCTCCAGCTCCATGACGCTGGTGATGTGACTGAACCGGCCGCGCAGGAATTTCCCGCCGATCAGATTCTTGGTATAGTTCATGAGCCGGGTGCGCATGGAGCGCATGACCTCAAACTCGCCTCGTGTACTGCGCGGAATGCTCATGAGGCAATGACGACGCATGAGATCAAAACGCTGCTCCACGGTGGCTGAAGGCAGATGCTCGCCAGTGGAGAGGTAGTGCTTCGCCTCGCGGAAAACCCAGGGATTGGTCATGGCCGAACGGCCGATCATGATGCCACGGACATTCGTCTGGGCGCGACGGATCTCCACGTCCATGCCGCTGCCGATGTCCCCATTGCCAATGACGGGGATTTTTACCGCATCAGCCACTTGGGCGATGACGTCCCAGTCGGCTAGACCACTGTAGCCCTGGGCCTTCGTGCGGCCATGGACGGCGATGGCCTGCATGCCGGCATCTTCCAGGATACGCGCCACATCGACCGCATTGACACTCTGTGAGTCCCAGCCGATGCGCATCTTTGCTGTCACCGGAATCGAGACTGCTTTGGCGACTTCACGAGCCACGCTGGCGAGCAAAGGGCAGTCTCGCAAAAGCGAGGAGCCTCCATTTTTCGAGACCACCTTGTTCACCGGGCAGCCGAAGTTGATGTCGATGAAGTCAGGCTGCTTCCAATCAATGATCTTGCGGGCGGCCTCACCCATGCGCACGCCATCGGAGCCAAAAAGCTGCACGCCAAGCGGACGCTGCGGCTCATCAAAATCCACGTAGTGGCGTGTGCGGTCATCCCGCTGGAGAATGCCTTCCGCCGACACGAACTCCGTCACCACCACATCTGCTCCGAGTTCTTTGCAAATGCTGCGAAAAACGACGTCCGTCACTCCAGCCATAGGGGCCAGATAGAGAGGGAAGGTGTCGCTGTTAAACCAAGGAAGCATCCGCTAGATTAGCCTTCAGGATGCCAAGGAGCAAGGCTCACTCCATATAAGCGCCTCAGGCGGGAGTTTCAGAGCCCTTGTGACCGAGCTGCTTCACAGCCTTGTTAAGCTGATCATACTCGAGAGGCTTCTTGATCACGGTGACCGGGCCGTGGCTGAGGATGCGGCTGAGCACCTCGCTGTCCGGATAGCCGGTGATGATCACGATAGGCAGGTCAGGATGAAGCTCCTTGAGCTGGGAATAGACTTCGTCACCAGGAACATCAGGAAGCTTGAGATCGAGGAAAACGAAGTCAAACTTCTGCTTCTTCGCGAGGCTGATGGCTTCAGCACCTGTGCCCACGACGAGGCGACCGAAGCCTGCCTTCTTGAGGAACTGTTTGAAAAGGGCCTGAAGAGCGGGGTCGTCATCGACCACCATGACAGTGGGCTGACCGGACTCTTCTTCTTTGCGCAGCACATCACGATCAAGCAGGCTGCGCTTGATGCGCCAGCGACCGCCGATTTGAACCGCAGGCAACTGCCCGCGCTGAACGAGATAATAGACCGTGGGCAGAGGAATGCGGAGATACTCCGAGGTTTCCTTAACGGTCATCAGTTCGGGTGCGGAGATGTCAGACATAAGAGTGCGGGAATGGCGGGCGACGGGAGAGGTATGGAAAACGTGGAGAGTAGCGGCGCGAGCCGCAAAATTCAGAATTACCCTGAGTTTTCTATATAATTACCAAAACGGCAAGGCTTTTTTTAGAGGTTTATTGGTTTTGGACCAGAGAGAAAAAACAAAGCTGCGAAACCTATCACAAATAAGAGGTCATCTACTTTGGTGGGGTTGGCTAAAACACAGCGCAAAAACCGGCACAAGACACGGTGTTACAATAAGTTATTCACAATGTCAGACAGCAGACCTGTGAAAAGCTCTCAAAGAATAACAAGAATGTTCCCAACCTTAAATCCTCCTTTCCAAGTCCTTCATATTCAAGGTTTAGCGAATATCTGGAGGTAAGTGGACCGAGCGCGACGAGTTCCTGACGCGATTCTAAGGGGTCCACCTGATATGACGATCGTGAAACCGCAGCATCCATCGAATTCCGCCCCCAGAAAGGGGGCTCTGATGGGTTAGGAAGAGAGTGAAACGGATCTCTGAAAGCTCCCGAAAGCGCATCACTCTCATCTTGTGATTGAAGTGATGCGTCTCCCCGCCCTCTCACTCAGGAGAAAGACTTCCGCAGATGGCTCGGCAGAATGCCGAGCGCCTCACGATACTTTGCGACGGTCCGGCGGGCCACTTTGATCCCCTGCTTATCGAGGATCTTGGCGAGCTTGTCGTCGCTCAAGGGTTTCGCCTTCAACTCCGTCTTGATGAGATCGGCGATGGCATTTTTGACACTTGTGTTGCTCAGGTCCTCACCGGAGTCCGTCTTCACTCCGTGGCTGAAAAAGAACTTCAACTCAAACACGCCATGGGGCGTGGCCATGTATTTGCCAGAGATGGCGCGGCTGACAGTGGTCTCATGCACCCCCACCTCATCCGCCACCTGGGCCATGTTCAGCGGGCGCAGCATGCTGGTGCCTACTTCCAGGAACTCCTGCTGATGCGCGAGGATCTGCACCGCGATCTTATAAATGGTCTGCTGGCGCTGGTGGATGCTACGGATGAGGAACTTGCCGCTGCGCAGCTTGTCCCGAATGTAATTGCGCACCTCGGTGGTGCTGCCGGCTTGGCTGAGCATGTCCTTGTAGGCATTGCTGAGCCGGAGATGGGGCAGGTCATCGTTGTTCATGACAGGCACCCAAGCCCCGCCTTGCCGCTCCACGATGATATCAGGCGTGACGTAGTTGTTTGAGCTGACGACGAAGCGCGAGGCCGGGCGCGGATCCAGCGTGCTGATGAAATCTGCGGCGCGGGAAATCTGCTCCACCGGCACGCCCAGCTTTCGGGCCAGGATGGGGTAGCGCTTGTTCGCCAGATCATCCAGATGCATGTCCACCAAGCGGAAGGCCAGGCTCTGGCGCTTGCCGAGACGCTCCAATTGGATGAGCAGGCACTCACGAAGGTCATCAGCGCCGACGCCGACGGGGTCGAAGGTGGTGAGCAGTTTCTTCGCCTTGCGCAGGTCATCCAGCGGGATGGCATGCTGGAGGCTCATATCCTCCACAGGGGTATTGAGAAAGCCTCGGTCATCCAGGCTGCCAATGAGAAACTCGGTGTCCTTCACCACGGCGGGACTGATGTCCTCGGCAGTACGAAGCTGGGAGACGAGATGCTCCTGGAGTGTGGTGGGGGCCACAATGCTGTCCATCAAGAACTGCCAGCGCTCCTGGTCCTCAGAGGTGCGGCTGCTGGTCTGCATCCGGCTTTGCGCCCAGTATTCACGCCACTCCTCATCCATCTGGGAGATCATGGCGAGCTCGTCACGATCTTCGCGATTGTCCGGATCATCGGGCACAGCATCCTCCAGCGACACCTCCGGGCTTTCGAGTTCAAGCACCGGGTTGATTTCGACCTCCTGCTGAATGATCTGCCGAAGCTCCAAGGTAGGTGCCTGCAGAATCTGAAGACTCTGCTGCATCTGCGGACCGATGGCGAGCTTCTGAGTCTGGGTTTGGTAAAGTCCTTGATCGGCCATGGTTGGGGGTTGGAGCCGTGGTGAGCTGGCTGTCTCACTACCTCATACCAATATGAAAAGCAAAGACCGGGCCATGATTGAGTTTTATTTTTTTTAGAACCACGTTTGATACGTAAAGATTCCTTCGGCCGCTGCGCTCTTGACCCCTGCGCCCTAGTCGTTATCAAGCGCTCCACCTTTCCTTTCCCTTTACCACCATGATCAAACTCACCGGCATCGCAGATGAAGCAGGCGCGTCCCTCGACGTGCAAATCAAAGCCCACCAGGAACTCGGTTGGGACAGCATCGAATCCCGCGCTGTGGAGATCGATGGAGTGAAGGGCAACCTCCACGAGATTCCTGATGCCGTTTTCGACAAGGTCGTGGCGCGTCTGGACGAGAAGAGCATGAAGATCAGCGGCTTTGGTTCGCTCATTGGCAACTGGGCCAAGAAGATCACGGACGACTTCAGCATCACGGAAGCGGAGATCTCACGCGCCATCCCGCGCATGCAGCGCCTGGGTGCCAAGCTGATCCGCGTGATGAGCTACGCCGTCTGCAAAGATGAAGGTGGCAAGGATGTGGAGGAGCAGCTTGCCCCGGAACGCATCCGCCGCATGACCGAGATCAACAAGCGCTTCGCCGATGCCGGACTCACAGTGGTGCATGAGAACTGCATGAACTGGGGCGGCATGAGCCCCACTTATGTACAGCGCATGGCTGAAGCGGTGCCCGGCATGAAGTGGGTCTTTGACACCGGCAACCCGGTCTTTATCGACGACCGTGACAAGCCCGGCTCCAAGCAGGACGCCTGGGAGATGTATCAGGCCGTGAAGCCCTTCATGGCTCACGTGCACGTCAAAGACGGCATTTGGGACAAGACCAAGAACGACGCCGTCTACACCTTCCCCGGCGAAGGCGAAGGCCAGACTGAGCGCATCATGAAGGACCTCGTCGATACCGGATACGAAGGCTACATCAGCATCGAGCCGCATGTGGCCGTGGTCTTCCATGGCGCAGGCGCTGCGGACGAACTCTCCCCCGAGCAGAAGGCCAAGGAGCAGTATGACAGCTACATCAAGTACGGCCAGATGCTGGAAGCCATGCTGAAGCGCCTGGGCGCGAAGCTGGGCTGAGCGGACTGAGTGAAGACTCTGGGTCAAGGTTGTGATGAATCACGGCCTTGACCCTTTTTCGTGAGCATCTCTGATGACTCGACCGTTGTCTTGACGTCCTCGACTCTTTTGACGAGTCTTTGCCCCTCTCACTTCCCAATCATGTCTGAAGTCACCGCCCTCTCAAAATTTGCCTGTCCTGGTTGTGGTGGAGAAGCTGTGTGGACGCCGTCCAAGCATGCGCTCGTTTGCCCTTACTGTGGAACGGTGTCGCCAGCGGAACTGAAAGCGGACGGGACCCTGGTGGAGGAGAATGATCTCGTCGCGGGTTTGCGTTCGCTTCCGGAAGACCAACGAGGATGGGATGCCGCCCGTAAGACGGTGCGCTGCCAGAGCTGCCAGGCGATCTCGGTCTTCAATGAGACACGAGTGGCCCAGCGCTGTGACTTCTGTGGTTCTTCATCGCTGATCAATGTGGATGACATCCAGTCACCGATCCGGCCTGGGAGTGTGCTGCCTTTCAAGGTAGCCGAGACGAAGGTGCGCGAGGACATCCGCCGCTGGTATGGCAGTCACTTCTGGGCGCGCAGTGATGTGGGAGACAAGGCGCTCACGGACACGCTGCACGGCCTCTACCTCCCTTACTGGACCTTTGATGCGCATGCTGAATGCCCCTGGGAAGCTGAGGCGGGACACCACTACTACACCACCGACAACCAGGGCAAGCGACAGCAGCACACGCGCTGGGAATATGCCAGCGGCCATGTGAGCAAGGACTTCGATGATGTGCTCATCCCGGCCTCCAAAGGTGTGCATGCAGCGCTGCTGGATGATCTGCTCCCCTTCCCCACGACGACGGATCTTGTGCCCTATGATCCAGGGTATCTCAGCGGCTGGGTGGTCGAGCAGTATCAGATCGACCTCGTGCAAGCGGCGCAAGGCTCGCGCAACCGCATGAACCAGCAGCTTGAAAGCGAGGCGGGCGGGCAAGTGCCGGGAGATACTTACCGCAACCTGCGCATCTCCCCGCAGTACAGCGCGCAGACCTTCAAGCACACCCTCCTGCCCATTTGGCTGCTAACCTACAACTACGGTGCCAAGACCTATCAGGTGGCTGTGAACGGCTCCACAGGCAAGATCACCGGCGAATACCCGCTGAGCTGGGTCAAGATCGCCATCGCCATCTTCATTGGCCTGGTGATCCTGATCATCGTGATGCAGTTCAGCAACTAGCCCGCAGCCAGCTCTTTGGAATCGCGCAGTTGACGGACAGCGGCAGGCTCGCCAGCCTCTCCGTCCCTACCTATGCGATTCGCGATCTGCAACGAGACTTACCCTTCCGACTGGCCTTTTGAAAAAGTGTGCGAGGACGTGGCTGCCGCGGGCTACCACGCGCTGGAGCTTGCGCCCTTCACCCTGAAGGAAGATCCCCGTGATCTGACTGAGGCGGATGCGCTGCGCCTGAGCCACATCGCCTCCTCCTTTGGCCTGGAGATTCTCGGTCTGCATTGGCTGCTGACGAAGCCCACCTTTTTTCACATCACCTCACCAGACGCCATTCAGCGCAAGGAGACCGCGAAGTTCGGCCGTCACCTCGCCCGCTTCTGCGCCATGACCGGCGGTCGCATCATGGTCTGGGGCAGCCCGAAGGCGCGCAACATCCTCCCTGAATGGGAGTATGAAGATGCCTTCAAGCGTGCTGCTGACAGCGTGCGCGAAGTGGCCGAAGAGTGTGGCAAATACGGCGTGGTGATCGCCATGGAACCGCTGGGCAAAAAGGAGACGAACTTCCTGAACACGGCGGAGGAAACCATCCGCCTCTGCCAGATGGTCGACCATCCAAACTGCAAGCTGCACCTGGATGTGAAGGCGATGAGCGATGAGGCCAAGTCCATCCCCGACATCATTCGCGACAGCAAAGAGTGGTTCGTCCACTTCCATGCCAATGATCCGAACCTGCTCGGCCCAGGCATGGGCGAGGTGAAGTTTGAGCCCATCATCGCCGCGCTGAACGAGGTGAAGTATGATGGCTTCCTTTCCGTGGAGGTCTTCGACTATCGCCCCGGAGCCCAGCACATCGCCCGCGAAAGCATCCGCTATCTCAAAGAAGTGATGGGAGTGAAATGACGAGACTCGGAGCCGTGCGGCATGCTGGAGTTTTATAGCTCCACATTCCACCCGGCATTCGTTCCCCCATCATGTCCGACTTCTCTAACGCCGAGCTTCAGCGCTACGCACGTCATCTGGCCATTCCTGAGTTTGGCATCGAGGCGCAGCGCAAGCTGAAGGCTGCGAGTGTGCTGTGCATCGGCGCAGGTGGGCTGGGGTCGCCGATCACCATGTATCTGGCGGCGGCAGGTGTGGGCAAGATCGGGCTGGTGGATGCCGATGTGGTGGAGATCTCGAACCTGCAACGGCAAATTTTGTTCGGCCAGGATGACCTGGGCCGCCCGAAGCTGGAGGCGGCGCGCGACCGCCTGCTCGGCATCAACCCGCATCTCGAGCTCCAGACGTATGCGGAGCGCTTCACTGCTGCAAATGCCCTGCGCATCGCCGCGGACTATGATGTGATCATCGATGGCACGGACAATTTTCCCACGCGCTACCTCTCCAACGATGTGTCTGTGTGGCTGAAGAAGCCGAATGTCTATGGAAGCATCCTGCGCTTTGAAGGTCAGGTCGGGGTCTTTGCCCCGCATCTGGGCGCACCGTGCTATCGCTGCATGTCTCCGCAGCCACCTGCTCCCGGCTTGGTGCCGAGCTGTGCTGAAGGCGGTGTGCTGGGCGTGCTGCCCGGACTCATCGGCACCATGCAGGCGCTGGAGGCCATCAAGCTCATCACAGGCATAGGGCAACCTTTGTTAGGCAAGCTGCTGCATGTGGACACGCTCGGGCTGCGCTTCCGCACCTTCACTTTGCGTCGTGATTCCGAGTGTCCGGTCTGCGGCGAGAATCCCACCATCACGGAACCCATCGATTACGAGGGCTTCTGTGGCATCCAACCTGAACCGAAAGTGAAAACGATCTCTGTCCGTGAACTGCATGCCCTGCGTGAAAAGGGCGACAAACATTTCCTTCTCGATGTGCGGGAGCCTGATGAATATGCGAAGGCCCGCATCGAGGGATCGGTCTTGATTCCGCTTGGCGAAGTGACGGCGCGCGCGGCTGAGCTGTCACGCGATCTACCGCTCTATGTGCACTGCAAGATGGGCGGCCGCAGCGCCAAAGCGGTGGCAGCACTGGAGGAACTGGGGTTCACGAATGCGGTGAACGTCACCGGCGGGATCACCGCCTGGTCGGACGAGGTGGATTCGGCTGTGCCAAAGTATTGATGCCGAAGTCGCGCCAGGCATCACTCGGAGCTGTCTTGTGGTGACGAATGTGGATTGCCTTTGCGGGACATGGCCTCAGACTGGCGGGGCCTATGAAATCCATTCTCTTTGTCCTGGGTCTCTGCTTCGTGGCAGGTTCCGCCATGGTTCATGCCGCCGATACGGACGGAAAGCTCCGCATCCTTGTGTTTGGCGCGCATCCTGATGATGCCGAATACAAAGCCGGTGGCACGGCGGTGAAATGGGCGCGGCTGGGGCATCATGTGAAGCTGGTGTCGGTGACGAATGGAGACATCGGCCATTGGCTAGAGGCAGGAGGACCGCTGGCGAATCGCCGGCGCACAGAGGCGGCGGCTTGTGCGAAGAAGCTGGGGGTGACTTCCCAGGTGCTGGACATCCATGACGGTGAGCTCATGCCGACGCTGGAGAACCGTCGCCTGCTCACCAAGGTGATTCGTGAATGGCAGGCGGACATCGTCATCGCGCATCGGCCGTGGGACTATCATCCGGATCATCGCTATGTCGGTGTGCTGGTGCAGGATGCGGCCTTCATGGTCACGGTGCCGTTCTTCTGCCCGGATGTGCCGGCGATGAAGAAGAACCCGGTCTTCCTGTATTCGAGCGATGGCTTCCAGAAGCCTTACCCTTTCAAGCCCGACATCGCCGTGGCGCTGGATGATGCTTTGGACCAAAAGTTGGAGGGTCTACATGAGCTGACCTCCCAGGCCTATGAGGGGGGAGCCAGTGGCTCGGCGGAGCATGTGGAGAAGGAGGTGCCACCTGCCTCCGATGAAGCAGCACGCCGTGCCTGGCTGAAGCGCCGCTGGGGCGCGCGCCAGGGGAGCGAGGCGGACAAATACCGCGACCTACTGGTGCAGTACTATGGTGAGGAGAAGGGCAAGGCGGTGAAGTACGCGGAGACTTTTGAGATCTGCGAATACGGTCGCAAGCCCAGCGCTGAAGAGATTCGCCAGTTGTTTCCGTTCTATGAGTAGCCCTGCCATGAAACGCCTCCTCACCACTGCCTGCCTCTTCGCCTGCGCGCTGTCCACTCAGGCTGCCAGCCTGGAAGGCTGGACCTTCTGGTCCCCACGTGCCGAGGCCACGCCGGAGCACGTTGTGAATCCCAAGGCGGGCCGCGATGGCCAAGGCGGGCTGGTGATCGAAACCGGTCCCGGCGAACAGTGGATCGGCTGCTGGGTAAAAACGGTGCCGGTGCAAGGTGGGAAGCACTACCAGTTCGAGGCCTGGAGGAAGTTTCGCGATGTGTCCGAACCGCGTCGCAGTGTGGTGACACGGGTCATCTGGCTGGATGAGAAGGGCGGAAGCGTGAAGTGGGAGCAGCCTGCCACCGGAGGTTATGCCAAAGGCACTATTCCGCAGGCCGAGCCGGAGTATCCCGCTGATCTCGGAAGCAACGCGGGCGAGTGGGGACGCTTTGCCACCACTCTGCGTGCGCCTGAAGCAGCACGTCAGGCCAAGCTGGAGCTTTATCTGCAATGGGCTTCCAATGCACGGGTCGAGTGGAGTGATGTGGATCTCACGGAAGTCCCCGCCCCTGCCCCGCGCAGGGTGAAGCTCGCGACCATTCATCTGCAGCCTAAGCAAGGCAAGAATCCCGAGGACAAGCCGCCGCAGTTTGCTCCGCTGATCGCCGAGGCTGCGAGGCAAAAAGCCGACCTGGTGGTGCTGCCGGAGACCCTAACCTATTATGGAACAGGCAAGCCTATGGAGGCCAGCGCGGAGGCCGTTCCTGGACCCAGCACGGAGTACTTCGGCAAGCTCGCGAAGGAGCATGATCTCTACATCGTGGCCGGACTGGTGGAGCGTGAGGGCAAGACGCTTTACAACACCTCGGCGCTCATCGGACCGGACGGCAAGATGGTGGGCAAGTATCGCAAGGTCACCCTGCCCCGCAGCGAGGTGGAGCACGGCATCACGCCGGGCCGCGACTATCCGGTGTTTGAGACGCGCTTTGGCAAGGTCGGCATGATGATCTGCTACGACGGGTTCTTCCCTGAAGTGGCGCGGGCGCTCACCATCAAGGGTGCCGAGGTGATTGCCTGGCCTGTGTGGGGCTGCAATCCGAAGCTGGCCTCCGCCCGTGCCTGCGAGAACCATGTGTACGTGGTCAGCAGCACCTACACCGATGAGAAGCAGCACCAGTGGATGATTTCCGGCATCTTTGACCATTATGGCGATGTCCTCGCCAAGGCCACCGAGTGGGGCACCGTGGCCATCGCCGAGGTGGACCTCAACGAACACGCCCACTGGAACAGCCTGGGTGATTTCAAGGCGCAGATTCCGGCGCACCGGCCTGCGGCTTTGAGGGAGTGATTCAGATATCTTGTGTTCGTCGAAACCTTTTTTACAGGGTTAAAAAAAGGTCAGGAGTCGCAGGATTTTTGTCAATCGTTCAGCCATGACGGTGGAAATCCGCTCAGGCCTTTGCCACCGAGATGTGCATGATCGCCACGCGCTTCCGCACAGAAGACTGTGCGGACCACTCCGCTGCCGCAACTCCGGTAGGCCGCGAACAAATTACATCACCATGCCACCGTCGACAGCGATCACCTGGCCGGTGATGTAGCGGGCGTCGGGGCTGGCGAGGAAGGCGGCGGTGGCGGCGATGTCATCGGCCTGGCCGAAGTCGCCGAGGGGGATTTTTTCGAGGATGGCGGCCTTCACTTTTTCATCGAGCACGCCAGTCATGTCGGTGGCGATGAAGCCGGGGGCGATGACATTGGCGGTGACGCCGCGGCCTGCGTATTCCCTGGCGAGGGACTTGGTGAAACCGATGAGGCCGGCCTTGCTGGCGGCATAGTTGGCCTGGCCGGCATTACCAATGAGGCCGATGACGGAGGCGACATTGATGATGCGGGCGCCCTTCTGCTTCAGCAGGCTGCGCTGGAAGGCCTTGATCATGTGGAAGGCGCCCTTGAGGTTGGTGTCCACGACGAAGTCCCAGTCTTCCTCGCTCATGCGCAGGAGCAGGCCGTCCTTGGTGACGCCAGCGTTGTTCACGAGGATATCCACGTGATCGAAGTCAGCGAGCACCTGTTTGCCGAACTCGGCCACAGCAGCGCCATTGCCCACGTCCACGGCATAGCCTTTGGCAGCGCCTGGATACAGGGCGTTGATGGCGTCCGCAGCGGCCTGGGAGTTGGCCTCGGTGCGGCTGGCGATGGCCACTTTGGCACCTTCGGAGGCGAATTTTTCAGCAATGGCTTTGCCGATGCCGCGTCCGGCACCGGTCACAACGGCGACTTTGTCTTGGAGTTTACCCATGGGTTCATCATGGCTGGGCATGATGGGCTGGCAAGGGCGGAGTCAGGGGCTGGCGGGAGAAAAAGGCGTGCCTCAAACAAGGGTAGATGCGCGTCAACATTTGTTAGGCAAAGACGGGACAAATCTAAAATCGTCCGAGGGCGGGATGTCCGTTAATTTCACCACAGAGGGCACGGAGGAACACAGAGGCTCTGAAGGGAGAGTCTGGGGTTCTTTTGAAGCTGTTTTGTTTCATCGAGCGACATGCGCCTGGTCGCCCAGTAAATGCGCGGGACTCAACGTCAGGGAAGCACAGGCTAGAAAGCCCTATGCTACGACGGGGAGTCGCGTCTCCCGATGATGCGGGAACAAACAAAAGGCGGAACCTGATGCTCAGGTTCCGCCAAAGTATTTAGTGTATTGTTGGTTCGGGGGAATGGGATTACCAGCGCTCTTCGCCGCCGCCGCCACCTTCGTAGCCGCCTTTGCGACGATCATCGCGTTCCCACTTCTTGCCGCCGCCACCACCACCGCCGCCACCACCGTAGCCGCCGCGACCACCACCGCCGCCGCCACCACCTGCTCCGCCGCCGCCACCACCGTAGCCGCCACGGCCTGCGCCGCCGCCGCCACCACCGTAGCCGCCACGGCCTGCGCCGCCGCCGCCGCCACCACCTGGGCGCTCTTCACGCGGACGGGCTTCATTGATTGCGAGCAAACGACCACCGAAATCTTTGCCATTCAGGCCCGTAATGGCAGCCTGCATCGATTCAGGGGTGTCCATGCTGACAAACGCAAACCCACGCGGACGACCGCTGTCACGATCGATCGGAAGGAAGACATCTGTTACGCCGCCGTGCTGCGAGAAAAGATCTGTGATTTCCTGAGCGGTGGCTTTGAAGGGGAGGTTCCCCACATACATCTTGGTATTCATAATTGACTTTGAAGTTCGGACCTGGCGTGCGGTCAGGAGGCCGCACCGTGAGTGCTTCAAACGGAGAATACCGAAGACGCACCTGAGATGCTGCTATCCTTACCCTGTCACAGGTGGTCGCGGTCGGATGTTTAATCTATGCTGCCGCTGCCCGGCAAGAACTTTGATCAGCGATTTTTTCGCTACAAAGGCAGCCAAAAAGGTAGCGATTTTCGATTGTCCCGCCCCGAACCAGAAGGATGACGGGGCGTCTCGGTGACGAAATGGACACCGGAGCACAACGGGGTCTAACACTGGCACAGCAAAGCCTGCAGCGCCTTCGAGTCCACTTTCCCCAGCGGTGAGCGGGGAATGCTCAAGACCTTCACCGTCTCGGAAATCTGGCAAAGCGGCTCCGTGCACGCATTGAAGCCCTCCAAAAGGGCGGCTCCAGCATCATCCTCAACCACCATCAACAGGCGGCTCTCCCGGCGGGCATCTGGCACCGCCGCGATGATCGGCACATAAGCCGCCCCGTGAGCGAGGGCCAGAGACTCCAGCCGGCTCTGCAAGGGGGCGAGATGGACCAGCTCACCCAGGATCTTCACGAAGCCCGACTCCCGGCCCACGAAGGCGAGCCAGCGGGCCCCGCCAAACTCCCAAAGACGCACGCGATCCCGTGTCACCAAGCCCTCCCCCAGGGATTGCCATTGCCAGGAGCCCTCGGACTGCCTGGAGGCATACCCCCGTGCCAGCGCCGGTCCGCTGAGTTTCAGACGAGCCTCACCGTCCACCTGCACCTGCCAGTGTGGCAGGACCTGGAGACTCTCGTGATCCACGCTTTCATTCAGAGGTTGCGTGGCGACCTGTGATGCCGCCTCGGTCATGCCATAGCTCTGAAACACCGGCCACCCGAGCTCCCGCGCAGCGAGGGCAAGGTCTCGTGACATGCCGCCTCCGCCGATGATCGCCGCACGCAGCCTGGGAGGGCAGCGGAACCTTTCACGCACCAAGTCATGCACCTGAGCGGGCACGAGGGACACGAGCGTGATGCCTTCGCGAGTGCACATTCCGACAAATCTCTCCGGGTCCCAGCGCGCCTCATCATGCACGATCCGTGAACCGGAAAGATGCGCCCGTGCGAGGATGGCGAAACCACCCACATGATGCTGTGGCAGCGCGATGAGCCAGACATCTTCCCTCGTGACGGCAAAGTGCTCATTCACGGCCTTGCCTGAGATCAAGAAAGCATCTTTGGTTAGCGCCACCCACTTCGGCGTGCCCTCGCTGCCGGAGGTTTGAAAGAAGCAAAGGCTTTGCATCCCCTGCCCTGCTGCCCATTCCGCCAGACCGTCCGCGTCTTCACGACGATGCGGATTTATGGCGATGTGACACTCTTCCGAGGTCCAGAAGTCAGCGGGCAACATGGCATGAGTGATCACGCGGAGGCCAGCCTCCCGCAAGTGTGGCTTACGGGAGATGAGAGGCAATCACTCAGCCTTCTTCTTGGCATTCTTGCCTTTGCCCTTGCGGGGCTTCTCACCGCCATCGGCATTGCCACCTTTGCCGCCGGAGGTAGGCTTGGCTTCCTCTTTCGGAAAGACCGTGGCGAGCCGTGCCTTCACCTCGCTGCTGCTGGTCTCGCTGGCGAGATTCGTCCATTCATACGGGTCCTTGCTGTGATCGTAGAGCTCCTCGCTGCCATCAGCATAGCGGATGTAGCGCCACTGGCTGTCACGGGCGCTGTGATTGCCCTTTCCATGCGAGCAAACGGCCACGTGATCCCAGGCGGCTTTCGGATCTTTGAGCAAAGGCACGAGGCTCGGGCCTTTCACATGCTCAGGCAAAGACAGGCCGGTGAGCTCGCAGAGCGTGGGGTAGACATGGGTGTAATCCACAGGCGCGGTGCAGGTCGTGCCTGGCTTGGTGATGCCAGGAGCCGTGATGGCAAAACTGGTTCGGGTGGTCTCCTCCCACAGCGCAAATTTACGCCAGTGCTGCTTCTCACCGAGCGCCCAGCCGTGGTCGGTCCACCAGACGATGATGGTCTTGTCCTTGCGCGGGCTGGCATCCAGGCCGTCCAGCAGGCGGCCAACCTGGTCATCGAGAAAGGAGATGGTGGCCAGATAGGCCTGCACGGCTTGCTTCCACTGATCTGACTTGAGGACCTTGGCGTGATCTCCCTCGGGTCCTGCCATCTTCACACCTGCCTTGGGGATGTCAGCCAGGTCATCTTCCTTCACGGTGGGAAGCTGGATGGATTCCAGCGGGAAGCGGTCGAAGTACTCACGTGGGACATACCACGGCAGGTGCGGCTTCACATACCCGACAGCCAGGAAGAGCGGCTTGTCCGCTGGCGCTGTCTTGAGGTGATTGATGGCCCAGTCCGTGAGCTTGTAATCCCCCATGTCAGAGGGCTTTCCATCCACGGCACCCCAGTCGAAGTGACCGCCTTTCAGCCCGTTCATGTTCTCCTCATGCTCATTAATGCTGGGGAAAAGACCGGCCCACGCCGTCCAGGTGTCCTTGCGGCCTTCAGCATTGATATTGTGGTAGATCTTACCGCCGCCGAGGGTGTTGTAGCCGCTGGCCAGGAAGTGGCGATTGATCGTGTTCACATCCTTGAGCACATCCTGGGCGGGATCGCCATTCGTGTAGATGCCGGTGGTCCATGGGCGCAGGCCGCTCATCAGCGCAGCACGGGAGGGATTGCAGGCCGGGGCTGCGCAGTGGGAATTCGTGAAGGCGGTGCCTCGGGCCACGAGGCGGTCGATGTTCGGCGTTTTGGTCTGCGGATGGCCGCCGAGATAGGAGGTCCAGTCATTGAGGTCATCGACCGCGATGAAGAGCACGTCTGGCTTGTCTGCCGCCTGAAGCGTCAGGCCGCCAAGGGCGAGCAGGGCTGTAAAGAAGAAGCGCGAGAGTTTCATGAGCCCCCATGAACGACGATGGCCTGACGGCCTTGCATGAGTCTGATGGGCTCAAGCGAACAAATGTCTGACTCACCCGACCGGGTAGCTGGAGATTGACGAAAGAAAGATTTTTTCACGGCGGGCAGCTCTCTGGGTGACACGAGGTTTGACACAGGGCGGTAACCGCAGAGAATCAGACATCAATGGAGGAGACGCCGGAAATCCCAGAAGAAGTCAAAAAAGAGAAAGGCCTGTGGGAAAAAACCCGCAAGTCTCTCATCGAACGTCTCAACAACTGGGAAGATCAGCGAACGTGGAATGAGTTCTACCAGACCTACTGGCGCTTGATCTATTCGGTGGCCACCAAGGCTGGCCTGACTCGTGAAGAGGCTTTTGATGTGATCCAGGAGACCATCATCGCCATCGCCCGGCAGGTGCAGAAGGGTCAGTACGACCCCCGCGCCGGATCTTTCAAAGCCTGGCTGCTGCAAATGACCCGCTGGCGTGTGCTGGATGTGTTCCGTGCCCGCAAGCGCCAGCCCTCCCTGGCTGATCAAGGCAACGCCGACAGCGAGGAGACGAGCAATCTGGCCCTGGATCGACTCTCCAACGAAAAGGACAACCTCCTTGAAAGCATTTGGGACAAGGAATGGCGGGACAACATCACCTCCGCCGCCATCGAGCGCGTGAAGGCCAAGGTCTCACCAAGGCAGTTTCAGATTTTCGACTGCTACGTGATGAAGGGCTGGGGCGTGAAGAAGACCAGCGAAGCGCTCGGCATCAATGCCGCCCAAGTTTATCTGGCCAAGCATCGTGTCGGTGCCCTGGTGAAGAAAGAGGTCCAGGGACTCGAAGGCACGATGCTCTGATCAATAGACGATCTGCACCTCATCACCGACGTTGCAGAGTCCGAAGAACTTCTTCGCCTTGTCATAGGGCAGGCGAATGCATCCATGAGAGGCCGGACGTCCGGTGACGTAACCGCTGTGCAGGCCGATAGCGCTGCAGTTCAGACGCATGAAGAACGGCATCGCCACATGATACAGCGTGGAGGTCCATGAGCGGTGCTTGTCCGTGATCACATACCGTCCAGCAGGTGTGCCATAGCCTTCACGTCCAGTGGAGACAGAACAGGTGTCGATGATACGGCCTTCCTGGGTCACCCAGGCACGCTGGCGGCTGAGATCGATCGTCACCAGGGTCTCCGGCTCGGACTCCGGCTGGCGGCCGAGGATGATGCGCATGAGGAAGAGATAGCCCTGCGTGGCCGCGAAATTGATGGGATAGCGGTGGTAGCGCGTGGTGCAGCGATCAGACTTGGCACCCCAGCGCAGAAGTTCCGCAGCGCCTTCCACATCTCCACGGGCCGCACAGGCGATCAAGGGGGTCACACCGCGATCATCCTCGAGCGTGTTCTTCAGATCCTTGATGGTCACACGGTCCAGCAGCGCCCTGCTAACAGGGGCGATGAAACGTGTGTTGGCATCTGCGCCTGCCGTCAGCAGAGCACGATAGATGTCCGCGCCGCGCCGCAAGGAGGCCAGCGCCAGGGGAAGCTGGTTCTCGAGCCCGGTCTGGGTGACATCCGCACCGCCATGCACCAGAGCACGCACGCTGTTGGTGGCGGACAGACGCACGGCGTGACACAGTATGGTATCGCCTCCGGGCGTCGTTTCATTGGGGTCAGCACCTCGGTAGATCAGCTCGCCGATCCACTCTGCGTCATCCAGCATCACGGCATACTGCAAAAGAGGCAGCCCGCCAAGATCCGGGATCACATTGCGGTGGAGGGTGGTGACGTCATCCTTCAGCGGTGTCCATTTCCAGTCGGTCTTCGACTTCACCGGCGCAGCGGTGATGACCGGAGGAGAGGACTGCGTGGGAGCAGGCACAGGCACTGGCGCGACCTTCATCGGTTCCGCAGGTGCAGGCGCTGGCGCCAGCTCACGAACGGGAGCAGGCGCCTGATCTGGGTTCGCGGGCAGCGCCGGACGGATCGTTTCAGGAGGAGCCAAAAGGGTCTTGGGGGCCACTGACGGCTGCCTGGAAGCACTCAGCATCGGAGCCTGGAGCTGCTGGGGCGGACTCGCCTCCAAGGGGCGGTGTTCATAGATCAGAATCGCCACCAACAATCCACCGATAGCGATCATCGCCGCGACGATGCCATAGATCACAGGCATCAGTTCGTGGAGGAATCTTTGAAACCATGTAGATTTCGGAACCATCGGGGGAGAATGCTTACCGATTGATCATCATCAGTCGAGCCACGATTTGGCAGGAGCGGGATTCTTGCCACACTGATCCTCTCATTTTTGCCTCAAACCAGTCTATCTGATCCAAATTTTATAACCTAACCAGACATGAAACCTACCGACGTCCGAGTCACCGCCGCCTCTGTTTACTTCCTGCCAGTCACCATGCGCGTGCCGCTCAAGTTCGGGCCGGAGACGGTGACCAGTGTGTCTTGCCTGCGTGTGAAGGTGACGGTCACCGACCGCAGCGGGCAGTCGGCCGAAGGCTGGGGAGAGACCCCGCTCAGCGTCTCCTGGGTCTGGCCGAGCACTTTGGCCGTGTCGGACCGCCTGCGCCGCATGGAGGAGCTTTCCAAGAAGCTCGCTACGGAACTGGTGGGCAGCGGGCTGGAAGGCCACCCCATGGAGATCGGCGCGGATTTCATTCATGGACCTCTGGCGGCCACCCTGAAAGCTGCGAACACGGAAGCCGGCGGCCCTGAGATGCCATATCTCGGCTCTCTCGTGGCCTTCAGTGCCTTTGACATTGCCATTCATGATGCCTTTGGCAACCTGCTGAACAAAGATGTCTATGACACGTACGGGCCTGACTTCATGTCACGTGATCTCAGCGCCTTCATCCAGGCGGAAGATGGCAGCGGCATTGATTTCCGCGGGCGCTATCCGCAGGACTATCTGGTGCGCAATGCACCGAAGCAGCTTCC
Source organism: Verrucomicrobiota bacterium (assembly GCA_040387935.1). Taxonomy (GTDB): domain Bacteria; phylum Verrucomicrobiota; class Verrucomicrobiia; order Verrucomicrobiales; family Verrucomicrobiaceae; genus Prosthecobacter. Next base: position 72,582 of record JAZKCU010000004.1, on the reverse strand, counting down.
CGTGTGGCATCTGGTGGGTGGTGTGGATGCGCTGGAAGCCTGTGATCTCAATGGCAGCGAACCGAAGGACGAGCATCCCCTGCTGCTGGCCGACTGGATCCAGCGTGATGGTTTGAAATGCCTGAAGGTCAAGCTGCGCGGCACAGACGCGGCCTGGGACTATGAGCGCATGGTACGCGTGGGCCGCATCGGCCTAACCAACGGTGTATGCTGGCTGAGCGCGGACTTCAACTGCACCGTGCAGGATCCCGCGTATGTGAATGCCATCACGGACCGCCTGCTGGCCGACGAGCCCGGGATCTATGCGCGCACGCTGTATGTCGAGCAGCCCTTCCCGTATGACCTGGAAGCGCATCAGATCGATGTGCGTAGTGTATCCGCCCGCAAGCCGCTGTTCCTGGATGAAAGCGCTCATGACTGGGAATTCGTCCGCCTCGGGCGTCGTCTCGGCTGGAGCGGTGTGGCGCTGAAGACCTGCAAGACACAGACCGGCGCGCTGCTCAGCCTCTGCTGGGCCAAGGCCCATGGCATGCCGCTCATGGTTCAGGACCTGACGAATCCCATGCTGGCCATCATCCCTCACGTACGTCTCGCCGCGCATGCCGGCACGATCCAGGGGGTGGAGTGCAATGCGATGCAGTTTTATCCCGATGCCTCAGTCATTGAGGAGCGCGTTCACCCGGGTCTGTATCGCCGCCGTGGCGGTGTGGTGGACCTGAGCACCCTCAAGGGGAGTGGCTTTGGTTACCGGATTGATGAGATTGGACGTAAACTGCCTGCAGCCTCATAAGCCATGAAACATCTCCTCGCGCTTTTCTGCCTCTGGTCCATCAGCGTCTTCCCGGCGCTGGCGGCATCGCCCAATGAAGAGGCACGCTATCTGGCCGGACTGAACATTGATGGTTCAGCCCTCGAACCCTGGGCAAGGGAGCCTGCCTGGCAGCAGCATGCTTCGGAGTTTCAACGTGCCTGGATCGATGTGGAAGAGCGTCAGCTCGGTCCCATCCGTGGCTGGATGCCGACCACGCTGGACTTCGTCTACTCAGATCCGAGTCCGCTCTTTTACCCGTTCAGCGGGCCGGACATGCTGTATGCTCATGCCTTCTTTCCGAACGCCAGCACTTACATCCTATGTGGTCGTGAGCCAGTGGGAGACATCCCGCAGATCGAGTCTCTCGATCCTGCGGTGCGTACCGCCGCCTTGGCGAATCTGCGTAAATCACTGAATGCCATCCTGAGCTTCAGCTTCTTCATCACAGCAGACATGAAGAACGACCTGAATGCCTCTCAGCTCAGCGGCACGCTACCCGTGATGATGGTCTTCCTGGCGCGCTCCGGCTGCCAGATCAGCAGCGTCGAGCTGGTAAAGCTCAGCAGCGGTGGTGACCTCACCAAGGACAAGTCCAAGACACCGGGCGTGAAGATCGTCTTCCACGGCACCACGGGCCGCACCCAGACGCTCTACTACTTCACCACCGACCTCTCGGACTGGGGCATCAAGAGCAATCCAGGGTTCATGGCCTTCTGCAAGAAGCAGGGCCGTGGCAATGGCTTCACGAAAGCTGCCTCCTACCTGATGCACATGGGCGAGTTCAGCAGCGTGCGTGACTTCCTGCTGACCAACACGCGCAACATCGTCCAGGACGACAGCGGCATCCCTCTGCGTTACTTCCCTGGCAACGACTGGGTGATGGGCCTCTACGGCAACTACCCGGGGCCTATCGAACTATTCGCCAAGCACGACCAGCCCGACCTTCGTGATGCCTTCACCCATCACAAGACCGGAGACCTGCCCTTCGGTTTCGGCTATCAATGGGGACGAGGTGTGTCCTCTTTGATCGTTGGAACAGCACTGAGCTCCGTACCCAGAGCAGGATCGATGGTGGAACCGGTCCAAAACGCCCCTGTCAAAGCCGTGCCGGTGGAAGAATAAGTCATGATTTGCTGACGGCGCGAACTCCAAACAGGTGCCGGCAGTTCGTCCACCAAATGACCGCAGGCAGCCAGATGAGAAATCCTCCCAGCAGATAGGCGCAGGCATGGACGGCGTGCCAGTGATCCGTGGCGGAGTGCAGCATCATGAACCAGTCATGTCCGGCGCGCCCGGAGATAAAATAGAAAACGGCCCAGCCCAGATACCACATCCAACGCGGTCCGCGCAGAAGACCGTAGCTGAGCAGCGCGCAGATCAGGGAAAACCCGAGAAAATAAGGGAACGACTCCATGAGTGAGGGACAGTGGAAGGAAGAGCCTAGACAAGCAGACCTCCAATCGTCAACGCGCATTGCGTCACAGTCCCGTCAATGCTTGCCGCGATGCTTCGCAAAGATGGCCAGTGTCCGGTCACGCTCCTCGCTGTGATCGACGATGGGCAGCGGATAGCCTGGAGCCAATGCACGGCTATCTTTGGGCGGAGTCAGGAAACGCTCGGGCGACACGTTGCGCAGCTCGGGCACCCACTGGCGGATGTAGAGACCTTCGGGGTCGTAGTTCTTCGTCTGGGTCCAGGGATTCTGAATGCGGAAGTAGGGGGCAGCATCGGCTCCTGTGCCGGCGCTCCACTGCCAGCCGCCGTTGTTGCTGGCGTTCTCACCATCTACAAGATGCTGCATGAAGAAGCTCTCACCCTGCTTCCAGTAACAGTGCAGATCTTTGGTGAGGAACATGGAGACGATCATGCGCACGCGGTTGTGCATGAAGCCGGTGGCGAGCAATTGGCGCATGCCTGCATCCACAATCGGGAAGCCAGTCTTGCCTTCGGCCCAGGCTTCAAAGTCTTCGTCTTTCCCCGGCCACGGCATGCCGCGAAATTCGGGGGCGAACTCCTCCTCGAACACGTCGGGATTGTTCCAGAGGACGGCCATGTAGAACTCACGCCAGGCCAGTTCCTTGATGTAGGTCTCGATGGACTTGTGGGCGTTCGGCGTCTTCGCCTCGACCAAGGCAGCAGAGCAGCGTGTATAAAGCTCACGGATGGAGATGAGCCCGAAGCGAAGATCCTGGCCTAACCGGGAGGTTGACAAGCCCGAGGGGATGTCACGCCTCTGCTGGTAACTCATGAGCCTGCCGTTCTCGATGAAGTCCTTCATCCGTTCGCGGGCTGCCTTTTCACCAGGAGCGGGCAAATCGGCATCCGTGGCGGGCAATTTCCAATGCTCAAGGGTCGGCAGCTCATCACTTAGGATCCGCTTCGCCGGGCCCAGGGTTCTCAAGCGACCATGAGCCTCGGCCTTCTCCAAGGAGAGCCAGTTGCGGGAATAAGGGGTGAAGACACGATAAGGGCCGCCGCTGCCCGTCAGCACCTCTTCCGCCTCGTGCAGCACGCGATCCTTGAAGCTGTGGCACTCGACGTTGTGACGAGCACAGACCGCCTGCACCTTCTTCTCCATGTCTCGGCCATAGGGATCGTAGTCTCGGTTGAAGTAGACCGCTGTCGCCTTGGTCTCTTTGATGAGCTTCTCGATCTCCAAGTCTGCCCGCCCCGTGCGCAGGATGAGACGGCTTTCGATGGCGTGCAGGTTCTTCGCCAGAGAATCAAGACACCCGCAGAGGAACTGCTGACGGATGCTGCCGGTCCAGCCGTGGTCCTTCTTCCAGTCACTGAGCACATACACCGGCACCACCTGCTCACTCGCCTTCGCCGCCGCGCTCAGGGCAGGATTGTCCGTGAGCCGGAGGTCACGCCGGAACCAGTGAATGACAGTATCTTGTTTGGGCATCAGGCAAGGCTACGCCCTCCGGTGAAGGAGGGCGACAACATTGCGTGAGCGACGATAAAATCCAGTCAGGCTCTAACCTAACCGAAGATCCAGCGTGAGCGGGAACTCGGGTATCTGCGGGATCTGCAGCGGGGTGAACTTGCCCTGGGTGTGACCGTTGGTGAAGAAGCGCGCCAGACGGCGGCTTTCGGCTTCGTAGCTGTTCACCGGGAAGGTGTCGTAGCTCCGGCCGCCTGGATGTACCACGTGGTAGGTGGCACCGCCAAGGCTACGCTGGTTCCAGGTGTCGACGATGTCAAAGGTGAGCGGGCTGTGCACGCCGATGGTGGGCTGGAGGCACTCGCCGGGCTGCCAGGCACGGTAGCGGATACCTGCGACGAACTCGCCATTCGTGCCCGTTGGATGCAGAGGGACCTGACGACCATTGCAGGTGATGACGTAGCGGCCAGGGACGAGACCACTGGTCTTCACCTGCACGCGCTCGAGACTGCTGTCCACATAGCGCGCGGTGCCGCCAGAGGTGCCTTCTTCTCCCAACACATGCCAGGGCTCCAAGGCCGTGCGGATATCGACATGCACCCCGCGCTGGGTGATGGCGCCGATGGCGGGGAACTTGAACTCAAAGTGCGGAGCAAACCACTCGGGCTTGATGTCATAACCGAAGTCCTGCATGTCCGAAAGGACATCACAAAGGTCATCCCAGACGAAGTGCGGAAGCAGGAACCGGTCATGCAGATCGGTGCCCCAGCGGACGAGTTTTTGCTCGTAAGGTTCTTTCCAGAACCGGGCGATGGCGGCGCGTAACAAAAGATGCTGAGCGAGGCTCATCTCTGCATGCGGAGGCATCTCAAAGGAGCGCAGTTCGACGAGACCGAGTCTTCCTGTGCTGCTGGAAGGATCAAAGAGCTTGTCGATGCAGAACTCACTACGGTGGGTGTTACCGGTGAGGTCCGTGAGGATGTTACGGAACAAGCGGTCAACCAGCCAGGGCGGCGTGAAACCTTCCTCAGCCGTGTGGCGGTCCAGCTCCTTAAAAGCCAGCTCAAGCTCGAAGAGACCGTCATTGCGCGCTTCATCCACACGCGGATGCTGGCTGGTAGGACCAATGAACAGCCCGCTGAAGAGATAGCTGAGGCTCGGATGATTATGCCAGAAGCCTAACAAGCTTTTCAGAAGGTCAGGGCGGCGCAGCAGAGGTGAGTCTTTTGGACGTTCACCGCCGAAGACGATGTGGTTGCCACCACCGGTGCCGGTGTGGCGGCCATCGACCATGAATTTCTCCGTTCCGAGACGGGTGAGACGCGCCTCTTCGTAAAGCACGGTCGTGTTGGCGACGAGTTCCTTCCAGGTCTTCACCGGGTGCATGTTCACCTCGATCACGCCGGGGTCAGGGGTGACCTTGATGACATCCAAACGTGGATCAAACGGCGGCGGTGTGCCCTCGATGATGATGGGCATTTTCATGGCCGTGGCCACGTCCTCAATCGCCGCCACCAGATCAATGTAATCCTCAGTGGTGGTGACAGGCGGCATGAAGACATGCAGACGGCCGTTCCGTGGCTCAAAGCAAATGGCGGTGCGTATCACTTCCGAGGCAGACTCCTGCGGCAACGGCATGCGAGCTGATGGATCCACGTTGGCATCGTCCTCCGAGGCCTCCAGCGGGTCGAGCTTGCGACGCTCAGGCTTGCCTTGTCCAGCGTACTTGGTGGCCGCGTAACTGGAAGGTGTTTCAGATGATCCGGGCATGTCCTGAAGCCATCCGGCGACCTCGCGCAGATAGTGCTGACGGCTGTCCGGGCGGGTCGGGAGATCAGGCCAGTCGCTGGCAGGATCTGTGGGGTAGATCCACGGGTAGTCCGTGGCGCTGACCCAGGGCAGGCTGTCCAGCGGCAGACGCAGGCCCATGGCCGAGTCACCGGGAATGAGATGCAGGGTGTCATCCCGCACAAACCAGGGGCCGCTCTTCCAGCGCTCCTGATCACCATAAGTGACACGCTCTAGTGGCAGGATGTAGCCGACGACTTTCTCCAATCCATGCTCAAAAAGGCGCGCCAGACGGGCACGGTCCTCCTTGTTGCTGAGGTTGGATTTCAAAACGTCAACGTTCACCGGCAGGCGCTTTTCTTTCCAGAGGTAGTAGTAGACGTCCTCATAGGCCTGCTTGAGCCAGCGCGGATTCACACCGAGTGCAGCAGCAGTGGCGAGACCAAACTTCTTCGCCTCGGATTCGCCGAAGCCATAGTCGACGGCTTCATCCGCGATGAGCGAGTCATCCGTCCACATGGGCACGCCATCTTTGCGCCAGTAGCAGCCGAGGGCCCAGCGTGGCAGGGACTCTCCCGGATACCATTTGCCCTGACCATAATGCAGCAAGCCACCGGGACCAAAGCGATCACGCAGACGCCTGATGAGCTCGCCCGAAAGCAGGCGCTTCTTGGGGCCGACGGCGGCAGTGTTCCACTCATCGCCCTCCACATCATCAATGCTCACAAAGGTGGGTTCGCCACCCATGGTCAGGCGGATGTCACCACTGATGAGATCTTCATCGATGCGGTGCCCGAGCTTCTCGATCTCCGCCCATTGTTCCTCGGTGTAGGGCTTCGTGACACGCGGTGACTCATAGATGCGCGTGATGGACATCTCATGGACAAACTCGACCTCGCACTTGTCCACGCCACCACTGATGGGCGCGGCCCCTTGAGGGTCCGGAGTGGCCGCGAGCGGGATGTGGCCTTCACCGGCCAGCAATCCAGACGTGGGATCGAGGCCAACCCAGCCTGCGCCGGGCAGATAGATTTCACACCAGGCATGCAGATCGGTGAAGTCCTGCTCCGCTCCGCTGGGGCCATCCAGCGACTTCACGTCCGGCTTGAGCTGGATGAGATAACCACTGACAAAACGTGAGGCGATGCCGAGGTGCCTGAAGAGGTTCACCAGCAGCCAGGAGGAGTCACGGCAGGAGCCGCTGCACAGTTCCAGAGTCTCCTCAGGGGTCTGCACACCCGGCTCCATGCGGATGGTGTAGCGCATGTCCTTCCAGAGCATCTGATTGATGCCCACGAGGAAGTCGATGGTGCGCACAGGCACGGCACCGTCCTTGAGCACATCATGCCGGATCTGACGCAGATACGCGCTGAGCAGCGGGGTCACCGGAGATTTGCGCTGGAAAGGCTCCAGCTCATGCAGCAGCGCGGGATCATACTGAAAGGGCACGGTTTCCGCCTGGGGCTCGAGGAAGAAATCAAAAGGGTTATAGACCGCCATCTCCGCAACGAGGTCGACCTCGATGGCGAACTCCGTGGTTTTCTCCTCGAAAACGAGGCGGGCCAGGTAGTTGCTCTGCGGATCCTGCTGCCAGTTGATGAAGTGTTTCTCCGGCGTGACGCTCAGCGAGTAGCTGAGCACCGGGGTTCGGCAGTGCGGAGCAGGCCTGAGTCGGACGACCTGGGGGGACAGAGTTACGGGACGATCGTATTTATACCGTGTAACGTGACGGAGAGCGACGTGAATGGCCATGCGGGGTAGGTTGGTACTGTCCTCGCCAAGCACAGCCTATGCCAGTGCTCGGAGAACATGCAACGGGCCCACCTTTAGGAAGCCACGAGGCCTTCTCCGCTAACTCAGCTTCGCCGAATTTCAAATGGCGCGATCAATTGCGGATAATCTGTCATCTGCACCAACCGGACGCCATAGCGCTCAGCGATTAAAGGGGACTCTGAATCCGGGTAGATGTCATGGTAGTACACTTCCTTGATCCCATACGAGCAGATCATCTGCATGCAGCTCGTGCAGGGCATGGTGGTGCAGGCGATCAACTTGGCAGACCCCCGGGTGAAGAGGCTGCAGAGGTTTACCTCGGCATGAAGCATGTATTTCCTCCGGGCCTCACGATCATCCCAGAAGCCCTCAGGGGCATTGTAGCCCGGGGCGAGACCATTGTAAGCCGTGCCGATGACACGATTGTCAGCGTCCAGCGCCACCGCGCCTACTTTGCGATAGGGGTCTTCAGAACGCAAGCTGGCCACGTGAGCGAGCGCCATGGCATACTCGGGGATGCTGAGGCGGTTCTTGGGTGCTTCGTTCATGGCGGCAGAGCTTGCAGGCGTGGGCTTATCAATCCTCGTCATCCGTGACGTTCTTGCCACCGGCGACGATGCCACGCTGGGTGCTGGCGACGAAATCGACGAAGACTTTGGCGTCAGGAGTGAGCTCACCCGCGCGGAGTTCCTCGACCGCCTGGGCATTGTTCAGGCCGCTGCGGTAGATCTTGCGAAAGGCAAGGCGCAGAGCGCGCACCTGATCACGCGTGTAACCAGCACGCTGAAGGCCCACCAGATTCAAGCCGCGGGCACGCGCAGGATTGCCATCGGCAGTACAATAAGGCGGCACGTCCTGGACGATCTTCGAACAACCGCCGATGATGGCTCGGGCACCAATGCGGCAGAACTGATGCACGGCGCTGAGTCCGCCGAGGATGACGTGATCATCCACCGTCACATGCCCGGCGAGTGTTCCGTTGTTCGAGAAGATAACGTGGTTCCCGACCACACAGTCATGCGCGATGTGCACGTAGGACAGGAAGTTATTGTGGCTTCCAATGATGGTCTTGGCCTCGGGAGCTGTGGCACGGTGGACAGTGCAGAACTCGCGGAAGGAATTATTGTCCCCCATCTCCAGCCAGGTCGGCTCGCCCTTGTATTTCAAATCCTGGGTCTGCTGCCCGATGGACGTGTAGGAGTAAAATTTGTTACCCTTGCCGATGCGGCTCGGCCCCATGATGGTGACATGATGCTGGAGCCAGCAGCCATCTCCGAGCACCACATCTTCGCCGATGATGCAGTAAGGACCGATCTCGCAGTCGGCGCCAATCTGGGCGGTGGGATGGATGATGGCGGTGGGGTGGATCATGCTCGACATGCGCAGTTTATCGGTTCTCAGTTCACGGTTAGCTGGGGACAATCCATGATCAGCGATCAACGACGCTGAACATGAGGTCGGCTTCAGAGACGACCACGCCGTTCACGGTGATGCGCGCGGTGGCCTGGGCAATGCTGCGCTTCACCTTCAACATCTCGGTTTCGATGATGAGGGTATCGCCGGGGAAGACAGGCTTGCGCCACTTCACGTTGTTCGCGCTCATAAAGTAGCCGATCTTGCCCTGATGCTCAGGCATCTTCATGAGGACGATGCTGGCCACCTGGGCCATGGCCTCAAGCTGCAGCACGCCGGGCATGACCGGATGACCTGGGAAATGGCCCTGGAAGAAGGGCTCATTGATGGTGACGTTTTTCACGCCCGTGCACTTGGTCTCGCCTTCGAGGCCGATGATGCGGTCCACGAGCAGGAAGGGGTAGCGATGAGGCAGCAGCTTCATCACCTGCGTGACGTCGAGCACGGCCTCGCCGGTCGGAATGGCCAGCGGCGGTGGCACCATGCTGCGCATCTGCTTGTACTGGGCATCGATGGAGCGCGCCAGCTCGGTGTTCGGACCATGGCCCGGACGCACGGCGATGACATGACCTGTGATCCGGCGGCCGCAAAGCATGAGGTCCCCGATGATGTCGAGGATCTTATGCCTAACAAATTCGTTGTCAAAACGCAGGGGCTGCTTGGAAAGCAGCGTCTCACCGCGGACGACCACAGCCGCCTCGAGCGTGCCGCCTTTGATGAGGCCCTTCTCCATCAGCGGAGCGATGTCCTCGTAGTACACGAAGGTGCGCGCCGGGGCGATTTCCTTCTCATACACCTCAGGATTGATTTCCAGGGAGATGAACTGGGTGAAGCGGCCGCCTGGGCCGACATTCGTGCAACTGATGCGGAACTTTTTGTCCGGGACGATGGTCAGGATGGTGCCGTCACGGGTTTCCTGGTAAATCGGCTCACGGATCTCAAATACCTTCCGGGGAGCATTCTGGGCGACGAGGCCTGCCTTCTTGATCAGTTCGACAAAGGGCTGGGAGCTGCCGTCAACGATGGGTGGCTCGTTGGCATCCATCTCGATGATGGCATTGTCCACGCCCATGCCCGTCAGGGCGCTGATCACGTGTTCCACCGTGTGCACGTTCACCCCGCCTTCGGCGATGGTGGTGGCGCGCTCCACTTTCTGCACCTTTTCGACCAGGGCCGGGATGAAGGGCTTGTCCTCCAGATCGATGCGGCGGAACTTGAAGCCGAAGTCCTCGGGAGCAGGTTGGAGCGTGAGGGTCACCTGCTCTCCCGTATGGAGGGAGATACCGGTGATGGAGGCCGATTTGGCGAGAGTGTGCTGGCGTTCAGATGCGGACATGGTTCGGGGCCTCAGGTTTTAGCCGGGCGCACTCCCGGGGTCAAAGAGAAAGGATGCAGGTCCCCCCGTTCTCTCCTCAGTTCACCACCGCCTCAAGATCCGCCATGGCCGTTCTCGCATCGGACGGGCCGAAGAAGGAAGTGCCACAGACGAAGAGGTTGGCACCATTTCGCTTGGCGATGGGCGCCGTGCTCACATAGATGCCGCCATCGACCTCCAGGTGATATTTCAGACCGTGGGCATCCCGATAGTCACGCGCGGCGGCGAGTTTGGGCATGGTTTCCTTCTCCATGAAGGGCTGGCCGCCGAAACCAGGGACCACCGTCATGATCAGCAGAAGATCGATCATGTGCGCATACGGGATGGCTGCCTCAAAAGGGGTGTCTGGGTGCAGACCCAGGCCGCACTGCTTGCCTGCGGCGCGGATGCGCTTTAGGGTTTCGCCCACGGAAGTGTCGTAACGGGCCTCCACGTGGATGGTGATATTGTCAGAGCCGGCCTTCAAAAAGCGCTCCAGATAGTGATCGGGGCGATGCATCATGAGGTGCACGTCGAGGAACATGCTGGAGGAGCATTTCCGCACCACACCGACCATCTGCGGACCAAAGGAGATATTGTCCACAAAGGCGCCGTCCATCACGTCCAGATGCAGCCACTGCGCGCCAGCTTCCTCGGCCCGGGCCACTTCAGAGCCTACTTTGGACCAGTCGGAAGCGAGGAGCGAGGGGAGGATCAGGGGTGTTTCGTGAGTGACTGTAGACATGAGGCCGATCAAGCACGCAGGCTCAGGACAGTGCAATGACGAAGTTCTCATGTCGTGCATGAAGGGCGTCAGATCACCGCCCAGCGACTTTGCATGAGCACCTGTTAAGGTCGCATCTTCTTAAAATTCTAACCCAATACTTGCCACGGGTTGTAAGGATATGGTAAACCCGCATTTCTCCCTTTAAATGCTCTCGACCACCCCATGCCTGACCGTGCTCGCGCTCGGCCTCGCCTGCTCACTCTGTGACGCAGCGTCCAGATCGTGGACGGACGTCAGCGGGCGAAAGGTAGACGCGGAGTTTGCCGGCATGCGGGGTGACAGCGTGATGCTGAAGCTGCCATCGGGTCAGACTGTCCCCTACCCTCTGGCCAAACTAAGCGCGGAGGATCAGGCTTTCATTCAAACTCAGGGGACGGGAGACAGTGCGCCGGCGTCTCCCACAGTGCCTGCGTCACCACCCGCTGCGGACACGAAGCGCGTCCCCATCGAAAAGCGGGTCTGGCCGCCTCAGGTCGAGGTGCCTGCGCGCTCCATCGAGATCGCCGTCGTTTCGGAAAATGCCGCCGAGCGGAAGTATCTGTATCAGTCGGAAGCCTTCGAGTTCACCGCCCAGGCCAAGCTGGCCGGCAGCGTGATGAAGGAAGTCGCCCGAACCTTCGAGGCCACCCGTTCCCTGGTTGATGCCTTGCCGTGGGGGATCGTCTGCAAACCACCACAGGGCAGGCCGAGATTCCTGGCTGCCCTCTACGAGACAAAGGACGACTACGTTGCTGCAGGCGGTCCGGTTCAATCAGGAGGGGTCTACAGCAGCGGAGACAAAACTTTCAAGATCCCCTTCGAAAGCCTCGGCATGGAAAAGCGGGGTCAGACGTATTTTAAGGACGACAATTACAGCAACGGCACGCTGGTCCATGAAATCACCCACCAGCTCATGGATGACTACCTGGCCTTCCTGCCCAAGTGGATCATCGAGGGCACGGCCGAGTACACCGAAATGCTGCCCTACAAGTCCGGCACCTTCCGGGCTGACGCCCACAAGAGTGGCCTGAAAGAGGACACCAAGCACTGGGAAGAGCGGGAGCGTTTCAGCCTCCAGATCCCGAACCTGGAAAAGATGATGACGATGAGCCGGGATGCCTGGGATGCCGAATGCTCCACATCGGACCAGAAGATGCGGGACATGTATCACCGCTCCCAATTGCTGGTTTACTTCTTCTGCCATCTAGATGGTGACGGAAAAGGCAGCCGGTTCATCCAGTTTATGGAGGCCGCCTACGGTCAAGTGGCCGAACTACGCGCCTTCTTTGCCGATCCACGCGTAAAGCGCATGGATGGCGGCCGCTTCTCTTACCCCCGCGATTTCCCTCCGCCCGATATGAATTCTGACACCGCCCCCTTCAAAAATCTCAACGTTCTCGTCGCCGAGCGCCCTTACCAGAAACTCGCGCAGGAGATCGTGGATGGTTACAAGACCATCGGGGTGAAGATCATTGTCACGCCCTGACCGGGCCTGCTGACAAAGCTGGACAAGGTTTCCGAAAAGGACCTGAACCAGCCCGATCAACGATTCGTTCCATCCCCCGACGACTGGATCAAAGACCCCTAAACCACGGTAATCACCCCTCCTGGGCTTGCCAAAGCCCCCTTCCCGCCCACTATCCCGCCCCCCGTGGCGGCAGACCCCGCCTCCTCCCTATCATGTTTGACTGGATCATCAGAAAAATCATCGGCACTAAGAATCAGCGCACTGTGAAGCGCCTGCAGCCGGTCGTGGCCGAGATTAACCGCCTTGAGCAGCAGCTCCAAAACGAGCCTGATGAGGCTCTGCGTGAGCGCTGTGAGAAGTGGAAGGCCCAGTTCCGCGTGTTTCACACCCCGCTTTTCCTGGGCGGTGTTTCCCTGCGCATCGCGGATGAGGACACGGTGAATGCCTGCCTGAAGCATGTCGCGGGTTACTTTGAGGGTCTGAAGGCCCACTTCCCTTCCCTGCAAACTGACTACCTGGCAGAGAGCGCCTGGAGCAGCGCCAGCCTGGAAGACAAGAAAGCCCGCATCGACCGCGCGCGCGATGCCTGGAATGAGATCCAGCCGAGCTTCGCCGCTATCGTCTCCAAGATGCTGAATGACATCCTGCCGGAAGTGTATGCCGTGGTGAAGAATGCCGCGCGCCGTCTTTGCGGACAGGAGCACATCGTCTGTGACACACCACTGAAGTGGAACATGATCCATTTCGATGTGCAGCTCGTCGGCGGCATTGCGCTGCATCGCGGCATGATTGCTGAAATGGCCACGGGTGAAGGCAAGACGCTCGTCGGCACGCTGCCCGTGACTTTGAATGCGCTCACGGGCCGTGGCGTGCATGTGATCACGGTGAATGACTACCTCGCCCGTCGTGACTCGGAGTGGATGGGTTACCTCTACAAGTTCCTCGGCCTCACCGTCGGTGTGATCCAGAACGACCAGCCCAGCCATGTCCGCCATCAGCAATATGTGTGTGACATCACGTATGGAACGAACAGCGAGTTCGGCTTCGACTACCTGCGTGACAACGGCATGGCCTCCAGCAAGGACCAGCAGGTGCAGCGCGGTCACTACTTCGCCATCGTGGACGAAGTGGACTCCGTGCTCATTGATGAAGCGCGGACACCGCTCATCATTTCCGGCCCCGTGGCCGCCGCCGAAAGCAATCACCAGTATGAGCGCTACAAGCCGCTCGTGGACCAGCTTGTCCGCCGCCAGAACGCCTTCTGCAACAACCTCGCTTCCGAGGCCAAGGCCCTTGCTGAAAAAGGCGAGATGGAAGAAGCCGGACGCAAGCTCTTCCAGATCAAGCTCGGCCAGCCAAAGAATCGCGCGCTCATGCGCGCCATGGAAGATCCGGATCTCCGCCGTGCCATGGAGAAGGCCGAACTGAGAACGTTTGAAGACACGCAGAAGAAGGAGCTCTTTACTCTCAAGGAAGACCTCTACTACTTCATGGAGGAGCGGACGCACGACGCCGACCTCACGGAGAAAGGTCGCGAATTCCTCAGCCCTGATGATCCAGATGCTTTCGTGCTGCCAGATCTGGCCACGCTGTATTCTGAAATCGATGGTGATGCCTCCACCACCGAGCAGCAGAAGCAGGAGAAGAAGACGGAGCTTCAGGATCGCCTCAGCTTCCAGGGCCAGCGCATCCACCAGATCAGCCAGCTCCTGCGTGCCTACTGTCTCTATGAAAAGGACGTGGAGTACGTGGTCGAGGAAAACAAGGTCGTCATCGTCGACAGCCAGACGGGTCGTAAGATGCCGGGCCGCCGCTGGAGTGATGGCCTGCATCAGGCTGTGGAAGCCAAGGAAGGCGTGCAGATCGATGCCGAGACCCAGACGCTCGCCACCATCACGATTCAAAACTACTTCCGCCTCTATGAAAAGCTCGGCGGCATGACCGGCACCGCTGAAACCGACGCGGCCGAGTTCCATGACATCTACGGTCTCGACGTGCTGAACATCCCGACAAACCAGGTCGTGAAGCGTGTGGACCAGAACGACAGCATCTACAAGACACGCCGTGAGAAGTACAACGCCGTGATCGACATGATCCGCGAGCGTCACGCCAAGGGCCAGCCCCTGCTCGTCGGCACTGCCAGTGTGGATGCTTCCGAGACCGTGAGCCGCATGCTGAAGCTGCAAAAGATTCCGCACGCTGTGCTGAACGCCAAGTATCACCGTCAGGAGGCCGAGATCGTGGCCCGTGCCGGTCAGAAGGGCTCCGTCACCATCTCCACCAACATGGCGGGCCGTGGTACGGACATCAAACTCGGTGAAGGCGTCTCTGAACTCGGCGGCCTCATGGTGCTGGCCACGGAGCGTCATGAATCACGCCGTGTGGACCGTCAGCTTCGCGGTCGTTGTGCCCGTCAGGGTGACCCGGGCGAGAGCAAGTTCTTCCTCAGCTTTGAAGATGATCTCATGCGCAATTTCGGCGCCGCCGAGCGCATGACCAAGATCATGGAGCGCTTCGGCATGGCCGAGGGCGAGGAACTGCAGCATCCATGGCTCAACCGCAGTGTCGAGACCGCCCAGAAGCGTGTGGAACAGCGCAACTACGTCGGCCGCAAGCGCGTGCTGGAGTATGATGACGTGATGAACCAGCAGCGCGAGGTGATTTACGAGCGCCGCAACGATGCCCTGGAAAGCAACGACCCCCGCATCCTCGTCAACGATGCCGTCGAACAAGGCATCACCGAGCGTCTGGGTGATTTCCTACCTAACGAAAAGGGCAGTGACGTCGAGCCGGATTACGAGAACCTGCTGCAGTGGCTGAACACCACCTTCCCTCTCGGTCTTCGTGAGATCCCTGAAGACTTCAAGAGCCTCAACTTTGAAGCCCAGAGCACCTGGGTGAAGGACAAGGTGCTGGCCACCTACGATCTCAAGGTCAGCGGTGCCAACCCGCAGGCGCTGCAGGAGATCGAGAAGATGATCCTCCTCAACGCTATCGATCGCCTCTGGCAGGACCATCTCTATGCGCTGGATGCGCTAAAGGAAGGCATCGGCCTGCGCAGCTACGGTCAGAAAGATCCGCTCATCGAGTTCAAGCAGGAGGCCTTCTCCATCTTCTCCGAGCTGATGCGCAACATCAACGGCGAGATCTTGAACAACCTCTTCAAGAGCACCCAGCAGCTCGCCGCGTTTGAGCAGTTCCTGGCCCAGCTCGCCATGATGCAGAGCAGCAGCAGCGTGGATGGTGGTGAGCTCCCCGGACAGATCCAGCCTCAGCGCCAGCCCGAGCCTCAGGAAGAAGAGAAGCCCAGGCCTTTCGACCCGGGTCGTGAAGGTCCGAAGCTCATCTTCCCGACCGCCGCTCCGCAGACGCAGCGCCGCGCCGTTCCCCAGAACATCGGCCGCAATGACCCCTGCCCCTGCGGCAGCGGCAAGAAGTACAAGCAGTGCTGCGGACGTACGGCGTAAGCCAAACCCAATTCTCATCAACAACGACGCGGACAGCAATGTCCGCGTCGTTTGTTTTTGCAGGCTTGTCTCAGGTCGATGCCGTCATTTAGCATGGGCTTATGAACGATGAGCCACCGACATCACCACCCCGCCGAGGCTGGAGTTGCCTTGAGTGGATCGTTGCGATCTTCTGCATTCTTCTCCTCATCGGGTTGTTCATGCCAGCGAGCAGGGGACTGGGGGATCTCGCAAACCAAACGGCCACGTCCAATCACTGTCGGCAGATCATCATGGCGATGAAAATCTGGGCAGATGAGCACAACGACCAGTTTCCCGATGCCACCATACCTGGGCTCAAAAGCTCAAACGAGGTTTTTCGCAACCTCGTCGTGGACGATATCCTTTCAGACGAAAGAATCTTTGGAGCTAAAGAAAACCGTTATCAGCCCGATGGAAAAATTGGAATCGCCCCAGCATTCGCGGAAGCGATAGGACCAAGTGAAAATCATTGGATGATGATGGCTGGCCTGAAGCCAAGATCACCAGGCATCATGCCTTTTGTGTTTGAGAATTCCCTTAGCCCGCAATGGCCTCTGACGTGGAGCGGAAGCAAGTTTAACGAACCTCTTCGAGGACGTGCTTGGAAGAATGGAAAGATTATTGTCGGACGCTTGGACAACAGTGTGAATGTGGAGACACTCGTGTCCGAAAACGGCCAGCTGGTCTTGCCGCCTAGTTTCCGGGAAGACGTCGAGAAAGCCGCCAAGAGTCCGCTGCGCGTTCTCGACATTGAGGAGAAGAAGTAGCTCCCATGCCTTGTGGGCCAACGGCCCTCAACTCCTAAGCCCTGGGCAGCGCCCAGGGTTTTTGCAGGTGCCCACCTTCACATCCGAACAAGAGCGCCGAAGGTGCGATGCTCGACTCCTCGGGCACATCCGCCGCAATGATCCGAGGAGTCGAACGTCGGCCCTTCAGGCCTTCACATCGTGCAAATCGAGGTCGTTCAAGTTTTCCCAGGCCGTTGGCCTGGGCTTAGGAGTACCGCCTCTTTGAGGCTCCATGAACGATCAACTCGGAACTCGAAAGCTGCATCGATTCAATCCCACACATACCGCTCATCCCACTCCACCTCATACCGCTTCAACAAGGTGCGAAACTCATGTTGGAAAGTCATCACACGATGATGGGATTCCTGGGTCTGGACATATTTGATGACGGTTCGCTTCTGCGACGTCGCCACCGAAAAGGCCCCATAACCACTTTGCCAGCCAAACCCGAAGCGAGTTTCCTTCTTCATCCATTTACTACTGCTGGTTTTCATTTTCTCGATCGTGTCGGCCATAGTGACCGTTCGCGACAAAGCGAAGAGCGCATGAACATGATCAGCTGTGCCACCTACCTGCATCGACACATGACCAAGCTCATCCAGGACACCCGCAAGATAGGCATGCAGACGTGGGCGCATGGATGGGGAAACCATAGGCTCACGCCCCTTGGTGCTGAACACGGTATGAACCAGAATCTGGGACAATGACTGTGGCATGCTCCACTGTAGAATGCCTCTGGCCAATCCGTCACGCCCAAATCTCGTCGGTCTAAAGCCTCGAAGAGGCGGAACTCCTCAGCCCTGGACAACGCCCAGGGTTTTCCACAAAAGCCCCCTTCCAGATCGAAGCCGAGCGCCGAAAGTGCGACACTCGACTCCTCGGCCATTTTTACCGCAGCAGCCCGAGGACTGAGGGCTGTTGGTCAGAAGATCTGCCTCAAACTCGCAGCCCACTTTCCGCCATGGGTCATCGATAACATCCCCCCATCCAAAAGCCGCTTGTGGATAGCTCGCGGTGCTTGGCATTCGAGGGAATCACGTTCACTCTGCGCGCCTGATGCGCATCCTTCTCGCCAGTGATAAATACAAAGGCTCTCTCACCGCCACTCAGGTGGCGG
Organism: Verrucomicrobiota bacterium; assembly: GCA_040387935.1. Lineage (GTDB taxonomy): Bacteria > Verrucomicrobiota > Verrucomicrobiia > Verrucomicrobiales > Verrucomicrobiaceae > Prosthecobacter. The sequence continues at coordinate 54,929 of JAZKCU010000004.1, read as the reverse complement.
CCACGCTGCGACGTGTCTTGGAAAAGGAGATTCCAGATGTGGTTTGTGATGTCTGCCCCATCGCGGATGGCGGTGAAGGCACGACTGAAGCGATGATCACGGCGCTCGGGGGTGAGTGGGTGGAGGTGCCGACATTTGATGCGCAGGGGCGAGCCGTAACTGCACGCTATGGGCTGATCTCCACGGGCGACACTTTGGAGGCCGTCATGGAGATGAGCGCGGCCTCGGGACTCGCGATGGTCGGCGACCGGCCGCTCGATCCGACGTCAGCGAGCACCTATGGCACAGGCCTGATGATGCAGGATGCGCTTCAACGTGGCGCGCAGAAGATTCTCATCGGCATCGGCGGCAGCGCCACGAATGATGGCGGCACTGGTATGGCGCAGGCGCTGGGTTTTCATTTCCTCGATGCCGCTGGAAAACCGCTGGAATGCGTGCCGCGGGATCTGGACCAGCTTGCGACCATCACCACACCTCCTGTTAGGCCAGGAGTCGTTCAGGTGGCCTGTGACGTAAACAATCCACTGCTCGGCATTCAGGGCTGCACGCGCGTCTACGGTCTGCAGAAGGGCGTGACATGCTTTGACTTCTTCGAGCATCGCCTGCGCAAGCTCGCCGAGGTGGTGAGGAATCAACTGGACGTGGATGCGGCCGACGTGCCCGGCGCAGGTGCGGCAGGCGGTCTTGGCTATGGCTTGATCGCTTTTTGCGGAGCGGAGCTGGCCAGCGGCTTCGATCTTGTGGCGGACGCGGTGAATCTGAAGCAGCGCATCGCCGCAGCAGACCTGGTGATCACGGGTGAAGGTCGGCTGGATGCCCAGACCCTGCATGGCAAAGGTCCTGTCGGTGTGGCGCAGATGGCGAGAGCCATGGGCAAGCGTGTGGCAGCCTTTGCCGGTGCCATCGATGACTCCCCCGCCCTGCGCGCACACTTTGATCTGGCTCATGCCATCAAGCCTGCGGAGATGCCGTTGGCAGAGGCGATCGCGCGTGCGGAGGAGCTGCTTGAAGCGGCGGTCTTGAAGGCTGTGCCGGAGATTCGGGAACTGCTGAGGTAGACCAAGCGGGGACTTGGCAAGTCTCACTCCTTGCGGAGAGATGCATTTTCGTCACACGGTGCTTGAGATGAGAGCCTCCGTCCGCACATTGACGGCACATGCTGCGCTTCCAACTCTTTGGCTTTCCGATTGTCGTTCACTGGATGTTCTGGGTGACCATGGCCATCTTGGGCGGTGCCGAGAGGGCCAACAGTCCGCGCGGAGTACAACTGCTGCTAGGCTGGGTGCTCGCGGGCTTTGTCTCCATTGTGATTCATGAGCTGGGACATGCCTTTGCCATGCGCCGGTTTGGGGCGAAGAACGTCAACATTCTGCTCTATGGCTTTGGCGGACTCGCCCAGGGAAACCGCTGGTTCTCGCGTTGGGAGGACATCATTGTCAGTGCAGCGGGGCCAGGGGTGCAGATCGTGGCCGGCTTCGCGTTTAACTTGCTGTTTTCAAGCGTGGGTCCCTCAAATGCCTTCTTGTTCTCCTTTGCCAAGGCCTTTTACCACGTGAGCATCTTCTGGGCGTTGCTGAATCTGCTGCCCATCATCCCACTGGATGGCGGACACATCTGCCGCGCGCTCTTGGCGAGCCGTCAACGCCTGGCGCTGATCATCAGCATTGTCTTTGCTGTGGCGTTGGGTGTTTATTTCCTTCAACAGGGCAGCATGCTCTCCGGGCTCTTCTTTGGCATGATGGCACTGAACAACTGGAAGGAACTCCAGGGCGAGCCGCAGATCCCGATGGGTGGGCGCTGAGCGCCAAGCGCCCACCGCCAATCAGGCCGCACGGCTCAGCCGACCGCTCCAGCGGGAATCACCCACCAAGGTGCCGCGCAGGAAATTCTCCGCCTCCTGGCAGTTCTTCTGGGGATCCAGAGGAAGGCGCAGTGATAGCTCCAGGCCCTGTGGCTCGAGCCGCTTCGCAGCCACCGTGCCGCCATGCAAATGCATGGTGACATAGCAGGCCATCATGTTCACTCCGAAGTCATCGGGCTTGCGGCTGCGCGTGTAGAAAGGATCAAAGAGGTTCGCGCCACTGTCATTCGGGCCGCCCCAGCAGCCATTGTCCGTCAGGGTGATGACGGCATAGTTCTCACCGAGAGCATCCTGCTCGATGTGAGCCCGCAGGAGGACCTGGTCCCCGGCCTGGAGATGCGTGATCTCCTCAATGAAAAGAAGACGCAGCATCTGGCGGAAACGCTCGCCATGCACAAAGAGCGCTGGCATGCCGATGGCCACCTCCGCATCAAAGCGGATCTGCTTCTCCATGAAGTGACCAGAATAGGCCGCATGGGTCTCATTGAAGAGAGCTGCCATGCTGATCTCCTCACTGCGTTCCAACTTACGCGCATGGGAGGCATGGGCGAGATTCGTGAGCAGGGTCTGAATGCGCTCAAGCTGGCTGACAGCCTGACCCTGGGTCTCGATCCAAAAGGACGGATCCTGCGGTCGACGCGCATCAATCTCCTCCATGAGCTTCATGGGCGCGAGATCGATGAAAGCGCGCACCACGGTGAGCGCATTGCGCAGGTGATGGTTCAGTCCCTCGGCCAGAATGCCCATGCCGCTGACCTTGTCCGCCATGAGCTGCGTGCGGATGTCATCCGCCTTCTCATAGAGGAGGCGATCACGATGCAACACTGTTTGGTAGGCCTCCATGGCCTCTGCCAGCACTGCGGAAAGGTGATCCGGATCCATGGGCTTGTGCAGATACCGCCAGGCGCGGCCATCATTCACAGCCTTCACCGCGGTGTCGTAGTCCGTGAATGCGGTGACCAGGATGCGGATCATGTTCGGCTGGAGAAGGCGGGCGCGCTCCATGAGCTCGACACCAGTCTCCCCCGGCATGCGCTGGTCCGTCATCAGGATGCCGATGCGCGAACCCTGCTCCTCGAGGATCCGGTAACCGTCCGCTGCATTCGTGGCTGTGTGGATGACATACTCATCCTCAAAGCACTTCTGGAAGTAGTGCAGAGCTCTCTCCTCATCATCCACGTAGAGGATGTGATGGCGGCTGACCTTTTCTTGAATCATGCGGGGGGTTGGAAACTGAGGATGAACTCGGTGGACCGGCCCGGCTCGCTACGAACCTCTATGCCGCCACCCATGCCCTGCATCATGCGATAGCAGAGGGAGAGGCCCAGGCCCATGCCCTTGCCGACCTCCTTGGTAGTAAAGAATGGATCAAAAATACGCTCGAGGACATCCGTCGGGATGCCGTTGCCATTATCCTTAACGCTCAATAGGATGCCTTCTTCCTTGGATGAAATCAAGCTCACCTCAATGATGGGCTCCTGCCGGTGCTCCAGGGCATCCAGGCTGTTCTGAATGAGATTGATGAAGATCTGCACGAGGTGATTTTCATCCCCTAGAGCGTAGATGCCCTGCGGCACGTTGATCTTCAGGTCCACACTGAAGTCCAGCACCTGCTTCTTCATCAGACGTGCCGCCCGGTCAGCGACCTGCCTGAGGTCGAGCACCATGTTTCCCCTGCCCTCTGGATGGGCGAAGGTCCGCAGGTCTGATACAATGCCCGCCACGCGGTCCACCCCCTCGCCAATGTCCGCCAGGATCTGCTGCACCTCCATGACATCCGGAGACATGGTCTTGCTCTTCTTTTTCAGAACGAAGATGGCTGACTTCACAAAGTTCAGCGGATTATTGATCTCATGCACGATGCCCGCGCTGAGCCTGCCGATGGAGGCGAGCTTTTCACTCTGCGTGAGCTGGGCTTCGGTATCGCGCAGGCGTTTCAGCGTGGAAGTGAGCTCGTGGTTGCGCTCGCGGAGTTCCTCGCGCTGGACCTCAACCTTGCAGCGGTTCACGAACTCGCGCAGACGGATGCCATGATGCTGACGGCTGCCAAAGTACAGGATGGCGCAGGTCAGCAGGATGAAGAGCGTGTTGTTGATAAAGAGACCGTTGGCCTTCAACCCGCCAGCAAAGTTGAGATTAGGAACGGTGGCTGCCAGATAGCAGGCCATCACCAAAGCGACCGTGATGCCTATCTCCTTGAAGGTCCAATGGAAGACAAAGGACGTGCCCATGAGGCAAAGAATGAGACCCGCGTAGTAGCCTGAACCCGCATCCCCAGAAAGATACATCATCACGCAGATGGCCATGGCTGGCAGAAGCGGCAGGATGACAGGAAAGACCCGGTGATACTTTGCCGCCCAAGGCCGGTCCAAAGCCAGGAGCAGTGGCACGCACAGCATGGAACAGATCAGGCGCAGAAACAGAAAGCTCAGAAAATAATGAGGATAGGCGAACCAATCCAACACGGAGCAGAGCGGCACGAGCACCATCACGAACCAAGCACCCAGCTTGGCGTTGCGGATGTTCAGCTCCTGCATCTCACCGACGAAGCGGATCGAGCCTTCCGCTCTCAGAAGTAGATTAGGATCCACCTTCGGCGCCGCTTGTGGCGTGATCTCCACGCCTCCCCTTACCGCTGTGAAGTGCAACGGCGTCGTGACAGGGGGAAGGCTGGCAACGGCTGACATTCGATTATGGAATTTACAATAATTACACTGGACTTACAAAAGCGCAAGTGGAACCTGACTGCATTCTCGTTTTTTCATTTCAGACTTTGGGAGCTTTTCCACGGAATCGAAATTAACCCTCTTTTCCGCTACAAATTTCTCAAAACTAATGCTTAGGATAACTTCCACTCAACGACTTTGGTGCTTGGCTGTCGAATGATCGAGATGTTTTACCGGCCTCTGACACTCCTCTTTTCTTACTTCCGAAGTCTCACGCTGTTGGCCCTGAGTCTCCTGGTGATGCACCTCTGGAGCGAGGCCCAGGCTGACACGAGAGCCCTAGCCGAAAAGGCCCGTCAGCACGCCGTGAAGGACGAAACCTTTGTCTCACGCCTCATCCACGCAGCCCTGAACCGCACTCACCAGCGCGTGCGCTATGATCCGGCCTATGTCAGCCTCACTTATCCGGGGGGAGACGTGCCGGTGGACACAGGGGTGTGCACGGATGAAGTCATCCGCAGTTACCGCACGCTCGGTTTTGATCTGCAGAAACTGGTTCACGAGGACATGAAGCGTGCCTTTTCCGCCTACCCGAAGAATTGGGGCCTCGCCACCACGGACAAGAACATCGACCACCGTCGCGTGCCGAATCTTCAAACCTTCTTCAAGCGGCAGAAGGCTTCCCTGCCCGTCACCCAAGATCCAGCGGACTATAAACCAGGAGATCTCATTACCTGCACCGTCGCAGGGAGACTACCGCACATCGCTCTCGTCGTGCCAGCACCGGACGGCAGCGAGCGCCCCTGGATCGTTCATAACATCGGCCAGGGCCCGCAGTGTGAGAACCGGCTCTTCGAGTTCCCGCTCACCGGGCACTACCGGTGGCATCCGGGGAAGTAGCTCTCTCTACAGTTAGTCCACCTTTTGCGCTTCCAAAGCCTGCGCCCAAGGATTCTGCAGCTCCACTTTATCCTGGTTGTTCTTCCACCAGTCACGCAGGTCCCGAAAATAGGCCACTGCTGCGGCATCCTCATCCTCCACATTCTCCGCCATATCTATTTGCGGCAGTTTGATGTGATGGTGGTAGGCCGTGTTTGAGAGCACGATCCACAGCCGATCCCGCATGGCCGTAAACACCGGACTGTACACATAGGCAGTTTGGTCTTTGTGGAGTTCGGGGTCGAGTATAGTCAATGCGCGCGGCATGGCATCCTTGTCACCGCGCTCAAGCCTGACCACAGCAGCCCAGTCACCAGGGATGCCGGGCAGTTGCGAAAACTCTCGAAGCTCACGGAGGCCGGCCTGCTTGTCTTCAAAACAAAGATAAACTGCCGCGGCCACACGGACATAAGGGTCCTTGGCCTTGAGTAGCTTGGTGAACAATTCGACCCGTTCCTTGCCACAACGGAAACAGAAAGCTGAGCCAACGGAATAGCCTTCCTCATTAACTTCGCCCTTCGGGCTCAGGCTCTCCCAGACTGACAACGCATCGACCACTAACGCAGGATCATGTCGAGTCAGCAAATCAACCACACGCCAGCGTTTTGTACTCCATTCGTTCGGCGCTGGCTTGTGTGACATTCTGGGCAACTCTCCTTCTACAGGCTCCCAATCATTCTCACGAAAAGTCTTCCGCGCTTCATCGATCTTCTCCGGGCTTACCGGCGGCTCAGCATCGTAGGCCTGTGAAATAACCACACCCTTGGGATCGCTGAGACGCCTTCGCAAACTGTTGATGGCGGCAGAATGGTTGTCAGACCCCAAAGGTGATTCCTTCGCTGGCATAGACTCCAATAGGGACAAGGTTTTTTGTCTGCCTCCCAGAGTTAAAATAGAGTTCAGTATCGCTCTGCCCTCCTCCCCTTGAAGGGAAATTTTGAAAAGCGCCTCCAAGAGCCTCTCCACAGTTTTGGCCTCGGCAATCTGCACCAAAGACTCTTCGGAAGTTGGTGACCTGCTAAGATTGCGGGGAGCATCATCACGCAGGATACGTAAGGCTTGATGGCGCAGGATGAGCAACTCTGGCTCATTCGCGAAGAACAGCTCCGACACCTTCATGCGCACCTGATCCAGCGTGCGAACGTCGTCACCGAAGGTCTCCGATAAGTCCTCGGCCATGTAGGGTGAGCCATCGATTTTCCACTTCCCCTGAAACGTCGGCAATACGTAATCAGGTCGGATCCGACGCCATGAGAGGGGAAAATCGTGACGCTCTTGAGTGAAGGGAACACTCGAGTAACCGCCGACCCGGATCGCTGTCATCAGCCATTGCTGTCCCGCCAGCAAAGTCGGGAAACAGTTTCCCATCGGATCCGGCTCAGTCACCACCAGCATCTCTGTGCCCTTGGCTGGCCCCAGCCAGGATTCCACAACTCTGTAGCGGGCCGCAATCCCACCGGCCTGGATGCACTCCACCACACCGACGAAGTCGGAGCCGAGTACGAGTTCCTCCCAGGTTAGTGGAACGATGGAAGTGGCGGATGACTGTGGAGACACCCAACACGCGAGTGACACCACCACGAACATCATAAGGGCTGCCACGCGTGATTTCATGAGAACATGGATTTTAAGCAAGAGTCAGCGCCGATCACAAGACATAAGCGTTGAAGTGGATGTGCACACCGAGCTTGCATCTACAGGTGTCCCCAGCCACCCATCGCCTTCATGAAAAAATCCTGGCTCGTCGTGCTTGTTCTTCTTCCAGTCGTCATCGCTGGATTTGCGCGGTTGCGCCTTGAGACGGACATTCTCGCGACGCTGCCCGCGGAGGTTCCCGAGGTGCGGGCGCTGAAGCTGCTGCGCGATGGCTTTGCGGGCGGGAGTGATCTCATTATTGCCCTGGAGGCGGAGGATGAGGCGACATCCGAAGAACTGACGACGAGCCTTGCGGAACGTCTGCAGAAGCGCACGGATCTGGTGAAGGAAGTGCGCTGGGCACAACCCATGGAAGCGCAGGCAGAATCAGGTGCCGCGCTGCTGGCCTGGTGTGTGCAGAATGCCGATCCCGCGAAGCTGAGGGAAGTGCAGACTCGATTGGACGGTGATGCAGCGAAGGCCCAACTGCAAAAGGCCCTGCAAGCCGTGGGCAACTCTCTGGATGCGGAGAAGGTGCAGCGCGCCTCTTACGATCCTCTGGGCTTGCTGGACAGTCTGGATACCTCGGCAGCGGGCGCGCTGGAGGGATCGCTCTTTGGGCTGGTGTCTGAAGACGGTGCCTTTCGTGTGCTCATGGTCACACCCGCGACCGGCGTGGGCAATTACAAGGCAGCGGGAGCCTGGCTGGAGCAGATGAAGGGTGAAGTTGCTCAAGTGACGAAGGATCAAACGGTGACCGTGCGCTACACGGGCGAGCCTGCCTTCCAGGCGGAGATCGGCGCAGGCATTGAGAAGGACATGTCGAGCACCATCGGGATGACGGAGGTCTTCATCGCGCTGCTGTTCTGGGTGATGTTTCGCCGCTTGAAACCGCTGCTCTGGATTCAGGGCCTGGTGATGCTGAGCATGGTGCTCACGCTTGGGTTTGGTGGCCTGATAGTGGGCAAGCTGAGCATCATGTCCCTGGGCTTCGCGGCCATCGTGCTGGGGATCATCGTGGACTATGCCGTGCTCATCATCCAGGAGGCGCGGCAGCATCCCCAACTGGACTCCAGAGCTCTGCGAAAGCTGGCGGCACCAGGAATCGCAGCTGGAGCCTGCACGACGGCAGTGGTGTTTCTCTCCCTGCTCTTCAGCGGACTGCCCGGGCTCGCTGAGATGGGCCTGCTGGTGGCGATCGGCGTGATCGTGGGTCTGGGCGTGATGGTATTTTTTGCTCCCAAACTTGCGGCTGGCAAGCAGATGGAGCAAGCGGTGGTGACACGCCCCACCTGGCATTCCAATCGCAGGATAGCGATGGTTGGAACACTGGTTCTCGCACTCGGCACAGCGGGCGTTTTTGCCGTCAAAGGCATGCCAGGGTTTCAAACCAGTGCCGAGGCGCTGCGCCCAACCAAAAGTGAGGCCATGGACACTTTCCAGTGGGTGCAGGAGCGCTTGGGACGCAACACCGAAGCCAGCGTGCCGGTGCTGATCACCGGCCCTGCTACGGATCTGCGCGCACGCACGGAAGCGCTCAGCAAAAAGCTGGATGCAGCCGTGAAGGAAGGCACCCTGGTGCGCCACATGATGCCGACCATGCTGGTGAGCGATCCCAAAGCTCAGGCCGCTAACAAGCCGTTCATCGAATGGCTGCTCCGTGAGCAACCACGACTGGAGAAGGAGATTGATGCGGCAGGCTTCACCGAAACCGCCATGGGGCTTTTGCGCGGTGTCTGCAGAGTCTGGAAAGCGGGTGAGACCGAAGCCGCGGCGGCATCCATCCTTCACCGCATCCTGGCCACAGGCGAGCGCGCAGAGAGCGCTGGCCTAGCTAAGGGAGAAGGCGTGGTGCTCGCCTCCGTCAGCCTGCCAGGGACACCTGGATTGCCAGATCGGGCGAAGCTCACCGAGTTGCAGAAGATCCTGACGCCGGACACAGGAGCCTGGGTGGCTGGCTGGGAGACGCTAGGTGGCGCATTGTCATCCTTGGTTAGGCAGGACTTGAACAAGCAACTGATGCCGATCGTCGGTTTGATCGCGCTGACGCTCTTCATCACCTTCCGTCGCTGGCGCGATCTGGTGCTGTCAGTGCTCCTGCTCGCAGGTGGCCTCGGGGCGCTGGCCGCCACGATGAGCCTGCTCGGCCAGGGCTGGAATCTTGCCAGCCTCGCCGCCATTCCGCTGCTGCTTGGAACGGGCATCGACTACGGCATTCACATCCTGCTGGCCCTGCAACGCACGGGCAATGACATCCGCACGGTGCAGGCCACCACGGGCCGCGCCGTGTTCTTCTCCGGCATGACGACGGTGATCGGCTTCTCCAGCCTCTTCTTTGCTGGCAATCGCGGCATCTCCAGCCTCGGCCTCGCCTGCTGCCTCGGCACGCTCTGGATCCTCATGATCGTGCTCTGGCTGCTGCCGCACTGGCGGGCCTGGCTGGGAGCGAAGAAAGCGGAATGACGCTTACTGCTTCTGAACCTTGAGGATGCGGTTGTTGTAGCTGTCGGTGATGTAGAGAGCGCCGCTTTCGGGGTGGATGGTCACGCCGTGAGGACGCGCAAGCTGGCACTTCAACGGATCACCACCCACACCGGCGCTGCCTGCCTTACCGGTGCCGGCGACACGTTCGATCCTGCCGGTGGCAGGCACATAACGACGCACGAGGTGGGCTTCCGCATCGGCGATGAGCACGGTGTCGTCCTGATCAATGCAGAGGTGCTTGGGGCCGTTCATGGTGGCTTCAAGACCGGGTCCGCCATCGCCTTCGCCGCCTTTTTTACCACTGGCATTCACCACGGTCTTGATGCGGCCTTCCTTGTCCACCACGCGCAGAGCATTGCCGCCACGCTCGAGGATGTAGAGATTGCCCTGGCGGTCCATGGCGGCAGCACGCGGGTCTACCAAAGGTTGCTCCAAAGCGAGCTCGCCATCTTTCGGCAGGCCTTTCTTGCCATTGCCCGCCACCACGCGGGACTTGCCAGTGGCGAGATCTAGCTCATGCACCTGCCGCAGGTCGGAGATGTGCAGCTTCTTTTTGTCCGGGGTGAGGGTGATGCAGTAGGGGCCGTTGCCGCGTGCCTTTTCGGCGGGTGCCTGCCAACCTTCAAGGGTCTTCACGATGCGGGCTTTCACATCCACCTCACGGATGCGGCCATTCCAGGTGTCGGCGATCAGGATGTTGTCATTCGGCAACACCGCGAAGTTGTGCGGGCCATTGAACTGAGCCTTCAAGGCCGGACCGCCATCGCCACTGAAGCCGGGCTTCAACTGCCCTGCCATGTGGGTGATCTGGCCGCCGCCATCCACCTGCAGCAGGCGGTTTCCGGAGACCATCTCCACGATCCAAAGATGCCCGCCGGAGTCGAACTCGGCAGCGAAGGGCTCAAGAAGCTTGGCTTCCGTGGCGGGGATGTCCACCGCGTCCTGAGTGCCTCCTGCCACAAGGATGATTTGGTCCGCACGAACCAGACCGGAAACAGCAAGCAGGCAGAGAAGGAGGGGACGCAATTTCATAGAACGATGGAAAACGAACATGCCTGCCCGCCTCGATCATCGCCAGTTTTTTCCATCGGGCCGTAGGCGCATTCGCCAGAATGCGAGATGGGGCTTCCTCGCACACCCCAATCCTCTCGTTTTGGCAAACGAGCCTACATTCGCCCTGTAGGCGCACTTGCCAAAGTGCGGCATGGCAGCCTTCCAGCATCCCAAATCCCCTCGTTTTGGCAAACGAGCCTACAGCATTTCAGGAGTGCATTGGGTACGGCTTCCTGGTTATACTCAGGCGAATCACGAAAAATACCCCGTGAGCACCACCCTAGCCAGCCGTTTGTGCACTGGCCTCTCCGGCCTTGGCCTTGACCGACCCGTGATGCTCCAACCCGCGAAAGCGCGCCCCTGTGAGCGCCGTTTTCTCCCGTAGATCTCCACCCCCACCCAACCATGGTCCAGGATCTTTCCACCCTCACCGCCTTCATCGATGGTGAACCGATGCGCTTCAACAAAGGCGACACCGTGCTGAAATTCATCGACCGGCATCGCGGCCGCGGGCATGTGCCGACGCTGTGTGATGCGCCACAGCTCGAGCCTTATGGTGCCTGCCGTGTTTGTTCGGTGGAGGTAGCTTTGCAGGAAGACGGACCGCGCCGTGTCGTGGCCTCGTGCCACACGCCGCTGACAGCCGGTCTGCACATCTTCACGGAGTCTCCGAAGGTCCGCCGCCTGCGCCGGAACATCGTCGAGCTGGTGCTCACCGATCATCCACTGGATTGCCTGACCTGCGAAGTCAGCGGCAACTGCGAGCTGCAAACCGTGGCCGCGAAGGTGGGGATTCGTCAGGTGCGCTATCCTTCCGGCGCGAATCATCTGGACCGTACGAAGGATCGCTCGCATCCCTACATGACCAGCGAGCTGTCGAAGTGCATCAACTGCTCCCGCTGTGTGCGTGCCTGTGATGAGGTGCAGGGGCAGCATGTGCTCTCCATGCATGGTCGCGGCTTCGATGCCCGCATCATCAAAGGTCTGGACCAGTCCTTCATGGACTCCACCTGCGTGTCCTGCGGCGCATGCTCGCAGGCCTGCCCGACATCCGCGATCAGTGATGTGTTCTTCTCCAAGTCGATCGAGGCCACGAAGAAGACACGCACGGTCTGCACCTACTGTGGTGTGGGCTGCAATCTAAACGTGGCCACAAAAGGCAATGAGGTGCTGAGCATCCAGGCACCGACGGATTCGGAAGTGAATCACAGCCACACTTGTCTCAAAGGTCGTTATGCCTTCCGGTTCGTCAAGCATCCCGACCGCCTGCGCAAACCGCTCATCCGCTACAACGGCCACTTCACCGAGGCGACCTGGGACGAAGCCTACGACTACATCGCGAAGAATCTCCAGCGCATCAAAGACGAGCATGGTGGCAATGCGGTCGGCGGTATTTCCTCCGCACGTTGCACGAACGAGGAGAACTACCTGATGCAGAAGTTCATCCGCGTGGGCTTCGGCACGAACAACATCGATGCCTGCGCACGCGTCTGTCATTCACCGACCGCCTGGGGCATGCAGAAGGCTTTTGGCACAGGTGCCGCCACGAACAGCATTGAAGATCTTGAATACACAAACTGCATCCTCATCACGGGTGCGAATCCTACCGAAGGTCATCCGGTCACGGGATCGAAGATCAAGCAGCGGGTGATGAAGGGCGTGCCGCTCATCATCATCGATCCACGTGAGATCGAGCTCGTGCCGTATGCGAAGCATCATCTGCAACTGCGCCCAGGCACGAACGTGGCGCTGCTGGACATGTTCGCGTATTACATTCTTGAGGAAGGCCTGATTGACCAGGAGTTCATCAAGAAGCGCTGCGAGAACTGGGAGGAGTTTGAGCAGGGCCTGCGTAATCTAAACCTTGATGAATCCGAGCGCACGCATGGCGTGCCACGTGAGAAGGTGCGCGCGGCAGCCATCGAGTACGCCAGCGCGAAAGGCGCCATGGCCTTCCATGGGCTTGGTGTCACCGAGCACAGCCACGGCTCGAAGACGGTGATGACCATCGCCGACATCGCCATGATGACGGGGAACATCGGCCGTCCAGGCGTGGGAGTGCTGCCGCTGCGCGGCCAGAACAATGTGCAGGGAGCGGCCGACATGGGCTGCCAGCCGCATCAGGGCGCCGGCTATCTCCAGGTGAACGATGAGGCTAACCACAAGCTCTATGAGGAGTTTTACGGCGCTCACATGAGCAACGAGATCGGCTGGAAGATCCCGCAGATGTATGAGGCAGCGCTCGCCGGCAAGTTAAAGGCCATGTGGATCATGGGTGAGGATGTGGTGCAGACCGACCCTAACACCGAGCATGTCAAAGCTGCGCTCAATGCGCTCGACTTCCTCGTGGTGCAGGAACTCTTCATGACGCCGACGGCGGAGTTTGCGGACGTGGTGCTGCCTGCCGCCTCATTTCTGGAGAAGAGCGGCACCTTCACCAATGGCGAACGCCGCGTGCAGCGTGTGAATGCCGTCATCCCACCGATTCCTGGCACGAAGTCAGATGGCCAGATCATCTGTGACATCATGCAGCGCATGGGCATTCCGCAGGCGGACTACACACCGGATGGTGTGCTGGCAGAGATTGCGCGCATCGTGCCCTTCTTCAAAGGGGCCACGTGGGAGAACCTCACGGATCAAGGCACACAATGGCCGATCAAGGAAGGCGGCATCGGCACGGAGATCCTGCATGTGGACTCGTTCAAGCGCGGCCTCGGCAAATTCCACTTCTTCCGCTTCCAGGAGTCGAAGGAGATCGAGAAACATCTTGAGGCGTTTCCATTCATCCTCACCACGGGCCGCATCCTGGAGCACTACAACTGCGGCACCATGACCCGCCGCACGGGGAATGCGCAGATCGTCACGGAAGACCTGCTGGCCATCCATCCGGATGATGCGGCGAGGAAAGGCATCGAAAGCGGTGACATGGTACGCATCTTCTCCAGCCGTGGCGAGGTCAGCATGAAGGCCCGGGTTTCCACCGAAGTGAAGCCCGGCATCCTCTACACCACCTTCCACTTCCCTGAGAATCTCGTGAACATGGTCACCAGCAGCGAGTGCGATGAGGACACCATGTGCCCCGAATACAAGGTCGTGGCCGTGGATGTGGAGAAGGTGACCATCTCCAACATACCGAAGAAGCAGCGGATGATGGAAATTGCCTAACCACCAAAACGTCGTTCTGTTTATCCATCGAACCCAAGTTTAACGCAGTCTCCCGCCCCCATGAAATCAGCCTCAGTCATTGCCGGCATCCTGGCTCTTGCCTGCCCTGCTCTGCTCCTCACCTCTGCCGTTCATGCGGCGGACAAGGGGCCTCAGACATTTGTCATCGAAGCCCTGATTGACGGCCCCTCCGAGCTTCGTGTGAAGAAAGACGGCATCTACTGGGTCAATGGCCCGAACGCCAAGCCCGGAAGGCACGATGGCCAGGAATACCCTACCTACGTGAATGGCAAGCCATGGCGGCCTAACTGGAAGGAATCCCGTGGCGAGCGAGGAAACGACAAATCTGCGACAAGAAGCCTGGACGGCATCGATCCCACGAAGATCGAGTTCAAGCTCGTCATGGTTTCCTTCAAACGCGATGGCACGGGCATCGAGAAGCGGGATGCCATCAAAGCCGCTCTCGCGGGTGAAGAATACTCCATCGAAATTCCAGACCTCCAGTCTGGCTCGCGCTGGTATCGCTTCGAGCTGCTTCAGAAGCCTTGAAGGAAAGGGAGCCGTTGGCGATGGTTGGCGGTTGTTGAGGGCTGCGCCGTTGACTGTTGTTTTCCTTACGGCGGATCTTCCTGTACGATGATGTGCGTGCGCTGGACTTGTCCGGTCGCGGCACGGGCGATGAAGGTGTGACGTCCAGGACTCAGGATGACGTAGGCTTGCGGGCCATCGTGCTGCACGGGCAGGGTTTCGCAGGACCAGGTGACTGCGGCGCTGGAAGGCTCCACCTCGAGCAGAAGACGCTTGCCACCACCGGGAAGGTCGGGATCCAGCTGGACCACGGTGCCGGGGACGGGATGAGCGATGCGCCATGGCTTTTCAGTCGCATCATTAGTTGGGCAGAAAACCAGATCGCCGAGCCAGTTGTCGCGACTGCGGACCCAGGAGGCGTAGTCGGAGGGGAGGATGGCGCGACCTCGATCATCGTAATCCTGGGGCGTGGCCGCAGGAGGTAGGTGGTCTTGGATGAAGACATCTTCGCGACTCAGACGAGCGGGAGGTGACTGCGCGGTGAGCAGTTTGCCCGTGCGCGGATCAATGCGAGCACGAACGATCTCCGCAGGCTCTTCATACCAGACGCTGGGGCGATGCTCGTGCAGATGCATGAGGATGTCCCGCCAGATCGGAGCCGCGCCGGTGACACCGGAAACTTCCTGCATGGGCGTGTTGTCAAAATTTCCCGCCCACACGGCCACGGTGTATTCGGGGGTGAAGCCAAGGGTCCAGTTGTCACGATAGGTCTGGCTGGTGCCCGTCTTCACGGCGGCGCGGAAAGGCAGGCGCAGCGGCGAGTTGGCACCGAAGGTCAGCAGACGGGCTTGATTGTCGCTGAGGATGTCCGCGATGAGGTAACAGGCTTCGCGGCCGAGCAGCGTGCGCGGCTTCTCCGGAGCTCCATCCTTGGTCATCCGCCAGGGCCGCCATTCACCGAGGCGGGCGAGACAGGCGTAGGCATTCGCCAGCTCGATCAAGCGGACCGGCGCATTACCAATCGTGAGGCCGAGACCATAGTGGTCGGCTGATTCCGTCAAGGTGGTTAGGCCGATTGATTGCAGACGCTTCAGCAGGACCTCAGCGCCGCCGAGGTTGGTGAGAAGCTTCACGGCCGAGATGTTGAAGCTGTTCCCCAGCGCATCACGACAGGTCACAGGGCCATAGATTCGATGGGCGTAGTTCTCCGGACGATAGACACCTGTGGAGGTGGGATACTGCACTGGCAAATCCGTCAGGATGCTGGCGGGTGTGAAGCCGCGCTCAAAGGCGAGCTGATAGGTGAAGGGCTTCAGCGCCGACCCAGGTGAATGCGGCACCCAGGCACCATTGATCTGGCCGCCTTCCTCCGCGAAGAAATCACGCGAGCCCGCGAGCGCCAGCACTTCACCCGAAGCATTGTCGATCACGACAGCCGCCGCCTGGGTGACGTGGCGATCCTTCAAGGCAGCGAGTCGTGTGGCGATGATCTGCTCCACATGACGCTGGAGGGCGGCATCAATCGTCGTGCGCACCGTTCCTGCCGAAGGTTCCGTGCGCAGCATCTCCACCACATGGGGGGCGGCAAAGCCACCCGTGAATCTTTGCAGCACTATTGGTTCAGCCAGTGCCACACGCAGTTGCTCGCTCGTGATGTCTCGCAGCTTATGCATGGCATGCAGGATTCTCTCCTGACGCGGCCGCACAGCCTCCCGATTCCGGAAGGGATTGAAACGTGAGGGTGACTGCGGCAGCGCGGCAAGAAAGGCACTTTCAGCAAGAGTGAGGTCACGCAAAGGCTTGTTGAAGTATCCCGAAGCCGCCGTGGCGCAGCCGGTCATCAGATTGCCGTAGTGGATGCGATTGAGATAAGCCGTGAGCACCTCCTCACATGTCCATGAGAGGGCGAGACGCCGTGCTTGCAGAGCCTCTTTGATCTTCACTCTGAGAGTTCGGCCGGTCATGCGGCCCGAAGCCACCTTGATGAGCTGTTGATGAATTGTGGAGGCTCCAGACACCACCCTGCCAGCTTTGACGTTGTCACGAATGGCACGGGAGACGGCCAGCAGGTCCACTCCGCTGTGGTTGTAGAATCGGTTGTCCTCAGCGGCGAGCGTGGCCTGGATGAGGAAACTCGGAAGCTCGGCAAAGGCCACCTCCTCCGAGACACGATCTCCCTCAGCAGTCAGGAGCTGGCGGAGAGGGGCGCCATCCCTGGACAGGTAGCGCACGGAGGCTTCCCTGGGAATCTCCAGCCCCGCAGGCAGGCTGACGCACCAGGGCAGCAGATACCAGCCCAGTCCTGCCCCGAGAAAAGGCAGGCCAAGTGCGATGATCCACCGCCGACGACGCTTCATAACAGCAGCCGTGTTACGCTTTCGGCAGTTTTCAATTTTCAGTTTTGGATTTCATTCGCTACCCAGGCACCGCCAGCGTCTCCGCTTGCCTGCCTGGAAAGCGCCCCCTATGATTCTACCCGCATGAAGTCTCTCCCCCTATGCCTTCTGGCCCTTTGCCTCTTCGTCGGCACCAGCCCAGCCCAGCAGGCTGCCGCGCCCCTGCCCGCTGACGTGTTGCTGCAGATGCAGGAGATCCAGGAACTGCAGGTGAAGCGACGCTATGTCGAGGCGATGAACCTCCTTGATGAGATCGAGGCCAAGTACCCCGACCGGCCCGAGCTGCTGAATATTCGCGGTTCTCTCTACCTGACCCCGGCACTGCGTGACTTTGCCAAGGCGGACGAAATGTTCGACAAGGCGCTCAAGCTGGCGCCGAATGAGTTTCCCCTGCTTTTTAACAAGGCTGAGGTGCTCTTTGTGAAGCATGACTGGGCCGCGGCGGCCAAAGCTTTCCAAAAGCTGCTGGATGACCACCCGAAGCTGCCGCTGGTCTACCGCCACATGGTGCTTTTTAAACGGCTCATCTGCGAGGTGAAGCAGGACCAGCTCCCCACGGCGGAGAAGAGCCTGGCGGACAACTTCACCTTTATGGACGACTCCCCAGCCTACTACTACAGCAAGGCGGCGATCGCCTTTCACAAGAAGGAAGAGCCAGCAGCGCAGGACTGGGTGAAGCGTGCCGCAGGCATCTTCAAACCGGCGGAGAACAGCGCCTACGTGGATTGCCTCATGGAAGCCCGCTGGATGCCGAACATCGGATTGCCGGAGGACGCGCCGAAGGAACCGGGGCAGTGACGCCTGCCACATCAGCCCGTCGGCGCGCCTCCAAGCCGCCTGACGCTTCAATCAGGACGACTTCTGAACCCTTTTAGGGTTTCGGGCATCCAAGACCAGCCTATGGATCTAGATTCCGCCGCTCCTAACCTGCCTGACAAGTCGAAAGCAATTTCCCCATTCGGAACGGCTGGAGCTAGAGGGATCATCGGCATTCTCACTGTCATACCGCTGATATCCTTTGCGGCCCCCGCAGCCCCCTTGGAGTCGGATCAGAACCCAGCCAAGTCTATTCCGGCTCAGGTTATGACCATCAAGACAGCCCTATTGATGTACAAAACGAATAACCGGGCTTTGCCTCCGACCCTCGATGCCTTGGTGACGCCACCGCCTGATGCACTTGTGAAAAGACCTTTGCTGGTTGCCTCCGAAATCCTGGACCCCTGGGGGACGAAATTCATCTACAAGACTCCTGGAAAAGGCGGCAAACCCTATGACATCTATTCCGCTGGTCCTGACGGCAAGGACGGCACAGATGACGACGTCCACACGAAATAGCCGCCCCTACTGAAAGCCCCTCATGAAACTCACTTCCATCACCCGCAGCGCCCGCGCAGCGTTCACGCTGCTCGAGGTGATCTTGGTGATGAGCGTGATGTTGCTCGTCATCGGCGTGGGGGTCGGCAGCTTCGCCTACTTTGAGGCGGAGGACCCTCTGGAAAAGCCCGCCCAGACGCTGGGCCAGATGTCGAAGTACGCGATGAACACGGCGGTGATCCAGCATCGCGGGATGATGATCGGTTTCGACAAGGAAAGCTTCGGCGTATTGGGTGGCGCTCCTGGGGATCTGGGGACTTATAGCCACGGCAAGCAGATCAAGGTCTTCGTCAGACGCTGGGGCGGCAAGGGCTGGGAAAAGGCCGAGGGCCAAATCTGGCGCTTCGGCGAGCAGGGCATCTGCGAACCCCTCATGGTGCGCTTTGAGAATGCGGACGGTTTTCGGGATGTGAAATTCCATGCACTGACAGGAGGAATCACACGATGAAAATCCTGGCAACACGGCAGCGGCCGGGATCAGACGGACAGCCATCATTCCGGCATCGTTGGTTAAGCCTGACCGCCCGCGGCATGACACTGCTGGAGGTGGTCATCGCCCTGGGGGTCTTCTCCATCGCCGCCCTGGCGCTCGTGGGCACGATCAACAAGATCGCCGACACCGCCACGGATTCTCAGAGGATCTTGGAGATCGAGCAGACCCTAGAATCACTCATCGACGAATTTGGCAAGGTCCCCCAGGTCAGGGAACTGGAGGAGGAGATCAAGCCCGGACCCGATGGTGTCGCCTATCGGGTGGTGATCGAGCAGGTGAAAGACCTGAAGAATCAGGAGGGAAAGTTCCTTCAGGATACCTTCCGGATCCAGGCCATTGCCCGCTGGAATGATGGCGGCGGCGCTTCCGAACTTTCCGCCGAGACGCTGCGCTATGCAGGAGCCTACCTGCCCATCAACTGAGCCATGAAGCGCATCCCCCATCCTCGGCTTTCCAAGGCAGGCTTCACCCTGCTGGAGATGATTGTGGCGTTGTCCATGTTCGTGCTGCTCATCGGCGGGGTGTATTCCATCGCCCAGTCGACACTGGAGCTGACGGACAGCATCTCGCTGGCACAGGATCGCTCAATGATCCGGCAGAACTTCATCGAGTTCCTGCGGCGTTCGTTCCGCACCCTTCCGGCTGAGGCCGAGGTGCGGCTGGCGGTGAAGCAAAAGGGCGGCAGCTATGTGCCCACGATGAACATTGTGAACGGCGGCAGCTCCTTCACACCCGGGCTGTCTCTCGCGCCCGATACCAGCGTGGATGTCTATGCCGAGGAGCGGCCCGGCGGCTATCTGCGGGTGATGCTGCGCGTGCTGGATGCCAGGCAGACCCAGTCGGTGCGGAGCAACCAGCCCGTGCGCTACACCACGGACCAGATCACCCTGCCTTTGCTGGATAATGTGAGCCGCTTCGAATGGAAGTTTTTTGATTCCGCCACCAACCGCTGGGAGAACAACTGGAAGCAGGCCCGCCGGCCCATCCTGGCCGAGATGAATCTGCAGCTCGATGATGGGTTCCAGTCCCGCTCGGTGTTCTGGCTGCCACCGGTGGTTCCGAATCCGATCAACAGTGGCATGAATGGCGGGCTTCCTCCCGGAACGCAGCTGGGACCGGACGGCAAGCCGATCATTCCAGGAGCACCAGGTAGTGGTGGCCCCCAGGCGAATGATCTGAACAACCCAAGTCCCATCCCTGCTCCACAGCAATGATTCTCCGCCCGCCATCCCACAGCCAAAGCACCTCCGGCGCCGCCTTGCTCGCGGTGCTGTGGGTCATCTCGCTGCTGATTACCCTGGTGGCGGCGACCGCGCTTCTAGTTACGCAGGATCTGGATGCTGCGGCGGCCAAGCGGCAGATCTTCCGCGCGCGCATGCTGGCAGAGATGGGGCTGGCGATCGCCATGAATCCGGATGTGAAGCCGGACGAGCCTCTGCTACGCCGCCGCTTTTCGGATGACGAACAGTATGAGGTGAAGATGACAGGCGAAGACGGGATGATCAATCCTAACACCCTGCTTCAGCGTGAAGACCGCGAGACCTTCCGCCGCATCTTCAGGAACTGGGGTCTCAGCCTTCCTCAAGCCGATGGCATCATCGACTGTTTGCTGGACTGGGTGGATGCGGATGACTTCAGGAAGCTAAACGGGGCTGAGAGTAAGAACTACGGCCGCAATGGCATGCCCTTCAACCGCCCGTTCCGCTCCATCGAGGAGATGAGCATGGTGCGTGGCATGGAACTTGTGGAGAAGGCCTATCCGGAATGGCGAAGCTGGTTCAGCGTGTATGCCAGCGGCGTGCTGGATGTCACTGAAGCACGACCGGAGATTGTGTCCATCTTCACCGGAGTGGACGTGAGCCGTGTCCAGAGCATGCAGCGTTTCTTTGCGGGTTTCGATGGCATCATGCACACCGAAGACGACACTCCAGAAGAGCAGAGAGACCTGAACGACGCGATCAGCCGTCTCGGCCTGCCCACCACCTCGGCAGCGCAGCTCAGCAGCACTATTTCCGTGCGCAGCCAGACGAAGCGCATCATCGTGCGAGTGCGCGTGGGAGACTTGAACCGGGAGGTGTCCGCCGTCACTCGCGGCGCCATCGGCCCGGGTGCCACCACCATCTACTATCTGCATGAGGGAAATCCCCAGGATGATAGAAACTGACGGTGGCCCGAGATACAGTTAGTTAGACCGGCCGACTCAGAATCTCTCCTTGAGTGCAGCCATGGCCTTCAAGGTGTCTTCGAGGGTCTGGGTGGCGGGAAGTGACTCGATAACCGTGCCGGTTTGGGAAGTTTTGAAGACCTTCCTGATCTCCTCAAGCAGAGGCTCGTCGACACCCCCTAGCACGGTGACCTGCATCATGCGTTCTTGACGGTCGAGCATGGTCCCGGCGAGACGTTCCAGGGCATTGCGTCCGCTGGGATCCTTCACCCCCAGAGGCACGGCGGCCATGCGGAAGGTAGTATCACCACGGGCTCCGGCCATGGCATGGCCGAGGGCCATCATGCCAGCGAGAGCCTGGATCTCGGCATCTGTCCTCCCCTGCGCGCCATAGGGCACGAGGATCAGGCGCACCTCATGGGGACGCTGCTTGCCCGTGAGCTCCACATAGACATTCGACATCTCGACCCCGCCATCGTAGAAGCGGTCTCGCTTTGGCGCGTAGCCCATGTTCTCGGCGCTCATGGAGGAGTCGATGAAGCTGGCCACGGCGGAAAGGCGCTCCAGTCCCTGCGGCTGCATGACCTCGCGCAGGATGCCTGTGTAGCGCTCCAGAGCGGGCAGTGACATCTCGCGGCGCAGAGCCGTGGCGTAGGCATAGGAGCGTTCCTCCACCTTCTGCTTTTTGTTCCACCAGATGCCAAAGGAGATGATGCTGGTGATGATCAGGCCCAGAGGCAGGATGACCAGCGCATAGCGGATGAAACGTCCAGGGGCGGCGGGAGTGGAGGCAGGCATGGAGTAGAAATCAGTAGGTGAACAGGTCACCGACCTGCCACTCTCGTTCCATCGTCTTTCCCTGAAGCGCCACCGCTTTATTGAGCGCTGCGGCGATGCGCCGCTTCATGTGCTTGGTCAGACGGCGGCCTTTGCGGGCGCGCTGCACGGCCTTGTGTGTCAAAGGTTCGTCACAGGCCGCCACGATCTCATGATTGCCCAGGCAGTGCTCGGACATGAGGGCATCCAGGGGCTGGGTGCCGAAGTTTCTTTCGAGGGGTTCGGTTTCGGTGGATTCGGGTTCAGGGGCGTCGTCGCTCATTCCTGATCTTGCATCAATTCTTCCAGTCTGCGAACCACTTCCGCATCGGTGGCGGATTTAAGCGCCTCCTGCAGGCTGCCACGGGCCAGTGGCCCGAGCTCACGCAAGGCAGTGCTGGCAGCCTCGCGGGTCTTCCACTGCTCATGGCCGAGGTCTTGGATGAGCTGGCCGATCCGGCGCATCAAGGCGTGATCCGTGACGGGCACCGGATTGCTCATGCGCAGGATCTGGCGCGTGCTGATGTCCCAGCTCAGGCCCCTGCCCTCAGCATGCACGCGGGCATTCTCCAGCATGCCACGGACGAGGCCGCCCCCCCAGAGATCAGCCTCGAAGATGCGTACAGCGCTGCCTTCGTTTTCAGTCACATCCCGCAGCTCGCGGATGTTGCCTGGAGAGAGCGAAAGCGGACCACCCTGGGTGAGGAGCGTGAGCGTGGCGGCCGTTACTCGAGCCACCACCCGCTGCTCACCTGCAAGCTCCAAGAAACTGGTCGATGGCTCCAGGTCATCATCACTTGCCGTCGTCGCGAGAGGAGTGATCAGACGGCGCATGTCGGCGAGGTCCAGTTCCTGCTCGCCGAGGCTTTTGGTCTTCAGCTTCATCTTGCCGGCCTGGGGCAAAGCACGTAGGCGGGTGCCATCACGCAGGCAGAGGAGACCGCCCAGAGCCTGCTCTTCAGGCTTCTGCCAGGCGATCACCTCAGACCATGGGACCGACAGACGGCCCCACAAAGTGCTGGCCTGCAAGTCACTCTCCGGCTCGATGGCGATGCGCTCACCCGACCAGAACTCCAGCATCGTGACTGCCAAGGAGGCCGCAGGTTGTTGGGAGGCTTTGGCAAGCACCAGCCTGTCCAGTTGGATCACGGGAAGCTCGGCCCCGCTGTTCAGGATGAAGCGCAGATCAGGAATCTCCAAAGTGCCGCGCCAGCGCTGACCATCCCGGAGCCAGATCCAGCTGCCCCCACCTTCCGCGAAACCAGGGCCAGCAATGGCGGCCACGCTTTCAAGATTGGCGAATGCCGGGCCGCCTTCACGCAGCAGACCGAGTCGATTCAAGACTCCCCTGCCCTTCAGCAGCGAATCATTGCCAAGAGCGAGCTGGTCCGAATTTGCCGGCGTGATGCCCCAGTATTCCCTGGGCAGCCATTCGGCGAGTCCGAAGCCTCCCGAAGGTGCTCCGAGATTGACGGCCATTTTGATCACACTTTTGGGCAGGCCTTTGATCAGGCGGCTCAGCGCCATGGGTGCACAGGCCTTGGCGATGTCCTCCGGCTTGGCCTTGGCGGCGATGTCGATCTGCGCCACCGCATGAATGATCGACTGTGTCTGTCCGGCAGGGATCGTCAGCGTATGCAGGATGGAGATCTGATACTTGTTATGGATGCGCAGCTTCACAGGAGCCGTGGATTTGGGGGCACGGATCGAAAAAAACAACGCTGGCGGGTTGCCCTCGCCTTCCTGAGGCAGTGCCAGCACGCCGAATTCCTCATCTTCCAACGCATCCTTGATCGGTCGTCCAAGGTTGCTGGCAACCTCACGCGCAGTGTTGTTCAGGCCATGGCGCATCTCCAGGGTCACGGTGAGGTCTCGTTTCGTGGTATTGAAAAACTCATCCACACAGCGCAGGACGCCCTCACGCTCCATGATGGTGACACGCCGTGTGATGCTGACACCCCCAAACGGCTGCTGGGATGACATGCTGATCTCCTTGCCATCCGGCGACATCATCGGCTGCTGCGAATAGAACTGCTGGCCTCCGAACTGCAGCACCATGCAATTGCCGATCATGGAAGGACCATTGCTGTTCCGCTGCAGCGTGCCGTTTTGCTCGATGTACCATTCATGGCCTTTGTCATCCGTGATGAGACCCGGCATGTAGGGGACGAGGGCGGGCTGCTGGGCCGTGGCAGAGACCACACTCCCGGACAGCAAAAGCCAAAGAAGGATAAGACGCATCATGATTATTTCACGGCCTCCAGAGGTGAGATCTGAATGCTCTGAATCCAGGCCCAGGACAGGCGCAGTGTCTCTGCTCCGCGCTTCCATAGGAGCACGTTGTCTTGAGGGTGACCGGTAAGTTGGGTGCCGCTCTTCATCGTCAGTTCAAAGACGGGCATGGCATCGTCATCATGAGATGGCAGCATTTTCACAGCGGCCACATCCATGACCTTGATTTCCATATCACCTGCCTGCCGACGCCAGCCGAGCTTGGCGAGGGCGGCTTCACCCACAATCACGGAGCCGTCCAGCAGCGTCACAGCAGGCTGTTTAGGCGTGGCAGGAGCCGTGGCGGGCTCTTCAAACAACCGCATGAGCGTTGATACATCCTGCGCCCAATGAGTGGCCGGCATGCCCAGTGACGCATCCCATTCCATCCAGCCACGCCAGCGGCTGCCGTCCCTCAGGACCAGCTCTGACTCAAGCGCAGGCGCCGGAAGGGATCTGAAGGTCACGACTTCCTGCCAGGGCACTGCCCCCGTCCCACCTAACCAACGAAAGCGGAGCGGTGCTGGAGGGAACTGCCTCACCGGCAGCACCTGTCCATCACGGCCGTCAGCCATCCACGCGACTGGCTTCGGCGTCATCAGTCCATCGTTTTTGCCACGACGCAGAACGATGCGTCCCGGTGACTGTGGCTTCAGAGTGATGCTGCCTAGTGACCCGCTCTCAAAGCGTGCGGCGGCCCAATCAAGGCGCCCGCGCATCACGCGGCCATCCCGCATGAACACACGGGACTCACGTGTCCCCTGCTCTCCCAGGATGGCGGCGATGTCTTCCTGCTTGAGCGCTTGATCGCCGATCTTCAGGGTGCTGCCGTAGAATGTGCCCTCGACGCTTTCGCTGCCGTCCAATTGAAGGAGATCCTTGTCCTCAACGCGTTTCAGTTTCAGCGGTTCAAGCACGCGGTCTAACCAAACAAGTTTTACACCATCCACACTGTCATCCTTCGATGCATCCGGTGCTTTGATGGTGACAGGAAAGTTGACCAGATTATTACGCACCCTTTCCGAAAGGCTCGTGTCAAACGGCATGCCCTTGACGATCAGCGTGTCAAAAGTGGCCTGCAGATCCTTGGGGTCATCGGCTTTGCAGAAGGCCACGCTATGCAAAAGATAAATCTCCTCGCTCTCCTGAAGTCGCCCCGAGTAAGACCACTCCACATAGTCCTCCCCGGCATCGATCTTCCGCGACCAACCGTCATCCAGCCCCCCCATCAGGAAGATCGTCGAAAGCTTGTTTTTGTCGCCCGGCACCAATGCGAGGGCCAAAGCGCCTTTGTCACCTGTGGGATGGCTGAGTTGTCTGGCTTTGACGCCGGACTTCGGGTCAAACCTGGTCTTGTATTTGATCGTGAACTGCAGGTCACCTGACAAGCCGATGCGGCTGATCTCATCCAGCATCCGCAGGCCTTCCTTTTCGGTGGAGAAAGGATTCGTGCTTCTCGACAATTGGTAGACAAGACGCTTCTCCGCGTCGGAAACCTGCATCTTCATGACTCGCCTGCTCCCAAACTTCTTCACACCAGTCTCTGGAGGTTTCGGCTTCGGCGGGTTCTCAGGATCCGCCTCGGCAACCTCATAGGAAACGTCGATGTCCAGCACGGAGAGCAGCGCCTGTTCAGAAAGGACAAGTTTCTCTTTCGCGTCCACCTCCCATTTCATCTTCCCTGTCATGAACGGCTCCCGCGCCTGGGAAACGCCCTCAAACAATGCCACCCCGAGGCACAGGAAGATCAAAAATCGCGCAGTCAGCATGGGTGCCAAGATGCCCATGCTGCGGGCTTCTGGCAAGGGGCACTCAACGAAGTGCTTCAGGGCACGGGAGCGGGCTTTTTCTTCTTGGGCTTGTCCACGGTCTTGGTGCGCGGGGAGAGGTATTGGTCGAACACATCTCCCTGGCCAAGAACACGCGGGTCGTTCTGACGTTTCAGTTCGGCCATGAGCTTGTCACGCATGGCCTGCATACGGGCAGCCTGGGCGGGTTCGTTGGAGAGGTTGGTCACGCAGTCAGGGTCCTTGCTGACGTCAAACAACTGCTCCTGCGGGTGCTTACCGAAGGCATACTGCCAGAAGGGTGAGGACTCGCCGAGGGAATCAGCAAGGGCCTTGGTGGGACTGTCATCCGTGTCTCTAAAGCCTGTGCCAGGATCACCACAGGGCCAGCGGTCAGCTGCGAAGTTATGGATGTAAAGCAGCGTGCCCTCGCGAATACCACGCGCTGGGTAGCCCAGGCCCGCAGGTGAACCTGCACGAGTCATGACATCATTGCGCTCGCGGCCGATGATGAGGAAGTCGCGGGCAATCTTAGGCTCGCCCAGCAGAAGGTCGGTGAAGCTGCGACCGGTGATGGCTGACATGCCGGAGGCGGCCCCATCCATGCCAAAGAGCTCGAGGAAGGTCGGCGCGAGGTCGATGAAGCTGATCAGATCCGGCACGCGGCGGCCCGGATTGGCGATGCCTTCCGGCCAGCGAGCGATAAGAGGAATGTGGTGCGCTTCCTCATAGGTGTGGCCTTTCACACGAGGAAACGGCATGCCGTGATCCGAGGTGACGATCACCAAAGTGTTTTTGCTCTCACCGCTAGCCTCGAGAGCATCGATCAACTGGCCAACCTCGGCGTCATAGGCCTCGACTTCGATGGCATAGTCCAGCATGTCACGACGCACGGTGTCGGTGTCCGGCCAGTAGGCCGGCACATGGGTCACATCCGCAGGCTTCTTGCCCGCCGCGAGCCCTGAATCAAGCTTGTACGGGCGATGGGGATTGGCGCTGCCAAACCAGTAGAAGAAGGGTTTGCCAGGCTCCTTCTTCTTTAGAAAGGCCGAAAAGGTCTCGCCTGGAGGGCCACCCTTGCCTTTGCCGCCACTGCTGGCAAAACCGAAATCACGTGGGCTGCCATCGGCCAGCTTGGCATCACCGGGTCCCCAGGTTTTGCCCTGGCTGGCAACGCGAATGCCAGCCTTCACCAGCACCTCGGTGAAGGCCATGAACTTGGAGGGAAAGTAGGGTTGGTGATTGGCGGCGTCCTCAAGCTGCCATGGATTCCGACCCGTGAGAATGGCCGCTCGTGAGGGGGCGCACTTCGAGGTGGGGGTGTACGCATTTTCGAAAACGAGGCCCGCTTTGGCCAACCGGTCGATGTTGGGTGTCTTCACCCAGGTACAGCCGTAGGCTTCGCCGAAGCTCTTCGAGGCATCGTCCGCGATGATGAACAAAACGTTAGGCGTCGCCGCTGTCAGCATTTGGCCGAAAGTCAGGAGCACGAGGGTCAGGAGGAGCTTCTTCATG
Source organism: Verrucomicrobiota bacterium (assembly GCA_040387935.1). Taxonomy (GTDB): domain Bacteria; phylum Verrucomicrobiota; class Verrucomicrobiia; order Verrucomicrobiales; family Verrucomicrobiaceae; genus Prosthecobacter. The sequence continues at coordinate 27,782 of JAZKCU010000004.1, read as the reverse complement.
GAGTTTGCGTCAACGTTCACGATGCTCCTGGGTTATCGTCAAAATGACGATACAAATCCTTTGGAACACAACACGAGCAGGCGGATCGAGACACCACCCCATTTGAAATGCGGTGGTACGGGTGCACGGGACATTGAACCCCATTCCAATGGAGTTCTGGGTTTCAAACGGAAGCCCCCGCCCTTTCAAAGAATAAGTTAGGCCAGCACGTCTTTAATGATCTCACCTTTGTCACCGACGGTGAAGGGACGGCTGCTGGGGGACATGACGACCTGGTTCACATCCATGCCCATGGCGTGACCCACGGTGCTGTGGAAGTCCTGGATGGTGGTCTGCTTGTCCGCCACGGCGTTCCCTTCCTTGTCACTGCTGCCGTAGACCGTGCCACCTTTGACTGGGCCGCCTGCGAGCATGGTGGAGAAGACTTTGGGATGGTGATCACGGCCATTGCGGCTGTTGATCTTCGGCCCGCGGCCGAATTCGGAACAGAGCACGACCAGGGTGTTCGCGAGCAGGCCGCGGGCCTGAAGATCACTGAGGAGGGCGGAGATGGCGGTGTCGATGATGGTGCCATTTTCCTCCATGCCGTCGTCCACGTCATTATGCATGTCCCAGCCACCCTGGGTGACCTCGATAAAGCGCACGCCACGCTCGACCAGACGGCGTGCGAGCATGCAGCCCTGGCCAAACTTGTTCATGCCATACTTGGCACGTTCATCCTGCTTCTCATCCGTCAGTTTGAAGGCCCCCAGATCCTCGCTGCTGAGCAGCTTCAGCGTGTCGTCATAGAAGTCGGAGTAGGCCTTTAGATTGGTGTCCTGGAACTTGGAGCGGAAGCCGGCGTCCACCTTGTTCAGCAAGGCAAGACGTTTGCTCATGACATCGGCACCCACGGCGAACTGGGAATACTGCAGGCCAGCCTCCGGATCATGAATGGGCAGAGGGCTGTAGGCGGCGGAAAAGAAACCATTGCCATGCTCGGGACCTCGGTTCACACAGACAGATGACGGCAGAGTCTTGCTGCTCTTGCCAAGGATCTCCTGGGCCCAGGCACCCAGGACGGGATGCTTGATGGTGCCGCGCTGCTCATAGCCCGTGCGCATGAGATATTGGCCCGAGGCATGCACGCCGGTTTTCGAGGTCATGCTGCGGATGATGGCCAGCTTGTCCGAGTGATCCTTGGCCAGGGTGGGCAGGTAGCCGCCGAGCTGATAACCCGCCTTGGTCTGGATGGCATCACGCGCACCTTTGCTGTCACCGGTCTTGGGATCGAAGGTGTCGATATGCGACATGCCGCCGATCATCTGGAGCCAGATGACATTCTTGGCCTTGCCGAAACCAGGCAGTGTCTTCGGATCCACGGCGGGCGCGGTTTCCGCGGCGGGAACCAGGTGCGGAAGCAAGGTCACGCCGAGGGAGGCCTTCGCGAGTTGCTCGGCAAAGACGCGGCGTGACACGGGATTCATGGCGAGAAAGGGTGCATTCATGGCTTGAAGAGCTTCAGAGCATTGATGGTTAGTCGAAACGTGGATCGATCACTGAACAAAGACAAACTCGCGGGAATTGAAAAGCACCCAGGCCAGGTCCCCAGGTTTGAGGCCATTGTTGATGTCCTCGTAAATGCTTTTCAGCTCTTCCTCCGTGGGTTTGCGGCTGAAGAAACTGAGGTAAAGAGATTCGACCTGGCCTTGCGCGCTCTGCTGGCTCTCCGCGGTGGAGACCGCCATGGCCTGACGGCTGCTTAGCACTTCCTGGGCTTCTCCATTCATGAGCATGAGCACCTGGGGGACGCTGCCTTCCTCGCTGTTGCTGTCGGCGATCTGGCGGTCACTCTGGCCGAACATGCGGAGGAAATGGTCATCACGCTCCGGCTGGCGCAGCTCACTGGCACGAGCGAGCACGAGACCGCCCATCATCTGAGGCTTGCTGTAGTCCGCCTCCTCATTGCTTGCGGCGCTGGCCTCGCTCATCATGGCCGCACGCTTGCCTTTTTTCTTGGCGCCCTTGCCCTTGGGTCCATCCCCAAAAATGGCATTCTGCCGCATGCCCTGCATGGCATCCAGCTTCTCCTTGATCACCTCCATGGAGAGTTCCGCACTGCCGAGATTCATGACCTGCGCATACATGTCAGCGCGCTTCATTTTAAAGTTATCCACCTTGTCACCGATGGCGAGCGTCACGCAGGAGTCCCATGCCTGCTCCGCCGTCATGCGGCGGAGGACGGGCCCTGGGAAATAGAAAGGCTGGCCCAGGGCGAGCTCGGCCGTCACGGCCTCGCGCTGATAGGTCTGCGTGTTGCACAGCAGCCGCATGAAGGCGCGGACATCGAACTTTAAGCGCACCATCTCACTGGCCAGATGATGAAGCAGCGCCGGGTTGCTGCTCGCGTTCGGATCATCCAGATCGGTGACGGGCTCCTTGATCCCTACCCCAAAGACGAGCTTCCAGAGCCGGTTGGAAATGGTCATGGCGAAACGTGGATTATCCGGACTGGTCATCCAATCCGCAAACACCTCGCGCAGCTGGGTGTCGTCATCCGCCTTCTTGAGCGCGGTCTGGACATTCTGGTAGCAGCGGAGGCGATGATCATCTTTGGCCCAGGTGATGAGCTTGGGCTTCACCTCATCACCAGGCTTGCCATCCTGATACTTGTAATCATCCGGGAGGGTCGTGTCGTTCTTCTCACCATCGTTGATCTTGAGCTGGTTCGCATACATGAGCTTGCGAGCCTGGGCGAAGGCCTGCTGGCCTAACTCCTCGCGCAAGGTGCGCAGGGCCATGCCACCCGCGCCGCCGCCCTTGCGGTTGTAGGTGTCCGAGGCGCCGAAGAAGGCGGCCATCTCATAAAAGTGACGCTGGGTCCAGTCCGCGAACGGATGGTCATGGCACTGCGCGCAGGCCACATTGGCACCGAGAAAGGTGCTGAGCGTGAGACTGAGATTGTCCAGTCGCATCCCACGGTCACGCAGCAGATACCCTGTGGCACCGTTTTCCAGCAGCTTGCCATCTGCGGTCATCATGTCACGCACGACGAGATTCCACGGCCGATTGTCGGCGATCTGCTGCTTTAGCCACTCCTGGTAGGTGAAGAACTTGGACTTCTGCGCGTCGTCGGTGATGCGCAGCATGTCACTCATGTAGTTATACATCCGCGAGCTGAAGCCATCGTCGTTGATGAGGGTGTCGATGACGTTCGCGCGCTTCGAAGAACTGGTGTCATAGAGGAAGGCGAGGGTTTCCTCACGTGTCGGGATACGGCCGGCGAGATCCAGATAGACCCGCCGGACGAACTGTTCATCACTGGCCAGAGGGTTGGGCTTCTGTCCTGCCTTGGTCAGGGCCATGAGTACGCCTTTGTCAATGACGGCGGCAGCCTGGGCCAGACCCGGGTCTTTGGGAATGCCGAGACCTTCGGGCTTCAGGGTTTGGGCCAGCTTTTGGTCCTCAGGGGTGAGACTGTCCAAGCTGAGGCGATAGACATAACCATCACGGGTTTGCAGGAAAATGTTCCCGTTCTCAATCCCACGGAAAGAGGCTTCCACCTTTTTTCCCGCAGCGTTGGTCCAGGTTCGAAAGTTGCCGTTACCGTCGGGGGCCAAGATTGGAACCGACGAAGCAGGCGGGGGTGCCTCGGCAGCCCCCAGGGAGAGGGTCAGGGAGAGCAGCAGGAGACCTGAGAGTCGTGTTTTCATAGGCTCAAAGCGGGTTTGTGGCGGCTGAAACGACCACTTTAACGCAAAGTTGCGGCTTTTATCAGCATCCCCCCAAGTTTGCGGGCACTCGGTCGTTCATGGCAGGAATGATGCTTGCGTATTTACCTCTGTTCCTATAAACAAGATACTGTCCTAATGAATTTGCCTTCAAAGCCATTCGCCTTATGCGCCCTCCTTCTGCTTCCTGGTGTTCTCTCTAGCTGCGGCAAGAAGGCACAACTGGAGGCTGAGGCGGCGCAGATGCAAGAAGCTGCGAACGAACAAAATGCATTGCTGAAGTCCCTGCAGGCGGAATCGGCCGCGATTGGCCATCTCGGCCAGTATAATTATCCTCAGCAGTCGCACATGGATCAACTGCGCACACGCATCAAACAGCTTCGTGAGGAAACCGTGAGCCTCACAGCCGAAAAAGAGCATGCGATCAAGGATGTGGAGCTGCTTCAACATGAGCTCGACGACTACCGCGCCAGACACCTGCAATAATACTCTCCCCTCCGTTTTAAAATCACGCTTCTAATGGATGCTAAAATCTTCGTCTATGGCTTCTGCCTTTTTGCCATCATCGCCGGAACTGGATTCTGGCGGTACACCATGGGCATCGACGAGGCGGAAAAAGAGATGTTGCTGGCGCGTTCTCAGATCACCACGGTGGAAGGCAGCGTCAAGGAGACGAAAGGTTGGCTGACTGCACGTAAGGAAGCTTCCGCCCTCATCGCCGCCGCCAACGTCATCGAAGCTGACAATCAGATCATCAAGGACGCGATCAAGCAACTGCAGGACAAACGGACAGATTTGTCGAAAGTCTTCGCCTCGGCCATCAGCCGTGCGCGCAATGAAATACAGGGCGTGCTGCTGCCAGAAGTCACCCTGACCACGGGTGTCAGACTTAGAAATGCCAAGATCCAATCTCTGGACGAGAACATCACCGTTTTCCAGCATTCCGAAGGCGTCACCAAAGTCCCCACCGCTAATTTGCCTGCAGATCTTCAGGACCGGCTACGTTACGGCTTCACCCCTGGCGGGGGGGGAGGCTCCAGCACGGGCCCAGCATCCACCGGTAGCAGCTCAAGCCTCTCCACCTCGTTCAGTGATCGTCTGGCGAGCGCTGGAATGAACGCGCCAAGCGCCGACACGGGATTCTAGGCCCACCGCAGGTTCTCTCTTCCCATTATCCCACTCCTTCTCATGGACGGAAAAATCTTTGTCTATGGCCTTTGTCTTCTGGCCATCATCACCGGCACGAGCTTCTGGATGTACACGATGGACATCGACGAGGCGCAAAAGACCGTCGTGCTAGCCCGCCAGCAATTGTCCGCCGCCGAGGAAGGCATCAAGAGCAGCGGCGCGTGGATTACCGCGCGCAAGGAGGCTTCCGCCCTAATCACGGCGGCAGGCATCATCGAACAGCAGAACCAGACACTGCGGGACGAGGTCGGCGTCATCAAACAGCAGCGCACGGATCTGGCGAAGGTCTTTGTGGCCAGCATCGAGCGCGCGCGTGAGGAAATGTTGGGCAGAGTGATGGCTGAGGTCACGCTCGCGACGGGCACCACCCTGAAGCAGGCGAGCATCCAATCTTCGGATCCTGAGGTCACTGTCTTCCAGCATTCCGAAGGTGTCTCCAAGGTGCCCACGACGATCCTTCCCTCGATCTTGCTGGACAAACTGCGCTTTGGCTACAAGCCCGACGGTGTCGGTGTTGGCCCCTCTGTCGTTGATAGCGTGAGCGGAAGTGCCGGTTCATCCTCAACCATGTCATCCCGCCCGACGGCCACTCGTATCGACACCTCTGCAAGCGATTCACTGACGCGCCTGGGCATGAACTCCACCATCTCGTCGGTCGACAAAAAGAAGAGAGTTGTGCCGCCGCCGAGGGATCCCAACCGCATCAAGATCGAAGGAGACGCTTCCCTATGGAAAAGCGTGGAGAGAACGTCTATCGGCCGCGCTTACATTCCCGGCCAAGGCTGGCTGAAAGTGGGTGCTGACGGCCCGATTCCAGGCTCGGCCAGATAGGCTGGACACCTCCTGCCTGAGTTCTACAGGGTTAAAGTGCCGAACGACAGACGAACCTGCCACCAAGACCTGCGGCGTTTCGGGCCGCCAGATCGGAGGCAAAGCCCATGCACCGTGGGAGGTCCCAACCAGCCAGCCACCCATGCAGGAAGCCCCCGTGGTAAACGTCCCCACAGCCGGTGGTGTCGACCACCTTGGAGACCTCGTGACAAGGCTGATGCACGATCTCCCCTGCCCCGGTCCATCCGTAGCTGCCCTGGGCACCCTCCGTGATCACGATGAGCCTGGCAGGCGGCGTCAGGAGCCCATGCATCATGGCAGCGCGGTCCGTCATGCCGGTGTAGCACTCCGCAAACTCACGTGAGACAATGCGCAGATGACTGGCCTCCACGAGATCCCGAATGGAGTCCTTGTATCTGCCAGCACCGCCGTCCCAGGAGATCAGCCCCCCAGCTTCCTTCATGACGCGGACAGCCTCACGCGCGAGATTTTCGTGCCGTCCATTGAGATGGAGAAGGCGGGTGGAGCGCAGCCCCTGCACAAAGGCATCGCTCATGGCAGGCTCACCCGCTGAGCAAGGGAGAAAGGTGATCTGCCGAGCCCCATCTGACCCACGAACGTGGACCACCGCCTGGGTGCTCCTGGTTGCCGGCACCCGCTGAATCCAGCCCGTATGCACGCCGTGACCGGTCAACTCCTCAAGGATCTTCGTTCCAGGGAGATCATCTCCACAGACGTCCATCAGCGCCACCTTTCTGCCCAGGCAGGCCAGGACAGCCAGTGCCGTGGCGACAGGGCCGCCCCCCATGGTGACATGATCGAGGGCCTGCTGAACGCCCTCAGAGCCTTGGAAACTACTGACCAGCCACATATCATCAAGTGTGGCAGCGCCGATGCCAATGACATGCCATTCCGTCGTGGTATTCATGATTTCTGAAGGCCTGTGAACGGGAGACATGGTAAACGGATCTTTGTCACATCCATCAATGCCGCCCGAGTTCCCAGGCGCGAGCGCGAGCATCTCAGCCTGAAAAGCAATCTGCCTGCCATCCCCGAGGATGGCAGGCAGATCGAGAACGAGATCAAGGCGCTGCGGGGCCAGTCTTGAAAACCAGGAAGGTTCTCAGAAACCAACTCCACCGCTCTTGGCGAGGAAATTCAGCGCCAAGGCAGCGACAGCGAGGACAAAAACTAAGAGGGCAATAGGCATGAGATTCAGCGTTAAAAGTTCAGATCGACGGATGGCGGATCACTGGGGAACCTGCGGAAGATACTTGCCGAAGTCGTTGCTCCAGACGTGATCTTCGTTCAGGCGCTCCCACTTGGCCGGGGCGGCAGAAGGAACCATGATCGGAGAAGCCTCGCTGGAAGAAACGCGGTCGCTGCCAAACATCTGAATGGCCAGAAGGACGGCGGAAAGCAGCAGGCAGACCACGGAAAGAGGCACGAGACCTTCTTCGGGATCTTTCTCCTCATTGTAGAATTGCTCAGAGTCCTGGCCTGCGGTGCGCTTCACAGGAGCGCTCGGAGGAGCTGAAATGCTAGGGCGCGCCATAGGCTGCGTCTGCTGCAGCTTCACAGTCGCTTTGGGCAGACCAGCACCCGCAGGGGCGCCGCCAGGAGCACTGACCATCGGGCCGGTGCCTGCGCCAGGAGCACCCGGGGTGCGGGGAGCAGCAGGCATGGGCTTCAGAGGCACCGTCTTGGCGATCTGGCTGGTCGCAGCACCCGTCTCAATCTTGGGAGCGCCAGGGGCTGGCGGAGCTGCCGGACGCGGCATGGAGGGAGGCGAAGGTGGAGCCATCGGCACCGTGGCGGCCGGCGGTGGCGGGGCACCTGGGCGTGCTGGCGGCGGCATCGCCCCGCTCGGGGCTGGCGGAGCGGAGGGAGCCATGGGTGGCGGCAACTTCACCGGAGAGGACGCGGACTTCGGTGCCGGAGGTGGCAGCGGAGCGGAAGGAAGCTGGATCGGAGCGGTGGCTTTCTTTGGCGTGATGGAAGGAGCCGGAGGCATCGGCACACTGGAAGTCACCGGATTGACCGGAGCCGTGGCTTCGCGAGGCTGCACAGCACCTTCACCGGGACGGGCGCGCAGGGTGATGCGGACCGTTTCCTTCTTGAGCGGGACGGCAGAAGTCTTCGGCGTGCTCGGAGGCGGTGGCGTTGGCAGATTTTCGGATTCGCTCATGGGGGAAATGGGAGGGAAATGATCAGAAATAATTCTTTAGCGGGAATGGCCCTCCAACGTCAATCCACATTTGCTCGGCGGGCCTGTTTTTCGACGGTTTTGCCAGGGTTGATCGGTGAAGGTGGGGCGGGAGTAGTTTGACGAGCCGCATTGTTGAACTGCGCGCTTGGTGAGCTTTTCAGAAAACAGGTTCAAACCTGTTGCACTTTCCATAAAAACAGTCAGGGCGGACCACTCGGTCCGCCCTGATCTTGTTTCGAAGGTTACCAACAGCCAGAAGGTCCACCACGAAGAAATTTTCGGCAGGAAAGTGGCCGCGAGGCGCTTCCGTTACCTGGGTGCATTCTGCCACACTTGGAAATGAATGCGTCAGGGGATGGTGATGACGTTGTAAGTGGATTGTCAGTCTGTAATCCCTTTCGCAAATGAGAGAGAGGATCACTGCGCCCGCAGGCTCGAGATCAGAATCTCGGGACTCTCCACACTCAGAAGGAGCGTGTAACCTTCTGTCGTTGGAATTCGGGCGACCCGAGTCAGGTCGGTGACATACAGCAGGCCCTTCTTTCCATTGCGCAGCGTGAACCAGCCTGCGGAGTAACCTGGCAGCCCAGTGCCCATCGTGCGCCATTTGGGCTGATAATCCTTGTCCGTGTTGAGATTGGTGGCCGCCGCCTGATCGAGCACGAGCGACTTGAACGGGATCATCCGGCTATACAGATCGCCCTGAACGTGGAGACCCTCGCTCGAAACCGTAAACCGAGCATGCCGCATGGACCAAGCCAGCCAGCCTATCAACACCAGCCCCCCTAACAGCACCAGACCAATGATGGCAAAGAACCACAGTGATTTGCCAGCAGCAGGAATCATGGGGAAGACGGTAGAGGCGCTCATGCGTCGTAGCATGAGGCTGGGTTCGGCAATGCCAAGCAAACAAAAAACCCGGCAGCCTTTCGGTCTGCCGGGTTTCAAATGTCGTTATGGACAACAGTTAGTGATGATCACGCATTCGCGCGCAGGATCTGGGCGAGGACGTAGGGCAGGATGCCGCCGGCGCGGTAGTAGTCGATCTCGACGGGGGTATCGATGCGGACGACGACGGGGATGTCGAAGCTGGTGCCGTCGGCCTTGTGGACGCGGAGGGTGGCTTCGCTCATGGGCTTGAAGTCGTTGGACAGGCCCAGGAGGTCGTAGGTGGCATCGCCGAGGTCCTTCACCAGATCGTAGTCAGCCTTGTTCTTGAAGTTACAAGGCAGGACGCCCATGCCGACGAGGTTGCTGCGGTGGATACGCTCGAAGGACTTCGTGATCACGGCTTTCACGCCAAGAAGACGGGTGCCTTTGGCGGCCCAGTCACGGCTGGAGCCCATGCCGTAGTCTTCACCGCCGAGGATGATGGTCGGCGTGCCTGCGGCCTTGTAGGCTTCAGCGGCATCGAAGATCGGCAGGACTTCGCTGCCATTGTTAGGCGTCGGGCCGCTGACGGAACCGTTGGGCAGTTCGTGAGCATGCACCATGAGCGGCACATTCGAGGTTGTCTCCACGGCGCTGGAAAACACCTTGGTGATGCCGCCTTCGGTGCCAGGAACCATGAGGTTCTTGATGCGCACGTTGGCGAAGGTGCCGCGGGTCATGACGAGGTCATTGCCACGACGGCTGCCGTAGCTGTTGAAGTCGGCCTGTGTGACGTCGTTCTCGAGCAGGAAGCGGCCAGCAGGGCTGTCCTTCTTAATGTTGCCAGCAGGGCTGATGTGGTCCGTGGTGACGGAATCACCGAAGATGCCAAGCGGACGGGCGCCCTTGATCTCGGTGATATCACCAGGGGTCATGCTGAAGTCCGCGAAGAACGGCGGATGCTGGATGTAGGTGGACTTGCCATCCCACTCGAAGACTTCGCCGATGCTGCCCTTGATCTCGTTCCACTTCGGATTCTGCGAAGCGAAGTCCGTATAGAGCTTGCGGAAGACATCAGGAGAAAGCGCCGAGGCCATGGCGTCACGCACTTCATTAAGCGTGGGCCAGATGTCCTTCAGATAGACGCCGCTGCCTGCGACGAGTTCGTCCTTGCTCAGGTCGATATCGACCGTGCCAGCGATGGCGTAGGCGACGACGAGCGGAGGGCTCATGAGGAAGTTTGCCTTGATGCTCTGATGCACGCGGGCCTCGAAGTTACGATTGCCGGAGAGCACGCTGGCGGCGACGATGTCTTCACTCTTCACCACGTCTTCGATGCCGACATCGAGAGGGCCGGAATTGCCGATACAAGTCGTGCAGCCATAACCAACTGTTTGGAAACCGAGCTTGTCCAGCTCAGGCTGGAGGCCGGTCTTGGTGAGGTAATCTGTCACCACGCGGCTGCCTGGGCCGAGGCTGGTTTTCACGGACGGCTTCACGGTCAGGCCTTTGGCGTTCGCCTTCTTGGCGAGGAGGCCGGCGGCGAGCATGACGCTCGGGTTGGAAGTGTTCGTGCAGCTTGTGATAGCGGCGATGAGGACGCTGCCATGGGAGATGACGTCCTTAACGCCAGCCTTGCTGTCCACAGTGACTTCGTAGCTCGGATAGGAGAGGTCGTCGCCCGCTTCAGTGACGATGCCTTCTTGCGCGCCAAAAGCGGCAGCGACGGAACCGGCATTGTCCGGCACGGAGTCGAGGGTCGGTGGTAGGTTGAGCGCTTCAGCAGGCTCAGGCTGCTTGCCGTAGCCGCCAGGAGTCGCCTTGGTGAGCATCTCGTTCCAGGTAGGCTTCAGTGCACTGACGGTGATGCGGTCCTGCGGACGCTTTGGACCGGAGACGCAAGGCTCCACGGTGCTGACATCCATCTCCATCTCGGTGGTGAACTCAATGCTGCCCTTCTCGGTCGGGATGCCCCACATGCCCTGGGCCTGGTAGTAGTTCTTCACCGTGGTGCAGAGTTCCTCGCTGCGGCCGGTGCCGCGCAGGTAGGCGATGGTTTCTTCATCGACACCGAAGAAGCCCATGGTGGCACCGTATTCAGGAGCCATGTTGGCGATGGTGGCACGGTCGGTGACCGGCAGGCTGACAGCGCCAGGGCCGTAGAATTCGACGAACTTGCCGACCACGCCGAGCTTGCGGAGCTTCTGGGTGACTTCGAGCACGAGGTCGGTGGCGGTCACGCCTTCCTTCAGGGAACCGCTGAGATACACGCCGACGACTTCTGGCACGAGGAAGGTCACCGGCTGGCCGAGCATGCCAGCTTCAGCTTCAATGCCACCCACGCCCCAACCAACGACGCCGAGGCCGTTGATCATGGTGGTGTGCGAGTCTGTGCCGACGAGTGAATCTGGATAGTACACGCCGTCCTTCTCAAGCACGCCCTTGGCGAGATACTCGAGGTTCACCTGATGCACGATGCCGATGCCTGGAGGCACGACCTTGAAGGTATCGAAAGCCTGCTCACCCCACTTGAGGAATTGGTAGCGTTCTTTGTTACGCTCAAACTCAAGCGCGAGGTTCTGGTTCAGCGCGTCCTGGGTGCCGGCGTAGTCCACCTGCACACTGTGGTCGACGACGAGGTCCACGGGCACAAGCGGCTCCACCATCTTGGGATTCTTACCGAGCTCCTTCACCTTCGAGCGCATGGCGGCGAGGTCGACGAGAAGCGGCACGCCGGTGAAGTCCTGAAGAACGATGCGGGCGACGGTGAACGGGATCTCGTATTCGCCAGGAGACTTGGCGTTCCAGTTGGCGAGGTTTTTGACGTCGGCTTCGGTGACCTTTTTGCCGTCAAGGTTACGCAGCAGGGACTCCAGCACGATACGGATCGACACAGGCAGGCGTGACACTTTGCCGACGCCAGCGGTTTCGAGAGCGGGAAGAGAGTAAAACTTGCCGGCGGAGCCGTTACCAGTGGTGAAGGTCTGAGGGGTGTTCATTGCGGGGGTGGTCAAGAGAAAAGCAGAGATAGCGAAGGTAGCACAAATGGCACCAGTTTTTTTTATCTGACCCACCCGTGATGATGAGATCAGATGTCATGACCGGATTACTGCGAGTCGAGGACAGGCTTGGCGACCTCTTCCCTAGGCGGGAGAAGGGTGACGCGGAGGCGGTGCACGGTGCCGTCAAAGGGCGTGCTGTTGGGGTAGTCCTTCACACTCAGGGGGCCGAAACTGCGTCCTGCGGCCAGGCCGGTGGCGGGCTGGGAAGGGAAGCCTGTGGCAAAGGGGGCATTGGCCAGCATCTCACTGCGCCCAGGGATGGCGAGGGACATGAGGCCATCGGCATCCATGCCGGCGCGCACGTGGCAGAGGCCGGGTTGGAGACCATCACCCATCACGGTGGTAACCTTGCCCTCATGAAACACGGAGAGCGTGGGTTTGCCCGCCACAAGATGCAGCACGTAGCCGAGTTTGGCATCACCCTGGAAGACGAGGGTGCTGTCCTGATCCACCAGCGGCTGGTAGTCAAAGCTGGTATCAATGAAGAAGCCACGCCCGGTCAGCGGTGGAGAGGCCTTGGCATCCAGAGCATCTCCCGGAATGAGGCTGAGGTGAATGGAGCCGTCCGTGCTGGTCTCGGGGAGGATCTCGGCCACCGGACGTGAAGCGCTGCGAAACTCTGTGGGAAAGAAAGCGGCGATGTCCTGCTTCAAGGCGGCATTCTCAGGCTTGTCCGCCACGTTGGTCCACTCATGAGGATCGGATTGGTGGTCGTAGAGTTCCTCGCTGCCATCGGCGTAGCGGATGTAGCGCCACTGGTCCGTGCGGGCAGCATAGCCTGCCTGCTTGCCACCGCCCATGATGGTGATGGCGGGCCGCGCGCTCTTTGTGGCCTGGTCCTTCAGCATGGGGGCGAGGCTGGTGCCATCGAGATGCTCGGGAGCCTTAGTTTGCGTGAGATCGCAGAGAGTCGGGTAGAGATCGATGAGGGATACTGGTTCCGCACTCACGGTGTCAGGCTGTGTCACACCTGGGGCCACGATACAGAGCGGAACGCGGGTGGCTTCCTCCCAGAGCTTGCCTTTGTGCCACATCTGCTTCTCACCGAGATACCAGCCGTGATCCGAGGTGAAGACGATGATGGTGTTCTTTGCGTTGGGTCCAGCTTCCAGTGCATCCACCACTTTGCCCAGCATGGCATCACAGAAAGCCACGCTCGCCAGATAGGCCTGCACCGCTTCCTTCCACTTGCCCTGCTTCACGATCTCGTCGTGGTGGCCGCCGGGCTTGGCTTGGTCTTTGGCGATCTCAGGCACGTCCGCGAGATCGTCCGCCTTCACCTCGGGCAGTTGGATGGACTCGATGGGAAACATCTCAAAGTAGGCCTTGGGCACATACCAAGGCGAGTGGGGACGATAGAGGCCAACGGCGAGGAAAAAGGGCTGCTTGCTGCTCTTGCCAAGCTGATCCGAGGCCCAGGCGACCACAGCGCCATCATCCGTCATCTCATCTGGCACATCGATCTGGCCCCAGTCCCAGTGCCAGATGTTCATGCCGTTGAAGTTCTGGCCGGTATGCACCGGCAGATCAGGAATCTGCACACCCGCCTCAGGAAAGCGTGTGTCCCAGGCGACATCCTGCTCGAATCCACGCCTGCCGCCATGCCAGCCCGCGAGCCGCCCCTCAGGGCCGCCATGGTTGGCGTGGAAGATCTTCCCACCCGCCGCGGTATGAAAGCCGAGAGTCTTGAAGTGCTCTGGAAGCGTCGGTTTGCCGACGATCTGCACACTGCGGCGCCAGTCCTGCTCGTTCCCAAAGACCCCGCTCGAAGAGGGCATCATGCCGGTGAGCAGAGAGGTGCGGGATGGATTGCAAAGAGCGAAGTTGCAGTGGGCATTGGTGAAGCGCATGCCCATCTTGGCGAGGCGGTCCATGTTCGGCGTGCGCGCCTGCGGATGCCCCCCCATCCAGCCGACGTAGTCGCGGAGGTCATCCGCGATGATGAAAAGCACGTTAGGCTTCCCGGCGGCGCTAGGGGTGCGCTTTTTCGATGCCTTAGGTGCCGCAGTCAGCAGGGCGGGCAGCAGCAGACCGAGCGACAAGAGGGTAAGAAGGCGGCGCGGGGAGGGCATTGAGATTAAAAAGAGCATTTGGCGCCGGATGGTGCAAACTATCAAAACGTTTCGTGGTTGAACCACCTGCCTAAATAACTGTCCCAACCCAGCTTCCTGCATGGCCACCCCTTCTACTGCTCACTCTGTGCTCCGCTGGTCTCTCTGCCTGACAGGTCTCGGCCTGCTGGTCTGGGCGGTATGGCCTCATGAAGAGAAATCCGCCAGCGAATCCGCCGGGGTCTCTCACCTGTCCCCGCAGAAGCGGGCGAAAATTGCCTCAGCCCAAAAGCTGGACCGGGCCCGGCCAGAGGCCCAAAAGCATGCCCTGGAAGACTTCATCGCTGGCGCGCCTTTTGTCCTCGTGGCGGATGGGAAAGCCCAGCGCTTCAACGTCTCACTCTCTGAGGTGGTGGTGAGCGAGGGGCCTGCCGACAAGCGTTTCCGCAAGCTTGAGCCCCAGCCGGATGCCCGGCATCTGCTGGCGGCTGCACGCAAGGAAGGTGGGGAGAAGACCAAGCTTGTCCTCTATCCGCACGGACGTGAAGGCGATCCCAAAGCACGTCACTTTCTAGGTCAGCGCATCCTCGTCCAGACGCAGGATCGCCAAGCCACCTTGGCCCAGATCAAGCAGCTGGGACTGAAATTGGTGGACGAGCCTGACTACGCACCCGGCAGCCTGATCGTGGAAACGGCGAGCGGCGGACCCGAGGCGGTGTTTCGTGCGCTGGCGGCTTTGGCGGAGTCTCCAGGCACTGTTTCAGCGGGTCCGCTGCTGGGGCGCTACCACCAGAAATATGCAGCGCCGAATGACAGTCTCTATGCGCAGCAATGGTGGCTCAAGAACACCGGCCTGAGCGGTGGCAAGGCTGGCGCGGACATGCACGTGGAGAATGTCTGGACCAACTACAAAGGGACCAACATCCGCATCGGCATCGTGGATGACGGGCTGGATCTGCTGCATCCGGATCTGTCTCCGAACGTGGACAGCGGAAACAACCACTACGACTGGAATGACGAGCCCCACGATACCAACCCACAGTCGCACCCGAGTGCGGACACGGACCTGGATGACTCCCATGGTACCGCCGTCGGTGGAGTGGCTGGAGCGCGCGGGAACAACAACCTGGGCGTCTCAGGCGTGGCACCGGAAGCCACCCTGGTGGGCTTCCGACTCATCTCCTCCCAGGACCCTGACGGCACGGACGACAGCGAGGATGCGGAGGCCATGTCCCGAGGCAAGGACCTCATCGACATCAAGAACAACAGCTGGGGCTCGGGAGCGCCTGCCTCGATCATGATTCCGGCAGGTCCGCTGATGGAAGCGGCCCGCCAGAATGCTGCGGCGACAGGCCGTGGTGGCAAGGGCACCGTGTATGTCTGGGCCGCCGGCAATGGCCGCGAGTATGGCGAGCAGGGGCAGAAAGATGGCGCCACAAACTCCATGTATGTCACGACAGTGGCCGGCATCGATAACCGGGGAAACCTGGCTGGCTACAGCGAAGGCGGTTCCCACCTCGTCGTGTCAGCGCCTACCGGTGGCACCGCTTCAGGCACCTTGAAGGTTTACACGACCGATCTGCGAGGCAGCAACGGCTACAACCGCAGCGGCAACGGCGGCGAGCCAGCCAGCCTGGACTACACAAGCAGCTTTAGCGGCACGTCCTCAGCCACACCGGCGGTCTCGGGAGCGGTGGCTCTCATGCTGCAGGCCAATTCGAATCTCAGCTGGCGGGACGTGAAGGAGATTCTCCTGCGCAGTTCGGTGGTCATTCCTTCTGCCCTGGCCCCGACTGCTGGGGGCTGGGTCAACCGCCACGGCGGTGATCCCTCCCTGCCCCTCATCAAGCACCATGAAATGTTTGGCGGGGGCTTGATCGATACCCAGGCCGCTGTGGCCATGGCAGAGACCTGGACGAGCCTCGCCCCATCCATCAGCAGTTCGCGCTCATTCACCACGTCGAGATCCATTCCTGACAATGACCCTGCGGGCATCACCATCCCTTTTGACTTTAGCGCCCTGGCTTCCATGAGAGTGGAGCATGCGGTCCTCCGTCTGGATCTCTGGCATGGCTTTCGTGGTGACCTGGAAGTCACGCTGCGGTCCCCTTCCGGCACCGTCAGCACCCTGGCGAGCAAGGAACTGCGAGACCTCGGTGACGACTACGACAACTGGGATTTCAGCAGTGTGCGTCATTGGGGGGAGGCTGGCACGGGTATCTGGACCCTGACCATCAAGGATCTGGATGCCTCGTTTACCGGCTTGTTCCGCTCCGCCACGCTGACGCTGCATGGCACCAATGACAGCCCGGCACCGCAGATCACGGCCCATTCTCCGGGTCCCGTCCTGCTGCGAGCAGGAGATCCCCTGTCACTCGCGGCGGATGGCACCGGTGGAGGAAAGCTTTCCTTCATCTGGTCGCGGAATGGCGCTGACATCAGCGGTATTGGCAATAGCAAGACGCTGAACATTCCCGCCCTCGCCACCAGCCAGGGAGGCAATTATAAGATCACGATCTACAATGGAGCGGGCAGTAAGGCCTCCTCTGACATACCCGTGGGGGTCGTCGGCCCCCTGCAGGCAACAGCGTCCGTCAAACAGGACACGACCCTGGGGCTCAGCCTCTACACCACCGGGCCCGGCCTGAGTCATCAATGGCGCCGCAATGGGGTGAACTTGACCAATGGCACCAGCCTCGGCGGAGGCCTGATCAGCGGCGCCACCACAGCCACCCTGAATATCACGGACATGCAGCCGGATGATGAGGGAGGCTACTCCTGCTTGGTGGGCATGAACGGCACCTCTGACACGATTGAAACCAATGCCACGGCGGTAAGCATCATCACCAAACCGGAGGTGGTCACGCCGACGTTTGGCAACGGTGTCCGTGGCACCGCATTGAGCATCCAGCTTGCTGCCAGTGGCAGCCCGACCGGCTACGTGGTCACCGGTCTGCCGCCGGGCGTGACGCTGAACAAAACCACCGGCATCCTTTCGGGGCGGCCCACCAAGCCCGGGAACTACACGCTCATGATCTCCGCCACGAACATCGCAGGCACGGGACCAGCCATCCCCTACACCTGGAACGTCGAAGAATTCCCGGCGGCTGCCATCGGCACCTGGCAAGGTATCACGGACAGAAACAGCACCCTGAACCTGCTTCTGGGCGGCAAGTTCAAAGTCGTCGTCACGAGCACGGGTTCGTACTCGGGCAGTCTCACGTATGGGGTGACCACGAAGTCATGGACAGGTTATCTCAACGCGCTGCCCGGCGGCGCCAATCCCACGACCAGCTTCTCCATCTCCCTGGGCGTGGGCGTCACGCCGATGACGGGGTCCTTCACGCTCGACCTAACCAATAAAACGTTCACCGGAAATTTCTTCGACGGACGTCCTGCGACCTTCACCGAATGCAGCGGCGTGCTGGCGGCCTGGACCAAGGTGAAGCCTGTGAATGCCGTCACCGTTTATAACAATGCCCTGGAACTGCCAGGAACCTTCGTGGGGGATGCCGCCTATCCACAGGGCACCAGCTACGCCGTGCTGAGCCTTTCCACGGCCGGTGTGGTGACCTGGACCGGGAAACTGGCGGACGGCACGGCCATCACCGGAAGCTCCCCGCTGGGATCCGCCGGGCAGACCTGCTATCATGCCCTGCTCTACACCAATACCGGCAGCGCCCAAGGCTGGGCGAACATCAACCTCGCCAACATGCAGGTGGCTGGCAGCGTGGAGTGGTACAAGGCCGCGCAAAAGCCCACCAGCACCACACGCAGCTACAAGGCAGGCATTCCCAAACATGCTCTGATCGTCCGTGGCGCACGCTACACCAAACCTGCCACAGGAGTTCTTGTGCTGGGCCTCCCCGCGCCGGTTTCCGCCACCTCCACCACACCGAATGCGCGGCTCAGCTTCACCGGCGCACCTCTGAGCGCCCTGGAACAGCTCTTCCAGATCACCTCCACGAACGCCGTGAAGATGCCCACCAAGGCCATCGACAATCCCAAGGCCGTGCGCCTCACCCTCGCGGCGACCACCGGACTCATCAGCGGCGGTTTCACCCTGAAGGACAATGATCCCCTGGATATCACGCCACCAACCATCACCGTGATCAGCCGCGCTCCAACCTTCAACGGCGTGCTGGTGACCCACCCGGACATCAACAAAGGGGTGGGCTTCTTCAACCTTGCAGAGTTGGCGGATGAGGTCGGTGAAAAGAATACCACGACGAAGATCCTTTCGGGCAAGGTGGAGCTGGCAGCGCCGGTGCCGACACCTTAGTTAAACGATAAGCGACAAACGGCATTCCCACGCCGTAAACGCTACATGATCAAGCTTGCGTGCGAGCGATGGATGAATACCCTCGCCGCGCTCATGAGTTTTCGCCCTTGCCTGAACACAACCGTCGGACTCCTCGCGGGGTTCTTTGCTGCTACCGCAGCTTTCTCAGCCACCATTCCTCCTCTGCCCACGGCACTGGTAGGTAGCTATCAGGGCCTCCTTCAGGTTCCTGGCACCCCTGAAGGGCTTCCCTTTGGCCGCATTGAGATCCTCACCACGACTGCCAGGAAAGCCACCGGCAAGCTGGTGCTGATCGACAAGAAGAGCTATCCTTTCACGATCAGTCTGGCCACGAACGTCGAGAACACCGAAGCAACTGGTTCCGCCATCCTGGTGAAGAAGGCTGCCGTCGGCGCCACGCCAGCACAGACTCTGCTGGACCTCACGCTCACGATCAAGGCTGACGGCACTTTTGACGCTACTGGCGCTTCGACGCTGACTACGCTGCCTCCCGCCACTTTTGAGGAACTGCCCGGAGCAGCTTTCAAGACGCCAACTTTTGTCGCCGTCAAAAACCCGTGCCCTTGGATTGGCTCCTACACAGCGGCTTTCTCGGACCCGGACCCAGCCGGCAACGGCGCCCCCACCGGCTCCGGCTATATGACAGCTACCACCACGACTGCTGGTGTCATGAACGTCGTCGGTAAACTGGCGGACGGCACTGCCATCACGGGTGCGCTGAAGCCATCTCAAGATGGCCGGCACTTCCTCTTCCTCACCCCCTACACCACCACGGTCGGCGGTTACTTCGTCTCTAGCTTCCAACTCACCCGCCGCAGCGACAATCGCTGGCACGTGGCTAACGACACCGACTGGACCAAGTGGAAGAAGCCCGCCTACGCCAAGGACAAATCCCACCCCGCTGGGTTCGGTCCCCTGGACGTTCTCTTGACCATGGCCCAGTGGGTCGCCCCGGTGGGAACGAGTAATAATGTGGGAACGGTCATGGGCATCACCGCCGACAAGGTCTTCAACTTCAGTTACGAAAGCACACTCATTCCAACGGTCAGTGGCAGATACCTGCCGCTCACCCTGGGCTTGACAAGCACCAACACCCTCCGTGTGGCCACAGCCCCCGCTGGCAGCCCGAGCACACTCCTCAACACAGAATGGGCAAAATTGTTCGTGGGCAAGGTGGATCCTAAAACGGGCCTTATCACCATTACCGTCAACATCTCTGACAGCGTAATCATCCCCCCGGCCATCACAGCCAAGACGATCAAGCGCATCGTCACCCTGAGCGGCGTGATGTTCCAACTTGAGGCAGGCGACACGTCTCCCATCGCCAGCGGCTTTGGCTCGGTGCCCGGCTTCACCACCACCGCAGTGACAAACTATGGCGGCTTTTCGTTTACCGGTCCGGCGGTCGTTGATCCTTTCGTTGCGGCGGCTGGTGCTACCGCTGGCAACTACACGGTCACACTTCACAAGCTCGCCTCGGGGACGCTGCCTCCAGCTGGTATTCCCGCCGATGGGCAGAACGTGTCCTTCACAGTGGCCGGTGACCTGAAAAGCATCAAGTTCAATGGCAAGGTCCTTCCGCTTGTGGCGGATGGGCGCCCCGTCTCACTGCTGTTTAGCAACGTTCACACGAGCACATTCAACAATGTCACCGTCACACTCTTCACGAACACCTCGACGGGTGCCATTATCGGCCTGAACAACATCTACAATCAAGTGATCGTCGCCATCCCTCCCGTCGTCAAAAACCAGGTCTTTGACTTTATCGACGGCACGATTGTGAAGCATTGATCCGTCCGCCATCCGTTCCTCTGAAAAACCTCCGGCCAACCGCCGGAGGTTTTTTTGTTTTTTCGAGACCGAATGTCCGGTTATGAACCGGCACGTGGATTACTTTCTCCATTCGACACCGCCGCATCTCTCGCTCTAAATTCAGCGATTCCCCCCTTTTACCGACCCATGTCCACCTCCTCCATCTTTGAGCTCTTTTCTCTTCAAGGCCAGACCGCTGTCGTGATCGGCGGCACGGGCGAACTCTGCGGGGCCATCGCGGAAGGCTTTGCCTCCGCAGGTGCCGAGGTGGTGCTGGTGGGCCGTGATCCCGCCAAGGCGGAGAAGCGCCTGGAGGCCATCCATGCGGCCGGTGGTGAAGGCTACTTCATCAGCGCGGATGCCGGGCGCAAAGGTGATCTGCAACTGCTGCTGGACCAGGTGCAGGAGCGCTCCGGTGGCTGCCAGATCCTCGTCAATGGCGCCGGGGTGAACTCCCCTACCCCGTTTCTCGACATCCCGGAAGAGGAGTTTGACCGCATCATGAACATCAACACGAAGGGCGTCTTCCTGGCCTGCCAGGTGTTTGGCAAATACTTCGTGGAGAACAAGATCCCGGCCTCCATCATCAACCTGGGCTCCATGTCCGGGATCATCCCTCTAAGCCGTGTCTTCACCTACAGCATGTCCAAGGGTGCGGTGCATAACCTGAGCAAAAACCTGGCCCGCGAGTGGGCCCCTAACAACATCCGCGTCAACACGCTGGTCCCTGGCTTCTTCCCGGCTGAGCAGAACAAGAAGGTGCTGGTGCCCGAGCGCGTGGCCAAGATCATGGGCCACACGCCGATGGGCCGCTTTGGTGAATCCCGCGAGCTCGTGGGCGCGGCGCTGCTGCTGGCCTCCAATGCCGCCTCCTCCTTCATCACCGGTCATGAGATGGTGGTGGACGGTGGTTATGCCTCCATGACCATCTGACCGGCTTGAGCCGCCCAAGCGGCCAACCGTGACTCGAGAACAGAGAACCGTCAACTCTCCCCTCTATGCCTGACTGGACACCGCCCAACACCGTGAACCTCGTTGACCTGGGGTTCATGGACTCCCGTAGCAAGCTCATCGACCTCGCAGCTTTCCTGGATCGCGTGCAGAAGGCCGGGCAGGACGGCGATTTCCGTGTGCAGGCCCTGAAGAACGCCATCACCCTGCTGTCCCAGGATCAGCCCACCCGCGCCAAGGAAGTGCTCCTGAGCTTCAGTGATCCGAGCAGCGAGCCGATTGAAAAAGCGACGATGCAGGGCGCGATCGGCGCTTACCGAGGTTAGCCGCAGGAGCTGTTTACGGTGGTTGACGATGGTTTACGGTTGTTGACAGTTGTTTCTGAAAACACCAAGCAGCCTAACCAACCATCATCTTCTTTATCGGCTTGGCCAAACTACCGTCAACAATCGTAAACCACTGTAAACAACCGTAAACGGCTTGATCTAAGGTCGTTAACCACCGTCAACTTCTTCCTCCCGCCATGCCTTACATCGAACCCCACGGCCACATGGTCAGCCGGACCACCGACGACTACGAGCGCATGGCGCTGGCGGGCTGCCAGGTGATCTGCGAACCGGCTTTCTGGGCCGGGTTTGACCGCGCATCGGCCCAGGGCTTCTATGACTACTTCCGCCAGATCACGGAGTATGAACCGAAGCGCGCGGCGCGGTTTGGCATCCAGCATTTCTGCTGGCTGTGCATCAACCCGAAAGAGGCTGAGGACATGAAGCTGGCAGACGAGGTGATCGCGCTCATCCCGCAGTTTCTGAACCTGCCAAACGTGCTGGGCATCGGTGAGATCGGGCTGAACAAGAACAGCCGTAATGAGCTGCGCATCTTTGAGCAGCATGTGCAACTGGCGCAGGATCATAACCAGCTCGTGCTGATCCACACCCCGCATCTGGAGGACAAGCTGAAGGGCACGCGCCTCATCGTGCAGGCCTTGAAGAACTTCCCGAAGATCACGCCGGACCGTGTGATCATCGATCACGTGGAGGAGCACACCATCGATCATGTGCTGGATCAAGGTTTCTGGGCAGGCATCACCCTCTACCCGGAGAGCAAGTGCACGCCGCACCGGGCGATCGACATGCTGGAGCATCGCCGCGCGGAGCGGATCTGGATGAACAGCGCCTGTGACTGGGGCGTGAGTGATCCGCTGGCCGTGCCGAAGACCATGCAGGCCATGCGCCAGCGTGGCTGGACACCGGAGATGATCCAGCGCGTGGCCTGGGAAAATCCGCGCACTTTCATGGCTCAAGGCGGGAAGTTTTCACTGTGACGCGGCGTTGAAGCTGGCGGTTTGGGAATACCTCCCAACACGTCAACCTCACGCATGAAACTCGTCCTATCCCTCTGCCTGCTCACCAGCATCGCTTTTGCGGCTGAAACCCCGGCTCCAAAGAAGCCCGCGGAAGCCGCTAAGAAACCTGATGCCACAAAGAAAGCCGCTGATCCCAAGAAGCCTGCGGCACCCGCGAAAAAGGTTTACCCAAAGAACCCGGCACCGACCGCGGCCAATTTGCGCTACGGCCCTCATGAACGGAATGTCCTCGATTTCTGGCAGGCCAAGTCCGACAAGCCCACGCCGCTGCTTTTCTTCATTCATGGCGGCGGCTGGATGGCCGGCGACAAGGCGGGCATCGCTGTGGAGCCCTATTTGAAGGAAGGCATCTCGGTGGTGTCCATCAATTACCGCTACATCTCGCAGGCGCAGGAAGTGGTGCCGCCGGTGAAGGCGCCTTTGCACGATGCGGCACGCGCCCTGCAACTGGTGCGCAGCAAGGCCACCGAGTGGAACATCGACAAGCAGCGCATCGGTGCCAGCGGCGGCTCCGCTGGGGCCTGCTCCAGCCTCTGGCTGGCGTTCCATCCTGACCTGGCCAATCCCAAGAGCGAGGATCCAGTTGCTCGCGAGTCCACGCGCCTCTGGTGCGCCGCGGTGAGTGGCGCGCAGACCACGCTAGACCCTCAGCAGATGAAGGAGTGGACGCCTAACAGCAAGTATGGCGGTCACGCGTTCCTGACGAAGGCTGAGGGCACTGGCTTCGCTGAGTTTCTGGCCGCACGTGAAAAGATCCTGCCCTGGATCGCGGAGTACTCCCCGTATGCCCTGGTCAGCTCAGATGATCCTGCGATCTATATGAACTACGGCCCGCCTCCCGCGCTGGGCCAGGATCAGAAGGACCCGACGCACACCGCCAACTTCGGCGTGAAGCTGCAGGAGCACTGCAAGGCGAACGGCGTGGCTTGCGACCTCTACTACAGCGGTGTCACCGGTGTGCCGGCCAACCCGACCGAGTATCTCATCAAGAAGCTCAAGGAAGTGAAGTGAGCGGAAGTGATGAACTCCTGGAGTGATGGAGTCATCAATAGAATGGCGGGCATGCGTGCCCGCCATTTTTTTGTGTCGTGGTTTGTGGATTAACCAAGAGTTTTGAACCGCTAATTAGACGCTGATATGACGCTAATGCTCAGAAGGGTTTTCTCTTCTTTATTAGCGTTTCATTAGCGTCTTATCAGCGGTTAAAAGATTCTAGCTTCGCGACTGCGCGGCTTATTCCTCCAGCAGGCCTTTGGCGATGATGCGGTCGACGGGGTTGAAGTCGTCGGTGAAGACGGGGCCGTTGAGGGGGAGCTGGTTGGAGGCGAGGTAACTGCGGGTGATGCGGTTCTGCCAGGTGCCGTTGGCGTAGAAGCGATCTGTCAGCAGCGGTTTCCACTCCTGGCGTGAGGCGAGGATGATGATGTTTTGGGACATCTGCGGCGGACCGTTCACGGCGAAGGCTTCCACATGAGGGAAGACGGTGCGCACGGTGGCGAGAAGGCCAGCGAGAAGCTCGGCGCGCTCGCCTTTGGCGGCGGAGATGGCGTTCATGACGAAGGTGCCTTCAGGGGTGAGGTGATCGGCCACGAGCTGGAAGAACTCCTTCGTGACGAGGTGTGAGGGGATGGACCGTACGCCTGCGTAGGCGTCGCCAAAAATCAGATCCCACTTTTGGTTCGTCTGCTCGTTGAGAAAGCGGCGGGCATCGCCGGCATGCGCATTCACACGAGGATGGTCAGCCAGCTTGAAGAACTTTTTTCCGACTTCGATGACCTCGGGGTCAATCTCGGCCACATCCACCTTCGCCTCGGGGAACTCGCGGGAGAGGGCCTCGGGCATGCCAAAGGCTCCGGCACCGATAAAGAGGGCGCTGTCGATCTTCGGCTGGTCCTTGAGCAGCGGCAGACGCCAGTAGTGCTGGTAGTCCATGACCAGAGAGCCATCGTCCGGATTCATGGCGCCTTCGGGGGTGGAGTCGAGACGCAGCAGGCGCTGCTTGTGCGGGCTGACGCCGTTTTCGGAGACCTCGATACGATGATAAAATGACTCCTTCACGAAGAGCACGTCCTTGCCGGGTTGTTCATTCGCCTGGGAGGCGAAGCCCGCGATGATGGGCGTGAGGGCCGCGAGAATAACAGCCGGCTTTTTGCCCTTGTTCAGGAAGAAGGCAATCAAGGCCAGGAGCACCAGCAACACGCCACAGCCGATGAAGATGCTGCGCACGCCGAAATGAGAGAGCAGCACAAAGCCGGAAAGGAAGGTGCCAACGAAGCTGCCGAGTGAACCGAGCATGGAGATGGTGCCCGCCGCAGCGCCCACATGCGTGTCTTTTTGAGTGAGGCTGTAGAGCCTGACTGCGGCCGGTGACACGGCTCCGAGCAGCGCCCCCGGGATGGCGAAGAGGAACAGAGAAAGCATGACGGAACCACCGATCATGCCGCTGGACAAGAAGCTTTGGCCAAAGCCGAGATGCAGCGGTGGAATGAGGAAGGTCAGCAGGGCTGAGCCGCCCAACAAAAAGCCGAGCAAGCCAAGGTGCGTGTGCTTGTCCACCAAGCGACCACCGAGGAAACCACCGGCGCTGAAGGCGATGAGGATGACGCCAATGAGGGCGGTCCAGGTGTAGACGCTGTTGCCAAAAATCGGGGCGAGAAGACGGAAGGCACAAATCTCAATGACCATCATGGCGGCTCCGGCGAGGAAACAGGCAGCGCCGAGATACAGGCGGGTGGGCAGCGGAGAGGGAGTGGGGGCGGGTTTGGACATCGGGGCGGAAGAAAGTTCTCGGTTCGCGGTTCTCAGTTAACGGTTTTCCAAGCAGTTGTTGGTTCCTGGTTCTTCGTTTCCAGGGGAGACCTTGGACGGAGGGATCAATCGTTGTAGAAGATCAGGGCGCCGATCTTCCAGCCTTCAGAGGTCCTGATGAGCGTGAAGAAGTCCGTGCCAGTGACGACATCGCGACCTTTCGTGAGCTTCCAGCGGACCTCGGCCTGAGCCACACGGCCATCTCCCGAGATCTTCATGCCCGTGGGGATCTCGGTCATCGGCTCTGGCGAGCGCTCGTGGCCGACTTTTTGTCCATGCAGGAAATCCGTGAGGCCCTGGCTGGAGGCGCTGCCGCCGCTTTCCACGAAGGTGACGCGTGCGGTGGGGTGGAAGCAGGAGCCGTAGCCGTCCATGTCCTTCGCGGACCAGGTGGAGAAGTAGCGGTTTAGGAAGGTCTCAACGCCCGCCTGCTCCTGATGAGCGGCCTGGGTGCAGGAAGAGATGATGAGGGTGAATGCGCAGAGCAGTCCTTGAATGACTTGCCTGGCCTTGAGTTTCGAGCTTCGGGTTTTGTTCGTCATTCGGATTTCAGGTTTCGGCACTCCGCGCGGCGTGAGGTCACGCTTCCTCGATCTTTTCCTCAGGCACTCCCATGAGGACCAGGAGGCGGTTCAGGTCTTCCACGCCGTAGTAGTCGATCTCGATGCTGCCCTTCTTCTCGTTATGCTTGATGGCGACGTTTGTGGAGAGGTGCTGGAGCATGCGCTGCTCACAGGTTTCGATGGCACGCAGGACATCGGCATCATCAAACTTCTGCTTCGGAACCGGAGGGTTGATGATGTTGTGCGCGAGCTTCTCAGTGGCACGGACGGTGAGGCCTTTCTTCAGTACCTCGTCGGCGGCCTTGATCTGCTGCTCCTTCTCCTTCAGCATCAGCAGCACCTTCGCGTGACCGGCGGTGATCTTGCCCTGGGAGACGAGATCCTGCACGGACTCGGCCAGATCCAGAAGGCGGATGGCATTCGCCACCGTGGCACGGTTTTTACCGACACGCTTGGCGATGTCTTCCTGCTTCATCTGGAAGTCATTCGCCAGACGATCAAAGGCACGCGCCTCTTCAATGGGGTTCAGGTCTTCGCGCTGAAGGTTTTCAATCAGCGCCATTTCCAGTACATCTCGGTCGCTAGCCTGACGGACGATGACGGGGACCTCTTTAAGACCCAGCTCACGGGAGGCGCGGAAACGGCGCTCACCGGCGATGAGTTCCAGCTTGCCATTCACGGGGCGGACAATCAGCGGCTGGATGATGCCGTGCTCGCGGATGGACTCCATGAGCTCCGTGAGCTGCTCGGCGACGAATTCCTTACGTGGCTGCAGCGGGCTGGGCACCACCTGGTCCAAAACGACCTTCTGCACCGTGTCTCCCGGGGCAGGCTGGCTGAGAGCAGGAATACGGGGCAATGATGATGCGCCCGCTGGTGAAGCGGTGATCAATGCGCCAAGTCCTTTGCCGAGTGCGGGTTTTGCCATAGGACGGCGAGGGTATAGTGAGGGTGGCAGCCCGCGCAAGGCGCAATCCGGTTTGTCATCCTCTGTCAGTCCTTGCCATCCCCCCTTTCCCCCCTACTCTCCGCCTCCCTTTTCCTGCCTCCCCCCTCAAAAAATGAGCTCACACGTCAAACTCTACATCCCCGGTCCCGTCGAAGTCAGCGCTGACACCTTCGCTGCCATGTCCCAGCCTATGATCGGGCACCGTGGCAAGGGATTCGCAGACATGTACGCCGAAATCCATCCGATGCTGCAGGCGCTCTTCGGCACGAAGGGTCTGGTTTTCCTGAGCACCTCCTCCGCTTTCGGCATCATGGAGGGCTGCATCCGCAACCTGGTGGCGAAAAAAGTGCTCAACTGCTGCAACGGTGCCTTTTCCGACAAGTGGCATGATGTGTCCAAACGCTGCGGCAAGCAGGCCGAAGCCTACACCGTGGACTGGGGCAACCCGGTCATGGCCGACGAGATCGACAAACGTCTCGCCACCGGTGAGTTCGATGCGATGACCTTCATCCACAATGAGACCTCCACGGGCGTGCTCAGCCCCATTGCCGAGATCGCCGCGCTGAAGAAGAAGTATCCGGACGTGATGTTCATCACGGACAGCGTCTCCGGTTTCACCACCGTGCCGGTGAACTTTGACGAGCTGGGTCTGGACGTGCTGCTCACGGGCAGCCAGAAGGCCTTTGCCCTGCCTCCGGGCTTGGCCATGTTCACCGCCTCCGATGCGGCGATGGCCCGCGCGGCAACGATCGCGGATCGCGGTTACTACTTCGACTTCCTGGAGTTCAAGGCGAACGGCGAGAAGAGCATGACCCCGAGCACGCCCTGCATCAGCCTGATCTACGGCCTGCGTCATCAGCTGAACAAGATGATGGCGGAGGGCCTGGAAAACCGCTACGCCCGCCACGCCAAGCTGAACGGCATGGTGCACGACTGGGTGACACGCCATGGCTTCGAGTTCTTCGCGCCTGAGGGGTATCGCTCCAAGTCGCTGACCTGTGTTTCGAACAACAAAGGCATCGACGTCGCAGCGCTCATCGGCCTGTTGAAGAAGAACCACGGCCTCATCATCGATGGCGGCTACGGCAAGCTGAAGGGCAAGACCTTCC
>JAZKCU010000003.1:0-297648 GCA_040387935.1 Verrucomicrobiota bacterium | reverse complement strand
GGAGCCGCTGCCGACCTGGAGTGTGCCCGCGCTGATGGTGGTGCCGCCGGTGTAGGTGTTGGTGCCTTCCAGGATCAGGGTGTTGGCCGTGGTCTTGGTTAGGCCTGCGCCACCATTGATCTGGCCGACGTTTTGCAGAGTGCCAGACTGGGCGTTGAAATTGATCACAGCAGCCGCGGCGCCGATGTCACCTGCGGTCATGTCCAGCAGACCGCCGTTCAAGGTGACGGTGTTGATCTCAGTGCCAATGCCGTTGGTATACTGAATGTTGCCTCCGACAGTCAGGCTGCCGCCCGTGATGTTGATGAGACCGGAGACGGTGTTGCTGGCATTGGCCGTCGTAGTGGTCATGCTCAGGTTGTTGGTGATGCTCAGGGAACCGCCGCTGAGGTTGAGGGTCGAGCTGGCCGAGGTGCTCGTGGTGACGGCGACAGTGGCGGCGTTGACGGCCATGTTCAGCGTGCCGATCGTGGTCGTGGCAGTGCCCGCATGGTTCAAGGTAGCCTGGCTGCCATTGGCTGCGGTGGCACCGCTGAGTGTCACGTTGCCCATGTTCAGCGTGGTGATGGTGTTGAGACCGTTGCCATTCAGCGTGAGTGTGGAAATGGCGTTGCCGGTGCTGTTGACCGTGGATGCCGAGTTCTGGCTCATGGTGACAGTACCCAAGGTGACCGTGCCGCCGCCGAATGTGGCGTTGGCGGTGGTGGTGCCGCTGGTGACACTGGCCCCGCCACGGCTGCTCATGATGAGCGTGGCGGCTGTGAGCGTGCCTTGATCGAAGGTGAGCGTGCCGGTGCTGGTGGCGGTGTTCCAGGTGCTGCTTGAGGTGCGTGCGCCCATGGTGATCGTGCTGGCATTGATGGTGGCCAGATGGCCGCTCAGGACCATGCTGCCATCCATGTCGGTGGTGTTGGTGCCACCGTTAGCATTGACAAGGTTGATGATCGCCGGGCTGCTGCCGTCCGCCGCGTTGATGACGATGCTGCCACCCGCTCCAGCAAAGTTGAGATTCCCGCTGCTGCGGCCGCCAGCCGCCTGGCCGACGCTGACCGTGTTGGCATTGATCGTCGTCACGCCGCTGCCGAGAGTAAGGGTGTTCGTGCTGCCATGGGCGGAAGCTGCACCAACCAGGAAAGTGCCTGCCGTGATGGTGCTGGTGGTGGCCAGACGGACCAGATTGGTGTCACCAGGGCTGGGGGCAGCACCGTCCGAGCTGCCGAGAACAAAGCTGCCAGTGGTGCCGAGGTTGGCGGTGAAGCTGCCAAGGCCGCTCATGTCCAGCGTGTTGGTGCTGCCGACTGAGCTGCTGCCGCCAAATCGGAAGGTCGTTCCAGAGGCGTTCACATTCCAGGTTCCGGTGGCTCCGGTGACGTTCAGCCGGTGATTGGTGCCAGTGCCACCTGCACCCACCGTCACGGAACCTGTGCTGGTCAATGTCTGGCCCGCGGCGATGTTGATGACGTTGGCGGTGGCGCTGTTGGTCTGCGTCAGGAAAGCCCCGCCCAAGGTGGCTCCATTGTTGATGTTGAGGGTGGAGACCGTGGTGGACGCGTTGGTGAGGCCAAACGTGAGGCCGCCGCTCAGAGCCGCATTGGTGTTGAGCGTCGTGACGCCGCCGTCCAGCGTGGTCATGCCGGTGTAGTTGCTGGAGGCGGTGCTGCTCAGACCGCTCAGAACCAGGATGCCAGGTCCGTTCTTGGTGAGGCCGGCGCCGCCATCGATCAAGCCACCGACCGTGAGGGCATTGGCGCTGACGGTCACCGTGGGGGTGGATCCGAGGGTGACAGGGCCCGTGCCGAGGTTCAGGCTGTTGGTGCCAGTGTAGGTGAAACTGCCATTCCAGACCTGTGCGTTGTTCGTGGCCAGGGTCAGCACGCCGCCGCTGGTGTTGTTGAGGGTGCCGCCGTTGATGGTGAACACTCCTGTGCCCAGCGCGGATACATGGGCGAGGTTCAAGGTCGTGCCCGAAGCCATGGTGAGCCCGCCAGAGGCACCAGAGTTGTTGCCGGCCAGGGTGAGCGTGCCCTCGTTCAGCGTGGTGAGGCCATCGTAGTTGTTGCTCCCATTGAGCACGAGGATGCCGGCGCCAGCCTTGGTCAGCGCGAAGGTGCTGGCACCATCATCGATGCCACCGCCCACGGTGAGGGTGTTTGAGACGTTGGCAGTGAGGCCGTTGCCAAGGGTGACAGCACCCGTGCCGAGGTTCAGGTTTTGTGTGCCGCCAAAAGTGAAGCCGCCATTCCAAACCAGGGGATTGTTCGAGGTCAGGGTGAGCGGGCCTGCGGAGCCGTTGGCGAAAGTGGTGCCGGCTTCGACGGTGAAGGTGCCGGTGCCGAGTGCGGTGGCGCTGTTGATGTTGAGGGTTCCTGTCACCAGGTTGACTCCACCAGCGCCTGAGTTGCTGCCACTGAGGGTGAGTGTGCCCGCACCTGTCTTGGTGACGCCGCCGTTGAAGGTGACGTTGCCGCCGACGGTGAGGGAGGAGCCGTTCACGCCTGTGCCGATGACTTCCCACGTCTGGTTCGTGCCCGCGATGAGCGGTGCGCCGATGGAGACCGCCCCGGCGTTGCTGGCGACCGAGATGCCATTGTTCGAGCTGATGGGTGACAGGGTGAGTGTTCCCGTGGTCCCTTGATTGATCGCCACTGAGGTGACGCCCGTGGGGCTGGCAGTAAACTGCAGGCTGTCAGCCGTGAAATGACCGTCCAGCGTGGTGGTGATGGACGGGACGGTGGCGTTGGCGGTGCTGAAGACGAGTGTGTCCATCGCCGAGGGCAAGGCACCGAGATCCGTGGTGCCAGCGGCGTTTGTGGCCCAATTCGTCTGCCCGGCGTTGTTGGTGCTCCAGGAGCCGTCCACATCTCCCTGCCAGTAGCGCTGGGTCAGTGTGCTGGCGGTCAGGCGTAGTGTCTGGTTGCCGTTCACCGTGGTGAAGCTGTAATTGAAGCCCGAGGGGGCGAGGCCGAGGACAAAGCTTGCCGCGCTGAGTGTGCCGCTGCTGAGATTCAGCAAGTCATAGGTGCCGACTGCGAGACCGCCGAGGTTGTTGAAGTTCAGGGAGACCAGCGGATTGATGGTGGCGGTGCCGCTGACGTTCAGGACATCGTTCACGGCAGGTGCGTTGAGATCGAAACCGAGCGAGCTGCCTGAGGCGAGATTAAGACCCGTGACATTCGAGGTGAGCGTGGCACCATCATAAAGGTTCAGGGTGCCCGTGGAAGAGATGCTGACGGCTCCGACGCCTGCTGCGGACAAACCAGCCTGCAGAGTGCCCGCACTGACCGTCAGATTGCCGCCATTGAGGTTAAGCGGGCCTGTGACGGCGAGAGTGCCAAGGCCGGCTTTGGTCAAGTTCGCCGCTCCTACAGTGGTGATGCCGCCGGTGACCTGGAGGGTGCTGGTGCTGGCCACGACATCAAGGGTGCTCGAGGTGCCGGTGGCGAGGCTGATCTGGCGGTTGGCGTTCAGATCCAGGGTGGTGGAGGAGGGAGTGAAGCGCAGCGTGCCGCCGCCAAGGCTGAGGTCGTTGGTGGCGGAGGCATCTCCGAGATGACCGCTCGTGGCGAAGTTCAGCGTGCCGCCGTTGACGGTGGTGACGCCGGAGTAGGCATTGGCCTGGCTCAGCGTGGCAGTGCCGGAGAAGGTGCTGCCGAGAGTGATACCACCCGTGCCGCTCCACACACCGCTCTGGACGAAACTGCCGTTGCCCGTGAACGTCGCGGTATTGGCTCCCGCAGTGACGGTGCCGAGAGTGAGCTGCATCAAGGCTCCGGCGGGATTCGTGATGTTAAAGGTGGGCGCGACGTCAAATGTGGCGGTGTTAAACTGGGCCACGGCGGTGCCGCTGGTCACATTGGATCCCCCCGTGACATTCAAGACGGATGATCCCGCACCCATGGTGAGCTGCTGGCCGGTGGTGCCGCCGATGGCCTGGACCAGGCCGGGGCCAGGAGTGGCGTTATCGAGGGTCAGTGTGGCTGCGGCGGAGACGTGGAGGTTCGCGCGGGCGATGCTCGGCGTGTCACTCTGGATGCCCAGGTTGCCGCCATTGAGCTGGATGGTCATGTTGGTGGGGGTGTTGTCCCCGACCACGCTATTGCTGGGGCTTTGCAGGAGCAGGGTGCCTGCATCCACACGGAGGCCCACGCCTGTGGCGCCATTCACACCTGCGCCTTGTGCCTCATAGCTGGGGCTGGCAGCGGTGAGAGCCAGGGTGCCCGCGCCCGTTTTCACGAAACCACCCGCCGTGGCGGTGCCCACCAGCGCGCTGTTGAGGGTCAGGATGCCGGAGTCCACCTGGATGGTGCCGATGACACCCGTGTTCGCGGTGAAAACCTTGCCTGCATTGGCATTGAACCCGTTGGTGACCTGCAAGACCGCGCCCGAGGCGCTGAAGGTCACGTCATTCAGGACATTGCCCAGACCCTCCTCGGAATCTACTTTCAGTGTGCCGCCTCCGAGGGTGACCACGCTTCCCGCAGCGGCGCCGAAGGTGTTTGCGCCTGGCAGATAGAGGGTGCCCGCGCCATTTTTAGTGAGGGCGAAGAGGCCGCCGATCGTTCCTCCCACGGTCAGAGTTCCGGCGGTGGTGGTCACCGTGCGCGCAGCATTCAGGGTGACCGCACCGGTGCCGAGATTAAGGTCGTTGGTGCCGGCGAAGGTGAAGTTGCCATTCCAGGCCTGGGCTGGATTGTCAGCCAGCGTCAGGGAGGCTCCAGTTGTGTTATCGATCACGCTGGTGGTGCCGGCGATGGTGAAGGTGCCGGTGCCAAGCGCGCTGGCATGGCCAATGTTCAGTGTCCCAGCGCTCACCGTGGTGCCGCCCGTGTGGAGCGCTGCCGCGTTGAGGGTCAGCGAGCCTGTGCCGGTCTTGTTCAAGACCGCAGCGGTGCCGCCGGTGGTGCCAACGGCGGTGTTGAAGACGACGTTGTTTGAGCCGGTGTCGATGGTGCCCGTGAAGGCGTTTGTGATGAACAAACGGGAGGCGAGATCCGTGGTTGTTCCCGTGTTCCAGCGCAGGGTGGAACTACCGGTGAAGGTGATGTTCCCCGTGGTTCCCAGCGCACCTGCGTCAAAGGCCAGGACACCTGCGGCGATGTTGGTCCCGCCGGTGTAGCTGTTGCCAGCATTCGTGAGGAGCCAGGTGCTGACGCCGGTCTTGTTGAGCGTGACGACGTCCGCGCCTGCATTACCGATGAGAGGCGCGAAGGTGTTGGTGCCTCCCACCAGCGCGGCACCGCCTAACGTGAAGTTACGCGCACCTGATCCGGTGTAGACGATGGGATTGGTGTTCGTAAAGGAGACCGTGTTCCCAGCCGTGGTGTTGTCCGAGTTCAATGTCGCTCCATTCTGGGTGACAGTGAAAAGGCGGTCAGTGGAGGTGGGGGCGGCGATGTTGGAACTGAAGGTGCTGCCATTCAGGACCAGCGAGGCTGCATTGGTGGCCGTGGAAGCAGCATTGCCGGTGCCCAGGGCGCTGTTCGTGCCGATGTTGGCCAGGGAGCCGGCGCCGCTCACTGCGAGGGTGCCACCATTGACCACCACCGGGCCGGTGTAAGTGCTGCTGGAATTGGAGAGGGTCAGAGTTCCTGCCCCATTCTTGGTGATGCCAGCCGTGGTGTCATTCGCCACCAGAGTGCCGACGGTGACGCCGGCACCGGTGCCTCCGCCGCCGGTGAGGACCACGGTGGGAGCTGAAGTATAGCTGCCTGGGGAGGTGATGACGATCTCTGTGACCTGACCACCGCTAATGATGGCATAACCCGAGGCTGGTGAGCCACCCGCCGCCAGGGTGCCGCCGATGAACTGAACGACGGGAGCGCCGACGTAGCCGGAGCCGCCGTTGAGGGTCATGCTGCTCTGGCCGACGCCGTTGGCTGTGGGAGCGACGATCGGATTACTCATCGAGACGCCAAATCCATTGGTGTCCACCGTGAAGCCGCCCGTGAAATCCTGCGCTGTGCCCTGATTGTCGATCGGACCGTAGAGCGTGGTTGTCACGGTCTGGCCGGTGACCGTGTTGGGGAAGAAAGTGCTCAAGCTGGCTGTGGCGCGGAGCGTGGCACCTGCGAGGTTGATGTAGGTGAGCTGGCCGGTGCTGGTGCCCACGGCTTGGGTCATGACGGCGCCGGTGGAGTAGAGGCCGCCCGCCAGGTTGACGAGGCCGATGTTGTCAGTGCCGCCATTGTTGTTGCCGAACACCATGGAGCGGTTCGTGGCGATGTAGTTGCCGCCGGCCAGGTTGAAGATGCCATACTGGTTGGCCTGGTTCATGTAGACGCCGAAGGTGCTGCCAGCGCCTGTGCGGTCGAGCGTGCCGCCTGGCCCGAGGGTCAGGGACCCCAGCGCACCGGCATTACCGTAGGTGATCATCATCCAGTCTCCCTGGTTTTTCAGAGTGCCGGTGCCGCCGATGTAGGCCACACCGCCGCCTGAGCCACGGCTGATCTGCGTGCGGCCATTGGTGGTCATGGTGCCGCCGGTGATGTTGAGATAGCCATAGGATCCGCTGGAGGCACTGGAGACCAGGTTCACCGTGTCCGCTCCGGACGTGCTGGTAAAGTTCACCGTTCCGCTGGTCTGGTTGATGATCGTGTTGGCACCCGTGACCGCGGCACCAAGGAAGGTGTAGTAGTTGGTGATGTCTCCGGCGATGTTCAGGATGGAAGTGCCAGCCACAGAGCCCACGGTGAGCGTGCTGCCTGCAGTCGTGGTGCCATTGCCTGTGAGGGAACCGGTAAGGTTCAGCGCGCCGCCATTGAGCGTGGTGTTTCCGGTGTAGGTGCTGTTCCCCGCCAGGACCAGGGTGCCCGCCCCGACTTTGGTGATGGCATTGCCCACCGCGCCATTGGAGATGCCGCCGCCGACGGCGAGTGTTCCCGCGCTGATGGTGAGAGTTCTGGTCGTGCCTGTGGCCGCGCCGAGGCTGACATCACCCGTGCCGAGGTTCAGGTTGTTCGTGCCAGTGAAGGTGAAGTTGCTGTTCCAAATCTGCTCGTTGTTGTTCGCGTTGGTGACGGCGGCTCCGCTGGTGTTGTCGATCACGCCCGTGGCATTGGCGATGGTGAAGGCACCGAGGCCGAGCGCGCCGGCATTGTTGATGTTCAGCGTGCCTGCATTCAGGTTCACACCGCCGGTGAAGGTGTTGTTGCCCACGAGTGTGAGCGCACCTGCGCCGAGCTTGGTCAGCGCACGGGAACCGCCGCTTTCAGTGATCGCGCCGCCTAACGTCAGGTTGTTCGCGGTGGTGGTGATGGACGCGTTCGTGGGCAGGCTGATCGCGCCGGTGCCGAGGTTCAGGCTGTTGGTGCCGGTGAAGGTGAAATTGCCATTCAGCGTGATCGCGTTGTTCGTGCTGAGGGTGAGGGCAGCCGCGGTGGAGTTGTTGATCGTGGTCCCGCCATTGATCACAAAGGCCGTGTTGCCGAGCGCGGTGGCGCTGTTGATGTTCATCGTGCCTGCCGCGAGGGTCAGTGCGCTGGTGCCGGTGTTCGTGCCGCTGAGGGTCACAGTTCCAGCGCCACTCTTGGTCACGTTGTTGTTAAAGGCCACGTTCGCGGCCACCACGAGCGCGGAGCCGTTGGCACCACTGCCGACGACATTCCATGTCTGGGGCGCGCCCACCGTGACAGGCAGGCCTGCCTCAAGCGTGGCGGTGCCTGCGTTGGAATCCACATAGAGACCTGCGGAGGAGGTGGCTGGGGCAATGGTGAGGGCACCACCTACGCCTGCGCCCACGTTGACGGCCGTCACGCCGGTGGGAGCGGCGAGGAACTGCATCGCGTCGATCGTGAACGGTGCGTCCAGCGTGGTGCTGACGACCGGACCCGTGGCATTGCTGGCGCTGAAGATGACCGTGTGGCTGGCGGAGGGCACGTCCGTGGAGTTAGTGGTGCCGGCGGCATTGGTGGCCCAGTTGCTAAGCGGGCCTGCATTCACGGTGCTCCAGGAAGTGGTGGCCTGGGAGCCGGTCCAGAAGCGCGGCGTGTAGGCTGTGGTGACAAGCTGCACCGATGTGTCCGTGGCGACGATCTGATAGTTAAAACCGAGAGGTGCGCTGCCGACGCTGTAGCTGGTGCCGCCTGGAAGCAGGCCGGAGGGCGCGGTGAGCAGGGTGTAGGTGCCGACGCCCAGACTGCCAAGATTGTAAAGGTCTAGTGTGATGGTGCCTGTGGTCAGCGCAGAGCCTCCCGCGCCCACCGTGAGGCGGTCGCTGATGGTGGGAGCCCCGAGATCGAAGCCGATGCGTGCACCCCCTGCGACATTCAGGGACCCTGCCGCGCCAGTGAGCGTCAGGATTTCCGCCGCGTTGTTGACAAGCTGGAGGGAGCCATTGGAGGCGATGGTGATGCGCTGCACGCCCGCAGTGCCATAGCCACCCGTGACAGTGCCGTTGTTCACCGTGACTTGAGTCAGCGTCTTGGTGCCGCTGAGGGTCAGGATGCCCGCGCCTTCCTTGACGAGGCTGCCATTGGTCAGCGCGGCGCTGACGGTCATGTCACTGGTGGGGTGACCGCTGTCGATATCGAAGGTGCCGGTGTTACCGCCGAAGGAAACGTTGCCGGTGATCAGCTGGGTGGCCAGGGAGCCGGTGTTGTTGGCGATGGTCCCGCGGACCGTCAGGGTGCTGGTGCCGGTGGCGATGGTGCCGACATTGGTTTCCAGGCCCGGGCCGGTGCCGCCCAGCGTCCAGGTGGCTCCCGCGGCGATCGTCTGGCCGGTGCTGGTCGCCAGAGTGATGCCACCCGTGCCCAGTTCAGCGATCGCGACATTGGCGGCGTTCGGGATGGCATTGGCCACGCCCACCGTGGTGGTGCCCGCATTGACGCGAAGAGAGGTGTAGGAGTTGCCGACGGCATTGGCCAGCGTCACATTGCCCGCGCGGATGATGATTTCGCCGCCCGAGTTACCGCCGGCGACGATGGGGCCAACGAGGCTCAAAATGCCACCACCACCCTGGAAATGGCCGGTGTCCGCGGCGGTGACGTCATTGATAAAGATGGGAGAGCTGATGGTGCCGGTGCCACTGGCTGGGCCGGAGATGGCTCCTGTGGCGAGCGTGGAGTAACCGCCAGCATAGGTCACCGTGGTCAGGCTGGAGAGGTTGATGCCGCTGCTCACCGCAAGCCGTGAGCTGGCGCTCCCATCACCCAAGATCAAGGAGGATGCGCCCAGAGCTGTGTTGTTGCCGATCTGGATGATGCCCCCAGTGCCCGTCAGGGTGGTTCCGGAGATCATGCTGGTGGCGGCAGTGTTGAGCGCCAAAGTGGCCAGGCCAGTCTTGGTGAGGGTGCGTGCCACAGCGCCGTCATTCAGCGCCCCCAGGGTCAGGCTGCCAACCGCCGTCCCATTGACATTGGCCAGATTCAGCGTCGCATCACCCGTGAAAGTGGTGGCTCCCATGGTCAGAGAAAAGGCGGTGTTTGTGTTGGCGTTCGTGACGCCAGTCAGTGACAACGTGGCGTTGCCTATGCTGAGAGAGCCCGTGATATGGGCTTTGCCAGAAGTGGCCGAGGCGCCGCCGGCATCAAAAAGGACGCTGTTGTTTCCGAGCACCCAGTTGGTGGTGAAATTGGTCGCAGTATTGTTGAGCAGACGAACCCCGCCAACCGTGGAGGGAGTGGTAAAGGTGACCAACCCCGGGTTGGCGACCGTGCCAAAGGCGTTGCCCACATCCAGGCGGATGCCGCCCACGTTCGCACCACTGTAAACGATGTTGGTGCCTGCGGTGAATGTGGTGACGGGGTTGAAGAAGCGCAGTTGTTGGCGGGCGCTTCCTGCACCACCGGTCACGGTGATGGTGCGGGCCACGCCCCCATCATCCAGGCCCCCAAGGCTGAGAAGATAGCCTGATGAGCCCGAGCCCGAGTTAAGATTGAAGGTCGGGTTCCCGGTCAGGGTGACGAGTCCGGTATTGAGGGT
This sequence comes from Verrucomicrobiota bacterium, assembly GCA_040387935.1. Lineage (GTDB taxonomy): Bacteria > Verrucomicrobiota > Verrucomicrobiia > Verrucomicrobiales > Verrucomicrobiaceae > Prosthecobacter. The sequence continues at coordinate 287,727 of JAZKCU010000003.1, read as the reverse complement.
GGACGAATTGTTGGTTCCCAGGTTGCTGCCCCGGTTCAGACTCAGGCTGCCGGAGCCAATGGTCACTGGGCCGATGGTGTGAGTGACGGCACTGCTGCTGCCAGTCACCGCGCTCAGCGTCACACCCGCGCTATTGTCTCCGATGAACAGGCTGGCGCCGTTGGCGCCAAAGTTGGTGCCAGCATCCGCGCGCAATTCCAGGACAGGGCTTGTGCCTGTGCCGAAGGTGACGACGTTGGAGCCCAGGCCGTTGGCGGATCGCACCTGCAGGGTTCTGGCCTGGATGGTGATGCCGCCGGTGAAGGTGTTGTTGGCACTGGGATTGAGAAGAACGATGCCGGCGGCTGTGGAATTCACCACGAGCGAAGTTTTACCACCCCCGGTGGGATCCGGGATCACAGGCGTGAAGGTGATGTTTCCCGTTCCTTGGTTATGATTCAGCGTCAGCGTGCGGTCCCCTGTGCCTGCTGCAATGAGGGACCCTGTGCCCGAGAAGGTCAGAGTGCCGTTGGTCGTCACGCTGTTGTTTTCGAGGGTCGCACCCGCTTCGCCGATGGTGAAGAGGCGATCCGTGGTGCCGCTGGGACCTGCATAGCGCAGGGTGCCGCCATTGATCACGAGATTTGTCGCTGCCGCTGATGATGCGCCCAGCCAGCTCGCTGCTCCTGCGTTGAAGTTGGCGGTGACGGCGCTACCGCTGGTGAGGATGCCTGAGTTGATGGTGGTCACACCCGTGTAGGTGTTGGCTCCAGATCCTACCAGTGCCGATCCGAAGGTCACTGTGCCAGCGCCTCCCTTTACCACATTCACCGCGGTGCCATTGTCTGCAATGTTGGCGGCGATCGTCGCTGAGCCGAATGTGATGGCATTGTTGCCAGCGATGAGAAAGAGCGTGTTGTCACCTCCGGTCGGTGTCGTCACGACACCCGTGCCACCGGTGCCATTGGCGATGGTGAGGAGGCCTGTGCCGCCGTTGAGGATGCCATAGGTGGCCAGATTGAAGTTGGAGGTGCCCAGGGTCAGGGTCCCCGCGGCCGCACTGTAACGCAGTGATCCGGGACTGCGGTTAGCCGTCAGGGTGACTGCCGTGCTGGTGGTCGTGTAGCTGTTGGCGGAGTTTGTCCAGGTTGTCTCCGCGCTGTTGGCCACGTTGCGCGCCTGGACGCCTGTGGTCGCATTGTAGACGGCATAGTCCGTCTGGGCCGCTGCTGATGCCCCGAAGGTGGCCCAGGGGCCAATGATCACGTTGGCAGCCGTGGCGGCCTGCCCGGCCACAAAGATGCGGTTCGTCGCGCCGCCGAAGCTGGCGCCGCCAAAGGCGAGGGTGGAGGTGTTGCCAGTAGCGTGGGTGAGGCTGCCGGTCCCCAGCGTGAGGGCCTGGGTGAAAGTCGCCGCGACCGCGTTCGTGGAGATGATGTTTGTCTGGCCGCTCTGCAGGGACAGCACTCCCAGCGTTTCTGCCCAGTTGGCGGAGTCACCGCTGGGGTTGGTCCAGTTCAGGGTGCCGCCGTATGACGTGATTCCTGCGGTATTGCTGATGCGGTTAGCGGCGCTCTGGCCGGTGGCATTGGAAATCGTCAGCGTGCCGCTTTGCAGGGTGATGCCTGACGTGCCGCTGAGCGCTGCCGTGGCACCGGAAAGCGTCAAGGTGCTGCCTTGGGAGATCATGGTGGCGCCGGTGAAGCCGGAGGCAGCGCCCAGCGTGGCGGTGCTCTGTGCGGTGAGAGTGAGACCACCGGCACCGGTCACAGCACCGTTCAGGGCAAAGTTGCCATAGGTGGCGATGCCAGGCTGGCCGGCGAGTGTCAGCCCGAATCCACCATTGTCGATGGCTCCGCCAGCGGTGAGCAGGCTTGTGGAGCGGTTGGTCCACGTTTGCGCGCCACCCAGCACGAGCGAAAGGTTCGAGTCACCAAGGATCACAGGCTGTGCGCCTGCGAGCATAGAGATGCCGCTGGTGCCCAGAGTCAGGGTGGTGGCCGAGCCTGCGGTGAAGGAGTAGCCCGTGGCGGTGGTCTGGCCAAAGGTCATGCCTAACAAAGATTGATTTCCGCTGACCGTGATGGGTCCGCCCGCGCCGCCAGCTCCAAAGAAGGCGATGTCCGCTGCCGTGAGCGCGGCATTGCTGCCGGTGGCCGGATTCACCCAGGTGGTGCCGGCGCTGGTCCATGTGCCTGCCCCATCCTGAACGCCAGCAGTGCCAGTATTAGAATCCCAGACAAAGGTTGCAGCCTGCAAGGGCTGGACAATCTGCCAGCAAGCCAGCAAGAGGGTCAGGAAAGAGGCGCAGAGTCTGCGGTGCACTCGGAATGATTGCATGGGTCGGTTGGTGGGGGGCGGCCGGAAAGTTGGGGGAGCCAGTAAAATGGCAATTTCTGGCGGTGTAGGCAATACCTTAACAGATTGTCGCCCCACAACATTTCGACGATCGTCTCTAAGATTTCCCCAGCGCTGCGAAGCCGTGGCGGGAGCCGCCACCCCTCTCTCATTTATCAGGATGCCAGCCACGCAAACATCCAGATGCGAGGTATTGGCGGCAGGAAGGTAAACTCAATTTGGATCCGAGAAGGCAATGGAGCCCTGACCTGCCGGATTCAGGTCGCGGGTCGTAGGGAGCCTTTTCCTCTACGCACCACTAACAAGGCCACCGGCTCATTGCCAACCGTATGATCCTGCCGTCTCCACTGCCTTTTGACGGCGTGGACCTCTTTCCCCGGCAGTCCATGAGATACGTCTCGACCATGAGGGTGGAGGATGTGCTTGCCGCAGCGCGAGACGATCTCGCCCCAAATGATCCAGAAGCATTCAAAGCCGCGCCGTGAGGGAAGGCGAAGATCTATCGCCCGCTCCAGCGCACCGGAGTGCTAGAAATGCTGGTTAGACTATTGACTGCGGCGCGTTGATAGGAAAAGTGCTTTCGCTCAGCGTCGCCCGCATTTGTGCTGTCTGCTCCTTGTTACGCGATATCGCCCAAGGCACAAAAGTGTTCATGATCATGTCTACCGCCCTTCCCAAGTTGTGACCTTGACGCCATGCACGGGGACCCGCCATCCTCGGCGAGGGTCCAGGCTTCATGGTCGTCTGGCCCCGTTTAACAAATTGTTTTTCAGTATGCGCCATCGCTTATCTTATCTGTCGATCGACCTGCATTGGCCGCTGGATGTGCGCCAAAGAGCTGAGGCTGGCCGCCCTTTAAAGATGTGCGGCAGCTCCAAAATCGTTACTCCGCATTGTTTGTTAACGTGCTGGCTGGTTTTGACGGCGGTGTTTCTAGGTGGCGCCTGTCAAAATGCAGGTGCGGCATCTACCTCCCTCCCTGCGGTGAGCAATGTGGGAACTGGATCGAGTCCCGCTGTCACTTTTGCTCTCGACCTTACCGGTGGGACGCTGAATGCGACGATCTCCGGTGACGGCACATCAGCGTTTGTGACGGTTGATTCTAACTACCAAGGCCGGAAAATTTCAGGAACAGGATCTTCTTCGGCATTCTCTAGAACGTCCAGCGGCACACTTCCCTACGACGGGTCGACCCTGGCAGGCGAGGTGAACCAATTGGATAGCAACAACGAGGTCATAGATAGAGTGACTCTGAATTTCCAAAGAACGAGTGCCACCACCTTAACAGGCAGCGTCCGATTGCAGACACGGTGGAGGATCACCGCCAGCGACGGAACGACAGTCACAGGGGGGCCTTTTTGGACGGACTGCACGATCAGTAATCTCACCCTGAACATCGCGGCTGTCCCTCCAGCGGCACCTACCGCTTACGCGGCCAGCCAGGTGACCACGGCAAGTTTCCTGGCCACCTGGACCTCCGTCAGTGGTGCCACGGGCTACCGTGTCGACCTGGCCTCGGACATGGCATTCACCCAGTTCCCCACGGGCTTTAATAACACCAATGTCGGAAATACCACGGGTTTCACTTTCAACACCCTTCAAGCGGGCAAGACCTACTATTTCCGGGTGCGGGCCTTCAACGCGCAGGGCACCTCTCTCAGCTCAAATATCGTCGCCGTCCTCATCAGCAAAGGCACGCCCATCCTCGATCCTGTGGACACGATTCTGGCGGTGGACTGGAATGGCGACTCCGCCTGTCCCGCAGGAGAAAGGGCGCCCCAGGTCATCGACCGCAACATCTTCACGAAGTATCTGAACTTCGGGCGCATTAACGCGGGCTTCATCGTCACACCCGCTGCGCCGGGCCAGACAGACAAGAGCTCCATCGTCCGCTTGCTGGAGATCACCACGGCAAATGATTTCTCCGACCGTGATCCCATGACCTACGCGCTTTTTGGCACGAATGATGCCATCCGCTCCCCGAACAACTCGGATGGTCTGGCGGAGAACTGGACCCTGATCAGCGACGGCGCGCTGCCCACCCCTCAGGGACGCCGCAGCACGTTCACGGTCAATGTGACGAACAATGCCATCTTCCGCTCCTACAAATGGGTCGCCACCAGCGTGAGGAACCCTGGGGTGGCAGATTGTGTGCAGCTGTCAGAGATCCAGTTCTACGGCGAATTTAAGCATGTGCCTGCGCCGCGCCTCTCGGTGGAGAACGATATCGACAGCCCCACCTACATCGGCATTGGCACCGCAGTTTTGGGCCAGCCAAAACAGCGAGTCATCACCCTCCGCAATCATGGGGATGCGAACCTGAACGTGAACTTCCAGGACACCTCGGCGGACGCATTCACCGTCATGCCCATGGGTGCGGTCGTCATTACCCCGAACCAGAGCGCCACCTTTACCATCACCTTTAACCCCCAGACAATCGGCACCCACAGCGGGTTCATGCAGGTGGTCTCCAATGATCCGGATCCCGCGAACAATCCCTGGATCATCAATCTTCAGGACACCTGTGTCCTGCCCCGCCCCGCGCTCCATGTGTATGGAAACGGTGCCTGGCTCTCAAACGGCGCGAACACGGTGGACTTCGGTGTGGTGGATGAGGGCAAGCCGGAGGTGCGGAACCTGAGCTTCTACAATGGCGGTAACACGGATCTGATCTGGACGGATATCGAGATTGATGGAGAGCACGCGGACGAATACGACATCATCGCCGGCCGCTCTGGCCGTCTCGCTCCAGAGGAGTGGGCCATCGTCAAGGTCGAGTTTGCGCCCGTCGATCACGGCGCGGGAGACTGGCTGGAGCTGGCCGCGCATAACGTGCGCCCCGCGAGACTGCGTATCCGCAGCAATGACCCCTATGATGATCCTTTTGACATCCGTCTTTCGGGGGCCGCCCGCATCATCTCTCCTCGCATCAGTGTCACCGGCCTGAACGGCAACTTTGTGGATGAGTTCGGCAGTGGCGTCGTGTTCCCTGGACTGCCGATCGGCCGTCGGGACAGCCGCGTGATCACCATCACCAATCACCCCCTAGCCACGGCTGACCTCGAATTCACATTAGCGCCCCACGGAGAGCACGTCACCGACTTCACCATTGGCCAGCCCGGCCTGACCAAACTGAAGCCAGGTGAAAGCACCAGTGTCAGGATCGACTTTCATCCTGCCGCCCCCGTGGCCCCCACGAAGCGGGAAATGTGGCTCACCATCCATACCAACGAGACCCACCCGGATCTCACCGGCCACCTGAACAATCCTTTCGATCTCCACATCGCTGGTTATGCCACTCCAGGTGCGCCGGAGATCAGCGTCTCCCAGGTTCCAGGGTTGGAGAATCAGACGCTGAGCGGGCAAATCGTGGACTTTGGCAGTCTGGCCGTGGGGGAGTCCCGGACCCGCACCTTCACGGTCACGAATATCGGCACTCTGCCATTGGAGTTGAAAAGTTGGCGCCGCTTGGGGGACAACGCTGGAGACTTCCAGATCGGCTTCAGCCCGAAGACCCTGGCCGCTGATGCCAAAACCACCTTCACCATCACCTACAAGCCGAATCCTCCCGCTGCTGCCGGAGCGCGTAACGCACGTTTTGAACTGATCTCCACGGATGCGGATGAAAACCCCTTCATCCTGAATCTCACGGGCGGTGTCGCCGCACCGGAGCTCACCGTGTTCTCCGAAGGGAACTCCCTGACCACCCCCGCCACCCCCCTGGACCTCGGGATCGTCAATACCGGCACCTCCACGAGCAAGGCCTTCACTCTCACCAATACCGGGGATGCGGAACTCTCCGGACTGGCCATCATCCGGGAGGGACCGCATGCTGCGGAATTCGTGGTGAAAGGCCTCACGAAAAACACCCTCTCCCCGGGGGCTAGTGCCAGCATCACCGTCACCTTCACCCCCAAAGCCGGCGGCCCCCGCAGTGCCGTCCTCCACCTCATCAGCAATGACGCGGACGAGAACCCCTTCGACATCCCGGTGACCGGACTGGGATTCGGAGCGGAGGCTGCCAGCCTTACGGTCGAATGGCCCGCAGGAACGGCCCATCCGTTCACTGAAGCGGCTGTAGAACTAAGGACTCTTGAGTATGGGAAGTCCCAGGACCTCACCGTCTTTCGCCTGCGTAATCTCAGCGGCGTCATCCTCACCGGCCTAACCGCCAAGCTCATCGGGCCTCACGCTGGGGACTTCACCATCACGGGCAAGCCTCCCGCCACTCTCTCGGCTGGCGCGGGAGCAGATCTAGCTCTGCGCTTCACGCCCAAGGGGTCAGGAAGACGCACGGCAGTCCTGCAAGTCACCAGCGCCGACCTTCGCGGCCCCTTCCTTATCACCCTCAGTGCAGACGTCTCCTCTGGGCCCGCCGTTCTCTACACTCCGTCCAACATCCTGGCCCTGATGGGAGAGGAAGTTCTGTTCGGCGTCCATGTGCCTAATCTCAGCGCCACATTCCGCTGGCAGAAAAACGGTGCAGCACTCTCCAGGCAGTTCGGCAACGGCTTGCGCTTTGCCCCTGTGAAGCTCACGGACGCTGGCACCTATGCTTTGCACATCACGGACGCAGGCGTCGTCTCCATGAGCCCGCCGGTTGAGGTGGGCGTTATCGACGGCACTTACCGACGCCTCATCCACCCCGTGGCTAGCACCGCCACTCTGGAGATGAAGGCAGCTGGCAATGACCTCTCACTTCAGTGGCTGCGAAACGGCGCTCCTTTGGTTCCGAACGCACGCATCAGCGGGGTTAATTCCGCCAAGCTTGTCCTCAGAAATCTCCTGTCAACGGATGCAGGCACCTATGCCTGCCGCATCACCGGCCCTTCGCGCGTGGACATGGAGTCCCCTGTCACTCGAGATGTGGACCTCTATGACTTGGCCGTCATTAGCAGTCCGCCGCAGCTTCCCTCCACAGTCACCCTGCCAGTAGGCGTCGTCAGCGGCAGATACTTTGCGGACTTGTTTAGCGATCTGCGCGCCACGGATGGCGCCCCCGCCACCTTCACCGTCAAAGGCCTGCCCGCTGGCGTAGGGTATGACAGCCGCACCGGTATCATCGTCGGCAGGCCCACTGCCGCTAAAGCCGCTACGTACTCGGTCGTCATCACCGCCGTGAATGCTTTCGGTCAAGCCACCACGACGGGGCAACTCGTGGTTGAATCACTGCCTGCCGGGCTGGCGGGAACCTACTCTGGCTTGGTGGAGCGCCATGGCATTGTCGGCCTCGGTCTCGGCGGCAGTCTTTCCCTGATCGTTTCGGAGTCCGGCGTCTGCACCGGAAAGGTCCTCCTGGCCGGTGTTTCTCACTCGATCATCGGCCAGCTTGAAACGACTCGGGGACTGAGCACCGCTTCGATGGAGATCCGCTTGGACAAGAGGGGCAGCTCCGGCCCCTGGTCGTTGCGTCTGGCCTTCAATGGCACTTCCGGCGAAGTCACCGGCAGCATAACCAGCTTTGATTCTCAGGACGCAGCCGCTCCTGTGCAGGCCTGGCGCAGCCGGAGCGGGGAGGGCTTTGTCGGCGGCTACACGGCGGCGCTGGACCTGGATCCCAGCCTCCATGCCACCCACCCAGGCATTCCGCTGGGGAACGGTTTTGTGATGCTCAGTGTCGCCAAGAGCGGAGCTTGCACCTGGAGCGGAAGTCTCGCGGACGGCGCCACCGTCACTGGCGCGAGCTCGCTGGGTCTCTCGAGTCAGGTGCCGCTGCACCTCATGCTCTACACCCCGGCGACACCGACCACCGCCGGATCGGCACAGGGTTGGTCTCAAATCCGCGCGGACGATCCGGAGACACCCCTTAATAACGGTCTACCTGTGTGGGACGGTGCGCTGGGCTGGTTGAAGCGGCCCCAGGCCTCGTCGCGCAGTTATCGTGCTGGCTTTGGTCTGCACCCGCTCACTCTCATCGGAGGGAAGTATGCCGCACCCGCCTCCGGCGCCATCCTCGGCCTGATGGATGAAGGGGTTGGCGTCCACAATGCGCGTCTGCGCTTCGCCGAAGGCGGCCTGCCCGCCGCCCTCACTCAGGACCTGCGGATAAGCGCCACCAACGGTGTCATCTTCCCACCCTCTTCCCAAAATCCTGCGGCCGTCAGCCTCACCCTCAAGGCTGACACGGGGCTTCTGGGTGGCGGCTTCACCCTCAAAGACCGGGACCCCGCAGACCTCATTGAGCCTTACACCTTCATTCAGCGCAAAGTGAAGTGGAGCGGCGTTTTGGTTCCTCGTCTAAATCGTGGTGTGGGCTGCTGTCAGATTCCTCAGCTTCCTGATGCGGCCGCCAGTCCTCCCACCACCAGCACCACCTCTCCCATCCTCTCCGGCCAGGCGATTCTGGAATCGGCTCCGTGATCCATGGAAAGGCAGCACGGCTTCGAGGAGAGTTGAGCAAAAGCAAACACCTTCCGCGCTGAAGAATATGCAGGACCCGATTCGCGCCAGGGCGGCACTCTATTGATGGTGAGTTCCGATGTGAGCTTTGGAGGTAGACTCATCCATTGATTTTCAATGGAGCCGAGAGTCGGATTTGAACCGACGACCTGATGATTACAAATCAACTGCTCTACCACTGAGCTATCCCGGCTTGGTCGCCGCTGAGGGTGGGGTTCCTTTCAGCGGGCGAGAATCATGCATCGCGGAGAGATGTCCGCAACGTCGAATTGCACTGCTTTTGCAGAGTTTTGGCGCTGAAATTATGCGGCGAGGGCTTCGGCAACGCCTTTGAAGAGGTAATAACCCCAGCCGTGCTCGGCGCTGTTCCAGTCCGGATCGTAATGGGTGTCTTTGCCGATGAAGCGCTCGGGGTGCGGCATGAGGCCGAAGACCCGGCCGGTGTCGTCCTGGAGGCCGGCGATCTGAGCGCTGGAGCCGTTGACGTTCTTGCCATAGAGCAGGGCGCCATGACCGTCCTTGACGTATTTGTCCGCATCACCGGTTTCACCGACGAAGCGGCCTTCAGCATGGGCCACGGGGAGCTCGAAGTTGTCGGGCAGCAGCTTGAGGTAGGGGCTGGTGCTGCTGTTCTTTTTCAAAGGCACCCAGCGGCAGATGAAGCGGCCGGTGGTGTTATGAATCAGGCTGCCGCGGGGCAGGAGATCCAGCTGGGTGAGGATCTGGAAGCCGTTGCAGATGCCGAGCACGTAGCCGCCATCCGCCACGAACTGCTTCAGCTGGTCTCCCAGCTTGTGTTTGGTGATGAGCTGGGAGATGCGCCCGCTCATGACGTAGTCACCATAGCTGAAGCCACCGGAGAAGACCACGAGCTGGGCCTTGCCCAGTGCTTCAGGCGCCAGTTCGGAGATTGGCAGGACTTCGGCGGTGAACCCGGCGGCCTCGAGGGCGCGGGAGGTTTCGACATCGCAGTTTGTGCCAGGAAATTTGATCAGCAGGGCGTGGGGCATGGAAAAAGGTAGGGCGAGATTGGCTATGGAAGCGGTCTATGCAACCCGCATCTTGGTCTCCTGTGGATTTCAGACGCGGGGACGATCTTGCCAGCAGGAACTCTTGGGCGTATCATGAGGGCTGTGAACGTCCGCCTGCCTCTTTTTTGCCTGCTGGCCGCCTTGCTGGTGTCCTGCGAGTCGACAGCACCCACTCCTGACCAGCTTGATGCGCTGGAGCGGAAGGTGCGCGCTGATCACCAGGTCTATTATGATGATCTGAACCAGCGCCGGGCTTCCGGGCAGTTGACCCAGGCGGAGTATGAGACGGCGCGGACCAAGCTGGACCATCAGGTGCACAGCAAGGTGGACACCATGGTGTGGACCCGGCATGAGCTGGCGCAGAGTGAGCTGAAGGCGAATGGCATCCCGACTCCTGACAGGCCGGTGGCGCTGGATGCGCCGGGAGTCGGCTCCGTGCAGGGCTCCCTCTACTCGTCGTCACGCATCAATGGCCTGGGCAATCAGATCCAGGGGAACTTCATGCGTGATGTGGGTGGCTCGAACTTTAATCAGCGTCGCGCGGGATCGATGTATGATACTCAGTAATTTGTGTCACGGCTGCCGCTGCCCATGAGTCCCGCGCACCTGGAAGATATCGCCGCTGCGGTGATCGAGAAGACCCTGCTGCGTCTGCCGGAGGCCATCCGCACGGCGGCGGAGGCCTGCTTGATCGAGACAGTCCTGATGGCAGAGGCGGTGAGGCAGGAGCCGGATCTGGAGGAAGATACACTGGGCCTGTTTGAGGGGCAGTCCCACGAGGCCGGTGAGTTTGCTTCCGGGCCGCAGGACCTTCCACGCATCCGTCTTTTCCTCGACAATATCTGGGACTACGCGGACCAGGATCGTGAAACCTTCCGCGAGGAGGTGCGTGTGACGCTGCTGCATGAGCTGGGCCACTATCTGGGCCTGGATGAGGATCGTGTCGAGGAGCTGGGCCTCGGGTGATCCTTTCAGCGCCGGTGAAACTCGGTCGCGAAAAAAGGAATGTCATTTGAGAGCCAGTCTCTGCGGAGAAAAGAGGCTTCACATCCGTTGTCATTCGTGCATAAATGCTCCCGATGACTTGGTTTTTTAATAATGATGGCGCTGCCGACGGTCCGCATGACGAACCGACGATGCTGGATTTCATCCAGAGCGGCAGGCTGACATCACGGACGCTCATCTGGCATGACGGGATGCCTGCCTGGAAAGAGGCGGGCATGCTGCAGGCCGTGTGGTGGCAGCCGGTGGAGGAGCCCATCGCCAAGGCCAGACTCAAGGCTCCGGTCAAATCCGCCGCTGAAGACGGCACGCCTTCCCGCCGCATCGGCACGCCGATGGCGCCTATTGCGGAAGCACCCAAGGCGAAGGTGGGCCTGCTCAAGCGCTTGTTTGGGCGGAAGTGAAAACAGCCGCATGTCCCACGCCACTGCTGCTCACGAGTTCCTCCGCGATCCTGCGCGTGCCGCCTGGCATGACCAGACGCTGTGGATGGTCCGCATGAAGCGTGACCGTCAGGCCGCGCAGGTGCCGGACTGGGAGGGCCTGCGTGAGGCGGCCTCCAAGATCAAGGAGCACACGCTGTCAAAGCTCGCGGAGTATCTGGAGCAGTTCGAGGCACACGCCGTGGCGAACGGCATCCAGGTGCACTGGGCGCGTGATGGTGAGGAGCACAACCGCATCGTTCATGGCATCCTGGCCAGACGCGGTGCCCGGAAGCTGGTGAAGAGCAAGTCCATGCTGACCGAGGAGTGCCATCTCAACCAGCATCTGGAACGGCATGGCATCGAGGTCATCGACACCGATCTCGGCGAACGAATTGTGCAACTGCAGAAGATGCCGCCGAGCCACATCGTCATGCCGGCCATCCATCTGAAGCGTGCGGAAGTGGGGGAGGTCTTCCACGAGCATCTCGGCACGCCGCGGGGCATGGATGATGCTCAGCAGCTCACCGAGGCCGCACGTCAGCATCTGCGGCAGCATTTCCTCACGGCGGACGCCGCGCTCACGGGCGTGAATTTTGCCATCGCCGAGACGGGCGGCTTTGTGGTCTGCACGAATGAGGGGAATGCGGACATGGGTGCGCATCTCGCCCCGGTGCACATCGCCTGCATGGGCATTGAAAAGCTGATCCCCAAGCAGGAGCATCTGGGAGTCTTCCTGCGTCTGCTGGCGCGCAGTGCCACGGGGCAGCCCAGCACGGTCTTCAGCTCACACTTCCTCAAGCCACGTCAGGGCCAGGAGATGCACCTCGTGCTGGTGGACAATGGCCGCAGCCGCCAGCTGGGGCGTGTGGACTACCGCAAGAGCCTCGCCTGCATCCGCTGCGCGGCTTGTTTCAATACCTGCCCGGTGTATCGTCGCAGCGGAGGTTACAGTTACAGCTTCTTCATCTCCGGACCCATCGGCAGCATCCTCGCGCCGAATGTGGACAAGGCGGCGCATGGTGACATGCCCTTTGCCTCCACGCTCTGCGGCTCATGCAGCGCCGTGTGTCCGGTGAAGATCGATATCCACGCGCAGTTGCTGAAATGGCGGCAGGAGATCACCGCCGCCGGTCATTCCCCCTGGTGGAAGACGCTGGCCATGCATGCCACGGCCTTTGTTTTAAAGCGGCCGGCGCTCTATGCCTTCGCGGGCCGGATGGCGCGGCGTTTCACCCCCTGGGTGAATGCCTTGAAGCTGGATCCCTGGAGCCGCTCCCGCGCCCTGCCGGAGCCTCCCAAGGAGTCCTTCCGTGAGTGGATGCAGCATGAGAGGAGGAAGCCATGAGCAGCCGTGACGCCATCCTGGCTGCCGTGCGCAGCGCCCAACCAAAAGCGTTGTCACTGTTTGATGTGGCGGCGTTTGGCGTCGGCGGGCGCATGGAGGGATCGCTCACGCACTTCATTGCCATGCTGGACTTCATCGGCGCCCGGGTGGTGCGCGCGCCACGGCTTGAGGATGCCGCCACCTGGCTGCGTGAAAACATTCCTGTGAGCGCCGCCATCGCCTCCACCGTGCCCGGGCTTCCCGGCACCGTGGATCTCGCCGCCATCACGGATCCGCATGATCTCGATGGCGTCCACACGGCGGTGTTTCCAGCGCGCTTTGGCGTCTGTGAAAATGGCGCGGTCTGGATCGAGGAGACGGATCTCGGCCATCGCGTCCTGCCCATGATCGCGGAGCATCTCCTGATCGTCATCCGCGCGGACCAGATCGTGGCGGACATGCACGCGGCTTATCAGCGTGTGGGGAAGATCGGCAGCGGCTTCGGGCTCTTCCTCGCCGGGCCATCCAAGACGGCGGACATCGAGCAGTGCCTCGTCATCGGCGCGCATGGCGCACGCGGGGCCACGATCTTCATCTGGGGTGAGTGAAGGAGCCGCGTGAGTGATTGCGTGCGTGCCTCGTGCCTGCGGTGCTGACTTTACTCGATGGTGCGCCGCACCGTCTGCCCTGGAGTCATCAGGTCAGCGCGCTGCAGTCCCGTCAGCTTCTCCAGCCTGGCCAGCATCCAGAACAGCATCACCATCAGCGCTGCCATCATCGGCAGGCCGATGACCAGGAAGCCCACCCAGTTCTGCCGGCCGATGGCCTTGATGTACTCCTCGCTGCCCGGGACCTTGCCATCCAGGAAGATGAGGATCATCCACGCATTCGCGATGGCGGAGAGAAACATGGTCCCCGCCAGCGCCCAGGACGCGCGGCCTAACAAATGACGAAAATGCAGGCGCTTGGACTCGGAGTCCAGGGCGGCGTTCAGCAGCGGATGATTGATCACCTGCGGATTCAGCAGCAGCTCGTTCACCAGCGGCTTTTTGAAGTAGAAGCTCAGTGGGAAGGCCAGACCGAGAAAGACGGGGAAGGCCGCCTCCTTCGCCGCGAACCAGACGGAGCTCAGATTGAGCAGTCCGAGCCCGCCGGTGACCACCACGGCCACAAAGCCGAGGATGGAAAAGAAGTTCAGCCCGCGCTTGTTCACGAAGCAGTAGATGCCAAAGCCGATCGGCAGGAGCAGGGCCACCACCAGGGCCCACGCCGGTCCCAGGCGCTCCGGCTTGCTCAGGGACTCCAGCACCAGGGAGGGCAGGACGATGGTGAGCAGCAGATCCGCGAGCGGGTGAGGTTGTTCCTGGGCAGGTTTGGGCATGGGCGGCTCATTCAGCCGCAGGAGGGGAGGGGATGCAAGCAGCGGTCGTGGGGCTGAAACGAGCATTGCTAGTGGCTCTTTTGAAGGCTAGTATCTCTTTTTATCCTATGCCTGTTTTGACGAAGGTTCTCGTATGCTGGTGTCTCCTAAGCGCGTCATTGCGGGGGTATGACTCCTGGCAGCTGCACACACCCACTCTCTCTCCCGACTTCGTGGGTGTGGTGGATGCCGTGGTCCCGAATGAAGGGGTGAGTATGGACTATGCGGTCCAACTCACGCAAATGTCCCATGGCCACAACCTGGTCTGGACTCGTTTTTGGGACACGCAGGCCTTTGCGCCTGAAGGTCCTTTCACCCATGCTTTGCCCAGCGGCATCGAGCCTCAGTCCCTGGCTTTCGGGGCTGGACGTCTGGTCATTGTCGGGCTCAGGGGGAGGATCATCTCCCAATCTCTCACGGCGCTTTCCTCGGAGAACACCTACAGCGATGACGGCTGGCAGCCGTCTGATTCCGGGACGGCCTGTGATCTGCGGAAGGTGCGCTTCATCAACGGGCGCTTCGTGGCCGTGGGGGATGTGTTTCGTGATCCGCAGAATCCCGCCGGGAACAGGATCGAGATCTGTGTGAGCCTGGATGGTGTGACCTGGAAAAAGCATCGCTTCCCCGCCACTCTGTCTAGCGAGAACATGACTGATATCGCCTTCCTGCCTGGAGTCACGCTCGGCACAGGCAGATGGATGGCGAGCGTGTTTGGGCCGGGGGCATGCCTGTCATTTCCGGAGGATTTCAGCTCGATCACCCGCGTGAATCATCCGTTGTTAGGTTACGAGCCTCACATCTGCTCAGGAGCCGGAGTGTTTGTCATCACCAGTGGCAATGGGCTGTTTACCAGCACGGATGGCGCCACCCTGCAGCAGGTGCGTGAAGAGTGGCATGGCCGGGTGGCCTTTGGCGGGGATCGCTTTGTGGCGTTCAGTAACGCGGGCATCATCCACAGCACGGATGGCAGCGTCTGGGTGCCGTCGGCCAGCCAGCCGAGCTTCTACTATGAGAACAAGTGGCTTTGCGGTCGTGGATCGTTGTGGCTGGCGGGGGATCTTCAAAGGGCGGCGTATTCAGTGCCTGTGACCCGGCCTGAGATCACCCAGCAGCCACCCGCTTTGACGGAGTTGAACCTCGGAGAGTCCACCACCTTCACCGTGGCTGTTGCTGACTCTTCCCAAAAGCGTTTCCAGTGGTATCGCTCCATCGTGGACTCGTCTCCGGCGGCTCTGGTGGACGGTGCCAGGATTTCGGGGGCGAGGACGGCATCGCTGACCCTCACCAATGTCACGCTGGATGATGGGGCGGACTACTACTGCCTTGTCATGGATGATGCGCTGAGCGTCCGCAGCATTGTGGCCAGGCTGAAGGTATCTTTTTCCAGCGGCGGAGCCAGACTCACCCTGCATGGAGCAGATCTCCATGTGCCCACGCCAGCCGTGGTCACCTCCGCCAATGGTGTTTTCCGTGCGCAGGGGAACATTCTCTATGAGGAGCGTGACGGGCAGACGCTGCAGCATCCTCTGCAGAGTGAATCAAGTGAGCAGCCGTATTACGATGAAGACTTCAAGGTGCATGTGGTGGCAAACGACGGCACCTGCGGCGGGCATTCCGTTTTTTCGTATTACCCCGAGGCTGCTGTCTGGTGGCGGACTGGGGGGCGCATCCGCCTGGCGGACGTCTTGAAGTCTTACCAGACGCCTTACTTTGAAACCACCCTGAGTCCGGTGCTGGGCATCAGTGAGGATGGCTTGAACCTTTCGGGCTCAAACTGGAAGCTGACCCTCCCCGCGTCTCTGACGACCCCGCCCAGGCCGAAGCTGAGAATCACCTCAGACGTGCCGGACGACGGCTATTTATACTGGAGTCATGAGCTTCGCGCTCGCGTGCCATCCTACACGTTGGGTTACTTGGGAGAGTCAGGCGGCAGCAGGGTGCTGCCTCTCACTCTGAGAAATGCAGGACTCTCGGACCTGACGGTCTCTTCGGTGGCTCTGATGGGGGCTGATCGCGATTTCTTCACCCTGTCTCAGCAGACTTTTCCCATCGTGCTGGCACCCGGAGGCACCGTGACGATGCAGGTCAGTTATGGTCAGGTGGAGGCCCTGGGCACTCACACCATCTGGTTCAGGGTCGAAAGTGATGACCCTTCGAACCCCGTCCAGGTCTGCCGCGTGAGCGGTGAACGCGGAACCTCAGAGCCTGTCAGCGGTCTTGCCAGTCTGGTGATCCTGGATGGCAGCAAAGTCCTGCCTCTTGAGAGCGGGCTGGACTTTGGGGTGACGAATCCTGGACGCGCAGTCACACGCACGATCACGCTGAAGAATAACGGCAGCTTCACCCTGGACCGCGTGAGTTTGGAACTTCAGGGTAGCCAGGCCAGCGCCTTTTCCATCTCTCCTGCACCGGGCACCATCACCCTCGGGCCGCGTCAGTCGGTGCGGATGACCTTCACTTTCCAGCCGTCATCCTTAGGGGCCCATGCCGCAGGGCTGCGTGTCCTGATGGAAGATGCGGAGCTCAGTTACATCGGCGAGCGCAGGGTCCAGCTGGTCGGGCATGCTCAGCCAGGGGGCGCTCCGGTGGTGGTTCTAGGTGCGCCTCGATCAATGATCGCACGCCCGGTGGACGGTCAGGACCGTATCCTGGAGGCCTATGTGCTGTCAGGCACCGCGCCCATGAAGTTTCAGTGGTGGAAAAATGGTGTCAAAATCCCGGGCGCCACCGGCCTGGCCTATGATCTGGATTTCCTCCAGCTTTCAGATGCCGGCATCTACACCTTCACCGCCACGAACGCCGCCGGTGTCACGGTGACTACACCACAGGCCCACGTTGCCGTGGCCCTCAGAAACTATGATCAAGGCTGGGCCTATGAAGGCAAACCCTATGCCTGGAAGGTGAACTATGCCCTGCCGCCGGGCGGTTCCATGACCTTCAAGTGGCGGACATCCTCGGGCGTGCCGTTTCCTGCCGGTTACAAAGGCCAGCAGACTCCGGTCCTGAGCACGGCCAGCATCGAGTTCCCGCCGCCTGATGACGACCTCCATTGCGATCTGGTCTTCAAGACCAAGGACAATCAAACCTTGTTAGGTGATGTCTATTTTGAGGACACGGACGTGGCGGCTTCTGCCCAGTGGCCGCCCGCCATTGCACTGCCCGTGAGCACCGTGGCCTTTCCGGTGACGGCGCAGCTGCCGCCGTATCTGCCACGGTTCATCTCCGGAGACCTGGCCCCCTTCCATAACCACAAGATCACTTATGCGGCCACAGGCCTGCCGCCCGGCATCGTGCTGAACACCAAGACGGGAAGCCTCACCGGCACACCGACGGCGGCACGCATCGTGAACGGCATCGTGGAGCCGTATGAGGTCACCTTTACCGCGCGCTGCAGCCTGCCGGCCTCTGTGCAGACGCGCAAAGTGCGGTGGATGGTGCTCCCGCTGCCGGCGGAGCTGGCCAGCAGCTTTGAAGGCGGGATTTTTGGGGGTATGACATTCCTCGATGTCCTGCCCACAGGGACCTTCACGGGCAGCATGGTGTTGCCTGGCCAGAAGTATCCCTTCAAAGGAAAGCTGGACCTTTCCATCAATGCCGCTGGAGCGGTGAGCGCGGCCAAGATCGTGATTACCTCCGCGCAGACGAAGCTGCCACCGGGAATCACGTTGTTGGAGTTCACGCATGAGGTGTATCCTCATCCCCTGGGCTCTGCGGTGACCTACTGGAGCGTCCGCAACGGCGAGCAGGAGGAAAAGCTGCATCGCTGCCTCTTCTCAGCCAAGTTGCCCTATCCAGGGTCACGTGATGTGATCCATGTAGGCCTCCAAGGGCATGATCCCATGTATTATTATGGGGATGGCTTTGCCACTCTGCGCATCTCTTCAGCTGGTGTGGGCACTTGGGCGGGCACAGTCAGCACCGGTCAGTCGTTCACTGCGAGCCAGCGTGTGGTTCACCTCGCCTATATCGATGAGAACCAGTATTGGGCGTCAGGGTGGGGCATGGGTCTTTTCAGTCATGTCGTGTCGCGCCTGTTCATCCACTCCCCGCCTGCGGTGCTGAGACCGGATGGCCGCATCGATGGCCCGGAGGGCACGTTTTTCGGCACGCCTTTGGCACGACGTCATGCCTTGAATGGAGCCAGGATGTCCTTCCGCCTGCGGGGAGCCCCCTACCTGCCGCCGGCAAAAAACCAGATGTGGCCGGGGTTTGCCAGCACCACCGGGAATGCTGAGTTGAAGTTGCTGGGACTCGATCCTGAGTTCTGGGAGAGGAAGTTTGTTTTCAGTCTTTCGCCCGCCGGTGCCGTGAAGCTGCCTGTCTTTACTGCCACGACGCCCAAGATCAGCGTCACGATCTCTCCGTCCACGGGGCG
This sequence comes from Verrucomicrobiota bacterium, assembly GCA_040387935.1. GTDB lineage: Bacteria > Verrucomicrobiota > Verrucomicrobiia > Verrucomicrobiales > Verrucomicrobiaceae > Prosthecobacter. The sequence continues at coordinate 269,414 of JAZKCU010000003.1, read as the reverse complement.
GGTGTCCGGCACTCTGACCGATACGGTTCGGGATCCCCAGGACCTCAGTTCGCCCTTTCGCTGGCTCTCGCGAAGCGCCGCCTTCTCAGGCCTCTTCATCCCGCATCCTGACATCAACAAGGTCATCGGGCACATCAATCTGGTGCAGTATCCCACGCCGGAAATACCCGCGAGCCAGACCGCCACCTACTCTGGCTCCATGGAGTTGAATCCTGCACCTGCTCCCTGAACCGGTGACCGGCTCAAAGACTCCGCATCGCCCGTTTCACGATGTATTGGGTCTCCTTGGATGAAGACTGCTTTTGCCAGCGGGCGCAGGTTTGATGCACGAAGTCGGGCTTGGATTTGCCGGCGTCATTCAGCCAGTTTGCCACGCTGTTCTGCACATAGCGGGAAGGATCAGCATGCAGCGGATCCAGCAGATGAATGGCACGCTCAGGTTCTTGTTTGAGCACCTCGATGTGCGCGCACCAGACGCCCCGTGGACGAGTGGCCTCGGAGGCGAAACGGCGGAGATTGGCCGAGCTGTGATGGACCCAGGGTTCGAGGAGTTTTAGCGCGAGATCGAGCTCCGCGATGATATGCGGGCGCAGCACCATCCAGGACCACTCACGCAGTCCGGCGTTTGGATCATCCGCCAGATCAAGGATGTGGTTGAGGCGTTGCTTAAGGGTGAGCTTGGGCGCCGAGCCGATGATGGCAGCGGCCCAGCCGCGCACGGTATCGCTGCGGTGTTTGGCAAACTTCGCCACGCCGTCCAGACCATAGCGTGCATGCAGGATCTGGCCGCTGGCCTTCATGCGTCCGGTGACCTTGAGCTGCTGGGCCTCCACCATCAGGCGGATGGTTTCAGCACCCGCGTCCGGAGCGATGGCGGGCAGGAGCAGCCCGTAGTCCATGGCAAGAGATTCCACGAGGGTCACGGCCTCCAGCTCACCCGCGTTCAGGCCGGCGATGACATCACGCGGGATGTCCGCCATGCGGAGGCTGCCTTTGCGCTTGGGCGCAGGTGAGACGGGGTTCGGTTTCATCTGCTGGCAAGGTGTCGAGCGCTGGCATCGTTTCCAGCATCCATGTTTCGCACGATCTTGTTTCTCTCATCGCTCATCATTCTGCAGGCTGCCTCGGCGGCGCAGCCGAATGTCATCTTCTTCCTCGTGGATGATCTGGGCCAGCGTGACCTCGGCTGCTACGGCAGCAAATTTTATGAGACGCCGAACGTGGATCGCCTCGCCAAGGAGGGTGCGCTGTTCACGGATGCCTATGCGGCCTGTCCTGTGTGCTCGCCCACGCGTGCGGCGGTCCAAACCGGACGCTGGCCTCAGCGCACGGGCATCACGGACTACATCGGCGCGGCCATGAAGCCGGAGCTTTGGAAGCGGAACACCGTGCTGCTCCCCGCGCCGTATCAGGACCGCCTCGCGCATGAGGAAGTGACGATGGGTGAGATGATGAAGAGCGCGGGCTATGCCACCTTCTTCGCGGGCAAATGGCATCTGGGTCCCGAGGGCTTCTGGCCGGAAAACCAAGGCTATGACATCAACATGGGCGGCGTGGATCGTGGCGGACCTTATGGCCGTGGAAAATACTTCACGCCCTATGACAACCCGCGCCTGCCGGATGGCCCGCCGGGCGAGCACCTGCCAGATCGTCTGGCGAATGAAGCCTGCAAATTCATTGAGGCGAACCAATCCAAACCCTTCTTTGCGTTCTTCTCCTTCTACGATGTGCACACGCCGCTGAATGCGCGCGCTGATCTTCAGGCGAAGTATGAGGAGAAGCGCCAGAAGCTCGGCCTGGCTCCCAAGTTTGGCCGCGAGGAACCGCGTGATGTCCGTCTGGTGCAGGAGCACGCCGTCTATGGTGCCATGGTCGAGGCCATGGACCTCGCGGTCGGCAAGGTGCTGAAGAAGCTGGATGACCTTGGCCTAACCAAAGACACGCTTGTCATCTTCACCTCGGATAATGGCGGCCTGAGCACGAGCGAGGGTTCACCCACCTCGAACCTGCCCCTGCGCGGCGGCAAGGGCTGGCTCTATGAGGGTGGCATTCGCGAGCCTCTGGTCATCCGCTGGCCGGTGGTGGTGAAGGCCGCGCAAACCGTGGCCACACCGGTGTGCAGCCCAGATTACTTCGCCACGCTGGCAGAGGTGGCCGGCGCGAAGGTCACGTCGAAGACCGACGGCGTGAGCCTGCGCCCCTTGCTGGAAGGGAAGGGTGACCTGCCCGAGCGTGCGCTGGCCTGGCATTATCCACACTATGGCAATCAAGGCGGAGCCCCTGGCGCGGCCATCCGTCGCGGTGACTGGAAGCTCATTCAGTGGTTTGAAGGTGACCGCTTGGAGCTTTTCAATCTCGCCAACGATTTGAGCGAGACAAAGAACCTCGCCGGGCAGGAGCCTGAGAAGGTGCAGTCCTTGCTCGCCGAACTGAAAGCATGGCAAAAAGATGTCGGGGCCTTGATGCCAACCAGAAACGAAGCCTATGATCCTGCCAAGCCGGATGGTCGCATCGCCAATGGTCCTCAAGCCAAAGGCAAGGGCACCAAGAAAAAGGCGAAGTAGCCTGAGATGCTATCTTTGCCCTTCGATCACAACTGAGGAGTCCAGCGCCGGTTACGGCGGATGACTGGAAGTTGATCCCAGCTCAGGTGCACGCCCTGGCGGTGGATGTTGATCAGGATGCCGATGGCCATCATGGCCGCGAGGATGCTGGATCCGCCATACGAGACGAAGGGCAGGGGAAGTCCTTTGTTTGGCAGCAGGGCGGTGGTCACGCCCATGTTCAGCAGTGCTTCAAGTCCCAGCAGCATGGTGAGCCCGAAGCCGAGCAGCTTGCCGAAGCGGTTCGGCGCATAAGCGCTGATGCACATGCCGGCAAAGATCAGCACCACAAAGGCCGCCACGGTGCCGAGCACGCCCCAGAGGCCGAGCTCCTCACCCACCATGGGGAAAATGAAATCCGTGTGCGCTTCAGGCAGATAGGAAAGCTTCATGCGCCCTTCGCCAAGGCCGCGGCCATCGAGCCCGCCCGAACCAAAAGCGAGCCAGGAGACCCATTGCTGAAGGCCGATGCCGTCCTTGTATTTTTCCAGGTCGAGCACGGCGATCACGCGCTCAAAGCGGTTGGGCGCGAGCTTGATGCCCGTGACCAGGGCGGCAATGCCCGAACCAATGATGACGGCAAGATACTGCCAGCGTGTGCCGGCCACAAACATGATGCCCGTGCCCACCGCGGCCGCCACGGCCGCATTGCCCAGGTCCACCTCTCCGCCGATCATGAGCACCACACCGCCGAGCAGCGCGCCGGGCAGCAGCAGGCCATGCTTCAGTGTGCGCTCCAGATCCTGATGCGTGGCAAACCAGCCCGCCATCATGACGATGAGGACGATCTTGGCCAGTTCCGAAGGCTGCACTGTCATGGAGCCCACGCCGATCCAGCGTGCGGCACCATTCACGCGCTTGGCCAGCAGCGGCTTGAAGCCCAGCAACTGCGAGAGATGCCATTCATAGCAGATGAGCAGCCCGATTCCGGCGATGCCCAGCAGCCACCAGCGCCACTTATACCAGCGGTTGTAGTCCACCAGGGCCATCACCAGGCAGCCCACCAGGGACAAGCCCACCCACATCACCTGCTTCCACACCGTCACATAGGCCTCACCACCACCCTCGCGGGTGAAGAAGCTCGTGCTTGCCAGCATCGTGATGCCCAGGCCCGTGAGCAGTGCGACCGCAAGGATGAGAAAGACGATGGAGCGCTTGGCCATGTCGGGACAGGAGTGGGGAGATGAGAGTGAGTCGTGGGAAGGTGATGACAGTCCAGGGATGATGCGAATGGGAGCCGCGGATCACTTCCCTGGAATCACCAGCTTCATGCCATCACGAAGAGCCTCGGGCTTGGCGATCTTGTTCGCGGCCTGAAGAGATTTCACGCTGATGCCATTGCGGCTGGCGATGCTGTAGAGCGTCTCACCAGGCTTGACCGTGTAGGCCTTGCCGGACTTCGCAGCAGCAGGTGCCGGAGCGGATTTTTTGGCCACAGGCTTCTCAGCCACCGCAGGCGGCGTGTAGCGCTTCACCGGGATGGCTTTCGGCACATCATTCTCGGCCTTGGCGATCACGGGCTTTGGCGCGGGCTTGGGTTCCACCTTGGCAGGAGGCGCTTCATCGATCTTCGGCAGATCTCTTTTCGCGACTGGCGCAGGGGCAGGAGGAGCTTCAGCCACGGCCATCTTGGCCGGTGCTTTCACCGCAGGCTCGCCAGTGGCTTCCAGGGTCACCGCAGGCGGAGGAGACTCCTGCACGCTGGGCTTCACCAGGGCCGTGCTGCTGCCACCGGGGATGGGTGCCAGCTCGTTCTCAATGGTGGACTGGAAGGAGAAGGTCTGCTCGCCAGGGGCGGTCAGGGCCATCGCGGCTTCGGAGGCGGCGATGCTGCTCTTCGGAACGGCAGGAGCAGCCACTGGCAGGTCGCCATTGGCACCTGCGGTGCCGACTCCCAGAGCCCTCACCACTGGCTCCTTGGGATAACGAATGATGCTGTTGGCTTCAAGCTGCGTGCCTTTGTCCAGCATGTTCATCTTGATGAGCACGTCCTCGCTGACGTTCAGCTTCTTCGCCACGCTGGCGATGCTGTCGCCAGAGCGCCACTCATACGTGGAGCAGTCTTCGATCGGGATCTGGGCGGCCAGGTCCGCGGCGTTCACGGCCGGAGGCGGCAGCGCGCTGGCAGCGGTGTTGCTGGCGCTCGAGCTGCTCACGACGTTGGTGGCTGGAGCGGCTTCCTCGCCGTTCAGCCAGTCATAGACGATGATGCCGCCGATGACGACCACATGGATGAGCAGCATGACGAAGAACATGCGGGCCATGCCTGTGTTCGGCTCATGCTGGTTCCACTCCGCCTCTTCATTGACCATGGCGACGCGGTGCTTGTGCTTTTCTCCCTCGACGAGGTTCAGCAGCAGTCTTGTTTTCTTCTTTTTCATGGTGTGCTCGGGTTCGTTGTGTTCTGTGAAAAGGCTGTGGTGTGACGCAAATCAGGTCAGGGCATTCGAAGCTGTGCGGAAAGCTTCGCCGCGCTGGCCATAGCCGGTGTACATGTCAAAAGAGGAGGTGCCGGGGCTCAGGATGATGCTGTCCCCCGCCTGTGAGAGTTCCGTGGCGAGCTTCACAGCCTCGGCCATGTCAGCGGCCATGCGGCAGGGCAGGAGATCCGCGAACAGGTCATGCAGCGGCTGCTTGATCTCGCCAATGAGCACCATGGCGCGCACCTGACCGTTCAACGAGGCGCGCAGCGGCGTGTAGTCCAGACCCTTTTCCTTGCCGCCGGCGATGAGCACGATCGGGCGGTCCATGGCACCGATGCAGGCTTCCAGCGCATGCAGGTTCGTGGCCTTGGAATCATTGATGTATTCGCGGTCGTTCAGGGTGCGCACCAGCTCACAGCGATGCTTCGGCACCTCATAGCTCGCCACCGCAGCGAGCCCATCCGTATACGCCACGCCGTGCCCATGGCAGGCCATGAGGGCGGCGAGGATGTTTTCCATGTTATGCTTCCCGCGCAGGGGGATGGCGGAGGCATCACCGATGCGCTGGCCGTCGATGAAGAACTCACCCTGGCTGTAGGTCGCGTCTGCCTCCATGCCATAGGCGGAGAAGGTGAGACGCTTCGCGGCGCCGGAGGAGACGGATTCGCCTGCACGCACGATGGCGATGTCACTCGCCGTCACGTTTTCAAAGATGCGCGCCTTGGCGGCATAGTATTCCTCCATGCCTGGATAGCGGTCCAGATGGTCGGGGGCAAAGTTCAGCCACAGGCTGGCCTTGGCGCGGAAGTTCTTGATCGTCTCGAGCTGGAAGCTGCTGATCTCCAGGGCCAGCGCATCATAGCGCTCGCCATAGGCCACCACCTCGCTCAGGGACATTCCATGATTACCACAGGGGATGGAGCGTTTGCCGCAGGCATTGAAGATATGGGCGATGAGCTCCGTGCAGGTGCTCTTCCCATTCGTGCCCGTGATGCCCACCATGGGCATGTCCGTGAGATTGAAGGCAAACTCCATCTCACCTTCCAGCGGCACACCGGCATCCGTGAATTTCTTGGGCAGCGGCCAGCCAGCATCCAGCCCGGGGCTGATGATCACGCGCTGATACTCACCCGGCTGCACCAGCAGCTCACGGGCCGCCTGGCCGGAGACAGTCAGGAAGTTCTCAGCCTTCAGCTTATCGAGCGCGCCTTGGATCTTGGCAGGCTCACCTTCGTCAAACACCGTCACCTCGGCACCCTTCAGCCGCGCCAGCCGCGCAGCGCCAAGGCCGCTGCGACCAGCACCAAGAATGGCGAAGTGTTGATGGGAGAACATGGATCGGGAGGAGTGGGAGCAGTCCGTGAGGCGATGTCGTTAGCCTCTAATATAACATGATAACTCTTAAAGGTTATTAAAATTTAGCTAAAGTTAACAATTTTTGACAGGGTGATGCTCAAATGGGGAAAATTTCAAAAAACCTCAGCGCAGTTTCAGGGTCGCCAAGCCCATGAGGGCAAACAGGAGAGACAGCACCCAGAACCGCACGATGACCTGGTTTTCATGCCAGCCGCCGAGTTCGAAATGGTGATGGATCGGCGCCATGCGGAAGACCCGCTTGCCGCGTTTCTTGAAGCTGATCACCTGGATGATCACGCTGGCCGCCTCCATGACGAACACACCGCCCACCAGCGCCAGCACGATCTCCTGGCGGCAGGAGATGGCGATGCTGGCAATGCAGCCGCCGAGCGCGAGGGAGCCCGTGTCTCCCATGAACATCTTCGCCGGATGCGCATTAAACCACAGGAAGCCCAGGCAAGCTCCCGCGAGCGCCATGGCCACGATGGGGATCTCATTCGCCAGGGCGTGGTGAGGGACGCCGAGGTAGTTCGAGTACAGCGCGCTGCCCGAGACATAACCAAAAGCCGTGTAAGCGATGGCGGTGGTGAGGGAGCAGCCCGTGGCGAGGCCGTCCAGACCATCCGTGAGGTTCACGGCATTGGACGCACCCACGATGATGAGCGTGAAGAAGATCACCGCGATGAAGCTCATGTCCGCGATGATGGGCCCTTTGTAGAAGGGCATGAACAGCGCACGGAGGGTCGAGTCACCGCCGACCTCGATGAAGGCGGAGGTTCCGGCCTTGGTCGCCGCGTCGATGGTCGCGTCCGTGGGCACGAGGTAGCAGAAGACCAGCGCGGTGATGATGGCCACTCCCGTCTGCCAGACCAGTTTGACCCGCGCACTGGCGCCCTTGGAGTTCTTCTTGCTGACCTTCAGGTAGTCATCATAGAAGCCCAGCGCGCCGAGGCCGACGGTGCAGAAGAGGATGTTCCACATCATGATGTTGTCCCACTTCGCCCAGATGAGCGTGGAGATCACGATGGTGCCCAGGATCAGGATGCCGCCCATGGTCGGAGTGCCGACCTTCTTGCCCTGAAGCTCAAACAGCCTGCCGACTTCCTCAGCCGTGCGGATGGGCTGGCCGAGCTTCATCGAGATGAGCTTGCGGATCAGGCGCTCACCAAACATCAGCGACAAAAAGAACGACGTGATGGCCGCACCGCCCGCGCGGAAGGTGTGATACTTGAAGATGTTCAGCAGTTTGTAGATGAACGCGTCGTCGCTGATCCAGTCAGCAGCTTGCAGCCAGTTCCGGAGTTCGTAGAGCCAGTAAATCATGAGTTCGAAAAGTAAGTGAGAACCTTCTCCATGCCGGCGGAGCGGCTGCCTTTGAGCAGCACGGCATCTCCAGGCTGGAGGACCGTTTTCAGATGCGCCGCACAGGCTTCATGGGAGGTGAAATTACGGGTTTCGGCCTGGCCAGCGGCCTTCGCGGCCTCGCTGATCATCGCGGCCTCATCACCGACGGTGTAAATGGCGGCGAGACCGAGTTCCGCCGCATGCGTGCCGACTCCGCGATGGCCGTCCACGGCATGCACACCGAGCTCGCCCATGCGGCCGAGCACGGCGATCTTCTGCCCCCGCGTCTGCAGCGCTGAAAGGGCGGTGAGTCCTGCCTTCATCGAGTCCGGATTGGCATTGTAGGAATCGTCAATGAACTGGATGCCCTGCACAGCCTTCGTTTCCATGCGGCCGCCGGTGAGCTTGGCATTGCTCAGTGCTTCGGCGATGTCCGCAGGAGCGATGTCATGCGCCCAGCCCATGCAGGCGGCCAGCGCGGCATTGCCCACCATGTGGTCACCGATGATCGGCAGGAAGGTCTCCACGACCTCACCCGCGAAATCCAGCTTGAAAGCCGTGCCGGTGGCATCCGCGCGCAGGTCAAAGGCGCGCACGTCTCCCGCGTTCGTGCCGGCACGGTAGACCGTGGCCTGGCAATGACGCGCGATGAGGTCGCTAAACTTGTCATTCGCGTTCAGCACCACCACGCCTTCACCATGCACATTGGCCGGCAGGGTGCCTTTCTCCCAGGCGATCGCGTCCTGGCTGCCCATGTATTCGATGTGCGCCATGCCCACGTTCGTCACGATGGCCGCATCTGGCAGGGCGATGTCCACCAGCGTCTTGATCTCACCGGGATGGTTCATGCCCATCTCCACCACACCGCACTCGTCCGTCTCCTCGAGGCTGAGCAGCGTCAAAGGCAGGCCGATGTGGTTGTTCAGATTCCCCAGGGTGGCGCGGGTCTGGTATTTGCTGGCCATGACGATGGCCGCGAGGTCCTTCGTGGAGGTCTTGCCATTGCTTCCTGTTAGACCGATGATGAGCGGCTGCAGCAGTGAGCGATATCCACGCGCGAGGTTTTGCAGCCCGACAAGCGTGTCATCGACCTCGATGAGGCCGCAGCCATCACTGGAGACGCCACGGCCTTTTTCGATCAGGACGGCGCTCGCTCCCGCAGCGATGACCTGCGGGAGGAAATCGTGCGCATCAAACTTGTCACCCTTCAGGGCCACGAAAAGATCACCCGGCCGCACCTTGCGTGAGTCCGTGATGACACGGGACACAGGCACGCTGCACATTCCGGACAATGTGCCGTCCGCGAAGCTGGCAAGAGTCTGGAGATCGAGGGACTTCATCGGCTGGGGGGCGGGCGACGTCCGCCGGGAGGGCCTCCGGGACGGTCTTCAAAGCGGGGCCGGCGGGGAGGCGGGCCATTGAAACGATCACGCATGGGCGGACGCGGGTCACCCCCAGGCATGCCGCCGCCTTCACGGGCGGCGCGCTCGGCACGTTCGGCTTCCCACACGGCCTCACGTTCGACACGCTCGGCATCACGGTCACCGGTGATCTTCACCAAAAGCTGGCGCACCACGCGGCGGTCATCGAAGGGATGCTTCACGCCTTGGACCTCCTGATAGTCCTCATGGCCCTTGCCGGCGATCACCACGATGTCTCCCTCGCGGGCATTCTCGAGGGCGGTCTTGATGGCTTCACGGCGATCCACGATGGCCGCATGACCCTTGGGACGGGTGAAGCCTTTGACCGCATCCGCGATGATGTCCTCAGGCACCTCGCTGCGGGGATTGTCACTGGTGACCACGCAGATGTCACTGTTGGCCTCGGCGGCAGCGGCCATCTTTGGCCGCTTGCTGCGGTCACGATCTCCACCACAGCCGAAGACGGTGATGATGCGGCGCGGACGCAGCGCACGGACGGTCTTCAGCACATTCACGAGGGCATCCGGTGTGTGGGCATAGTCGACAAAAACCTGGAAGCGGCTCGAGTCACTGGTCACGCGCTCCAGGCGGCCTGGCACCTGCGGTGAGGCTTTCAGGTTGGAGATCGTCTCACGCAGGTTCAGGCCTGAGGAGTGTGCCGCGGCGAGAGCGCCGAGGGCATTGTAGACATTGAAGTCGCCGATGAGCGGCAGACGCACCAGGAAGGAGCGGCCTTTGATCTCCAGCTCAAAGGTGCAGCCCGTCATGTCATAGCGCGGGTTCACCGCGCGGTAGTCCGCGCCGACACCGAAGCCGAACTTCAGCACCTTGCCGGTGCTCTCATAGCGTGTGATCAGCTTGCGGCCCCACGTGTCATCCACATTGATGACCATGCTGCCCTTTGGCTGGGAGGCGATGGTCTCAAACAAGCGCACCTTGGCCACAAAGTAGGCCTCCATGGTGCCGTGATAGTCCAGATGATCCTGGGTGAGATTGGTGAAGACACCGGCGGTGAAATTCAGGCCATGAACACGGTGCTGGTCCAGCGCGTGTGAGCTCGCCTCCATGGCCACGGCCTTGCAGCCATTGCCAAGCATCTGGGAAAACAAGTCGTGGATCTCCAGGGACTCAGGCGTGGTGTGCGTGGCTGGCATCATCTGCTTGCCGCCGACATCATAAAACACGGTGCTCAGCAGGCCGCAGCGCTTCTGGCCTGCATTCATCAGATGATGCATGAGGAAGGCCGTGGTCGTCTTGCCGTTCGTGCCGGTGACCGCGAGGATGGTCAGCTCTTTGGCAGGGAAGTCTTTCAGCGCCGCAGCACCTTGTGCGAGCGCGATGCGGGTCTCCTTCACATGCACCCAGGGGATGGTGCAGTCGTTCGGCGGTGCTTGCTCGGCGATGATGGCCGCAGCCCCGGCTTCAATGGCCTTCGGGATGAAGTCATGCCCGTCTGACTTGCTGCCTCTCAGGGCCACAAAAGCGGTCTTGGGCGCTATTTTTCGCGAATCGTAGGCAAGCACTGAGATCTCCGTGTCCAGGCTGCCGCTGGTCACAGGTTTGTCGAACTGAGAAATGAGGTCACGCAATGTCATTCTTGGGCCCCTCCTTCGAGGGCAAGGGGGCGGTTGGGCCGGATGGAGAGCTGTTTCAAGACCTCCGAGGCAATTTCACCGAAGATCGGTGCTGCCACCTTGCCGCCGCCGATGGCTGATTTGTCCTCGCATTTGGGATAATCAAGCACAACCACACAAACGATCTTGGGATCTTTGGCCGGAGCGAATCCCGCGAAGGAGGTGATCCACTGGCCCTCGGGGTAGCCGCCCTTGCGGATCAGCACGCCTTTTTTGTCATAAATCGGGTTGTGCTCAGGGTCGTAGCGGCGGGAGGTGCCGGTCTTGCCGGCGGCTTCCAGGCCCTCAAATTTGGCACGGCTGCCGGTGCCCTCGTCCACCACGAGCTGCAGCAGGTGGCGCATGGTCTCTGCGGTCTGCCCCTTGCACACCTGGCCCACCACTTCCGGCGGCTGGATGTCCACCTTGCGGCCGCTGTCACTGACGATGCGGTCCACGAGGCGCGGCCTCATGAGGATGCCGCCATTGGCGATGGCACCATAGGCCATGGCCATCTGGATGGGCGTGCAGCTCATCTCGTAGCCGATCGGGAAGCGGGAGTAGGTGGCGTTTGACCAGGAGGTCTCATTCACGTAGCCCTTGCTCTCGCCATTCAGGTCGATGCCCGTGAGGCGGCCGAAACCGAAGGACTTCACATAGCTGAGGAATTTTTCCTGGCCGAGCTTCTTGAAGATCTTGAAGGTGCCGATGTTGCTGGAGTGCTTGAAGACGTCTGGCACGGGCACCACGCCCTGGCGCTTGAGATCGTGCAGCGGCACTTTGAAGACGGGGTCAGTGTAGTCCCCGAGCTCGCAGTCAAAGGTGGAGTTGGTGGTGATCCTGCCGGAGTCGAGCGCGCCGGTGAAGGTCACGATCTTGAAGGTGGAGCCAGGCTCATAGGGCTCATAGATGGCCAGGTTCTTCCAGTTCGTGGAGGCGGGCGCGTTGCGGTCATGATCCGGGCGGAAGCTCATGGCCAGCACGGAGCCGGTGGCCACTTCCGTGACCACAGCCATGATTTTGTTCGGCTTCCAGGTCAGGTTGGCCTGTTCCACGATGCGGTCCACGGCATCCTGCAAAGGCATGTCGATGGTGAGATGGACGTCACGGCCATGCACGGGTTCCTGGATCTCGCCACGGTAGAGCGGCAGCTCGCGGCCGGCCTTGTCATGCTCCACTTCCACGCTGCCGGGGATGCCATGCAGGATGTCCTCACGGATCTTTTCGATCCCGCGCACACCGCCTTTGCCTTCCTCGACACCGCCGACGATGAGCGCCAGACGGTTCTCAGTCGGGTAGCGGCGGCAGACGGTGGAGTTCACATACACACCCTTGATGTAGTTGTCCGCGAAGAGCTTCTTCCACTCCTTCGCCTGATCCTCGGTCATCTTCTCCGCCAGCACCTCGATCTGTTCGGTGGAGCTCAGCCTGGCCAGCACGGCCTCCCGGCTCAGGCCAAGCTTCGGCGCGATGAGGGTGGCGATGTGCTCATGATACGCGGCGATGATCTGCGCATCGCTCATGCTGCGGGTGAGATCACGCACGCCGACGTTCCGCACCTTGGCCAGTGCCATCTTCACGGTCGGCGGCTCATGCAGGTGCACGCGGTTTGTGCTGAGGTGGAAGATCTCCTCGTCATAAGCCAGATAGCGGCCGCCGTGATCCTTGATGGAGCCGCGCTGCGCCGGTAGCGGGCGCACCTCGCGGAACTTGCCTGACGCCAGCTCGGCCAGCAGGGGGCCGCGTCTCAGATGGAGGTCATAGAGTCTCCACACCACGACGGAGAAGCCAAGCGTGAGGCAGCACGTGGCGACGAACATCCGCTGCACGAGCGGACGATCACGGCGAATCTGGCGCTGAGTAGGGGCGGGCATCATGGCGTGGGGGCGTTTTCGGCAGGCGCGTTGTCGTTCTGAGCGACAGCCTTGGCCGCAGGGATGGGCTTGAGGTGAATGATGGAGCGGTTCTGGGGATTCAGCTTCTGGAGCCAGGTGTTGTTGGCCGCGAGGATGGGCTGCACCTTCGCGCCATCGAGCATCTGGTCGATCTTCCGCTCGAGGTTCGTGATCTCGATGCCCAGCAGGCGCATCTCCTGCTCCACCTGGCGCTGCTGCTCAGCCAGCGCTGAGACACGGTTCTTGTTCACCACCACGCTCAGGGCCGCCAGCAGCACCGCAGCGCAGACGATCAGCACCGCCGTGATGACCGGCAGGCCGATGGTGTTGCGGTAGCGGTTGCGTGTCATCATGGGAGGCGCTCGGCGGCGCGAAGCCGCGCGCTGCGGGCGCGGGGATTGAGATGCAGCTCTTGCTCGCTTGCCTCCACGGGCTTCTTCGTGAGCAATTTCAGGCAGTGATTCGGATTCGTTTTCGGGGCTGGCCATTCGGGGCGGTCGATGAAAGGGGCTGCGTAATTCTGGAAGGCTTGTTTGACGATGCGGTCTTCGATGGAGTGGAAGTCGATGATGACCAGCCTCCCTCCCGGCTTCAGCCACTTCGGCGCCGCAGCCAGGAACTCTCGCAGCGCCGGAAGTTCTGAGTTCACCTCACAGCGCAGGGCCTGGAAGGTGAGGGTGGCAGGATTTTTCTTGCTGTGCTTTGGACACACGCGGCCGATCATCTCCGCCAGTTGCAGCGTGGTGGTGAAAGGCTTCTTCACGCGGTCCTGGACGATGGCGCGAGCGATGCGGCGGGCATTCTGCTCCTCGGCATTCTCACGCAGGATGCGCTCGATGTCCTCCTGGGCCCAGGTGTTCACGATGTCTGCCGCGGTCAGTGGAGCGCTGCTGTCCATGCGCATGTCCAGCGGGCCATCCTTGCCAAAGGAGAAGCCACGCTCAGCCGCATCCAGATGCCTGCTGCTGACGCCGATGTCGATGAACATGCCGTCAAGCCCGCCCACACCGGCCTCAGTCAGCACCGTGGGGAAGTCGCGGAAGTTACCCTTCAGCGCACAGAAGCGGTCGGCATAGCCCTTCAGGCGCTCACGGGCATAAGCCAGGGCTTCGTCATCCTGGTCCATGGCCACGATCCGGGCACCCTGCTGAAGCAGCGCCTCGGTGTGGCCGCCGCCGCCGAGCGTGCCATCAAAGATGAGCTTGCCGGGAGCGGGCTGGAGGAAGTCCAGCACCTCCTGCATGAGCACCGGCAGATGGTAAAAGGGCAGGTCGCGCTGGGGCGTGGGAGGGTCTTCAGACATATCGGGTTCCTTACCACCGCCTTGCGGGGATTGCCTCTGCTTGAGTGATCCGCGCCCCCAGGGCATCAGGTCATCCATCGCATCATGGCCGCCAAACCAGGGCCAGGTGCCCACATGGAACCATTCACGCACCTCTTTCCAAACCGGCTTCAAGAAGCATCCCAACTCAGGCAGCGCCGCGGGAGACGAGGCGTGAAGTGCACAGGCGGGAGACATGGCTGGTGGGGAGCAAAGGTTAAGGCAGAGGATCGTATAGCATTGATAATTCCAAAATTTTGATATTTTGGACATGCGTAATATATAATTGCGAATGTCATATCAATCATAGAGTTCGTGTTTTTTCGTGACACGAAGTCGCTCTAATACAGTTTAAATGAACACTGTATGGGGCGCCCGTGAGCTTCCATGGCGCCACGACCCGCAAGTATGTTGTTCACGCTTCAGCGTGTTCAATGACGCCTCGCAGACACGCTGAAGCGTGAACAACATACTTCTGAAGCCGCCTTCCGCGAGCCTACTTCCGGTCCACCAAATTCCCTGTGATCTGATTCCCCTCGCCCTCGATCTCCACCAGAGAGGCTTCCTTGCTCTTCTTCTCGGCCTCGCGGTCATCGCGGATCAGGTTTCCGCTGATCAGGCTGTTCTTCACCTTCTCCAACCGCAGGCCCACACCATCAGAGTCCAGGATGTGATTGTTGGAGATGATGAGCCGGCTGCCATTCACCACATCCATCGCGGCACGCTGACGCCACACACCGGAGATCACATTGCCCGTCAGGCTGGTGTCTGAGCAGCCGTTGAGCTTCAGGCCGTTGTTCTCCGCATTCTCAAAGCCGTTCACGGCATAGCGCGGATTGCGATCAAAGTTGTTGTTGCTGATCACGAGGTGGTCGCAGTTCTCCGCCAGGATGTCTTGCTCAAAGCCTTCCCAGAAGGTGTTGCCATTGATCACAACACCGCGTGAGTCACGCACCTCGATGTTGATGCGCACATCGCTGAAGACATTCGCGCTGATGGTCACATTGCCCTCACGTGTATGGGTGCGGCCGAGCTTGCGTTCCAGGCTTGGGTCCGTGCCTGCGCCGAGGATGCGGATGTTCGCAGATCCAGGTGCTTTGCTGGTATGCTGCAGCGTGCAGCCGGTGATGGCCACCTCGCCGATGGAACCCTCCGTGGAGTTCAGCTCCACATTCGCGGAGGGCGGTCCCTCCACGCTGTGATTTCCTTCAATATCACAGGTGCCGATGTGCAGGTTGCGAACATTGCCGCCACGCGAGACCACACCGCCTCCGCCATTGTAGCTGATGTGACTGCCCACGATGTTGATCTGGTGCAGGTTCTGATTGTCGAGAAACACGCCGATGCCCTTGTTGTGATAGAAGTGGCAGTCGGCGATGAGCACATTGCGGTTCCGCGTGGTGAGATGCACGGCGTGACGGCATTCACGCACCACCACCCGCGCCATGGTGATCTGCATGGTGCCCGTGGCCTCGATCGCGTCCGCTTCCGCATGCTCTCCCACGATCTCGATGCCGCTGACCATCGGCGTGCGTTCCTTCTCCCACACCTGCGGCTTGAAAGTGCTGGGAGCTGCAGAGCCCTCATGAGTGCCCTTGAAATGGAACGCAGGCCCTGCGCCCGCCATCACGATGCGCGCTGTCCCATCACCCGAAAGCGCGGCAAAGCCGCTCTCCGCCAAGGGAATGGTGATCGTGCGTGTGAGGCGATACGTGCCGCGAGGAAACTGCACACTGCCATGCGTGAGGATGGCCTTCTCAATCGCGGCGGTGTCATCCGTGGTTCCATCCCCCTTCGCACCTTCGCTGAGCACGCTGGTTTGAGCCTGGCAGATGGCGGCAAGCAGGAGAAACAGAAGTGCGGTGGGGCGGCAAAACATGGTGGGCTTATCCATACGCAAAGCCGCCAAACATCCTTCGAACAATGCCAGATCTGAAAAATGTGTGACGGAGCATGAAAAACACGTTGCGTGTTCGTCACCACTTGGCACAATCGCGGCCCTTCCAAGTGAAGGAAATGGCTCGGTAGCTCAGTTGGTAGAGCAGGGGATTGAAGATCCCCGTGTCGGCGGTTCGATTCCGTCCCGAGCCACTTTTTGCATCTAACAAGCAAAAGGTGATTGTTTTATAACTCAAAGTTAGGCGCTTCTGATCGGTGACTTACACACCAGATGACACCAAGAGGACTGTTTGCGTTGTTTGCTTGTCGGCCGGACGGCTCACTCAGGGCACCACACTGAACACTGCACGAGCAGTGAACGTCGGCGCGCTGCGGGAGCCGATGACGTGGCCGGCGGCGTTGTTCACTTCGACCTCCAGGCCCTTGGTCCCGCGGGTCACACTTTTGCGGAGATCGCGCTCGTTGCCGAAGCTTTTGAAGACCTCGCCCTGGGCAAATTTGAGGTTCTCCGCGTCGGTGAACTGCACGGGGCTGGCCACGGCCAGGATGATCTCGGTGCCGAACGGTTCCTTCATACGGAAGCGGAACTCGCCCGCGCCCAGCGTGCCTTCCTTCTGGCTGCCGATCTGCACGGTCTCGCCGCCTTTGAGGAAGTTGTCGGTGCGTGCGCGGTTCGGGAAGATTTGGGTCAGCACCTTCTCGGCGCTGAGGTGGTAGAGACGCAGGAAGACTCCCTCGGTGCTTTTGATCTTCACGGTCAGCAGCTCGCCCTTTTGGTACATGGACTTGTTGGTGGCGATGGTGAGACGGCCGCCCTCACTGAGCGTCACCTTACCTTCATTACCACCCGCTTTCGCGGCACCGCTGGTGAAGTCGGTGTAGTCAATCGGGGTGAAGCTGAGCTGCTGCTGGTTCAGCGCCGCGGCAATGACCTGGAACTGGTCCAGCCAGGAGGCGCGCGGGAAGCCCATGCCGGACTCAAACTGCACGGCGATGCTCTCCAGATCCGCATCGCGGCTGTCCTTCAGGCGCTGAAGGAAGCGGGAGTCCTCCTCGCCAAACTCCGCTGCCAGGGTTTCCAGGCGGATGTCCGACTTGAAACGGTTGTAGAGACGGATCACCGGGTCAATGGGCTGCTCATAACCGGGCATGGCCTGGGCCAGGGCCTTGCGGAAACGCTCCTCATCGGCCTTCACCACGGTGTGCAGCTTTTCCTGGCTGGCGTAGAGATCGCGCACGTGGTTTGCCTCCGTGCGGTCCAGGCCGGCCTTGAGGGCGACCTCTCCCACTTCATCGCGAAACTTTTCGATAGGCTGGTCGAGCGTGTACTTCATGCCCTGGTCATGGCAGGCCATGCAGGAGATGCCGTTGATGATGGCTCCGTCGCGGCGCTTGCGGTCCTGCACGATCTCGGTGGGCGCACGGTTCAGTTTTGTGCCTTTCGCGGTGCTCAAATAATAGGCCTGCAGGCCGTTGCGCAGGTTCCAAACGATCTCGCCGCCATCGTGGGCGAATTCACGGTCGTTGTTAGGCGTGAGGCCTGCTCCGACAGGCCCGAGCGGGCTGCGAAAGAGATCGTGCCCGCCCGTGCGAACCAGGGGCGTGAAATCGTAGCTCTTCCAGTAGGCGCCGGGATAGCGGCCCAGCTCGTGGCGCTCGATCATGCGGTTGCCCTGGCTGACGCCGCTCTCGCGGAAGCCCGCACGCAGCGCGCGGCCTGACTGGAGATTGGCCACGACATCCACGCCGAGCTCCTTTTCCAGATCGCGGTCGTTGTCCGGCAGGCGCAGCAATTGGTTATACAGAGGCGGCTGGCTGGCGGCAAAAACGAACCAGTCCGCGCGCACCCAGGCCGACTGGCTGTGCGTGGCATCGGCGATGTCGCGCTCATGCTTGCCGCTCACGCCACGCAACGCGTAGGGATAACCGGAGACGACGTGGCTTTCCCACTCGTCCGCCGTCCAGCCGTAGTCGCGCAAGTCCATGCGATAGATGGTCTTCCCGGCATCCACGGCCACGGGCACGGTGATCTGGCCTTCATGGCTCAGACTGTTCAGCAGCTTGCCCAACGCGGCGCGGTAGGTGTCCATCTGTGTCTCGTCCTCCACCAGCTTGCCGGTGCTGTCACGCAGGTTGGCGAGGTTGGTCAGCGTCAGGTAACGCAGGAACGGCTGCGTGGACACGGGCTGCTTCAGCACATCCTCCGCGATGAGGCGGATCTCCTCGCGCAGTGGCACGAACGTGCGCTCGGGGGGCGCTGGAGCCACTGGAGCGGCCGTTGCCGCAGGTTCAGGGTTCGCGGTTTTCGGCTCCTTGTTCTCCGCCTTGGGTTCAGTCTTGGCGGCGACAACGGGCTTGGCTTTCTCTCCCAGCGACCACTCTTTGAGCAGCGCGGATTCCTCTGGCGTCAAGGGTGGCAAGTAAGCAGGGTCGCCCGGCTTGCCCCTGCTCTTCGGCATGCGCCCTTTGGACTCATCCGCACGCAGCACGCGGTCCATGATGCTCTTCACATCGTCCTCGACGCCCAGCAGCGCGGTGAGATTGATGCCCGCCGTCAGCGTGGGCGTCTCATCGCCCTCGCCATGGCAGTCGCCGCATTTTTGATCAAACAGCTTGAGCACAGCGGCGTTGTCAGCCGCGAAGGCCGGGGAGACGGAGAACAGGGACAGAATAACAAAGAGTGATTTCATAAGGTTCAGCGGACCCATGGCTAACTTTTCAGATTTGATTGTGACTTTTCGTAGAATCTTTTTACAGGCGGCAAGCTCGCGTTTACTTGATTTGCACCAGAGCAATGCGGAAGCCTTGACTGGGTCCCCGGCAGATCGGCGGCTCGGCATAACGACAGGCCGAGCGACACCTGTAGGCATTACCATTCCAGGCGCCGCCTCGGAACACACGGTAGGTATGTGGCCCGGTCCCCACAGGGTCCGTCCCGCCCACAAGTGTGTCATAGCGCAGGTCCAAGCACCATTCATGAACATTGCCGTGCATGTCATACAGGCCCCACGCGTTCGCGGGATAGCTGCCCACCGCGCACGTTTTCTCTACCGCCACTTCCTTGAGGGTCTTGGGTTGAAAAACGTTCCTTGGGTCAATGTTGGCCTGCAGGCTGGTCAGCGTGTTACCAAAGCTGAAGGTGCTGGTCGTTCCTGCCCGGCAGGCATATTCCCACTGGGCCTCGGTCGGCAGCGTACATTTCCAGGCAGCTGACAGGCCTGCCTCATCGCCAAGCTTGTTAACGAAGCTCTGGGCATCATCCCAGTTCACAAAATACATAGGATGATCGTCTCCCATGCCTTTGATCCATCCAGTAGTGCCAGTCTTCTCCACCTGCTGCTCGAATGTCGTGCCCATCACTGCCTGCCACTGCGCCTGGGTGACCTCGGTCTGCCCCAGCCAGAAGCCCTTGCTGATGCGCACCTGCACCTGGTCCTCGTCCGTCATGCGACCGTCTTCACCCGGCGGGCTGCCCATGACAAAAGTGCCTGGCGGGCACCAGACGAATTTCATGAGCAAGTCTCCTGGCAGCTGCACTGTGAGGACTTTCCCAACTTCTCCCGCCTCCAGCAGATTTGCGTTTTTGGCGAGCTCGCCGACCGGCACAGCCGCCGGTTCAGCGGCAGGGAGCCTGACAATGCTCAGTGTGAGCAAAGTGAGAACGGAGGCGAGTTTCATCACGGGATCAAAGCTTGCGAGTGGAGTTCAGCCATGCGGACATCGCTCACTTCGTCGGCACGATGGCGATGCGGAGGCCTGTGGTGTTGGTTCTTGAACCCGGCAGCTCGCAGCGCCGGCTGGCCGCGCGGCAGGCAGGGGCCTCGCTGCTCCAGGCACCACTGCGGAGCACACGCTGCGTCCCCTTGAGAGCCCCCGTGGGATCCGTGCCGCCGGCGAGCTGGAAATGATAGGCGTCGGAGCACCACTCCATCACATTCCCATGCATGTCATGGAGGCCCCACGGATTCGCCGCATGACGGGCCACGGTCACGGGCCGCTCTCCCACACCTGCCGCGCCTTTGTGGTCCAGGGAAAGCTTGTCGTAGATATTTCCCACAAAGTTGCCGTGGCGGAACAGTTCGGAATCGTCGTTGCCGAACGAAAAGGTGGTTTCCGTTCCCGCGCGGCAGGCATACTCCCACTGGGCCTCCGTCGGCAGGACATAGGTCCAGCCGCCGAGCAGAAACACCTTTTTGTTCAGCTCCGCGAGGAACACCTGCGCGTCGTCCCAGCTCACATTTTCCACGGGCTGCTCCGCTGCTTTGAACTGGCTGAGATTGGTGGCCATCAGCGCCTGCCACTGGGCCTGGGTCACTTCCGTCTGGGCCATCCAGAAGCCTTTGGAAAGGCTCACCTGCACCTGGTCTTCATCTGGAAAACGGCCTGCCTCACCAGCGGGACTGCCCATGTTGAAACTACCCGGAGGACAGTAGCAGAACTTCATGGTGACCTCCTCTGGCAGTGTGATCTGCACGGATTTTCCCACCGCACCGGCATCAAGCACGCCGCCCGTGGATGGCGCGGGCGGTGATCCATCTTTGCCGGCCTCGCGAGACTTTTTGAAGTCCATCATGAGTTCGGCCAGGGGCTTCAAGCGCGGGGAGCCTGTGTTGCTGGCCACGGCTGCCGGGATGGTGTAGTCGGTGATGAGTGAGGCATCCCCGCGCAGCTCCACGTGTGGCACCTGGCGCATCTCGGTGCGTTGCTTGGTCATGCGGCTGGCGGCGTTCACGATGGAGAAGAGATCGCCGCCCTGGGTGCTCATCTGCTCGGAGATGAAACGGGTGAAGGGGCTGTTCGTGTCCGTGTCCTTGAGGAAGGCCGCGGCCTTGCGTCCCGGGCTGGCGGCAAAGGCGATGAGCGTGCCCTCTGGCAGGATGGCGCCGCCGAGGGCCTTCTTCACATTTTCATCCAGCGTGGCGAGGCTCTTGCCCGCCCGCGACAGGGACTTCGTCGCGCCTGGAGCACCGCTGCGGCAGCAGTCCAGGATAACCGCGCGCGCCGCGCCCTTCGTGCCTTCTAGAGACTCCAGCACGGTTTTCAAAGGGATGGCCCTATCCGGCAGGTCGTCGGCGTTGTCGATGACCGCATCCACCGGCAGCAGAAAGGTCTCGGCGCGGTCATAGCCGGTCGGCGTGTCCTCGACGCCATGACCCGAGTAAAAGATGAGCGAGAGCTTGGCCTCGGCGGAGCGTGCCTTGAACTGGCGCAAGGCCAGGGTGATCTGGCTGCGCTTGGCATCCTCCAGCAGCACGATGTCCTCCGCCAGCACGCCCGGCACGGCGCAGAGTGTCTGGTGCATGAGGCGGGCATCATTGACCGGCGTATCCAGCTGGTCCTCGGGAATCACATAGGCGTTGTTGCCGATGCAGAGCGCCACGATCTCACCCGCCAAGGCGGGCAGCGATGCCAGGGTCAGGAATGCGGTGGAAAAAAGGAGATGCTTCATGGCGCAGCGGGTCGGGAAGGCCAAACCACCTTCATTTCATGCGCACGATCAGCACGCGACGGTCCAACTGAAGCTGGGATTCCGGAGCCGTCGGGGCGGCGCTGGCACAGCTTTCACCGAGGCCCATCGGAGTGAGTGACGTGGCCGGCACACCTTTGCCAATGAGCAGGGCGTGGATGCGCGCGGCCCGCTGATCACTAAGGTTTTGGTTAGGCTGCGCATCGCCCTCGGCGCTGGTGTGGCCCTGGATGGTGAAGCGGGCGTTTTCCCTGCGGACCAGTTCAGCGAGGATGGCGGCCATCTGATCCGCGTTCATCCGCGAGGTGGAGTCCAGCAGGCTGTCCGTGTTCACGGTGAAAAGAATGGGCAGGGAGACAAAGGGATGTTCCTCCGTGCTGCCATCGGAACGGTGGATGACCTCCACATCCTGCGGCGCACCGGTCTCCAAGCCCAGGCCCTTCCCTGCGCGGCGCTCATACGTGCGCTTGACCACTGGCGCGCTGCTCTTCACGGGATTCCGCGGCGGGCGGACGGACAGGGCCGCGCGGGCAGCTTCCGCATCCAGACGCTGGGCCTCCTGGGCGGAAACGGTGAGACTGTAGGTGAAGACCAGGGTCAAAAGGAGAACAGCATGCTTCATGGCGGCGTCAGGTTACGGAGTGGCGGGCAGAGTTGCAAGGCGGGAGAGAAAAAGCCGGGAATCGTTTTCGCGGACGGCTCCGGTGCCATTTGCCAGCTATCCCGCTGGCGACGGATGCGGGCGTGGTGCTGGATGGCGGCGCGCTGGCGGCCAGCTTCACCTTCGCCGCCAATGGCGTGATCGCGATGCCGAATGGTGGCGGTGCGCCGAAGGTCTGCCTGGTCCTTCATCAGGACAGCGGACTGCTCAGCGGCAGCTTCATCTCGCCCGGCACCACCAAGACGCTGGTGCCGCTGCGTGGTGTGCTCCTCCAGTCTTAACAAATCGGTGGCGGCTGCTTCTTCCGCTGCGGCCAGCAGGGCAGTTTCACTGTGGAACCGTAACCGTGGTTAGGTTTCGGGAGACGCGCCTTGATGACGGGTTTCTCAAGGCACCTCTGCGAAAAGGCAGAGGGTAGCGCACTCACTCACTTGCCCTTCATCTCGCGCACATGCGCGAAGGCGGCTTCCTGCATGAACTTGGAGGCAGCGGGCGTGCTGGTGTGACCGGAGAGCGTGTCGATGTGGATCTGCTTCGGAACGGTGAGCGCATTATACGCGGCATACACGCTGGTCGGCGGGCAGACGGTGTCGATGAAGCCCACAGTGACCGCGGCGCCTTTAGCATGGCAGCGCTGGGCGAAGTTCACGTTGTCAAAATAGCGCGCAGTTTGCAACTCGGCTTCGTTCGCCTTGCCATCGGTGATGCTGACAAGCTTGGGCCAGCCATTGATGCGGTCGACGGAGATGCCGGTGTGGTCACAACCTGCGGGCACACCGGCGCAGATGAAGGTCACACGTTCATCGAGACCTCCCGCAGCGAAGGCTTGGAAACCACCCTGGCTGCCACCATAGACGATGACGGTCTTGCCATCCCACTCCGGCTGAGCTGTGAGAAAGTCGATGGCGCGCACGAGGCGGAGGAACATGCCTTTGAAGTAATTTTTCTCCCGGTCCGAGCGACCGATGAAGCGGTAGTTTTGCAGAGGACCCGCATCCTGCTGTTTGTAGAACTCTACAGGTTTGCCATTGGGCAGGCCGTGGGCATTGATGTCCATGGCCAGCATGCCGCCTTCGCGCTCAGCCCAGTAGGTGGGGCCAAGGCTGGAGCCGTCGACTCCTGCGCCATGCACAAATAGAATGGCAGGGTAGGCCTTGGCCTTCGCCTCCTTGGGACGGGCATAGTAGCCGGACACAGGCGCGCCGAGGCACTCAATCTGCGCATCGAAACCATCGGCAGTCTTGGCCTGAATGGTCACGGGAGCGAGGGTGAACTTCATCGGCACCTTGGCCAGCGCTGCCTTCTGCGCCGCCCAGAAGCTGTCGAAGTCTTCAGGCATCGGCAGGCTCGGCTTGATCTCCGTCGGGTCACATGCCGCTGAGGCCATGGCGGAGGCAGTCGTCTTGGGCGCGGTGACACGCACGAGCGTGAAGCCCGGCTTGGTGACCTTCACCGACAAGGTGCCCTTGCCCTGAGTCAGCGGAACATTCTGCGCTGGCTGTGGCTTCCATCCATCTTCAGACACGTTCGCGCTCACCGCGGTTAGTTCGGCATCACTGGACTCAATCTGAAAGGTGGCCGTGTCACCCGCATGGTACATCGCATCCGCGCGATCTGTGACCATCTTCAGTGTCGATGCGGGGGCCTTGGCAGCGGGCTGCTGCGCCAAAGCAGAGGTGGAAGCAAGAGTGAGGGCGAGAAGAAAACGACGGGAGAACATGAAATTTTTGAACAGGAGATTTGGAGATTGGGAGGGGTTGGAACCATCACTCGTAGGCAGGATGTTTCACGCGATTCAGGCCATGAATGAGTTGGGGGACATTGAAGTTGATCAACAAACCTCGGGGCAGGTCAAGCAGCTTGATGTAACTGATGGTCTGCGCCTTGTGAACAGGCAGGATCTCAGCCACAGATTTCAACTCGATGAGCAGGCAGCCATCGACGATCACGTCGCAGCGCAGAATATCCTCGAAGACTAGATCCTTGTAGCGAACCTGAACTGTCCGCTGCTCCTCAGTGCTATGTCCACGTAGTTTCAACTCGTGAACGAAACAACGCTGGTAAATGCTTTCCAGCAATCCCGGCCCTTTGTCCCGGTGAACTTCAATAGCCGCGCCAATCACACTTTCAGTGATCAGTGCAGCTCGCTCGGCTAACGGATGCTTCATGGAGTCCTCAGGAGATAGAGTGACAAGAGATGGGGCGGACCTTGGATTTGACCTTCAAAGATCCAGCTCCCCATCTCCAAATCTCCTGTGAAAAAATTCAGTGCTTCAGGAACTCATCCAGCGCCGCTTTCGTGATGCGGAACTGGGTGCCGATCCTTTTGCCTTTGAGATCGCCAGATTCGATGCTGGCGATGACGTCCAGATCCGTGACACCGAGGATCTGCGCGACCTGGGCCGGCGTGAGGATGTCTCCTCCTGGTGCTGCTGCGCCAGCGGCTGGAGCCGCAGCGGGCGCGGCGGCACCTGGCAGCGGTGGTGGCTGGTTCAGGTTGAAGGCGCCTTGTCCGATCATCTGGTTGGCCATGCCAAAGCCCATGGCGATCTCCGCGGCAGAGCCTGCCACGCCACCACCGCCTTTCGCCATGCCCTCGGCCATCTGGAACTTCACATAGTCGTTCAGATTGCCGATCGCGCCCATGCTGCTGCGCTTGTCGATGGCAGCCTCGACTTCCGGCGGCACGCTGGCGTTTTCCAGAATGAAGCTGGTGATCTCGATGCCATACTTGGACTGAGTCTGCGGATTGATGATCGGCAGGAGCGCCTCGCCGAGCTCGCTGTAGCGCGTGGCGAGATCCAGCACCGGCACCTTGGCGGAGGCCAGCGCGTCTGTGAAGACGCTGACGATGCGGCTGCGCATAGTGTCGGCGAACTCGTCCAGACGGAAGTGATGATCAGAGCCGCTGACTTCCTTGAGGAAGAGCTTGGGGTCAGAGATGCGGAAATCAAAGATGCCGAAGGCGCGCACACGCACGATGCCGAAGTCCTGGTCGCGCATCATGATGGGGTTGCTCGTGCCCCATTTGTTACCCGCGAAGAGGCGTGTGGTGATGTAGTACACGTCCGCCTTGAAAGGAGACTCGAAGCCATACTTCCAGCCCTTCAGCGTGGAGAGGATGGGGATGTTGTCCGTGACGAGGTCATGTTTGCCGGGCTGGAAGGTATCGCCGAACTGGCCCAGGTAGACAAACTGCACCACCTGTGACTCACGCACGATGAGCTGCGCGCCGCGCTTGATTTCCTTGTCCTCGTCCGGGAAGCGCCAGACCAGCGTGTCACGCGAGTCGTCCTGCCACTGAATGATTTCGAGGAACTGTCCTTTGAGGTAATCCATCAGGCCCATGGTCGTATGTATGTAGAAGTTTGGTTTTTCCGAGGCGTCTTGGTAGGCTAGGCGGGGGCCGGGTCGATGAAAAGTTTAAACTTGGATTGTAATCGCCTTGTCACCTGATGATTGGGCTGCGGGGCGGACGTTATGGAGCGCATGCGACTGCTTTTTTTCGTCCTGTTCGTGGCCCGGCTGGCGGATGCCGCGCCGAACATCCTGCTCGTCGTCTCTGATGATCAGCGGCCTGACACTATTCGTGCGCTGGGAAACCCAGTGATCGAGACGCCCAACTTGGATCACCTGGTGGCACGAGGCACGGCCTTCACCCGCGCCTATGCCGGGTATCCGATCTGCCATGTCAGCCGCGCGCAGATCCTTACTGGCACCCACGCTTTCAGGGCATTGCCCGCCTATCCGGCGGGTGGCATCGATCCGAAACTGGCCACGCTGGCAGGCACGCTTCAAAAAGCAGGCTACCACACCTCCTACACCGGTAAATGGCACAACGACGGTCATCCCAGGCAGCGCGGCTACACCACCACCAGCGGTCTCTACTCCAGCGGTGGCGGCGGCAAGGGCGCGGTGCAGCCCGGGCGGGATGAACGAGGTCGGCCGCTGACCGGGTATCGCGGCTGGACTTTTAAGGATGCGCAAAACAAACCGCAGCTCGACAAAGGGGCAGGCCTGCAGCCAAGCAACAGCCGTCATGTCGCTGAGGGTGCCATGCAGGCCATTCAGTCAGCGCCGAAGGACAAACCTTGGTTCGTGCATGTGAACTTCGCCTTTCCGCATGATCCACGCCAGTGGCCGGAAGGCATGAAGGATCGCTATGATGCTGCCAAGATGCCGCTCCCAACCAACTTTGCTTCACGACATCCCTTTGATCATGGCAACCTCGATGGACGGGATGAGCTGCTCCTGCCCACGCCTCGTGAAGAAGCCGCCGTGCGTGAAGAGCTCGCCCTCTACTATGCGATGATCACGGACCTCGATGCGCAGCTCGGACGCATCCTGGCAGCACTGCCATCCATGGAGGACACCATCATCATCTTCACCAGTGATCAGGGACTCGCCCTCGGCAGTCATGGTTTGCTGGGCAAACAAAACCAATACGAGCACAGCATCCGCAGCCCGCTGATCATCGCCGGTCCTGGTTTGCCGAAGAATGCGCGCTCTGAGGCACTGGTGCAGTTGAGTGACTTGTTTCCGACTCTGTGTGATCTCGCGGCAGTTCCCATTCCAGACACGGTGCAGTCCCCGAGCCTCGTCCCGTTGTTGCTTCACAAGACTGATCACGTGCATGACTTCATCACCGGCATGTTCACAGACACTCAACGCATGATCTGTGATTCACGCTGGAAGTTCGTCCTCTATCCCAAGGCGAATCGCGAGCAGCTATTCGACCTGCAAAACGACCCGCATGAACTCACGGACCTCAGCGCCGACCCGAAGCAGCAAGACCGCAAGGCTGAACTCAAGCAGCGGCTGCAAGCCTGGCGGACCACGAACCACGATCCTCTGCATTGAAGCAACTCATCATGCCTGCTCCGTCGTGTGGAAGTCTGGATAGGCGTTCGCCGCATGCTCGGCGAAATCGAGTCCGTCGACCTGCTCAGTTTCCGAGGCGCGCAGGCCGATGAGAAGATCCACGACCTTGAAGATGGTGAAGCAGACGACGAAGGCCGTGAGCGTGACACTGAACGTGCCGAGAGCTTGCACGCCGAGCATTTTCGGATCGAAACCCTTCTCATTAAACAGCGCCACACTGAGGGTGCCCCACCAGCCATTGACGAGATGAACGGGGATGGCGCCCACGGCATCATCCAGGCGCATGCGCTCCAGGCCGATGGTGGCCACCGTGGTGAGAATGCCCGCGATGAGGCCCACGACGAGAGCGGAGGCTGGGGTGATGGTGGCGCAGCAGGCAGTGATGCCCACCGCACCGCCGAGAGACCCGTTTAGCGTGATGCCGACATCCGGCCTGCCTTGCACAAACCACATGGAGATCATGGCGGCGAGCGCGGCTGCAGCCGGAGCGATGGTGGTGTTCACCGCGATGCGGCCGATGCTGGAATTGGCGATCAAGGTGGATCCGGCGTTGAAGCCAAACCAGCCGAACCAAAGAAGAAACACGCCCAGCGCGGCGATGGGGATGTTATGTCCGGCGATGAGCCGCGGGGTGCCATCCCTGCCAAAGCGGCCATGCCGTGCGCCCACCACAATGATGCCCGCCAGCGCACAGGCACCGCCACAGCCATGCACCACGGTGGAGCCTGCAAAGTCCACGAAGCCCAGGGCTTCCAGCCAGCCTTTTTCACCGCCCACGCCATAGGCTCCGCCAAAGCTGCCCCAGGCCCAGTGACCTCCAAGAGGATAGACAATGGCCGCGAGCAGCGCCGCGTAGATCAGATAGCCGACGAACTTGGTGCGCTCTGCCATGGCGCCGGAGACAATGGTGCAGGCGGTGCCGGCAAACACGACCTGGAAAAACCAAAAGGACCACAGCGGCGAGTCACCAGCATGAGAGGAGAGCCAGAAGCTGTCGGTGCCAATCCATCCGCCCGCGCTGGTGCCAAACATCAGGCCAAAGCCCACGAACATGAAGACCAGCGCGCTGATGCAGAAGTCCAGGAAGTTCTTCATGATGATGTTGATGCTGTTTTTCGCGCGTGCGAAACCCAGCTCCACCATGGCAAAGCCCGCCTGCATGACAAAAACCAGCGCCCCGGCAAGGATCATCCAGATGTAGTTCGCGTTCGCTTGCACGGCCTCGATGTCTGCCTTCAGCGCTGCGGCGGGGGCATCACTGGCCGTCTTGGGAGCTTCGGGCGCGGCGGGTGTCGGGGCGAGTTTGGAGGCCACGCCATTCAGCGTCTTCTGATTGGCATCCAGCTTTTGGATGATGGTGTCCAGCTTGGACTGGACCGGACTACCTGTCTCCTGGCCATGGACGGTGAGACTGAAAAGCAGTGTGGCGCAAAAGAGGGCGAGAGAGCGGGGAATCATGAGCGAAAATTCAGAGGTTCATTTCCTCGAGTTGTGACTCGAGTTCAGTGAGGAGCTGGCGGCGCTTCGAAGTGTTCGGGATGTGGTCGATCACGCTGACGGCAAGCTTGCGCACCTGGGTGGCGTTAAGCCGGTAGGGATCACCGATCTGACCTTCCTCCATTGTCCGGTCCATGAGATTGCTGACCTGAGCCCGCCCCATCACCTTGCCCAGGATGCCTTCGATGACCTTGCGCACCTGCCCCCAGTTGTTCACCACCGGCTCGGCCTTCTCATTCATCTCCTGGATGCGGACCGGGCTCGTGACCACGAGCTCCTCGATGCCGTCCGAGGTCTTGGCCGGTGTCGCGGTGGTGTCTCGGGAGAGCTGCGCCAGCAGTGTGGCGTGATCAGTCATCAGCACCGTGGCGGCGCTGGCCACCAAGTCTGAATCCGCACGTGCCGTGAGCAGCAGCACCAGCACGCTGTCTTCCTGGATGATGACGAGCAGTGTGCCGCCATCAAACTCCAGGTAAATCTGCCGCATCTTCCGCCGCACCTGGCGGTAGCCATCCACCATCTGGGAGATGGTCTCCTGCAGATCCATGGCGCGCCCGTCAGAGAAGGGCATCTGCTTGTGCACGGTGTTCCGGCCTTTGAAAAGCACGACACCTGCCACGCCTTCGAGACGCTGGAGGGAGGCTGCGGCAGCGATCAGGGAGTTCTGGGTCATGGGCCGGCTCAGTTAGCTGCGCTGGAGGGTTTCACGCACCTGCCAGAGACTGCGCCGGTTGCTGGAGACGGCTCCATGCCATCCTGTTGACGACGCGCGGAAGGCCGTCTGCCCCTCGCGATCCTCCACGATGCCCAGCATGAGCTGGCGCATGCCCAGCGTGTCCGCCAGCTTCTGCGCGTAGTAGCTCACGTATTTCACCTCGCTGGCAAAGCGCTGCGCGGAATCCGGCTCGCCACCTGAGATCGCCTCGCGACCCGAGGTCGTGTCCAGCTTGATCAAGCCAGGGTCTGGCTGCATCCGAACAATGTTCGAAGGCTGCTGTGCGGTCCGCTCATGATTGAACGGGATGATTCGGGTCGGTTCTTCCACGCCCTGCCTCTAAGCACGGCTTGTGCCAAATAGCGGCGGCGGGCGAGAAAGTCACAAATTTGTAAAATGATGGAGGCTCAGACACCTAGTCGCCTAATCATCAATGCGTTCACGGAGACCGGAACCGGGGTCGAAAAAAACCCGCCATCTATCAATGCGGCTGCAGGGGTGCCCAGCCGTAGACCTTGTCTCCCTTGAAGATGGGGTGATGGTCCGGCGTGCGGCCGAGATCCAGCACCACGCCTCCACGCTCCACCGCGCTCACGCGCAGATGTGCATACACATCTCCCTCATCCCAAAGGATGTGCATGGGGTCTTGCTCCTGAAAGCGGCTGCCGCGCACGGGATCGATGATGCAGAATTTCCACGCTGGATTGATGTAGTTCACCGTGCCGAGATGACGATAAACCAGCGCCCTGGGCACACGTGTCAGATCATAGGTCGGGGCAGGCGCAATGTTCTCCTGCCAGGGATCATAGTCGGCCTCCTCGTCAATGACCACTGCCGGCCCGGCTGGCAAGGCACGGGAAATGACATACTCCGGCACCTCCGGTTTCGGGGCGGGTAGATACTCGGCCGGGGATTGGGAGCGCGGAAACACACCCCGCGTGCCATAGGGCAGGGGATCCACTGCCTCCATCACCTGGGCGATGAGTTTGAAGAGTCCCGTCTCACGGCCGATGCTGGTGTATTGATGAGACTCCACCACCTCGCTGGTGCGAGCGCGGGTCTTCTTCACGCTCATGAGATGATGCCCGCCGATGCCGACCACATTGAAGGTCAGGATGTAGTCCAGCCCCTCGTCCATCAGCCGCTGGAGCCGCTGCGCGCTGCCGATCTGGTTGGAGCCGGCGATCATGCCCGTGGCATCCTGAGTGGCCGCGCTTTCCAGGCTGAACAGGCGCACCTGCCCACGCTTCAGCAAGGACGTGCCCAGCGTGTCCGCCAGCGCCCTGGCCAGATCGGGACGCGGTTTGCCATCGATGGTCACTTCCTCCGCATAGAGGGCCAGGCGAGGCCGCTCCGCCACGGAGACAGTCTCCGGCGCGTCTGCGAAGCCGGAGGTCATGCCCAGAGTCAGAAGGAAAGCGTGACAGATGACGGTGATGCGTTTCATAAGCTGTAAGCCTCTGACATTACGCATGTTAGGGGCCATTTGATCGTTTTGGGAAACAAAAAAGATCACACATGACTGGCGGCTGTTTCTCAGAAATGCGTATAGGTGAGAGATGTCCATTGCCACCCGTCGCGGCGACGGAGGGGAGACAGATCTCCTCTTCGGCTGCCGCCTTTCCAAGTCCCACCCACGTGTCCACGCCCTCGGTGCGGTGGATGAGCTCAATGCCGCCCTGGGTCCCCTGCGTGTGGCTGCCTCACGTGCCGAGACCCGTGAGGTGGTGAGCGCCGTGCAGCCCTGGCTCATCACCCTCATGGGTGAGCTGGCGACACCTCCGGGTGACGAGGCGCGCTATGCGGCGAAGCATGCCGCCTTTGACGATGGCAAGGTCACCTGGCTGGATCAGTGGGTGGCCAGGCTGGAGGCCGGTGGTGCGCTTCAGATCAAAGGCTGGGCACTGCCCGGTGAGGCAGGTGTGATGACCGGAGCCTATGCCGATCTCGCCCGGGTGGCCTGCCGGCGAGCGGAAAGGAATGTGGTGGACCTCATCGGCACGGATCAGGAAGTGCCGAACGTGGTGATCATGCGCTTCCTCAACCGCCTCGCGGATGTCCTCTGGCTGCTGGCCAGGTGGGAGGAGATGGCGGGCTAATCTATTTTGCGTTTGCCAGCACAAAGTCCACCAGCTCCTGGCACTCGAAGAAGGATGGGCCGACCTTGTGCCCCTCACCCGGGATCACTTTGACGCTGAACTTCCCGCCGCCGGCCTCGTAGCGCTCCTTGAGGATCTTCGTGTTGTCATCGTAAGGCACCACGACATCCGAGTCGCCATGCACGGAGAACATCGGCACTTTGTATTCAAGCAGACCTTTCAAGTTATCGATCGGATTGAACTCGCTGAGCTTGGCGGTGAGCTCCTCCTCGGTCATGCCGAAGTCGGCCAGCGTCTGCGGCTTGGAATTCTTCAGCGGCCAACTGGCCAGATTGCACACCGGATAGATGCCCACCCAGGCCTTCACTTTGTCCGGATGCCGGAAAGCCCAGGCGAGCGTCATCATGCCACCACGGCTCTGGCCGAGCAGAATGGGCTTCTCAGAGTAGCCACGCCTAACCATCTCCTCATAGAGGAGATGAAACTTCTCCGTGCTTCCCGGCGCTCCGCGCACCTCGCCGATGTCAAAGCCCGCGATGCTGACGCCTGCCTTAATGAAGGCTTCGAAATACATTTTCCGGCCCGCGATCGAGACACCTTTCAGCGTCGGCGCATACCAGAGCCAGGGCTTGCCTTCACCGGGTTTCGGCGCGGCATAAATAAAACCCTTTCCTCCTGCGAGATCGAAGGTCTCGGCCTGCTTGGGAAAGTTGTCTTGAGCTGCCAGGGGCAGAGTGAAACAGGCGAGCAGGAGGAGGAAATGTTTCATGGTTCAATAGACAAGGCTGCGGAATCTCTGAACGCGATGAAACGTGATCAAATTGCCGTTATGCGCCGAATGCGCCTTTTCATCACCGCTGCGGCTCACGATGCAGAGGTCTTCGCCATCGATGCACATGCTGGCGTAGTGGCGGCTTTCCTTGGGCGTGGCTCCTTCACAGACAAGGCCGGCGAAACACCAATCGATCATGTTCTTGGAGAAATGCAGTACCAGCCGGTGCCGTTCATTGTCTGGCGTGCCCCAGCGGTTCTTCGGGATGGCATCAGGCCGGATCATCGAATCCGTGGCTTGTGATCCGAGCAGCCAGTAGAGTTTGGTCTTGTCATCCCACTCCACGTGAAAGCGCATCTGGCCGCCAGGGCAGGGGACGAAGAGCATCGGCGTGCCTGCGGGCGATTTGACCACGGAGGTGGTCATGCTCCCGTCGTCATTCTCCTTCACCTGAGCGATTGCGGCATAGTTGGTCATGCCCGTGTTCGCCCGCATCCAGAGGTGAAAAGTCTTCCCCTCGGGATCATGCCACACATGCTGCGGATCAGTGAACTGCACCACATTCGTCTCCAGCCATCCCAGTGGCGCAATGCCACGCCCTTTAGGCGGCACAAGGAAGGTCACCTTTTTCCGATCCATCGGATGAAATGGCAGCCCGAAAGCATTCGGCATCTGTGATTCCGGCAGGTCTTCAAACACCAGCTCGCTGGCAAAGGTCCAGTTCTTCTGATCGAGAAGATCGCTGTCCGCCTTCGCACGCATCAGCACGGGCGCCAGATCCGCCACCTGCCAGCCTTGGATGCCACGCAGCGGCGCATGCTTCTCCATGACGAGATAGACGTTGCCCTTGGCAAAGTGGACATTGCACGCGGACTGATGCCAGATGCCTTTGTCGTTGAGAAAGTTCCTCTGGCTCCAGGTCACACCCTCATCATCAGAGCGAATGATACCGACCTGTTTGTCACGCCCAAGAATGTAGAGTGACTTGCCCGTGACAAACGGTCTCGCAAAGCTCAGATCAAAGTTCGCACGATACGTCCACGTTTTCCCTTCATCATCACTGGTCAGGATGCGTGATTCATGAAACGCCTTGTTCTCTGACGACACCGGTTTTCCTGCCGAAGAGATCTCATGCGTCACCACCAGCCTGCCGGCGGGCAGCCGGCAGATGCCCGGCGTATAGCCAAAAAGATGTGCAGGATCTGGTGAGCTCCAGACCGTCACATGCTCCTGCGCCAGCGGACGAATCTGGGCATGGCCGATGGACGAGAAAGCGGCGAGAAGAAGCAGAACAAGAGGTTTCATCAGGAGGTGAGTATGCCGTGACAATGCCAAACGGCATGTGAGTGTGACGGAATAGCACCTTATTGGATCGCCCAGCGCCTGTGCATAATCACATCCAACTGCTGCCCATTCTGAAAATGATGATGCCGATTCTTGACCCGAAGGGCCGGCTCCAGCCCCGTCCCATGATCGGAGGAGTTAAGGCTTGGAAAATAATTTCTCAAACAACTCACGTGATCTCTTGAATCCTTCCTCCGAGAGCATGACGGATTTGTCTTTGTTCACGGGGTCGCTGATGAAACCTTTTTCGTGCAATCGGCTCAGCGTGTCCCAGTCGTGGGACTTCCAAGCGCTGGCCACACCGAACTGCTTCTGCATCTTGTCCTGGGACGAGGTGAGGTAGAGCAACGCAAGAACGGCATCATCGATTTTGTCATGGTCGAGGTTCATGGCGGATGGTGGTTGGAGCTGATTTTCGACTTTTGGAGAATGGATAGTCAAGCGTACTTCTGCTGCTCAAAGGCGCGGAAGTAGTGCAGCACGGGATAGTCATAACGATTGCCGAGAGCCTCCTTCAGTTTGCCCAGACTTTCCAGACCGTGTTCGGCGACTGCGGCACGGATTTCTGTTTCCTCTTCAGCGGAGTAGTGGTCGCGTGGATTGGCTTGAAGCTGACCTTGCTGAATGGCTTGCGCGAGATGGTTGTGGATGGTGCTCAGGACGAGGTTTCGCAGCGAGGCGATCTTCTCAGGGGTGTGCCCCTGACGATGCAGGCGCAGTGTTTCCAAAGCAGTGCCGTTGAGACCTTCCGCGCTTTTCATTTTCGGCGGCGGTGGTGGCGGCGCTTCAGCGGCATAGGTCTTTGCCTCGTGGGTTTCGAGCCACTTGGCGATCTCACCCATGAAAGATTCGCCATAGTCTGTGAGCTTCTGGCTGCCGACACCGGGAATGGCCAGGAACTCACGCTCATGGCGCGGGTAGGTCCGGCACATGTGGCGCAGGCTTGTATCGCCAAAGATGACATAGGGCGGGACTTCGCGTTCATCGGCGAGTCTTTTGCGCAGACTGCGCAGTTCAGCAAAGAGCGCCTCATCACAGGCGATGCTGCCAGCTTTGGCGACCTTGGCGGTGCTCGTGTTTGTCTTGGCTGCCAGGGGGACACGGGTGAGCATGACTGGCGTGCGGCTCATGAGGGCCGCAGCGCCTTTCCGTGAGAGCGTCAGCGTCTGAAAGCTGTCCTGGGTGGCCTCGATGTAGCCCAGCTGAATGAGCTGGCGCCCCAGGGCTGTCCATTCATCACGCGGTGTGTCCTTGCCGATGCCATAGGTGCTGAGCTGATCATGATACCATTTGCGGATCTTCTCGGTATTGGCTCCGGCGAGCACCTCGACCACATGATTCAGCCCTGTGCCAAATCCGCTCTTCTGCCGGATGCGGAAGATGCAGCTCAGCAGCTTCTGCACCCGTGTGGTGGCATCCCAGGTTTCGCGTGGTTGCAGGCAGATATCGCACCCACCGCAGTTGTCGCCAGGCCACGTCTCACCGAAGTAGTCTAACAAGGCCACGCGACGGCATTCGGTGCCTTCAGCAAAGTCCGCCATCAGCCGCATCTGCCGTGCGGCGACCTTGGCGGCCTGCTCATCGGTCATCTCATCCAGGAACTTCAGGTTGCGCACCAGATCACCCCGCGAGTAAAGCAGTACGCACTCGCTCGGCAATCCGTCTCGGCCAGCACGACCGGTCTCCTGGTAGTAGCCCTCGATGTTCTTTGGCAGGTCGGCATGGATGACGTAGCGCACGTCCGGCTTGTTGATGCCCATGCCAAAAGCAATCGTGGCGCACACGACATGTGCCTCATCTCGGATGAAGGCCTCTTGATTGGCGGCCCGCTCTTCCGGTTGGAGCCCCGCATGGTAGGCCACGGCCTTCACCCCTTCCGCCGATAGAGCTGCGGCAAGGCCCTCCGCGCTCTTGCGCGATTGCACATAGATGATGCCCGCTTCCTCTGGCCGTTGCCTAACAAAATCATAGACCTGACTCGTGGCTTTCGCCTTCGGCAGGATGCTGTAGCTCAGATTCGGTCGATTGAAGCTCGCGAGGAAGACCTCCGGATCGCGCAGATGAAGCTGCCGGATGATGTC
Organism: Verrucomicrobiota bacterium; assembly: GCA_040387935.1. Taxonomy (GTDB): domain Bacteria; phylum Verrucomicrobiota; class Verrucomicrobiia; order Verrucomicrobiales; family Verrucomicrobiaceae; genus Prosthecobacter. The sequence goes on along the minus strand of JAZKCU010000003.1, from coordinate 234,022 downwards.
ACCCCGCACCTGCTCTGTCGCGGTGGCCGTGAGGGCGAGGAAGGGCACGCCGGGAAGCTTGTCGCGCAGTTGCGCCAGCATGCGATATTCCGGACGGAAGTCGTGCCCCCACTCGCTGATGCAGTGGGCCTCATCCACAGCGATGGCGGTGACATTCCAGCGCTGCAGGTCGCTGATGAAGCTTGGCATCATCGCCCGCTCGGGTGCGGCATAGAGCAGCTTGTATTGGCCGTGCTCCAGTCCTGAAATGCGCCGCGCCGCCTCGCTGCCCTGGATGGATGAATTGATGAATGTCGCCGCCACGCCGCTCGCCACCAGCGCATCTACCTGATCCTTCATCAGCGCGATGAGCGGCGAGATGACCAGCGTGAGTCCTTCACGAGCCAATGCCGGAAGCTGAAAGCATAGTGATTTGCCCGCCCCTGTGGGCAGGATGGCCACGACATCCCGATCCGCCAGCGCGGCCTCCATGATCTCCCGCTGAAGCGGACGAAAGGTATCATAGCCAAAGGTCTGCTTTAGCAGTGGGGCGAGATCGGCGTGGCTCATGGCAAGAGGGCGCTAGCTTGAAACATCCGGCTTTGTTTGCCAGTCGAAGCTTTAGGTCCGCAATGAAAGCTCCCAACAGTTCGTTTCAATGCCCATGACCGATCACTCTGTCCCCCGTATCTTCATGCGTCAGTCCTGGTGCGCCCTGCTCGCCTGCGTCACCGCGTTTCCATCCCTGGCTGACGAGGCGGCCATGGTGACTTTGAAAAGCACGCCGGAGGAGATTGGCAAGGCCTGGGGTGAGCTGAACAAGACTATCATCCTGGAGGACATGCAGAAGAACTACCTCAAGAAAGCTTCGGCAGCGAAGATCTCGGATGAGACGCTCATCAAGCGCGCTGAAGAGTATGTGAAGGTCGCCAAGGAGGTCGCGCCGCATTGGCTCACGGAGGCCGCCGCCACGGCGCGGGCCATCGGTGTGGATGAGACCCTGTATCAGGCCTTCATTGACAGCCAGTCGCGCAATCGGTTCCTGCACGAATGCACCTCGTATTCAGTATCAAAGGAACACACGAAGGATGGGGTCATCCTTTTCCATAAGACGCGCGACAATGTGGATCGTCCGCAGGTCGCGTGCATTGTGCAGAGTTCGATTCCCGGCATCCATAAATTCATCACCGTGTCAGACGCCAGCCGCATCCGCTGCTCCATGATGGTGAATGAAAAGGGCCTGGCAGGTTCCGGTGACTATCCTGCGGAAAAAAAGAAGGACTCGTCCACGCTCGTGCTGCCACCTGCGGCACCACAGTATCGGGGTGTCATGGCCGGCAGCATCCTGCGTCATATTGCCGAGCGTGCCACCACCACGGCTGAGGCTTTGGAGATCATCCAGGACTTTGTGAAGAAGGGCTGGTATGCTGGTGGTGATGTGAATGCCAGTCACTGGCTCTTTGTGGATCGTGAGGGCAAGATCCTGGAAGTGGCGAACAACTCCAAACATGTCGTCTTCCAGTATCATACGGAGAAGGTCTACTTCAGCCGCTTGAAGAAAAGCCCCGCTGCTCAGCGACTGGAGGAGTCCAAGGAACCCATCGACTTCCATGCCTTTCGCAATGTCTCGCGGGACAAGTCCATCTGCTTTGGTTCGTCGATCTCCGGCCTAACCGTTGAGATCGACCCCGCGCAGCCGGAGCGCCTCACCTGCGCATGGATTGCGCTGCCAGCGCGCACTGTGGCTTTCCCCTTGATGATGGGTCAGAGCGCCACGCCCGCCATGCTGGCGGACAGCCAGGTCTATCAGCGTGGCAAGGAGAGTCCTGCGCATCTGCCCAAGTGGGAAGAACTCGAGCGCGGCATTCATGCCAGCAAGGAGAAGCTCAAAGCCGAGATCAAAGAGAGTATCGCCGCAGGTAATCCCGAAGAGACTCACGTAGAGCAACTCGACCAATGGTCCGCCGAACAAGCGGCGAAGCTTTTTGAGGCGATGAAGTAAGCTCGAAGGTTACGGCCCCTCCGGCAATGCCTTCAGCCATGCGAGATTGAAGACGTAGTGGTTCTTGCTGGTGATGAGCTGGATATTGCCATCGCGCGTTTGTGTCGATGAAAGGTAGCCACAGGGCTCGGCCATGGTGTCACTGAGCACGCACATGCCGCGGTCGATCATGTTGATGGAGTGATCCTTGCCGCCGGGCGTGATAAGCTTGCGCACAGGCCAGGTCTTGCCTTCATCAAAGGACACGGCTGCGAACATGCCATAGCCGGTAAATTCACCCTTCTTCGACTTGAAGGTCATGCCCTTCTTGTTCTTCCAGTCACGCCATTGATCCGTGAAGCTGCACACGAGAATGCCGCCCTCGCTCAGGCGGATCATCGTGGCACGCTGCACGGAGCTGATGGCTGGAAACTCACTCGCAGCATAGGTCCAGCTTTTGCCGAGGTCACCGCTGTAACTGATCGGTGTCTTCAGATCAAACTTGGCTTGATCGCCTTCGGGGTCATTGCGGCTGAAAGCCATGATGCGGCCATCCGCAAGCTGCACGATGGGTGCATGAATGCCTGGATAACGCAGTCCTTTGCCACCGGGACGCACATCGCTCGGCTTCTTCTCCGTGTCATTCCAGTCCCAGCTTTTGCCCGCGTCTTTGCTGAAGACGAGGCTGCAGTGTCTCGCATCATTCGTGATGACGAGCGTGTTGTCGGTTAGGCGGATGGGCTGGTTGCCAAACTCTCCCACGGGCATCACGATCGTCGGTTGTGACCAGGTCACTCCATTGTCGGTGGAGGTGCGAACGAGGTTCTCATCGCGGCCACGCACATGATGATAGAGCGTGCTTTTGCCATCCCACCAGATCTTCGGCCCGTGATCATTCACATCCGCTCCATCCCAGAAAGACGAAGCGGGCTCCCACTCCGTGCTGCCATGACGCAAGCGGCTCGCGACATTGCTCAGCTCAGCACCGCCTTCATCTGCGCAGGAATACCAGATGGCGAGCAGATCACCATTTGGACATTCGGTGATGCCCGGGCTGTGATTGTGTGTGAAGAAGAGCGGTCCCAAGGAGTCTTTGGCAATTTTCACGTAAGGCTTGGCGGAGATGAACACAGGCACATCCTGCGGACCTTTCTCGATCTTGATGGTGCCTTGCTTCACGTTCTGCGCATGCAAAGGCGCGGCGGCAGGAGGCAGCATCTTTCCTGGAGGTAACTCGCCGAGGACCACACGAAAACCTGTTTTGTTGTTCCGCGTGTTGGGCAGCCAGGCTCCACGATTCGCGGAGCGCAGCAAGCGCACAAACGCTGAGTGATGCCCGCCCCGGAAGATGCGGAAGTCACCCTCGCTACGGCCTAACGGATTTGTTTGTTCACTAGGCTCATAGGGGCCATACCAGTCCTGGCACCACTCGGCCACATTGCCATGCATGTCATGCAGGCCCCACGCATTGGCAGGTGTCTGCGCCACACGCAGACTGCCTGTGGCTGATTTGCGGTAGGCTTTCGGGAACGCGGCGCCTGTGAAATAGCGCTCAGCATAGCCCGTGTCACTCCACCAAGGCTGGAAGCTATCCGGCAGGGCGTCGCCTGTATTAAACAACGTCGTGGTTCCGGCACGGCAGGCATACTCCCACTCGGCCTCAGTCGGCAGGCGATAGGTCCTCCCCTCCTTCTTCGAAAGCCATTCACAGTACTTCACCGCCTGTTCCCATGAGATCGAGTTCACGGCCTCATCATCGGGAGCGCTCTTGGGGAAATCAGGATAGCTCATGCGGAACTGCCCCGCCGTGACCTCGGTCGTGCCCATATGGAAAGGCTGCGTGATGGTCACACGATGCGCAGGCTTCTCATCCCAGTCGGCATCATCAAACTTCTCCGGATGCTTGGTCATCCGGCAGTCTGCGGCGGGACCATCCTGACCCATGATGAAGGATCCGGGCTCGATGGGCACGAGCTTCATGCCGATGGAATTGGTGATCGGCTCTGCCGCAAAGGAACTGGCGGCCCAACAAACGATGAGAAAAGGCTTCATGGGTTCAATGAGTGAAGTCAGGTTCAAAGCGCGTCCGTGGCAGGCGGTGTCCAGAAGGTGCCTTCGATGGCCCGGTCCTCGCCGCGAGGTCCGTTGAAGTAGTAAACTGTGAGCACGCGTCCGTCCGGTCGCACCAGGCTGCGCGGATAGCCGAGATCACCATCGTAGCCATCGTCACGAATCATCACTTCCGGCAGCCATGTCTTGCCTTCATCGTTACTGATGCGCGCACGGATGCCCGTGGGCTTGCGGCGGTAACCATAAGTCACGCAAAGACGACCGTCAGGCAGCAAAACAGACGCTGGCGGATTGCCGCCGATATTGCCCGTCACATCACTGACCTTGGTCCAGGTCTTTCCCAGGTCATCACTGCGCCAGAGCTGAATGGTGTACCCGGGCTTGCCCATGCGGATGGAGGTCAGCAACGCGCCGCCCTTTGCACGCACGGTGCTCGGCATGATGGCAAATCCCCCCTTTGGCGGTTCTTCGCCGATATAGTTTTGCAGCTTCCAGGTCAGTCCGCCATCCGTGGTGCGGGCGCAGAACACGCGGCCCTCCTTGTTGTCGATCTCCTTGCCACAACTGCCGAACATCAGGCAGTCATGCTTGCCGAGCACGATCAAATCCGTGCGCGTGCAGATTTTGTCCACGCCTTCGACCGCGAAGGTGAAGGGGCCCTGCCATGTCCTGCAGCGGTCATGCGTGGTGTAGATCCATGAGGGCCCGACATGCAGACCTCCGAAGCGGAACATTAGCGCAAAATCGGGCGCGGTGAAATCCAGCGGCTCCTTCAAGGGGACGGCCTTGGGTTCGTTCTTGCGATCCGAGTAAGGCTGATCAGGCTCAGTTTTCCAGGTCTTGCCGCCGTCAAGGCTGCGCGCCTGCACACGATGGCTTGGCTTGGTTCGGTCAATGCGGTGATCGGTTGTCGTTTCCTTGTAGTAGGTGGCGGTGAAGCCCGCGACGAGTTCGTCACCCCACTGCCACAAGCCTTGGTTGGCTGGCCAGCCGCCGTAGCGGCCCGGCTCCTTGTAAATGATGACATCCTCCCGACTGGCGGGCTTCAGCGTGGCGGTGCTTCCCGCGCCTGATTTGGCAGCCGGGTCACCTGGGTCCCGACGAACGGTGTCCTGGGCGCTGATCAGGGAGGTTAGGGCGGCGAAGGTCGCAAAGGCAGGCAGAAGCAAGGGTCTCGGCATGACAGGTATTACCTGCCTGGAAGTGAAGATCACTCAGGTTTCCATGACAAAACTTGACCTCGATCTAGCAGACGCGCACGCAGCGCAGCTTTGTCGATCTGCTGCACGCTCGTGCCCGCATTGATGGCCTGCACGGCGGCCACGCCAGCCGATTCACCGAGCACACAAAACACCGGCTCCATGCGCGCGGAGGCATAGGCGATGTAGCTGGAGGAAAAGCAGATGGGCACAATGAGGTTCGTGCAGTCCTCAGCCTTGGGAATGATGGAGCGATAGGGAATCGGATAGGGCTGTCCGGTGCCCTTGGCCCCGCCGATGAACATGTTCCCCTCCACGGCCACGCCCATCTCACCTGTCTTCGGGTCACGGGCGGCATAGCGGCGCACGGGATAGATGTCCACGCCATAGAGCGCCAGTCCCACGCTGTCATCCGCCTCTGTCCTGTTCAGCACGTCCGCATGGGTGAGCACATAGCTGCCCATCATGCGGCGGCTGATGCGAACATAAAGCTGGTTGGGCCAGCCGCCGGTGTCCTCATGCATGGTGCGGTCCATCCCCAGCGCCGCCGTTTCCTGACGGAAGGATGCAGGCACACGCGAATCCGTGCTCAGGAAATGATGCAGGCCGCGCAGATGATCCCGGTGCTGGTGCCAGACACGGCTGCGTGCCGCCCAGTCTCCATCCTGGTAGTAGCGGCTCACACCCAGAGGCGCGATGGTGATGAGCGAGTTGCGCTGATAGTTATACTCACCCGCATTTTTCCAGCCGGGAAAGATGCTGGCGAGGCGTGGCTGCGCCTTCTTCATATCGCCACCGGCCCACTGCATGATGTACTCCACATAGCGTCCCACGACCTCAAACTGCTTCGGATCATAGTTCTCAGGGGGCGTGATCTCCACACGCTTCGCGGGATCATTCGTGACGTAGAAACGGTAGTTGTAGGCCTGTGTGTAGTCATCGCCCGCACCCAGGGGTTTGCCATGATCTGCATCCACCAGCGGCAGCAGCCCGCTCTCGGGCTTGCCTTGCTCCACATAGGGATCGACCGGCCGCCAAAGGGTCGGCTCACGAACACCGGCGGGTTCTTCGTCGTAAAGATCACGTGCATCACGACCCACGGCATAGGGCACCGCAGCCTTGGCCATCACATCCCCTTCGTAACTTGCATCAATGAAGACCTTCGCCGTCACGCTCTTGCCTGGGCCGGCCTTGGCTTTGGTGACAGGGATGCCGTGCTCATCCGGCGGTGCTCGTTCCAAATCGAGCTGTGTGATGCGCGCGCCTTCTTTCTCCACACGGGTGACACGATGCTCATAAACGACCGGCACTTTTTCTTCCTCGAGCCACTTTGTGAAGAACTCACGGATCTCCGGCGGACTCTTGCCCGCGATGAAGACCTTGCTCTGGGTCAGTCCACCCACGGCCTTCGGCTCCGGGCAGTCCTGCCTGGGCTTGATGCCCGCACCGAGGATGCCGCCTAACCAACGACTCGGCTCAATGAGCACCACCGTCTTGCCTTCCTGCTTGGCAGTCACCGCCGCGAGGATGCCGGAAGGTGTGGCGCCATAGACACAGACATCCGCCTGTAACAGCTCAGCGGCAAAACTTGGACCGCAGACAAGAATTGAAAGCGTGGCGATAAGGGCAGGGCGGCGGCGCATGATCTGAGAGAGCTTAGAATCGGTTTGAGGAGCTAGGCCATGGCCTTCCGCAGGGAGTCGAACTGCTCCTTCTGCTTGGCCAGCACGATCTGCCGTGCCTTTTCCGCCTTCGCCTTGGCCGCCGCAGGATCTTTGGCGATGGCGAGCACCGTCTCCGGAAGCTGGGCGATGCGTGCCTCGTCGTCCATGGTGAAGAGCCAGTCATTCAGGCCGATGTCATGCCACATGAATCCCTTGTTCGTCTGCTCGTCCCAGCGGCCGAGAACAGCGGGGATGCCATTCGCAATGCACATGATGGGGCTGTGCATCTCATTGCCAAAGAGGCCGAGGCTGCGCACATAGATGCTGAGCGCCTCATCCGTGAGCCAGTACTTCTCACGCCACACCACGCTCTTCTTCACATCCGCGGGCAGTGGATCGTAGAGCACTTCCTTGCCAAGCGGGATCTGGGTCTGGTCTTCATGAGTGATGAGCACCTTCACCCCGGCCTCGCGCACGAGACGGATGATGGCCTCACGATGAGGTGCATGATCGTGCTCCTTCATCTCCTCACTGCGGGCGAGCTTCTTTTTGTCCAGCGCACGATCTTTGTGCAGAGTCCAGAAAGGTGTCCATCGATAGCGCGGGATGCAGCAGAGGAACTTGCCTTCTTCCAGTCCATTCTCCTTGAGATAGGCGGTGGCCTTTTCGTCGTCACGCAGCTTGGTGATGCCAAAGGCGGTGTCCGGCCCCCAGCCCATGGCGGGAGGTGTGGAGAATCCAAACTCTTCCGTCGCACGCTTCGCGGAGATGCCATCTCGGAAATAGACGAAGCTCGCTTTCTTCAGGGTGGCCAGCAGCTGCTCACCGGTGTCGGTGAGGGAGATGCCCATGACGCCAAAGGGCTTGCCGGTTTCCTCATGCCAGCGCTTGGCATCCTTCCACGCACCAAAGCCGGAGGCCGAGCCATGGATGAAGAAATCACACTCTTGGAATGCGTTGTCGATGCTCTCCTTGTCCTTGAAGAAGGGAACTTCGGGATAGTGCTTTTTGAAAAGCCCGTCCGCGCCGTTCTCCATGTTGTTATACCAGAAGCGCACATCAGCGTCGATCCCATGCACCTTCAGCAGTTCCATCATGCCCATGTAGTGGGCGATGTCGCCGATGTTCTGGCTCTGCCAGCCATTGCGCAGAAGGATGCGCGGTTTGCGCCCCTCTTTCGCTGCCATGGCGGCGATGGGTGCGAGGCTGGCGGCAAATGAGGACTGGAGGAAGTGGCGTCGGTTCATGGTGGTTGTCTGAAGAGAGAGTCGTGGGACGGCGATTATTGGACGTCAAAATCCTCACAGTGCCAGGTCACAAGTCGAGATCATTCGCCCGCACCTTCTTCTTGGGTTTCGGCTTGGCGCTATCGGGATGCAGCCCGGCCATGCGTGGCGTGATGGGACGCACCGCGCTCCAGTTGATGGAGCCAGGATGTGCCGCCACATGCTTTTCGAGGGCCGCCCAGTTCGCTTTTACCTGGGCGGCGATGGCCTCATCCTTCTTCTGCCAGTAGCGGTCCATGAGCGCGATGTTCTCCAGCGTCATGCGGGTGTAGGTGAGACCGGCTTGAACAAAGGCGACACGTTTTGCATAGACGGAATCCGCTGGCACAGCCGCGGCGGCACGATCAAGCCGGGCTTGGGAAGCACTCAGCACGTCAGCAGTGTAGAGCTGCGGGAAGTCATCAACCTCTGCCTCCAGATTCTTGGCCGTGAAAGCCATGCGCTCCTTCTCCAGAGCCTCGAAGTATTCGCGCACTGCGGGCGCGGCACGACCGAAGGCGCGCTGGTAGTAGTCACTGAGGATGCGATGGGCGTCTGCCGAGGGATCCCACACGAGCTGCGCCATCACGTAGTAGAGCGGTCCCTGAGTGGACCAATGCTCCCAGACTCCGTCGATGAAAATGCCCTCGCACCGGGCAGCGGCCACGTCCTTGAGATCACGCACAGTCTGGGCGATGTGAATGTCCGGCAGGCCTTGCTGCCAGCCTGCGGGACTGCCTGTGTTAGGCCGCCAGAGCATGGAAGGCACGATCTTGCCCCAGGCTTCAAACTGCTGGCGATAGGTGTCGCCACGCGTCGATCCGCGATCCACGAGACCGGTGCGGCCGAAGAAGTTGGCCACGAGGGACATGATCACATTGTCCGCAGGTCGTGCCTTCACTGGAGCAGGACGTGAGTGTCCATAACTGAGCATCAAAACACGGTAGTCCTTGTCTGGATACTTCTGCTTCAGTAACCCAGCCAACTTGTTGGCAAAGGTGACATCGCGATCACTCGTGGCCGGCCGCTTCTCATTGTGCTTGAACCAGTTGAAGACGCGCGGTTCACCATCAGGCTGATCCCACGCCGTGCAGTTCGGGCACACGCAGTGACCGCTGGCCCAACCATCATTCGGCGAGGCATTGAAGACGATGCGATTGGGGTCCTCCTGCAGGTGCTTGGCCACATCTGCCAGCCACAGCTCCCACACCTTGGGGTTCGACATGCATAGCTTGGCATTGTTCGGCTTGGGGAAGCCACTGCGTGTGCCGTCGGGCTGGAGCGCGAAGATCTCGGGATGCTTTTCATGATAGCGATCCCACCAGTCGCCAAAGCCATGCCCGCCCTCGATGGCGAAGGAATCGAGCTGCAGGCGCTGGCGCATGGTCCACTCGTGGGATTTGCCATAACCTTTATTGCCGAGCGCGGAGAAGTTAAACACGCCACCGCGTGAGAGGATCTGCGGATGATAACGATGTTCGAGAGGCGTGGTGATGACGATGCGCTCGTTCTTCGGCACATCCTCACCCAGCTCACCCGGCCAAATCCAGCGCACGCCGAGCTGGTCTTGAAGGAAAGTGTAGACGGCATTGACCGTGCCATACTCCTGCTGCTTGCCCTTGATGAGTCCCTCGCGGGTTTCGATGTCAAGCTTGGCTGGATCCCAGCGATCTCGTCCGGCGATGACCACATGCTTTTCATTCGCTGTGATCAGGATCTCCTCGGCATGCTTGAACTCGAAATCCGTGCCGGGAAACAGGCTCTTGATGGCAGGCTGAAAACCAATCCAGATGGCCCTCTCTGGCAGGGCTGACGGCTCGCCGACTTGCACATCCGGTTTCTGGCCGCTGATCTTTGAGATGTAATCCGCCAGCACGTCCGCCATCTCCCGCGTGCGTGGCGGAGCTTCTTTAAAGACAATGATGGGCGGTGGCGCCACATCCTTGGAAACAAGCACAAGTTCAGCGGCGTGAAGCGGTGAAGCAAAAAACACCAGCAGCAGGGGGAGGCAGCTTTTCATAAGGGGGGGTGGTCCCTCTCGAACGATGCGGCCGCGTAAAGCTATCTCGATTTCTCAGCCCCGGGCGTGAGTGATGCCGCATGTTTGTGGCGGAGAACCTGACCTTGGCTGACGAGCTGCTCTTGCAGCTTCCCGACAGGCACCTGGCGCGGCTCGACTTCATGCTGGATGGCCAGATGCGCGGCGGCTCCTGCAGCCTGTCCCAGCGCCATCCAGGTCGGCTCCATGCGGATGCTGGAGAAGGCCACATGAGTGGTGCTGGCGGCCACGGGCACGATCAGTCCATCGATCTTCTCCGGGATCATGATGCGATACGGAATCTCGTAGGGTCTCGTGATGTAGTCGAGCATGCCGAGGTAGCCTTCGAGCACGAGGGTGTCTCCAGGCTGGCGCTTTCGCGCAGGGAAGCTGTCGATCGGAAACTCACCCACGGCGATGCTGTCCTCATGATGCTTGGGCTCCTGGCCTTTGCCGGTGATGTCATGCTCGGTCAGCGTGTATTCACCGGCGAGGCGGCGGCCTTCCCGCACATAGAGCTGCCAGGGGAAATGCGCGTTGTCCGTGAACTCATCCTTGGGCAGATGCATCTCATTCGCCAGCGCGCGATGAGCTTCCGGAACTTCGGGATCATTTTGCAAAAACCAAAGCAATCCGAGCACCAGGCTACGATGACGCTGCCGGATGCGTTCACGCGTGGCTTCATCACCTTCGATGTAACCCCGGTTCTCCTCGCAGAAAGGGAAGGCGAGCGGGCGTGGGTTGATGTTCACGTCAAACTTTTGGTTGGGTATGTCGGTGACTGACAGGGCTCGGACGAGGGTGTCGAAGTGCTTCGGATTATAGCCACGGCCGGCTTTGAAGACCCTAGGACCTGCAAGACGACCCGCTTTGAGATCATCAAAGTAACCCATGTAGTCTTTGCGGTCATAGCCCGGCGGCGGTTCGGTCATGCGCTGTGAGTTCGCAGGATCCTTCGTGAGGCAGAGACGATAGGTGTAGGCGGGCAGACGATCATCGGCCTCGCCGGTGGTGCCGGGCAGGAACTTGTGAGTCTGGTAGTCGAAGTAAACGACACCTGCATGAGTTTCATCGAACTCCTGGCGCGATTCACGGCCTAACCGGAACTTTGCACCCGCGGCAGCATAGAGATCGCCCTCGTAGGTGGCATCGATGAAGACCTTGCCTTGGAGACGTTCCTCCTGGTTGTTCTGGCGATTCACGAGGGTAATGCCGCGCAGTTTGTCTTCAGTGACCTGCGCCGACTTCAGTAGCCAGCCCTTCATCACGGTGATCTTCGCCTCCTTCGCGAGCATGGCTTCAAAGACCTTCTCCGCCACATGGGGCTCAGCGTAGTAGCCGTCCTGGCAGAGCTTGGTGTTCTCGTGCTCGGGGCCGTAGGTCTTCACGTAATGATCGAGTACTCCAGCGATGAACTCCTTGAAGATGCCGCCAATCATGGCGCGATTCTCGATGTCACTCTTGCCGAGACCACTCGTCATCATGCCGCCGATGTGGGCATGATACTCGACCAGCGTGACCTCATGTCCCGCGCGTGCCGCTGAGATGGCTGCGGCGATGCCTCCCGGCGTGCCGCCATAGATGACGACGTCCTGTGCGGACGAGCTGCCGCCCATGAACCCTAGGAAGGCGAAAACGAGGAAAATGAACACGGTTCCGCGCCTCAGAGCACCATGGGCAAAGATCGTTCGCATCGCTTTTCGGAGATAGAATGAGCCGCGAAGGAAGGGTTCCTTCGCGGCCCTAATTGTGGCACTGATGATTAGGCCAGCTTGTAGCAGTCAGCCCATTCGGCGCGTGGAGCCGGGCCGGAGAGGCGGGCGTTGGCCTCCTCGTTGCCGATGAAGCGCTTGGTGGCCGGATCGAACTTTAGATCGACGTTCAGATACTCGGCGATGGTGCCCAGGTTCAGGACCTGAGTGAGCAGGCCGGAGACGCTGAAAGGTGACTCGGTGGTGCCATTGCCCAGGCAGGCCTGGATGAAGCTTTCATAGTGGCTGTACTTCGGCGGATGAAGAGCCATGGTGTCCTTGTTCTCCACCATCTTGGCTCGTGGATAGATCTGTGAATGACGATCATGCGAGCCACGCTGAACGAGATAGTCGCCCTGCTTGCGATGCAGGAGCGAGCCTGTGTTGCCAGGATTCGGGATGAAGGTTTTGCCGTCTGCACCGGGGTCGCCGAACTTCTCTGGGATCTCGATCTTGGTATCGCCACCGGCTCTCCAATGCAGCTCCACGGCTGGCATTTTTTCACCGCGCTCGGGGAACTCGAAACGTATGTCGGAGTACAGAGGATAGGCGATCTGATTGTAGTCGCCGAGCGCGAGAGGTGTGATGCGTGTGGGCAGGCCAAGCTTCAGATGGTGATGGGCAAAGTCGATGATGTGCGCGCCCCAGTCGCCAAACATGCCGCCTCCGTAGAGGTGGAAGCCACGCCAGTTGAAGGGGTGATACATCTTGCTGAAGGGCTTCACTTCCTGAGGGCCACACCAGAGGTCCCAGTTCAGCGATTCAGGCTTCGACTCTCCGGCTGGATAGCCTTTGACGTTGGCGCGCTCCTCCGCGTTCATGAACCAGAGGGAAGGAGACTTCCAGGCGTCGATCTTCACGATGTCATCCACAAGGCCTGCGGCGAGCATCTGTTTGAACTGCTCTGCCCCGGCGGAGGTGTGGCCTTGGTTGCCCATCTGCGTCACCACCTTGAATTTCTTCTCGGCACGCATGAGGATCTCCGCTTCCTCAAAGGTGTGCGTCAGAGGTTTCTCCACATACACATGTTTGCCCAGGGCCATCGCCTGGATGGCGGCGACGAAGTGAGTGTGATCAGGCGTGACCACGCTGACGGCGTCGATGTCCTTGCCCATCTTGTCCAGCATCTCGCGGAAGTCGGTGAAGCGTTTCACGTCCGGGAAAGACTTCAGATTTTTCTCAATGCCTCGCGCCCCGACAAAGTCCACATCCGTGAAGGCCACCGGCACAGCGGAGCCTGCTGAGGTCAGCCCGGGAATGACACCGCCTGCACGCCCGCCGATACCGATGCAGCCCAGATTGATGCGGCGGCTCGGTGGCAGCTTGGGATTGTCCGCCGCGCGTGCGCTGGTCAGGTAGGCGGGAAGGAAGTTGATGCCGAGGCCTGCGGCGACGGATTGTTTGACGAAACTGCGGCGGGATGAACTGGGGGCTGCGTTTGCTTCAGGTGTTTTCATGGTTCAGTGAGAAAGAGGAAAAGGTAATCAGGCTAGGTTTCTGGCGGAAAAAACACCAGAAGATAAGGCAGGCTTGCGCGGCTTATGATTTCGGCTTGGCGCTCCAGAGGGTGAGATTCCTGAACTGCGCACCTTCCGCCTTCGCCACCATGCCGACCCGGCCTTTGCGATCTTTGAAGCGCTCATGGGTGGCCTCGATCTCGTGGTCGTCGATGCGGGCGATGAATCTGTCTCCACAGACCTCGACGATGATGCAGTGCCAGGCGGCGGGATCGATCTTCACCTCGATCTTCTTCAGTTCCTCACGGCGGGTTTCCTTGGCGATGCCGCTCATTTTTTGAATCCAGATGGCGGTGGGCGTGATGACCACGCGACCTAGGTGATGGTTAGGCTGGTGAGTATCCCGGCAGACAAAGCCGATCTGCGGCGAGGCGCCGAGCTTGAACTCACCGGTCAGGACGAGGTCGCCGAGATCCACCAGATGCTCGCACACAGCTTCATGACCATTCGGGCGCTTCTCGCTTGGTGCCTCTTGAAGCGCATAGGCGGCACCATCCTTGATGCTCCAGGTGCCAATGCCCGCGCGCCAACCCTCCGTGCCGGGCTGCTTCTCTTTGGCAAAGGACTCAGGGCGGTCAAACTTCTCTGCGGAGATCAGTGTGTCTGGCTCGCAAATCTTGGTGGAAGGCGGCGTGGGAGTGTCCGCGAGCATGCTCGTTGCTGAGCAGACAAGAGCGAAGAAAAGGTGCGTGAGTTTCATGGTGTTTTCTGGGTCAGTTTTTTCAGCTCGGCGTAGAAGACGGGATCATCTTCTGGGCCGTCGAAGTGGAAGGGGTGATGCTGGTTATGCTCCTGGAGCATGAGCCCGTAGCTGGCATGGTTTCCCACGCAAGCGCGGAGCGCGGCAGCCGCTTCCTCGCCATCCTTGTGGTCTTCATTGCAGACGATGGCCTTGTTATGCTTCTTCAGCGCCTTGATGCGCTGCGGTATCTTGTCCACGCCTGTGCTGTTGAAGTGCGGGGTGAGGAAATCGCACGCCTTGGCCACCTCATCATGAAGAGCGCCATTGCCATACCCGCTGGCGGTGACGAGCAGGCTCGGGACTGTCTCCTTCGCCAGACGGATCAGGCTGGCCATGCCCTGCGGAGACTTGATCAGCTCATGCGTGAAGCGTGGGTGGGGATACTCATTCGCGATCTCCACGAGCACGTTCGTGAATCTCTGTTCGGCAATCCAGCGCATGGCATTCACCACAGCCGCCCGGATGGCTTCATCACTTTTGAAGAGGGGTGTCTGGCGCTGATAAAACAGACCGAGGATGACAGCGACACCGTTCTCATCACAGGCTCGTATCACGCGAGCCACCCGGGCCATGTCCTCATCACGCAGGGACCCGTCTGCGTTAAAGGCAGAGTTCAGTGCCTTCTCGTAACCCGGCATGCCGCCTTGCAGGCAGAGGGTGAAAGCACGCACGCCTGAAGCCGCGTAGGCCGGGATCTGTGCGATGAAGCGATCCGTGTTCGCCTCGGCATCGAAACCCTTTTTGCGTGTGTCATCATGGCGATCCGAGAAGGTGGAGTTCACCATGCGCACATTCAGCAGCAGACCTTCTGCTGACGTGCCGGCATAGGTCACCGCTCCATTGAGATGCCAGAGACCATTCACAAGCTCGACCTTGGTCGCTGCTCTTGCTGAGAGCGCGAAGCAGAGAGCGAAGAGCAGGATGGCATGTTTCATGATCGGGAATCTCACGGCGTGAGCATCTGATGGCGGCGGGCCTTCCAGTAGGCGGCGAGATGGTAGATCATGCCGCAGCTGGAGTTATGTTGGTAATCGAAGCTGCGAATCAGGTCTTTCAACGCACTCTGCTCGTCCTCAGAAAGAGTGCCGGACTCTCCCATGAGCAGGATGAGGCTGGACTCACCGGCTTCACGCGTGAGATGCCAGATCTCGCGATAAGGCCCCCACTGCGGGTTGGGATAGCCTTTCTGATTCTTCCACACCGGCACCTTCCGCCAGTCAGGGCCGAGCATGCGCATTTCTTCCGGACTCTTCTTGGCGAGGCTCGAGAGCACGCTCTTGAAGCGCTTCGCGGCCAGTTCACGCACATGCTTCATGTGCGTGAGAAGAGTGGCTTTCAGAGCAGCATCAGGCTCCAGCGCATGCAGCACCTCCAGCGAGCACTGCATCTGCAGCAGCGCATAGGCAGGCTTTTGTTCGCCAGGATCGGCGGATTGCGCGATGGCGTCGGCGGCATACTTCCGCCACTGCTCGCGGTAGCGTTCGTTGCGGGTCACGTCCCAGGCTGCCGCGTAGATCATGGGAAGTCGCGCGGCTTCATGAGGCTGCACCTTCCACATGCGGCAGATACCCAGCGGGCAGCGCTGGCCATCGGCACGGCAGAAGTCATAGTCGTTTTCAGGTGTGACGAACTCGATCATGCGCTCCGCCACATCCGCGAGGATGCTTTGGATTTGCTTCTTCGTGGCTTCATCCGGCAGAGGGCTGTGGTAATACTGCCAAAGTCCATGCGCGAAGTGGGTGACCTGGTCACGGGAGGAGTTGATATAGGTGCTCTTGGCATCTTCCGGACAGACATTGCGCGCCACGAAGCCGCGCACGCCATGAACGGTGACGCAGCGTTTCAGTCCCTGAAAAACGGCGGCAGCCTTCTCGCGCAATGATTCATCGTTGGTTACGGAAAAGCGATCACACAGCAGGCTCAGCATGGCACCGCCGAGGATGGCGCCATCTTCCATGCCTGTGCTGTAGCCGCAGGGGTTTGGATATTGACGCTTTACCTCTTCGGCTGTGGGCAGATGAGACTGCTCCTTGCCCTTTTCATAGCTGCTGAGGTAGTCACCAAAGGTCTGCACCTTCGGCAGATAAAGGCGGCTCCAGGTGACCTCCCAGGCTTGTTCGATCTTGGTGGAGGCATCTTGCGCCTTCGCGGCTGATCCGCTGAGGACCGCAGCGAAGAGGATGGAAATAAGAAAATGAGGCTTCATGCAGGCGTGTGCTAGGGCCTCGATTGCCCATGGAAGCTATTTGATCAACGGCTGCGAGGGCATTTGTGTCGCATCCACATCGGTCAGCTTCACCTTTAGAACCTCGACGGACTGCTTGCCGCCCGCAAAAGCGATATAAAGAGAGCCTTCGTGCTCGATCACGTGGGGGTAGTCGATGTGACGATTACCCACGAGATAGAGCATCTTGGTGAAGACGAGGCCGTCAGGACTGATGGAAAGCGTGAGGGGATCACGCTTCTTCGGTTTTGGATTCGAGACGAGCACGTAGCGCCCGTCGCTGAGACGCAGGCCGCTGATCTTGGAGGTCGCATCAGGGAAGTTGGTCTTCACAGGTTTGCTCCATGTGCGGCCATCGTCGGTGGAAAAAGCGCGGTAAAGGAAGCCGCTGCCACGGTTGTCACGAAAGACGGCGGCGAGGTTTTGGTCTGGCAAGATCCACCAGTCTGGCTCTTCAGCCTTCAACTCGGATGCCGTATCGAGGACGGGGAAGGACTGCCAGTCACCCAGTGACTTCACGCCACCGACCAGGAAATGCACGCCAGTCGTTTTGTAGTCATACATGCGGCGGGACATCATCCAGCTACCCGTACGCAGCATCAGGGGAGGGAAGTTGTTGATGGCGTTCTTATAGACCACACCTGCATCTTCCCAGGAGTTATCTTTCGTCAGGCGGAAGGCGCGAAGCTCAAGGCTTTTGCCGAAGAAGCCTGCGGCTTCGTCGAGCGAGGCGAGTGCCAGCAGTTCACCCTCACGCTTCCAGAAACCGCGTGAGATGTAGCGCATGCCTTTGTCCGTGCGGGTGCCGTAGTCAGGTGAATCGACGCCGGAGTTTGGCGGGACGGGTGTCAGATACTTCGCCTCGCTCCACTTCAGGCCATCCTGGCTTGTGGCATACTTCACCCGCTGCCCGACACGATCCTCGATGCCTGGACCATCACTCCACATGGCCCAGAACTGGCCATTGTGATGCACGAGGTAGTTGTGCTGATTCACACCACCTTTCTTTTTGTCGAGCTTGTCAGGCGTGCCGCCTTTTGCGTGGACATCATTGACCACGGCATGCTGGCTCGGAACGCGTGGCAGCTTGTCAAAGTCGAGCTGATGCGAATCCGCAGGCAACCACGCTCCGGAGAGCATGGTCGGTGATTCTAAATCCGGCGCTGCCTGACAGGCCGTGGTGACGAGCAAAAGCAGCGCGAGAAGTCTCATGTTATTTCAGGGGTTCGACTTTGATCGTGTGCTTCACAGGAACCAGCTTGGCATGCGCATCGGCATCCAGCTTCTGCTGCTTGGTCACCATCTTCTGCTTCAGCGTGTTCAGTGCGGCGGCGAACTCGGCGTCAGCCTTCACATCATCGGTGAAGTTGCGGAAGTTGGTGATCATGCCTTTGATCATCGGTGTCTCATAGGCCTGCTTGATGTTCACAGCCATCACCAACTGGATGAAGGGCGCATCCAGCGGGGACTTGGTGAACTCGGCCGCGAGGTTGATGCCCGCTGCCAGTTGCTCCTTGGTGAACTCCTTGGACTCCGTGCCCCAGGTGACCTTGGCTTTCGCGGCTTCGAGGTTCTTCACGCGCAGGGTGTAGCGATTGAGCTCTTCGTTGAATTTGCAGAACTCGGTGATCTTGCGGGTGTCTGGCTCCAGATAGAAGGGCCACTTGCTGCTTTCGATCTCAGCCGTGCCTTTGCTGCCGCTGACGACGTGCCCATCGCTGCCCGTGCTGGCTCCAGCCATGTCCACGGTGATCTCGCCGATGTTGCCATCAAGGCCCAGGCCTTTGAGGAAAGCGGTGGCCATGAGCAGGTGGCCGTTAGGGCCTGGATGCACGCCATCGCGACCGCCGACGTCGTAGTCAGCGCCCAGCTTGGCCTTCGCGGGTGTCATGGCATGGATCATCTCAGCATGCACATCGGCAAAGGCGGTGCCAAACTCCGCGGCGAGCTTGCGGTCGATATCACGCAGATGGGCGAGGTTGTCGTTGTATTGATCAGCAGTCGCTCCGCCCTTTACGAACCAGCGTGTGTCCACGGCCCCTGGAGAACCGGCGACGATGTTCTTCACTCCTGCTGCCTTGAGCTTGGTCAGCACCAGGCGCATCCACTTTTCGTAGTTCGCGCCGATGCTGGGATCATACGGCACGTAGCGGCCATCATTCATGCCATAGCAGGTGGTGGCCACGTTGGGATTGAAGACGCTGAGGTCATTCTCCAGCCGCTGGCTGAATCCCTGCGCGGTCTCGCCACCCCAGCCGAACTGGAAGCACTGGATGTCCTTTCGCCCGGTGCAGGCGAGCAGGTAGGTCTCGATGAATCGCGAGTAGAGCTTCTGCTCCGTGATCGAGTCGCCGATGATGGCGACACGGGCATTCGGCGGAAGCTGTGTCTCGGCAAAGACGGGCAGCGAAAGCAGGAGGGATGCGAAGAAATGGCGGAGATGCATGGTGGAGTGCCTTCTTACGTGGATGAAAACATCCCTCTATGTGAATTCGCTGCCCAGGCTCAGTTATTACTGGGGCCAAGCGCCATCCACGAACGGCTTTGTGGTCAGCTTCGTGGGATCAAGGACGACGTGTTTCACCTTCTGGCGCAGCCAGGTGTAGGTGATGTGCACGAGGCCATCCTTGGTTTGCATGATCGCCGGATAGCTGAATTCCTTCTTCGGCTCGCTTTCAAAGACGAGCGCGGCTTCCCAGGTCTTGCCATCCTTGCTCACGGCGAGGTTCAGCGGGCTGCGGCCTTTGGCGGTGTGATTGTAGATCAGCAGATGACGGCCATCCGCGAGTGTGACCGCATCCGTGCCAGAGTTTGGATTCGGAAGCTCGGTCAACCCGATCTCGCCCCAGGTTTTGCCAGCATCATCGGAGGTGATCTGGAAGACCTTGCCCTGCTTGCTGCGGCCCACGGCTTCGAGCTTGTCACCACCGAGGAAGAGAACGCTCGGCTGGATGGCGCCTACCTTCAGTCCATCATGAAGAAGCTCGGTGCGTGTCCAGGTCTTGCCGAGGTCAGCAGTGCGCTCAAAGTAGATCGCCCACGCGCTAGGTTTGGTGTCTGTCTCATTGCTGGTTGGGCAAAGGATGTCTCCATTTGGAAGCTGCACTGGCTTGTTCTTGATGGGACCGAAGATGCCCTTTGGAAGCTTGGTTGCGGCGGACCAGGTCTTGCCGCCATCCTCGCTCGTTTTGAGTTCGCCCCACCAGGTGCTTGGCGATGGACCGACTTTATAGAAGAGCATCAAGGGGGCATCCTTGGGCTGGAAGAGCACTGGGTTCCAGGTTGGATGACGTGAACCGTCAGGTTGCACGCCATTTGCGGTTTCCACGCTTTCTGTCCACTTGCCATCGACGAGGCGAGAGACCCAGATGCACACATCGGGATGCTTTTCATGCGTGCCGCCAAACCAGGCAGACACCATGCCTGTGGGAGTTTCAACAATGGTCGTCGCGTGGATCTGCGGATAGGGGCCGGTATCGTAGATATACTCGGTTTTGAGGATAGCTGGATCAGTGGCGAGCAAGGGGGTTGCGGTGGCAAGAAGGCCGAACAAAAGGGATTTCATGGTTAGGATGGGGGAACGGGATTTAGGAGACCAAACCGAGGCCGATGAGTCTTTCGCGGATGATGCCGCGCTCGGCTTCGTGGAAGCGGTGGAAGGGTTCGGCCATGTGGTCTTCACAGATGCCGATGATGGAAAGGGCGCACTTGATGCCTTTGATGATGGCGGACTTGTGACGGCCTACAGTGTAGATGCTGCCCGCGAGGCGCATGACCTCGGCGTGAAGCTCGCGGGTGCGCTGCAGGTCCTGCGTGGCGGCGGCCTGATACATCTTCACATACAGTTCGGGATGCAGGTTGGCGCCGCCATTGATGCCGCCATGACCCCCGAGAAGCACGGCCTCCGCCGTGAGTTCTTCCGGCCCCACGAGCACGCTCCAGTCGGGGCGTTGCTTGGCCACTTCCATCAAACGATGGAAGTAGATCATGTCACAGGAACTGTCCTTCACGCCACAGACACCCGGCATGTCGAGAGCACGGCGCACGAGATCGATCTCAAAGCTCACTTTGGTGAGGCCGGGCATGTTGTAGAGAAACAGCGGCAGAGGCATTTCGGTGACCAGATCCTGCACATACTCCAGCATCTCCGGCGGCGCGGCAGGGAAGTAGTAAGGAGGGGCAAGCACCACATGCGTGGCACCGGCCTCCGCGGAGTAGCGCGCGAGGTTAACGCTTTCGGTGAAGGAAGTGTCGGTGATGCCGACGAGCACCGGCACGCGGCCTTTCGTCAGATGGCAGGTATGCTCGATCAGTTCACGACGCAGGCGATAGCTCAGGCTCGGGCCTTCGCCGGTGGTGCCGAGAACGAAGAGGCCGGAGACGCCGCCTTTGATGAGATGCTCGATGAGACGCTCGAGGCCTTCGCGGTCCAGAGTGTCACGATCTTTGAGTGGAGTAACGAGGGGCGGGATGATGCCGCGGAGAGGAGTGGACATGGGATAAGAATTTTGAACCGCTGATTGGACGCTAATGAAACGCTAATAAAGAATTTCAGTTATTAGCGTCCTATCAGCATCACATTAGCGGTTAGAATGTTTTATTCAGGCGAGCTTCACATCGCCACACAGCGAAACGATAAGGCCGAGTTCAGCCAGCGCAGCGGCTTTGATGCGGGCGGCGCGGTGAGCTTGTTTTTCGTTAGGGCAATAGACGACCTGGATATGATTGGACTTGTGCCGGGCCATCATCTGGTCACGGGACACACCTTTCAGCACGGTGTGCATGATGGGCCATTGCGGGGTGGTTTCTTTCCAGCGACGATCAGTCTCGGCGTCCGGCAGCTTCACCACTTCCGCCACACCGACATCGGCGTGGAGCTTGCCATCCATGACGAAGACACGGCTCCAGACGATGTGCCCAGGCTTGCTCACGCCTTTCATGGTGCCACCTCCCAGACGGAAGTACATGGCGGGCTGACGCTCGCTGCTGGCACCTTTCCAGCCACCGATGAAGTGCGCGGGTGGAGCAGCGCCGCTGATGAGCAGCACCCACACGTAATCGCCCTTGAAGGTCGCGCCCCAGCGGAGGTCATGCAGGGTGTTTTCAGGCGCGAAGCCAAGCTCGCGCCAGAGACGATAGGTGACGAGTCCATCCAGACCTGCGCACTCATCCACTTCATTGAAGTGCGGCACCGCTTCACCTTCAAACAAGACGTGCTTGCCATCGGCGCTGCGCACGGGCGGGCGGTCCACATTGTTCAACATGCCTTCCACGAGATCGCTCGCCGGGGTGAGGTCCTTGAGGCCTTGCTGATACTGAATGCCAATGGCCGCGCAGCCAAACTCATCCGCGATGCGGACAGCTGCGATGTACATTTTGCACTGAAGCAACACCTGAGGTTCGGTGAGCTGAGTGGCCTCATCCGTGCCGAGATCGAGATGCAGTCCTTTGCGGCGCAGCCAGGCGAGCACCGCCGCGGCATCCGCATCACTCACCTCACGCATGGCGGCATAGAGCGTGGACTGGCTGAGGCGCTCTTTGAAGCAGCCGGTCGGATGCAGGAGATGATCCGGGACAATGGCGTTGAACATGCCCATGCAGCCTTCATCGAAGACCCCGAGGATGGCCTTCTCATGGCGAAAGCGGCGGGCGAAGTCGCGACCCGTCTGATCGTCCTCGGCAGGCAGGCGCAGCAGGTTGAGGTCGCGGACATGGCTTTGATCATGTTTGACCGAGCCAGTTTGCAGCCACTCACGCAGACCGTTTTTAAAGAAGGTGTCCGTGAAGTCCTCACTCCAGAGTGTGGAGTAGTTCACACCAGCCTTGGTGAGGGAGGCATTGAGATTCAGCAGGCCGACGAGGCCAGGCCACTGACCGCTCCAGTTCGCCACGGTCAAAATCGGACCTCGATGAGTGGTGAGACCTGCGAGCACGTGATGCGAATACTGCCAGACCGCCTCGGCGACGATGAGCGGTGCATCCGGATCAATGCCGCGAAACACCTCAATGCCCATCTTCTGGGAATCAATGAAGCCATGCTTCTTCACACGGTCATAGGGATGTGCGCGCTTTAGCGTGGAGCCCTCCGCCTTCAGTGCGGCGGCCAGGCCGTCCTCCATGGCCTTTTGAGCTGCCCAGCAGGTTTGGTTGGCGGCGATGCGGAGATCGCCACTGGCGACGAGGTGGATGGTCTTCATGGTCGGATGGATGCGCCTCATGTTAACGGAGTGTGGATGACTTTCTCAAAAAATGCCCCGCTCCCATCTTTGGCAGCCTCTTGACGATTCTTGACCTTTTGACGATGCTAGGGCGATGAAAATCTCCGACACCGCCGAATACTTCTCCAAGCAGGTACTGCGCACGCGGCGGTTCTACATCGAAGAATCCAAGAAACAGCGCGTGGCGGGGCATGAAGGTGCGCTGCTGGTGGCGGGAGGCTGCGAGTGGTGCGCGCCTGACTTCGTCATCGACCGCAAGCAGTTCCCGTTCGTGGCCTTTGAGTTTGTGGCACGGGGCGGGGGACATGTGACTCTCTCTGGGCGTCGTCATGAGCTCAGCGCCGGTCATGCCTTCTTCTATGATCCAGCGACACCTCACGTCATCCAGTCTGACAATGCTGAGCCCATGGTGAAGTATTTCTTCAATCTCTCCGGCAGTCGGGCCGGGGAATTGCTGGAAGATTTGGAGCTGAAAGCAGGCACGGTGATCCGTGTGCTGGATGCGGGCAGGGTGACCGCGCTGCTGGAGGAGGTGATCGACCACGCGCTGCGTGGTGGCGGCACAGCCCTGCGAGTGGCCGGTGCCGCGCTGGAGCATGCGCTGGCGCTGTGCTCTGACTCACGGCAGCATGCGGCCACAAAGTATGATCCGGCCTATGCCACCTATCTCAGGTGTCGTGGCCATCTGCTGCGCAATTACCCTGTGCTCAGCAGCATCGAGCAGGCCGCGAAGCACTGCCATGTGTCCGCTGCCTACATGACACGTCTTTTCAAACGCTACGACACGGAGACGCCACTGGCCTGCCTGACCCGGCTGAAGATGTCCCAGGCGATGATCAAGCTCCGCCAGCCCGAGGCCCAGGTGAAGGCGGTGGCGGCGGAACTCGGCTACAAGAGCGCCGCGCATTTCTCCCGGGCCTTCAAAGCCTGGAGCGGTCGTTCACCCGTGGCGGTGCGTTCGGAGTAGCGGGATGATTGGTAAAGGCGGGGTTCTTGGCGGCGTAGTAAGTCAGTCATGCTCCGTGTCATCATCCTCCTGGGCGTCTTGGCGTCCTCCGCGAGTGTCTTCGCCGCGGAGCACTGGGCGTTTCAGCCGTTGAAGAAGGTTCAGGGCGGCAGCATCGATGAGTTTGTCCGGCGCAGGCTTGCCGAACAAGGAATGCAACCATCTCCACGGGCGGATGCACGCGCCCTGGTCCGGCGTGCCACGCTGGATCTCACGGGCCTGCCGCCATCGGGTGAAGGGCCGGGAACCCTCCCGGATCGGGACTATGCACGTCTTGTGGATGAGTTGCTGGCCTCACCGCACTATGGGGAGCAGTGGGCACGGCACTGGCTGGACGTGGCGCGCTATTCAGACACCAAGGGTTACGTCTATGCGCGTGAAGAAAAGCGCTGGGTGCATGCCACGCCGTATCGTGACTGGGTGGTCAAGGCGCTCAACGACGACATGCCCTATGACCGCTTTTTGAAACTGCAGATCGCCGCGGATCAACTGGTGCCAGCGAACTCACCGCATCTCGCGGCGATGGGTTTTCTCACCCTCGGCAGGCGCTTCCTGGGCGTGACTCATGACATCATTGATGACCGCATTGATGTGGTGACTCGCGGCACTCTGGGGCTCACCGTGGCCTGCGCGCGCTGCCACGATCACAAGTTTGATCCCATCCCGACGCGTGATTACTACGCGCTCTACGGTGTGTTTCAGAGCTGTGCGGAGGCAGTGGTGCCATGCGGAGATGGCCAGGAGACTGAGGCGCTGGCGGCCTTGCAGAAAAAGAACCGCGAGCTGATGAACAAGATACGCGAGGAGCGCATGGCCATGACGCGGTCCCAGGTGCGCGAGCATCTGGAGGCACAACTCCATCTGGAAGAGTATCCAGATGAAGTCTTCAGCCAGGTCCTGGACGCGGATGATCTGAATCCGGTCATCGTGCGGCGCTGGCAGTCCTGGCTGGCAGAAGATGAAAAGAGTGACAGGCCAGTCTTTGGCGAATGGCATGCTCTGCGCGGGAAAGGAACCGCGGAGGATCTCAAGACCTGTGCTGAGCGCTATGACACGTTCTTC
Organism: Verrucomicrobiota bacterium; assembly: GCA_040387935.1. Lineage (GTDB taxonomy): Bacteria > Verrucomicrobiota > Verrucomicrobiia > Verrucomicrobiales > Verrucomicrobiaceae > Prosthecobacter. Next base: position 209,306 of record JAZKCU010000003.1, on the reverse strand, counting down.
ACGGAGATCGAGCAGCAGTGGAAGGCGTTGTTAAAGAGTGATCCGATGGCCGGATCCTTGCCTGATATCTCGAAGGAACGGCTGCGCGGGGTGCTTTATGGTGCTGACTCTCCCTGCCATGTGCCGGACGAGCACATCGCCAACATCGAGCAGTATTTCCCCGCAGGCACCACGGTGAGCCTGTGGAAGTCACAGGGGGATGTGGATCGCCATCTGATCCAGAGTCGTGACGCGGTGTCTCATGCCACGGTTCTGGTGGATCGTGCGAAGCCCAGCACGCCGCGTGTGTTCATCCGTGGCAATCCACTGACGAAGGGCGATGCCGTGCCCCGGCAGTTTTTGAGCCTGTTTGGCGATGCCAATCATTTCGTGCAAGGCAGCGGTCGTCTGGAGCTCGCCCAGGCCATCGCTGATCCACGCAACCCGCTCACGGCACGTGTGATGGTGAACCGTCTCTGGCAGCACCACTTCGGGCGCGGTTTGGTGAGCACTCCCAGTGATTTCGGCAAGCAAGGCACAGCGCCAAGCCATCCCGAATTGCTCGACTGGTTGGCGCAGCGCTTCATGGACTCTGGCTGGAGCATCAAGGCGATGCACCGGCTCATCATGATGTCAGAAACCTATCAGCAGCGGAGTGATGGAGGCATGGCCACTGGGAGTGCCACGGCTGCGCAGGCGGATCCTGACAACGTCCTGCTAGGGCGCATGAACACGCATCGCCTCAGTTTTGAAGAAGCCCGGGACGCGTGGCTGGCAGCGGCAGGGCAGCTGGACCTGCGCATCGGTGGATCACCGCTGGCCCTCTTCGCCGCCGACAACGCCCGCCGCACCCTCTACACGCTCGTAGACCGGGAGAACATGCCTGCGGTCATGAGCACCTTTGACTTTGCCAACCCTGATCTCTCCATCCCCAAGCGCACAGAGACCACCGTGCCTCAGCAGGCTTTGTTTGGGATGAATCATCCGTTTATTGTCCAGCAGGCCAGGGCGCTGCTGAGCCGGCTGGAGATGAAGTCCACGGATGCCGCAGCACGCATCCGGCAGATCTACAGCATCCTTTTCCAGCGACTGCCAAGCGCGGATGAACTGGCCGCCGCGCTGGGCTTTGTGCAGCAGGAGCAGGGGCCGGTCGTGGCAGAGGAGGATCACTCAAAGTCCTGGCAGTATGGCTATGGTGAGTGGGATGAGGCGGCTGGGCGCGTGAAGAACTTCAACGTCCTCCCGCACTTCACCGGCAGTGCTTGGCAGGGAGGATCGTCATGGCCGAACCAAAAGTTAGGTTGGGCGCAGATCACCGCCACAGGCGGTCATCCAGGCAATGACCGGCAGCATGCGGTCGTGCGGCGCTGGACGGCGCCAGCGGACGGAATCTATGCCGTGAAGTCCACCCTGCTTCACGAGCCGGCTCCCGGTGACGGCATCCGCTCCTTCATCAGTCACAGCCAGCAGGGAAGGCTGCATGCAGGCAGGCTCCATCAGGGCACGGCGGATTTAAACTTCGCCACGCTGGCCTTTCAGGAAGGGCAGACGCTGGACTTCGTCGTCGATATTGGAGAGGTGCTGAACAGCGACCAATTCCGCTGGTCCATGCGCATTCAGCAGGCGGCGACCGTGGGCGCAGGCGATGATGCCTCTGCGGAGGTCTGGGATGCCGAAAAGGATTTTTTTGCCCAGCCCAAAGCCCAGTTGAATGTGTGGGAGCAGTTCGTCCAGGTGCTCATGCTCTCGAATGAGTTCATGTTTGTGGATTGAGCCTGACTTGCTCCGCTTCGACGATGTCTCTGGCAGCTCATAGATCAGATGGTCATGTGGACGCTGCGCCCGCAGCACCCTTGATGGCAGGGAACGTGTGCCACCTGCTGGGAGGAGAGAGACATGAACGCACCTGCTGATGCCACGGGTGAGGATGCTTCGCCGCCAAATCTGGTGACAAGCCCTGGGAGCGATTCTCTCCAAGCAAAGAGCCCGCTGAATCCAGCGGGCTCTTGGTTGATTGATTGAATGGATGGAATCCAGGCTCTGGGCGACTCAGCGGCTGCCCTGCATCATGGAGCCGTATTTGCCCGAGCCTTCCCACTTGGCAGGACGGTTCCAGGGCATGGTGCTGTCTGCCACAGGCGGAGGAACACGCTCACGACGTTTCGGTTCGTTCGATGCGCACGAGGTCATCGAAGAGGCGGCGGCGAGCAGGAAGAGCAGGGAAAAAACGGTGCGGGGGGCAGTCATGGCTTCAGGGCGATGGCTCCAGATACGATTCCTGGGAGATCAATGATACAGATTTTCCAAGATCACGCGGTCACCAGGGGCGATGCTCATGCCGCGGGCGACGGTTTCCGGAAGGATGTTCGCCACCGTGCGGTTACCCTGGACGGAGATGATGCTCAGCTTGCCCACGGTCTGATTGCCACGGGTAACGAGCAGCTTGGTGGCCTCGTTGATGCCACTGGCCTGGCCAGCGTCGATCACCACAAAACCCCAGGCGTCATTCACGGCCACCACACGGGCGACGAGGCTGTTGCGGTCAAAAGACTTCTTCCTGTCTTCGATCTTGCGGACGACTTCTTCGTATTCCTTGCGGGCCTGGCCCATCTTCTCTTCTTCGGCCACGACGTCTTTTTTCTTCATCTCAGCCTGGGACTGAAGTTCAGCGGTGGACTTCTTCATGGAGTTGATTTCCTCCACCATGGTCTCAGGCTTCATGCCCTTCGGCAGTTTTTCCAGCTTCTGACGCAGATCGGCGAGTTCCTTGTTGTTGGACTCCAGCATGTCCTGGTCACGCTTCAGGTCGTTGTCGATCTGGGCGAGCTTCAGCTTCTGGCTCTTCACCTTCTCACCTTCCACATCCAGTTCACCCTGGACGGTGGCGATGCTGGCCACGACGCCGTTCACCTCGGTCACGCTCTTGTTGGCCTCGTCGAGGGATTTTTTGACGTCATTGTTGAGTGCGATGACGGCGACACGCACACGGGTGAACTCACGCCCGTTCTGATAGGCGAAGAAGGCGGAAACCAGAATGATGACAGCGCTGAGGATGAAAAGTACTTTGGTCATGGAGGGGAGGACAGAGTTTTGAAAATCTGGGGGGCTTCAGGCGCGGCGATCAGGGCTTGGGAGCTGGGGCGAAGGGATCAGCCGTGCTTGGCTTGTCAGCCGTGCCTGGGGCTGGGGCAGGTGCTGGAGCCGCACCGAAAGGATCGGCAGCAGGAGCAGGGGCCGGTGCTGGTGCAGGAGCGGCACCGAAAGGATCAGCAGCGGCGGGGGCTGGTGCAGGGGCTGGGGCCGGAGCGGCACCAAAGGGATCACTCATGCCTGGAGCGGCAGGAGCAGCGATTGGAGCGCCAGGGGCTGGAGCAGGAGCGGTTGCACCTGGAGCCGGAGCAGTGCCAACCGTTGGAGCAGGCGGCGGGGCAGAGGGCTGGTTAGGGGCTGCCACCACCGTGTCACCGGCCTGGATGGATTGACCGGCGGCGATGCTGCCAGGGATGACTTCAGCCACGGAGCCATACTGCTCCACATTTTTCACCTTCAGCTTGGCGATCACTTCCTTGCCGCGCTTCACTTCCAGGTCAGCGTTGGCGAAAACGCCACCGGTGTTGCCCTTGTTCAGGATGGCCACATCCCACTCAGGGAAGAACTGGGACACACGAGCAGTGAACTCAGGAGCGACGACGCCACGACGGCCGCGGGTTTCATCTTCACGCAGCTTGGCCGTCTGGGCGGTGAGGCTGGTGAAAGCTTCCTGGGCGGCGGCGAGACGCTGGGTCTGGTTGGCCACAGCGCCTTCAGCTTCGGCCTGATCTTTTTTGAGCTTCTCGACCTGAGCGATGAGTTTTTCGATGTCGCCCGCTTCGTCGATCTGCTTTTTCACGGCAGTGACCTGCTGCTTCACTTGGTCCAGATTGCCTTTGATCACGCCATGAGAGACTTCCTTTTCCTGCACCTGGGCGGCAAATTTCACCGTCTCATCTTTCGCGGTGCTCAGGTCTTTCTGCACGCCTTCCAGCGCGGATTTCTTGGCCACAAGCGCCTCATCACCTTCTTTTTTCCGCTCCTGCGCGGACTTCAGGTTCGCCTTGGCACTGCTTTCGCGATCACGCTCCGTCACAAGGTCTTTCTGATTGGACCATGCGAAGTAGCAGGAGGCGCCGAGGCAGCCGGCGGCGAGAATAGAGAGGATCTTCCAGACCATGATTGTGTGAGTTAAATGGGAATTAGAACGTTCTTCTACCGAATCCGCGCTTTTTCGACAACACCAATTTTCGACCCCCTGGATTATTCAATTCTGGCCTTTCTAGCAGGGCTGGTTCAGGAAGCCGGTTATGGAGGCCGGAGAGTCCTCAAATATGGCCGTTTTCGGCAGGCAGGGCGGAGGGGGCCGGCGCATGGAAACCGAGCACGGTCCCTCCTGAGTCTTGCGTATCGCCCTGGAACGTGGACTGTGCCTCCTCCCCCCCCGGAAGCCCCCTGTTTATGAACCCCCGCCTCATCCCCCTGATCCTCGTCTTTCTGGCCCTCGGTTACGGCAACTGGCATTTTCATTCGGATGCGGGGCGCCTGCGGCAGGAGATGGATCAACTGAAGGCCTCCCATGAACTGGCCCTCCAGGCCAAGGATGAGGAGCTGCAGCGCGCCATCACGGCCCAGAATGATCAGCATCAGAGGGCGCTCCAGTCCCTCAATGAGGATCACGACAAGAAGCTCGGTGAGCTCCGCACGGAGCAGCGCCAGCAGATGGCGAAGGCCTACAAGGAGTTTGAAAACATCTTCAGTGGCAACAAACAGACGCTCGACTACATCTCCGCTCTGGAAGCCAAAATGAAATCCGGCCAGGCACTCTCCAAGATCGAGCTGGAGAAGATGATCGTCATCGCCAGCGGCGTCAGCTTCCTGCAGAAGCAGTATCAAAAGCCTCTCCAGGAGTTCACGGCCCTCCAGGATTACTTTGAAGAAGTGGCCAAGCGCCCGAACGACAAGCCCACCTCGCAATTCGGCTTCTTCAAGCGCATCTTCAGCAAGAACTTCCGCGAGGCGGAAAAAGAATATCTTCGTGAGGAAGGTGCCCGTCGTGCCTTCGACGAGGCCCAGGTCAAATTTGACGCCGTCTATGCCTCAGCGCAAAAATCCATGCGCGCTGTGAATCTGGATACCCAGGCACTGCTCAAGAAGCTGGATGACCTCATCCAGGGCAAGCAGGACACGAATACCGAGGACCTTTCCTCTTATTTTAACAAGGCCCGTGAAGCCCTGCGCACCCATCAAGACATCCTGGACTTTAACCCCGAGGTGCCGCCGCAGGCTCCGAAGGTGAATCCTTGATCCCTCCTTTTGGTTCAGTATTTCTCGGGGTCCGGTTGTTTCGGAGAAAGCTTCCAGATCACCAGTCCGGCCAGGATGGTGAAGAGTCCCGCCAGAGACTCGGACGGGTGCTCCTTCATCTGGTAGGTCATCATCCAGGCACTGATCCCCAGGAAGAGCAGGGGCGTGACGGGGTATCCCCAGCAGCGCACCGGCCTTGGCAGGTCCGGATGCGTGTACCGCAGCCGGATCAGCCCGAAGACGGTGAGGAAGGAGCACATCTGGATGCTGAACTGCACATAGCCCAGCACCTTCTCAAAGCTCGCCGTCAGCAGCAGCACGACCACGATCGCCAGTTGCGCCAGCAGCGCCCTCAGCGGCACACCGTTGGCGGTGCGCTTGGCAAAGGGCGCGAGCAGGCGGATGTCCTGCCCCAGGATCATCGTCACCCGCGGTCCGACCCAGGTCATGGCGCTGATGCTGGACACCAAGCCCAGGCAGATGAGACCTGACATGATGCTTCCCCCCGTGGTGCCGAAGATGTGATCCGCGGCCACATGCCCCACGTCCACCTTGCCCGCCAGTTCGCTTATCGGAGCCACGCGCAGGAAGACGGCGTTCAGCGCGATGTACAGCAGACTAACAAAAAACGTGCCAATGGCCACGGCCAGGGGGACGTTGCGCTGCGGCTGGCGCACCTCGTCCACAATGTAGGTCGCCGCATTCCAGCCGGCGTAGGAGTACATCACAAACACCAGGCTGATGGCAAAGGGCGGGCTGGTGATGAGCTTCCAGTCGCCCTCCTGGGGTGTGAATGAGAGGGGCTGCACCTCGCCGATGAGCCACCCGGCGGCGATGAAGACCAGCACGAGGGTCACCTTCAGCCAGGTCGCCACGTTTTGAAACTTGGCTCCGGTCTGGATGCCGCGGGAGTGGACCAGGGTCACCAGCACCACCACGACCATGGAGACCGCCAGCGGAGGCACACGGGTGGTGATGCCACCAAAATACTTGCCCAGCGCCATCGCTGCGAGGGCGATGGGGGCTGCAAACCCCACCGTGGCGGAGAGCCATCCGGCGATGAAGCCCACACAGGGATGAAAAGCGCGCGAGAGGAAATGATATTCACCACCCGAGCGTGGCATCGCCGCCGCCAGCTCTCCATAAGCCAGCGCCCCGCAGAAGGCGCAAATGCCCCCTACGGCCCACAGCACCACAATGGCAAAGCCGGAAGGCAGGTCGCCCACCTGAAATCCCAGGCTGGTGAAAATCCCCGTGCCCACCATGTTGGCAATCACGATCGCCGTGGCCGTGATCAGCGAGATGCCGGGTGGACGATCAGGGGCGTGCTTCGCGGGCGAGTTCATGAAGAATGAGATGTGACGGATGACACATACACCGCGTGCGCTGATCGCCAAAGAGCTTGATGGCCTCATCATGGCGGGCCACAACATCAAAATCACGTGCCGGATCGCCCTCACCACAGCCGTTCCCGTTGGTGGACGGTAATTTCCCCGGATCTCGCGCGAGAGCCTCAAAGGGCAAAAGAAAAGCGCCGTGGTCATCAACGGATGGCCACGGCGCTGAAAGGTCGTTGAAAAATGGTTATTTGTTCTGGGCGTCGATCTTGGCCTTGGCGGCTTCGGCGTCAGCTTCAGCCTTTTTCTTTTCCGCATCGATCTGGGCCTGCACGGATTCCTTGTTAGCCTCAATGTTGGCCTTGGCGACTTTGGCGTCGACGTCAGCTTGTTCTTTGGCGCGTTTGGCCGCGTCTTCCACGCCGTCTTTCTGGCGCTCCAGCTCTTCCTTGGCGGCATCGGCACGAGCATCAACGGCCTGCTTTTGTTTATTGCAGCTGGCCATGCTGACTGCTGCTGCGGCGATGAGGATGAATAGTGTGTGTTTCATGGTGGGGATGGGGTTGATACCACATGATCGTTGTTCGCCGCGTCCACGGATGGGCGTATTTTTTCCGCGCCTCGATGCGCTTTCCCTGGCATGCTCAACTGGCGAACGTGGCTACTTAATGGCAAGACATCGGTCCTCCCAAACGGCAGGCTTGATGCCCGTAACACAGGCTCAGATTTTCAGGTGTCCGCCTTCTGGCTGACGATGGGCGGCTTGCCCTCACCCTTCTTGTCCGCAGCCTTGGGCTGCTCCTTGGAAACGGGTGGTGACGGTGCCACACCATCAATGGTTGGCATGACGCGTGCACCATCCGCAGGGAAGGGGATCGGTGTCAGGCAGAGCACAGAGCCATCCTTCGGCGCCTTTTCGGCATTGGCTGAAACCACGATGTGCTTCTCCGTGCTCACCAGCGGGTCCACCGTCATCCGGCGCAGCGTATTTTGAGGGCGCTCGATCAGGATGATCTCATTCCCGGCACGCACCGCCTGGCGTGGGATCACATACACATCCTGCAGCGCATCTCCGGCGATGTCAGCCTCCACAAAAGCACCGATGGTCAGCGGCGGTGAGCCGTCTGCTCTTTTCGCATATGGGTCGGTCACCTGGGCCACTGCGGTGGCCTGGCGGGTCTGCTCATCCAGGCTGCTTTCCACCCGCACCACACGGCCTTCCCACGTCACCGGCTTGCCCGCCACGGTGGCTTTGAGAAGCACCTTCGGGTTCTCCGTGCTCGTCTGGTCGCGGAACGGCTGCGGCAGCTTTAAAAACTGGCTCTCACGCTCCGGCAGCGGCAGGCGGATCTCCACATAGTCCACCGCGAACACGCGCCCGAGCACCGTGCCCTGCGAGACGAACTGCCCCACATCCACGCCCTGCTCCAGCACCTGTCCGGCATAAGGGGCACGGATCACCGTGCGTTCCAGATCTCGCTCCGCCTTGAGCACCCGTGCGCGTGACGCGGCCAGAGTGGCCTCTGCCTGAGCTAGCTGCGGTGCTCTCACTACCAGGGCTGAGGGCTGACCCCCGCGGCCCATGGCCTTCCAGTTTTCACGGGCCTGGTCTGCGCGTGCCTTCTCCTCAGCCAGCACCACCTCCCCCTGGGCCACCTCGGCCTTGGCGATCACGATGGCGGTTTCATAGTCCGTGATGTCCAGTTTCAGCAGCACCTCACCCTTGTCGAAAAAACCGCCGGGGCGGAAGGACGGTCTCATCTCCACGATCTTGCCGCTCACTTCCGGCAGCAGGGTGCTGCGGGTGCGCGGCTGCACGGTTCCCTGGGAACGCACATGCAGGTCATAGCTCGTCTTTTTCAGCACGGTTCCCTCCACGCCGACCAGAGTCGCGGGCATGCTTTTCTCCTTCACCTCGGGCGGATGCGTCACCATCCACCACACCAGCATCCCACATGCCCCGAGGATGACGATGGGCAAAACGGCACGGATGATCTGGAAGAAAAGACGCATGTGGGGGGCGGCGGCCTGTATTAAACGTGAATCCCCGATTGGAAAGCGAGGAAACTTTAAAGCCACCTCAAGTGATACGCCTTTCCCTCGCCATCCTGACGCCCCCCGGTTGGATCCCGCCTTGCCCTCTGCCCGTGGCGGTTGGTGTAAGGCTGCCCTTGGTTCTGGCGGGATGGCCTTGGATGGGCACCCTCCATGTCTTCGGTGGCGCATCACTCATGATTTGCCACTAATCGTCCCGTGCCTTCGCTCGTTGAGTCAGCATGAAACCTCACCTGCCGCTCGGTGTCCTGATCTTGCTGGCCTTCGCTCTTGTTCTTATCCAAGAGAAACGTGGCGCCGGGAGCCCTCCTGACTCCGCAGCCCGCATCGATGCAGCTTTGATGGCCGAGTATGATCTCATTCAGGAGAGCCGACAAAAGTCCAACCGCACACCTCTCCCCGCGCTCCCGCCTGCTGCGGATGATGCCACCTTCCTCCGCCGTGCCTGCGTGGATCTCGCGGGCCGCCTGCCCAGGGCAGAAGAAGCACGCGCCTTCCTCGCCGACTCCAGCCCCGGCAAACGTGCTCGCCTCACGGATGCCTTGGTGAAAGAACCCGCCGCTACCGAAGCTCGTTTCCAGGTGCTGGCCGGGCTCTTCCGTGTCGTCGACGATTCGGAAACTGTCTCCTGGCTGCGCCAGGCCGCGCGTGATGACCTGCCCTTTGACCAAGTCATCCAGCACATGGTCGGCGGCAGCTATCTCAGCCGCCGGGACGCTGGGAATCCACTGCGCTCAGCATCGGCCGTGGCCTTTGCCGTGCTCGGCACGGATCTGCACTGCGCGCTGTGCCACGACCATCCCTTTGCAGACGCAACCCAGCACGAGACCTATGAATTCGCGGCCTGCTTTGTGCCTCATGACAAGGCGGGGCCGTTGAAGATCCCCGAGAACTACCATTATAGCAATGCCAAGCCAGGAGAGGTCGTCAGCCCCAGACTCCTCCCGCTCACTCGCGAAAAGCCGCCCGCGATCTCCGCAGACCAGGACGCTCGCCTGCAAGTGGCCGACTGGATCCTTCATGAACCCAGTCATCGCTTTGCCAAGGTGGCCGCGCTGCGCCTCTGGAGCCGCATGTTTGGCATGCCAGGCCTGTGGATCAATCCCGCGCTGGGAGGAGTGCCGGAAGCCCCGCCATGGCATCACGTGCATCCCAAGTTCTACGGCGGGCGTAGCAGCAACTGCTTTGGCGAAGGCTCGCGCCAGCGCATCACCTGGATCGACACAGATTTCCACACTCCTGACAAGCCTTCCTCACCCGTCAAAGCGCTCACCGACGAGTTCCTCCGGGCCGGCGGCCGCATTGGCGAGTTTCAGCGCATCCTCGCCCGCACGGAAGCCTACCAGCGCGCCAGCATTGACTACAACCTGAGTTGGGACGGCAGCTACCTAGCCCCCGCTCCCCATGTCCGCCGTCTCCCCGCTGAAGTGATCTGGAGCACCCTGTCCGCTGAAAAAGCCGCTGACCTTTCCCAGATCCCACCCGTTGACCATCCCCTCCGCGTCCTCGGCCGCGGTGACCGCGAGTGGACCGACGCAAGCTCCACCCCCATCTCCCATGAGCTCGCCCGTCTCATGATCCTCGGCGGTTCCATCCACCCGAAATCCCTTCAAACAGGCAGCGCTGAAGATTTATTTCTCACGTTGTTAGGCCGAAATCCTTCCGGGCCTGAGCTCGCCTCCATCGCCCAAAACACTGCTTCCTCCGAAGACATCGCCTGGGCCCTCCTGAACACCAAGGAGTTCATGTTCATCCCCTGATTCATGAATCTAAAATCCCGCGTCATTCGCGGGACCCCGGCGTCACTTTAAGCTCCACCTCTTTCCCCTCACGCAGCACGGTGATCGTCGTCTCCGCGCCGATCTTCAGTTCACCCATGAGGCTGGTGTAATCATAGATGTTCAGCACGTCCTTGCCGCTGAGCTTTACGATGGTGTCACCACCCTTCACCCCGGCCTTCGCCGCAGGTCCGATGGGGGACACACCGCTCAGCTTCACACCTTTCGTGTCACCCTGCGCATAGTCAGGGATGGTCCCCAGATAGGCACGCATGCCACCGCGTGTGCCCTGGTTCTTCGGGGCTTCCATGGTCACGTAATCCGGATTCGTGTCCGAGGTGGCGACTCCGCGGGCGATCAGCCCGATGAGCTTAGCGATCTTCGCCGCGTTCACGTAGTCGATTTTCTCCGCCGTGTCAGTCGGCAGGTGATAGTCCTCATGGCTGCCGGTGAAGGCGTTCAGCGTCGGGATCCCGCGCAGATAAAAGGTGGTGCTGTCCGTCGGCAGGTGCGCATCATTCTGGGTGGTGATCGGCAGGCCGATCGGCGCATTGCGCTTCTCGATCTCCTTGGCCCAAATCGAACTGGAGCCCACGCCCTGAAGCACCAGGGTCTTCTGGAAGCGGCCGATCATGTCCATGTTCAAGCACGCGGCAAACATGCCCGTCAGCTTCCCGTTCGGATCTCCGCGGAACATCTTCGCCAACGCTTCGACGAAATGATTGCTGCCCAGCAGGCCGAGCTCCTCACCACTCCATCCGGCAAAGATCACATCACGCGTGAGCTTGATCTTCCCCTGCCTCTTCTGATCCGCCAGATACTGGGCGATCTCGATCACGCCCGCCACGCCGCTGGCGTTGTCATCCGCACCATGGTGGATCTTGTTCAGGTCATCGCCTTTGGCACGCGAGTTGCCGCCGCCCTTGCTGCCGAGATGGTCGATGTGCGCGCACACGATCAGCGGTGCCACATGCGGGTCCGGCTTGTCCTTCGCCGGCAGCACGCCCAGCACATTGCGCCCCACCTTTTTTTCCTGACGGATGTCGATCGTGGCCGCCAGCGTGAGTCCCGCGCAATCGATGCCGCCCATCAGGTCTCCCGTGTCCAGTTTGCCCTGCAGTTCCTTGAGGGTCTTGCCTGCGGGTTTGAGCAGCTTGTCCGCCAGCGCATCGGTCACACTGATGGCCGCCACACCTGAGGTCGCGAGTGACGCATCAAAGCTCATCGGCACCAGTTGGTTGGCAACCTTGCTGTTAGGCCCGCTGGCAAAGATCAGCCCCTTCGCGCCCTTCTGACGGGCCACCAGCGCCTTGTGACGCAGGCTCGCGTAGCGCACCAGATCATCACGCCGCTCCTTGCTGATGCCCTCAGGCAGATAGCGCAGCACCAGCACCCACTTGTCCTTCACATCCAGGTGCGCGTAGCTGCTGTAGGTCTCCAGCTTTTTGCCATCATTGCCCGTGGCTTCATCCGGCGTCTCGATGCCGTATCCGGCAAAGACGATGGCGCCCGGCTTGATCTCCCCAAGCTGGGAAAAGGACAGCGGCCGCCAGTCCACATCCGTCTTCAACTCACCTGCATCTCCGCCGGTGAGCGTCAACTTGTTGCCCTCTCCCAAGGCCACGCCTGCGGTGAAATCAAACGGCTCGAACCACTCTTCATCACCATAGGGCTCCAGGCCGATCTTCTTGAAGACATCCGCCACATACTGCGTGGCCAGTTTCTCACCTTCCGTGCCCGTCAGACGACCATCCAGCTCATCACTCGCGAGATAGGTCACATGCTGGCGCATGTCCTCCGGCGTGATCTCGCCCTTGGTTAAACTCGCATCTGGTGCCTGGGCGGTTTTGATGACCTTGTCCTCCTTCGCGGCACCGCTGGCGCCCAGCGCTTTCTTCGCCGCCTCATGATCCCAGTCCGCCATGAAAATCTGACTCTGCGCATTCGCGGTTCGGCCGCTGGTCCAGGCCAGCTTCTTGCCATCCGGCGTGAAGACCGGGAGCCCGTCAAACCCATCCGTCGTGGTCACACGCACCGGCTCGCGCTTACCTGCGGCATCCACCATGTAGAGCTCAAAATTGGCGAAGCCGTTCAGGTTCGTGGTGAAGATCAGATACTCACCGCTCGGATGGAAATACGGTGCCCAGCTCATCGCGCCCAGCTTGGTGATCTGCTTCTGATCACTGCCATCCGTGTTCATGGTCCACACCTCGGCCACGTCACCCTTCGGCGTGAAGCGCCGCCAGCAGATCTTCTTGCCATCCGCGCTGAAAAACGGTCCGCCATCATACCCCGGCACATCCGTGAGCTGCTTCACATTCGTGCCATCCGCATCCGAGATGTAGATGTCCATGAAGTACTGCTTGTCGATCTTCAGCCGCTCCTCGTCCTCTTTTGAAAGCTCCTTGTCATAAGCCCGGCGATTGCTCGCAAACACCATCTTTGAACCATCCGGTGACCATCCACCTTCAGCATCATAGCCCTTCGTGTCCGTCAGGTTCTTGAAGAGCTTCGTGGCCAGCGTGTACTCCCAGATGTCGTAGTGCTCATCATAGTCCCAGGAGTATTTGCGCACCTTGCTCGTCTCGCGCTCCTTGTATTCCGCGTCCTGCAGATCCTTCGAGTTCGGGTCCGAGTGCGTGCTGGCGAACATGATGCGCTTCCCATCCGGGTGAATCCACGCACACGTCGTCTTGCCCATGCCGGGAGAGATGCGCTCCTGGTCCCCCGTCTCCAGATCCATCATGTAGATCTGGTAAAACGGATTCCCCGCCTCACGTTCCGACTGGAAGACCATCTTCGTTCCATCTGCATTAAAATACCCCTCGCCCGCCCGGCGACCTTCAAAGGTCAACTGGCGCACGTTTTTCAAAAAATCCGCCTCCGTCTGGGCAGAGAGGAAACCGGTGGCAGCAAGGCAGAGAGCAGAAATCAAACGCATGGTGGGAATGCTACATACGCAGGTAACCCCAGCTTTTGAACCGCTAATAGACGCTAATTGCCACGAATGATGACCAAACTCATGATGGCTTGGTCATTCGCGAAAATGAATGTAAATTCGTGGTTAGATTCTTTCCTCACACGAAATCCGTGATCGACCCAAAGTTCGCATCAAACAGCCTGCGGTAAGTCCGGAAGGCAAAGGCATCCGTCATGCTCGCCACCCAGTCACAGACCAGACGTGCCCGCGTGGCCGCATCCGGCGCCTTCTCGATCTCCGCCTCATGCGTGGCCGGAATGAGGTGCAGCTTGGTCCCGTTCGGCTCGATGTAGCGATCCCGCAGCACCTCAAACATCTTGGTCAAAATCACGTCCGCCTTGTAGTCGAGCTGCTGGAGTTGCGGGCTGAGAAACACCAGGTCGAGCGAGATCTTCTTGTTCAGCTTTGACTGCGCCTTCATCGCCGGATCGATCTCCAGCCGATACTGATGCCGCTTCGTCATCGCGCTCAGAAAGCTCGCCTCCGGCACCAGCTTCGTCGCGCGGATGTATTTGCCGATCTCGCGGTTCAAACGTCCCTCGACACGTTTCTCGCGGATCGCCTTGCAGAGGAACTCCACATGCTCCGCCTGATCGGCATTGAGTTGCTGCTTCGCTGCCCAGCTTTCCAGGCTCGTGGTCGTGATGAACCCCGCATGAATCCCATCCGCGATGTCATTGAGCGAATACGCCGTGTCATCTGCCCAGTCCATGATCTGGCACTCGATGCTCTTGAAGCCATTCCGCACCTTTCCTGGAATCAGTTCCGGCGGGAAGGCCTGCCCGCCCAGCGTGAAGTCCAGCCAGCACTCCTGGTCATCATAGAGATAGTGGTTCGGCGCGCCGCCCGCTTCCACATGCAGTGTCTTGTATTTGAGGATGGCATCCAGCAGAGCACGGGTGGGGTCCATGCCCTCGCGGCCTTCATTAAAGATGGTTTGTGTCAGTAGGCGCAGCGTCTGCGCATTGCCCTCAAAGCCGCCATACGGCTGCATCAGCCGGTGCAGCGTGCGCTCACCCGTGTGACCGAAAGGCGGATGCCCCAGGTCATGCGCGAGGCAGGCGCACTCCACCAGATCCGCATCGATGAAGCAGTCCTCGGCCAATCCAGCGCCCTGCTGCTCCAGCCAGCCGCAGATGCTGCGCCCGATCTGCGCCACCTCGATGCTGTGCGTGAGCCGTGTGCGGTAGAAATCATACTCCCCGGACAGGAAGACCTGCGTCTTGTTCTGCAGCCGGCGAAACGCGCTGCTGTGGATGATGCGATCGCGATCAATCTGAAACGCATTCCGATACTCCCCCGGGTGCGCCGGACGGTTCTTCATCGTTTCAGAATCAAAAGGGGAGTAAAATCGGTTCGCAGCCATCGGAAGGCGCGATGCTAGGCGGTGATACCAACCCTGCCAAGATGCTTCTGCGGGCGTGACCACTGAACAGACACACGTGTACCCCAGGCAGGCTTCTCTCCCAACTAGGAACAAAGAACGAAGAACGAAGAACGAGCAACAAGGTTTTAAACCTCGATCGCCTCACACTTCTCCCGCCAGCCGGGGAAGCTCCACACATTCGGAAACCCGGAGCACTGGTTCGGCTTCACCGCCTGGATGCGGCACACGTTCACTCCTTCCAGGTAAAGACACTCGCCGTTCGGCTTGTCGATGATCGAAAGCCCCGTGCGGTTGGCATTCAGCCGCGTGCAGTTCTCAATGAAATCCGCCTCCTCCATCCCGAGATACTTCGCGATGATCGGCACCTCCTCTGGCGTCACGTTCACATCCCCCGGCCAGCGGCAGCAGTTTCCGCAACGCGTACATTGATAGTGTGGCTTCGTGGCGATGTCAGAGGAGGTCATGTCAAGCGATGCAATTGCAGCCATGGAAACTTTATCATTCGCAGGAAGAGAGCCGATCTACGATACTTCGAGGATGTTTCGTTTGTTGCAACGGATGGATGACACTGAACCGCGCCTGCCCGCGGGAGGTTCCGTGCCGCCACCACCGCCCCTGCGCTCACTGACCATTCTGGCTGATGCCAATGAGACTGAAACGGAAGCCCTGGAAGACTGGGCTCGCGGGCTCGACTGGGTGCAGTGGCTGCTCTCCAGCATCCGCCATCGCAGGGATCATCTCCATTGGCAGGGATCGCGCTCACCTTCGGCCAAGCTGCTCACTCAGGAGTGGGCACGTTTCGCGGACGCCTCACTCAGCCGCACTCTGGCACCGCATCTCCGGGAAGTCTGGCAGGCCGTGCAGACCTCGGACCTTTCGGCCATGCTCGCTGCTGATGCGGCCTTCTCCCGAGTCCTCACCCCTGAGCAAGCCGAGAGCAGCGCCGAGGCAGGACGCCTGCTATTAAAAGCCACGCGTCAGGCGCGCTATCAGGGCCAGCTCGGCCACTACCGCACGGCCTGTGAAAATGGCACCACCGCAGGCCACTTCCTCACCGTCTGGGGAGCTGTCGCACACTTTTTTCAGCTCAGCTTCGCCAGCACTATTGCCGAGTATCTCCGCCTGGAGTGGGCCATGGCCACCCGCCATCTCCCCATCACCCCGGACGTGCCCAGCCTCGCGGAGCTCACCTCCGCCGTCATGCGTCCTCAGGCCACCGAACTCCGCGTCATGGCTTAGAGTACAGGTCCACAGCTTGAGTTGATATCCGACGCAGCGCCCCCGCTGGGCGACTACCCCATCGGATCCTCGCCGAGGTAGCTGACCAGGTGCTTCCTCAGCTCCGCGCGGGCTCTGAAAAGCAGGCTCTTTACCGCGGGCAGGGACATCTTCAAAATCTCGCAGATCTGCTCATACGGCATCTCCTCATGCCGGCGCAGCACCACGGCCAGCCGCTGCTTCTCCGGCAGCGCGGCGATGGCCTTGTCCAGCGCCTTCTCCAGCTCATCCTGCTGGGTGATGTGGTCCGGGGCAGGGGCGGTGTGATCCGCAAACTGGCGCTGGAGGCCGTCCTCATTCTCGCTCTCACCTTCGAGCGAGGTTTCCTTCCGGCGGCTCCGGCGGCGGGTCTCATTGAAGACCAGGTTCCGCATGATGGTGAAGAGCCAGGTGGTGAACTTCGCCGTCGGCTCATAGCGGGGGGCGCTCTTCCACACCCGCAGAAACACCTGCTGGGCGATGTCGTGCGCGTCATCGATGTTCCCGAGCATGCGCGCCGCCGTGCCGATCATCACGCCCTGATGCAGCTCCACCAGCATCTCAAAGGCCTTCACATCCCCCTCCTTCACCCGCAGCATCAGGCGGACGCTCTCCAGATCACACGACAAATCCTCCGTGTCAGCGGACACGGAAGGTGTGACGGTGGAGGGCCATTCCGGTTCCGGCATGACAGGGGTGGTGGGCAGGAGACCGGAGACGCTAGCGGCAATCATGCGAGGCATCAACACCTGCTGCATTCTCTGGTTGCGATGAAAAAGGAGTGATAAATGCACCGGGATCGCGTCTTGCAGGCCGGGGAAGCGTGCGCTTATTGGGGGTCCAGTGACCTTCCGCCATCCTAAAAACGACGTCTTCATCCCCGACAACACCGACCCCTGGACCGCGCTGCACCGCGTGACCCACCTCGGCATCGTCTCCCACCAGGATGACCTGGAGATCGCCGCCTACCACGGCATCACCGAGTGTTTCCACACGGCGGACAAGTGGTTCGGTGGTGTGGTGGTCACGGATGGCGCCGGCAGCCCGCGCAAGGGGCCGTATGAGAACTTCACGGATGAGGAGATGCAGAAAGTGCGCCTCACGGAGCAGCGCAAGGCCGCCTACGTGGGTGAGTACAGCGTCATGGTCCAGCTCGGCTATCCGAGTGAGGATGTGAAGCGCGAGAACCGCCCCGGCGTGGTCGCAGATATCAAATTCATCCTGGAGCATTCGCAGCCGCAGATCCTCTATGTGCATAATCCCTGCGACCGTCATGACACCCACGTGGCCACCTTCCTGCGCTGCATCGAGGCCATCCGCGAGCTGCCGCCTGAGATGCGCCCGAAGAAGGTCTACGGCTGCGAGGTCTGGCGCAAGCTCGACTGGATGCTGACGGACGACAAGGTCATGCTCTGGGTGGACAAGTATCCGCATTTGCTGCGTCCTTTGTTAGGCGTGTTTGACAGCCAGATCAGCGGCGGCAAGCGCTATGACCTCGCCGAAGAAGGCCTGCGTCATGCGAACGCGACCTACTTCGACTCCCACACCACGGACAAGACCAGCCTGCTCACCTATGCCATGGATCTCACCCCGCTGGCCGAGGATGAGAAAATCGACGTGGAGGAGTACACGCTCAACTATGTGCGCCGTCTGGAAAAGGACGTCGCGGAGCGCATGAAGCGCTTCGTGTGATTTTGACCGGTGCGCGGGCATCTGCGGATGCCCGCTTCTTTTTGAAGCATCGTTGGTTGGGAACGTCTTCGTCGGGTATCGCTTTATCACTGTCTATGCTTCGCTGTCTTGCTCACCTGGGTTTCGCGTCTCTGGCGCTGCTGGTCACGGGCTGCGTGAACCTCACCGGGCATGGCCCTGTGAGCGCGGGGACGATGCGGAAGCTGCAGGCGGGCACCATTTCCAAGGCGGAGTTTCAGACCCGGCTGCAGGGCCTGGACCAGTCCATCCGCACCTCCCTGCCAGCGCATGATGTGACCGTGCCCTTTGAGCTGCGCTCCGGCACGCCGGTCATCCGCGTGAAGGGACCGAGAGATGAGCCCATGGAGATGCTGCTGGACACCGGCGCCGCGCGTCTGGTCATGGGCGCTGAGGATGCGGTGAAGGCCGGCGTGGCCACCATCGACTCACGCCAGGTGCAGGCCACCATGCTCGGCGTGGTGGGAAAAGAGATGGGCCTCGTGGGCCTGCTCACGCCGCTGCAGATCGGTGCATGGAGCCTGCCGGCCTATCCCTGCTTTGTGCGCACCTTTGAGAACTTCGGCCAGGGCGTGCACTATCCGGCGAACATCCTCGGCTTTGACCTGCCCACCCGCTACTGCTCGTATCTCACCATCGACTACCGGACCAAGAAGGCCACCTTTGGTTTTCGCGACTCTTTCCGCCCGAACTCGCTGCTGCGGCACTCGACCGCGCCGTTTCGCGTGCAGCAGGGCGTCGCCTTCATCAATCTGGAGTCCAAGGGCGTGAAGTGGTCCTGCCTGCTCGACACCGGTTCTTTCAACGGCATCGAGATCGATGAAGCCATCGCCACCAAGCTCGGCGTGCAGGACCAGGGCAAGATCGTCGAAGGCCTCATCCTCGTCGCCGTCGGCGGCACCGTCACCTCTGACAAAGCCCGCCTCCGCACCGTGACCCTGCCTGAGATCACGCTGCTGGGTGGCAAGTACAAGCAGGCTGAGATCGATATCTCCCCCGGCCTCCCGCGTGTGGGCTCCTTCTTCTTGAAGGACTACCGCGTCACCTTCGATTTCAGGCAGAGACGGCTGTGGCTGGAGTGGTGAATGGACAGGGCTTGGCTCGTGGGATGGGAGGGGGCTTTTTTATTACAGGATTTACAGGATTCAGGATTAACAAGATTCCAGAAGTTCTTTTGGTTAGGCTTTGGGCTTTCTTGTGATCGGAGGTTGAACTTGTGAGCCGTGTCTAGCGGACGCTCGTTCGGTCACCATCCAAGGCCGTGACCGTCGCTGAAAACAGAACAAGAAATAAAGGGTTCGAATCTTGTTAATCATGCCATCCTGTTAATCCTGTCAAAATGACCCGCGAATAACCCCGGAGCGTGAGTAACACGGCAAGACCCACCCCACACGGCTCGTTTGCTCTGCATGCCCAGCCAGACTTCCTCCCGTCGTCGTTTTCTCGCCCAGAGCTCGCTCGCGGCTGCCGCCAGCACCCTCGGCTTCCCAGCCATCACCAGCGCTCGCTCGCCGAACTCGAAGCTGAACTTGGTGTTCATCGGGGTCGGGGGGCGTGGGGCTTCGAATGTCCAGAGCCTCGTCGGCGTGCCGTTACTGAAGCCGAAGAATGGCAAGGCGGCAGAAGTCTCCGCGCCGATCCCCGAGCCGAGCGAGAATGTCATCGCCATCTGTGATGTGAACGGGGAGAACCTGGACCGCGCGGCGGCGGCTTTCAAAGGGGCGCGGGCGTTCCGGGATTTTCGCAAGCTCTATGAGACGATCAAGGAGGGCGAGATCGATGGCGTGGTCGTGAGCACCACGGAGCACACGCATGCCTATGCCACCATGCCGGCGTTGAAGATGAAGAAGCCGGTGTACTGTGAGAAGCCGCTGACGCGGGATGTGGCCGAGGCGCGGCTGATCACGAAGGCGGCGGCGGACGCGGGTGTGGTCACCCAGATGGGCACGCAGATCCATGGCATGCCGAACTATCGCCGCGTGGTGGAGCTGATCCAGAGCGGGGCCATCGGCAAGGTCACGGAGGCACATGTCTGTGTCTCGCGCTCCTGGGGTTTGCAGAGCCAGGAGGAGTCGGAGAAGAACAAGGACATCGTCTTTGTCACCGAACGGCCGAAGGAGGAGCAGACACCGCCGCCGTATCTGGATTGGGATCTTTGGTTAGGCCCGGCGCCGTATCGCCCGTACAACGAGGTCTATTTCCCCGGGCCGAAATGGTATCGCTGGTGGGATTTCGGCAATGGCACCATGTCAGATCTGGGCAGCCACTGGAACGACCTGCCGTTCTGGGCGCTGAAGCTGGACGCGCCGCTCTCCATCGAAGCCTTCGGCCCCGAGCCGCACCCCGAGATCGCCCCGGCGAACATGCATGCGGTGTATGAATACGGCCCGCGCGGGGAGATGCCCGCCTGCACGCTGCACTGGCACCAGGGCAGCAGCAAACCAGACGTGTGGAAGAACGATCCCCTCATCAGCCAGTGGGGCAGCGGCGTCCTCTTCATCGGCGATAAAGGCATGCTGCTCTCCGACTACAGCAAGCACCTGCTCCTCCCCGAAGCCACCTTCAAGGATTTCCAGCCCCCGAAACCCTTCATCGCCGACAGCCCCGGCCAGCACGCCGAGTGGATCAACGCCATCAAGCACGGCACGCCAACGGCGAGCCCTTTTAGTTACGCCGGCCCCCTGAGCGAAGCGAACCACCTGGGCAACGTCGCCTTCCGCGCCGGCAGCAAGATCCTCTGGGATGCCAAGGCCATGAAGATCACCAACAATGAAGCCGCGAATCGGTTCTTGTCACGGGAGCCGAGGAAGGGGTGGAGTTTGTAACTCTGTAGTGGGCTACACTTAGAGAGCTCTATATAGAGACGAAGGTCACCCTCTAATTCGCCAATCTTCCTCCGTTATAGGGGAGCATATTGCAGTATCGAGCAAAATTAATGCATCTAATGCGGCCGCCGCAATCTGTGGGGGATATTCTATATGTCGTGATAGTAGCGTCTTTAATTCGACCCTAAGAAATGGAAAGTCGTCATTCGACAACGTTTGTGGCAGGCTATTAAGCCGCTCGGCAATTTGCGACTGCATGCGAGGATTTGAGTCAATGATATGTTTGAATCTGTCGTGGTTGCCGTAGATCTTTGCTTCGTCGCGTGTTGCAGTTGTTTGCAATAGACAACGAATAAGTATCTTTGAATTTGCTTTCGTTAAGTCGTGACGAAGCAATTCAAATGCGGCCCGACGATTCATCACCATGGAAATCGCTGGCGGAAGTTTGGGGTGGCGCCAAATCAGTAGCGCGGCCAGTTCAAAAGCCGTGTCAGTATTGAGCCCTTCCAGTGCTGCTATAATTAAGGAATACTCCATTTCCTCGATAAAACGCATTGGGTTAAGCCAGATCGTCTCTTCACGGTCTATGTTTAGCGTTATCCAAAATCTGCAAACAAGGGACAGATCAATCCCCTTTGTGGCCAGAGCTACTTCGAGCAAGATACTCGCCCAACTGCCGGGAAATGTTGGAGGCTTTTCGAGTATGTTGATTAGGGCATGAATCTCATGGGGGCTAACGTCAACCATTTTCGCGAAATCGAATACGCCTCTCGTGATTCTTGATTCCCTCAAAACTCCTTGGTTGTGAAGCGTTACTGCAATCTGTATCAATTTAATGATGGGAATATCCACAGTTCTGGGTCTATGAGAAACGTAATGAATAATCGATACTAGTTCTGTAGGAGCCGCCATGAGGTCAGCCGCCTTGGCCCACCTGCTCTGTCGAAGCGTCGAAATAAAATCGGCCTCCACCAATCCCTCGGAAACTAAGTGACTCCAGTCGGCAGGGCGAAAAAGCAGTGATGTCCATGCATTACCCGCCCTATCTCCGGCCGCTCCAAACGTAGCGGCGACGTGATAAAGACTAGAAGTAGAATTGCTCGAGGCAAACATAGCCTTCATTTCGGTCTTGTAGAGAATCCAGTCTGCTATGTTTTTGAAATCGTCAGGATTAGGGCCCAGTACATAATCGCACCGCAAACTCCAAGAGGGCGGTTGCGGAAGGGCTTCCATTGCCTCCCTTGCCTTTATATAGAGCTTACTATCATCAGGTCGCTTTAATGCTTCAAATAATGCGTGCAAGTAGCATTCGTAATCACCGTCTGCAATCGGCAGACTCGTCGGCGCAGAGTGTGTATGCACAACGAAATAAAGCCAAGTAGGTTGTGATATAGTAATGTTTGGCTCGTTATATGACTCGATTTCCGCCGACATTGCCCTCTCTTCTACCGGCAGTCCAACAAATCTCCAAGGATTCTGCGCTTGGTGACCATA
Organism: Verrucomicrobiota bacterium; assembly: GCA_040387935.1. Classification (GTDB taxonomy): domain Bacteria; phylum Verrucomicrobiota; class Verrucomicrobiia; order Verrucomicrobiales; family Verrucomicrobiaceae; genus Prosthecobacter. The sequence goes on along the minus strand of JAZKCU010000003.1, from coordinate 187,167 downwards.
TAAGTGTTGTTGGAATACACAGATAAATCGTGTAGAGAGTGACCGAGGAAGACGACTAACAAACTCAAAGGTAGACGCCGGGTTTCGATGACGCCTTTGGTAGGGAAAGTGAAACAACGCCTCGAATAGCACACTCTGTCTTGCTGAGGTGTAATCGACAGGCAGATCATAAAGTAGCGCTGCATCGAGTGCTTTTCGGCCCAAGGCGTCGTCATCAAGCAGCGATGAGATAAATTGAACGAGGTCATCAAACTCGCTCGCGCCCTTGGCAATCACTTGGGGAAACAGTTGTAAAGCGAACTCGCTACTTCCATAGGAGTGGGTCCTGTTTCCGTTAAAGATCTTCCAAAGTTCACGCCAAGCCTCTCCCGACCTAAGCGTTCCGAGAATCGAAATGACCCAACCTTGGCCTATCCATGTCCACCACTCGTGCTCTGGTATACATCCAGCTATTATTCTACGAAACTGTTCAAACTGTAGTCTTCCGAACTCTGGTATAGAAAACAAAACAGCTCGACGGGTCGGCAACTCCTGTGTCAAATCTCCAGTACCTAGAGCGGCATGTGTTGGTAGCGCTGAGTTGAATGCCCAAGACAACCGTTGCGCTGGTGTTGTCATTGCTGCGAAGAATCTTAACACCTGTTGCCAATAGGCTCCCCGTTTAACGAGACAGCTGAATACCTTCTCAGGGTCTGCATCACCTTGGTTCGCCATATATTTCGCCGCAAAATACTCCCGATATGGTTGGATAACAAAATCGATATCTGACTGATTTGCTCCCTTGCCAGAGAGAAAAACTAGTCGGTCAGTTGACAACTCGTAAATACTCTGAATTTCCTGGTTTGGAATCGCATTTATTCGTTCATCTCCTCGGATAAGGCGCCATACAGTCCAAACGAGTTCCTTGAACTTAAATTCTGGCATAATACCTGCCTCACCGCGATCTACACCCTCGTGAATTTGATATCCAACCATCTCATGGAGCAGCTTCAATTCTGACTCATACCGTGCGATCAAATCATTTTTTGTCACCTCTCGCTGAAAGACAACGTCGACATATTTTTCAAATAGCTTATGACGTTCTTCTGGAATGTCGCTCTTTTTCCGAACAATGGTTAGCATAACCGTTGCTTGTAGGAGTGTGGTTGCAAGGCGCCGCACAGCTTCGGAGGACATACCTCGTTTTATCCGCTCTTCTGCCTCGAGACGCTCCTCTGGGTTCTTTATTCTTTCAGAGAGCCAATCGGCGGAGTATTGGTTAAAGTCGCTTTCGCTAAGGTCGTTGATCACCCAGCGTAATGGTTGAAAACGGTCAAATTCTCCGTGATAACCTTGCGGCCTGCTGGACATCACTATTTGAAGATCCACGTTCTCCCCAGAGCAACGATATAAAAATGCATCAAATTCCCTTAAAAGGGCATCACGATCATCTTTATTTGGAACCTCATCCAAGCCATCGAGGATAAGTAGAGTTGGATTGGATGCAATAAGCTCAAAGATATCATCTTGATCAATCGCTGATTCAACCGTGCCTCCAATCAGTTGGCGAGCGATATAAGATGCGATGCCGCTAAGAATCCTTTCGTCTGTCTGCGCTTTACGCCACTTAACATACCTTCTCAGTTCGACGCGAAATGGGAAACGCATCGTACATGCCGCGTCTAGATCTTGTGTGCTCCAGTCGGCAGGCAACTTTACTCTTTTAGCGAGTGCCGACGAACAACTGGGATCAATAATTCTTCCTGCGTGGTAAAGGGCTAGGAACTGTGTAATAGTGCTTTTCCCATAACCGGGGCCTGCGAGAAGCATCACTTTTTCCTGTGCACCCCAGAGCAATGGGAATGCAGAGGATACACGCTCAAGGCTGGTTGGCACTACCGTGGGAAAACCTTCTTCATCATTGTCTCCGGCTTCCCATGCCTCGACATCTGCCATATAGCATTCAGGTATGCTTTGTCTGTCGAGTTGAAGCGTCTGATCGATGAATACCTTGCTGAGCGGTAATGGATCATCATCCCCAGCCTCTTCGGCTCGAGCCTTTGAGTCATTATCTATTAGGTTTCTCAGATAACCTCGAAAAATCCCTTCGCGTCGATTTGCGCGCAGTTGCAGTTGAGTGTGTAGCGCACTCAGGATATCGCCAGGAAGGATTAGCTCACTGTATGCCGTTCTCACACTTTGGTTGTTGTCGAGCATTCGGGAAAGGTCAGCCGCGTCCCAAACCTCGATACGTGAGATATGACCTCTCCAGTCGGCGGCGATCTTTGAGATCTTATCACGCGTTCCGATTCTGCTGGCGCCAGTTAAGGGAACGTTGGTGATTAAAACATAATGATCACATTTATACTTGTATTTAATCGTGACCTTTTCCAATTCCACCTTAAGGTCAGCAATTACTGCAGCTCCTGCGGAAGCCCATCCGCGAAGTCCTATATCATGATATTTGACTTGGAAGATCCATTGTTTTGGCTCGTCAGACAAACTCATTTCATCCCGTAGATATTCGGGATGATTGATCGGCTGTGTCCATGTGGCTTCCCTCGCACCATCTGCTCCGCTCGAGGCAAATTGTATTAATTCACCAAACCCGCGGCGCTTCTTTTCCAGTAGAGATTGCACCATTTCTTGAAACGTATCACTGCCGAGACGGTGAAACTGGTATTTGGACATATAGAGTTACTTGGGTGGTATGCTAAGGTTGAGATCCAACTGACGAGTCACATCTGTTGCGGTAGTGAAGCTTGGTTTGGTAATTTGTCTATATTATGCATTATAATGTTAGGTGATTGAGGGGCAAGAGAGAGCGGATTGCGAGTCTAAGAAAGATCATCCTGCGAAGGTCAGTTTAATTCACCTATTGTGATGATGTATCCTCCTCGTTCCCTAGTGGCCATTTCCTCTTTTGCGTGCTTCTACGCTCTCGCCGCCGACTGGCCGGAGTTCCGGGGTGCTGACGGCCAAGGCCACGGAGGCAGCGCGGCAGGCCTCCCTTCGGAGTGGAATCCGAATGTGAACCGGAACATTGTCTGGAAGGCGGCGGTGCCGGGGGTGGGGTGGTCGTCGCCGGTGGTGGTGGGTGATCGGATTTATCTAACCAGTGCGGTGCCGGTGGGGGGGCAGGAGCAGGCGGTGGTGGACCGGAGTCTGCGGGCGCTGTGTGTCGCCGCCACGGATGGCAAGGTGATCTGGGACAAGGAGGTGTTTCCGCAGTCGGCGGCGAAGGCGCCGAACATCCACCGGAAGAACAGTCATGCGAGCCCGACGCCGATCCATGAGGGCGGGAAGCTTTATGTGCACTTTGGCCACCAGGGCACGGCTTGTCTGAACGCGGAGGATGGCAGCCAGGTGTGGACGAACCGGGAGCTGGCGTATCAGCCGGTGCATGGCGCGGGCGGCAGCCCGGTGCTAGTGGGCGACCTGCTCATCTACAGTTCCGATGGGCAGGCGGACCCGGTGGTGATCGCCCTGGAGAAGGCGACGGGGAAGCTGCGCTGGAAGTTTGACCGGGTGAGCGAGGCGAAGAAGAAGTTTTCCTTTTCCACGCCGCTGGTGATCGAAGTGGGGGGCAGGAAGCAGGTGATCACGCCGGGGAGCGGGGTGGTGAATGCGCTGGACCCGGAGACGGGGAAGGAGATCTGGAAGGCGCGCTATGGCGAGGGTTACTCCGTGGTGCCGAGGCCGGTGTTTGCGCACGGGATGGTGTTCATCGCCACCGGGTATGACAAGCCGACGGTGATCGCGGTGAAGGTGGATGCTTCCAACGTCGGCGATGTGACGGACACGCACGTGGCGTGGACGCTGGACAAGTTCGCCCCGCACAACCCGAGCATGGTGGTGGCGGGCGATGAGCTGTATTTAGTGGCGGACAACGGGGTGCTGTCGTGCGTGGATGCGAAGACGGGCACGGTGCACTACCAGGAAAGGTGCACGGGGCCGATCAGCGCGTCCCTCCTCCATGCCGACGGGAAGCTGTATCTGCAGGATGAGAAGGGCCTGGGCGTGGTGGTGAAGGCCGGGAAGACGTTTGAGGTGATCGCGAAGAACGATCTGGCGGAGAAGAGCCTGGCGTCCTACGCGGTGGTGGGGAAGGACCTGCTGATTCGGACGGAGGGGCATCTTTGGCGGGTTGGATCCAAGTAGCCGTTCTTGGTTCCTGGTTCTTTGTTCTTGGTTTCCTGTTCCCTGAGGTTTTTGACAGGAGATTTGGAGGTTGGGAGGGGATTTTTGAACCGCTGATGGGACGCTAATCAGACGCTAATGGGGGAGATGGGACGGGGAGGGAGTTCGGGGGCGACTGAAAATTGGAAACTGAAAATTGTTCCCGAGGGATGAGGCGGTGGTGAGGCGGATCCTTTTTGGAATCGGAGGTTTGGAGATTGGGAGGGGATTTTTGAACCGCTAATGGACGCTAATCAGACGCTAATAAAACAGAGGAGGGACGGGGAAGGGAGAGGGCGGATGAGTGAGATCTGACCCCCAACGAAAACCGCCGTGCCTGTAGGAACAGACACGGCGGGTGGGGTGAGAGTGGAATGTGGGGTGGGCCTGACCTCAAGCTGACTCAGCGCGGGACGACGCCTGCGCCGCTGCCGGAGCCGGTGGGGGCGCCGTTGGTGTTCGTGCCGACGGGCATGGGTGGGGTAGGCGCTGGTGCGCTGACGCCGGTGGTCCGGGTCGTGGTGCTGGAGGTGATGGGCCGCGTGGTGGAATTTGGCTCACCACTGCTGGAGGTGGTGGTCAGGGTGGTGGCGGTGGATCCGCCAGGGATGACGGTGCCTGGGGGCATGCTAGGGCGCACGACGGTGGTCGTGCTGCTCGGAGCGATGACGGTGGCACTGGGGGTCACCGTGGTCGTGGTGGTGGCGGGGACGGTCGTGGCGCTGCGGACCGTGGTGGTCTGGCCATCCAGGTCACTTTGCAGGCCTTGGCGGGCGAATTCGTCCTCGCTCAGGATGCCGTCACGATTGGCGTCCAATTTGCGGAACATCTCGGCCTGGCTGGCAGCCTGGGCGGCGGAGGGGCCGCTCTTGTTCACTTGGGGATTGGGGGTTTCGCCACCGGTGACGCCGCCGACACGGGATGTGCCTGCGCCGCCGCCTGCGGACTGGGCGACTGCGGTGATGGCGAAGCCAAACAGGGCCGCGATAAGAGTAATGGAGGTCTTCATGATGGAATGAGGGTTCGTTTTCAGGGGATGGACCTGGGGTCCGGGTATTTCGTGCAGAGTTCGGCGGCGCTGCCTGCTTTGGCTGCCCGGAGCGCTGAAGGCGCGCCTGCCCGATCTCGAAACCAGGGTTTGTCCTGAGGGTGTAGGGATGTGGCACGGAAGCCCGCGACCAGGAGGGCGGCCTGCGATTTGTCACATGATCCGTGCGCGCTGGTACTTGTCAGGTGCCTAAGCCGGTTCCAAATCATGCGGGATGTCATTTTCCGACCAACATTTCCTCAATCGTGAGCTGAGCTGGCTGGCCTTCAACGAGCGTGTGCTGGAGGAGGCCTCGCGCGAGGATCTGCCAGTGCTGGAGCGGATGAAATTTCTGGCGATCAGCGCCTCGAACATGGATGAGTTTTTCATGGTCCGCGTGGGGGCGCTGCAGTTCCTGCGTGAGCAGGGCCGGCGGGCGAAGGATGCCAGCGGCCTGACGCCTAGCCAACAATGGGATCAAATCCATGAGCGCGTGACGGCCTTCATCGCCCGTCAGCATGAGCTGCTGAGCCAGAAGCTGGTGCCGCTGCTGCGTGAAAAGGGCATCCACCGCCTGCTGCCGGCTGATCTGAGCCCGGTGCAGCGCACGCATCTGGAGGACTACTTCATGGAGCATGTGTTCCCGGTGCTCTCGCCCATCGCGATCGATGAGGGCGTGCTGTCTTCCATCCCGGCGCTGCAGTTAAATGTGCTGTGCTCAGTGGCCTCCGAGGCCGAGGAGAATGCCACGCAGAGGCTGGTGCTGCTGAGCATCCCGAGCAGCCTCTCCCGCCAGGTGACGGTGCCGGATGCGGAAGGCGTGCAGTATGCCTATGTGAATCTGGAGGATGTGCTGGGCACCTTCCTGCATCACTATTTCACCTCGGAAAATGTCACCGCCACCGCGCGCTTCCGCATCAGCCGGAACTCGGACATCGCTGCGGATGATGAAAACGTGAGTGATCTGGTGAGCGAGATGGAGGGCATCCTGGACAAGCGTCTGCAGAGCCCGACGATCCGCGTGGAGATCGAGGATGGCGCGAAGCGCGAGCTCGTGAGCGCGATCAAGACGATGTGCGAGGCCGCGAAGGCGCAGGTCTTCACCATCCCGGCGGAGCTGGATCTCACGGCCTGCTTTGGCATCGCGGGACTGCCGGGCTTTGATGACCTGAAGGTGGATGCCTGGCAGAGCCAGACCCCGCCGCAGATCGAGGCGGGAGAGAGCATGTTTGAGGTGATCAAGCGTGGTGATCTGCTGCTGCAGCATCCTTATGAGAGCTTTGAGCCGGTGGTGAAGCTGATCGAGGAGGCGGCCGCGGACCCGAACGTGATCGCCATCAAGCAGATCCTGTATCGCACCGCGAAGAACAGCCGCATCGTGGCCGCCCTGATCAAGGCCGCAGGGGCTGGCAAGCAGGTGACCGTGCTGGTGGAGCTCAAGGCGCGGTTTGACGAGGCCCGCAACCTGGACCGGGCTAACGAACTATTAAACGCAGGCGCGCAGATCATCTATGGCGTGCGTGGCCTGAAGACGCACGCGAAGGTCTGCCTCATCATGCGCCGCGAGGCCGGGAACCTGATGCGCTACATGCACTTTGGCACGGGCAACTACAATGAGGCCACGTCCAAGCTGTACACGGACATCAGCTACCTGACCTGCCGGCCTGACTATGGCAGTGATGCGAGCGCCTTTTTCAACACGGTCACGGGCCGCTCACGCTTCGTGCATTTCCAGAAGCTCAGCATGGCGCCCTACGGCCTGCGTGAGCGCCTGCTCACGATGATCCGCAGTGAAACCGAGCGCGCGAGCCAGGGGGAGACCGCGGAGATGATGCTGAAGATGAACTCGCTCGAGGATCGCGAGATGATCGAGGCGCTCTATGAGGCCTCGCAGGCAGGCGTGAAGGTGCGCCTGAACATCCGCGGCATCTGCTGCCTGCGCCCTGGCGTGAAGGGGCTGAGCGAAAACATCAGCGTGGTGAGCATCATCGACCGCTATCTCGAGCACGCGCGCATCTACGTCTTCCGCCAGGGCGGCCGGCATGTGGCCTTCATCTCCAGCGCTGACTTCATGAACCGCAATCTGTCAAAGCGTGTGGAGCTGCTGGTGCCCATTGAGGACAGGGAGGCCCGCAAGCGGCTCATCCACATCCTCGAGACTCATTTCACGGACACGGCACGCGGTCGTGTGCTGCGCAGTGATGGCACCTGGGTGCTGCCCCCCGTGACCACCAAGAAGGCGAAGCGCTCCCAGGAGATCTTTGCCAAGGAGGCCGCGCGCCGCAGCAAGCAGCGCAATCAGTCGCCGGACGTTCTCGTTCCGCACGTGCCCAAGGAGTGACCTCGGGCCGATAGCCTTCGACACGAAAAAGCGTGCATCAGAAAGCCCGGGCTTCCCAATGCACGCTTGCTGGAGCGGAAGTAAAAATGAATCAGAGCGCTGGCTTCATGTAGCCAAGGTAGGCCAGCGTGCCGCCGACCACGATGGCGAGGATCATCACGGCCTGTGGCGTGAGGACGCGCTTGCGTGCCAGCACGGGCAGAAAGCCGAGCACCAGCCAGAGACCCATCTTAATGAAGATCCAGGTGGGCAGGGCGGACATCTTGAAGCCCAGCTTGGAGATCATGGCGAAGCCGGAGATGAAGCTGATCAGCAGGCCGATGCCGTGCCACTTCATGGCACTGCGGGCGGAATCAGACGAGAGGAGGGCACCGAAACCTGCAAAGATGAAGATCAGGCCGACAATGTGGAGGATGTGGTAAAAGGCGAGGGGCATGGGTGGATGGCGGGGAAGTAAGCGAGGTTCTCCATTCCCGACAAGCGCCGATTCGGAAACCTCGCCCTTGCGACAGGCTCGCATTTGCCCTCTTCACGGAGCGGGGTATCGCTTCCATCTCATGTCTCCGCGTCGTTTGTCGTTGCTGTTCCTTCTGCCCTGGCTGTCTTTTTCACATGCCCTGGAAGTCCGTGTCTCTCCCGAACTGCCCCTGCTCCAGGCGGTGCAAAAGGTGCGTGAGGCGCGTCAGGAGGGCGACATGTCAGTGGCGACCGTTCTAGTGCCAAAAGGAACCGCTGAACTCACCCAGCCAATCGTTCTGGAGCCAAAGGATTCCAATCTGACCATCGCAGGCGAAGGGAGCACGCTCATCGGCGCGCCATTGGTCACGGGCTGGGAGACACATGAGGGTCAGATCATGAAGGCAGATGTCTCAAAGCTGCTGCCGAAAGCCTTCACGCCCCGGCAACTGCTCTGCGATGGCGAGCGGCAGATCCTGGCGCGCTACCCAAACTTTGACGCGAAGGATCCGCTCTATGGTGGTTGGGCCTTTGTGGATGATTTCCCAGCCACGGGCGCGCCTGAGGGACATCTGTGGAAGCGCACGATGTACGTGAAAGCGCAGGATGTGCGGAAGTGGGCGCATCCGGAGGATGTGGAAATCGATATCTTCGCGCAATACGGCTGGTGGAATTTCCTCGAGCCGGTGGTCTCGCTGGATGCGCAGACGCGCCTGCTCACGCTGAAGAAGGATTGTGGTTATGACCTGCATCCGCATAACCGCTACCACTTCCAAAATGCCCTCGAGGAGCTGGATGCGCCGGGCGAGTGGTTTTATGACAAGCGCACCGGGTTGCTCTATTTCTGGCCGCAGAAACCCATCGCTAAATGTGAGGTGCGGCTGCCTGTGCTCGAGAGCTTTTTCAAGCTGAAGCCGGGCGCGAAGAAGATCACGATCCGTGGTCTGACGCTCACGGGCTGCCACGGCACCGCCATCACGCTGGATGGGGCGGAGGACTGCCTGGTGGAGCGCTGTGTCCTCACCCGCGTGGGTGACTTTCACGGCAGCGGCATCAGCGTGAGCACCGGAAGGAATGTGCGCATCTCGCATAACGAGGTGAGCTTCACGGGCAGCAATGGCATCGGCCTCAGTGGAGGAGACCGCAAGACACTCACGGGGCCGGACCACATCGCGGAGGATAATCATGTGCATCACATGGGTGTGTATAACAAAAACGCCTGCGGCATCAGCATGTATGGCGTGGGACACGTCGCACGGCATAACCACATCCATGACGGGCCGCGCATGGGCGTGCAGATGAGCGGGAACAACCTCATCGTGGAGTACAACCACATGCATCATCTCTGCCTGGAAACTCAGGACGGCGGCGCCATCTACACCGGTGGGCGTGACTGGATCAGCAGCCGCGGCAGCAAGTGGCAGTATAATCTGATCCATGACATCGTCGGCTGCGGGCAGGAATCTGGCGGCCTGAAGCATCCCTGGTTCACCTTTGGCCTGTATCCGGACGACAACAGCGGCGGGCTCGACATCATCGGGAACATTGTCTACCGCGTGGCGCACACGCCCATCCACATGCACAACTCGCGTGACTGCCTGGTGGAGAACAACATCTTCGCTCTCGGTGGCCGGTTCCAGTTTGATCTCCATGGCTGGACCAAAGAGCAGCGCTTTTACTCGAGCCACATCGATGGCATGATCAAGGGCTATGAGTCCGTGGCGGGCCAGGCGGCGTGGAAAGGCATGCGCGGCATGGAACTGCACCCGAAGGATGCCATCCGCGAGGACGGCACCTTCATGAGTGGCAACGTGGTGCGGCGTAACATCATGTTTAGCAGCGAGCCAGGCTTGAAGTATGGGGATCTCCGCCATGTCTCGCCGAAGTGGAATCTCATCGATCATAACCTCGCCTGGGCCAATGGTCATCCCATCACCACTGGCATCAACAAGGTCGGCCCGGACAGGCCTGGAGCGCCGCTCTTCACCGAAGCTTTTGATTCGGCCGAAGTCGGAAAGACACCCAAGGGCTGGGGCTTCAATCATCGCCCCGGCAAGGTGAACCTCATCGCCACTGAAGGCCTTTTGCGCTGTGACTGTCTAGTGCTCAAAGATCCGAAGAACCCGAAGAGTGTCTTCCACGGTCCTGATCTGCCCGTGACGCCGGGTGCAGCTTATCGTGTGAAGCTCCGTCTGCGCTCCACGGAGGCCAGCGCTCCTGTGAGCGTGGCCATCGCCGCGTATGCCGCAGGCCAGGGCTACTGGCAGTCCAACAGCACCAGCCTCACCGTCACGAACGAATGGCAGGAGTTTGAGGCCACAGGGCGTGTTCCGCTAACGACCGAAGCCGCCTGGAAACCATGGTTGAAGCACTTTTGGTTGCGCATCGACTGCCATCAGCCCCAGGGGCATCTTGATGTGGATGACGTCCGCATCACCGAAGCCGCCCCCCTCAACGAATGGACCTCCTGGCAGGCCGAAGGCTGGGACAAGACCAGCCTCGTCGCCGACCCGATGTTCGTTGACTGGCAGAAAGACGACTTCCGCCTCAAGCCTGAGTCGCCAGCATTCAAACTAGGTTTCAAGGCGATCCCGGTAGACAAGATCGGCGTGAGGGAATGATGATACTTCATCCGAGATTGCTTGAGTGTCGGAGAATGGATGGGCATAAGGGGCGGATGAACCGTAAAATTCTCAGCTGCCTCGTCCTGGCCGCAGCACTCGTCACGAACTTGGTCAGTTGCACGGAGGGCACGCTTGCCGGCGTGCAGGGGAAGCCTGCGGGGATCATCGCAGATCGCGGATTCCGTCCGCTTAGCGGGCGTCTCGATGGCTCTGCTCCCGCTGACGGACGTGCCCGAAGTGTCTGGGCCATTGAGAACGCCGTCCTGACTGGCATTGAAGACACCTTCTCGCGCTGCGCCAGCTTTCAGTATGTGCCGTTTCGTCAGTTGCGTTTTCAACCTGGGTTTTCAGGGGAGATGCGCTATCCGGGAGAGTACAAGCAGTTTGCACGCGGCAACGGCCTTGAACTGGCTTTAGGCACCACCGTCACTGTGACTCCTGGTGCCGGTCTGGTTCATTTCGGTTTGTTGGTCAGGGACAGTGATGGCAAGAACGTCGGATTTGCGCTGGCCAAGGCGAAAGGGAATTTCCCACCAGCGCTTGGTGATATCTGGGGCACAGCGTATCTGGGCGAGCAATTCCTGCCCGTCTGGAGACAGACAGGTGCTGAGGCCGCCCGTCAGGCGCTGGTCAAACTTCAGGCAACGATGCGGCCCTGAGCAGTGCAGGACATGTCTCTCAAGGACTGTCCTGCTGTTTCATTGTGAGTCGTTGGCTTGGGGGGACTTTTAAAGTCACTTCAGCGGCGGTAGCTTGGCGCTGTAATGCACTGCGCGATGGCGGTTGTCATCAAAGGCAAAGTGCAGCCACTGTTTGTCTGCGCTGACGAAGCCGTCCGGATAGTTCATGCGGCCTTTCGGTCCATCGACGGACTCCTGCTGCAGCACGCGCTGATAGGGCCAGGTCTTCATGCCATCAAAGCTGATCCACAGGGCCATGGGGGTGCGCTGCTTGCTGTTCGGGTTGTGCAGGATGGCGACGGTATCTCCACCGAGATTGTAGAGGGTGGTCTTGCTGCCGGGGTTGGGGATGTTCGTGGCGGTGGCGAACTCGGGCCAGGTGAGGCCGCCGTCTTTGCTCTCGGCCTTGTAGAGGATGCCGCCGAGCCCATCGCCACGGATGACCATGGTGATGCGGCCATCGGGATGCTCGAAGAGGTCGTTTTCGGCCCAACCAAAATAGCGACTGTTCGGCGTGAGGCGGATGTTGCCATGCTCAGTCCATGTTGCACCGCCGTCCTTGCTGATGAGCACGCCGTTGCGTGGATTGGTGAAGGCGCGGTCGAGCGGCTCTTTTTTCTGCTCGTCATCGGGACCGATGTAGTGCTGGAAGGGAATCATGATGCGGCCATCTTGGCAGACAATGTGCTTGCGGATGAAGGTGCGGTTCTTCAGGCGGCCGGGGACTTCGATAGGCTTGCTCCAGGTCTTGAACGAATCATCGCTGGTGAGATACCAGGAGCGCCAGTCATTGGCCCAATGCTTCGAGTGCGTGGAGAAGAAGAGGGTGCTGCGCTGGCCGTGAATCATGAGCTCGGTCGGGCCCTGGCCGATGGTCTTGCCTTCGCGTGGGAAGCCGACATCGAAAGGCGCGAGCGGTGTCCACGTCTTGCCCTTGTCCGTGCTGCGGGTGATGCCGGTGTAGTTCAGCGGGCTGGGTTCGGTATCGCCACCTGCGAGGATGAAGAGAATCCAGGAGCCATCGGGCAGTTCACGCAGAGTGGTATCGCAAACCATTTTGTTCGGCGTCACGCCATCATAAGGGACGCTCTTGAAGTCTTGCTTGGCATCTTCAAGGCCTTGCGTGGTCCACTTGGGATCAGGAACGATGTCCTTCGGCAGCTTGGGTGCGAAGGCTTGATTGACGATGTCTTTGGCAAGCTTGGGCTGTGACTCGAAGTGGGCCTCAGTGAACTTCACATGGAAGACGACCGCATCGGTGTGGCGGTTCCAATCATAGAGGATGTGGATGTCTCCATTGGGGGCTTGAAAGCCATCGGGATAGGAGACGGAGGCGCGGTCATCCAGCAATAAACCTTTGCCCCAGGTCTTGCCATCATCGTCGGAGAGGAAGGCCTTCAAGTTGGAGCGGTTCGGCAGGCGCACATTGAGCGGGCCATTCTTCACGAGCAGCAGTTTGCCGGAAGCGAGGCGGCGGATGAAGAAGCGGGCGCTGACATTCTGAATCGATGAGGGCTGCTGCTCGCTCCAGGTCGCGCCTTTGTCCGCAGAGGTGCTTTCGCTGATCCCGTCTTTGGTGCGGGCGAGCATCCAGAGGCTGCCGTCCTTGCGTTCGATGATCATGTGTTCGTCAAAGTCGGTGCGTGGGAAGGCGACGCCGCCACGACGTGTCCAGGTCTTGCCCTGGTCCGTGGAGGCAAAGACATTGGCCATGCGGATGATATCGAGATCCTTGTGCGCTTCCTTATCCACGCCCGGGCCGTGCATGCGGTCGCGAGTCCAGAGAGAGACGGGCAGGAGCCAGTCGCCATTGCTGAGCACGGTAGGTTTGTTCAGCGTGCAGCCATCGGCAAAGCGCACGGGCTCAGTCCACTTGGGCTCGGCAGCATCAGGATCGTCACAGCGGATGTACCAGTCACCGCAGCGACCATCGAAGTAACCGATGCTCTGGTCGAAGAAGCACCAGAGGCGGCCGAGAGGATCCGTCCAGAGATTGCCGACGAGAGCGCGGCGCTCATAGCGCACGCCATTGAGTTCACCGTCCTGAGGATCGATGACGACCTTGGGCTTGGACCATGTCTTGCCATCGTTATCGCTTGTGGCGAGCATGAAGAAGCCATTGGGTGAGTCGCCATTGCCCACCCATGCGGCCCAGATGCGGCCTTTCGGCGTGCGATCCATGCCGATGATCATGTTGCCCGGGCGCACCTGATCGTCGTATTCCGGACCAGGGTTGGTATTAATGGCCGGAGGCACGAGCGAGAGATCGAGCAGGGCCTTGTCCTGGGCGAACACTGCGGTGGTGGTTAGGCAAAGAGCGGCGAAGAGATGCTTCATGGTTGGCTGAGAATACGGGGGCGTGACTACTACCTTGGCGGGCAAGGCAGGGAATGGAGGGTTATGTTAACACCAGGTGCGGGCCAGCTCGAGGTTCCGCTTGAAGCCCTCGCGCACGAGCGAGAGATCAGAGTCCATCGCGAGCCAGTTGAAGCCCATGGCCTTGAGCTTCTCCTTGTCATCTGCATGACGGACGAGGATGCCGCAGCCTTTGCCATGATCGCGTGCGGCCTTAGCGACGGTGTTCACGCAGTCGTCATAGCTGCGTGGAGACTGGCGGGCCTTCAAATCATAGGACAAATCAGCCGGGCCGATGAAGAGAGCATCGATGCCCTCCACGGCAGCGATTTGATCCGCATTGGAGACACCTTCCGCGGTTTCGATCTGGGCGAGGATGATGGGCTTGGGGAGCTCGCCCGCCGGGATCCGCATGCCATAGCCATAGGCACGCACGGTGCGGGACACGCCGCGATGACCTTTGGGCGGATAGGTGGCTGAACGCACGCAGTGCTCAGCCTGAGCCACGGTATCCACATGCGGGACCATGATGCCATCCGCACCCCAGTCCAGCACGCGGCTGATGAGGTCTGGATGCGGGGCGCTGACGCGGACGATGCCGAGTGTCTGGCTGCCACGGAGAGCGCGTAATTGGTTCGGCAAGGCGGCTTCAGATTCGCAGCCGTGCTCGAGATCAATGAGAACCCAGTCAAAGCCGCACTCGGCGGCGAGCTCGGACATGGTCGGTGATCCAATGGAGAGAAAAGTGCCGATGTGGGATTTCATAAGAGAGTAAGGGTGGATGATTCCTTGTCAGCCATTCAGGATGTCGAGCGAGGCATCCTCACGCAGACCTCGCAGGGCGATCTGGATGCGAGCATGGGTCATGGCTTTCAGGCTTTGACCCGAGGAGCCGCTGCTGATGAGGAAGAAGCCGTCATCGCGATCAAAGTAGCCTGCGCCGACACGGATGACCGCTTTGACAATCATGTTACGCAACAGGTGCAGCCAGAAGCGGCGGAGATGCTCGGGCGGCAAGGGGAGGATGCTTTGATAGCCTTCAAAAGCGCGCTGGAGAAAAGCAGCATCATGGAAGCAGGCGAGCAGTGAGAGGTCATCCATCGAGTCACCGCTGATGCTGTCATCAAAGTCGATGAAGGCGCTGATCTGATGCTGAGTGCCGAGGATGTTCCAAAGGGCGAGATCCTTGTGGACGAGACAGCCGGGAGCGAGATCAAGGAGAGCGCGATGGGCTTCGATCTCGGAGGTGATTTCGTTTCGCTGTGATTCGCTGAGGAAGCCGCGAGAGACGAGGAAGGAGAGATGATCCTCGAGGCGAAGGTGAAAGTAGTCAGAGTAGGTCGGATGAGGACTGCGGAGTGGCGCGAGGTCATCGCTGTTCGTTAGTCCATCGTTTCGCACAGAGGACTGTGCGGACCACTCTAAGATGCCGAAACCTTCGAAGTGAATGTTCTGCCACTGGGCGACGGCCTGGCCGATCGCATGGGCGATGCTCGGTGCATCCAGCGTCCCTTGTTTGAACCAGTGATTGAGATCAGGAGCGGTGATCCGCTCCAGAGCCTGCCAGGCGAAGGGCACCTGGCGACGTGAGGCATCGCAACCATGCACTTTCGGCGTGGGGACACCGGCGGCGCGGACTTGATCCATCAAGGCGGATTCGATGGCGATGTGCGCATCTTTTTCAGGCCCGTTCTCGACACGGATGAAGAGGCTTTTGTCATCCACCTCAGCATTCCAGGTGAGGTGGTTGCCCTGGCCGGCACCTGCGCTCAAACAGATGTTCTGCGTATTGAAGAAGCCTTGCAGTGCCAGGGCAAGCTGCTGCTCAATCTCGGCATCAGGCTGACTGCGCGTCTGAGTGCCGTGAAAGGCCGCAGGGCGGTCACACTTCCAGTAGTAGATATCGCGGCGGCTCATCACTCGGGGACGACTTCTTTAGGAGTGGGAGCGATGGCGACCGGTGCGGCGGATTCATTGCATGAACGGCGCTTCCACCAAGCCGCGGCGAATCCGCCGATGATGTTCTGCATGACGCCGCTGAAGACAGCCGCAGCAGAGGCTAGAGGCATCGTGGGGAAGTGCTGTCGGGCGAGGGCGGCTGCCATGCCGCCGTTTTGCATGCCGACCTCGATGCTGACCGTGCGGGCGATGGATTCGGGATAACGAAGCAATTTCGGAATCGTGTAGCCAACGGCAAAGCCGAACACATGGAGCAGAAAAGCGGCGAGCGCCAGGATGCCAAAATTCGCCGCAATGGCTTCAGCGCTGGCTGCCACAATACCGCCACTGACGCACACGAAGGCGATCACGGCGATGGTGGGGCCGCAGGCACCGATCTTGTTTGCCACATGCGGCAGCAACCAGCGGATCAGCACGCCGAGGACGACGGGAGCGATGGTGAGTTTGAAGGCATCAATGGACAACTGCACGACATCCACGGGCACATATTTGCCGGCGAGAAGACTGGTCCACATCGGAGTGAAGAAGAAGGCGAGCAGTGTGGAGGCCAGTGTCAGCACCACGGAGAGAGCCACGTTCGCCTTGGCGAGGTAGCTGATCATGTTGGAGGCCATGCCGCCGGGGCAGCTTGCCACAAGGATGATGCCGACCGCGAGTCCTGGATCGAGATTCAGCACCTTGGCCACCAGCCAGCCGGTGAGCGGCATGATGGTGTACTGCGCGCAGAAGCCGAGCGCCACGCAGCCGGGCATGCGGGCGATGGCCTTGAAATCTTCAATACTTAACGTTAGGCCCATGCCAAGCATCGAGGCAGCCAGGGACCAGAAGATCCATGGTTTATCAAACCATATCATGGTCTGCGGCTTGAAGAAGGCGATCACCGCGAGGGTGACTAGCCACACGGGGTAAAGATTGTTAAACCAGTTGATGAAGCGGATCATAAGAGTGGGAGAGGGTCATGGTTGGGTGGGAGACTTGCCCGCAGGGGCAACCTGCTCGTAACTGCCGCTGGGGCCGGCGACGCGGTACTCATCAAAGAAGACGATGTTCTGCGGCGCCTTTTCATCGACGCTGTGATACTGGCCGAACTTGGCATAGGGGCCGAGTTCCTCCGGGTATTGGGTGATGATGTCTCGCTCGTTGACGATCTCGACATCGTCCTTCCAGATCGTCCAGAAACCATCGGTCTTGGCGGACCAGCGTGCATGCACGACCCAGTCGGTCCATTTACCTTTGACGAGCGGCAGTCTCGCAAGTGTGCGGCGTTTCTCTGTGGCGTTGCCATTGATCAGCCATTCATCGCCCTGGACGCGGATGGAGAGCACAGGGCTCGGGCCGCCTTGCTGAGTGTGCCATTGGAAGAGCACGGCGTTGGACTTGCTGGTAGGCTTGAAGTCCTCCGGCACGAAGATGCTGAGACCATACCAGTAGTCTTTCTCCATCTCAATCTTGGTCATCTTCTTCCCGTCCGAGAACTCAGCGCGCTGGCCGCTGTTCACCTCGGGATCGGTGACGCGCAGCAAGGTCTTCGCGGCATGCTTGCCAGCACGAACGGGAGTGGTGACGATGCTCAGCGAATCGTCCTGTGCCTTTTGCAGGCCGAGCTGCGGAAGTTCGCCGGTTTCAAAGTCGACGACCTTCAGCAAGGGGGCTTCATCCGCCGCGCCACAAATGCCAGCGAAACAAAGTGTTAGGCCGGTTGAACGCAGAAGATGGGAGAGTGTGGCGAGGTTCATGGGGCGGGAGCCTTTCTGGTTGAGTCCTTGGGCTTCTGAGCCTTGAGAGGGGTGGCGGCCGCTGACGGCAATGGAACGCTCTGAGCAAGCGCGAGCATCTCTGCTTCATTCAAGGCTTTGCTGTAGACGGCGAGTCCGCCAATCACGCCGCCGAAGAAATTCCCCCAGGTGCCACCGCGATGCACGGCGCCGACGGTGAAGGGTGAGCCTTCCGTGCTGCCATCGAAGAGGCCTTCGGCATAAGGGAAGGGGTTGTAGTGTTCCAGGGAGTCGAGCTTGCCATCCAGGTAGACGCGAGATTCACGGCCATCATAGGTCATGGCGAGGCAGTGCCACTGGCCCAATGGGATCTCGGTGGCGCTGCTGGAGTAGGTGATGCAGACCTTCTGGCCCGGCGTGCCACCCCCGACACTGGAGACGTGACCGTGGATGCGATTCTTCAAGGGATAGCGCTTCATCTCATCCGCACGGGTGCCGGTCGGCGCATTGAGGAAGAGGCAGTACTGGCGCTTGCCGCGTGTCTCATCCCACACACCCGCGATGGCCTGCCAGGAGGTGGGCTCGACTCGCTTCACCCAGGCGACGACACTGACCTTGGCTTCCTTGCCATGGATGTTCAGATCATGAAGATCAGGACGGTCGATCATGAACCATTGGCCGGGCTTGATGCGTGCTGCATTCGGGCCAAAGACACCGCCGCCATCGCTGCGCTTGATGGGGCCCTTCATCTCCTTCAACGCGTAAGGCTGAGCGCCGTGTGAGAGTCGCGGCTGGCCCGCTTCCTCGTTGAAGTCCCAAAAGGCCACGAGGCCCTCGGTGTGTTTGGTCAGAGGCGGGGGAAGCTCACGCGCGGTGGTCTGGGCGTGGAGAGAAAAAACTGAGATGGCGGTGAGCAGTGCCACGGTCATCGAGAGAAGCGGGAGATGAAGACGGAGGGTCATGTGTGACGTGAGTGTCAGGGCTGCTTGGCGGAAGCGCACGACAAACTGTAGAGACTGGCTTTGCGAAGCTCGGCAAGAATGCGGACAGGACGGTCGGTGGGAAGCGAAGTCTTACCGCTCCATTGAGGCGACCAGCGGACGGAATCAGCTTTGAGCGGAGTGCAATCTTCGAAGGCATAACCTGCGATGGGACGACCATCGGCTTCGAGCAAGGCGACGCGGACTTCACCCTCCGCAGCATTCGCATTGACGATGAGGTTGGGTGTGGAGAGCTGGAGAGATTTGGTTTCGACGCGTGCGGATTCATCGCTGGCATCCAGCGAGACGAAGCCATGTCGACGCCACTCAGCACGGCCGATGGCGATGCGCTTCGGTGGAATGGGAGCACCGTGGGAGGTGGTCATGCCGGTGTAGTAGATCCAGGTTTCATCACCCACATGCACGGCGGTATTTGACACGCCGAAGATCGAGCCTGCATCAAAGCTGCCTGCGACACCGCGCGCGATGATGGGCTCGCGCTTCTCCGTGCGCTGCCACTTCTTTCCATCGCTGCTGGTGATGAGCTGTACATCCAGCGTGCCATCGGTGGGGCTTTGACCGTGGCCTAACTCCGCTGGATTGCGATCAGTGACGGTGACGCGGAAGATGGTGGGAAAACCGAGGAGGCCTGCCGCATGGGGGATGACGGCCATGTTGTTCACCTCGGTGCGTTGTCCAGGTGTGGTGACCCAGGCGTCGTCCTGCTCATCAGGAGCGAAGACC
Source organism: Verrucomicrobiota bacterium (assembly GCA_040387935.1). Lineage (GTDB taxonomy): Bacteria > Verrucomicrobiota > Verrucomicrobiia > Verrucomicrobiales > Verrucomicrobiaceae > Prosthecobacter. The sequence continues at coordinate 168,128 of JAZKCU010000003.1, read as the reverse complement.
AGCTCGGGCTTGCTCCAGGTGATGAAGTCGCGGCTGCGTGAGAGCGAAACGGTGCGGCGTGGGTAGCCCCGCAACTTGGCGGGCATGCGCACGAAAGCCAGATACTCACCCGTGAGTGGATTTTTGGTTAGGGTGATGTTGTCGGAAGATTTGATGATCGGCTGCTTGGGGCCGGTCCAGTGCAGGCCATCGGACGACGTGGCGCTGTAGTAAGCTCCAGTGATGGAGCCGAGCATCTTGTGGCGACGAGCGGGATCGGGATCAGCCGGGTCAAGCAGCACGCTCGGGCTGTGGAAGTCGTAGATGATGTTGTTGTCCTTGGACTTCTGAAACTCAAACTGGCCTAGGTTTGGCCGATCCCACGCGATGCCGTCTTTGGAAGTAGCATAGAGCACGGAAGTTGCCTTTACCGGTGCGCAGACCTTCGACCTTGGGCTTCTTGCCGCCCGGCAGATCGGGATGGCCTGCATACCACATGCGGAGCAGACCGGTGGCTTCATCCTGATAGACAGAGCCGGTCAGATACACGCGGCTGCCTTCCTGCGGGAGAGTTCCTTCCAGCACGGCTGCGGGTCGTGTGCGTGCGGGATGCACGGTTCGCTTCACGCCGGAGCTTGTGGCCACGCCGCTGTCATCGGCGAAGAGCAGGGGGAGATCACGTAACGGGATGGGGGCCGAGCTCTCCGCTGCACCAAGGCTTGCAGCGATGAGGACGAAAAGGCTGGGGAGGATGATGCGCATGCGAAACAAAGATCGCTGATCAGCGGTCGGCTTTATCCATCACTCCTGAGAACTCGGGGCCGCCAGCGCCGACGTAGCCATTGCTGGCGCCTTTTTCGTCTGGGGAGACCCAGAAGGAATAGAGGGAACCGTTGGTCATGGTGAAGGTGAATTTCACGGGCTTGCCGGAGAGCTTGGAGAGATCGGCGATCTCATTCCACTCGATGCGCTGTTTGGTGGAGTCACCTGTGAGAGGCTTGGAAGTGGCGAGCACTTTGTTTTTTTCGTCCGACGCGGTGACCGTGAGATCGCCGATGGAGTTCACGAAGAGGTGCTTGCCGCTGAACTTCACGGGACGCGTGGTGAGGGAGCCGGTGCCGTCCATGGAGGCGAAGCCATCGCGACGCAAAGTGGCGAGGCCGATGCTGCCGCCAGTATACATGCCGCGATGACCGCTGGGAGCGACGCCGCTGGTGCCCATGTAAGGGAAAACGAGCTGGTCATCCAGCACCACAAAGACGCCCGCTGCACCGTGGAGATAACCGCGATCCCAGGAACCTTCGGTGCGCGAACCAACGATGAAACCACGGCGGTCGGGACGATCCCAGTGGAAGCCATCGCGGCTGAAGCCGAGCTCGAGATCGACGAGTTTTGGGAACTGGCCCTTTTCGCAGATCTCATTCTTCGGACCGCGATGGATGTAGTGCATGCCGATCATGAGGCTTTCATAGGCCACCGCATTGAGGCTGTAGAGCTGCGGCTGTTCACCGCCACCGGGATAGCGATCCTTCGGCTCGGGTTCATCGAGCTTGTCGGAGCTTGTCCAGAACACGCCTTTGCCCCAGTCGGCACCTTTGAGGAACTCATCACTCTCATAGTAGTAACGGCTGCGACCTCGTGAGGTCCCGCGCTTGATGCTGAAGACCCATTTTTCGCGGAAGGGATTGTAGAAGAACGAGCAGTAGTCATCCGCGGCGATGCTGGTGGTCACGGCATCTGAGAAATTTTTGCCATCCGAGACATGCAGTGAGTGCATGAAGCCCTGGGGACGCTGATCTTTCGGCACATGCAGCCAGCAGGTGAGATACTTGATGCGCTCGGCGGGAGTCTTGGCATTTAGGTCGAGCCACACACAGTTGTCGGAACCACCGGTGGCGAGCTTGGGGCCGGTCCAGCGCAGGCCCTCGGGCAGCAACTGACCATGGCGTGTCCAGGTCTTCATGTCTGGGCTGGTGGCGAGGGAAAGCGGGCCGCGCCAGCCAGCGACGTAGAACATCTTGAAGAGCTTTTCCGTGGGATCGTAAAACACGCCGCCTTGACCCGTGAAGGTGGTGGCTTCCTCGCCGCGCTCGCCTTCTGTGGACTTGCCGAGTTCACGCTCGGTCTCGGCTTTAAAGACGGGATTGCCTTCAAACTTCTTCGCTTGATGGAAGGTGCGCTTCAGCGTGGTCTTTTGAATGAGGAAGTCATCGACGAACAGCTGACGACCGACATCGATGGGGATGGTCTTCAGCGGACGCTTGAGGTAAGGGACCTCCATGGGCTCGGCGGAGTTGGGATCGCGGAATTTTGGCGGCCAGACGTCTGGAAGCTCGATGCCGTTATAGAGCTTCTCGGGCTTGGGGCCGGTGGCCTTGTTTACGAGCATGAGCAGCTTCGCATCTTTGGAGACGAGCTTGGCGGCGAGGATGTCTTCCTCTCGGAACTTGGCCATGAGGATCTCGGCATCCGTGTGGCGGTTCCAATCATAGAGGAGGTGGATGAGGCCATCGGGAGACTCGAAGCCATCGGGATAGGAGACGGAATTGCGTTCATCGAGCATGAGGCCGCCTTTCCACGTTAGGCCTTCGTCTTCGGAGAGCCAGGCGGACATGTGAGTGCGCTTCTGCAGGCGCTCGGCAGGTGAACCGTTTTTGACGAGCAGAATGCGACCGGACTTCAAGCGACGTAGGAAGAAGCGTGAGCTTACGTTTTGCACGGTGGCGGCCTGCTGTGGGGCACTCCAGGTCGCGCCGTTGTCGGTGGAGAAGCTTTCATGCGGCTGGCCGCCGGTGCGGGCGAGCATCCAAAGGCGGCCGTCTTTGAGCTCGACGGTCATGTGCTCATCATACTGCCAGTCTGGGAACTGCAGGCTGCCTCGCTCCTTCCATGTGTGGCCTTGATTGGTGGAGTCAAAGACGCGCGCGATCTTCTTCTGCCAATCCGACACAGGTAGAAGCCAGTGACCATTTTTAAGGACGGTGGGTTTGTTGAGGGTGCAACCTTCCGCGAAGCGTACTGGTTCGGACCAGGTGGGTTCGGCGGCATCAGGATCACTGCAGACCATGGACCAATTGGTGATGAGTCCTTCTGCGTCGCCAAGCTGCTGATCGAAGAACAGCCACAAGCGGCCTTTAGGATCGGTCCAGAGATTGCCCACCAACGCACCGCTGAGCTTCTGCGAGATGTCTGTGCGTGCACCGACGGCGAGGCGTGGCTTGGACCAGGTGGTGCCATCGTCATCGCTTGTGGCTAACAAGAAGTATCCATCTTTCTTGTCGCCCGTGCCGGTCCAGCAGCCCCAGATGCGGCCTTTGAGGGTGCGATCCATGCCGATGATCATGCCGCCGGGACGTGCTTCATCTTGAAACTCGGCGCCTGGGTTGGTGATGACCACGGGGGCATTGGGGTTTTGCTCATGCACCGCAACGCCGTCCTTGAGGATGAGCAGAACCATCTTCTTGAACTTCAGGCGCTCGCCGGGCTTCACGGTTTTGCGGTAGAGGCTGACGCGATTGATCTCACCAGGGAAGAGCTGGGTTTCGGGCACATCGACTTTTGTGAAGCCGGCTTTTTTGAGAGCCTCTTCCTGGCTGGCTGCCCTGGGGCGGATGGTGGGGGTGAGTGCGAAGACGGTGCCGGGCTTGGTGACTTCGACATCGATCTGCTCGATGCTAGTTTGGTAGAAGGGCAGACCGCTCACCTCGGCGGGCATTTCATCGATGACATACTCGCGGTCGGTGAAGAGCTTTTCATTCTTCTTCATCAAGGCGGTGCCTGGGGCGGGTGGTACGGGCCATTCGATGCGTTTCTTGCCAGCGAGTGATTCAAACTGGCCCACCTCCTCAAGCTTGCCGAACATGATGCGGTCTTTCAGCTTTCCTTGGGTGACGCTGAGCCAGATGACTCCCTGATGTTCATGCAGGGCAGGATACTGGAATGAATGCGGCGTGACAAAGCGGTATTTGCGCTCCCAGTTTTTGCCATCGCGGGAGATGTCGAAATTGAAGATGGTGCGGCGGTCGCCGTTGATCAGCTCAGCATCCTGCCAGCCGAGGTAATAGACATCGCCAAACTTGTCGAAGGTGGGCTTGGAGTTTGACCCATTCACGAAGGGCATCTCTTTGCCGATGGTCCAGGTTTTGCCATCAGGGCTGGTGGTGAAGTGGTAGTTGCCTTTGTCATTGCGGCAGATGGCCATCCAGGTGCCGTCGGGCAGTTTGTTCACGGCGGATTCGCTGAGTTGCTGGGATTGCGGCTCGTTGTAATGGCCGAGGACTTCGAAGGTGACGAGGTCGTCGTGGAGCAGCGCGAGCGCGTTCTGCCCGACGGGAAAGTTGTTCAGCGCGACGTAGGTCTTGCCGTCGAACTGCTTGAACGAATCGAAGATGAAAAGACCCGCGTCTCTCGCCGGACGGCGAAAACCCTGCGCTGCGGCATCCGCGTGAAAGTACTGCGGCTGCATGTCAAAAGTGCCTGCGGCCGTTTTGAGCTTCGCACGGAAAATCTTGTTCTCAAACGCCGCGCGTTTTAGATCGAAGTCGATATACCACATCTGCGACTGACGCTTTCCAGGATCCTGGCTGGTGAAATAGCAGCGCAGTGTCTTCGCATCTTTTTGAAGAATCCGCGGCACAAAGCATTGCCCGAACGGCAGGGTTTCATTTTCAAAGGCCTGCTCGCTGCGGGCAAAGTCGATGACCTTCTCCACTTCCAGCGTCTTCAGATTTACGATGGACATCGTCACGTAGATGAAAGGCCAGGCAGAGCTTTCACCTGCGCGCTGATCATTCGCCTCGGTCACGAGATAGGCTTTATCGCCAACACAGATGAACTCGGCATCATGGGTGCCTTTGACGCGAGGCGCGGAGGTGTTGATGAGGCGCTGCATGACCACATCGCCTGCGAGAGCGGGATCCCAGCCGCTGGGGATGAGGCTTTGCGCGGAGGCCTGGGTGGCGAGCAGCGCGGAGAGTGCCAAGGAAAGGATTCGGAAGAGCATGTGGCAGAGAACGTGCTCTGAAGAAGAATTTCACGGCTGGACATGTGTTGTGGAGTGTTATGTTAACACCATGCCTGAAGCTGCTCCTGCCACCCTGAAAGACATTGCCCGCGCGGCGGGGGTGTCTTTGATGACGGTTTCGAGGGTGCTGCGAGGGGCACCGAAGGTATCCGAGGAGAAACGGGAACTGGTGATGCGGGAGGCGAAGAAACTGAACTATCAGCCGGATCCGCATCTGGCGCGGATGATGCAGGTGGTGAGAGGCAAGAAGCAGCAGCGGGTGCGAGCGGTGATCGCGGTCATTCGTGAGGATGTGCCACAGGACGGCCTGCTGAGTCCGACCTATCAATATGTGCCGGTGGAGTATATCCGCCGACGTGCGCAGGGGCATGGGTATGCGGTGGAGGAGTTCTTCTTGGGTCGAGATGGACTGACGCCGAAGCGGTTGCAGAGGATCCTGCATGCGCGTGGGATCGAGGGGGTGATTGTGTCACCGCAGAGTTTGCAGCTTCCTTGCAGCAAGGTGGATTACTCGCCCTTTGCGGCGGTGACGTTTGGCAATGCGATGAGCTCACCCGCACTGCACATGTGCGCGGGGAACATGACGCTGGGGATTCACATGGCGGCGGAGCAACTGGCGGCGCGGGGTTACCAACGCATCGGTGTGGCGGTGACGCGGTGGATTGTGAATCGCTCGCAGTTTGGTTACAGCGGCGGATTGTTTCACTGGCAGCACGGCCTGGCACCGGAGGACCGGGTGCCGCTGCTGCTGTTTCCGAGCAATGACATCAGCAAAGGGTTCGAGGCCTTTGCGAAGTGGATGGGTGAGCATCAACCGGATGCGCTCATCACCTTTGACACGCATGTGCCGGGATGGCTGAGGCGACTCGGACTACGCTTTCCCGAGGATGTGGGATTCGTGGTGCATGACTGGACCCCAAGGATGAAGGAGTTCGCTGGGATTTATCAGCGAAGAGAGCATCTGGCGGCGGCGGCGGTGGACTTGATTGTCACTCAGCTTTCCCAGCATGAGCATGGGGTGCCGGAGGTGCAGCGGCAGATTATGATCCCGCCGCAGTGGGTGGATGGAGGGAGTGTGAGGAATTTATGATTTGGGGAGTGGTGGTGGCGAAAGGCGGCTCGGGGAATACTGAAAATTGTAAACTGAGAACTGAAAATTTAAAATTGGTTGGGCGCTGGGGATCTTGTGGAGCTTCTTACTTTGCTAGGCTGAGGGTCTTGATCTGGGCGGCGTCGAGGGCGGAGGGGAAGATGGCGATCTCGTCGAGGCGGCCTTCCCAGGTGGAGTCTAGGTCGCTGCGGGTGCCGAAGAAGGTGGAGGTGGGTTTCGCGGGCGGGGCTTCGGCTTCGATCTCGAGAGTGCCGTTGAGGTAGATGCGGACTTTGCTGCCATCGCGGACGAGGGCGACGTGCTGCCAAGTCCAGCGGGGGATCTCGGTTTTGCCGGCAATCAGATTGTTGGACTGGAAGATGAGCTTGCCGGTGTGGCCGCTTTTGCCGCCTATGCCGAGATGCTCGCCATAGGCGCTAATGCCGTGGCTGTGATCGCGAGAGTAGAACCAGCCGGTGATGTCGCGGCCATCCGTGGGCATGCCGTTCCAGAGCCAGAGGGAGATGGTGTGGGCGCTGCCGATGTCCGTGAGGTCGGTGGCGAGGGCACCGCTGACGAAGTGCGGGGCGCGATTGGTCTCGCCATCCGCGCAGAACTGATCCGAATGCGGGCCGTCGAGGTAGTAGGCGATGCCGCCGAGATAGCTCGCGTGGCGCTGGTGGCCGCTGTCATCCTGGGCGAGCGGGCCGCTGAACTCGTTCATGCGCCACCACATGGCGGGTTTGAGGGAGGCGATGGCTTTGGAAGCGGGGCCGGTGGTGAGCTGCCAGGGTTTGCGCGGAGCTTTGCTGACCTGCTCAAGCAAGCCGATGGCGGCTTGTGTGATTTTTGGTTCGGCGGTGATTTCGAGTCCGGCGGAACGTGCAGCCCAGGTGTTGTAACCGCCCCAGGCGTGCATCTCGGGTGGCGGGATATAGCCATCGCCACCATTGGCGAGTTCGATGACCATGTTATGAGGCAGTGGACTGGCGGCTTTGATCTTCAGGCCGGTGATGGCGTAGGTCTCATTCGGTGTGGTGGCGATGCCGATATCGCCGACGCGGAGGGCTTGCACGACGATCTCGGTTTGTTTGCGCTCATGGAGAATGATTTGTTCGCGGGCATAGACTTCGGTGGGTGTCTTGGCGAGGCGATCTCCCATCTCGGTGACGATGCGCTGGGCCCATTCGAGGCGCTGCTTATCTGGCACGCGGTAGTTCATGGTCATGCGCTGTTCGGCCATGGCGACATCGACGTTGTCCTTATATTGGATGGTGGCGTAGGCCTTCATGGCGATGTCGAGAAGGCCGTTGGTGTATTCGTCGATGGTGGGTTTGGGACGATCCTTCTCGGGGACTTTGTAGTCGACGCGGTAGATATCGCCGCTGCAGCCGTGGGACATGATGCCGACCATCTTGCCATCCGGCGCGATGCGCTTTTGCAGGCCATCGGCGAAGAGGCCAAAGTAGTCGGCGCTGATGTCTTTATCGCCAAAGTAGTGCATGGAGAAGTTTCCAAGCACGGCGAGTGGTTTGCCGTCCTTGGTCTGAAGGGAGATGAGCGAGAGATCGGGATCTTCGGGGCCGGATTCACCGACGGCATTCTCCCATTTGCTTCCGGCGTGCATGTTGGCGCGCACGCTCATGTTGCCGAAGGGATCTTCGGCGAGTTTGTCGGGCCGGCGAATCCATTGACGCAGAGCGGTGAAATCGGCGGCGTTGGCTTTGGCGAAACCGATCTTGGCGGGAACCTGCGCGGCCTTGGCTGCGGCGATGGCTTCGACGAGTTTCTCTTTGAGAAAGGGCACGTAGCTGGGATCTGGATCAGTGCCGAGGCAGCCCATGGAGGCGGGTGCGGAATGCGCGTGAGTAGCGGAGATGAGCATGCGCTCGATCGGGATGCCGGTTTTCTCCGTGGCCATTTTTTTGGCGTCATCGAGGACCTGGCGGCTCATCATGCAACTGTCCGCGACGACGATGGCGACCTCGGTTTTGCCATCGCTCATGACGATGGCGCGGGCATGGACGCGGGTATTGATCTTGTCGACGTAGCGGCTGAGCATGCCGCCGTTGACGAGGACGGGGAGTTTCGGTGGAGAGATATCGATGATGGCCGAGCCGGCCCTGAATTCAGCGTGAAGGAAGGGTGTGATCCACAGGCTGCATGTGAGGAGAGTGAGAGAGATGCGGTTCATGCGTGGCAGCAATACGTGTGACCACGCCCCAGTGTACAAAGCTCATCGTGCCAACCCGCGCTCTCGTAACTTTTAGCCGCGATACGAGCACTTCCATATCAGCCTCCCATGTCTCACTGAGCGCCGGCAGGCTTGATGATGCCCGCCATGGGGTGCTTGCTGACGGTTTCCCAGGCGATCTCTTGGAGGAGGGTGTTGAGCTTGGTTTTGTCGTCTTCACTCATGTCCTTGACGCCGCGGAAGGGCGGAGGGACGGGGAGGCCGACGGGGCTGCGGCGGTAGATGACGGCGTAGTGGCAGTAGCTGGAGAGGATCTGCAGAGGTGTGGTGGCATGGCCCCAGGTATCGCGGAAGAGGTCCCACTGTTTCTTGAGGCCGGGGGCCTGGCCGGCGAGGATTTTTGCACGCAAGGCGATGGAGGCCTGGCCGACGGGGACGACGAGAACGGAAGGCTTGGCGAGGGTTTGATTGATGGCTTTGACCATGTCTTCGATGTCCTTGGCATAGCGGGCGTTGGCCTCAGCGAGCTTGGTGATATCGGTGGCATCATGGTCGACCTTTTTACGAGTTTGCAGCGGGTAGACGGGTTCATACTCGTCGTTAGGCAGCCAGTATTCCTGGACGGTGATGCGCAGGTCGGGATTGTGCTCGAGGCCGAGCTTGATGAATCTTTCGATGGCTGGATCGGGCAGCCAGATGGGAGAGAGGGTGAGGACATCCACCTTGCCAGTCTTGAGCACCTGCTTCACGGCGCTTTTGTCCTCGGGGACGAGCCAATGCTTCTCGACAGTGGAACCGCCGATGCTGGAGATGCCGACAAGTTCGTGCTTCAAGCCCGCTGATTGAGCGATCTGCGCGACCTGATTGTAGATGAAGACGTGGAAGCTGTGGCCGCAGGTGGCGATGCGCTGGCCTTCGGTGATGGGTGGCAGGAGATCCTGAGCACTTGCGAAAGCGGTGAAGAGGCAAGTGACGGCGAACAAAAAGTGCGGCAGTTTCATGGGAGCTGGGGCTTCACGGGAGCTTTGGTGGCTTGATCGATGGGGTAGACGGCCTTTTGGGCTTCGAGGCCGGCAATGAGGGCCTGCATGAGGCGCTTCAGCTCAGTGGCGTTGGTGGCGGCGAGATCTTTTTGTTCGAAGGGATCGTCTTTAAGATTGAAGAGCTGGTAGTGGCTGCCGCCCGAGACGGCGGTGGGGAAGTAGTGGTAGATGACCTTCCATTCACCATCGCGATAAGTGGTGAAGTACTCGGTGCGATGCGGCGAGTGCGGGTAATGCATGAGGAAGGTCTCGCTGCGGGTGCTGTCGGGCTTGCCGGTGAGGAGGGTGTCGAGCTTCTTGCCATCGAGCGCATGTGCTGCTGGGGACTGGACTCCTGCGAGGCTGAGGATGGTGGGGAACATGTCATACACGGCGGCTTGCTGGCTTTGGATGGCATTCGCGGTGATGGGCAGGCGCTGCTGGTGCTCTTGCGATGCATTTGGTTTGGCCCAGGCGGCGATGAAGGGGACGCGCATGCCGCCTTCATAGTGGGAGCCTTTCTTGCCACGCAGTGGTGCGGCGCAGGCGACGGTGTGCTCATGGCCGAGTGGGGCATCGCTGCCGTTGTCGCCCAGGAAGAAGACGAGTGTGTTATCGGCGATGCCGAGGGTGTCGAGATGATCGAGGAGGTCGCCGAGGGACTTGTCCATGCCCTCGACGAGGGTGGCGAAGTTCTGCGCCTGCTCGGGCTTGCCGCTGTCTTTGTAATTCGCGGCGTAGCGTGGATCTGACTGATGCGGGGCGTGGACGGCGTATTGGGCGAAGTAGAGGAAGAAGGGTTTTTGGGCCTTCACGGAGTCGTCGATGTGAGACTTGGCCTCGAGGGTGAGGGCATCGGTCAGGAAGATGTCCTGGCCGTGATACTTCTCCAAACCGGGGACGGCATTGCCGGGCTTCTTGGCCTTGTTTTGACCTTGGCCCTGAGGTTGGACCTGGGCTTCGGTCTTATTCTTATTGTTGCCCTTTTTGTTATTCCCGAAAGCGCCGAAGTTCTGCTTCCCGTAGTAGCTGCCCGGAGCGCCGATGGAGGCTCCGCCGACGTTGATGTCGAAGCCGATGGCTTGCGGGTTTGATGCCTCGAACTCGCGTGGGGCGAAGTGGCCTTTGCCGACGTGGATGGTGCGGTAGCCGCTGGCCTGGAGAAGACTGGGGAGGGTGACATCGCCCTTCTTGAGGCCCTGCCAGTTCCAGTCGGGAGCACCTTGGGGACCGGCGTTGTTCGTGTCGGGATTGATCCAGTTCGTGGTGCGATGACGAGCGGCGTTCTGGCCCGTCATGATGGAGATGCGCGTGGGCGAGCACACGCTCATGGCGCAGAAGTTATTGAAGCGGATACCGCGTGCGGCGAGGCGCTCCATGTTCGGCGTGCGGTAGTAGTCGTTCAGCGGGTAGCGCTTGGGCTTGCCTTCCGCATCCGTGAGGAAGGGCAGGGAGGTGTCCATGACGCCCACGTCGTCCACCAGCATGATGACGATGTTTGGCGGGGCTGCAGAGAGAAGAGCGGCGCTGAAGGCGAGCAGGCAGAAGAACAGGTTTTTCATGCGGGAGTGTGAGGGCGGGAGGTGACCTCCTGGAAGCGGGCTTCGTAGTCCTTGTGGTTCGTGCCGAGGAGCCGATCCCAGAGATTAAAATAGAGGCCGTAATTGCCGCGCATCTTCTCGTGATGCTGGATGTGGTTCGTGGGAGTATTGATGAACTTACCGAACCAAGTTTGCAGCAACCAGCGCGGGTAGAATTCATAGCCGGTGTGACCGGCGACATTGAAGGTGATCTGCCAGACCATGAAGACCAGGAAGGCCAGCGGATGCATGGGCAGCGTGAGCATGAGCACGGGGAAGATGCCGGCCTGCACAGCGGCCTCCAGCGGCGCGAAGGAGTAGGAGGCCCAGGGACTGGGGTTCGTGCTCTGGTGATGCACCTTGTGGAACCAGCGGAAGAGCTTCCGGTGATGCATGAGGCGGTGGGTCCAGTAGAAGTAGGTGTCGTGGATGAAGATGGCGACGACGATGCTGGCGAAGAACCAAAGCCAGCCGTACTCGCCAATGTCCTTGTACATTTTCAGCCAGCCGAGCCTGCCCAGCAGCAGGGTGCCGGTGCCGACGAGGGCGTAGATGACGACGGTGCAGAGGGACCAGAGGAATTCGCGGCGCAGATCCGAGGGCAGGGGATCACGCTGGATGATTTTTCGGCGCCACCAGCGCTTTTTAAAGAACACATAAGCGAGGAGCCAGGCGATGCCGGCAAAGATGGCATATCTCAGCCACTGCTCGATCGCGATGCCGACGAGCATCTGCTGGATCTTTGGGAAGCGGAAGCCTTGGCTGGCAGCGAGGAGGAACGTCATGGGCTAGAACAGTACGCTTCGGAATTCGCGGTTTCGTTTTTACAGGATGAACAAGATTCCAGGATTTCAGGATTCGAGCCCTTTTCTGACCGGTTACTTTTTTGCTTTCGCTTCGGCTTTAGCCTTTGCGGCGGGTTTGGGCGGGGCGGTGGGATCTTCGTTGGGGCTGCCATGCCATTGGGGTGGGATGTTGCGGAGGTCCCATTCGTTCCAGGCGGCGGTGAGATCGGCGACGAGATCGGTTTTGGATGAAGCGAGGTTTTGGGTTTCGCCGATGTCGGTGGCGAGGTCGTAGAGCTGCCAGCCGGACTCGGTTTTGGTCTCCATGTCGCGCACGTCCACGAGTTTCCACTGGCCGCGGCGGATGGCTTTTTGCGGGCCGAAGCGCCAGGCGAGCATGTCGTGAGGTGGCTGGGCGTTTTCACCTTTCAGGTGAGGGAGGAGGTCGGTGCCTTCGAGTCCTGCGGGCGGTTTGGCACCAGAAGCGGCGCAGGAGGTGGGGAGGATGTCCAGCGTGGAGACGGGGTGGTCGTAGGTTTTGCCAGCCTGTAGTTTGCCGGGCCAGGAGATGAAGAAGGGGACGCGGATGCCGCCTTCCAATGTCTGGCCTTTATCACCACGCAGCGGGGTGTTGATGCCAGTGTTGTAGGCGAAGAATGGTTTTCTTCCGGAGCCGCCGTTGTCGCTGAAGAAGAAGACGAGGGTATCGGGATGCTTGGCCTTCAGTTCCGCAGTGAGGCGGCCGATGGAGTCGTCCAGACCTAACAAAAGGGAGAGATAGCCGCGGCGGCTTTCATCCGTGACGCTGGCGGGGATGCGGGATTTGAGCTTTTCGGCGATCTCTAAAGGTGTGTGGACCGCGTTGTAGGCGAGGTAGAGGAACCAGGGCTTCTTGGCGTTCCGACCCATGAATGCGAGAGCTTCATCGGTGAAGAGGTCGGTGGTGTAGCCATCGAGCTTCTGGAGCTCGCGACCGCGGTAGATCATGTCGTGCGAATGAGCGGAGCCGAACTCGGGCTCGGCATCTTTGTGCAATAAGTAGTTATGCCCGCCGACGAGAAATCCGAAAAACTCATCAAAGCCGCGAGACTGCGGATGATGGGCGGCATCGAAGCCCTGGTGCCACTTGCCGATCAGGGAGGTGGCGTAGCCGGTGTCATGCAGGACGTTCGCGATGGTGCGCTGGTCGAGCGGCAGGCCGAGCTTGGCTTCATCGCCGACATGCGGATTGAACTCGTGGCCGAAGCGGGTCTGCGATTTGCCGGTGAGAAAGCCAGCGCGCGAGGGGCTGCAGTAGGGGGCCGTGACGTAGCCGGAGGTGCAGCGCACGCCACTGGCGGCGAGGGCATCGAGATGAGGCGTAGGGACTTCCTTGCCGCCGTGAGCGCCGATGTCCGCATAGCCGAGGTCATCGGCGACGATGACGAGGATGTTCGGCTGGGCTGCGGGGAGTGTGAGACAGACGGAAAGGGGGATCAGTGCGAGGAGGGGCCACTTCATGGAAGTGGTGAAACGCAGCGGCGAACCCTTTTTAACTCCAGATTACGCAGAGGGCGAAGATAGCTTCCTGGCACGCGGAGGCATGAGCCGCCTGCGTGACTAGCGTGACTTGGATTTCCTCAGGAGCATAACAACGCAGCCGAGGAGCAGGGCGGATGAAGCAAGGAGGATGGAGCTCTGCGGGATGGCGCCGGGACTCGTCGTGGCGGCGGAGGCTGTGGCTGCGGGAAGCGGGACGACCTGGGCCTGGGTCACGACCGTTTCGGGATGCTTCATCTCCACAGGTTTCGCGGGCTCGGAAGCGGTGGTGGTGGCGGTTCTCTTGTCGCTGGCTTCCTGGAGGGCTTTGGGCCAGTCGACATTCAGGAGGATGTCCCATCCTGGATTGTCGTTTTTCAGCCGGCAGGAGCAGCGGCCGACAAGGAACATGCAGGCTTCCTCGAGAGCCATGTCATCGAGTTGCGTGAGTGGCCAAGCACCCAGGACGCGGCCTTTGCCAAAGACGGCGGCGGCGAAGGCACCCTGGGCGGGATCGACCTTGCCGGTGGGGCCGGCGAGCATGGTGATCAGCAGCTTCTCGGCAGGGTCATCACGGCGCAGATGCAGGGTGGTGAATTTCAGCAGCAGGGCCGGGCCGGGGCCGAGCTGGCTGTCGGGATCATTCGGGTCCTGGATCGGGAGGGCAGCGACGTTTTCGAGGAACTTCAGGCGCTTCTCGATGCGGGCGATCTCAGCCTGATCCTCGGGGTTGCCGGAGTCTACGATGACCCAGACGACAGATTCACCGGAAAGGATGCGCTTGAGGATTTCGCTCCGGCCGGGGGAATCGAGCACGGCGGCGAGGCTGGCTTTGTCGAGATCGCCAGACCAGAGTGTCTGGGAACTGGTCTTGGAATCGAAGAGTTCCGCCTTCGCCAGGGCAGGATCGCGGCTAGTGGCGATGTCGAAGTTGGCTTTGCCGTTGGCGCGCAGGGGGCGGAGGATGTCGGTAAGCTCGGCGTTCTGTGAGGTGTTGGAGGGGACGCTGAGCTTGAAGCGATCAGTCTCCCAGCGGTCGAGCGCATAACGGAAGACCGGGATGGTGCAGGCGCAGGTCTGCGCCTGCAGCAGGGTGGCAGACAGAAAAACAAGGAGGCTGGACCGGATCATAGTATGTCAGCTTGGGAGAACGATCTGGGGAAAGTGAAGTTGCGCCAATCCACTTTCGCTTGGGAAACCGTATTGTGGGTGACTAACCTTAACTGCCTTATCTTATGAAAACACTCCCTGTTCTTTTTATCTTGGCCATCCTGGTCTCTGTGAACTTCACCAGCTGCCGCAGCCGTGGTGGTCCTGCGCAGCGCGTAGGTGCTGAAATGGACCATGCCGCTTATCATGCTGGCCGAGGCATCTCCAAAGCTGGAAGCGCCATCCAGCGTGCAGCGAACTAAAGGATTCAATCCCTTGTCCTCGTTTTTGTTAGGCAGCCCTGTCTTTCCGGCAGGGCTGTTTGACAACAATAGGGCAGGGGGCTTTTGCTGAGCAGCTGGCTCCTCTCGATGGAGGCCGCTGACTTACTCGACAAAAGTTACTTCTTGCGGAAGAGCCAGTTAAGGATGCCCTTCTTCGGCGGAGGTGGTGCTTCTTCGGCCACGACAGCTTCCGTCTTCTTGGCCTTGGCTACCGGGGCAGGGCGTGGGATCGCTTTAGGACCTTCGATGATGACGGTCATGCCGGAGGAGATCTGTTTCACCAGGCGCACGACGTCCCAGTTGGCAGTGCGCATGCAGCCATGGCTGGAGCTACGACCGATGGTTTGGGGGCTGTTCGTGCCGTGGATGCCGATGCCCGCCTTGCTGAGGCCGATCCACATAACCCCGACGGGGTTGTTCGGGCCGATGGGCAGGGTGTAGAAGTTATCGCTGCGCACGCCGTATTCCAGCACGCTTTTGTCCCAGCGGAAGGTAGGCATCTGGGTGATGCCGACGATGCGCCAGGTGCCGGGAGGGGTGGCGAGGTAGCCGCTGCCCGGGGTGATGGGCAGGCTGGCGAGCAGTTTTTCACCGTCCCAGAGGTCGAGCATTTTCTCGAGGGTGTTGATCTTGATCACGCGGGCCTGGAGCTCGGGCACTTCCGGAAGCTTGGCTACCTCGGTGAGTTCCTCGATGAGGAAGGGGGTGACATTCGGGACCTTCACGGAATCACCCGGCTTGAGGGCGCTCATCTTCACGGGCAGGTTGATGTATTCCAGAAAGTCGGGCGCGCTGTGGAAACGCTCGGTCAGGAACTCGAGCAGGGAATCGTAGGGCAGGTATTTCTTTTTGCTCTGCGCGGAGGGCTGGGTGGGCACCGCGCCAATGAACTTGAGGTCTTCCTCACGGATCGTGTAGGTGGTGTAGAGCTCAGTGACGCTGGACAGATCCAGGCTGCTTTCCGCCATCTCGGTCTCCGGAAGGCCCTGGGACTTCTGGTAGCGCTTCAGCGCCTTGACGGTGAACTCACCAGGGCGGCCGTCCAGCTTGCCGGGACCGAAGAGCTTGCCATCCAGGAAGATCTGGAGACGGAGGATGTCGTCGATCGGCGCGGGGGCCTTGGGGAGGGGATCAGGAACGGAGATCGCCGCTGAGGCAGCGAGGGTGAGTGCCAGGAGAGGAAGAAGGATGAAAGTCAGGTGTTTCATTTCAATGGAGATCAGGGGATCTCGGGAGATGGGGCGTCAAAATCTAACGCCGTGAGTTTTCCATACGCGCAAGAGGGCGAAGATGCAACAAGCAGGCCAAGTGCCTGCCATGCGTGCTGCTTATGGTGAATAGCAGACTTTTTCTCTCTGCCAACTTGAGTCGGTGGACCGCCTCGCCAGAAATGGGGGCATGTCTTTGGAAGCGAAGGGAATGTTGAAGCACTACCTGGAGCAGCGTTTGCTCTCGGGGCAGACGCATGTGGGGGTGAGGCCGGGGACTCTGGAGCGGATGCAGGGAGGGCGGAAGCCTGCGGCGGTATCGGCAGGTCCGGGTGCTGCGGCGCGTGCACCGCAGGGGCGGGCTTCGATGGTCGCTGAAGAGGCTCCTTCGGCGCGGCCGGCCCAGCCGCTGATGACGACAAGGACGTTCCTGGAGGCTTCGGCTCCGGCGGCCTCTGCGGCGATTCGGACGATGGGTGGTGGCGCGGGTGCGGCGGGACGTGCGCCCGTGGGGGCGAAGCTGGCGGCTGCGGCTGTGGCCCGGATCGAAGTGACGGGTGAAACGAAGGCGGAGAAGCTGGCGGCTTTGGCAGCGATCGCGGAGACAGCGCCGGAGGCACGTGCACTGGGCACCCTGCGGGACACCATGGTTTTCGCGGTGGGGAATCCAGAAGCGCAGATCCTGCTCATCGGCGAGGCGCCAGGATATGAGGAGGAGAAGCAGCGGGAGCCCTTTGTGGGACCTGCGGGTCAGAAGCTGACGGGCATTTTGAAGGCGATGGGGCTGGAGCGCGGCGATGTGTACATCAGCAACATCTGCAAGTTCCGTCCCGCGACAGACGGCCCGAACCAAGGCACGGCAAACCGTGCGCCCAATGAGGCGGAGATGGCAACGTGCCTGCCCTATGTGCTGACGGAAATTTCCATCATCCAGCCGAAGGTGATCGTGGCGCTCGGAGGTGTGGCCTGCAAGGGGCTGGGCATCGGCGAAGGAGTGATGCGCCTGCGCGGGCGCTTCTATGATGTGCAGGGCATCCCGACCATGGTGACGTATCACCCAAGCTACATTCTGCGCGAGGAGAAGCTGGCCGGTGGCGGCATCCGTGCGAAGCGCGAGTGCTGGGAGGACATGCTGAAGGTGATGGAGAAGGTGGGCCTGCCGATCAACGACAAACAGCGTGGATACTTTCAGAAGTAGCTAAAGGCCGAACACTGAACGCCGAACATCGAAGGCTGAACCTTACCGAATACCGATTGTGCATTTTCTCCTAACCAATGATGATGGTATTGATGCCCCGGGGATCGCGGCGCTGGAGAAGGCGGTGCGGATGATCCCGGGCGCGCGTGTGAGCGTGGTGGCGCCGGTCCGTGAGCACAGCATGTGCGGTCACCGGATCACCACGCATTCACCACTGCGTGCCGAGCCGCGAGGCGAGGGCCGATGGGCCGTGGAGGGCACTCCGGCAGACTGTGTGCGGCTGGGCCTGTTTGCCTTTCAACTCAAGCCTGACTGGGTTTTTTCCGGCATCAATGCGGGGGGGAACCTGGGGCAGGACATCCATGTGTCCGGCACCTGTGCCGGTGCGCGTGAGGCGGCCTATCATGGGGTGAGATCGGCGGCTTTTTCCCACTATCTGATCCGTGAGCTGGAGGTCGACTGGGACCGGGCCGCGCAGTGGACGCACGAGGTGTTTGCAAACCTGCAGGGACGCGATCTGCATGATGGTGAGTATTGGTGCGTGAATCTTCCCCATCATGCGCCGGGTGAGCTGGCGCTGCCGGTGATGCGAGACTGCCATCCGGCGCGGTCGCCGCTGCCGGTGAGCTTTCGGTTAGGCGAGGACGGCCTTCATCACTATGACGCGCGTTACGCGGACCGGTTGCGTGATCCGGAATCGGACGTGGCGGTTTGTTTTGGCGGTGAGACGGGCATTTCGAAGCTGCGTGTGTGATCGGCCATGAGTGATGCCGCGCCAGAGGTGGAGGGATCTTCCTCCACACCGATGGAGAGCTGGATGCTCCGGGTGCGGCGGCATCCCCGATTGAGGCGGTTCTTGATCGGTCATGCGTCTCTCCAAAAAAGAGTTTCACCGTGGCTGCTGGGACTGCGCATGACGACGGTGGAGACCGGTTTGTTAGGCGAGCACCTGGCGGCCCGGTATCTTCGCGAGCAAGGCCGGCGCGTGCTTTTCCGCAATTACCGGGGGCTGCATCGCGGCGAGGTGGACATCGTGGCGCGGCACGGGCAGGTGCTGACCTTTGTGGAGGTGAAAACTCGACGGAGCGCGGCGTTTGGACGGCCGGCGGATGCGGTGACGGAGGACAAGCGGCGGCTGATCCAGCGCGGGGCTCAGGACTGGCTGCGGCTGCTGGGGCATCCACGGATCGCCACGAGGTTTGACATTGCCGAGGTGTTGCTGATTGAAGGCGAACTGCCGCGGGTGCAGGTCATGGAGAATGCCTTTACGTTTGAGAATTCCTCCATGGAAGGAAGGTGAGCTCGGGATGGCTCATCTGAGCACCGGCGAGCCCGATGCAGAGCGGATCAGCGGGCGAGCTTTTTACGCACGCCTTCGATTTCTTCGCGGCCCATATCGATCTCGCGCTCCATGACGGTTTTGTCGCGCCGCAGTTCGCGGATGCCATCGACGGTCCAGTAGATGCAGCTGACGCAGACGGCGGCCAGGAGGACGAAGAGCACGTGACACATGAGGGTCATCTGCCGCTCCTGGGCTTTGCGGGCCACGCGGTCGGTGTCCACATCGAGAACGCCGAGGAGGTCCATCCACCAGAGGCGCCAGAGCTTGGTGTCATGGCCCATCCTCAGCACGAAGATGCAGAGTGCGAAAGCAAGGATGGCGGTGACGGCGGAGCCAATGGGCATGGAACTGAAGGAACTGAAGGGAAGGAAGACGCAGGGTGCTGACGTGTCAGCTCACGCGGGACCAATGTCAATGCGGCTGCTGGGCATGCTCGGGCGGCGGCGCTTCATTTGCGGCGCTCGAGCACAATGCGGAAGCCTATGGTGGGGCGTTTGGTGTCTGGCTGCACGGCGGTGCGTGTGGAGGAGAGGAGCTCGTCAGCATTGGAACTGCGCCAGTTCCCTCCGCGGACGGTGCCCATGGAAGTCTTGACATCGCTGCCCTTCACTTCGACGGTTTTCGTGGTGTCGAAGTCGGTGTCCACCCACTCGCTGGCATTGCCGCCGAGGGCGACGATGCCGCGCTCATTTGGCGGGAAAGCGCCGACAGGCCCGAGGTGTGGGAAGCGGTCTTCGTAGCCAGGGATGAAGGACTCCAGGTTGGCTTTGCGGGCACCGCTCACATCGGCGAGGTTCTCCGTGTTGGCAGACGGCGGCCAGTCGAAGCCCCAGGGGTAAATGCCGCGGATGCGGCCATTCCGCTCACTGGGCTTGGTGCCGCGCTCCAGGGGCAGGCCGACGGCCCGGCTCCATTCGTCATCGGTGGGGAGACGGTAGACATCCTTGGGATCGATGAGGCCGGCATTGCGCTCGCGCTCGGTGAGCCAGGCGCAGAAGGCACGGGCTTCCTCGCGGTCCACACCGACCACGGGCTGGGTATTGCCCTTGCCTTCGCCATCGAGATTGCCGGGACGGCGGATGTTATTGGTGCTCCGGGCATACTCCATGTAGTCGCGGCGGCGTGTTTCCATGGCCGCGATCATGACGGTCTCCGTGAGCGGGACGAAGCGCATGCCGAGACCGTTGGCCTCCCACGCACGGCCGAAGGTCACGGCCTGCCGCGTCTGCATGTCTGAGAAGAGCTCAAGCTGCTCACCAGACCGGACTTCACCCTCGAGGACCACATCGGAGAAGCCCTCCTCACGCAGCTCATATTCGACGAGGCCGCTGCGGACGCGGGGAAGCTCCAGCGGTGTGTAGCCGAGGAACTCCTCATGCTGGAAGACGCGGACCTTCTCCGGCGTGCTGCGGAGGGTGACGCTGCCGTAGGTCTGGCGCTCCACACGCATATGGAAGGCCTGCCAGTCAGCGCCCTCCGCACCGCTGCTGCCAGCGGGTTCGTCATCGCGATCATCCGGCATGTCCTCAGCCCCGGCGGCAGGGGTGTCGACATAGTAGAAGGGTTCGACCTCGTAGTGGTGTTCCTGGCTGAGGAGGCCGGCCTCGCGGTCGCGATCCGTGAGCCAGAAGCGGAAGGCCTCTGAATCACCGACCGGGGCGACGACGTAGTAGGCGGTGTCCTTGCCCGTGCCTGCCCTCACCACACGCCCCTCAAAGGAACGTCCGGTGGCTTCAACGAAACGCTTGAAGTGCTTGATCTCCACGGGCTGGATCGTGATGTGGCCGCCGGGCGCGGGCTTGAAGATCATGCCGAGACTGTTCACCCACCTTTCACCCTGCTGCGGCAGGCGGGTGACCTCCAGCGTGAGGTCATATTCAGCGGGCTTGGCGCGGTGCGCCGTGTGCTCGATCTCCTGGTGCTTGTGGCCGGGCAGGCGGAGCTGGTAGATGATGGGCACGCCTTCCTCGGGATTCAGCATGAGGGGCGTCACACCGAGATCGTCCTCACCAGCATAGACGTGAGCGCCTGCAGGGGTGGTTTTGACGGTGAGCATGGGCGTGCTTTTTTGCACGGAGACCACGTTCATGGCCTCATTGCGCTGAGCGAGCCACATGCCGAAACCCACCGCGAGTGTGAGCGTGATGACGGCTGCTGCGGCCCACTGCCACATGGCCTTGCGGGAGGATGGCAGGGGTTGGCCCCGGATGTCCAGGGCCATCTCACGGGCGCTGGTGTAGCGGTCCTTGGCCTTTGGAGCACAGGCGGTGCAGATGATGCGGTGCAGGCGCTGCCAGGAGTCGAGCTTGTCCCCGCTCTCACTGCAGGAGGGGATGTCCGGGAAGTCGAGGCGGTCCTTGCCCGTGCTGGCCTCATAGAGGACCATGCCTAACGAAAAGATGTCTGACGCGGGCGAGCCTGGACCTTCCGGAGCCACAAAGCCCTCCGTGCCCACGAAGCTGCGCTGGCCGAGAAGTGCCACGAGGCCGATGTCGGCGAGCCTGCACTGGCCATCGATGAAGATGAGGTTCGAGGGCTTGACGTCCCGGTGGATCAGCTTGTTGTCATGCAGGTGCTGGAGGCCCTCCGCCACATTGGAGCCGATGGCGAGGCAGCGGTCGGCCTTGAGCTGCTTGGATCGGCGCATCTCCAGCCCCAGGGTGTGGGGCTTGTAGGTATCGGCATTGATCTCGCGCCCTGTCTCCAGGTCATCGGCCAGCTCCATCACATAGTAGTAGAAGCCCTGCGCATCGCTGCGGCCCACCTGCAGAATGGGCACGAGGCCTGGATGTCGGCGCGAGATGGGCTCATAGCGTTTGATGGCCTCAAACTCGCGCTCAAAGGAGTCCGCGTGGTCGTAGTCCTCACGCCAGACGACCTTCACGGCGCGCAGGACGCCCGTGACCGAGCGGGCGATCCATACCTCGCCATACGCGCCTCGGCCGATAAGACGGATGGTCTCATGGTCGCGGACTTCTGGGGCAGGTCTGGCGGGGGACATTTGGGGAAAGCCTGTTAACGTAGCCACTTCATGCCTCCGATGCCCAGAGAAAAATGGGGAGCCGGTGGAGGTACTGAAGTTGGCAGGCTGTCTTCAGACTGGATTAGTCAATCGGGTGGGGAATTGCTTATGAAAAAAACGTCCCGCTTCATCTTTGGGAAATGAGGAGATGAATGGATTTTTCTTCGTGGATCATTCCCTGGCTAACCTTCTCTCAGATGCTGGGCCCGGGGCACCTCGCCACGGTCATATTTGAAAAACCTGCATCCTAAGATTGACTTGCGGCGCGTTTTTCGGGTAGTAACAATACTCACTGTGGCAACTGTGTAAATCTCCCGATTCATGAACCGCCTTCTTATTGCTCTTGCCCTCCTCCCTGTGGCCCTGGTAAACGCCGAGCCCAGAACTTTTACCAGTCCTGATGGAAGAACCCTTGAGGCCGAGATTTCTGCGGCCACACCGGATCGGGTCACTTTGAAGATGACGAATGGTCAGACCATCGTGGCACCGGTGGACAAGTTTGTGCCGGCTGACCAGGAACACATCGCGGAGTGGCGGAAGGCGAATCCAATGCAGGTCAAATACCGGTTTGCCGCTGACTATTCGAAGTCGAAGGCCAGTTCGAGCAAAAGCGGTTCAGGAAGCGAAGTCATCACCACAGAGATGTGGGAATGCAATATGAAGCTGACGAACCAGTCTGGTCAGACGCTGGACGGGGTGACCGTGGACTACACGATTTACCTGGATGAGTTCAGCCGTGGAAGCAAGATCACCACGAGCAAGAAGGGACAGTTCAAGGTCGGGACCATGAAAAATCTCCAGCAGATGGTGGTCAAGACAGACCCTGTGCAGATTCAGGGCGTGGAACTCAAGGGTGGCTACTACTACACGGATGGCAGTCGCCCGCGTGACAAGGAATCCATCCGAGGCATGCTCATCGAGATCAACCACGAAGGAAAAAAGGTCTTCACCTGGGCCTCCAACAACGTGCCCAAAGGGGCCATGACCGCTGAAGGTTCCGAAGGCTCTTTGTTCGGCAAATGAAGTGCCTTACGCGATGATCTCCTGGATCACCTTGCCATAGCTGATGGGCACGGGCCGGTTCGCGACATCGCGGACTTCAGTGTCGTGGCGGACGCCTAACAAATGATACATCGTGGCGGCGAGGTCGTCCGGCTTCACGGGCTTTTCGGCGGGGTATTCGCCGTTCCTGTCCGAAGCTCCGTGGACGAAGCCGCGCTTCACGCCACCTCCGGCGAGGAGAGCGGTGTAGCACTGGGGCCAGTGATCTCGGCTGATGTTCTTGTTGATCTTCGGGGTGCGGCCAAACTCGCCGACCCAGATCACGAGCGTGGTGTCCAGCAGGCCGCGATCTTCCAGGTCATTGAGGAAGGTCGGCAGCGTCTGTTCCGTCATCGGCATGTGGTATTTGTCGATGATGGGAAACATGCGGGTGTCATTGAACCCATGCGTGTCCCATCCGCCTTCGGTCGTGCTCTGGCCGCCGATGCTCGGTGCGAAATTGACGGTGACAAACTTCACCCCGGCCTCGACCAGACGGCGTGCCAGCAGGCAGCTCTGGCCGTAAGCAGTGCGGCCGTAGGAGTCGCGTACCTTGTCGGTCTCTTTGGTTAGGTCAAAGGCGGTGCGCAGCTTCTCGCTATGCAGCATGGCGAGCGCTTTTTCATAGTAGCCCTCGATGCCACGGGCCTCGGACGAATAGTCGAGCATCTTCGTTTGGGCATCGACGAGCTTCTGCAGCTCACGGCGGGCAGAGAGCCGCTCGTAGCTGATGTCTGGCGGCAGGCTGAGTTCAGGCAGGGCAAAGCTGGGCGCGCTGGGATCTCGCAGGACAAAGAACGGGTCGTGCTGCTTGCCGAGGAAGCTGCCGCGCTGGCCGGGGGTGAAGGAGCCATCACTCACGGTCCAGGGCAGGCTCACAGAGGTGGGGAGCGCGCCGCTGACAGGAGCCAGGCGGTCCACCACGCTGGCGTAGGCCGGGAAGAGGTCCGGGGTTTCCTTCAGCCGCTGGTCATCACTGGGCGGCGCATGGCCGCTCAGCGCGTAGTAGCCGGCGCTGTTATGGTTCTTCATCGTGTGATGCATGGACCGGATGAGGGTCACTTTGTCCATGATCTTGGCCGTCTTGGGCAGGTGGTCAGAGACCATGATGCCATCGGCGCTGGACCTGATGGGCTTGTGAAAGCCGCGGATGCCCTCGGGGGCGCCGGGCTTCATGTCAAAGGTCTCCAGATGGCTGGGACCGCCCCACTGGAAGAGAAAAACGACTGACTTGGCTTTGGCAATGAGCTTATCGACCCCGGCGGCCTCATTCGCGTGCAACAGGCGCGGCATCGTGAGGCCAAACATGCCCAGACCTCCGGCAGTGAGCAGGCGCCGGCGCGACCAGGGGGCTGGCGAGCAGGAGCCGATGAAATCCATGGAGGGCATGGGAGTGCAAACGTGCGGCAGGCCTGGAGTTTTGCGTGTCAGTTGTCCAAGGTGGGTCGTTTCATCCTTTGCGCACAGCCTACTTTGTGTGCAATCCTCCCGGCTCCAACATGTCCAACCGTCCCCTTATTCTTGGCACTCGCGGCAGCGAGCTGGCCCTCACGCAGACCGAAATGGTCACCGCTGTGCTGAAAGCCGCGCACCCTGGCCTCCAGATCGAACGCAAGATCATCCAGACCAGTGGTGATAAGCGCCAGGACCTGCGCTTTTCGGAGTTCGCGGGAGTGGCCCAGGTGGACAAGGGCATCTTCATCAAGGAGCTCGAGATCGCGCTCGAAAGCGGCGAGATCGATGCGGCGGTGCACAGCCTGAAGGATGTGCCGAGTGACCTCGCGGCTGGCTTCCAGATTGCGTCCGTCATGCCGCGCGCCCCCATCGAGGATGTGCTGATCACACGTGAGTCCTTGACCATTGAAACCCTGCCAAAAGGAGCGCGAGTGGGCACCAGCAGCGTGCGGCGTGCCGCGCAGTTAAAGTGGCTCAGGCCAGATGTAGAGATCGTGGAGATTCGTGGCAATGTGCCGACTCGTGTGAAGAAGGTCGTCGGTGAGCAGGCGCTGGATGCGGTGCTGCTGGCGGCTGCGGGATTGATCCGCCTCGGCCTGCTCAAGGATGGTCTCATCCAGATCGATGGCCAGACTCTGCACGGGCTCACACTGGACCCCGTGGCCTTCCTCCCAGCCGCAGGGCAGGGGGCGATCGCGATCGAGTGCCGCTCCAATGATGACAACACGCGGGCTCTGCTGCGCGCCATCAATCATGAGGACACAGAGCTGCGTGTCACCGCTGAACGCGAGTATCTGAAGCTGCTGGGCGCAGGCTGCCAGACTCCCGTGGGCGCACACACCTGGATCACGGGAGATCAGCTCCACATGTCCGTGCGTGTCTTTGATGAGGCCGACCTTTCGGCCACGCCACGTGAACTGGAAATGAGCGGCCCTACGAGTGATCCCAAGGCTCTCGCGGGCCGTCTCGCAACGGCCTAACGATGATTACAAAGGCTTGCTGTAGATGTTGTTAAACACCTGCGGTGAGTTCGGGTCGATGATGGTGATGCCATCCTCAGCGAAGCGCGCGGTCACGGTCGCGCCTTTGCCTTCCTGCATGTATTTCCAGTTCAGGTCACGCACCTTCGCGGCAGCATCCACGATGGCGCAGGTGATGCGGGCTTCCTCGGCGGTGGGGTAGAGGTGAGCGACTTCATCGCGAGTGACACCCGCGAATTTCACGCGGCAGATGGCCACGAGAGCAACCGTGAGGCTGTCCACACCATAACCGATGTAAGCCTTGGTGCCGTCGTTGCGCAGCACATCACGGGTGAAGTGGTTGTTGCTCGTGCGTGAGCCGCCACCTGCATTCCACCAGCGGAAGCCGCGATACTGCTGATCGCTTTCGACCTTGCCATCCGCTCCCACGATCTCGTGGCCCTGGTTCACGGGGCCCTCGAAGTCTCCAGGCGTGATCCAGTTGTTGTGGAAGTTGATGGACATGCCGTTGTCAAAATCCACGCGCACCTGCACGGCATCATAGGCATTGATGCCATCGCGAATAAGGCGCTTCTTCTGACCCACGGCGGTGAGGCTCACGGGCTTGGATTTGTAGTAGCTGTAGATCAGGTCCGTCCAATGCGGACCGACATAACTAAAAGGATCGCTGCTTTCCACCCACTTGAAGGTACTGGTGCTGACCTCCAGCGGCTCCTCGAGATACGCGGTGCCATACAGCGGCGGGCCGATGCGGTTCTGGATGTCATCGCGTATGCGCAGATGGTCCGGGTCGTATCGCTTGTGCATGTCCACACCGACGATGAGGTTCTTCGCCTTCGCCGCATCGATGATCTCATCTGACTCCTGGGTCGTGAGGCACATGGGCTTTTCCGTCAGCACGTGCACGCCTTTCGCGAGCGCTGCCAAAATAGGCTGCGTGTGCAGATGGTCGGGCGTGGCCACGGCCATCACATCAAGATCTGGGAAGTCGCGCAGGATGTCATCCCACGGCGCTTCACCGTGGTAGCACTTCGGCTCGTGGCCGGTGATACTCTTGAAAGCCGCCGCTGACTTCTTCGCCGAGCCTTCGGAACGAGTCGCCACGGCCACGAGGTCAAACCTCACCGGCGCGAGATCGCGTGAGTGCTCATCCAAGCCCACGCGCGCCAACTGCCCGGCGATGCCGAAGCGCTGCAGATCCGCATAGGCCCGCAGATGCACATCCCCGCCGAACATGCCGGCGCCGACGAGGGCGAGTTTGATCGTGGGAGTGGAATCAGAAGCGGTGGACATAATGCGTGGAACTGGAAGGTGAGGGACGCATGAGAGCAGCAGTCGCCACTCTGTTCCAGCCCCGGCGTGAATGGCTTCCGGTATTTTTGGGACGATGGGGAACTGAGTTAGGAACCCCGGCTCTAGCCGGAATCTGGTGGCCTGGTGAGATCGCTATGCTCAATTTTTCTCGAACGACGAACGTCGAAACACACAACAACTAATGATCGAAAACTTGTCACTTCCTCGGTGGTGTCTCACAATATAAATTAATGAGCGCGCCGTATTCCTGGCGTCGATGGACGCCGCCTCAACGAGAGCTGGTTCTGAGACATCGTCAGCTTCGTTCGCAGCCTTGGCATTCGCCGCCTCATTGGAAAGAGAATCACGGCCGCCTGTTGGGAGCATCGTCCTCACATTGGATACTCCCTGGATAAGCTGGACAGTTTTACATCCGAGTTGCTGACGCTGCTACAGAATGAGTGCGTGTCTGTCCCTGCGTGGTGCGTCTTACCGAACCATTACCATGCGTTGGTAGAGACTGAACAGTTAGCAGCTTTGCTCAAGTGCTTGGGACTCTTTCATGGGAGGACATCCTTTGTTTGGAATCGCGAGGAAGACACTCGTGGACGCTCTAACTTCTATCGTTGTGTGGATCGGGCAATGCGGTCAGAGAAACATCAGTGGGTGACCGTCAACTACATTCATCACAACCCTGTGCATCATGGTTATACAACGCGATGGCAGGACTGGCCTTGGAGCAGCGCCCTCGACTGGCTGGAGCATCACGGGCGCGAACACATGACGCGTCTATGGCGCGACCATCCCTTGCTGGATTATGGACGTGGATGGGATGATCCTGACTCTTGAGTGTTGATGGAGATTCGAAAATTCCGCCTAAAGGCGGGGCTCCGAACCATTAATTCGCCGCCTCAATGAAGCTCAGCAGGTCGGCCATGTCCTGGACGCTGAGGCCGCCCTCGAGGCCTTCGGGCATGAGGCTCTGGCCGCTGGAACTGCTGCCTTTGATCTGGGAGCGCTGGAACGTGACTTGCGCGCCACCCATCATCTTGAGGGACATGCTGTTCGCGTCGTCAGCTGTGATCACGCCCTGCACGGTCTGGCCGTCCTTGGTGTTCACGGTGTAGGCGATGAATTGCGAGGCCACCTCCTTATGCGGCTCCAGGATGGCCGTCAGCAAGGCATCGCGGCCCTTGGTCTTCACGGTGGTGAAGTTCGGGCCCACTTCGATGCCTTGGCCGTTCGCCTGATGGCAGGCGAGGCAGCGGGAGAGATAGTGGATTTGTCCGGCCTTGGCATCGCCCTTCATGCTGACGGAAGGTACAAAGGTTTTCACCACTTCCTCGCGCGATGGCGGGATGACGGACTTGAGAACGGTGGCGGCCAGCTTGGCGATGCTGGTATTCTTATGCTTCACCAAAGCCTGCACCTGAGAGGCGGAGAGGTCTGTTGGAGTTAAGGCTCTAGCCGAGGCTTGGGGCTGCATCGCCTCAAGCACAGCCAATGCTCCATCATCACGTGCGAGGAGGGCTGTCAAAGCGGCTTCGCGGGCCTTCGGTTTGAGAGCTGGCCAAGCGGACATGAGAAATGCATTGGCAGACTTGCCTAACAACTCATTCAGCGACTTCACCGCGGCGGTCTGGAGTGGCTCGGACTCTTCTGCTTTCAGTCCTGTTTGAAGAGCGGCTTCTGACTGGTCCTTGGTCGCCAGGGCGAGCAACTCGATGGCTTGAAGCCTGCTGCTCTCCGAAGCCTGCGTATCCTGAACAGTGGCGGCGGCTTGAGTGAAGACGGCGGCGAGCTTGCCCTCCTTGTCAGCTCTAGCAATGGAGCTGCTTCCACGACGCAAGCCCGTGGCCAGCGCCTTCAAGCCGCTTTGGCGCAAGGTGGCCGACGTGTTCGGTGCGGCGAGCAATTCAATGGAATAGGCCAATGCCTTGTCTTCTTTCTGCCGGCCGATCATGCCAAGAAGGGCCTCAGCGACGGCATCGCTCAACGCCGGAAGTGCAGGATCGCCGAGTGCCTGCAGGATCTTGAAGGGATCGGTGCCTTCACTGCTCAAGATGGCAGACACGATGAGCGGATTGTCACCATCCTTCTTCAAGATATCAGCCTGACGACCTTCAGGGCTAGCCCCGGCGATGCCAGGGATTCTCTTGTAGAATTCGTGAATCAATGACGCATAGGTGAAGCGAACACGAGGAGATGGATCCTCTCCAAGTGCATAGACAGCGGCGGCGATTTTGCCCCCGTTCTTGATCTGTGAGCCAAGCACGGTGCCTCTCTCGCGAACCTGGGCAGAGGGATCCGCGACAGCACTCGCAATAGTATCCTCATCCAGCGCAGCTGATGTGGCGAGAGCGTTCAGCAGGTGAATCTTTTCCAACTCAGCGGAGTCTTGAGTGAAGCGAGCTTTCAGCATAGGAGCCACTGCCTTGTCCTGCTTCTCATAGAGCAAACGCTGCGCGGTATCACGATGCCAGCCGTTCGGATGACCGAGGGCCTTCACAAGTTCCTCGCTGCTGGCAGATGCCAGCGTGACCTTCTGGCCCTTGCGCTCGACTGCCTTATCAGGCACGATGCGCCAGATGCGGCCGCGGTCGTTGCCGCTGTTGAGGTCGAGGTGCTTCTTGATCTCATCCGGCACGCTCCAGGGATGCTCGATCACTTCGCGATACATGTCGCACACATACATGCAGCCATCGGGCGCATTGGCGAAGTTCACCACGCGGACCCAGGTATCTTTGCTGGCGGCGAACTCAAAGCCACGTTCATCTTCCGGGCGCTCGCCTTCCAGATTGATGCCGTCCTTGGCATAACGAATGATTTTGCGATGGATGAGCTGTCCGCCGGCATCGCCGCTAAAGCTGTTGTTCACGAAGTCAGGGCCATAGGCATCACCACGATAGATGGTGGTGCCGGTGGCGCCGGTGAAGTAGCCGCTCACGCGTCCCCCACCCTCGACGCTGCCTTTCACCACACCGGCGATGCGCCAGCGCGTGCGGATGATGCGCCAGGGCTCATCAGGACTGATGCGGAAGACCTCCGCCGCACCGCCATCGACCGCGATGCTGCGACGGCTCGGCGGCATGTCGTAGAAGGAATTGCGCGCGGTGTAGCGATCATCGTAGAGCCAGTATTGAAGATGGTCTGAGTTCGAGCAGCCGAACTTGCGGCCGTAGTTGTCAAAGCTCATGCCATACTGCGCACCGCCGAGTTCGAGCCCGAACTCATGCGTGAGCGGATCAAACCAGAAGTCTTTGCCACCGAGTTCCTGCTCCTTGAGCTCAGGCTTCTTCAGGCATTTGATGACACCGCGATTGCCACCACCGGCGAGCACGTGGATGCGGTTGTCCTGGCCCCATTGAAAGCTGTTCATCAGGCCCTGCACATTCAGGATCTTGAGGCCTGTGCCAAAACCCGTGTAGACCTTCTCACGCACCTCGGCCTTGCCATCGCCATCCTTGTCTTCAAAGCGCCAGATGTCCGGCGTGGCGCCGACATACAGGCCGCCGTTTGACCAGATCAGTCCGGTGGGCCAGGCGAGATCATCGGCGAAGACGGTGGAGGTCTCAAAGAAGCCATCGCCATCCTTGTCTTCGAGCATGGAGATACGGCCAAGATGCGGCGTGACATCGCGCATCTCGCTGTAGTCGATCATCTCACACACAAACATCCTGCCCCGTTCGTCAAAGCACACCGCGATGGGATCACGCACCTGTGGTTCATTTGCCACCAGTTCCAGTTTGAAGCCCTTTTTCACCTGCCAGGTCGCGGGCGCATCCTTCTGTTCCACGGCGGGATAGCGCGGCAGATCCTTTGCAGGGTCCACCATCACCTGGTTGTTAGTGGGGCCATAGGCCTTGGCATAGGTCGTCTTCGTGGCGATGCCATCCTTCGGTGCCTGTGCCATCGCCAGGGCAGGGGCGATCAAGAGCAAAGCGGGAGACAAGAGGGACAGTGGCGCTTTCAGGGACAGGAACATGTTCAAACCAACGCTCGCGACCAGCATGCTTCCAGCACGCTGGAGGACAGTTTCCGGTATTTTTGAGATACTGGGCTCAGCGCCTCCTCGCGGGCTTGCCTTTTGCAAAGCGCATCTCTATCTCACGTCACATGATGAATGAAGAGCATGGTCGTCGTCAGTTCCTTCGCATGATCGCCACCAGCCCTGCCTTGGCGGGCGGTGGGTTTGGACTGGCGGCGTTGCTGAAGGGAATGGCGTTTGGCGAGGACCTTATCACGGCAGCGAGTCAGGCCATCAATGTCCTCGAGTTCGAGGAGGTGGCGCGGAAGAACTTGCCGCCCTGGCACTACGCCTATCTCGCCACTGGCGTGACGGATGACTCCACGCTGGAAGCCAACCGTGATGCCTTTGCCCGCTACCAGCTCCGAACCCGGCGCTTGGTGGATGTGCAGAAGGTGGACATGTCGGTCAGCCTCTTTGGCACCACCTGGGATTCGCCCATCATGCTATCGCCCGTCGGCAGCCAGCGGGCGTTTCATCCAGAGGCAGAGATCGCCACGGCCAAGGCTGCGGGTGCCATGAAGCACAACTTCATCGTCTCCACCCATTCATCCACGGGCATTGAAGCGGTGAATGAGGCGCTTGGCTATCCGGCCTGGTTTCAGCTCTATCCTACCGATGATTGGAATGTGACCAAGGCCGTCGTCAGACGTGCGGAGAAGGCTGGCTGCCCGGTCATGGTGCTCACGGTGGATTCCCAGAATGGAGCTCTTCGAGACACTCTTTTCAAAGTGCGCCGTTCGGCCCCTGTGAAGTGCACGGACTGCCACATCGGTGGTTTCACTTATAGTGCGGTCGCCAGTCGTCGGGCCATGTTTGAGGGGCTGGACCTGTCCAAGGTCACCACGCAGTTGCCGCTGAACATGACCTGGGAGGTGGTGCCGAGGTTGAAGCAGCTCACCTCGATGAAGCTTCTCATCAAGGGCATCGTCACGCGTGAGGATGCCCTGCTGGCTCTTGAGCATGGCGCAGACGGCATCATCGTTTCCAATCATGGCGGCCGTAGTGAGGATAGCAAACGGGCAACCATCGACTGTCTGCCCGAAGTCATCGCGGCGGTGAATGGAAAGGTTCCTGTGCTGGTGGATGGTGGATTTCGTCGGGGCACGGACTTCTTCAAGGCGCTGGCCATGGGGGCGCGCGCGGTCTGTGTGGGCCGTCCGTATCTATGGGGCCTGGCCGCGTTTGGCCAGACAGGCGTGGAGACAGTGCTCTCCCTGCTGCGCAAGGAACTGCTGATCGACATGCGGCAGGCTGGCACTGCCTCCCTCGCGCAGATCACCAAGGATTTCCTGGTGGAAGGGTGAGGCTTTCTAGGCGAGTGATCGGGTCCGATGCTTTCCCTCATTCTCACTCATCCCGGCGGCGCTCATAAGGACGAACTCCTCGCCTGCAGCCTGCTTGCAGCGGTGCATCGCGTGCCCATCGTGCGTCGGGAACCGACGGCGGAAGACCTGGCGGATCCGAGCATCGCCGTGGTGGATGTGGGCGGTGAGCATGCGCCGGAACGGAACAACTTTGACCATCACCAGTTCCCTGCGGATCATCCGCCGGTGTGCGCCCTGAGCCTCGTGTTGCAGCATCTCGGTGTGTATGAGGATGCGCGGCAGTTCTGTGACTGGCTCGAACCCGCAGAGTGGTTTGACACGCGGGGTCCGAACGTGACCGCCAAGTGGCTCGGTGTGGATCGTGAGACGATGAACAAGCTCAACTCGCCGATTGATGTCACCGTGCTGCGTCGCTTCGCCAAGGCCAAGCGACTGGAGCCCGGTGAACCGCTGTGGGAGATCCTCAGCTACATCGGCCAGGACCTGCTTGAGTATCTGCGCGAGCTTCGTGCACGTCTCGACTTCGTGGCGCAAAACGCGGAGATCTGGAGCGTGGAAGATCATGAAGTACTCTTCCTGCCACGCACGGAGCCGATCCCTGACGAGCCTTCCTCCGGCATCGGTCGCTATTTGGAAAGCATCGGCAAGAGCGAGAGCGTGGCCGCGCTGATCTATCCTGATCGTCGAGGCGGCGGCTATGGTCTCTCCCGTCACAACGATGATCCTCGTTACGACTTCACCCGCATCGACAAGGAGCATGATGTCCACTTCGCCCATGCGCGCGGCTTTGTGGCGAAAACGTCGGCAGGGGAGATTGATCGCGTGAAGGAGCTGCTTGGATTGGCGAGGGTATCGACGGCGTCTTTGTCGTGAGTCGAGTCGAAGGTAGGGCTGGGGCGAAAGTTTCGTGATCATCCTGGGGCATGATTGCCGTTTGATGAGCATCACTTCGCTCATGGCCCAGTCTCTCACCTCGCTTGCTTGCCTCACCTCGTTTCTGTTTCTGCTGGCTGCTCCTGTCTTTGCTGAATCGCCTTTCACGATATCAACAAAGTTGATTCGTGAAGGCGCTGCACCACAGAGTCGCTGGACGATCCCGCGCGTGGCGGCGCTCGATGACCAGGGGAATGAGATGTTGATGACCTTGTCGAAGCTCTCCACGACAGGCACGGACGTCTATCGCGGACTGGCCTTCATGACGACCAAGGATGGTGGCAGGACATGGTCGGAGTTGACTGAACTGCCGTATGTGGCGCGGCAGATCCGTGAGGGCATCATGGGCATGATGGGAGCCACGGTGCCCGTGTATCATCCACCGACGAAGAAGCTTTTGTTGTTAGGGAACTGCGTGGGCTACACGAACTATGGCACGCCCAAAGTCAAGCTCACGGGCCTGCGCTATCCAGCCTATGCCGTGTATGACCCGGCCACCCAGAAGTGGTCTGAGGGCTACACCGTGCTGGACGGCGAAACCGATGCGAATACCACCAGCGGCATGCCCTGGATTCAGCCGGATGGTTCACTGCTCTGGCCTTGCAACGGCGGTCAGGTGTTGAAGGCTTCTTTTGATGGCGAGAAGGTCAGCATCCTCGGCCGCAGCCCGCAGATTCAAGGCCTCGGCAAACTGGTGAAGAACACGGGCGAGTATCATCTGACCAAACTCGGCGAGCGCTTCTACATCGCCATGCGCTGCCCAGACAAGAACCGTATCGCGGTCAGTGCGGATGGGCAGCATTTTGAGCCCGCTGTGGAACTGCAATGGGATGACGGCTCCCGCGTGCTCTCCATGGCCACACAGATGCGCTGGGTCAGGCAGCAGGGTAAGCTCTATCTCGTTTACACACGCACCAACGAAAACAGCAAAGGCATCTTCCGAGATCGCGCTCCGCTCTGGATGGCCGAGCTGGACACGACGACGCTGCGCCTGAAGAAAGCTACGGAAGTCATTGCCGTGCCCATATCACCAGGGCGAGATGATCTCGGCAACTTCGGCACGACCTATGTGAATGAGAACCTCTCCCTCGTCACCACTTCTGAATTCGGACGCACTCGCGGCAGCAACAGCCGGGTGTATGTCACGCGGGTGAGCGCCAAGGGTGAGTGAGTGAGCCGTGAGGTTGTCGCTTCGAAGTTGGTTAGGGGCTGTTTTTGAGGCTCGTCGTAGCATGGGCTTTCTAGCCTGTGCTTCACTGACGTTGAGCCCAGCCTAGAAAGGTCAGGCTACTGTCACTGGATGGCGCGAGCCTCAATAGTTGGCGCCGACAAGGTTTCGGGCGAGCCGCCACTCGTTCATCGAATCAAAAGCCACGAACTGGTGGATGCTGATGATCAGCCAGAATTTGATCTGATAGCTGAGCTTGGAGCTTTTGTGCCGCAGTCTCCTCTGAGCCATCCAGGCCGCAGGCCAGCCGCCGATCATCTCCAATGAATGGAGATACATCTCAGGGATGCGCCAGGCCTGGGTTTGGGCTCGGCGCTTGTCACTGGCATAGGCGGTGTAGGTGATCAGGGAGATGCACGCGCCATAGATGCCGATCTCCAAGGTGGAGAAGTGTCGATGATAGAGGGCGAGGACGGGTAGAATCAGCAGGCCCCCCAAGCCCAGGATGCTCGGGCCGGGCATGCGCAGCCATTTGGGGCGCAGGGATTCCGCGTTGGTCGCACAGGGCCGGCCTTGGGAATCCTCGCCTAACGTGAAACGAACCGTTTCACCGACCTTGGGCTCGCGGCCATTGCCATCATAGTCTCGAATGTGCAGGAACACCTCTTTGTCCCGCCATTGAAGCCAGCCATAGCCCTTCTCGGAGTTCCACTTGGAGACCTTGGCGGTCTGTTCGGGGGATGGATGAGTGGGGGGCATCGTTGGAGAAGCTTTGTGCAGGGGCGTCTACCTTCGGATACAATCGGCGGTCGTCATCCCTTTCCTTGAGGTGCTGGTTTCAAGCGGTGCATGGCAATTGTATCTCATGACCAGTTTGTGCTTGCTCCTGTGTGGGCGGCAGCCTCAACTGGGGGCATGCTTCCGAGCCGCATTCTTGCTGCTGCTACACGTCTCTTCACCGGTGTCAGGTGCCTGGCCGCTTCGCCGCATGGCGAGGGGCCGGCGATCTATTATGCGAACCACACCAGCCATCTGGACACCCTGGTGATCTGGTCGGCACTGCCGGCGGAGCAGCGGGTGCTGACCTCTCCCGCGGCGGCGGAGGACTATTGGAGCACCTCGGCCCTGCGCCGGTATGTGGCGAATGAGATCTTCCGCGCGGTGCTCATCCCTCGAGAGGGGATCAAGCGTGACAACAATCCGCTGGACCGTCTTTCGAAGTGTCTGGAGGGCGGGCGCTCCATCCTCATCTTTCCCGAAGGCACCCGGCGCACGGATGGCGAGGTTGGCCCATTCAAGTCGGGGCTGTATCACCTCGCCCGGCGCTTTCCGCATCTGCCGCTGGTGCCGGTGTTTCTGGACAACTTGGCACGCGTGCTGCCGAAGGGGACCTTGTTGCCGGTGCCCATCATCGTCCAGGCGCACTTCTGCGCGCCGATCCACTTTGATGAAAAAGAAGCCAAACAGGCCTTTCTGGACAGGGCACGCGAGGCAATGCTCAAACACTGATCTGCCTGTCTCATGGATTACGAAACAAAACTCCTTCTCTCGGTTGTCGTTGGCATCCTGGTGATTGCCTCTGTGGTGGGATTCATCCTCGCCAAGAATGCGAAGACGGATGGCGCGAAGAAGACGATCGCGAACATGAATGCGCGGACGCGGTCATGGTGGGTGATGGCGAGCGTGTTTGGCTCCATGCTGCTGCTCGGGCCGACTTTCACGACGGTGCTGTTTGCCATGATCTCCTTCCTGGCGATGCGGGAGTTCATCACGCTGAACAAGACGGATCGTGCGGATCACGAGGTGCTGTTCTGGGCGTTTTTCATCTTCCTACCGTTGAATTACTTGTTGGTAGGCATGCGCTGGTATGGCCTCTTCACCATCCTGATCCCGGTCTATGCCTTCATCTTCATTCCGTTCCGCCGCGTGCTCACGGGGGAGACGAAGAATTTTCTGATCAGCACCTCGAAGATCCAGTGGGCGCTGCTGGTGTGTGTGTATTCAGTGAGCCACATACCCATGCTGCTGACGCTACCGCTGAAGGATTACGCGGGTGAAAATGCCAAGCTGCTGTTCTTCTTTGTGTTCACCGCGCAGCTCAGTGATGTGATGCAGTATGTGTGGGGGAAGATTTTCGGAAAGCGTCCGGTGGCCCCGCAGGTGAGTCCGAACAAGACGCTGGAAGGCACCATTGGCGGCATTGGCACGACGGTAGCCATCAGCACCAGCCTGTGGTGGGCCACGCCGTTTGCAGTGTGGCAGGCGGCCTTGATGGCGCTGCTCATCTGTCTGGCAGGCTTCTTTGGCGGGCTGGTGATGTCAGCCATCAAGCGTGACCTCGGCGCGAAGGACTGGGGCGCGTCGATTGCCGGGCATGGCGGGTTCATGGACCGCATTGATTCGCTGTGCTTTGCCGCGCCGTTGTTTTTCCATGTGTGCCGCTTCTTCTTCGGCACAGGCGCAGATGCGCCGCCGCCGGAATGGGTGCTGCGGATGCTGGGGCGGTGAGGTGGGCAAGCGAATGGGGGCAGACGAATAAGGTTTTCTATTCGCCTGCCCCCATTCGTCTGCCACCTGTTCCCAATGGCTTTACGCCACTTTGGGTTCGGCCACCAAATGCTCGGCTTCTTTCGCGGCTTCGATGCGGCGGGCGGCGGTGACGGCGCTGTTTTCCATCTCGATCTCGCGGCACCAGCCTTTGATCTCGAGCTCGTTGAAGATCTTGCCGATCACGCGGCGCAGGAGGCCTTTGAGATTGGGCATCTCGACTTCGGAAAGGGCGCGGATGGCGGCCTCCTTGTAGCTTTCCAGCAGCACTTGGGACTTCTCATAGGCACCGGTTTCCTCGGCCCAGGCGCGGATGGTGGGCTTGTCAGGCAGAGTGGTGGCCTTGCCGTTCCAGAGGGCTTCCATGATGTCCGCCACCTCGCCTTGGCCGCGCTCACGCAGCAGGGCAAGGATGATGCTCGGGCGGATGCTGACGTCGTTGTCGGCGGCGGAGTCATCACCGAGATCGTCGAGGTCATCGCGGATCTGGTAGGCGATGCCGAGGTTCTCGGAATAGGTGTGGAGGACGTCAGCGGTTTCTTCGAGCTGGCCAGCCATGGCGGCACCGATCTTGAGGGCGACCTCAAAGGCGGGCGCGGTCTTGCTGCGGAAGATCTCCAGTACCTGGATGCCGGTGAGGGCCACGGGGTTGTTGTTCCAGAGCAGCTCGGCGCCTTGGCCGCGACAGAGTTCGCGCTGGCCTTCGGCGGCCACTTTCAGGCAGGCGCTGCGGATATGGCTGGCGCACTGCATCTCGGCGAGGAGACGGTAACCTTCACCGATGAGGAGATCGCCCACATTTAAGGCGACACCGACGCCATACTCCGAATGCAAAGTTGGTTCGCCATAGCGCTCGGCGTCGTTGTCCTCGATGTCATCGTGGATGAGGGAAGCTTTGTGGAAGGCTTCCACGGAGACGGCGGCGAGCTTCAGGTCGTCCGAAATCGGAGCTTCGGGATCTTCACGCAAGGCTTGGTAGGCGGCGATGGTGAGGAAGGGACGCCAGCGCTTGCCAGCACGGGCCAGCCATTCGCGGCCGATCTCCTCGGTCTTGCAGGTGGGCTTGCCGAGCAGGGAATCCAGGGCCTCGGGGGTGAACCAAGTTTTGACCTCATCATGCAGGGCATTGAGGTTCAGGCGGCGGGTTTTGTCCTCACTGGTGAGGTGGATGTAGTCCCAGACCCAGTCGACATCCACCGTGGTATCGATGCAGTCATCCTGGAGCAGTGGCACGGCCACGGCCGGAATGGCGGCGGCTTCCACATAGGGGAAGGTACGCTCCAGCACGGACAGGCAGGAGATGCCCACGATGGCCTCGATCTTGCCCGTCTGAATCAGGGACATGACGATGGCGCTGCCTTCAGCGACGAGGACGGCGTAGCCGAGCTTCTCGGCTTCATTTTGGAAATCCTGGATGCTGCAGAGGCCGCACTGTTTGCAGAGCAGGCCAAATTCATCAAAGGGCGCGGTGCATTTGCTCTCCACGCGGAGGCACTTGGGCATGAGCAGGAGGCGTTTTTCAAAAGGCACGCTGGCCAGGGCCTCGCGCCAGGTCTCGTTCGCCAGCAGCACGCCCGTGTAGTCGCGGTGCAGCTTGTCGATGCCGTAGAGGGCCATGATCTTGTCCGTATGCCCCTGAAGCTCGAGCATGGGCACGGGGGGGACCAGGCGATGATCTTCCATGTATTCGCGGACGGACCTCAGCACGTGATCTCGGTCCTGCTTCGTCTGCGGGATGTTTTTCTTCGGCGGACGCACACGGCGGGTGAGGCCAGGGATGACCGGGGGAAGGGATGCTGAGCGGACGGCGGTCGTGGACATGAACAAAGGGGGGACTTAAGGCCTGACGGGCAGGTCTCTTGGAGAGAGAATACGTTCTTTAACCGTGGCGCTGATGATCGGTCTTGCAAGGATTGCACAAAGGGAGGGCGAAATCCGCGACAGGGCCGGGGCAGGGGGCACGGGTTCTTTTTGCTCAATACGAAGGAAAATGCGGCAGGGGCAAATTTTGCTCTTGTCCGTATCTACTGGTATGCGGACTATCCATTCCGCTCCCCCGCCCACCAACCACCGTGGTTATGAAAGTGATTCCCTCTTCCCATGTCGCCGCAGCCTTGCTGCTGGCTCTCGCCGTGCCCGCTTCTGCCGAAGTGCGTAAATGGACCAGTAAAGCAGGAACCTCTCTGGATGCTGAAATGACAGGGGTGGACCAGGCAGCGCGCACCGTCACCCTCAAGAAAGCAGATGGCTCGACCCTGAGCATCCCCATCGATCTCCTCTCAGATGAGGACAAGGCCTATGCGTCCGCTGAGTGGAAGAAGATGCAGTCTGCCCCAGCAGGAACTCCTCCGGCCACACCGGCACCTGCGGCCCCAGCACCTGCTGCGCCAGCCAAACCGGCAGCGGCTCCTGCAGCCCCGGCGGCAGCGGCCAAGCCTGCGCCTCCACGTCCGGCGCTGACGATCATCCCGGCCAAGGGTTTCAAGGCTCCGAACAGTGCTGACTATATCAGCAAGGTCTTGAAGACACGTCCGCGCCTCATTCACGCCCAGCAGGGATGGGAGCATCTAAAAGGCCTGACCGCCTCTGATCCTGTTTACGCGAAGATGGTGGCCAACCTCAAGGCTGCCGGCGAGAAGCTGCTGGAGACACCGGAGCTCACACGTGTCTTCGGTGAGCAGCAGGGCACGGTGACCCCGGCTTCAAAGGCCATGTTCCGCATGGCCACCCTGGGCGCGCTGCATTTCCTGGACGGTGACCCGCGCTGGAAGGAGCGCGGCATCCGCGAAATGGTGGCCATCACCGATCCGGCGACTTTCCAGAACTGGTATGTGGATGAGCCCGCTGTGACGGCGGACTTCCTGATCGCCGCCTGCCTGGGTTATGATTTCTTCAAGGATGGTTTCACCGCGAAGCAGGTCACGGAGGTCAAGACCTACATGATTGAAAAGGGCATTGGGGCGCTCTCCGCCAAGATCAAAGGAGAGCCTGTCCCCGAGAGTGCGAAGGGGAAAGCCGCTGGCGTGGTGGAGGCCAAGGGCAAGGCCCCTCCGCCGAAGCCTGCCAAGAAGGAAGACGTTGATGTGTATGACTCCGAGCACATGGCGATGGCCTCCGCGCTCATCCTCTCCGCCATCTGCCTGGCCGACGAAGATCCCGGCGCGGCGCGTCAGGCCATCGATGGCGCAGCGAAAGTCTTTGGAAAAGGCATGACGCAGTTTGCCCCGGCAGGCCTATGGCCTGAGGGCATGGAGGACGGTGAGAA
The DNA here is from genome assembly GCA_040387935.1 of Verrucomicrobiota bacterium. Lineage (GTDB taxonomy): Bacteria > Verrucomicrobiota > Verrucomicrobiia > Verrucomicrobiales > Verrucomicrobiaceae > Prosthecobacter. The sequence goes on along the minus strand of JAZKCU010000003.1, from coordinate 128,697 downwards.
GGTGCTCGACTACGCCATCATGGTCATGCAAACCTTGAAGACCAACACGGGGGCGGATTTTGGCTTCAGCATGGTGGAAGGACTGCCTCAGGCAGGTCTGGCCCGTCTGCATCTGGTGGGCCCCACAGGCAGTCTCTTTAACTATGGTGATACCGCGGGCAGTTCTCTCAGCCGTCCATGGGTATCCACTTGGCTGGCTGGTGTGCATGGTAATCTGGGACAGAAGGCCCTCACTGCCGGCAGCTCCCCAGGGACTGAGACAGCCCTCCTGAATCTCGCAGGTCACGTCATGTACTACAACCCGCACGCCGCAGGTGATGGCACGCCGGACAGCACGGACTATGGGGTTGTTGGCGGACAGATCGCCGCCATGCGTTCCGCCTGGGATCGCAACGGTTTCTACGTGGCTCTGAAGGGCGGTGACAACAGCATCCTCACCTCCCAGCTCGACATCGGCACGTTTGTCCTGGAAGCGGGTGGCAAGCGCTGGGGTATTGATCTTGGCGGTGAGACTGATCGTGCTCCCGGCTTTGCCCCTTTTGATCCCAAGGATCCCACACGCACCAAGCGTTATCAGCTGTATCTCGAGGGAACACGTGGGCAGAATACCCTGGAGATCGGCCAGCTGGAGGAGGCGCCGGCACCGAAGAAAGGCCAGCCCGCGCCCAAGCCTGTCATCAGCACCAATCAGAGCATCGATGGCAAGTCAGCGATCGCCTTCGCCAAGAGCACCCCTGAAGTCGGCATGGCTGCCGTGGACATGAAGGACGCCTATTCGAAAGCCGTGAAGGAGGCGCATCGTGGTGTCATGGTGGTGCGCGGTGCCAAACCCTATGTGCTGATCCAGGATGACCTGACCGTTAAAAACAACACGCCTGTCACGTGGAAGATGCACACCAAGGCCACCGTGGCCGTGACTGGCAAGACCGCCACGCTGACCGATGCGAAGGACACGCTGCATGCGGTGATTCTTTCTCCTGAAGGTGCCACCTTCGTGACAGAGGATGCACCCACCCCGCCCAGTGAACAGGAAAGAAAGCTGACGGGGGTTCATTTGCTCAAAGTCTCCCTGGGTGAGGTGAAGGGACCTCAAAAGATCAGCATCGCCTTTTCGTTGGGTGAGCCGCTGGCGCTGCCGCCGGTGGTGAAACCGGTGATGGAGTGGCCCGGAAAGAAATAGAGCAGTCGTTTTCGAATGATGACCTCATGAAAAGGGCAGGCGCTGATGCGCCTGCCCTTCTTCTTTGAAGTGGGTCCCGCGTGAGACTTACGGCTCCATCACATTACCTTGCCCGCGGTTGCATGATATAGAGGCCGTTGGTCATGGTGTAGGCATTGGCCAGAGGCATGCGCTTCAGGGCGTGGTCGGCACCCCAGGAGTCAGAGTAGAGCGCCTCGCTGGTCTTGGCATTGTAACCGATGATGAGACGCATGTGGCCGCCTTCGGCCTGGGGGATTTCTTTCTCTGGAAGCAGGCCCAGAGACACGCTCCACATGACGGGGATGCCCTGGTCGATCAGGCCGGCGATGGTGCGCTGAAACTTGCCGTAGCCGGAGCGGTCGCGCTCAGTGCGGGCCACTTTGAGGATCTCCCCATCCATCTGCCCGATGATCTCGTTGATGTAGATGGTGTTCCCGCGAGGGCTGGCATCCACTTCGGGTTTCTTAGCCCTCTTGGCTTCCTTGTTATAGTCACCGACCCTGTCCATGAACTTCTTGAAATCGAAGTCCTCGATGGCCCGGACGCTGACACCCATGCGGCCTTCCAGCTTGGTCAGCGCGGCCAGCATCTTGTCCGGGCTGGTGCCGCCACCATCCGTGGTGTCCGCCACCTGGGCCATCTCATGCTGGTCGACCGGGATGCCGTAGTACTTGAAAACTCGTTCGGCGGTGGCCACGGCGCAGTAGCCCTTGGGGCCCTGGTCCACCATCGGCACATTGGCGATCAGCACATCACCGCTCGCCTCGTCTCGTTTCACATTGGCGGTTAGGCTGTTGCGGCCCACGGGAGTGGTGGTGCCGGCTGTCGATGTGGCGGCCAGGGCGCCTTTGCCTGTCGCGCCCACATTGGCCACGCGCAGGCGGATGAACTCCGCACGGAAGGCGATGTTCCGGCTCTTCATCTCACGCTGGTAGCTGTACTCCAGCAGATAGGCGCTGGGTGCCTTCGTCCAGACAAAGCCTTCCGCAGCGACCGCGCTGGACTTGTCCTTGCCACGCTCCGTCGGGCTCACACCCACCTTCTTGGTGATGGCATCCCGCAGCTCATTCACACGGGTTTCAAACTGATCACGGGAGTTGATGAGCGTCTCGGCATCTCCGCGATTGTAGATGGAGAAGGTCAGCTTGGCAGGACTGCCCTCGGTGGAGAACTCGATGATGGCCTCGTTGAGCTTGATGCTGCCGCCCCAGAGGCTGAGTCCCGGTCCGAAGAAGCGTGCCTGGTCCTTGCGCTCAGAGAGCCAGTCAAAGCGCATGGCTTTGAACTTCTCCTCAAACTGCGCGGTGTTCATCTGCCAGGCAGCGTCAGCGGTGAGAAGATCATCAAGGGGCCGTGCGGGACCCGAAGCGTCCTGGGCGGACGCGATGGCGAGCGAGATCGCCAGAAAAGAGGTGATGAAGGGCAGGGGTTTCATGGGGTTGGGAGAGGGACAGCGTTCACAGGCTACTCAGGGCACATCCTGGATGTCCAGTCAGGATAGCGTGGTCGCGGGGTGCCTTCTTAGAAAAAAGAAGCCGCACTCCTGGTGGAATGCGGCTTCGAGATTGGAGCCAGTGTTTGTGACCGGCTCAGAAGGAAATTAGGCGTCCTTCTTCTTCTTGCCCATGGCGGTGAATTCTTCCTTCGTCAGCTTGCCGTCGCTGTCTTTGTCCTTCTTGGCGAAGGAAGCTTCAGCTTTGGCGGAATCCTTCTTGGCCTGTGGGCTGGCCAGGTATTCTTCCTTGCTCACGGAACCGTCGCTGTTGGCGTCGATCTTGGCGAAGGCCTTTTCAGGATCCATCTTGGGCTTCTTGGCGCCTTCGTCAGCGGCGTTCACGAAGCTGGCGATGGCCAAGACGGACAGGATAGTGGTGATGACTTTCATGTTACGGATATTTTGTGTGGTTTGGTTTGGCCTGGGGGCGTTGGCTGAAACCAATCCCTTGCGCGTCCCCCTGAAACGCGAACCTTTCACGACAGTTTCATAAATTTTTTATTCCGCTGTTTCTTTCCCGCTGCCGCAGACTTCGCAGTCCTCCCGGCGCGGCAGCTTGACCCGGCGGAAACTCATCCGGGCCAGGTCCATGCAGAGCATCTCTCCGGCGAGTGGTTCACCCAGTCCGGTGATGAGCTTGATCACCTCCATGGCACCCAGGCAGGCTGCGGTGCCGGAGACAGCGCCAAAGACAGGGAACTGCCGCCGCCAAGTCACGGGCACCTCCGGCACATAGCAGGCCAGGCAGCCCGTGCGGCCTGGGACAAAGGTGGTCACACTGGCTTCCAGATTGTGCATGGCACACTCGACCATGGGCTTGCCGGCATGTTGGGCAGCTGCGTTTAGCGCCAGGCGTTCTTGAAAAAGAGGTGCGGCATCCACCACGATGTCCGCTTGGTCGACCAGCTCGTCAGCATTTTCAGGCGAGGCATTTTCCGCGATGCCGACGATCTCGCAGTCGGGGTTCAGCTCCTGCAAACGGCGGACGATGGACTCCATGCGCACCTCACCCACATGCGAGCGAGTTTGCAGGAGCTGGCGATTGAGGTCCGCCAGCTTCAAACGGCCTCCGTGGGCCAGTACCAGCTTGCCAATACCCGCAGCAGCCAGTTCCAGTGCCACCAGCCCGCCGAGACCGCCGACACGAGAAATGAGCACGGACGCTCCCTTGAGGTGGCGCTGCCCTTCCTCGCCCATTCCAGGCACCCACATTTGCCATTCATAGAGCGCGCGTTCGGTGTCAGTCAGTTCGGGGAGCATGGGTGGGGCCGGTCAACGGAGTGAAATAGCCGCTTGTTACGCATCTTCAAACAGGTTGCCTCCGTAAGAATTGACGCTTTGTTTCTTCATCCATGAAACGTTCCTTCTTTCACGCCCTGGCCCTGCTCTCCTTGACCTCGGGTTTCGTTTCCTTTCAGACCGCGAGCGCGCAGGCGGCGAAGTCTGGCGTGCAGGAGTTCGATCCCCAGGCTTTTCCGGGACAGGTCGTCGATGACGTCGTCGTCCCTGTGCCGAGCGAGGTCTTCAGCGTGCTGGACAAACTCGGTGAGCCGAACTGGCAGCAGGAACTCCGCAAGGTGGACCTCGCCAAGACTGGTGACCGCATCAAGCTGGCGCTACAGTTTGGCATGACCGTGGCCGAGGGCTTCGTGGCCGTGCAGGCAGAGGACAAGGAAACGGTGAAGGACATCGGCCGTGATGTCATCGATCTCGCCACCGGCCTCGGCCTGATCAAGTCCGTGCGTCCGCATGCCCAGGCCATCCTGGATGCCGCGGACAAGGGTGACTGGCCCTCCATCCGCAAGGAGTTTGACCAGACCCAGAAGACCGTGCGTGACACGATGGAGCAGATGAAGGATGCCGACCTTTCCCAATGCGTGAGCATCGGCGGCTGGCTGCGCGGCACCGCCAGCGTGACCTCTGTGGTCGCCAAGAACTTCTCCGCCGACCGTGCTGAGCTGCTGAACCAGCCGATGCTCGTGGAGCACTTCATCGTTTCCATCAGCAAGATGAGCAGCTCTGTGAAGGATCACGTCACCGTGGCTGACATCTCGAAGGGCCTGAAAAACATCCTCGCCAAGATGGAAGGCGCTGTCGACGGATTCACCAAAGACTCCGTGCGTGACATCGGCAAGACCAGTGACTCGCTGCTGGACAGCATCAAAGCCGCGAAGTGACCTCCTATTCCGTCCTGGCTCCCTTATCGAACATCGCCATGATCACACTTTTCAAACTTCGCACCCTCCTCCTCGGCGTCTTCCTTGCCGGTGCCGCGCTGCCTGCGCTTGCCACCGTGGATGACGCCCACAGTTATACCATGGAGGCTGCTGAATCCTTCGTGGAGCAGGGCTTCATTGTCCGTGAGGAATACTGGAACGGCGAGGTCAAGAGCGCTCAGAAGCTCATGATCAAGCACCAGATGTTCAAGGGGAACGAGTACGCCTTCTGGCTCGGCACCGCGAATGAAGATGTCACCTTTGAACTGAAGATCTACGATGAGGCTGGCAAGGAAGTCACCATCGATGGCAAGTCTTCCAAGATGTTTGCCAGCATGCGGGTGAATCCGCCGAAGACCGGCACCTACACGATCGTCTTCTCGCTGACTTCGAAGAAGGAAACCGGGCTCTTCTGGGCGCTGGCTTACGGCTATCGTTGATCAGAGGGCAACGGAGTTAACAATCTCAATGGGGCGCTGAAACGTGAGTTTCAGCGTTCGCTTTTTGCAGCACGGCCAAGAGCTGCTCGCGGGTGAAGGGCTTCACCAGATGGTCTCGAAAGCCCGCCTCAGCGCTCGCCCGAAGGTCAGCCGGAGATCCGTAACCGCTCATGGCAATCGCATAAAACGGCCGGGACTTTTCGACTCTCTGCATCAGCTCCCAGCCGCTTCCATCGGGCAGCCCGATGTCGGACAAAAGTACGTCGCAGTTAGAGGTGGGAATGCCAGACAACCCATCTTCCATGTTGATCGAGGTAGTCACTTGGTGGCCCATCCTTTCCAGCAGCCGCTTCAGGACCCTCAGCGTGTCCGCATCGTTCTCGACCAGAAAAATCCGCATCGGCGTGATGGGGACGGGCTGATGAGACATATCGACGCTTCGCAGCAGACCAGCTTCATGGCCGTACACTTGTTCGTATAACGAGACTCCGGGCAGTTGTTGTTCAATTCAACGTTTTCAGATGCAGGCTGAAGCAAGCGCCTTTGCCGCGTCCCTCACTTTGAGCTGAAAGGCTGCCTTTGTGGGCCTGAACCACTGCTTTTGCGATGGCAAGACCCAGGCCCAGGCCGCCAAACTGCCTGGCAATGGTTTTGTCCGCCTGTTTGAAAGCATCAAAAATAAGCGGCAGTATCTCTGGCGAGATGCCGATGCCATGATCGCTCACCTCAACGACGATTCCCTCTTTCTCGTTATACGTCCGGATGGAGATCCTCCCCTGCTGGCTGCTGAATTTGGAAGCATTTTTGAGTAGGTTCCACAGCACCTGCTGCAGGCGGATAAAATCTCCACTGACCATGGTTTGCGTCGCTGCCAGATCGAGTTGGAACTGCTGTTGCTTATCACGTACATCGCCCTCGCAGATTTCCACGGCCTTGTTGACGGCCTCATGCAGGTCCATGGTCTTTTCCGTGATCTCCAGCTTGCCACAACTGATCCGCGTCACATCCAGGAGATCGTCGATCAGGTAGGTCTCCATCTTGACGTTTCGCTCGATCATCTCAAGCGCCTCCTTGCCTTCCTCGGACAAGGTTTCCTCACAGGCTAATGTCTGTGTGGCAAGTAAAACGGGCGTCAGCGGTGTGCGGAGTTCGTGCGAGAGCACCGCCAGGAAATGGTCCTTGGTTCTCGCCGCCTGCTCGGCTTCTCCTCGCGCTTTTTCCGTCTCGATCAGCGAGCGCGCCAGGGCCTCCTCCGCCTCCTTGCGGTCTGTGATGTCGATGCATACCGCCGTGCTGCCCACGACCACCCCATTTTCACCCAGGATCGGTGTCACGCAGTTGATCACCCACGCGAGTTCGCCGTTAGAGAGGACGTAGCGCTTTTCCACCAGCAGCGGCTCACCAGTCTTGAACATCTTCTCCAGCAGGGGAGCGCTGTGACCCGCGTCTTCGGGATGGGTGACATCTGCGAGGGTCACGCCTTCCAGCAACTGCTCACGGCTGCGCGCGGTGATCTCACAGAAGCGATCATTCACATACGTGAACTTGCCATGGATGTCCGACTGGGCAATGCCGACCGCCGACTGACCGACGAGAGAGCGGAACTCCGCCTCGCTGGCCAGCAAAGCCTCGTGAGAGGCTTTACGTTCCGTGATGTCCACAAACGTGAGGACAACACCTGCGATGTGGTCCTCCGTAGTGCGATAGGGCAGCATGCGCGCCAAGAAGCAGCGGCCTTCCAGGTCACGCACCTCACGCTCACTCACCGCCAGATGATCCAGAACACGCTCCGCGTCCTCGGCGATGGAGTTGTACTCCAGGCGATGGCGCAGGTCCGAAAGCGGGCGACCCACATCCGTGGCGATCAAGTTGAAGAGCGCGACTGCCGACGGGGTATAACGTTTGATGCGTAATTCACGATCCAGGAAGATAGTGGCGATGTGCGTGGAGGCCATGAGATTTTGCAGGTCACCATTCGCATGACTGACCTCCTCCACCTTGCTCTTCAGCTCTTGGTTCACCGTCGTCAGCTCTTCATTGATGGATTGCAGTTCCTCGCGGCTGGTCTCCAGCTCTTCCGTGGCCGCCCGCAGTTCCTCATTCATGGCCTGCAGCTCTTCGTTGGAAGCCTTCAGTTCCTCGGTGGAAGCCTCATACTGCTCCACGGTGTCACGCAGTTCGTTTTTCAGATGATCGTTTTCCTGCTCCAGATGCCGGACCACGCCCTGCGGCTCCGCAGGATGTCTGACCTCCGCGCCGGCATCTTCCTTCTGCTCAAAGATGACGAGGAGGAAGTCGGGGGCCAGCTCCTGCGCGGGTCTGACGGTGATGTCCACCATGAGACGTTTGCCATCTTCTTCGAGCGGCACGGAGTTCGCCCTGACGACGGTGCCTGATTGTACGGCCCGGAATATGGCCGTGCGGAGTTCGATGCGTAGGGCGGGGTGGACAGCCTTCAGCAAGTTCATGGATGCCTTGCCGCCGGTGAACTGCAAAAAACGTCCTCCATGTTCTGAGAGATGGATGATCTCATACTCGGCATTGATGATGAGAGACGGAGGCGAGAAATGCTCCATCAATTTAAAGTGCACGCCTTCCCAAGAAGAATTGCGCGCGTCGTCAGAAAGTCCAGAGGCGTGCAATGAGCGCATGGGAACATGCACGTGCACGGTCGAAATCACCGGACCTTCCGTACGGGAAGCAGGCGTCACCGATCCCAGGGACAAAGGACCGCTCAAGACGGGCAGGCCAATGCGGCTTGTCGAGCGTCGTGAATAGATGCGGTGCGCTTTGTCGTGTGGAACGAAAAGCATTCTCGCCTCTTCCGCAGATTCAGATGATCCAAGAAAGAGTTTCCCGTCCGGCCTCATCGCGAAATGGAAGATGTCAAAGGCAAGTGCCTGCGCATCCCGGTTGAGGTAGATCAGCAGGTTCCGGCAGGAGATCAGATCCAGGCGTGAGAAAGGCGAGTCTTTGAGAAGATCATGCACGGCGAAGAGCACCCGTTCGCGGATCTCTCGCTTCACACGATATCGCCCATGATCCTTGGAGAAGAAACGCCGCAGGCGATCCTCGGAAACGTCTGCCACGATGGTCTCGGGATAGACGCCATCACGAGCGGCATTGATCGCGTCTTCATCGATGTCCGTGGCGAAGACCTGAATCTTCGGCGGGCTTTCCAGGAGCGAGGCATACTCGCTCAGCATCATGGCGATCGAGTACGCTTCCTCCCCCGTGGCGCAGGCCGGGACCCACACTCGGACCTGATCGGAGGGCCCCTTGTCACGAAAGAATTCGGGCACCTTCTTCTCGAGTTCCACGAAGGACTGACGGTCACGGAAAAAGTTCGTCACACTGATCAGCAGGTCCTGAAGCAGGGCGCCTGCCTCGCCTGGATTTGTCCGCAGAAAGGCCAGATAGGCAGGCAGTTCGGGGAGATTGTTCACCTGCATGCGGCGGGCGATCCGGCGCAGCACCGTGGCTCGCTTGTAGTAAGCGAAGTCGCGTCCGGTACGCATCTTGAGAAACGCCAGGATCTCACGCAAGACGCTTTCGTTCGGCTGACGCTCCTGACGGACAGGTTCATCCTCAGGCGGTAGCTCCACGCGGCTTTCAAGCTGGCGGTAGTCGATCAAACGCGTGGGGATGTCTTTGACGGGCAGGACCCAGTCCACCATGCCGGTTTCAATGGCGGACCTTGGCATGCCGTCCTGTTCTGTCTCGGATGGATCTTGGGCAATGGTCAGGCCTCCGCGCTCCTTGATGCGCTTGATGCCGATAGCGCCATCGGAATCGCCCCCCGAGAGCACAATGGCCGTCGCGTGGGGGCCATGGGTGTCTGCGAGTGTCCTGAAAAACAAATCGACCGCCACACGGCGTCCACGCGGCTGATCCAGATCACTCAGGCTCACATGGCCATCTGTCATTAGAAGATGTTTGCCAGGCGGGATGATGTAGACATGGTTAGGCTGCAACTTCAGGGCGCCCGTGACCTGGCTGACGGGCATGGTGGTCTGACGTTGCAGGATCGCGGCAAGACTGCTCTCCCGGTCTGGGGAGAGATGCACCACCACCACAAAGGCCATGCCTGAGTCCGCCGCCATCTCACTGAAAAAGGATTGCAGGGCCGTCAGGCTGCCAGCGGAGCCACCCAGGCCAACAACGGGCAAGGTATGATAAGCGTGAACCGGTATGCCATCGTCCAGTTTTCCTTCGGCAGACATGTCCATTTCTGACTGATCTGGCGCCACGGCGGGCAGGCTTTCATCAGGTCGTTCTTCGGATCCTGAGATCGAAGATGATGACATGCTTTCAGGATCGTTCATGGCTGACTATTGAAGGAATTGGCATCAAATGTAAACAGTGGCGAACAAGGTTTTTTTGCAGTCTCAGGGGCACGGCTGATCCATGTACAGGGCGAAAAAATGCCTTCACCGGCAGCATGTCTGCGCATTGCGCGCAACCATCCGATGATCCGCTGTGTTTCATGACCGCATGAAACACCCGCTCCTCATCGCTTCCGCCGCTCTGTTGCCTCTCTTGTCACATGCCGCCGACTGGCCGCGCTTTCTGGGTCCCACGGGCGCTGCGGTGGTGAAGGAGGCTGGCATTCCGACCTCATGGAGCGCCTCGGAGAACATGGCGTGGAAGTTTGACATGCCTGGACCTGGCTCCTCCAGCCCGATCGTGGTGGGGGAGAAGGTCTTTGTCACTTGCTGGACCGGTTATGGCGACCTGCCGGGCAGCAATGACATGAGCAAGCTGGAGCGGCATCTCGTCTGTCTGAATCTGGCGGATGGCAAGAAGCTCTGGCAGTCCTCCTTCAAGACTCAGGGTGTGGAAGACGAGTATCAAGGCTTCATCACCGAACATGGTTATGCCACAAGCACTCCAGTGAGTGATGGCGAGCGCATCTATGTGTTCTTTGGCAAGTCGGGCGCTCTGGCCTTTGACATGAATGGCAAGCAGCTCTGGCACACACCGCTGGGCACCGGCTCCAGCGGACGTCGTTGGGGTTCTGGTGGCAGCCTGATTCTTTACAAGGACAGCGTCATCGTGAATGCCACGGATGAGAGCAGGGCTCTGGTGGCTCTCGACAAGAAGACCGGCAAAGAGCAATGGCGTGCCGGAGGTGACATGATCGAGCTCGCCTATTCCACGCCGAGCATCATCGAGACGAATGGCCGCACGGATCTCGTCTTCCCAATCGCCCAGGAGCTGTGGGGCCTGAATCCGGACACGGGCAAGCTGCGCTGGTATGCCAGCCACGGCCTGCCGGGAAATGTCTCACCAGCGCTCATCCAGGATGGTGATGTGGTGTATCTCTTCGGCGGCTATCCGCAGCAGGGCAGCGCTGCGGTGAAGCTCGGCGGCAAGGGAGATGTGACCTCCACGAACATTCTGTGGGAGAGCAAGAGCAGCAGCTATGTTCCGACTCCGGTGCTGCATGAGGGGCATCTCTATGTCGTGAATGACGCGGGCTTTGCGATCTGCATGGAGGCCAAAACGGGCAAGGATGTCTATCGTGAGCGCGTGATGGAGAGCGGCGGTGGTCGTGGAAGAGGTGGCAAGCCCTTCTATGCCTCGCCTGTGCTCATCGGTGACAAGATCTACGCCGTCTCACGGCGCAACGGCACCTTCGTCATCGCGGCCAAACCAACTTTTGAAAAACTGGCCACCATTCCGCCGCTGGATGACTCCCAGTTTCATGCCACGCCTCCGGTCGTGGGGCAGAAGATGCTGCTGCGCAGTGACAAGGCGGTGTATTGCATCAGCGCAGTGAAGGGCACAGTGCCGTGAGCCACGCTGCAGCAGCACCTTGTTCACGCTTCAGCGTGTTCAATCAGCTTCCAAGCACACGCTAAAGCGTGAACAAAGTACTCAGACGCGCCTAGACAGAGTGCCTCCGATGCTGCTGCGTAGTTATAACGCCATGTATCGCATCAGCACGGGAGAGGGAAGTCGCTTGAGCATGCAGCAGCAGTACGTTGTTCACGCTTTAGCGTGTTCAATGGACTCCCAAGCACACGCTAAAGCGTGAACAACGTACTTGAGCTTCACGGATCCTTTGTGGAGCCGGACGGAACCTTCTCGGCGCTGGCTTTTTGCAGGGCTTCCTGAAGCTGTTCGCGGGTGAGGGGCTTGAGCAAATGGTCGCGGTAGCCTGCCTGCGCACTGGCACGGATGTCGGCTGGGGAGCCGTAGCCGCTCATGGCGATTGCGTAAAAGGGGTTTGGCTTCTGCACTCTGCGCAGCAGCTCCCAGCCGTTCCCATCAGGCAGCCCGATGTCTGACATCAGCACATCAAACTCCGTGGCGGGAATGCCGGTGAGGGCGCTTTCCATGTTGTCAGCCGTCATCACCTGATGGCCCATGGTCTCCAGGCACCGCTTCATGACATCCAGAGTGCTGGTGTCGTTGTCGACCAGGAAAACGCGCATCTGGGCAGAGCTCAGAGAGTCGGAAGGAGGATGCATAAACGCCCTTCGTGGCAGCCCAGAATTCTGGATGTACCATTTGTCGGGCGGAGTGCCCGGTGAAGCTGCGCAGATGTCTCCTCTGCCGGCCTTGCTCAATTCGCCTTGTGATAGGACACGATGCCCTGGGCGATGCCTTCGGCGATGCGGTTGCGGAACTCGCCCGTCATCATGCGGGCACGCTCCGTGCTGTTGCTGACGAATCCGCACTCGATGAGGACTGCCGGATTGCGGGTGGTCTCACGAATCACATGGAAGCTGGCGTGCTTCACCCCGCGATTGATCATGCTGGTGCGCTGGACCAGGTAGGCCTGGATGTAGCCTGCCAGGGTATAACCACGGGTGTGGTAATAGTAGCTTTCCACCCCGGCACCGCTGCCGCCGCGGTTGTAGTTGTAATGCACGCTGACGAAGATGGCATTGCCATAGCGGTTGCCTACAGAGGCACGGCCGGAGAGGGGGATGAAGACATCCCGTGAGCGGGTCATGATGACCTTCAGGCCGGCTTTGCGGAGGAGCTGCTCCACGCGGCGGGCGGTATCGAGCGCGAGATGCTTTTCATAAACGTAGCCGATGGCTGCGCCGCGGTCGAAGTCACCATGACCAGCATCGAGAACCACGGTGTCAAAGGCACGTGCCAGGGGGGCACCGAGCAGGAGGAGCAGCACTCCCAGCCAGCAGCGCATGAAGCCTGCTGAGACGAGGGTGGCTGGAGGAGTGAGAGCCATTGTCGGGAAGAGTAGGATGAAAAGTTCCGAGGGCGCAGGCCTCGTGCCATGCCTCCCTGGTGCGTTTAACGTCTCGGCTGATGCGTGGCAAGCAGGAAACCACCTGCCACATTATCCTTACGTAGGGGGGGATGCGCCGGTGCTAATGATTTCCGGGCACCCCACAGGTCATCCGCAATTCAGCGGTGATCAGTTCTCAGTGTATTTGCCGAGGGCGCGGAACTTCTGATAACGTTGCTCCAGCAGATTGCCGGTGGAGAGTTTTTCGAGTCCGGTGATGGCATCTAGCACCGCGGTCTTCAGCGCGGCGGCGGCTGTCTCGTGGTCATTGTGCGCACCGCCCAGAGGCTCTGGCACGATGCCGTCGATGACGCCCAGTTGGGAAAGATCCTGAGCACTAAGTTTCAAGGCGGAGGCAGCCTCCGGGGCGTGCTCACGATGTTTCCAGAGAATGGCGGCGCAGCCCTCCGGACTGATGACCGAGTAGTAGGCGTTCTCCATCATCAGCACCTTGTCAGCAATGCCGATGCCAAGCGCGCCACCGGAGCCACCTTCACCAATGACGACGGCGACGACTGGCGTGCGCAGCATCATCATCTCACGCAGGTTGAAGGCGATGGCCTCGGCGATGTTGCGCTCCTCGGCACCGATGCCTGGGAATGCCCCTGGGGTGTCAATGAGGGTGACGATGGGCAGACCAAACTTCTCCGCGAGGCGCATCACGCGCAGGGCCTTGCGATAGCCCTCAGGATGCGCGCTGCCGAAATTGCGCAGCAGGTTTTCCTTGGTGTCACGGCCTTTCTGGTGGCCGATGACGACGACTTTCTTGCCGCCCCAGATGGCGAAACCTGCGGGCATGGCGTGGTCATCCCCCACATGGCGGTCGCCGTGCACCTCGATGAACTCGTCACAACAGTGCTTCACGTAGTCCAGCATGAATGGACGGTTGATGTGACGGGAGATTTGCACGCGCTGCCAGGGGTTGAGGTTGTTGTGAATATCACGCTGGAGGTTCTCCAGCTTTTTTTCCATCTCAGCCACTTGAGCCGTGAGCTTGTCACTCGGCTTGCCAGCGAGCTTCTTGCGTGTTTCCTCGAGTTCCTCGCGGAGCTTGACGACGGGTTTTTCAAATTCCAGAACTGATTTCATGGGGCAGGGAAAAGGGATTGAGAGTGCGGTTAGCGAACAAAATGCAGTTTTGAGCCGTTGCGGACGAGCGCAAACAGTTCTTCGAGGTCGCCCCGGTCCAGGAACACACCTGTTTCTGGGGCTTCTTCAATCAAAACGTCGGGGGTGTCGGCGGGAGCGGCGCTCTTTTTCGCCTTGGGGGCGGGTGTTTCCGGCACCGGCACAGCCTTTTTGACAGGGACGGTGCGCAGGACAATGCCGGCACGGCTGCCGGGCAGCCACTTTTCTGAGTCGACATAGCGCGGGTCCGTGGAGATCACCTGCTTGCCATCCGCCACCGCGGTCTTGCCCTTGATCTCCATCTCCACGGGGGCCTTCATGCCGGGGGGCAGCCGCAGGTCCACGGCGGTGTACTCCTTGAAGAAATAGCGCTTGTCGCCGACGTTTCGCAGCAGCGTCACCGTCTTGTCAGACACATCCACATCGACGGAAAAGTCCAGAGGGACGATGGTGAGATGGTCGCCGGGTTGGAGGGTGGCGCCCATGAGACCATTGATCCGGACGATCATGCTCACGTTCGTGTTCTGCCTGTCAGCAATCAAGTTCAGGGAGTCCCTGGGCTGGACGATGTAGTCCTTTTTGCCGGACTTTTGGTTGGTGGAAAAGAGCTCGTCCAGATTGATCTCGCCGATGATGCGCTTGGCCTCGGCGCAGGTGGCCGAGTCCGGGAACTGCTGGAGCATCTTGTAGAGGGCCTCGCGGCCTTCATTGATGCGGCCCTGCTTAATCTGCTCAACCGCCAACTCGAAGCGTTTCGCTCCGGGGTCGATGCGTGGCATGTCCACCTTTTTGATGCTGGCGATCTCCTGCTGGATGGCGTCCTCAGGCTTCAGGATCTTGTCGTAGATATAGTACGCCGTCGCCATGCATCCCAGGGTGATGCCCAGGACAATGAGGAAGAGCAGAAGTTTGAGCTGCGTCTTGGCCATTCGGGTGTCAACGTTCAGCCAAGGAGGCCGCGGCGTTTGAAATCGAACAGGTTGATCTTCTGAGACTTCTCGATCATCTCGACCGTGAACTTCAGCAGGCTGATCTCCCAGGTGTCATCCACGCCGGCGATCACGGCGAGCATGGGGTTGCCCGTGCGGCGGACATCCTCCATCAGCTTGTCGCAGACCTCGGTCATGGACTCATGGACGATCTCTTCCTGCATGTCCTGCATCTGGAAGCGGAAGCCATACTTCAGCAGGGCCAGGCGGTGGAGATTTTCTTTGAGGAAGTCCCCGAAAGCGTGCCCCTGGGGGCCAAAGCCTTCAAAGTCAAAATTGGCCACTGATTCAGGGTCAGGGCGGAGGATCATGGGCTTTTCAGCGGTGATCTGGCCGCTACGGACGCGGGTGGCGTTCACCTGGTCCATGAGCTCTGACACGAGCTGAAATTCAAATCGCGTGCTTCCAAATGTGTCAATGCGGCGATCCGGCTCGTGGAGCACTTGCGTGTTCTCCACGGCGTATTCGATATCAAACTGGCTTGGCATGTGAGAATGAGGTTAGGCAGGGCAGGGGGAAGGGCTAGCAATTTTTGCTGACCGGACCCTGTCACCAGTCTCAGACCTGCTGAGCCGCAATAATGTTGACTGCCAGCACGTTCAGGACCGCTTTTGTTACGAAGCTGTCTTTTTCCACATATTCTGGAAGCTTGCTGCCGTCCGCGCTGCGCTCAGAACAGTGCGCATTTCCGCCGGAAGGTCCCAGGCCATCGATCGTGGGACCCAGGAGGCAGAGGTAGTTCGCATCACTCAGGCCGCCACGCTGCTCGGCCACGGCGCTGATGCCCATTTCGGTGGCGGCTTTCTCCCAGGCATGAAAAAGGGCATCCGTGTCCAGACCACCCGGCCAGGCCTGGGTGCGGCCGATGCATTCGACGTTGATCTCAGCCCCGGCTGCGGTGCGCTGGGTGAAGGACTCCAGGGCTTCTCCAGCCTCGGCGAGCGTGGCGGGCTCAAAGGCACGCATCTCGAGGTCGGCCACGGCTTCATGAGGCACTCGGTTCAAAACGGTGCCGCCGTGCATGGAGGCGAGGTTGAGCGTGAGCTTCTTCTCTGGATTCGTCAAAGCCGAGACGGCAGGCAGGATGCGGGCGAGCTCGACCACGGCATTGATCCCCAAAGTGTGGTTGCTGCCCGCATGCGCGGCCCGGCCATGGCTGGTGATTCGATACTCCGCGCGGCCTTTTCGTGCGGTCACGAGATGCCAGCCATCCTTTTCATGAGGTCCACCCTCAAACACCAGAACGGCGTGCGCACCCTGCGGGCAGCGCTCCGTGGTCTTGCGGGCGAAGTCGGCACCGATCACTTCCTCCGCCGAGTTCGCAGCGATGATCCAGTGAGTGTTTTCATAGAGCTCCGGGCTGGCCTCGCGCAGGAGTTTCAGCATCAGCCAGATCAAGGTCGTGCCGCCTTTGATATCGACGGTGCCGGGGCCGTAGATGCGATTGCCTTCAGGCTGCCAGCGGAAGTCATTCTGCACTTCTTCCTCAGGTGGGAAAACGGTATCGAGATGGGTGACGAGCACGATGGGCTTCTTGTCTGAAGGGCCTCGACGGAGGAAGAGATGGCTGCCATGCGTGGGATCATCCGACGGCACGGCCTCTGAACGAAAACCTAGTTCGGCGAAGCATTCGGCGGTCAGCGCGCCTAGCTGATTCACGCCTTCAGGATTCGTGGTGAAGCTATTGGTCTCCACCATGCGGCGCAGCCAGTCGAGCATTTCAGGCAGCAAGGTCTCGGCGCTTTGTCTCAGGGATGGAATGTCCATGGTGGGGTGTTTATCGCCATCTGGCCGGGGAGGCCAAAGCTTTTCTTATGTTGCAATGCCCGGCAGGGTGGCTAATGCCCAGGATGGCACGCGCTTGATGGCGTTGTGTTTTCTTTGATCGAGTAAGTCCGGGGCACGCATGAATGCTCCGGCAGCCATTCGCAGATGACAGGGAAGGCCGTGAAAACCGGCCACAGTAGCGCTGCGGTAACGGGCCACAAACCCTCATCCATGGCGCATGATGCATTCACTCATCCTCAATGAAGGAAGCATCATCACCATGGAACAACGCCAATCCGGGACTTAACCCCGGGTGAAGGCCAGGGGCGAGGCGCGCATCAGCCCACAGGCTGAGACGCACATACCCGGAGTCCGAACATCTGCCTGCGAATGCTCACTTCCGCCCATCCCTGGTGGGACCGGAGAAACTTCATCGCACAAATGAAGAGTGAGAGATGTGATTGTCTGGCTGGCTTGCGCCGGCCGGTGCCTCGTCTCTCGCACGGATACAAACCCTGAAAGAGATAACACTCACACAATGCACATCAGCCTGATCAAACGGGCTGCGGTACTTGGTGCGTCGGCATTTGCCTTCGCCGCCTCCGCAGCTTTCTCCGCCGAATGGACCAGCTTCCAGATCGGCACCCTCAACAGCTACAGCTTCACTTACGCCCATCGTGAGGACGGCCAGTTCATCCTTGGCGAAGGTGGTGAGATCGCCATCCAGACCACCTATGGATCGCCCGGCACCACGCTTCTGGCGAACACCAGCAATCTGCTCCTGGATCCCGCTTTCATCGCGGTGAAGAGCGCCACCGTCGGCCTCATCGGCGCAGGTGGACCGTTGGCCACTTCGAACTTGTATCCGTTCGATCCTTCGACGCCTGGCACCAGCATCAGCGCCACCCCTTTGGCGAACCTGCAGAACTTCTCCGGCAAATACTGGAAGCATCCCACCTCAGGACGTGAAGGCTGGCTGGTCATCGGCGGTAATGGAACCATGGGCGGTTTGTATGGCGCCAACACCCTGAGTTTCGTTTCCTTGGATGGCTCTAAATCTGGCAAGATCACCGGTGACCTCAGCGCCTTCAGCGGTGGCCTGGATGTGGATGCCCTGGGCAATGTTTTCTTTGCGCTCTCGGCATTCGATGCGGATGAAGGCAAGATTCTGAAGTTCACCGCCGCGCAAGTGGACGCTGCCGTCCTGGCGCTCATCAGCGACACGCCGGCTCCGCTCTCCAAGGCAGCCGCCGAATTGATCTTCGAGGCGGATGCCTCAGCCTCCCTGGCGGTGGATTCAGCCGGCCGCTTCTGGATCGGTGGCTACCCGCTCAGCCACATTCAGGCCTATGATCCGGTGACCTCAGTGCAACGCCGCTTCACCCCCGACCATGCCGCGCTCGCCAACGCTGCCGGTTCGCCAAGCTATTCCGTGCGCAGCTACAACCGCAATGGCGCGGGCTTCGTCAGCTTCCTGGCCAGCGACAGCTTTTACAACGACGGCTCCGCTCTGACTTTGGGTTACAAGCCCGTCTCCGAGTTAAACATCCGCTCCGTGCAGTTCACGGCCACCGCACAAACCGTCACCGAGGCGGCTGGGACCGTCAATCTGACCGTCACCATCACCCCGGCACTGACGGGGAAGACGAAGGTCACCGTGCCAGTGACCGTTTCCGGCACCGCCACCAAAGGCAAGGACTACACGGCCATCGCCACCTCCCTAACCTTTGATGCGACGAACACCTCCCGCTCCATCCCGGTGAAGATCACCAATGATCTTGAGGACGAAGACAACAACAACGAGACCCTCATCCTCACACTCGGCACACCGGCACCGGTGGCACAGGCAGGCTTGGGCGCCATTGGCACGGAGAAGTTTACCCTCACCATCACGGATGATGACGTGAAGCCGCAGATCGCCACCGTGCAGAATTTTGGCACGCTCAAAGTGGGAAGCCTCGTCAACTACCAGGTCGTCAACACGGGCACTGCAGCCACCAAATGGACCGCCAGCGGACTGCCCCTGGGCCTGAAGATCAACGCTCTCACGGGTCTGATCACGGGCACGCCTATCGCGGCTGGTGAATATGACCAGGTGTGGATCACCGCCACGAATGCCCAAGGTGTGAGCACCTCCATTGCCTATGTGCTGAACGTCGCCGCCTTCCCGGCCCCGGCCACCGGCACCTTCATCGGCTTGGTCGACCGCATCGGCACCGTCACCAATGGTCTCGGCGCACGAGTCACCCTGGTCACGACCAGCAAGTCCACCTACTCCGGCAAGATCGAGATCGGCAAGACCTCCGTCCCCCTCAAAGGAGATCTGAACAACGCCGGCACCCATCCGACAGCGAGTGTCTCATTCAAAAACGGCACGACCAATCTGACTCTGGATTTCGCCCTGAATGCCGTCACCGGTGAACTCACCGGCAGCCTTGTCCCCAATCTTCCACCAGCACCTCCATCTCCATCTGCTGCTGGCGCGGCCATCATTGATGCTTCCCTCAGCGGCTGGCGTGCCCAGACCGCCACCACCCTTACCGGCGTGCATAACTTCTTCGCGGCCGTTCCTGGTGGTCCTGCCAGCACCGTTCCTGAAGGCACCAGCTACGGCTCCGCCAAGGTCGCTGCCACAGGCATCACCACCATCGCGGGTGTCGCCGCCGATGGTTCTGTCTTCACCTCCAGCAGCCCGCTGGCCATCAATGGAGACCTCATTGTCTATCAGATCCTCTACAAGGTTCCGGGAAGCTTCATGGGTGTGCTGAAGATCGCGAATGACACCGCCCACACCATGAGCGGAGCCATCAGCTGGAGCAAACCCTCCCAGGGCACTCCGACCACGGACAAGCTCTACGCCACGGGCTGGAATTTTGCGCAATCCCTCGCTGTTCGCGGCGGCAAGTATCGTCCCGCCGTGGGGGCAACGCTGCCGATGAACGCGACTGCCTCGACGGGCAACAATGCACGCATTGTCCTGCAGGACGGCGGCATCGAGGCTCTCGGCGCCAATCCCACGAACATTCTGTTCCGCATTGCCTCCGCGACCTCGCTGGCCGTGCCAGCACCGCACAAGCTGACGCTGAAAAACGACACCGGCCTCCTGACCGGCAGCATCACCTTGGGCACTGGCGTGGCGAAGAAGACCTTCAACATCCAGGCTCTCCTGGTGCCGGACGCCACCACACCCGACCCGTTTGACTCGACTGCTGAGGGTTATTTCATTCTGCCAGTCAGCGGCACCGTCTCACGGGCTGGCATGGTGGGGATAGAACCGATTGGCCTGTAATTGGTTAGACTTTCCGTCATGGCCGCGAGGCATCTCGCCAGCGGCCATGACGGCTTCAAAAAACATGACTCACTCTCCATCAAAAGGAGGGTGAGTGTTTGCTTCAACTGACACCATCCTCCGTTCCTTCGTGCCTAGATGCCGCGCTTTCGATCCAGTTCCTCCAGCCTCTTCGCCCTGGCCCTGCTGTTGGCCTTGGTGATTGCGGGAGGTTTTGTCGGCTTTCATAGCGGCGGTAACAGCGAGGCCCCCGCCCATCACGGCGAGACAGCAGATGGCTCCAGCACCGCTGCCACCACCACATCCGGACAGCATGGACCCGCAACTCTGGAAGAGAGCCTGCGCCGGTTTCTGGCAGGCGAGGGAGATGCGCTCAACGGCTTCCTGCCACGAGGTGTCAGCGATGTCAGCGGCATGGGTGGCCGCGGCCTGAACCGTCAAGTGCGCAGCCATGGCTTCTGGTTTCCCGTCTTTGACCTTTCCAAAGTGACCAGCGCGGAGGTGTTTGATCCCGCCGCTGTCAGCCTCAACAGCGTCCCGCTGATGATCACCAACCCGCAGCCTGATCCGGGGATGATCGATCAGCTCATGACACACCGGTTCACCGCCGTTGGCGGCACCCCACCCTACCGGTGGACCATGCAGATCCAGGGAGATGCGCCCGGCTTCACCCTGAGTGCCGATACCGGTGATCTGTCCGGCCTCTCAGACACCGAACTCAGCATGCCCATGAGTGTCTATGTCACCGACTCTGCCAATCACACGGCCTCTGCTAGCGCGACACTCGCCGTGGCTTCCGCCAAACCGCTCACCCTGCTCACCGCAGATCTGCCGAACGGCACCCTGGGCCAGCCCTACACCTTTGCCTTGAGCGCTGAAGGCGGCGCGCAGCCTTATACATGGAGCCTGGAGACAGTCTCCGCAGGCTGGCTCTGCGATCCCGCCACAGGCTCACTCACCGCGACATTCACCGAACCCGGTGATCACGACCTCACCATCACTCTTGCTGACCTCGAATCGAGCGTTCAAAAAGCCTTCCACGTCCGCGTCACGGAAGGCCTGGAGATCACCACCGAGTCTCCTCTGCCTCCCGCTGCGCCAGGTGCCGGCTACAGCGGCCGGTTTGAGGCCACAGGCGGCACACCGCCTTATCAGTGGACGGTTGCGGCGGGTCAAATTCCAGCCTGGTGCACCCTTCAGCAAGATGGTTCTATGGAGGGCGCGGTCCCAGTCTCGGAGGCCTTTTATGAGTTTACCCTTCTTGTCACCGACTCAGCGGGCCTGACCTTCAAAAAGCCTTTTGAGTTCGCCGTCAGCCAGGGCCTGCTGGCCATCCCATCGCTGAACAAGGCCGGTCTTGCCTGGCAGTTCACCGCCATGAGCCGGACCTTGGGCACTGGCATCGCCGGCGTCAGGCTCACCCGCAATGGTGCGGAGATCTATCGCGGCACCGGCACCAACATCGTGGACCGCAACCTCATCAACGGTGCGGTCTATAACTACGAACTGACCGCCTTCACCACCGATGGCCGTGTGCTGCCTTATGCAAGCACCCTGGTGAAGATCCTTCCCATCGACAGACAGCGCGGTCAGACTGGAGTCAGCGGCGATCCCTTTGCGGATCGTGTGCAATCCTTCACTCCTCTGTCCGCGAATGGCTACGGAGCCAGCAAGGTTCCCGACAACGTCACCGGCCCACCCAACGGCACGAATACCTTCAGCCCTGCGTATCTGCCGCAGCATGTGGCCTCTCTCCATGCCAGCACTTCGGGCGGCGGAAGCATCGTCCTCGAGTTCACGGACAACATCGTCGAATCCGGCCCTGGTCAGGACTTCACCGTTTTTGAAAACGTTCTTTTTCAGGGGAACGATCCCAACCGCAGGTTCATGGAACCCGCCATCGTGGAAGTGGCCCTGTTTGAAAACCAGTGGCAGCGTTTCCCGTGCTTCGTCTCTCCGCCTGCCACCGGGGAGATCGACTTCAAGCAGCCCTCTTACTATGCCCGTGGCTTCGCTGGTGTGAACGCCACCACCGGCGAAGACCCCACCAATCCCGCCCGCAGTGGTGGTGACAGTTTCGACCTTGCGGATGCAGGCGTCAATCAACTCCAGTGGATCCGCTTCATTCGCATCCGTTCCACCGGTGACAATGTCATCACTGACTCCGCCGGAACACCCGTGCGTCACACCCCCGAGAACACCGCCCTGTCCGGAACGGCCAGTTCAGGCTTTGACCTGGATGGAGTCAGCGCCGTGAATTACTGAGCTCAGTGATTATTTCTAAAGATCGTTAGGTTTGTTTGTTTGGGGAACCCTTTTGTTCATGAGCGCCTGGCTCTTCGCGAAGCGTCGTGGAGAGCCTGCAACTTGCTACGTCCGAGCCGTTTCGCCCCATACGGGATCAACAACAGCCGGTTGCTGAATGCATCAACCTGATAGCAGGGAATGCCCATGATGAGAAAAAGACGGACGAAAGCCGCCTGGAATCAGTCATGCGCAGACGCGCTGACCTGATGCCAGTCAAAATCCATTCGATGCGCGGTTTTCAGCGCGAGATCGCGGCCCGCGAGCCGCTCGACTAAATGCAGGCTCATGTCGATCCCGGCGGAAATTCCCGCGGAGGTGATGACATGGCCCTCATCCACCCAGCGCCGATTTTCGAGCACATCGACGGAAGGGAACATCGCGCGCAGATCTGCGATGTCCTCCCAGTGAGTCGTGGCCTGTTTGCCATCGAGCAGGCCCGCTTGCGCGAGTAGAAAGGCCCCGGTGCAGACCGATGCGGTGATGACGGTCGTGGGCGAGACGCGTTTGATCCATTCCGCGACCGCGGGTGTCTGCAGTTCGGTCGAAACAACACCGCCGGGAATGATGAGCAGATCCACTGGCGGATGGCTGGTGAAGTCGTGATCAGGAATAACCACAAGTCCGGCACGAGCGCGGACAGGCCCGGCTTCACGAGCCACCGTGAAGACACTGAACGGCGCTGTCCAACCAGGATGCTCGAGAAGGTGGGTGCGTGCCGCAGTGGTGAAGACCTCATAAGGCCCCGCGAAGTCGAGGACCTCGACTTCTGGGAACATCAAGATGGCGACCGAGAGGTGCTTGGCGTTCATCTCACTCTGGCAGTGCGAGCAGGCGCTTCGCCTCTTGAAGCAGGAAGGTGGTGTTCGTGAAAGGTTCCCAGCTCACATCGATCCAGCGGAGCTTGCCTTTGGCATCAATGAGGACAGCGGCATGGAGCGGCTCATCTTCAAAGTCATCATAAGCACGGAAGGTTTTAAAGACTGCCATGGAAGGATCACAAAGGATAGGGAAGGGGGGCAGCTTCTTCGTGGTCATCTGCTCCGTGAGACGTCCGGCGAGTGACAGTGGCTCACGCGTGATGGCGCAGAGCTTGATGCCTGCTTTTTCATACTCGGGTGCGGCTTTGGTGAAGGTATTCACCTGCTCCATGCAGTGCGTGCAGGCAGCGCCGAGATAGAAGAGCAGGACATGAGGCTGATCCTCAAACTGGCCGCTGGTGGCGGGCTTGCCTTCCAAGGTCAAAGCCTCCCATTTTGGAGCCTCTGGAGCATGCCAATACACGGGACCCAACGTCGCGAGTTCCGGACGCTTGCCGCTGTCTGTGCGGCGAGGAGTTGGCGCGCGCCAATCACCTTCGATTTTGAAGGAGGTGGCAAGGTCGTCGAGGCGCTTCTTCACGGGAAGATCATCCTGAAGGGAGAAGGCAAGCTTGCGCACCTCCTCAAAGGTCTTCTTGGCATCCTCGGTCTTGCCGAGCGCCTGCTGCATCTCGGTCTTGGCGGCGAGGCCGGCAACATCCTGCGGGTAGTTTTTCAGAAGCTCCTCAGCCTTCTTTTTGTCCCCCAGACGCAGATGCAGGCTGGCGGCGAAAGGCTTCGGCATCTCCGTGGCTTTGCTCACGAGGTCGGCGGCAGCCTTGTCCTTGCTGAGCACGGCCTGGAGCGCTCTCAGTTCGGCGAGGGTGGTGGTGGCGATGTCAGGCTTTTTGTTACCGCCCTTGGCGCCATCGCCCTTGGCCTTGGGAGCTTCCCCCTTGGCTTTGGAAGGCTCGGCTTTCTCCACCGCGACCTTGGGTTCCTCATCCTTTGCAGCCTCGGCCACCTCTTTGCTTGGCTCAGCTTTGGCCTTGGCATCACCGGCTTTGCCTTTCGCTGGCTCAGGCTTCTTGGTCTTGGCCTTCTTTTCCACGGCTTCGAGAGCGGTGATGGTGTTGGCGAGCGATTTGGCATCATCCTTGGCAAAGAAGGCCAGGCCACGAGCATGCAGGCGGCGCGCCTCATGACCGGTCTGCTGCACTTCCGGGAAGAGCGGGCCGGAGGTGACCTTCAGCACTTCATCCCAGAGCTCCCATTTGATCAGGGTTTCCAGCAGGCGCGTGCGGCCGTAGCTGGCGCTGCCGTTGTCCTTGTCGAGCGTGTTGTTCGCCGGATGCTGCGGGTTCCGGATGAGGGCCGTGGCCAGGCCGATGGCGTCCTTCGCACGGCCGAGCTCGTTGAAGTTGCGCACCAGCCACTCCTCGTTGTGCGCGTAGTTGTGGATCTGGTCCGGCTGGATCCAGTTCTGGATCATGTAGGCATGGTCCACACGTGTGCTGGCCTCCTGCTGCCACACGGCATCATCATAGCGCTTCAGCTTGGAGAAGGTGTGACCCGGCATGTGCCACATGTGGGCGATGCCAGGCGCAGTCTGACCATTGGAGGCGGCGGATTTGAGCGCGATGGCAGGCTTGCGATTGTCCCAAAGGTGGATGCGGTAGTGATGCGCCGGATGCTGTGGATTGGCGGCGAAGACCTGGTCCAGCAGCGCATTCACGGCCTGATAGCTGGTGATGGGCGCATCGCCATTCGCATGCCAGGTCTTCCAGGCGAGGAAGGCCTTGGCCTCGATATCATCCGGATGATCCTGGACGATGGTTTCGAGGTCGCGGATGAAGTCGAGCGCGCGCTGCTTCTTGTCGCGCTTGTCGTTCTTGTCCTCTTTATAAAAGGTCTCCAGGGTAGCGATCCAGAGCTTCTCGCGGGCATCCGCCTTGTCCTTGAGGGCCACGGCCTTGCGGACGAACTGCTTCGCCCTTGCCTCATTATTCACGTTCGCCATCGCCATGCCCCAGAAGGCCATGGCACAGTCCTTGTCGATCATCGCCACCTGGCGAAAGGACCGCTCCGCCTCATAGTACCAGAAGCCGTGAAGCTGGCCCACACCCTGGTTGAAGAACTCCTGGGCCTCCGGCTTCTTCGCGCTGATGGGAAAGCTGACTTTCCCGCAGCCGGGGATGAGCTTGGCCGCCTGCCGGGGGCCTTCATTGAAGGCATCTCCATGCACGGAGTGCCCCGGGAGGGGATCGGCGGCATGGAGGACTGAGCAGCCTAGGAGGGCAGGGAAGAGCAGGCGGACGGCAAAAGGCATGGTGGAGCCTCCTTTAACGTCGGGTGGAGAGGATTTCTTGGATCCCCTTCCGCCTACTTTGCTCCCCGGCCGCTCGCTTCCCTGAGTCCACCGCCCTTTGATACCGGATGTCAGGGAAAATCCCGCCCGATGGTCCAGCTTTGTCTGCGTAGGGAATGAAGTGGCATCCTGGCCTCGTTGAGAACTTAGTGAAACTTTTTGCCTCGTGATGCATCGCCTTCTTCTTCTGCTGTCGTTGACTCTCTCCATCAGTCTTCACGCGGCCGCAGCGCCGCTGCCCGAAGGCACCGTGATGACGCCCGTGGAGGAAAGGATCCGGCACTACGATTTCCCGAGCCAAGCCCTGCAAAAGAAGATGGCCTTCAGCGTGGTGTATCCCGCGGGCTATGAAGAGACGGGAAAGCCCTGGCCCGTGCTGTTCTTCCTGCATGGCCTTGGCCGCAACGAGAAGACGCTGATCGAGGATCCACCCAGCCGCGAGCATCTGCTCGCACAGCCTTATGTGATCGTCCTGCCGAAGGGGGAGAACGGTTGGTATTTTGATTCGCCGTTCAATCCCCAGCGCCAATACGCGACCTACCTTGATGAGGTCATCGCCCTCGCTGGCGAGGCCGTGCATATCAGTGGGGAGCGTTCACAACGAGCCATCGGTGGATGGTCGGCGGGTGGCTTTGGTTCCACCTGGGCTTGTTTGCGACATCCCGAGTCCTTCTCCACCCTGGCCACCATCATCGCCGTGGTGGATTTTCCGGCCCAGGTAGCGCGCTTCCCGCGCACTCCCGAAACGTTTGGCACCGATCCCGCCCGCTGGCCTGAGTTCAATCCCATGAACCGCGCCGAGGAACTGCGCGGCAAGAACATCCTTTTGGTGATCGGCGAGAAAGCCTCTGATGCCATCATGAACGACCGCCTCTCCGCCAAGCTCAAAGCCGCCGACATCCCGCATGAAACGCTGCGACTACCTGGAGGTCATACCTTCCCCGTGGTGCAGGGTGGAGTGAGGCCGGTGTGTGAGTTTGTGAAGAGGCATCTGGCACCCAGGTGAACTCTTCATGTTTATGAGGGCAAACAAGTCTCTGACGGTGTTCGCTGCGATCTACCCCAATTCGACGTATGATGATTAACAAAGACTCTGGTTGTATCACATTTCCTGAGGCTGGCGCGTTCATTTCACCGGCGCTCTCGCGTTCGAAGTTTCTTCAGGATGCTGCATTCTCTGGAGCTTTGATGAAGGTTTGCAACGAGCCTTGGTGCAGCTTTCGACTCCAGGATATTCCACAGTCCAACACGAAGCTTGGCATCGTCCTGCAATTTCAAGGTGAGCACCTCATTTCGCTCACGCTTTTTCACGATGCGGCCCGCTTTGGCACCTCCTGGGCAGACTGGTCGGAGGAGCGTGAGCTTTCGAGGAAGGCATTTCATGATCTTTGGCTTTCTCGTGACCTTTGCGTGCCTGCCGGAAAGTACTCCTGGGGTGATGTTTCGTCTTCCTACGACGCGAAGAGCGGTTCGAGTTCCATCACTATTCGCTATTCCACCGCAATGTCAGATCTGTCGTAACGCCCATGACGCGCGAGCAAACTCATGCGTCTTTGTAGCCCATGTCTAGCGCGGCTATTTCACCGCCTCCGCCAGCACCTCCCCCACGATCCGATGCCCATCCGCATTGAAATGCGTGTCATAGATGGTGTTGTACGGATTCATCCCTTTCGCCGCAGCAGCCGTCAGGGTAGGGGAGGCATCGATGAAACCTATCCCTCGCTTCAGGCATTCGGCGGCGAGGTATTGCGGTAGGTCGCCGGGCTGCCATCCTGGATTCGGGTAGTCGTCACCCTGCCTGAGATGCCCGTGCAGCACACGGCGCTTGCAGGGCAGGTAGAGCAGGTGCGGTTTCATGCCGTGCTTTTGGCTCGCGGAGACGAAGGCATCGAGAGCTGAGGCGAGCGCGGCTTTCTCCTCGGGCTTCAATTCGGCGGAGGAACGTGGTGCATCCGCGATGGTCACAGGGACTTCATTGTTACTGGATTTGAAGCAGGCATTGGCATAGCTGCGCTCGTTAAGGCGGAGCTGCTTGAAGTCGCGGAGGATGGCCCAGGCGGCTTTGAGCAGAGAGGGCTGCCTGGGGATGTCGTGGCTTGGGCGCTGGCCGGTGCGGTTGAAGGTCTCCATGTCCGCAGCCTCGTGAACATTGTCAGTGATATCATTGCCTTCAAAGAAGGCAAGCACGGCGGTTTTGCATGATGGAGCTTTGCCATAGGTCTCGACATAATGTGCCTGCGAGAAATTGCCGGTATCCGTGATGCCGAGGTTTTTGATGCGCCTACCTAACTTTGCGGCAGCGATGCCGGTGAAGATCTCCGTTTCTGGCAGATAGCCAGACTCGGTGAAGGAATCCCCCGCGACCACGATGTCCCAGTCCGTGAGGTCATTGGGATTGCGAAAGCCTTGGTGATCGTAGCTGATGGTGAGCTCTGGCTCGTCGGTGTAGGCGACATCCGTGCTGCGATGGTTCTTCAGCAGCGTTTGCAGAGGCTTGCCGGTCCAGGTGGCACCGGGTGTGCGGGTGAAGAAGACGCTGCCGCTGGGCTGTGTCGGCAGGCGGAAGTAAATAGGGAAGGTCTCGTTGGCGCGCCGCACGCCGAGAATCTCATTGAAGTCCAGGTCCAGGGCCCGGCAGGCGGTTTCGGCGATGCCGAAGGTGATGCCCGTGGTTAGGCCGAGCTTCATGAATCCGGCGATCATACGCTGATACCAGCCATCGCGTTTGATGGCCGCTCCGAGTGCCAGGATGCCGATCACTGCCAGCACGATGGAAGGCAGTGCCCACTGCAGTGCATCCAATTTGATCATCCGGTAGCGCAGCAGTGCCGCCGCTCCCACGGCACCGAGCGCGCCGAGGATACACAGCAGCCTGTCAAAGCTGGCCTTCATGAGCACATCAGAACAAGGTGTAGATGAACGGCGCCAGCGCGGACCCCTTCGCCACGATCAAGATCAGCCCCAGTGTCAGCAGCAGCAGCACGATGGGAAACAGCCACCACTTCCCCGAACGGAAGAGGTAGGTGAAGAACTGGCCGAGGATGCGGAGTTTCATGGGAGCAGGAGCAGAGAGCGCGGAGCATGAATAAAACAGCGAACCAAGAACAAGGAACCAAGAACTTTAAAACATGTCGGTATGATGCTTGGCATCACGTTTCGGCGGATCGACCCAGTAGCTGTCTCGCGGAGTGGTCCGGCGCATCTGCGTGAAGGGCAGCTTCATCACCCTCCCCAGAAGTGCAATCGGGATGATCGCGAGCACAAAAACCAGCGTCAGAATGAGCCGTGACATGCACCAGCCAAGCACCAGCGCGAACGCCATCCACACGCGATGGAAGGGCGGCAGCCATTGAGGGAACAAAGCGCCGCAGAACACCAGAAAAGAGCCCGTGAGTCCGCTGGCCGTCGAGATCACCTGCGGCCACTGTTTGTAGATGCCCAGCATCCCGATGCCCATGAACACAGCTCCGACCACGAGGCCGAACTTCCTCATCGCCTTGGTTGAGGAGTCGAGGCCTTTGAGTTCGTGAATGACGTCAGCGCGCAGTCCCATGGTGTGAAAAGTGGTTAGTCCAGGGTGTGCTCCGCACGCCAGTCGTGCTCTTCCTTCCACTCGGGCTGGTCGGCCTTGAGGAGGACATGATGTCCAAGCACCAGTACATCCATCTCCGTGCGCATGAAACAAGTGTAGGCCTGCTCTGGATTCTCCACGATGGGCTCGCCACGCACATTGAAGGACGTGTTCACCACCACAGGGCAGCCGGTGAGTTTGTCGAACTCGCTGATGAGGCGGTGAAACATCGGATTGGTCTCACGATGCACCGTCTGCAGACGCGCAGAGTGGTCCACATGCGTCACGGCGGGAATCGCAGAGCGCGGCACGTTGAGCTTGTCGATGCCCCAAAGCGCATCCTCGCCTTCGCTCAGCTGCTTGCGGTGCTTCTCCAGCACATCCGCCACCATGAGCATGTAGGGACTGGCGCGGTCGTGGTCAAACCACTCGCTCACTTTCTCCGCCAGCACCGCCGGGGCAAAGGGGCGGAAACTCTCGCGGAACTTGATCTTCAGATTCATCGTCTTCTGCATCTCCGGACTGCGTGCATCGCCAATGATGGACCGCGCCCCCAGGGCTCGTGGACCGAACTCCATGCGCCCCTGAAACCAGCCCACCACCTTGCCCGCCGCCATGTGTTTGGCGACCTCGGCACACAGATCCTCGTCACTCGCATGAAGGGTCGATTTGGCCACAAATTGAGTTAGGCGCCGGCCGGTCTCATCATCGCTGTATTCAGGTCCCAGGTAGCTCCCGCGCTGCCAGTCAGCACCCGTCACTTGCGGGCGTGGCTTGTCATGGTGGTGATGATAAACGGCCAGTGCTGCACCCAGCGCGCCACCCGCATCTCCGGCGGCTGGTTGGATGTAAATGTCCTCAAAAATGCCCGCGCGCAGCAGCTTGCCATTCGCCACGCAGTTCAGCGCCACCCCGCCGGCCAGGCAGAGCTTCTTCTCCCCCGTCTCCTTGCGGATGTGCCGCGCCATGCGCAGCATGATCTCCTCAGTCACCACCTGCACCGAGGCGGCCAGATCCATTTCGCGCTGGGTCAGCTTGGACTCCGGGGCGCGGGGCGGTCCGCCAAACAGCGGCTCCATTTTTGGCCCGGTCATTTTCAGCCCGGCGGAGTAGTCAAAGTAGTCCTGGTTCATCGCGAAGGAGCCGTCTTCCTTCAGGTCGATCAAATGATCCAAGATGGCCTGCGCATAGCGCGGCTGCCCGTAGGGGGCCAGGCCCATCACCTTGTATTCGCCCGAGTTGACCTTGAATCCTGTGAAGTAAGTGAAGGCCGAGTAAAGCAGCCCCAGGGAATGCGGGAAGTGCATCTCCTTGAGCATGGTCACCTTATTTCCGCAGCCCACGCCATAGGAGCTCGTGGCCCACTCACCTACACCGTCCACGGTGAGCACCGCAGCGCTTTCAAAGGGGCTGGGAAAGAAGGCCGAGGCGGCGTGAGACTCATGATGCTCCGCGAACAGCATCGGCGGCCCGTCTCCCACCTCCTTGGCGATCACGGTCGGCATCCAGAGTTTCTCCGCCAGCCAGACGGGGATGGCCATCATGAAGGACTTCAGTCCTCGTGGAGCCCAGGCAAGATGGGTTTCCAGGATGCGATCAAACTTTAGCAGCGGCTTGTCGTAAAAGGCCACCGCGTCCAGATCTTTGGCGCTGATCCCGCCTTGTTTCAGGCAGTAGGCCACGGCTTGGGTCGGGAAAGCTGCGTCATGTCTGCACCGCGTAAAACGTTCCTCCTGCGCCGCTGCCACGACCTGCCCGTCCACCAGCAAGCTGGCAGCCGAGTCATGGTAAAAGGCAGAAATGCCGAGAATGCGCATCGCGGGATCAGTAAACGGATGAAGCGTATCTTCCGAGGTTTTCCTGCCAATATGACATTTCTTATTTCCAACGCAGCGTGAAGATCGGTCGAATAATGGCTCAAGTTTTCACTCTAACCTTCGTGGCACCCGGGTCTTCACCCCATTTTTGAACGCTTTAAGGGTCGTTTTGCTGATCCAATGCGTTCTTAGATGAAGAAAGACTTGTTTCTGAATCCTGACAATGATTTGCTGTTATGACAACCCCTGTCTTTACACCGCCCATACATTCCGTGATGGAAACCGCAACCCCGCCTGAATCCCCGCCTAACAGCAGCGCTGCTGAAGACAGGATTCTCGTGGAAAGGGCGCAGGCGGGGGATACACGCGCCTTTGACGATCTGGTGCGCAAGTACACCCCTAAGCTTTACGGCTTGGTCTACAACATGACCTCGAATCGGGACGACACTGCCGACCTGCTTCAAGAGGTGTTCGCCAAGGCCTATCGTTCTCTGAAGCGTTTCATGGGCAAGTCATCGTTTTACACCTGGATCTACTCGATCGCGGTGAACATGACCCTGAACTTCCTGAAGAAGCGCGGGCGGTATGCCAAGGTCAGTTTGGATGACGTGGATAGCGGCATCCATAACGACCCTGACTTCATCAATATCACCACGGCCAACCGGGACACGGTCCGTGAAGTGAATATTCACGAATTGCAAAAAAGGTTGAACGACGCGTTGCAGAAGCTGTCTGAGGACCACCGCACAGTTGTCACGCTGTATGATGTGCAGGGTCTTCAGCATAATGAAATTGCCAAGATCCTGGGCGTCTCAGAGGGCACCGTGCGATCCAGGCTTTTCTATGCACACCGTCTGTTGCAGAGTTACCTGGAGGATTTGGTCAAATAATTGCTACGAGCTGCTACGTTCTGTCATAAACCAATCGTTAACTTCCCCCCGTAACTTACTATCCAAAACAACTCACCCATGAGCGAATTCGAAAATTTGCAGAGAATCATTCGACTGAAGCGCTATGAGACGCCCGGGGAGGACTTCATCGAAGATTTTCTCGCTAGCTTTCACCAGCGCCAGCGCGCTGAACTTCTGCGTCAGTCGGCCCGCGGCCTTCTTTGGGAGCGTATGACGACTTTCTGGGAGAACCTTGTTTCGCCGAGGTGGACTGCTGCTACCGTCACCGCCTGCGTGGCCGTGGTGGCTGCTTGGGGAACCGTCAAGGTCTCTGGCCCGGGGCAGACCTCCTCGTCCCATGACATGCTTGCTGCCGCTGATCCGGTGCCGTCCGCCCTCTCCTTCCGGCCTTCGCTGGCGGTGGATAGCGAACTCATCCGTGAAGTGGAGCATGACCGTCAGCTTGAAATCGAGGGCATCCTCCTCAGCCGCCACTTTGAAGGCGATGATGTGATCCAGGCCCCGCACGATGCGGATGTGGTCAGCGTTTCAGGAGCGGCTCTGCCCGTCTCTGTTGAGCTGCTGCCCTTGTCCACCTTCAATCGATAATCTAAATTTGGCCTGTTCTTCCGGAGCAATCCGGAACGGCAGGACCACCCGAGATACCCGCGCGCATGGCCCTGCTGTGCAATCCAGCGCGGGTATTTTGTATTCGTATGTCACGGTTCTTTTGAGGAAGCAGGGCTAAACAGACGTCCGGTGTCTTAGACCGAACTGTTCTCAGGAAAGAGGACAATATGAGATCGGCGCCTCTCGGCATTCACTTCTTGCTTCCATCTCTGTTCATTCAGTTCAGCGAGAGTCAGATCAAGCACGGCAATCTGGTGAGGAGCATATTGCCGGTCCTGAGGAATGGGGGCATCGCAATATCCGCAGGACTTGAGATGCCGGTCATAGATGTCACGGCGGCAGCGGGGGCAGGTGTGATTCATGATGGGTGAGGGTTAAATTTGAACGGAAGTGTGCGTCCACAAAAGGAACGGCCTCAACCGACGGGCAGGATGTGAGCACTTCACCCCAGCTTACCGATCACCGAGAAGTCCAGATCTCCGAATCCCTGCACCACCCCAGCTCTCATGGCTTCCGCCGTGCAGTCCAGCGCAGGCGTTTTCGTTCCTGAGCCAACGGCCAAAATGCGGGCGAAGTCGGCGTCCTTCAGCATGTTGATCAGGGAGAAATGCGCCTCGAAATCACCACTGATGATCGCGGGCAGCTTCATGCCGATGAGCATGCTGTAGTTCGCGTTGGACTCCAGCGCGGTCTTCAGGGCTTCCAGCGGCACGCCCTCACCTTTCGTGATGGCTGCCGCTTCGGCCAGGGCCTTCACGGTCACGCCGGTGACCAGATTCGTCACGATCTTCAGCACCATGGCATCGCCGATGGCTCCGAGATGCACGATCTTGGCCGAGCTGGCCTCCAATACCGGGCGCACCTGCTCCAGAACTTCTGTGGACCCGCCGATGTAGTAGCAGAGCTTGCCATTCTGCGCCGCCATCTTGCTGCCCGTGAAGGGCGCATCGAGAAACGCGGCTTCCTTGCTGGCACAAAGGCGGGCCGCCTCCAGCGTCGCTTCCTTGCTCACGGTGGCATGGTTCATGACCACGTGACCCGCATTCAAAGCGGACTGCATGCTGCGGATCGCCTCCAGCAGGGCGGCATCGTCACGGACGAAAAGCTGGATCACCTGCGCGGTCTGCGCCACCTCGAGCGGGCTTGGCAGCGCGCCTTCCACGTCACGCCCTGTCTTGCTCCAGACTGAGACGGAGTAGCCCGCCTTGCGCAGATTGTCAGCCACGCGGCTGCCGATGATGCCAAGACCAAGAAGACCAATAGAGGGCAGGGAAGTGCTCATGGAAAGAAGACGCGGAGGAGGGGGGAGGGAAGACGCGGAGAACCAGAAACTGAGAACCGGGAACGGTCTCGGGGTGATGTGAAGCGGGATGCGCCGGCTCGCAAGCTTCCCGTGCTTTCCTTTGCACGTGCACCAGACCCGCCTATGACTCGCCAGCGCACATCCCCATGTCCACCTTTCGCCCCCTCTTCGGTCAGCTTAAAACGGAACTGCAAAAGGCCATCGTGGGCTATGACCAGCTCCTCACGGATGTGCTCGTGGCCGTCTTTGCGGGAGGCCACGTGCTTCTCGAAGGCGTTCCCGGCCTCGGCAAGACCTTCCTCGTGCGCACCCTCTCGCAGGTCATCGACCTTGAGCCAGGCCGCGTCCAGTGCACACCTGACCTCATGCCGGCGGACATCCTGGGCACGCACATCGTGAATGAAAACGAGCACGGCCGCCGCGTCATGTTCTTTGAAAAAGGCCCCGTCTTCAAGAACCTGCTGCTGGTGGACGAAATCAACCGCGCCACCCCGAAGACCCAGGCTGCGCTGCTCGAGGTCATGCAGGAACGGGCCGTGACCACAGGTGGCGAGCGGCACATCCTGCCGGATCCCTTCTTCGTGCTCGCCACGCAGAACCCCATGGAGATGGAAGGCACCTACCCGCTGCCGGAAGCCCAGCTCGACCGCTTCATGTTCAAGATCCGTGTGCCGTTTCCGGACCTCGACTCCTTGGTTGAAATCAGCCGCCGCACCACCGGCTTCACCGAGCCCAAGCTCTCCAGCCTCATCAGTGGCGCGGACCTGACCCGCATGCAGAAGGAACTTGCCGAAATGCCCGTGGCAGATCCGGTGGCGCATTTCGCCAGCCGCCTCGTGCTCGCCACCCATCCCGAGCAGCCCGGCGCCTTGCCCGAGGTCCAGCGCTTCGTCTCCTACGGCAGCAGTCCGCGCGGCCTCCAGAGCCTCATTCGTGGTGCGCGAGTCCTCGCCGCCGTGAACGGTGCCACCGCCGTCAGCACGGATGACATCCGCGCCATCGCCCATGTGGCCCTGCGCCACCGCATCATCCTCAACTTCGAAGGTGAAGCCCAGAACGTGAAGATCGATGACATCATCATCAAGCTGCTTGATCAGGTGAAGACCCCGGCGCAGCAGGCGGCGTGAGGAGAAGAAGTCTTCTTTCTGAGATGGGGAGATATCTCCACCCATCGCCATCGACGCCTATAGGCGGAACAGATGACATTCGTGTATTTTATTGACGTTTTTGCGTCAAACCTCCCATGGTCACTAGCAACCGTCGTCACTCGACAAAATAGTCGCCTGCAACGCTTCTGGCGTATTCGATATCCTTGTTTTCGATTAACTAGTTAGGCCGCTATGCATTGTCCCAATAGCAAGTTTCGGCGGTTCGTCGTGAGCAGCATGGTCGTCTGGCCCATGCTTTGGCTCTACATGCTCATCAACCACTATCAGGCTGCTCCATCGAATACCGTGCTGATGCCTTCCTGGGTGCCTTTCTGGCCAGCGTTTCTCCCGGTTTACATGGCGCTGATGCTCGTGACGTGGCTGCTGCCCGTGGCCCTTGAGGACGCTGGCCGCTTTCGCGCATGCTTGCGGGCGAACGTCTGCGCCTGGTTGCTGGTCATGCCATGGTGGATATTCTCACCCACCATGATGCCGCGCCCCGCATTGCCGGAAGGTGTGTGGGCTTTTGCTTTCGATTGGCTCTGGACCATTGACCTGCCCTACAACGTGCGTCCATGTGCTCACGGAATGGGCCCGGTGGTAGCGGCTTGGTTTGTTGCTCAGGAGCGTCCGCGGTGGCGCTGGTGGCTGGTCGGAATGCTGGCGGTGGGACTGTCTTCCATCTCCCTTGTCTGGCAGCACCGCCCGATTGACATTCTGCTCGGCACTGTAGCCGCCGGCATTGGAATCGCTGTGGGCGAGACGTTAAGCCGTCGAGAACAGGGTCAACTTCAGAAAGAATTTGCGTGAGCTCGCCGGTTAACAAATCACTGCACCGAACCTGGCCATCGCGCTGGCATTGCAATCCCCCCGTTCAGCGACTCGGCTCGAAGCTCTAAAGCGTAACTCAATCATCCCCATCACCCATGGATCGAAAATCTGAGCGCTTGGTCAAGAAGATCGAAAAGGCGGGGATACGCGCCTCCGTCAAAGAGGGGCACCCGCTCACGGAGGCAGAACTTCGAGATATCAAGGTTCAGGTTCTGCCGAGCCCGTTTCGCATCATCTTGGGTGTCCTCGGCGTGGTTAGTGGCCTCCTCAGCATCATGAATTTCAGCCAGGATGCCGATGGCTCCGGTGCCATTTGGGCCGTGGTGTCGCTGGCGATGCTGCTCTTCGGCATTTTTGGTGTGCGGAGGACTTTGTCAGGCATCCTCGACTCCATGGATGCTGTGGATGCGGCAGAAATTTTGGGGCACGCGGTCGATGGCATTGCTTCGGTGGTCGGGTCGCTCTTTGATGGTGTCTGAGGGGAGCAAACAGCACGCGCGGGGGCTGGTGCGCTGGAATTTTCCCTCTGAGAGCGATCTGGGAGAGTCACTCCCCCCTGGCGATCCTTCAGGACGGTTCCCCGAACAGCATCAGCGCATTTGACATGGCGCTGTCTTCCTTTAACGAAAAGGACACTGTTCACCTGCTTCCTCCCGGAAGCCCCTTTCGCCTTTCTCCACCCGTTTTTCCATGGCCACCCCCGCCCACAATTACACCGAAGACAGCATCAAGTCCCTCGACTGGCGCCAGCACATCCGCCTGCGTCCGGGGATGTACATCGGCAAGCTGGGGGATGGCTCGCAGCCTGAGGACGGCATCTATGTGCTGCTGAAGGAAGTGGTCGACAACTGCATCGACGAGCACGTCATGGGTTTCGGGAAGATCATCGAGATCGAGGTCACGGAAGAAAATCTCTGCACGATCCGCGACTACGGCCGCGGTGTGCCGCTGGGCAAGCTGCTGGAGTGTGCCGCGCAGATCAACACCGGTGCCAAATACGACAGCGAGGTCTTCAAGCGGTCCGTCGGTCTGAACGGTGTCGGTATCAAGGCGGTGAATGCCCTCTCCGAGTTCTTCGAGATCCAGGCCGTGCGTGAGAAGCAGACGCGCGCCATCGAGTTCTGCCGCGGTGAGGTGAAGTTTGACATGGGCAAGCCGAAGGCCAGCGAGGAAGCGGACGGCACCCGCATCTCCTTCCGTCCGGATCCCACCTCCTTCTCGCCAAAGGTGAAGTTCAATCTCGACTTCATCCGCGAGATGCTGCGCTACTACGCTTGGCTGAACCCTGGTCTCACCCTGAAGCTCAATGGCGAGACCTTTAAATCCAAGGATGGCCTGCGTGACCTCATCGCCGCGAAGCTCACCGAGTCTCCGCAGTATCCGGTCATCCATCTTGATGGCACGGACGTCGAGATCGCCTTCACCCACGGCACCGGTTATGGCGAGGAGTTCTACACCTTCGTCAACGGCCAGCACACCACCCAGGGAGGCACGCACATGGCCGCCTTCCGCGAGGCCGTGGTGCAGGAGTGCCGCGAGTTCTTCAAGAAGCAGTTTGAGCCCAGCGATGTGCGCACCGGCATCATCGCCGCCGTGTCCGTGAAGGTGCAGGAGCCTATCTTCGAATCCCAGACCAAGACCAAGCTCGGCTCCACCCACATGGAGCCGAACGGCCGCAACCTCCGCACCCACATCATCAACACGGTCGTGAAGGAACTGGACAACTTTCTTCATAAGCACGCTGATGTGGCGAAGTCCCTGCAGGACAAGATCCTGGCCAACGAAAAGGAGCGCAAGGAAATCAGCGGCATCCAGAAAGCCGCCCGCGAAAACGCGCGCAAGGCCAAGGTGCATAACAAAAAGCTTCGTGACTGCCGCATCCACCTCGACACCAAGGACAAGCGCCGCGACGAAAGCACCATCTTCATCACTGAGGGTGACAGCGCCTCCGGCAGCATCACGAAAAGCCGCGATGTCGAAACCCAGGCCGTCTTCAGCCTGCGCGGAAAGCCGCTGAACTGCTACGGCATGACCAAGAAGGTCGTCTATGAAAACGAGGAGTTCTACCTTCTCGCAAATGCCCTCCAGGTGGATGAAAACATCGAGGACCTGCGCTTCAACAAGATCGTGCTCGCCACCGATGCCGATGTGGACGGCATGCACATCCGCCTGCTGATGATCACCTGGTTCCTGCAGTTCTTCCCTGAGCTGGCGCACATCCCGAACGTGCGTGACGGACATCTCTACATCCTCCAGACGCCGCTCTTCCGCGTGCGTAACAAGAAGGAAACTTTCTACTGCTACAGTGACGAGGAGCGCCAGCGCGCCATCCATCGCTGCGGCAAAAATGCCGAGATCACCCGCTTCAAAGGTCTGGGTGAGATCAGCCCGGATGAGTTCAAGCACTTCATCGGCCCGAACATGCGTCTGGAGCCGGTCATCATGCCTGACTTCCTGCTGCCGGCCAGCCACCACGAGGGCGATGGCGAGGTCCCGGTCAAAATCGGCCGCTACAAGAACATCCGCGAGTTCCTCGGCTACTACATGGGCAAAAACACCCCCGAACGCCAGGCTGACATCGTCGCGAACCTTCGCATCGAGAAAGAACTCGAGTTCAAGGACGAAGCCACCCTCCCTGAAGCTGCGTAAGGCTGACCTCAACCCAAGGAGAGGGACTTGCCAAGTCCCTCCCGAGTGGAGCGCCCTACCTGCTCCAGGCCCAGCGGAAGAGATTGCGGTTGTCCGCGAAGCGGGCCTCCTCAGAGGCGGAGCCAAGCGTCACGACGATGAAGCCGCGGCCGTTGTGGGACCCCGTGGCCACGAGGCAGGCGCCTGCGCTGGTCGTGGTGCCGGTCTTCACTCCGTCATAGTTGGAGAGCTTCAGCAGCTCATTGCCATTCTTCCACTCCGCCTCGCGCTCTTTTTTGTTAGGCATGCGGATCTGCGCCCGGTGATCCTGGGCGGCCACGACCTCGCGGAACAGCGGATGCTTGCGCGCCGCCAGGGTCAGCTTCACCAGATCGCGGGCGGTGGTGGTGTAGTCGGTGGCCTCGCCGCCATCACCAAAAGGAATGCGGTAAGTGGAGGCTGTCATGCCGAGGCGGCGTGCCGCGCGGTTCATCTCGGCAATGAAATGGGCCCGCGTGGCATATACTGGAGTCCGCACGCTTTTGGGGGTCTCCTCACCGGGAACAGCCAGACGTGAATGGAAGTGCTCAGCGAAGGCATTGCCCATGTCGTTGCCGGACGGAAGCATGAGACCATAGAGACCATCACGCACCTGCACCTTTTCACCCGCCTTGAGGTCGGCGGTGGATCCGGCGGTGCTGTCAGCCAGCTTGGAGATGCTGACCCATTCGTCGAGCACTGCTGGATCTTTCTGTGCGAGCTCCAGCACCACATAGGCGCACATGCACTTCGTGGTGCTGGCAGCTTTACGTGGCTCATCCGCAAGCAAAGCGGCGACCTCCTGGCCGCTCTCAAGATCGGCGATGATCCAGGACTTGGCCGTGACGGCAGGGGGCCCCGCCAGATCCTCTGCTGGGCGGTCGGCGGCTCGGGAGAAGGTCAGGCCGAAAGCGACGATGGCCAGGACAAGGCCGTGGGAGAAAGGCATCATGAGGCAAGCGTGAACGGCCCCACCGCAGGTGGCAATGCTGAAAAGAGACAGGCCATGGAGGTTTCTCCATGGCCTCAAGCAATGGGTGTCAGCCTCGGGAGCTGACCATCACCTCTCGTCTCACGCCTGAGCCGCCTGCTTGGCCTCCTCAGCCTTTCTTTTTTCCTCAGCCTCCATGGCTGCCTTCTCAGCGGCAAGGGCCGCCATCGCTGCGGCACGGCGTGCACGCTCCTTCGCCTCCTGCTCAATGCGGGCCTTGGCCTGCGCGGCCTCACGGCGCGCCTTCGCCTCCTCCTCGGCCTTGCGGGCGATCTCATTCTCGGCGTCCTGACGGATCTTCAGGGCCGCCGCCGCCGCTCTCACGGCTTCCAGCTCCACCTTGGCCTGCGCGCGCTCAGCCTCACGGGCTGCTTCCTTCTCGGCATCGGCCTTGGCCTTGGCTTCTGCCGCTGCCTTGCGGGCCTCTTCCTTCTCCGCCTGAAGTCGGGCCTTCTCGGCAGCCTTCTCAGCGTCCGCCTGCTCTTTGGCGAGGCGTGCCGCTTCCTTCTCGGCCGCCGCTTGGGCCTTGGCCTCAGCAGCCGCGAGGCGTCCCGCCTCCTTTTCCGCCTGAAGTCGCGCCTTTTCGGCGGCTGCCGCAGCAGCGGCCTCTTCCTTGGCCACACGGGCGGCTTCCTTCTCCTCCGCCGCTTTGATGCGTGCCTCCGCCGCAGCGAGATTCGCCGCATCTCTTTCGGCCTGCAGACGTGCCTTTTCAGCCGCCTTCTCGGCATCGGCCTGCTCCTTGGCAAGGCGCGCCGCTTCCTTCTCGGCCTCAGCTTGGGCCTTCGCCTCGATGGCAGCCAGCTTGGCGGCTTCTTTCTCCGCCAGGATGCGGGCCTTCTCGGCGGCTTTTTCGGCCTCGGCCTGCTCCTTGGCGATGCGTGCCGCTTCCTTGTCCTCGAGAGCCTTGAGGCGTGCCTCGGCAGCAGCCAGTTTCGCAGCCTCTTTTTCAGCCTGGAGGCGGGCTTTCTCCGCCGCCTTCTCAGCAATCTCATGCTCGCGGGCCAGGATCGCCGCCTCACGGGAAGCGATGTCAGCCGCCAGCTTCGCCTCCTGGGCCTCTGCCAGATGGCCCGCATAGGAACGCAACTGCCGTCCTAGTTCGGTTGCTGTCTCCGTGAGCACAGGGGCTGCCTCGGCATGGACTTTGGTCAGCACCTCCAGTGTTTCCAGCTTGGCAGCGGTGTCGTTAAGAAGAGCGGTGAATTTTGGGTCGAGCTTGGTGGTCATCAAAGGCAATGGATCAGCTGAAAAGGGGGCGGGATGAATGGTGATGGATGGGGTGATGTAAAGCGGGTTTCAAAGACAACGAAGAGTCTTGCGGACGACACTTTTTCAACCGCAGATGACACAGACAGGATCCAGGCAGATAAGGGTAGAAAAATTAAAGGGTGGAGTTTTTTTATTTTTCTAGGGAGATGCTTGGATCAGGGGCGGACAGCGGAATGGAGCGGGCGCGAAGGTAGGCGTTCAGGAAGTCGGGTTTGCCGACGATGTTGACATACCTGGTGCGTCCCTCCGGGAAATGGATGAGGGCGCGACCACACTCAAAGCAGACGGCGAGATCATAAACGCCCGAGGGGCTGTGAACGCGAAAGCCATGGCGTGGATAAAAGCAGCCGGAGTAATCCCAGGCCCCTTGGGTGGCTTTTTCGAGCAGCGCGGCCATGGCGCGGCGGTCCTTGGCATCCTCCAGCCGTGTTTGACCGAGGATGGCGTTGCCGTGGAAGCCGGGGCCCCCTGACATGCTCGCTGAGTCGAACAGGTGATCGAGTGAATAGAGGATGGCTTCTGAGTCCTGCTGAAGGGCGGTGAGGACTTCCGGCGGGGTGGTGGAGCGGCGGCTGAGGCATCATCACTCATGAGCATTCATGGATTGATCACTATTGGTTATCACGCACGACCCGGGAGATGAGACGGCCGTCCTTGAGGCTGCGTGATTCCTCGATGGTTCGAAAGCCGACGCTTTGGATGCGCACGATGGATGAGTCCTGCGGGTCAAGGGTGGCGGTGACGTTATGCTGGTAGGCGGAGTGCGGGACGCCAAGCCGCTGAACATGCTTCCTCCATAGAATGGTGGCGCCGCGCACCAGCTCGAGCTCCACACCGCTGTCGCTGTAGTGACCGTAACGGACCATGAGCTTCTCGTCGCCTTTGAGGTTCAGATCGATGCGCCCGTCTGCCCCCTGGACACCGTTGGCGTTGATGAACCACGGGGGCTCGATCGTGGCTTCGACTGGCGGCCCAGGCTCCGGACTGCGCTTGGGCAGGAGGATGCCAATGTCGCTGCGATCACTTTGGTCATAGTAATCGGGGGCGATGCAGAGGTCCTGGTTCCGGCGGATCAGGCGGAATGTCTCCGTGGGGTTGATACTGCCGCTGTTGCGGAGGGCGACGACAAAATTGCCCTGACTCCAGGTGCCGGAGGTCAGGTAGGGCAGGCCTTGCGCGGTATAGGTTCCATCGCCGTTCAGGGTGAGGGTGTGATGATAATCATCGTCGGAATAGGTGCCGATGAGTTCGGCGCGCGAGGAGATGGAAGGGTTCACGTCAATGCCGCCAGTGCCGTCGGAGATGACGGCCAGGAGGAGCAGGAGGATCACGGTGCCGAGCAGGGCGGAAGCCAGCCAGGTCATGATCTTCAAGCGAAGGCTGAACTTCTTGCCGCACAGGTCGCAACCAATCGCGTAGAGGACGACGACCACGGAGCCGAGAATGAGGGCCAGGATCAGGAGGAGGATGGGCAGGTACAAGATGCTCACAGGTTTTGTTTCTCCAGGAAGAGGTCGGTGTGGCCGTCTTTTTCCTCCCACTCGGGGGCGATGCCGAGGGTGCGGTTGCGGCGGACGAAGCGGACTTCGCGGCTGCGGGTCGTGTTGTTGGTTAGGGTAAGAATGAAGCCCAGGTTGCTGTGGACCCAGGTGCCGGCGGTGGGCTCGGGCAGGCCGCGGCTGGTGAAGGTGCCGTCGGCATGGACAGTGAGGCTGCGGAGGTCCGCATCGTCGGTGTAGGCGCCGATGATTTCCGAGGGTGATGAGAAAAAGGGATTTTCGTCGATGTGGTCGGCCATGAAGGCCTGGAGGATCACGACGAACACGGGCAGGGCCGCCAGGGAGGCGACGACCTTCAAGCGAGGGCCGAGCCGGCCATAGCGCAGGTAGTGATAGAAGGCGTAGGCAATGATGGTCGCGCAGCCCAGAAAGGGCAGGGCGACGACGTAGAAGAAGGGGTTGAACAGAGGGCCCATGAGGTGCGAATCACGAGACTAAAGATGGTTGGGCCGGGGCACTCGGGGCCACGGGGGTACGCCAGCGCGACGGGGCGTGGATGAGCAGGAAGATCAAGGGGACTGTCTGGACCAGGAACAGCCCGTCCCTGAACCACCAGGGGCTCTGAACCCGACGTGAGAACCAGGCACCTGGATTTCCGAGAGGTTCCGGGGACAGAAAGGGAATGGCGGCGGCCACTAGGATGACCGCCAGCACGAAAGCGATGGTATGCACCAGGCGGCCACGCGTGGCGCGGGCGAGACAGAGGATGATGACCGAGACGGCGACAAAGCCTGCGAGGAAACCCAAGGCCTCAGGCGTGGCACGGGGAACCCAGTTAAAAAGGTTCCATTGA
This sequence comes from Verrucomicrobiota bacterium, assembly GCA_040387935.1. GTDB lineage: Bacteria > Verrucomicrobiota > Verrucomicrobiia > Verrucomicrobiales > Verrucomicrobiaceae > Prosthecobacter. The sequence continues at coordinate 85,964 of JAZKCU010000003.1, read as the reverse complement.
ACCCACAACCCGAATTGAAGTCCGGCGAGCGCGGCACAGGCCACCACCCAGGAGATGATCATCGCGGCGATGCGTTTTTTTGTCATGAATGGTTCGGCTGGGATGGATGTCATGGGAAGGCGACAGGCGCAACCCGGAGCACGGAGCTTTAGTCCGCAGCAGGTTGCCAAGTCCTTACACGTGGCCTCTATCCTTCAATGCTTTCAAGCCGATGACGTGGGCTCGAAGTACCTTTGAATCGGCATTTACTACCTCTCATCTGCGGTCGCGATGCTGCGGACTAAAGATCCGCCCTCCGCAGGTCTTTTGTGCTGGCTACCGCTTCAGAGACGAGCGGGCTGCGCCACGGTCATCCACATGGCCTCAGCGATGCACTCTTAACAAATGGGAAAGGGGGCTGCGCCCCCTACTTTAGCAGTAGCGGCGGGGAAAAAGGCTTGAGACGGAAGGTGGCGGTGGCGATGCTGGAGGCGAGATCTCCCGATCTGTCCCGCAGCCTCCCAGGCCCGCTCCCTCTCCCATGACTCACCGTTTCCCAGCCGTCGTGCTGCTGGCCGCCCTGCTGTGCATGGCTGCGGAAGTCGTGCGCGGCCAGGGGCCTAACTCCGGAATGGCCATGGCCGCCGCCGTGCCGCTCATGACGGTGAAGGACATCCGGGCCAAGAACAAGGCCAATGTCCCTGTGATGGTGCGCGGCGTCGTCACCGCCATGGATGTGGTGCGCATCTATCTTCAGGATGAGACGGGAGCCATCGGTATCATTCGTGCCGCGGTGTTTCAGCCGGTGGCACCTGGAGATCTCGTGGAGGTCAAGGGCACGACGACAGGGCAGGGGGCCGGTCTGGGGCTGAATGGTCTGTCCCTGGTCAAGACCGCCATCGCCGCACAGCCAGTCGCGAAGGCTTTTTCGGCGGAGCAGTTGGATGCCAGCGAATCTCAGCATCAGCGCGTGCGGGTTTCAGGCACGGTGCATGAGGTGGGTGTCAGCAGCGGGATGCTGGTGCTCCAGGTGCAGTCGGGCGACACCTCCTTCATGGCCATGTGGCAGGGCTACCTGCCGAACTCCGAGACCCGCGTGCTGGCTCCCCGCATGGACCTCATGGATGCGGATGTGGAGCTGGTGGGGGTGGCGGTGCCGCAGTTCAGCCAGGCGGGTTATCGGAATGGCTTTCGCCTTGTCATGGCGTCAGATGATCCGGATCATCTGAAGGTGCTCAAGAAGGGGTCATCAGATGTCTTCTCGCGTCCTCTGCGCACCCTGGAAAGCTTCCAGGGCATGAAGTCCCACGAGAATCAGCGCTATGTCATCAAGGGCGTGGTGACTTACTGGTCGGACGCGGGTTGGTTTCACGTGCAGGATGAGACGAGCACCGTCCGCGTGAATAACGCCGACCTCATGCCGCAGCAGATCGGCTGGCTGTATCGCAGTGATCGGTCTGAACCTGTCCTCGTGCCGGGTGACAATGTCGAGGTCGTGGGCATGCCGGAGGTGAAGCCGACGGGCAGCGTCTCCTTCACACGCTGCGAGTGGCGTGTGACCAGCCACACCGCGCCTCCGCCCTTCTTGCCCACCTCCGCCGCCGCCATTCTCAAAGGCGGCTACGATGGCCGGTCGGTCTCCGTGACGGGCCGTGTGATCGATGTCGAGGTGTCCATGGACTATCAAGGTTTCGCCGTGCACACGCTCTGGATGGAATCTGAGGATGTGGACTTCAGTGCCATGGTGCAGAAGCGCCGCCGCGGAAAGGTGTCGGTGAAGGCTGGGGACTACGTGCGCGTCACCGGCGTGGCCACGACCGCGCCGAACGTCGTCGGGAGATCACCCTTCCGCATCAATCTGAACGACTTCACGAACATCCATGTCGTGCCGCCGCCTCCCGCTTGGCGAAGCGCGAATGTCATCCGTTGGGTATTGGTCGGTGCGGCGGTGCTCGGCTTTGGCCTGATGTGGATCTTCATTCTGCGCAGGCAGGTGGCCTGGCAGACCGCTCAGCTGCGCAGGAATGCTTTGCAGCTTCAGGAGCAGCTCGACCAGGAAAAGGAACTCAGTGAGATGAAGAGCCGCTTCGTCTTCACCGTCAGCCATGAGTTCCGAAATCCGCTGGCCATCATCATGTCATGCAGTGACGTCCTGCAGCGCGCCAAAGGCAAGCTCACGCCTGAGGAGCACGAGCGCCAGATCAGCGGCATCCAGCTTAATGTGCGGCGCATGGCGGACATGATGGAGGAGGTGCTCTTGCTCGGCCGTGCCGAGGCGGGCCGCCTTCCATGCAATCCGGAGCCGGTGAACCTGCAGTCCTTCTGCCAGCGCCTCGTGGATCAGATCCGCTCGGTCAGTGATGCACGCTGCCCTATCGAACTATCCGTTGAGAAGACCATGCCCAATCTCATGCTGGATACCAGCATGCTGCATCACATTTTGGGGAATCTGGTGAGCAACGCGGTGAAGTTCTCGCCGCCCGGCCTGTGTGTGGACGTGAAGGTCCTCCTGGACGACATCGGTGTCTGCTTCACCATTCATGATCAGGGCATGGGCGTGCCCACCATGGACCGCCCGCGCATTTTCGAGCCCTTCCACCGCGGCAGCAATGTGGGTGAGACTGCCGGCACCGGCCTCGGCCTCGCCATTGCGGAGCGCTGCGCCCGCGCCCACGGTGGCAGCATCACCTGCGAGAGTGATCCTGGTGACGGCACCACCTTCTGCGTCCATCTGCCTGCCACCATCGCCACCACCAAGCCTTCCCTTGCCTCCATATGAAAATCCTGGTCATCGAAGACGAAACCCTCACTCGGGAAAACATCGCCCTCATCCTGCGCATGGAGGGCTATGACACCTGCACGGCTGCCGATGGGCAGAAGGGCATCTCCGCAGCCATCTCCGAGCGTCCTGATCTCATTCTCTGTGACATCACCATGCCTGACACAGATGGTTATACCGTGCTCACCCAGGTGCGCCGTCATGACACCCTGCGTGCCACGCCGTTCATCTTTTTGACGGCACGTGGAGATCGTGCGGACCTGCGTCAGGGCATGAACCTTGGTGCTGATGACTACCTCACCAAGCCCGCGAGCGCTGCTGAGATCCTCGATGCCATCCGTGCCCGGCTGGAGCGTGAAAGCATGCGCGAGAGTGGTGGCTTCTGTCCTGACTTCAGCTCACCGGAGCCTCTGCAAAGGCTTGGCATCACCCCGCGCGAATCGGAGGTGCTTCTTTGGGTGGCCCAGGGCAAGTCCAATGGCGAGATCGGCGCCATCATCCAGGCCACCGAGAACACGGTGAAAAAGCACGTGCAGCACATCTTTGAGAAACTCGGCGTCGAAAGCCGCAACGCCGCCTCGCTCATCGCGCTGGAAAAACTCAGCTCGAAGTAGTCATCACAAGAGGGCTGCCTTGGATCTGAGGAGTGGAGCTGCTCATGACGGTGTTTTTGGTTAGAATCCTGCAGCGGTGAGCGCCGCTCGCAGCTTGGCCTTGCCATCGCTTTCGATCACATCTCCATGGCCCACGATCACGCGGTCAAAGTCCCAGCCGAGGATCTCGGCCATGGAGTCTTTGAAGGCATCCACATCCTTGATGCCTGCCTTGAACGGCCGCGTCATGCCTGGGTGGTGATGTCCGCCAATCGCCACACGTAGCAGCAGCTCTGTCCATAGCGGCTGGTCATCGCCAAAATTGAAAACGAGTTCCGTGAGGATGAGCGTGCGAGATGGCACATGCAGCAGCGCCGTGTCGCGCGCGACGGGCGCACCCTGGATCTCATGGGCCAGCACCTCGCCACTCCATTCACCCGGCGCAGGCACAATGGGCTCTGTGGCAAACCCCGCAGCCTCGGAGAAGCCAGGCGGCGCGAGGTAGGGGATGATCGGAAAAGCCGCACGCCCCTCCTTCGCAAAGGTGTCATGTCGCAAGATGCCATCGAGCAGCCATCCCGGCTCCCCAAGCGCACGAATCGCGGCCACATCACCATGGGTAAACGGTGCCGTCGAATGAATGATCAGCTTCCCCGACTGCAGCCGGATGATCGTCACCACACGGAGCAGATCCGCGCCGAGCATTTTTAGCGGATAAGCGATCCGCCAGAGATTCGGTGCCAGCTCATGAAGTTCAGGGTGCGTTTGCATATGCATGGATCGTTTCGATTCACGATTCTACGTGCATGGAAGCCGCCAAGTCATCTCAACCGCCGATGACGCAGATATTACGGATTGATCAGGATTGGAGCCATCTGAGCCCTCCGCGTTATCTGCGGTTAAAAATCCCCGGGACACGACCACAAAAAAGGCGCGGAGCATCGCCCCGCGCCTTGATGGAAAAGCTTGTGGTCGCTTACTTGAAGAACAGCGGGATCACCAAGATCGCGAGCACGTTCACGACCTTGATCATCGGGTTCACGGCTGGGCCGGAGGTGTCCTTGTAAGGATCGCCGACAGTGTCACCTGTCACCGCAGCGGCATGGGCGAAACTGCCCTTGCCACCGTGGTGGCCTTCTTCGACGTATTTCTTGGCGTTGTCCCAGGCACCCCCGGCGCTAGTCATCGCAATGCCGACAAAAAGACCGGTGACGATGGTGCCGATAAGCAGACCGCCGAGAGCTTCTTTGCCGAGGAAGGCGATGCCGACGACAAAAACGATCGGCAGCAGCGCTGGCACGATCATCTGCTGCAGCGCAGCCTTGGTCACGATGTCCACGCACTGGCCATACTCAGGCTTCTCGGTGCCGGTGAGGATGCCTGGCTTCAGGGCGATCTGACGGCGCACTTCCAGCACCACAGCGCCAGCCGCGCTGCCCACGGCGTCCATGCCGAAAGCGGTGAAGAGGTAAGGCAAAAGACCCCCGATGAACATGCCGATGATGACCTTCGGATTCATGAGGTCAAAGACGACCTCATCGAGCTTCAGGAAGGATTTCAGTTCTTCGACATAGCTGCCGAAGAGCACCATGGCGGCGAGACCGGCGGAGGCGATGGCGTAACCTTTGGTCACAGCCTTCATCGTGTTGCCCACGGCATCCAGTTCGTCGGTGATCTTGCGCACATCTTCAGGCAGACCGGACATCACGGCGATACCACCAGCGTTGTCAGTGATGGGGCCGAAGGCGTCCAGGGAGATGATGATGCCGCTGAGGCTGAGCATGGAAACCACCGCGATGGCGATGCCGTAGAGACCGGCGAGATCCCAGCAGGTCCAGATGGAGGCCGCGATGCAAAGCACGGGCAGGAGTGTGGCATGGTGACCCACGCTGATGCCGGCGATGATGTTTGTGGCGTGACCGGTTTCAGAAGCCTTGGCGATACGGCGGACCGGATTATGCGCAGTGCTGGTGAAGTAGTTCGTGATCCAGACCACGGCAAAGGTGAGCGCCAGACCGATCAGCGTGCAGTAAAAGAGCGCGGAAGGCGTGACGGCGATGCCAGCCATGGTCACCGGAGCGGTGAAGATGGCGCTGGTGGCAAACTTGAAGAGGATGGCCGCCACGATGCCGGACACGGCCACGCCGCCGACCAGGGCAGGGGTGGCCTTTTGCTTCACGAAGTTCACCCAGCCGATGCCGAGCAGGGAGGCGATGATGGACAGGCCGCAGAGCACGAAAGGATACACAAGCACCGCGTGATTGCCTTCAGGAGCTGTGAGGTGACCCACGAACAGCGCGCCGATCAGGCTGACGGCATAGGTTTCAAAAACGTCAGCAGCCATGCCAGCACAGTCACCCACGTTATCGCCCACATTGTCAGCGATGGTGGCCGGGTTGCGTGGATCGTCCTCGTTCAGGTTCTGCTCGATCTTGCCCACGAGGTCAGCACCCACGTCAGCCGCCTTGGTGTAGATGCCGCCGCCGAGACGGGCAAACACGGAGATCAGCGAGCTGCCCAGTGCGAGGCCGATGAGGGCATCAATACTGGCCTTGGTGCTGTACATCTTTTCCACGACGAGGAAGAAGAGGCCCACGGAAAGCAGGCCCAGCGCCACCACCAGCAGGCCGGTCACGGCACCGCCATTGAAGGCGATCTTCAGCGCTGGATGAGCGCCGATCCTGGCGGCCCAGGCGGTGCGCACGTTCGCACGCACGGCCACCATCATGCCGATGTAACCTGCCACCAGGGAGCAGACCGCACCAACCACGAAACCTGCGCTGGCCAGGCCGCCACGGATGAAGTACACCGCCACAAAGATGACCACCGCGATCAGGCTCACCGCACGGATCTGGCGGTTCAGATAGGCCTTGGCTCCCTGCTGGATGGCACCACCGATCTCGGCCATCTTTTCATTGCCCGGAGAAGCTCCCATGACGTTGCGGATCAGCAGGATTGCAAAGGCCAGGCCCACGACGGCGAGCGCGAGAGAGGTCGGGATACCTTGGGTAAGGAGGAAGGACAAGTTCACAGGTGGGAGGTCGGATGGTTGGTTCGGAAAAAGCGGCGGAGTCTAGCGGGTGGTGCTGCACTGGCAACCGCCTTTTCCACATCGGCTATAATGATCTTTTCCTTCCGCCAGAAGCGGCCAAGATAGGTCTTAATGTTATCAGCGGCCCCTTTTTACATCCTCAGCGTCAGCCACCAGACCGTGTTGGTGTTGACTTTGCTCACGATCGTCCTGCTGGGAGTGCTCCGCCGCTGGCGGTCTGAATGGGCCAGAATAGGTGAAAAAGTCCTCGGCTCCCTGCTGCTGCTGACCTGGCCCGCCAGCATGGCAGGGCATCTCTTCGGCGGTGATTTTAGCGGGGACAATGCCCTGCCTTGTCACTTTTGCGATGTGGCGGCCGTCAGCGGCGGAATCGCCCTGTGGACCCGCAACCGTCTGGCCTGTGAGATGATCTACTTCTTCGGCCTGGCCGGCACCCTCCAGGGCCTGCTGACGCCTAACCTGAAGGCGGATTTCCCAGACCTGCGTTTCTTTGCCTTCTTCATGACTCATGCCGGGGTGGTCATCGCCGCCATCCATGTGGTGACGTCCATGGGTTGTCCGCCCCGGATTGGCGTGGTGCCGCGCATGGTGGCCATCACGCTGGGGTATGCTGCCATCGCAGGTGGGGTGAACAAGCTGGCAGGGACCAATTACGGCTTCCTCTGCCACAAGCCCGAGGCAGCGAGCCTGATGGACCACCTGGGCGCCTGGCCCTGGTACATCGCCAGCCTCATTGGTCTCTGCGTGGTGTTTTACACCATCCTGAACCTGCCGTTTGTGATCCAGCGCAAGATCCGGAAGACCGTCTAGGACTTGCCTTTCCCGCCTCGCGCACCCTTCCCTCCGACCCTGGTGCCCGTGGACTTGGGGTCCTTCCCGCGCACACTCATCCGGAAAGGCACGCCCGGGGCGGGCCACTCCGTGCGGATCACGCTCTCCAGGAAGCGCAGGTAGCTCTCCGTCATCTTGGTCGCACGGTTGGCAAACATCACGAAATGCGGAATCGGCACCTGGGCATGCTCATCGGTGTCACCCACCTGGGTCACATAGAGCAGCTTGAAGGCATATCGGCTGCGTCCAAGCGGTCCCGGGGTGTTTTCGATGGCCTGATGCAGCAGCCGGTTCAGCACACCCGTGCCGATGCGTGACTGCGCGCCTTTGCGCACCGCCTCGATCTGCACAAACAGCTTGCCGATGTTGTCCTTTTCCTTCGCGGAGGTGGCCACCAGCGGCGCATAGCTCAGGAAGAAGAACTCGCGGCGCATCATCTCCTTCAGCTCTTCCAGACGATCCTTCTGCTGCGCGGTCGGATGGAAGAGGTCAAACTTGTTCATCACCAGGATGCACGGCTTGCGCTGCTCCAAAACGAGCTGGGCGATCTTGCGGTCCTGCATCTTCGCGCCCTCGGCGCAATCCACCACGAGCAGGCAGATATCAGCGCGCTTGATCGCCTGAAAGCTCCGCTGGATGGAGAAGATCTCCACATCATCATCCACCTTCGCCTGACGGCGGATGCCGGCCGTGTCGATGAGCTGATACTGCTTGCCATTGTAGGTGCAGTGAATGTCCAGGCTGTCACGCGTGGTGCCTGCCACTTCGCTGACGATGGCGCGCTCCTGGCCGAGGACGGCGTTCAAGAGGGAAGACTTGCCCGCATTGGGGCGGCCGATGATCGCGATCTTCAGCGGGTGGTTGTGGCGGCGCTCCACCTCGGCCTGCTCCTCAGCTTCAGTCGCTTCTTTCAGTTCCAGCTTTTCCGAAATGATGTCCACCAGCGGATCAATGCCAAAGCCATGCACAGCGCTGACCTCGGCGATGTCTTCAAAGCCAAGTTTGGTGAATTCACTGGAGCCCAGCCGGCGTTTATCCGAGTCGGCCTTGTTGGCCACCAGAACGACCGGCTTGCGAGTGCGGCGCAGCATGGAGGCCAGGGTCTGGTCAATGGGCGAGATGCCCTCAACCACATCCACCACGAACAGCAGCAGATCCGCCACATCCAGGGCAATGCTAGCTTCCACCTGCACCTGCTCGGTCAGGATGTCCTCGGTGTTCGCGCCGATACCGCCCGTGTCCATGATCTGGAAAACCTGGGGTCCGCGACGGCACTCAGCCGTGATGCGGTCACGCGTCACCCCGGCCAAGTCGTGAACGATGGAGATGTTCAGTCCCGCGAGGCGGTTGAACAGGGCTGATTTGCCCACATTCGGGCGGCCAACGATGGCGACAGTTTTCATTTTCAGGCGGAGGAGCGGTTTTGGGAACCCTCCACATCGTGCCTGAGCGGGGAATGTCAACGCACAGTAGTCCTCCCGCTCCGCTGGGGGAGGTAGTGGGATGGTCGGCACACCAGAACGCAAAGACGTGGACACTCTATTCTGATATTGTTACTGGACGGCCCGCAGGAGTGCCCGGCCATCAATCAGCAACTCTCATGCGTTCGTAGACATGACATCGCACACTTTCAAAACACGACTTGCCGCCCTGGGACTGACATGGATCACTGGGGCGGTCATGGCAGCCGCTCAGAAGGAGACCGGGGCCGACCTTCAGACAAGGCTGATGCAGTTTGCGGCAGGCACAGAGGCAGAGATGATGATTCCTCCCGGGATCTATCGTCTGCCGAAAGAGGGCCTGCTGCTGCGCAAACTCAAGGACCGAACGATTCATGCCGAGGGAGTGACCCTCCTGGGCACGGAACTGAGCCCCTCAGCCCTCCAGTTCCAGGCTTGTGTGAATGTGACCCTGACGGGGCTGACCCTGGACTATGATCCGCTGCCGTTCACCCAGGGACGGCTGACTGTCGTGGACGCTGTGGCGAGGACCGCCGACTTTGAAGTCAGTGCCGGCTATCCAGATCTGGCCGACATCTATCTGGAGAGGAAAAACGTGCATCTCTTTGAACCCGATGCCGCGCGCTGGAAAAAGAATGTGCCTGACTACTACCCGAAGAAGATCGAGCGCCTGACGCCACGGACAGGCCGCTTGAGCTTTAGTAAAGACGCGGCGGGTTTCGATGCCTTGGCGGTGAGGGATCGCATCGTGCTCAATGTGCGGAACCGGCAGGGGGTGCTGATTGGTGAAGGCTGCGCAGGCCTGACATTCAAGGACGTCACGGTGCATTCCGCGCCGGGCATCGGTTTCCTGGTGCGCTTTGCCGAGGAGACGGGCACCTTTGAAAATGTGCGGATCCTCCCCGGTCCGAAGCCTGCCGGAGCCACGGAAGAGCGGCTGTTCTCCACCTCGGCCGATGCCTTCAATGCGGCGTATGTACGGAAGGGACCGATCCTGAAAAACTGCGACTTTTGCTTCATGGGCGATGATGCAGTCAACCTTCATGGAGTCATGCTGCCGGTGATCAAGTGGCTGGATGAAAAGACCTTCATCTCCATGCGTTCCCACCGCAGTGAGCGCTTCGACCGCCTGATTCGTGCCGGTGACGAAGTCCGTTTTTTGAAGGAGCCAGCCTTTGAGATCGTGGCGCGGGCAAGGGTGGCAAAGCTCGACTATCTGGAGGGCAGGGACGCCTCCTTTGAAGCAGATGTGAAGAAGATCTGGCCCACCTCGAAGGAGGAAGGCCCCGGCGCCTTCTATGCGGTTCACCTGGACCAGGCCGTGACCGGTGTGATGCCTGGAGATTTCTGTGACGTGCCAGCCACCAGCGCGCCGGGCTTCTCCATCACCAACAGCTTTTTCCACGATCATCGCGCACGCGGGCTTCGTCTGATGAGCAACGATGGCTTGGTGGAGAACAACCGCTTTGAACGGCTCAAAGGCGTTGCCGTCACGGTGGGCCCTGAGTACGCCTTTTGGCGGGAGACCGGATGGTGTCGGAACATCGTGATTCGGGGCAACCGGATCAACGATGTCGGCCAGGGGACCAATCTGCAACAGCTCACCAGTTACACCACTGGAGCCATCACCGTGATGGGCCGGGTGGAGCCACAGAAGGAACGTACGCGCTATTTCCAGGGCAATGAAAACATCGAAATCACGGGCAATGTGATTGACGGCTGCTCCGTCAATGGCATCACGATCAGCGCCGCGAAAGGTGTGAAGGTGCATCAGAACACCATTCGACGGGTCAATCAGATCAAAAATGCCAAGATGGCCGCTGACTACGGACTCACGGAGCAGAAGCCGATCTCGGTCCAGCAGGCAGAGGCCGCTGTGGAGGCGAATCAAATCGAGTTAGAAAATTGATCGCCCCAGGTTTGCTGATGGGTTCATTCCTTTGGCGCCCGCTCGTCTGAGAAAATGGAGGGATGGCTACTGCACGGCCCTCGTCCGCCCCTTGGCGATGATCTCCTCCATCTTCGCCTTCATCTCCTCCAGCTTTCCAGTCTCCTGCGCCGCCAGATCCTTCGTCTCCCCTGGATCGTCCGTCAGGTGATACAGTCGGAAAGGCCCTTTGCCACCTGCCGCGGCCGCCTTCTTCCGGCTCACCGTGGCCTGAGTTTTGGCGGGGTTTTTCTGTCGCACCAGCTTCCACTCACCCACACGCAGCCCTAGGTTTACCCCGTTATTGTCCTGCTGGAGCAGATGATCCCTCCCCTTCGCTCCAGCTTCGCCCAGCAGGGCTGGGAGCACGTTCAGGCTATCCAGGCAGCCATTCTCGGGCAAAGCCGCGCCTGTGAGCGCCGCGAAACTGGCCGCGAGGTCAATGGTGCACACGACCTCATCTGAGACACCCGCCTTCACCCGGCCCGGCCAGCTCACGATGAATGGAGTGCGCGTGCCACCCTCCAGCACACTGTATTTGCCACCGCTGAAAGGCCCCGCCGGCTGGTGGGTGCCCAGCTTCTCCACCGCGCCGTCTTTATAGCCATCATCCAGCACCGGACCGTTGTCCGAGCAGATCACGATCAGCGTGTTCTCAACGATCTTGAGCCGCTCCAGTATCTTCCGAATCTCACCCACCGTCGCGTCGAATTCCACGATGCTGTCTCCACGCAGTCCGAGCTTCGTTTTACCTTGGAAGCGCTCATGCGGCATGCGCGGCACATGGATGTCGTGGCTGGCTAGGTAGAGGAAAAACGGGCCGTCCTTGTGCGCCTCGATCCAGGTGTTCGAGCGCTTCACCCATTCATCTCCCAGATCCTCGTCACGGAAGCGCGCAGCCATGCCGCCCGTGTAAAATCCGATGCGGCTGATGCCATTGTGAATCGTCTGGTTATGCCCGTGACTCCAGTCCAGTTTCAGCGTGTCACGGTTCTTCAGTCCCGTCGGATGATTCTCATCCGGTGCCGTGTCACCCACCCAGAGCGGATCCTTGGGATCCAGGTTCAGCACGCGATGATCGTGCACATACACCTGTGGCACACGATCATTCGTGGTTGGCAGCAGATGACAGTGATCAAAGCCGATCTCCAGCGGCCCGGGCTTCAATTCGCCGTTCCAGTCCGGCTTCGGATCGCCCAGCCCCAGGTGCCATTTGCCAATCGCTGCGGTGGCATAACCAACTTTCTTCAACAGAGATGCGATCGTCTCCGTCCCTGGCTTGATGATCGCCGGACCATTCGGCGGTGCGATTCCCGTGCCCTTCTGGCGAAAAGCATAGGTCCCCGTCAGCAGCGAAAACCGCGTCGGCGTGCAGGTCGAGGCCGAGCAATAACCGCTCGTGAAACGTAGGCCTTCTGCCGCGATCTTGTCGATGTTCGGCGTCTGCAGTTCCGTGGCCCCGTAGCAGCTCAGATCCCCATATCCCAGATCATCCGCGATGATCACAATGATGTTCGGCTTCTCCGCCGCCGGAAGCATGGAAAAGGAAGCAAGGCCAAGGAGAAGAACTGAAAAGGGTCGGAACATGGCCTGAAAGAACGAAACCCATCGCAGAGGCTTGCGACAAAATTAGACCCTTCCCGTTAATCCTGTAACAAGAACCTCCGAACCACCCTACGGCCCCGCATCCACCGTCGTGCTGACATAAGTCCGGATATCAAAATCCTCCGCCACCTTCTCCACCTGCCAGCGGCGGTCGGCATTCAGCCGAAACGTGCCGAGCCAGCGCTGATGCCAGCCCTGCGGCTCGATCATGCTGAGCTGCCTTTTGCCATTGATCTCATAGAGATGATACAGCTCGCCCATCACCGGCTCGAAATTGAAAACGGACTCATAGATCAGCTTGTTCCAGTTGAAGGCATCAATGATCTTCATGTACGCCTCCCGCAGTTCCACCATCTCCTGCTGCAGTTCACGCTCCACACGCGTGATACCATAACTTTTAAAGCTCGTCAGATCCTGAGGCACGATCTTCGGCGCCAACCTCGAAGCGGGGTAGGGCAGGAAGTTCGCGCGTGGTTCGGTGTGGGAGAGATCGATATCGATGGGATCAATTTGCGACATGGGATTCGGGAGGCTGATAGTACGCCACAGCCTCGCGACTGGTTTGATTTCTCTCTCGAATCTCCGCCACCGCCCACGCCGCATGTTCAGCGATCAACGGGTGCTGATCATCCACCAGTGCCAGCAGGGCAGGGAGGTCCTCCGGCGTTCCCACATTCCCCAGCACCACGCAGACATTTCGCAAAAACGCGTGCCGCTTGATCCGCTTGATCGGACTCTTGGCAAACAACGCGCGGAAACTCTCATCCGTCAGCGTCAGGAAATCTCGCAGAGACATGCCAAACACACTCTGCCTCGCCTGAAAGGTCGCCTCATGCGAGACCTGCGCGAACTTGTTCCAAGGGCAGGCGCTGAGACAGTCATCGCATCCATAAAGGCGGTCGCCAATCGCACGCCGAAACTCCAGCGGAATTGGTCCCTTGTTCTCAATCGTCAAATAGCTCACGCACCTCCGCGCATCCAGCCGACGCGGTGCCGTGATGGCCTGTGTGGGACAGGCGACGATGCAACGCGTGCAGCTCCCGCAGTGATCTTTGGCAGGCGCATCCGGCTCGATCTCCAGCGTCGTGATCAGCTCCGCCAGGAAGAACCATGTGCCTAACTGACGATGAATCTGCATGGTGCTCTTCCCACCCCATCCTAGACCAGCCTCCGAAGCCCAGTTGCGCTCCAGCACCGGCCCCGTGTCCACATACCTTCGCTGCACGCCTCCTTGCTCGATGAGCCAGGCCTCAAAGGTCTTCAGCTTCGCCTCGATGAGGTCGTGGTAATCATCATTCCACGCATAACGGGCGATGCGATACCCCGGCTCACGCGGCGGCGGACCTTGGAAATAATTCATCGCCAGCACGATCACACTCTGCGCCCCGGGCTGCACCAGCCGAGGATCTCCACGCCGGTCCATGTTCCGCGCCATCCAGGCCATGTCCCCATGCTTCCCCTCCGCCACCCACTGCTCATACAACTCCCTTCGTGACGCCTCCGCCGCCACCGCAACACGACAATCCGCAAAGCCCAGTTCCTGGGCCTTGGCCATCAGCCGGGTTTTGAGGTCGTTCATGTTTGGAATATTGTAGCACAGACGCCCTGATGAAGCCACTGCGGGTGTCACCCATCAGGATTGCAATTCTTGGATGGCGATCTAGAAGTAACCTGCTGAATGCGACGACGAACAAAACGCTTGTTACTTCTGGGTTTGCTTCTTTTGGCTGGATTTGGTTGGTGGTATCAAACTCGTTATTTGGTGCTCTCCATACCAGTTCCTGCGCAGGCGGGCGGAGGTGATTTTGGTGGGAGAACCAGTTCTCCCAGTTGAGCTATGCAGAGGCTCCAGGCATCCTCTACTTGCACCGGCAAGTGGGAACCGCGTACGCAGAGAGGCATGGCTGGCATACGGTCGACGAAGTCCTCGCGTTTTTTCACAAATCGCTCACCGAAAGTGGCTGGGAAAAGCGTGACCTTTACAAGGGGGGGATCCGGCTCTTCCAGAGAGCAGCCTTCTTCAACCATCACAGTTCCGCGTGTATTGCCAGCCCGGCGATGACTGGGGATATTCCGGACGTGTTACGATCGCTGTCTGGCCCGTCGGCAAAGGCATTGAGGGCGTTCATGTCGCGGTTGTCACTGTGAAACCCTCGTTTCTTCACCGCCTAAATAATGAGTTGGATTAGTTTCAGCAGTCTTGATGCTGAACAAATTGGACGACATTTGCTCCAGGTTGCCGGCGGTCTTGTTGGTTGAGGATGATCTCGACATGCTCGCCCGTCTGATGAACTCTCCGTCTCGATGCCGCTCGTCTTTCCCAGCCTGATTGAATCCTCCCGCCTGTGCCTGCGCCAAGTCTCGGAGTCCGATCTGCCAGACATGCTGGCGCTTAATGGCGATGCGGAGGTGGTGAAGTATCTCGGTTACTCACCCTGGCAAGGCATGGAGCAGGCCGAGGCCTGGTGGAAACGTGTGTCCGCCCAGGTGACTGCGGGGACAGCTCTGGAACTCGTGATTGTCTTGAAGGAAACAGGTCATGTCATCGGCCGATGCGGCCTCTTTGAGTATGAGAAGGCCGATGCCCATGCCTCGCTCGGTTACATCCTAGCCCGTCCCCGCTGGCGCCAGGGCTACATGCGTGAGGCGCTTGCCGCACTCATCGCCCATTCCTTCCAAGAGATGGGCCTGCGTAGAATCGAAGCCAGAGCCGAAGCCGAAAACGTGGCCTCCACCGGCCTGCTCAAAAGTCTCGGCTTCACACCGGAGGGCGTGCTTCGCGAGCGCTGGATCACCGACGGCAAACCCATGGATGCGCATGTGTTCGGCCTCCTGCAAAGCGAATGCGAAAACATCTCCCGCTCATGACATGAAACTCGCTTTGCAAATCATCGCCACCTTCTTCCTGGCCTTCGCGATCATGGCGGGGTTCAGTTCGGCAAGGGAGTGGATCGTGCTCAAACGGTTCGCTGGTTACCAGAAGGATGTCTTCACGGTGGAAGGAACAGGCATCAGTCACGGGAATGATGACGGGACAAGCTATTATCTGCGCGGCCATGGTGAGCACGATACCTATCAGTTCGCCATCCCTGCGGCCAGATACGAGACGTTCCGGTCACCCACGGCGGCTGGGCAGCAGTTCACCGTCTTCCGAAACCCTTCCATGCCATCGCTCGAGTTTCAGACCAAGAGCGTGAACGTGATCTTTGAGGAGGACTGGCGGGATCAAGCAGCTCTCAAGGTCAGCGCGAAATCCACCCTCTGGATCACCGCCCTTTCCATGACGGCCGCGATCTTGATCTTCTCATTGACCAGAGTCCTCTTCCCAGAGAATCGAAAGCAGTTTGGCTGAAACGCATTCCATGTTAGGTGGTTGTCATGCGTGGTATGGTGCAGTCATCGCAGACACTCTAAGTCTCCAGGATGACCGCCGTCTGAGCAGAAGTGTTCCTGCTCCGCCCAAAGTCGGATGGTGAGGCTCGTCAGCCTGAGGTAGTTCATCCCACGTTCGCTGAATGAACGCCTCATTATGATCCGCTCCATCCTATCCTCTCTGGTGCTCCTGGCGACCCTGGCATCTGCCAGCCAGCTGGGGCTGATGACCATCAAGCAACCCCTCTACATGCATGGTTCAGACTCGGATCCGGAGATCCAGATTGTGGACGTGCCGGTGGCTTCTTCAGGCTCCTTTCCTGAAAGTTTGTTCGCGGCCATCCATGTGCCCTTCATCCCTCCAACGGACGGTTCATGGAAAGAGCCGGAGGACGTGAACATGACTTCCCTTTATGGCATCCGAGTTTCCATCGAGCTCGACAGCGCCGGAGATTTGGAACTGTGGAAGATCACCGTGGATGCCTCCAAGGCCAAGAAGCCTGAAGACTACCCCTTCACCATCGCCCAAGTGATCGACTCCACCGTGACCTGCGCCAAAATCATGTGCCCGCAAAAGCCCGAAGATGAGCGCAAGGTGACAATCACGGTGATCCAGCCGAAGAAGTGACTGAGAGTCCTCTCAGTCCGCGAGCTTCCCAAACCACGCCAGAAACTCCCGGTTGCCATCCGTGCCTTGGATGGATGACTCGGTCAGGCCGCGCCATTCCAGGTTAGGCTGTGCCTGCACGAAATCCTGGATGCGCTGGCAGGCGCGGTCGTGGAGCTCAGGATCTCGGACGATGCCGCCGGGCCCGATGTCGTCCCGCGTCAGCTCAAACTGCGGCTTCACCAGCACCACCGCCTGACCACCGGGTTTGAGTGCAGTCAAGGCACCTGGAAGCACCAGCGTCAGCGAGATGAAGGAAACATCCGCCACAATGATGTCCACCTGCTCAGGGACATCCGTGGGCTGCATGTGCCGCACATTGAAATTCTCGCGGCAGATCACGCGTGGATCATTGCGCATCTTCCACACCATCTGGTTCGTCCCCACATCAAAGGCATAGACCTTCACGGCACCGCGTTGCAGCAGACAGTCCGTAAAGCCACCGGTGGAGGCACCGACATCCATGCCGATGAGTCCGGTCACATCGACGCCGAAATGCTCGAGCGCGCCTTCCATCTTCAAGCCGCCGCGGCTGACAAACTTCGGCGGCTGTTTGACGGTGAGCACTGCATCAGCACGGACCAGCCAGCCGGGCTTGGTGATGACGGCATCTCCGAGCATGACTTCACCCGCCATGACGAGGCGCTTGGCCTGTTCACGGGAGGGTGCCTGACCACTCTGGACGAGGGCTTGATCAATGCGGATGCGCGCCATCAGCGTGCCGTGGGCTGGATCACCTCGTCGCCAGGTTCGATGCTGACACCGGCGGGGACGGAAGAGAGGTCAAGATCCGCCACCGCCTCGTTTTCCTCGATGGTGTCAGACACGCGCAGGCGGCCGAGCACGCTGTTGTCACGGCGGACCTCGAGCTGCTGGCCTTTGGCGAGTCCCTGCTTGGAACCCACATCCAGGATGATGAAGCCCTGGTCCTTCACAATGGTCTTGACCTTGCCGATCGGCCTGGCCTCCCGGACCTGTTTCTGGGCCGGAGTGAGAGTGTTCGTATTGACGCCCTTGGCTTCCGCCTCGCTGATGGTTTTTGGCACCGTCAGTCCGCCGCCCGGGAGCTCGGTCGCGCCAGGAGTGACCAGGGAAGGCATGGTGGGAGCCATGGGGGCCACCGCCAGGGTGCCGGGGGTGGGAGGTGTGATGGAGGAGGTGGCAGGCATCGGCACCGGGATCATACTTTCAGGCCCAGGTGCTGCGCTGTCCGCCGCCGCCTGCTTCTTTTTGACAAAATCCAGCTCCTCCTTGGCGCCACGGGCAGCCTGCTGGCCCTCCCAGGCCAGGTAAGACGTGGCGGCGATCAAAAGAGCTGTGAGAATGTAAGCGAAATGGACGAGGCGCATGTCTTTCAATAGTTGCCGCGAACGGTGAAAAGCAAACCCGGAAATCAAGAAGCCTTAGCCTTGCACCCCTCCACCATGCGTTTCACTATAGACCTCAGAACATGACAGATATTGCATTTTTCAGGCTTCCAGATGGACGAGCGTGGATCGGTCAGGGGCCTTTTGAGTCCCTGGCACAGATGCCTGCGTCCGGAGGGGCCTTTTACGTCAACGACTTTGACCTGAGCGATCCCGCCCCTTGGAAGAAACCAGCCTCGCTGATCCCTGTTTCCGAGGAATCACTGCCGGCCAGCGTCGCGTGGAATGGGGCACAGATGCCCTACATCACCTGGGCAAAGCCAGCCACGGAATGGTTTAAGATGGCCTTTCGCCGCATCCGGCGGGAGGTGCTGGCGCGCCGCCTGGAGAAAATGGTGCCTGTGCTGACGGAGCGCGGCACCATTGTCACCGGAAACCCGCTGCGCCTGCTGGAGCGGGTGATGTCCGCCCCGGCGAATACCTGGGGTTATGGCTGGGTGCAGGGTGATCAGGGCTTCCTCGGAGCCACCCCAGAACTGCTCTTTCGCGTCCAGGGACGTCTGGTGGAGACCATGGCCCTCGCTGGCACGGCCAAGCCTGGCGGCCAGGAGGCCTTCATGCATGATGTGAAGGAGATCGACGAGCATGAGATCGTCGTCCGCTATCTCGTGGAGAGGCTTTCCAACCTGGGAGAGGTGCAGCGTGATCCGCGCGGTCTCTGCCAGGCCGGCACCCTCCTGCATTTCCAGACGAATATCAGCGTCCAGCTCAAGGACTCGGCCAATCCGGATCTTTTGGTTAGCGAGCTTCATCCCACCCCGGCCGTCGGCTGCCTGCCGCGTGAGGAGATGTGGCTGGAGCGGCTGCGGGAATACCGCGCTCAGTTAAAAGTGCCGGGCTTCTTCGGCGCTCCCTTCGGCTTTGTGGAGCCGGGCGGGGAAGGCCTCTGCCACATGGTCGTGGCCATCCGCGGCGTGAGCTGGGCCGGGCATCAGGCACAGTTGCCCAGCGGCTGTGGCATCGTCGGCGGTAGTGCTTTTGACCATGAATGGCGCGAACTTCGTCTCAAGAGGGAGGCCGTGGTGGCCATGCTGGGCCTCTGACATCACAATTGCCCGCAAATGGTGACACCTGTCCTGCGCGACCCCGCGTAGCTCAGGATAGTAACAAGACATGGAGCCACCGACACCAGCCTCATCAGCACCCTTTGTCCTGCCTAAATCCACCGGGCTGATTGTGCTGGAGGACTGCTTTCATTTTCCTGGCTGCTTCCTCCCCCTATATGTCTATGAGCAGCGCTACCGGCAAATGCTGGACCACGCGCTCAGCACCAGCCGTCTTTTTTGCGTGGGCACCCAGCATGAGGACGAGCTGCTTCCCGTGAGCACCGCCGGGCTGATCCGCGCCAGCAAGAGACGGGATGATGGCACCTCCCACGTCATGCTCTATGGCGTCACCCGCGTGCGTTTCACGGACTGGACCCAGGAAAAGCCTTTTCGCATCGCCCTCATCGAGCCCTTCCACACCCTCCGGCAGTCCAATGACGATGAGTTGGAGAACTTGAAGCGCGAGGCCATGAGCATGCTGCCACCGGCCACGCCTGAATGTGGCGAGGCCATCCGCACCCTGCGCTCCGGTCTCTGCCAGATGAACTGCGCCGACCTGGCCTGTGATGTGATCAGCTACCACTTCATCCGTGATCCCGCTGTTCTGAGGCGATTGCTGCTGGAGCCTTACCTCGAGGAGCGCTATGGAGTGCTCATTCACGAGCTGAAGAAGCTCCGTGATGAGTAGGCTGGCTGAGCTGAGCCAGAGCCGGCTCAGTTCGGAAACATGAAGATCCCCCCTTGAATCATGCAAGAAGCCAAGAACACCGCCCGGTCACTGGTCCGCCTGGGTTACGACGGCCTTGTCTACAAAACCTTTCGCGGGCACATGGCCAAGGAGCGCTTTGAGCATGAGGTGCGTGTTTTAAACTACCTGAACAAGCAGGGCTGCAACTTTGTGCCGCGTGTGGTGGAGACCATCCCGGAGGACCTTTTCATGGTCACCACGAACTGTGGCAAGCGCGTGGAGCGGCTCACGGAGGACAAGCTGCGCCAGATCTATGCGGAACTGGAGCAGTATGGCGTGCGGCATGAGGACCCCTACACGCGGAATGTGACCTATGATCTCAAACTGGGGCGCTTCTGCCTGATCGACTTCGAGTTCGCCACCATCCTCGACGACCCAGACGCCGGGCCTCCACCGCCTCCGCCTGATCCCGCTGACATGGGACCGCGCGGGTGGTGAGTAAAAATAGTTAGGCCTGCCGTTGGCCGTTTTTCAACGTGTCAGGGAAGGGCACATCTTCCACCAGACATCAGGCCTCGGCCGTGGTGGTCCCCAGACCTTCCGGCAGCTGCCCGACGATGCGTGGGGCCAGACCGATGGCGGTGAAGCATTCCGTCAATTGATCCAGCGTCACCCCGGCCGGATCATCGATCTCAAAATAAACGAGGTCGTGGTTCGTGTCGACCTTGTAGCGGACCTGCGGCTGCATGTCCATCTGGCTGCAGAACTCCATGAGGCGGGACTCCTGGCGCAATCCGGGGGCGTAGATTTCAATTTCAAGCATTACAGCTTTTTAGCCTTTCACCACGACTGGCGGCGAGTAAAAAACGCTGGATCGGGCCGGGAATATGGTGGGCAGCCTGCCGTCAGACGGTTCCAGGGCCTGGGTTCACTTCACTTGGCCTCCGCCGTGGCCGCGCCTTCGCAGTCGAGGATGACCACCGCCGCAGTGCCGTCTGCCAGTTTACGATGCTGAAGCAGCAGACGGGCGAGGTAGACGATGTTCCACTGTGTCTCGCGGGCCAGATAACGGCCGATCGGGATGTCCTTCTGGCAAACGGCCAGGCAGGATACGGAGCCATCCGCCGAACCCTGGAGCGTGAGAGCGATCTGGATGCCACGCTCGGCCTCAGGCAGTTCCAGGGCGTGGCTGCGGCGCATGCCCACCTGGAACCAGGAAGGATCCGCAGACTTTTTCTCCAAGAACTGTGCTAGGCGCCCCTCATGTGTCTCGGCGAAGAGCGGCCAGTCGAGCAGGAATCCACCGCCTTTTTGCGGCACGAGACGCAGCAGCGCACCATGCTTGTTCTCCTTCGTTGTCACCTGGAACAACGGAGTGATCAACTGCCCCGGAATCAGTTGTGGTGTGGCGTTGGAGGCCTTGAAGCTCAGCAGGTGCGGCTTATGCGCGGCGAAGAATTCTTCCATATCCGCCGCATGCTCATCCGGCTGGTCAATCAATTTGGCGCGGTCTTCGGGCTTGGAAGCCTCCAGGAGATCCAGGAAAAGCTTCTGCGCGCTCTCACCCGCCGCCACCAGATCCACGGGAATCTTGGGCACTTCGGCCCGGCGGATTTCAGGCTCTGGCTCGACCACAGCGGGCGGCTCAGGGGCTATTGGCGCGATCACGGGCCGGGGAGTCGTATCAGGACTGCTCGCAGTCTTGGCGGGTTCTGTCTTGCCGGCCGGGATCTCCACCACCATCGGCGGGAACAGATCATCTCGCAGCACCCACAGGCAGGCTCCGACGACGACCAAAATAAAGAACACCGGTAGGAAATAGGAGTGCTGCCTCGGCGGCTGCCAGGTTTCCATGGACTCACGGTCGATGGATGGCGACTCACGCATGGCAGCAAAGTCCAAGGGAACCGGCGCAGGCGAAGAGGTGGCCAAGGGAGCCGGGTAGGTCGCTGCGCCCTGAGCATACATCGGCGCATGAAACGGCTCAGGCTGCCAGGCTGGCTGCATCGGCTGAGGCTGCTCAGCCACCCCAAACATGGAAGTCACCGGCACATAGGAAGGGGGTGCTTGCGGTGCCGCCGTGAAAGGAGATCCCTGCGGTTGTTGACGGCTGACGGCCTCCCATGAGCCATAGGCGACCGGTGGTGGGAAGCCTCCTGGGTTTTGCGGAGGTGGGGAGAAACTAGGCGGTGCCTCAGGTGCGGAAGGCCATTGATTCGGGTAGGTGCCTGAGGTGAAAGGAGAGGCCGATTGACCGTAGGCGTTGGCGGGGTGCTGGCTTGCCCAGCTCGGCAGGGTCTCGGGCTGCCGTGCGACCCGGCGCTTCATCTGCAGACTCTCCGCGCCAGCCTGAGCCGAACCAAACGAGGTCATCGGAGCGCTCTGGGCACAATGTGGGCAGGTGACGAACGTCCCGGCCTGTTGAGGCAGGCTGAGGAAAGGTCGTCCGCAGGCGGGACAGCGCAGGCTCAGAACTCCGGAGTTGGTCATTGAAGTGAAAAGATGCCATACCCAGCCATTTGTGCGAGGGGGGATTTGTGAGGAGAAGGCAATGGCGTCCTTATGTCTAATACGTCCCGTCAGGCTCCATGGGGACAGCGAGGGAAGAGGAAATTCTGAGGGCCGCTGCAGTCCTGATGGCTGGATCTGCTTTCGACCGTGCTTTGAAAGCCTTGCACTCTGCCACAACTTTTGTATGCAGAGCGCCCCTGATGATTGCTGAATTCCTCGCCGCCGCCGATCCCACGCTTTGGGACAAGTTTGTTCATGCCCTGCCCGTGATCATGGGCCTCGTGCTGATTGAGGGCCTGCTCTCGGTGGATAATGCGCTGGCCATCGCCGCCATGGCCTCGCACCTGGACGAGAAGCAGCGCAGCAGGGCGATGAACATCGGCTACATCGGTGCATATGGCTTTCGCGTGCTGGCGCTGCTCTTCGCCTCCTACATCATCGACAACCACTGGATCATGTTCTGCGGGGCGCTGTATCTGGTCTGGCTCATGTGCGCCCATTTCGCCGGACAGAAAGGTGTGGCCGATGAGGAAGGTGAGGCGGTCAATGTGCATCACCGCACCTTTGCTGGCACCATCACCATGATCGCGCTCATGGACCTCAGCCTGAGCGTGGACAACGTCGTCGCCGCCATCGCCCTGAGCCCGGGTGATCTCACCGCTGTGTACATCGGCGTCACCATCGGTATCATCGCCCTGCGTCTCGTGGCCGGCGTGGCGATCAAGATGATCGAGAAGTATCCCGTGCTGGAGCACACCGCCTTTGTGCTCGTGGGTTACGTCGGCCTGCTGCTGCTCACCGAGCTGCAGTTCCCGGCGTTCTTCCATGACCTCGGGCCCATGAAGGTCAAGATCCTGAAGTTCGCCGGCATCATCATCATCACGACGCTGACCCTGATGTACTCCCAGAAGCCTCTGCTGAAGAAGATCCTCGACCCCATTATTCGAGTGCTGCTCCTGCCCATGGAACTCTTCGCCACGGTTGTCGGTGCGCTCATCGTCGTCATCACCTGGCCCTTTAAAAAGGCCATCGCGGCGGTGAAGGGCAAGTAAGCTGCTGCACCACGACCCACACCCCACACGGTGTGGCCGCCTATCGAATGGGTCTCGCCCTCACCCCCTTGTGCCCCATCCTTCTCCCCTATCAGCGTTTCATTAGCGTCCAATTAGCGGTTCAAAAATCCCCGAGCTCACTCACCGCCACCAACTTGGCAATCCCGGCAGCGTCTCTTTCAAGATCGCACGGATGGCATGACGCTCCTCAATCGGAAGATGCTTGCCGACGGGTCCTGGATTCTGATCCCGCAAACCTTCCGCCATCTTGTAGTATACCCGTTCCTTGAGCGCGCTCGGCAGCTTCTGCCAGGACTCGGTGTAGAGCATGTAACTGGCCCGGTATTTGAAGAGACGCGTGTTCAGATCAAAGTCCTTCAACGACATCCCTCCCTTCGTTGGCTTGCGATTGCGCGCAAAGTCACGGGCAAAGGCTGGGTCACCGTCGATGCCCTGGCTTGGCAGTTTCGCCTCGTCCGTGAAGAGGATGTAACGCGCCAGTTCATCCGCCAGCTTTTCCACCTCGGGCTTCGCCGCGAAGGGCAGGGGACCTTTGCCTTCAGGGTGCAAGGCACGCATCACATACGCGGCATGGAAGACCCGGTTCTCAAAGCCTAACTGATGTTCGTGTACCAGATTCGGCAGGATGTCGCTGGTGGGCAGCAGATGGCTTTCAATGTTCCACTGTTTGCCGGGTTCCACCGGCACCTTGTCAAACTTGCCCGCGTCTGTGCTCACGCCCATGAGATTGGCATGCGTGGTGGTGAGGTGATGGCCGCCGGTGAGCTGCCAGCCGCCGAAGCGCTGGTCCAGAGGGATCTGATGACCCTGCTCGTCACGCCGATACGTCTCCAGACTGGCACCACTGCTGGCCATGGGCAGCAGCGACTCCGCAATCAGCCCGGGCACGCGCCGCGTGGCATCTCCCGCGTGGCAGTTGAAGCACCTCTCCGAGCGAGCGATCGCCGGCAGCGCACCACCGCGCCTGAGGCTCTCGAAGATGTAAAAGATGGCCCCATGAGTGGGGTCCATGCTGATCACCTCCACCTTGCCGCCCGGCACGAAGCCGACATAGGTGTCCTCATTGAAGTAAAGGGCGCGTGGATTGCGCGGATTGATGATGCCGCTCTGGAAGGAGCTGGCGGAGAACACCAGGATCTGGGAGCTGACAGGGACATCCAGAGCGCCGAGCAGGCTGGAGAGGAAGGTTTTGTCGTCCGTCGTGTCGAGCTTCACACCGCCCGTGTTCAGCTTCTTCAGCACTCCGGCAAAGCGATCCGCCGCCTCATGCGTGAGGTAGTTGTGAGGTGCCTCGCGGAACTTGATCACCGTCTCCTTCAACTCCGGAGCGGCGTGGAGGCACGTCGCCAGCAGAAAGAGCAGGAGAGGCAAAAGGCGAAGAACAAGCATCACTGAAATAAACGGCGCAGACAGGGGATGATTTGCGATTGTTTTGAGAAGACAAGCTCGTCTATATTCCAACTTCGATGAAGCGTTTTTTGTCCCTCGTCATGCTGCCTGCTCTCGTTTCCGCCGCCGATTGGGCACCGCTCCCCTCACTGCCAGACAAAGAAGGCTTCGCCGGAGCCTTTGCCGGAGTGGCTGGCGGAGCGCTGATCGTGACCGGCGGCACGAATTTTCCGGACAAGATGCCCTGGGAAGGTGGCACGAAGACCTGGTATGACCAAGTCCACGTCCTCACCGAACCCGAAGGCACCTGGAAGGTGATGGGCAAACTGCCGAAGCCGAACGGCTACGGCGTCAGCCTCAGCACGGGTGAAGGCATGGTCGTCATCGGCGGTGGCGATGCCTCTGCGCATTTTAAGGAGGTCGTCCGCCTGAATCTAAGCGCCGAAAAAATCACCACCGAGTCTCTCCCTGCCCTGCCCAAGCCCTGCGCCTTCATGGCCGGGGTCGAAAACCTCGGCACCCTCTACATCGCCGGAGGCATCGAGCACCCCGCCGATACCGCCGCCATGCCAACCTTCTGGTCACTCGATCTCACGAAGACCGGCAACGACTGGAAAGAGCTCCCCCCATGCCCCGGCCCCGCCCGCATCCTCGCCAGCATGGCCGCCGTCGATGGCGCCATCTACCTCTTCAGCGGTGCAGCCCTCAAGCCCGGTCCCGATGGCAAACCCGCCCGTGAATGGCTCAAGGACGCCTGGCGTTACACCGCCGCAGAGGGCTGGAAACAGCTCGCGGACATGCCGCATGTCTCCGTTGCCGCCCCAAGCCCGCTTCCCGCCCGTGATGACCAATTCCTCCTCATCGGTGGCGATGATGGCCTCAACGTGAATTTCGAGCCCAAAGAAAAGCACCCTGGCTTCCCCCGCCGCCTGATGGCCTACGATCCGAAAACCGACCGCTGGACCGAGGCGAGCGTCCTGCCCTTCTCCCTCGTCACCACCCCCGCCGTCGAGTGGCGCGGCAGGATCGTCATCCCCGGTGGCGAAGCCCGCCCGGGCAAACGCTCCCCTGAAGTTTGGTGGAGGTAAGGGGAATCGACCCCTTGGGTTTCTCCCCTTACTAGCCCAGTCGTCGCGGCAGAGTCATAGTGCCAGAGGCTCGCCCAAGATCAGCCTGGAGGATCAAATCCCAGGATTTTACAGCCCCAAGCAGCTTGGAGGGCTAAAAGTGCAGCCCATCGTCCCCGCGAGCCAGTGCATCTCACCGCCGCCCGATTTCCTCTTGTCCGCTGCGGGAGCCGATGGTTCCAATCCCGCCCCCCATGTTTTTCGATACCCATACCCATCTCGGCAGCCATAAATTCGACTCCGACCTGGCGGACATCATCGCCCGGGCCCGTGCCGCCGGTGTGTCCCGCATGATGGTTCCGGCGACGGATCTGAAGAACGCCCGCAAATGCCTGGCCATCGCCGAGAGGGAGCCGGACGTCCGCGTGGCGGTCGGCATCCACCCCTGTGATGTGGACACGGTTTCTGGAGAGGCCTGGATCGATGAACTTCGGGACCTCGCCCGCCACCCCAAGGTCGCCGCCATCGGAGAGATCGGCCTCGACTACTTCCACGCTCCGCCGGCGGGATTTGACCTGCCAAGCTGGAAGGCCCATCAGGCCTACTGCCTCAAACTCCAGCTCGACCTCGCCGTCGAGCTCGGCCTGAACGTGGTGCTGCATAACCGTGAAAGTTGGGATGATCTCGTGGCTCAGGTCACGCCCTACAATGGCAAACTGAGGGGTGTCTTTCACTGCTACACCGGCAGCCTGGAGCAGGCCCAGCCCCTCCTGGATGCTGGCCACCTCATTTCCTTCACGGGCATCGTGACCTTCAAAAACCCCGGTCCAGCAGGTGAGGCTGCCCGCACTGTCCCGGACGGTTTCTACATGCTGGAGACGGATGCTCCCTACCTTGCGCCCGTGCCTCATCGTGGCCAACGCTGCGAGCCGGCCTATGTGGCTGATACCGCCCGCGCTGTCGCCGCCATGAGAGGTCAGAGCCCGGAGCAAGTTGCCCAAATGACCAGTCAGACCGCCTGCCATTTCTTCCGTGGTTTCGCATGAGGTGAGGATGGTTGCAGAATCGAAAAACACGATATGCGTTCAAGTTTAATGTAGCGATTGTGTCGTTACATCATTTCATTCCTTGCACGTTGAAGCGGCATGAGGGTGCCCGCATACGACTCCAGATCAGTCCTTCTGGAGGGCGGAGGTGGGCTTACGGCAACTCGCGAAATAAAGGCGTGGCGACAATGACCTGGAGCGCACCAATCGATGATCGCAAATCAGCATAAAAGCATAAAGTTAATAACGATTGTATCGTTACAATAGCTCGCTGCTAGGCGAACATTTATAAGCAGGGGCGGAAGGTGGTCTTATTCTAAGGGGGCTGCGATCAGTTGGTGCCGACAGCTACCGAGAGTGATACAAACCGAAGGTAAATCATGGGCGCACGAGTCTTCTCCTGCATGGAATATAATGCTTTATGCGTTATTGATGCGTATAATTAAGAAACGATTAAATCGTTACTTTTGGTCACAAGCTTGTTTTGGATAATTTTTCAAATCATTGATAATGAGATAGTTGCGACTCCAAAATGTGACCCAGGCAGGATCCGACATATTCATTTTAGATATGCTCCTGCCGATCAGAGCGAGCTTTAATTTGAGCGCTACCTGCATGCAACCGAGTGAAACGGCAGGCCAGTCAGTCCAGGGTAACGAAATCGTTACTTTAACGAAATGAATCTATCAAGTAACGTTTTGATCGTTTCTTCGCATTTGATCGCGTTTGTTGAACAGCGATTCCTCAGACCGATATGACGATGGATTACTGCGCAGATCATGTCTCGAAGAATCGACTGGGTAGCACCTTTGAAAGAGGAAGTGATTTGAAGGCTTTACCATTGATTAAAGCGTTAGGATATCGTTAAAAAAGACGGTGACTAATAAGTCGTGATTCAGCGATTTGGGGATGATGGCGATACGAAGCGGAGCCTTTGACCACGACGGATTCTCGGTTGTTACAAGTTCAGTCACTCTCTTGTTCCAGCCCCGAAATGACGTGATGGATCTTTATTTATGTAACAAAATTAACGTTACATCTTAACATCTACCTTGATGAGTTGAGCCCGCGTGGGAGGCTGATTTATGGCGCTTGGCCAACTCCGAGAGGTATGGGTATAGGAGCCCCATTTTGAGATTTTCGGCCATTGGTGGAGGTGCCGCTTGAGGCTGCAAACGACTGTTTCGCTGCATGGGAAACGGCTTTTTTGTCTGACGGCCAATTCCGATTCAAAAGTCCGGGAGAGCTTTGAAAATGGTCCCATCTCGAGTTACCGTCAAAATCGCTCCGGCCAAAGCGCGCCGTTCCAAGATGCGTTTTCATAAGCACCAGCTCTGCTCACCAAGCTGGTGAACTCGTTTGAACAGGAGCGTTTTTTGGACCGGTAACCGCCGGTTACTTGCTCAGTTCCAGCATCCTCAGGATCGGCTTTTCGGCGCGGGCGCGGATGTCTTCCGGCATCTCGACCTGGGGGCTGAGATCGCGCAGGGCATCATGGAGCTTCTGCAGGGTGTTCAGCTTCATGTAACGGCAGTCGGCGCAGGCGCAGTGTCCGGTCGGACCGGCGATGAACCGCTTGCCAGGCACCTCGCGCTCCAGGCGGTGGAGCATGCCGCTTTCGGTGACAATAATAAAGGTGTCCGAGGGAGTATTCCGGCAGTAGCCGATCATTTTCTCGGTCGAGCAGACCTCGTCCGCCAGGACGCGCACTGAGTAGGCGCACTCCGGGTGGGCCACCACTTTGGCGTCGGGGTATTGCTCCTTGATGGCTTCCACGCTGTCGCGGGTGAACTCCATGTGGACGTAGCAGGAGCCTTTCCAGAGGGTCATCGGACGTCCGGTCTGCTCCATCACCCAGGAACCGAGGTTCTGGTCAGGGACAAAGAGAATGGGGCGGTCCTTGGGGGCGGCCTCGACGATCTTGACCGCGTTGCCGCTGGTGCAGATGCAGTCGCTCAGCGCCTTCACGTGGCCGCTGCAGTTGATGTAGGCGATGACGTAGTAGTTCTTCTCCGCGTTCGCCTTCAGGAAGGCCTCGAGCTGGGGGCCGGGGCAGCTTTGCTCCAGGGAGCAGCCGGCGTTTGCGTCTGGCAGGATCACCGTCTTGCCCGGGTTGACGATCTTCGCCGTTTCTGCCATGAAATGCACCCCGCAGAAGGCGATGACGTCCGCATCCGTCTCCTTGGCCTTGTAAGCCAGCCCCAGGGAGTCACCCACGAAATCGGCGATCTCCTGGATGTCCTTGGTCTGGTAGTTGTGGGCCAGGATAATAGCATTCCTCTCCTTCTTCAGGCGGAGGATTTCAGAAACCAAAGTGGGTGTGGCGATGGCGACCATGGGAACCTTTAGACTAGAGGCGGGCTGGCACAAGTTCAACCCTGGGTATGGGATGACGAATGCCGGAGAAAGGAGCTCGGACACTCTTGTCCGCCTCATTGCCGCTCTCTGCCGGACTGGAAGAGCGACCGGATGTCAGGAGAGAGCTGCACGGAAGTTGGCAGGAGCCCCTCGCTTCTGCTTCCCGCTCCCGCTCGCGGTCGATAGGCAACGCGCGCACATCCCGAACCTCCAGTTGGCGTGGGGCCAAAAGTACGTTGTTCACGCTTCAGCGTGTTCAATGAACCCCGAGCCACACGCTGAAGCGTGAACGACGCACTTGAGCCATCACGCTCTTTTGAGCTTCCCGCTGGCCGTCAGTGGCAGTTCCGCCACCACGCTGAACATCAGCGGAATCTTATACCCGGCCAGGCGAGTCTTCAGATGGGTGCGCAGTTCCATGGTGGTGGGGGCACCTTCCGGGCTGGCGATGTAGCGGGCCACGGGCACCTCGCCGTAAAGCGGATGCAGACGTGCCTCGACCAAGGATCGCTGGACCTTCGGGTGGGAATCCAGGACGGCCTCCACCTCCTCGGGGAAGACTTTCATGCCGCCGACATTGATCAGCGTTTTCTTGCGACCGCAGATAAAAACGCGGCCTGCGGCATCGCGTTTGCCGAGGTCGCCGGTGGCAAACCAGCCATCGGCATCCACCACCTGGGCGCGGGGCAGCCACGGATCCAGATAAGCATCAAACATGCCTGGGCCGCTCAGGCAGATCTCGCCGGGTTCACCAGCAGGCGGCTCCTGGTCACCATCATTCTTCAAAAGGCATTCGTAGGCGGGCAGCGGCAAACCGATGGCTTCCGGGGCCTCCACGGCTCCTCCGAAATTCATCAGCGGCAGGCCGAGCTCGATGATGCCCAGGCCCTGCACGAGATCGCGACCGAAGCGCGCGCGAAATTTCTCCGCCGTGGCAGCGTCCAGGGAAGCTGCCGTGGCCACCGCGAGACGCAGCATGGTCCACTGGCCTACATCGGGCGCCTCCACAAGCTGCCGGTAGTGCACGGGACTGCCATACATGACGGTCGCCTTTTGCTCGGCTCCGGCACGCAGGAGGTCTTCGCCGAGGTGAGTTTCCTCAATGATCGTCGTGGCTCCGTGGTAGAGATAGAGGACGATGGAAACCGCGAAGTGATGCGCCATCGGCAGCACCCAAAGCACCCGGTCTCCTGGACCGATGCGCAGACCTTCATTCGCGGCCGTGATGCGCTGCAAAAGCGATTCGTGAGAGAGCAGCACGCCCTTCGACTTGCCCGTGGTGCCGGAACTGAAGCGGATAAAGGCGGGATTCAGTGCCTCAAAGGCATCACGTGGGAAGGCGGCCTGCTGGGGAGGCATCTGAGAGATGAGCACCTTCTGGCCGTTCAGATCGAAGTCGCCCAGACGCTGTGAATCCGCGGGCAGCCAGGCTGCGGCAGATTCGATCACCAGCACATAGTCCAGCGCCGTGCGGGCTAGCAGTTCGCGCTTCTCTTCTTCCGCGAGTTCATCGGGGATGGGCACAAAGCAGGTGCCGGCGGCCAGGGTGGCGAGCGCCAGCGGCACATAGTCCAGACTGCTCGGGAAATGCACCCCCACACGCAGGCGGTCCACGCGATCGGGAGCGGTGGTCAGATGCGGACGGATCGTGCTGGCGATGGCATCGCAGCGCTCGAACAGTTCCTGGTAACTCAAGCTGCGGTCTTTCTGCACCAGCGCAGTGGCCTCGGGCTGCGCGCGTTCACGGATGGCCTGTACAATGCTGAATTTGCTCATGCCTCGATCAGATCAAAACCCCCACGACAGACCGATGGTGACGCCCAGCGTGTTCACACCCGGATTCGGATCCGTGGCACCCTGGTTGGACAGATGCTGGAACATGGCACCGACGCGAATCTGCACGTCATCTGTGATCGCGCGAGCCACACCCGCATTGGCAAACCAGTTATAAGTGAAGTCCTGTCCCTGACCGCCCGTGACCCCTTGGGAATCGATCCAGCCCGCGCCACCGCCAATGCCGGCGTAGACGGACCACGTGCCCGCCGCGTTCCACCATTCGATGGAAGGCGCCCCCATGAGGCCGAAGTAGTGGTTCTCAGGTCCGGTCTCGATCCACTGACCGAGCAGCGAAATGCGATTGCGCACAAACAGCTTTGAACCATCCGCAAAATCCAGCCCGAACACTTCGGGTGAGCGCCAGGTGAGCATCACCGGCACCATGCCATAGTCCCGCTCCGTGCTGCCGCCGACCTTCCCAAGGTAGCCTGTCTCCAGATCGATGTAGTGTCGATCCGAAGGGTGAATCGTGGCAGGAAGCACGTCAGACGGGGCATCCTTGGCAGCGCCAAGTCCCGCGAATGCGACCACGCAGGCACCGAGAAGAGTGGGGAGGATTTTCATGTGCCACCATGAAGCCACGCCGCTCATGCGAATGCAACACTGTTTGCCTTGGGGCGGGCATTTGATGCATAAGTGACTTGTGGCGGAAACCGCGAGTTACGTCCTATCCTCAACCCTCATGCCATCACCCGCCGATCCCACCTCCATCGTCCAAAGACAACTCGACGCCTACAATGCGCGAGATCTTGAGGAGCTGATGGCGACCTATGCGGATGATGCGCAGTTGTTTGAGCATCCCTCCACTTTGCTGGCCAGCGGCGCTGCCATTTTGAGGGAACGTTTTGAGCTGCGTTTTCAGGAACGGAATTTGCATGCCCAACTGCTGAGTCGTGTGGTGATGGGCCAGACCGTGGTGGACTATGAAGAGGTCAGCCGCACCTTCCCTGAAGGCCCCGGCAAGATCCGTTTGATGATGGTCTACGAGGTCCGGGACGACAAGATCGCCAAGGCGTGGAGCATCGTGGGCGAGAAGACGTTGGATTGAGTTGGCTCATTGTCTGGGCCGCTATTGAGCCATCTTCGCCTCCTCCCTAGATCTTCATGTCTGTTTTTTCTCAAGTGACCCGGTTGTTCCTGTTTCCGTTGGTGTGTGTTTGTCTCATTGGGGTCGGTTGCACCGCCTCTAAGCGTCAAGCTGAGCGTGTAGATGGCTTTGTGAAGGTGATGATCACGATGTCGCCCATGGGCAAGCTCACCGATGCGAAAGTCGTGGAATCCAACGCACCCCAAGAACTCCAGGACTATGTGCTCAATCATGTGAGGAAGGAATGGCGGGCCAAACCACGCCTGCGTCTCAAAGATGGCCGAGCCGTTGAATCAAGGTACGTGGTGCCCGTGAGATTCAGGTTTGTCAAATCTGCCCAGGGAGCTCAACTGGACGAAATGGTGGTCACTCCGCCCTGATCACCAAACGGCGCATCACTTCCGTCCGATGTAAACAAACGCCGGTGGCAGGTTCGCCCAGACGACCGGGCTGGTGTCCACCTCGGGCAGGCTTTCCTGGAGGAGCTCGCGGAAACGCTGGCCGCTGGGCAGGAAGTGGAAGCCGTAGTAGGCGAAGGTGGCGAAGCGTCCGCCATTGCTCAGATGCGGGAGCACGTTGCCGAGGATCGACTCCTGAAGCGATCTCGGAAAGGCCGTCCACGGCAGGCCGCTGACCACCACGTCAATCGGCGGCTTGCCAGCGAGATAGTCATCAAAATCAAACTCCTGCGCCCCGGCCACCTCGAAGTTCATGCCGCAGAAACGCTGGCGGAGCTGTTCGGTGAAGGCCTGATTGATCTCAATCCCCAGGTAGCTGGCATC
Organism: Verrucomicrobiota bacterium; assembly: GCA_040387935.1. Classification (GTDB taxonomy): domain Bacteria; phylum Verrucomicrobiota; class Verrucomicrobiia; order Verrucomicrobiales; family Verrucomicrobiaceae; genus Prosthecobacter. The sequence continues at coordinate 53,389 of JAZKCU010000003.1, read as the reverse complement.
CTTGGGCATGGCGGACTGGATGGCCTCGGTGAAGGCCCCGGTGCCAGGGCCGAGTTCTAGGATATGCCGGGCCTTGCCGACCTCCGCCGCCAGCATCATCTGTTCCGTCAAGGCAGGACTGGAGGGCGCGACGGCACCCACCGTTTGCCAATTGCGGAAAAATTCATTGAGGAAGGAGGCGGCGGACATTCGTTTGATATTAAGCTTGCCTGCGCACGCGGCGAACGTTTTTCTTTGTCCAACTGTCTCCTCTGACATGATTGTCCTTCGTTGTTTCCTGCTCTTCCTCACGCTCGGTCTGCTCAGCAGCTGCCAGACCGGCAGTAATCATAAGATCACCCTCAAGGATGGTCGCGAGTTCTTATGCAAGGGCGAGCCCCAGTTTGTGGGTAAGACGGGCTATTACCGCTACCGCACCTTTCAGGACCGAGATGCCATGCTGCGGGCGGATGAAGTGCTATTGATCGAGGACATGGGGACCTGACGGGGGCCGTTGACAGTGGTTTGCGGTTTGCTTGAGAGTCTTTTTGTCCTTTCAGTCCTGCTGGGTGCAGGCTAGCAAGACGGCATGCCTGCCGAAAGCCGCCCGCTCATTCTCGCCTCACAGTCTCCACGACGGGTGGAACTCATGCGTGAGGCGGGCTACGAGTTTGAGGTCGTCGTGCCGCAGGTCGAAGAGGCGCATGATGCTGCTCTGACTCCGCAGGCATTGACGGTGGAGAATGCCCGCCGAAAAGCCGTGGCTGCTGCCGAGGTGCGGCCCGAGGCTTTGTGCATCGGCTCAGACACGCTGGTCTATCTCGATGGCGAGCCTCTGGGTAAGCCTGCGGATCGTGAGGATGCTTTGGCCATGCTGCGCCGGCTTTCCGGGCGGTCGCATGACGTCTGCACCGGGGTTTATCTCGCTTGGGATGGGGGGCGTCAGGGCAGGGGATTTCATGTCATCTCGGAGGTCATTTTCAAAACGCTGACGGATGAGATCATTCTCGCCTACCACGACCGCGTGAACCCTCTGGACAAGGCCGGCGCCTATGGCATCCAGGAGCATGGGGACATGATCATTTCCGGTCATGCCGGCTCATGGACGAATGTCATGGGCCTGCCGATGGAACGCCTCATGGAGGAGTTGAAGATGGAAGGCTATGATGCTTTCGGTCCCGACAAGGGTTAACTCCCGAGGATCAGTCTCTGCGACGGCGGAAGAACATGGCACCCAGAGCCATGCCTAACAAAAGAAGGCGAGAAGGCTCCGGAATGAGAACCACCACGATGACTCCGGAAGTGGTGAAGCGGCTCACATCCCAGGCCAGGTTGGGGCTGGCGCTGATGTCCGGCAGGTCGAACTGCGAGCCATTGTCGCCGCTGCCGTTGCGGTAGTTGTTGCCGAGATTGAAGCCGCTGAAGTTCGCGGTGACGAGAGTGTTCCAGTCCAGCAGGTTGAAGACCTGACCCTGGCTGACGGTGAGAGAGCTGGCATTCACGCGGATGTTGCCGCTCATGATCAGCGTGCCGCTGCCTGAGACGCTGAAGGTCATGAGATCATGATTGCCGCTGCCGAGACCCGTGAAGCTGTCTGCCCAGGCATTGTAGCCTGCGGAGCCCAAGGCGTTGCCGGCATAAGTCGCGCTGGTTCCATTGGGGGTTGTGATGCCGAGCTCGATCTGGCTGCCGTTCTGAAAGTCAAAGGTGCCGGAACCAGATGAAGGTGTGAAGCTCAACCTGCCATGACCTGCGGGCAGGATGGAGTCTCCTGGATGAATGGTGGAGCCGCTCTGGGCGGTGAAGCTGCTTCCCTGCAACACCCCGGTGCCGAGCACGACCGTGGTGCTCGCCGCCGTGACGGCCCCAGTGCCGGTGGTGCCCGTGCCTCCGCTGCCGACCTGCAAGGCACCGCCCGTCACGGTGGTCGCTCCAGTGTAGGCATTGGCACCGGTCAGCGTCAGGGTTCCCGCGCCAGTCTTGACAAAGCTGCCTGCGCCGGTCATCGCGCTGGTGATGGAAGAGTTCACACCCGCAGTGTCCACAGTGCCGCTGCCGCTCAGGGTGATGGTGCGGCTCATGGTGATGGATGAAGTCATGCGCAGCGTGCCACCTCCGAAGTCCACGGTGTTTGCGGCATTCCCGAGCCGGCTGTCGCTATTGATGGAGAGCACACCGCCATCGATCTCCACGGCACCCGTGAAGGTGTTGGCGCCGGTGAGAGTCTGCGTGCCTGCACCGATTTTGGAAAAGTCTCCGAGGCCGGTGATGGCTCCGGAAAAGGTGGTGCTGGTGCCATCTCCGCCGGTGGTGAGGGCGGCTGTGTCCTCGGTGCCCAGGGTGATGGAACCTGCTCCTGAAAGTGAGCCGACGGTTTCCACCGCATCATCCAGATTGAATGTGGCACCTGAGGCAATGATGAGGGCGGAAGTGTCGCTGATACGCTCGTTGGCGGCGATGGCGAGAGTGCCTGCATTGATCGTGGTCGCGCCCGTGTAGCTATTGTTGCCGCCCAGGACCAGCGTCCCGGCGCCCGTCTTGACAAGGGCTCTCGCGCCACCGGTTTCACTGATGATGCCGGAGGCCGTGAAGCTGTCCGCCTCGACCGCGATGGTGGAGTCAGATGCGAGGGTGATGCCGCCTGTCCAGGAGTGGTTGCCCAGGACGCTGGAAATGGCACCTGTTCCACTGATCCCCGTGCCGTTCAAGGTGAGGGCCTTGGGGACCAAAGTGATTCCATCGGGGCTGTTAAAGACCAGGGCCGCGCCAGAGGCCACCGTGACGGCGCCCACGCCTGCCGCGCCGAAAGCCGCCGCATTCTGCACATTCACCGTGCCGGAGCTCACCGTCGTCGTGCCGGTAAAGGTGTTGGCTGCATTGAGCGTGAGTGATCCAGCGCCGCTTTTGGTCAGGTTGCCAGCGCCGCTGATGATGCCATCCGCGCGATGCGCGCCACCTCCCGCGAAGGTGAGGGTGTTCGCTCCGAGGTTGATGGCGCCTCCCAGCGTGAGCTCGCCCGCGTCCGCCGTGATGGTGGCGGAGGTGCCCACGGTCACTGGACCGGACCATGAACTCGTCCCGCTGACCAGATGCAAGGCTCCGGAGGATGCAATGCCGGAGCCGTTCAGGGTCAGCGGTTCCGCACCCACGGAGATGCCTCCCGCGAGGCGCAGCTCCGCTCCCGAACTCACCACTGTGGCACCTGCCGTGCTGCCGAGCGCTGAGGTATGTTGCACCAGGAGAACTCCGTTGCTGACCGTCGTCGCGCCCGAGTAGGTGCTGGCACCGCTGAGCGTGAAGGTTCCGCTTCCGCTCTTCGTCAGACCCCCGGTGCCGCTGATGGGCCCGGAGAAGGTGGTGGAGGTGTTGTCACCACCGGTGGTTAAAGTGCCGCTGCCCAGCAGCACACCGCCCGCGCCTGCGAGGGAGCCGATGGTGCTGTTGAAATTGTTCAAGTCATACGTCGCACCACTCGCCACGCTGACACTCAGTGCCGAGCTGGAGGGCACACCGCCAGCGCTGCCCAGCCTCAGGGTGCCGGCATTGATGGTGGTCGCGCCGCTGTAGGTGTTCGTTCCGCTGACCGTGAAGACACCGCTGCCAGTTTTGGTGAGGCCACCGGTTCCGCTCATGACTCCAGAGAAGGTGGTGGAGGTGTTGTCTCCGCCGGTGGTCAGGGTGCCGCTGCCCAGAGTCACATTGCCCGCACCAGCCAGCGAGCCGATGATGCCATTCAGATTGTTCAGATCAAAGATCGCACCGCTCGCCACGCTGACCGCCGAGGCGGATGACACACCACCAGCGGCACCGAGGCGCAGCGTGCCGGTGCTGACCGTGGTGGCTCCCGTGTAGGTGCTGCTGCCCGCCAGAATGAGCGCTCCCGCGCCGGTCTTCGTGAAACCAAATGAACCTGACACCGACCCGAGTGACAGGTCAGCGGTTGTCGGATTGAAGGTGGCATTTCCCGTCAGCGTCACACTGCCTGTCGCCGCCATGGTGCCATTGCTGCCGGTGGCGGTCAGTGTCTTGGCACCGATGCTCACTGTCCCCAAGGTATGCGTGACGGCCGGTGTGGTGCCGGTGAGCCTGCCGACGTCGAGGGTCGAGTTCTCACTGACGAGCACATCATTGCTGAAACTGGGGCTCGCATCATTGCGGAGCAGCAAAGTGCCGCCGTTGAGGGTGACGCGGCCGCGGTTCGTGGCGTCCCCGAGCGACTGTGCATTCCTCAGTTCCACGCCGCCCGCATTGATCTGCAGAGTGCCGTCAAAGGCTGCGTTGGCTCCCTGGATCACCAGACTGCCCGCGCCGTTCTTGATCAGCACACTGTTAGTGTTGCCGGTCGTCATCGTGCCGCTGGCATTCCCCAGCGTGAGGGTCTGACTGGAGGCGATATCCAACGTGCCACTGAGGTCTGAACTGACGGTGAACACCTTGGTCGTGCTGGCGTTGAATCCCGTGGTGATGGAAAGCGTGCCGCCGCCGAAGATCACATCATTTCCAGCGGCTCCCAGATTGGCCTCTGCTGCCACCTGCAGAACTCCCGCATTCACGAACACACTGCCGGTGAAGGTGTTCGTGCCGGAGAGGATCAGAGTTCCCGCATCAGCCTTGGACAGGGAAACCACGCCGTCACCCGCATCACCATAGATGCCGTTGGTTCCGGCGTTGTCGATGATGCTGGAGGATATGGTGAGTTGATTCGTGGCACCCACAGAGACAGCCAGATTGCCCGCGGCCGTGCCACCAGCCGTCAGACGGCCGGCACCAGAGATGGTGGTAGCCGGGGTGCCGCTTTTGATCAGGCCACCGCCTGCTAGATTGAGCGTGCGGGTATTGGCGGCACCGAGGTCCACGGTGGCGAGATCCGCGAGGTTCAAGCCCAAATCCGTCGTGGTTCCAGCATTCGTCAGGGTGTAAGCTGTGGAGGGCGAGGTGCCTTCGAGCAGCACGATCTTGGTGGCATCATTGACGTTGATGCCATCGGCATCGGTGTAATAGGCGGTGTAGGCTCGCACTCCATTCGTCGAATATTCGGCGAAGTCGCTTCCCACGGTCGCCCAGCCGCCGATCAGGCCGTTTGCCTGGCCGGTGATGTAGATGCGCGGTCCGATAATCGCACTCCCTAAAGTGCCGCTTGTGCTGTCGAAGTTCACCGTCGCCCCTGGAGCGATGGTGCCTAACGAACTGAATGTCAGGGAAGAGATGAAGATGTTGTTGGTAATGAGGATGTTCGAGGCTCCTCCGGAGGCATTGAGAGCCCCCACTGTCTCTGCTGTGCCAACGATGGTGGCGTTTGAAATAAACCTCAACGTGCCTCCGCTCAGCGTGATGGCGGTGCTGTTGCCGATTCGGTTGGCGTTATTATTCCCTGTGCCACTGTTGTCCAGTGTCAAGGTGGCACCGGTGCCAATCGTGATGCCTGAAGCGCTGAGCACACTGCCATTGGCTGCAGAAAGAATGACCGTGCCGGTGTCGACCAACATATTTCCAGAGAAAGTGTTGGCGCCGGTGAGAGTGAGTGTGCCGCTGCCCGCCTTCGTCATCGCTCCCGTGCCGCTGACCACGCCTGCAAAGGTGGTGGAGGTGTTGTCACCGCCTGTGTTCAAGGTGCCGCTGCCCAGGGTCACGTTTCCTGCACCAGCGATCGAGCCGATGGTGCTGTTGAAGTTCGCGAGATTGTAGGTCGCGCCGCTGGCCACCGTCACAGCCGAGGTGGTGGTGACGGCGTTGATGGCTCCCAATTGCAGTGTGCCGACGTTGATCGCGGTTGTTCCTGTGTATGAATTTGCACCGCTGAGCGTGAAGGTGCCGCTGCCGTTTTTCACCAGTCCGCTGGATCCGCTGATCACGCCAGAGTAGGTTGTGGAGGTGTTGTCCCCCCCCGTCGTGAGGCTGCCTGCCCCCATCGTCATCGCACCCGCCCCAGCCAGTGAGCCGATGGTTTGAGCGAAGCCATTGGCGTTGATCGTGGCGCCACTGCTGACGGTCACTGCGGAGGTGGCTGGGAGGCTGCCGGCCACACCAAGCTGCAGGGTGCCTGCCGTCACGCTGGTCGTGCCGCTGTAGGTGTTCACGCCGGAAAGCACCACCGTGCCTGTGGTGGACTTCAACAACCCCACCGGACCACCCAGAGGAATATTCGCCGACCCGCTGCGCAGATCATAGTTGGCAGAGCTGCTCAGCACGGAAGTGCCGCTGCCGGTGATGGTCCCGCCATTGGTTAGTATGACCTGGCCGACGGTGTCAGTGCGGTTGGCTCCGAGGTCGAGTACGGAGGTGGCTCCATCAATGGTCACAGCACCGGCGGCTATCGCATCACTCACTCCATAGGCCAAGGTTCCGGCGTTGATGGTGGTCAGCCCGGTATAGGTGTTCGCGGCACTCAGACGCACGATGCCTGCCCCGATTTTGGTTAGTCCGCCGGCTCCAGTGATGACGTTGCTGAAGGCCACCTCACCACCAGTCTCAGCCGTGACGATCGCCGTCTTGTTCAGGGTGATGCCGCCGCTGAAAGTGTTGACGCCGCTGGTGTTCAGGCCGCCCAGCGTGGCGGTACCGCTGCTGCCTGAGCGGACCGTAATCGCATTGGCCACAGTGCGTCCACTGGTCGAGCTGAAGGCCAGGGAAGCACTGGTGCTGCCGGTGGTGTCACCCAGATTCGCAGCGATCGTGCCCAGGGCGCTGGCGTTGTCCATGATCAGCATGCCCGCATTGACCACGGCTCCGCCCGAGAAGGTGTTCGTGCCGCTGAGTGTCATCGTTCCCAAGCCTGTCTTGGTCAGCGAAGCTGTAGCTGTGCCCGAAATGACTCCAGAGATCGCGAGGTCACTGTCGGTGGTCACCGAGTTGTCATTGACGGTGAAGACACGCGCCGTCGATCCCAGACCGATGCCAGAGGTGATCTGCGCGATGTTTGTCGCCGTCGTGCTGATGGCGACATTGCCCCCCAGGTCCAGCCGTGAGCCGGCGGTGCCGGTGACACTGCCCCCGCTCATCGTGAGCGTTCCCACGCCTTCCGTGAAACCTTGCAGGTTGAGCTGACCGTCTGTCCGGATGGTCACGGCGGCGCCATCGGGGATTTGATTGGAAGCGTTGTTCTGGACCACTGCGGAAGCCGCCACGCCTGTGCTGTCCCCGATCACCAGAGAGGTGGATGCCATGGCATTTCCTGACGACTTGTTCAGCACCAGGGTGCCATCATTCACGGTCGTGGTTCCTAAGTAGGTGTTGGCAGAGCCGCCGCTGAGCGTCAGCGTTCCCGTGCCATTTTTCGTCAGGCCGCCATTGCCGCTGACCACACCGCTGAAGGTGGTGTTGTTCGTCACGGTCAGCGTGCGTGTGGATGACATGGAGGTCGCGCCGGTAAAGATCAGGTCATTGGCTCCGCTGAAGGTGACGTTGCCGGACAGCGTGACTCCATTGGTGATCGTGCGTGTGCCACCGCCAGCCTGAATCGTCGGGGAGGCTGTGCTCGAGCCAAAAATGATCCCTGCCGAGCCGGCGGCAGCATTATTGCCAAAGACAAGCGTTCCTGTGGTGACGGTGAGTCCACCACTGAATGTGTTGGTGCCGTTCAGGATCAGTGTCCCGCTGCCGGTTTTGGTCAGTCGGCGGTTACCTGACACTTGGCCGACCACCCCGTTGAAAGTGACCGTTCCCGCACCGTTGACCGTGAAGGTTCGGCTGGAGTTCATCGTGACCGTGCCATTGATGGTCAGATTATCGGCGTTCAGGAAGGTCAGAGTCCGGTTGACGGTGAAGTTGTTGGCCAGGGTGCGCGCGCCGCCCGCAGTCTGCAGCGTTACCGCACCGGTGGAAACCGCACTGCTGCCGAAGGCCGCATCGTTGCCGATGATCACAGTGCCAGCGGCTGACGTTCCTGAACCCAGGGTTGTGGTGCCGGTGTAAGTGTTGGCTCCGTTCAGCGCCAGCGTTCCTGCATTGCTGACTTTGGTCAGGCCAGCGCTTCCGGAGATCACGCCATTGATCGTCGTCACGCGGGTGCCCGTGATCGTCAGCAGATTGGCAGCCGTGCTGATGTTCCCGCCGAAAGTCAGATTACCACTGGTGGCGCTCCAGGACTGGGACGCGCTCAGGGTGAGCGCATTGTTGATGGTCTGCAGGTTCGTGCTGTTGTTGGCGATCGCAAACGTGGCACCACTCGAAGTCAGTGTGTAGGTCCCCGCTCCACCGAGGGTGAAGGTCCCTGCCGTGGCATCAAAGGAGAGTGCGGCGAGGGTGAGGGGGCTGGACAGGGTGGGAGTCAGCCGTGTAGACCCCGCAAAGGTCAGGGTGTCACCCGTCACGGGTATCCCTGAGTTCCAGTTGCCCGTGGTGGTGATGCCGTCATTGGCACCCAGGCCGGTCCATATCAAGGTGGCTGCCTGGGCAGGGGTGAGGCTGATGAGGACCCCCACGATTCCGATCATCCAGAATGTCCGGAAGCTGCGGTTAAGGCGACCCATCTTTAGTTCACTCCTAATCTCTTCGGCCTTATAAGAGCCATCTCTAGCCGCGCATCCAGTTCCACTGCTTGGGGCAGAAGTCTTGAGCGTCGAAGAAAGAGGCGCAGTGGAAGTCACGGTAATGGATTGCGTATAATTTAGCTTATTTAAATATAAAAACCATAAATATCGTATTAAATAATACAGTGTAAGCGTGTTTCGGGCATGAAATTTGTCCGTCCTGAAAGAGCCTGACGGATTCAAAAATGTGCTGATTTTGTGGTAACAACTTTGTAAGTCTGTAGGTTTTTTAGCGGGGCATGGAACGCGATTTTCCAGAGATCAGTGCTTGGTCCACTGCCTGCACAAAGCTCGTCTGGTGCATGCCAATTTCGCCTTTCGTGGAAACCTGTGAGAGCACGGCAGGCATGCCTGCGTAGAATGCCGTTCATGGTCAAAACGCTCTCTCTTCTCACCCTTCTCCTTGCCTCTTCGATGGCCTCGGCCGACACCCAGACACCGGCCTCCTACAGTGGCGATTTCATCGTCAAAGTGAACTACCGCTACCTGCTGTCCAAACCAGATGGGTATGAGTCAGACACCGCCAAGAAGTGGCCTTTGATCATCTTTCTCCATGGCGCTGGAGAGCGTGGCAACGATCTCGAGATGCTGAAGAAGCACGGCCCGCCGAAACTGATCGCCCGAGGAAAGAACATCCCCGCCGTCATCGCCAGCCTGCAGTGCGAGCGGAAGCAGATCTGGAGTCCGCAGGGCGTGAAGGCAGTCACGGATCACCTCATCCAGACTGAGCGCATCGACCCCAGCCGCGTGTATCTCACCGGCCTGAGCATGGGTGGCTTCGGCACCTGGGAGACGGCCATGGAATACCCGGACACTTATGCGGCCATCGCTCCGATCTGCGGCGGTGCAGGAGTGCGCTGGGTCATGGCGGACCGCATCGCCAAGCTGCCCTGCTGGATCTTCCATGGAGATCAGGACAACGCCGTGCCGCTGGAATACAGCCAGAAGATGTATGATGCGCTGCAGAAGGCGGGCTCACAGGTGAAGTTCACCATCTACCCGGGCGTGGGGCATGACTCCTGGACCCAGACCTATGACAACCCGGAGTTCTGGAAGTGGCTTTTCGCGCAGAAGCGAGACGTCTGATCCTTTGATGCTGCCAGTGCATTCGTCTCTGCCTGATGGCCGTTCTCTCTTGTTGAAGAAAACCTTGCCTGCTCCCACGGCACTCCCTAGCCTCTGCCCGCTTCTATGAAATCACCTGCCGCCAAGAAACTGTTCATCATGATGGTCCTCGAGTTCTTCATCTGGGGGGCCTGGCTGCCTCTCATCTGGGGTTACATGGGCAAGGATGGCCTGAACTTCACGGACATGCAGATCACTTGGGTTGGCAGTGCCTTCGCCATCGCTTCCGTGGTCGGCATCTTCTTCAGCAACCAGTTTGCGGATCGCAGCTTCGCTGCGGAGAAGTTTATGGCCTTCAGTCATCTGGTAGGTGGTCTGGCCATCCTAGGGATGTATTTTGTGAATGACTTCACCACCTTCTTCAGCCTCATGCTGGTGCATTCGCTTCTCTATGTGCCGACCATCTCGGTCTCGAACTCGATCGCCTTCACGCACTTGAAGAACGCGCAGAAGGAGTTTGGGCTGGTGCGCATGGGTGGCACCATCGGCTGGATCCTCGCCGCGTGGCCACTCTACTTCATCCTTCAGGGCAAGACGGGGGCTGATGCCGTGGCTGCCAGCCGGAACATCTTCCTCATCTCCGGCATTGCCTCGCTCCTGCTGGCTGTGTTCAGCCTGAGCCTTCCGCACACACCGGCGAAGCCTGCTGCGGCTGGTGAAGGCGGCTTTGCCTGGCTGAAGGCTGCCAAGTTCCTGAGCAAGCCCTTCCTGCTGGTGCTCTTCATCGTCACCTTCATCGATTCCACCATTCACAATGGTTACTTCCTCATGGCTGGCGGCTTCCTCGGTAGTAATGTGGTCGGCATCAAGCCTGAGTGGATCATGCCGGTGATGAGCATCGGCCAGATCGCCGAGATTGCCACCATGGCAGTGCTGGGCTGGTTCCTTTCCAAGATGGGTTGGAAGACCACCATGATCCTGGGCATCCTCGGCCACGCGGCACGCTTTGCTGTGTTTGCCTTCATGCCGCAGAACCAGACCATGATCATCATCGTGCAGGTCCTCCACGGCATCTGCTACGCCTTCTTCTTCGCCACGCTTTACATCTTCATCGATGCCGCCTTTCCGAAGGATGTGCGCTCCAGTGCGCAGGGCCTTTTCAATCTCCTCGTTCTTGGCCTCGGCGACCTCGCTGCGAAGTGGTTCTTCATCCCGCTGCAGGGTAAACTCACCGTCAATGGTGTGGTGAACTACAAGGAGCTCTTCCTCTGGCCCACCGGCCTTTCCCTCGCCGCTGCGGTGCTCTTGTTGGTCGCGTTCTATCCGCCGAAGGAGCTGGATGCTCCGGCTGAAGTGTCTCACTAATTCATCCACCATTGGCCATGCCGCAGGACTCTCCATCATCCAAGGTTCATCCTGATGAGGGAGAGCTCCCCAATTTGCCACGCACCACGGAGCTTCTGATGAAGCTCCGTCGCAAGGATAGCATCATCTCCTGGAGCCTGATGATTCCTTGCTCGATCTATGTGGGCGGGGCGGTCGTTCAGCTCGCGGTGAGCGGCAAGGATGCTTTTCCGAGTGTCATCTTCTGGATCAGCATGGCCGCGCTGTTCTTTATCGCCCACGCCTTTGACAGGCAGAAGAGGCGCGAGAAGATCGTGTCCGAGCTTTTAGGAGAACTGGTAGCGGAGAATAACCATCTACGCCGCTTGTTGCGAGAGCCGTCGAAGAATCAAGGCTGAGGCTTATTTGCCAAGTCTCTGCCACACTTCTGGCAGCTTGGTCTCAATCAACTTCCGCGTTGCCGATGGAATGCGCGCAGGCGTCATGGGCACGTTCACAGTGTCCTCACGATCAAGTTCGCCCGGTGAGCGTGAATACTTGAAGTCCTTCGCCAGTCCACCGTCGGCCGTGAGCGGGATGTCGTTGCGCTGGGGATTCGGGATGGAAAGATAAAAGCTGTCCTTGGCTGTTGGTGCTTCCTTGGCTCGAATCTTCGCAGTAGCCAGTTCACGGAGGAGTTCACGCGCGGTCCATTCGGCGGGATTCACATACTCGATCTTCGGGGCGATGAGTTTCTCCAATGCGGCATCCTTTCTCAAGGCGGCAAACGCGTGATCGATTTCGGCCTGCACCAGTGGGAAGTGCGTGCAGCCAAGCACCACCGTGGAGAGCGGTGTGGTGGCTCCGCTTTGCCTGTGTGCTTCCACCAGGGCGCGCACATCCAGATCACAGCGCTCGTCCACGCTCTCCTTGAAGGCTGGATCACCCTCAATCACGCCAGCAAGGTTTGCGCTGCCCTGCTGGGTGATGGCGGGAATACTGCGTCCGGCCAAACCAAGAGTTTGTCCAATCACGCGTGGATACGCGCCACTGGCACAGGTGCCGACGGTGGCCAGGACGCCGACCGCGCCCTCCTTGTGCGCATTTTGCACCCCGCGTGCACCGGCCTCCACCACACCCACGACAAACACCGGCACGTCCCAGGCTTTCAATGCCGCACGGATGTCCTCAATGCCATAAGCTGTGGCGGTGTTGCAGGCGATGACGAGCGCCTTCACCGGCGGCTTGTCCTGACGAAACATCTTCGTCTCAGGATCATGCCAGCGCTTGCCAAGCAGGAAGAGCGCGTCCTTGACGATCAACTCGCGCAAGTAGTCCGTGCGGCCTGCGCTTGAGTAGTTGCCATAGGGCATGTTGGCCTGGTCGCCGAAGTATTGGAAGCGCTCGTTGGCGAAGTCGGGCTTGCCGTCAGTGCCGGGTTGAAGGGTGTCATTGTTGAAAGCATCAATGGTTAGGATCGCTTCCAGCACGGTGAGGCCGCCGATTCCGGAATCGAAGACTCCAATGGGCAGATCACGCGTGTCCATTCTCAAGACGGCGATGTCAAAACTGTAAGCCGCATCACCCTGTGGATGCTCCCCCGCATGCTGTACGAGGTCGGCAGCGAGAGCAAAGGTAGTGGTCGCGAGAAGCAGGGAAAGGAGCGTCTTCATCACAGGGCAAAGGTTTCAGGAAGCAGTTGGGCGATCGTCATGGTCAAGGGCTGGCCGTCACGAAGAAACGTGACCTCGGTGGCTCCTCCTGGCAGGGAAAATTCCGCGATGACCTGCCGGCATGCGCCGCAGGGCGGAAACTCGTGGCCGAGGCATATCACACTCAGGCGGGTGATTTTCATTCCAGGGCCTGCCTCGGCTACCGCGTGGAAAATAGTATTCCTCTCCGCGCAGATCGTTAGGCCATAGCTGGCATTCTCCACATTGCAGCCGGTGATGATCCTGCCTGAAGTCGTCTCCAGCGCGCAGCCCACTTGATACTTCGAGTAGGGCGCGTAGGCGCGCTCGGCGGCACCTTGGGCAAGCGTGAGGAGATCAGGCATGATCGTCCAGCATGGCACATGCCTTCCCAAAGTCAGGCGCAGAATGCCGCTGTCAGGGCTTGGTCTCGACAGGCTTGGCGGCCTTCGGAGCAGCCTCCGCCGGCTTCGGCTCGTCCTTTCCGGCAGGGCGGACTTCCGTCCCCTTGGCTCCGGTGAGGGCATCGCCAAGCTGGGCGCGGAAAGGCTCCGCAAGCTTTTTGAGCCGCTCCACTTCCTCTGGATGCGCCGCACTGACGTCCTTGGACTCCGCCACATCATCCTTCAAATTGTACAGCGCCAGCTCCTGCTGGGCCACCTGGTAGCCATGGCGTGTGGCGATGCCCTCGATGCCGCTTTGCGTGATCGCTGCGGGCTTCATGTTTTCCCAATTGGAAGGCTTGCCGTCTTCGCCCGGCTCACCCGTGACGGTGATATAAGGGTGAGCGAAGTGCAGCTTCCAGTCACCGCTGCGGACGGCCTGCAGTTCATTGCCCGCGTAGAAGGCGATGGCGCCGTGCGGCGATTTGGCACCTTCTTTGCCGAACCAAAGATCCAACACGTTCTTGCCATCCGTCTTCTTCTCCGGAGCGGGTGCGCCCAGCCAGGCGGAGAGCGTGGGCAGGATGTCCATCTCGGTGATCGGCTCCTCACAGACCTTGCCCGCAGGCACCTTGCCAGGCCATTTCACGATGAAGGGCACACGCACGCCACCCTCATAGCTGGTCAGCTTGCCTTCGCGCAGGGGTTTGGCATTGCCAGCGTGGTTGCCATAACTGAGGAACGGGCCGTTGTCGGAAAAGAACATGACGATGGTCTTCTCGGCGATGCCTGCCTGCTGCACGGCAGCGAGGATCATGCCCACGCTCCAGTCCAGCTCTTCCACCACATCCGCATACAGGCCGTTCGGCGATTTTCCGTGAAAGCGCTCGGACGCAAAGATGGGCACGTGCGGCATGATGTGCGGCAAATAAAGGAAGAAGGGCTTCTCTTCGTGCCTGCGGATGAAACTCACCGCCTTCTCCGTGATGCGGCGGGTGAACTTGCTCTGGTCCGGATCCGTCTCGATGACCGTCTCATCCTCATAGAGGGGCAGGGGAGGCATCTCGGCCGCTAGGCTGGGGTGATACTTGCTGTTGTCGTTCGAGTAAGGGATGCCCCAGAACTCATCAAAACCATGCTTGATGGGCGAGTACATCGGCGTCGTCCCGAGGTGCCACTTGCCCAGCGCCCCGCAAGTGTAGCCCTGCTGCTTCAGGATCTCCGGGAGCAAAAGCTCATCCGGGTTGATGCCTTCCTTGCTGGTGTGATTCAGCGCCCCTTGCATGGACACCCGGTTCGGATAGCTGCTGCTCATCAGCGCCGCCCGCGAGGCACTGCAAACCGCCTGCGTGACATAGAAGGAGGTAAACTTCGTGCCCTGCGTGGCCAGTTTGTCCAGGTTGGGCGTGCGGATGGTGGTGCTGCCAAAGCAGGCCAGGTCAGAGTAACCCAGGTCGTCCGCCAGGATCAGGATGATGTTGGGCCGCTCCTTCTCGGGAGCGGCAGGTGTTGGATCCGCCGTTGGAGAGGCAGGCTGGGCTGCGGCCGGAGTTGGCGGTTGGGCAGCAGGTTGGCGGGAGGCAGCGGAGGGCTGAGCGGCGACCGGCGCGGGAGACAGGGCAGGGGAAACGGGAGTTTCCTGAGTAAAAACAGTGCCGACGAGAAAGAGGGAGGCGAAAGCGGCGCGGATGAACATGGTTAGTGAGACTAACTCTCTTTAAGCGTGGACTGCGGGCACCGCCAGCGTCAAAATGCCCCTTCGGACTCTCCTGTTTGCATTCCCTGGCATCGTGGCCGATAGAACTCTTTCCGAATTTTTACTCCCCATTTCCTAAACGTGAGCGCCAGCCGTCATACCGAGCCGAAAAAGAAATCTTCCATCCTCAGCCGTCTCAAGGACAAGCTGAAGACAGCCATCGGCCTCGGGAAGAGCAAAAAGACTCACTCTGCGGAGAAGTCGCACGGTTCAGCCGAAGCGCATGAGCCTGCCAAGCTGCATCCGCATGCCCGCCCTCATAAGGATGACTACTCACCATCACGGGATCACAAAGAAGGCGAACCCCGTGCTGAGCGCCCCGAGCGTCCCCGCCGTGATGACCGCCCGCGTCGTGAGGGCGATCGTGGCCCGCGTCCTGAGCGTGAACCTCGCGGCGACCGTGGTCCACGTCCTGAAGTCGAGCCCCGCGGCGACCGCGGTCCGCGTCCAGAACGTGAACCCCGTGGCGACCGCCCAGAGCGTGGCGACCGTGGCCCACATCGTGAAGGAGATCGTGGTCCGCGCCGTGGAGGCCGCGGTGGTGAGGAAAAGGAAAAGCGCGCACCCATTCAGAATTTCGAGGCCCAGCCACCGCCACCCGCACCGCCCGTGCCGGAAGGTCCGTTTCCAGAAGCCTTTGAGGCCCTCGGCCTGAGCCCCTCCGTGCTCGCCTCCATCCGTGAGTCCGGTTACGAGATCCCCACCGAGATCCAGCAGCGTGCCATCCCGCTCGTGCTTGAGTTGAAGGACGTCATCGGTGCCTCCCAGACCGGCACCGGCAAGACCGCCGCCTTTGCCCTCCCCACCCTCAGCCGCCTCGGTCCTCCCGGAAACTTCCGCTGCCTTGTGCTTGAGCCGACTCGTGAGCTCGCCCTCCAGGTCGTGGAGCAGTTTGAAAAATACGGCAAGCACACCGGCCTCCGCGTCATCGCCATTTATGGCGGCGTCGGTTATGAAAAGCAGCGCAAGGCACTTCAGGAAGGTGTCGACGTCGTCGTCGCCACTCCCGGCCGTTTGCTCGACTTCATGAGCGATGGCACCGCGAACATGAAGAACCTCGAAGTGCTCGTGCTCGATGAGGTGGACCGCATGCTGGACATGGGCTTCCTTCCGGACGTGCGCCGCATCGTCGAAAGCACGCCGAAGAGCCGCCAGACGCTCTTCTTCTCCGCCACCATGCCTCCGCAGATCAAGAGCCTCGCGGAGTTCGCGCTCAAAGATCCCATCAGCGTCGAGGTCGGCATCCGCTTCTCGCCTGCAGACACCGTCAGCCACTACATGTATCCCGTGGCCAGTGACCAGCGTGAGGAGCTCCTGCTCGCCATCCTCAAGCAGACCCACTTCAACAGCCTCATGATCTTCACCCGCACGAAGGCGCAGGCAGATCAGATCTACTCCGCGCTCAAGCAGACTGAGGAATACAAGGTCGCCGTTATGCATTCGGACATCAGCCAGAAGGAGCGTGAAAAAGCGCTCCAAGGCTTCCGCAGTGGTGAGTTCGAAATCATCGTCGCCACTGACCTCGCCGCGCGCGGTCTGGATGTCAGCGGCGTCACGCACGTGATCAACGTCATGGTTCCTGAGAACTCCGAGGACTACGTGCACCGCATCGGCCGCACCGGCCGCGCCAAGAAGGAGGGCGATGCCTACACCCTCTTCTCCGCCGAAGAGCTCCCCAACGTCGCCAGCATCGAGCGCCTCATCAATCAGAAGATCGAGCGCAGGAAGCTCGAAGGCTTCAGCTACAAATACACCACCGTCCTCGACGAAGAAGACAAGGCTCGTGCCATCCTCCGCGGGAAGAAGAAAAAGCGGAGATAAGCGCAGCAGCCATCTCACTCTGTGAGTTGAAAGTGGGGCAACCATCCTGGTTGCCCTTTTTCATGCCTGGGCGGCCTGCCGCTCTCATTCCATCTGTGCTCATCTGCGTTATCTGCGGTTTAAAACTCAGGCCCTCGGAACGCACATCAAAAACCCGCACATTCAGGTCACAAACCGTGTCCGGTTTTCGCTCGCCATCGGGGAAGTGACTGCGCACTATCGCCGCACTTTTTCCGTCCCTCTCCCAACCCTCCCGCCTCGCCTTCCGCATGAAACGCTACGCCCTCGGCATCGACTTCGGCACGAACTCCTGCCGCTCTCTCCTCATCGACCTCGACAACGGCGCGGAGGTGGGCTCCACCGTCTTCAACTACCCTAGTGGCGACATGGGCATCCTGCTCGATCCCAGAGACCCGCATGTCGCGCGGCAGAACCCGCAGGACTACCTCGACGGCCTTACCTCCGTCACGCGCGGTGCCTTGCAGCAGGCCCAGGAAAAAGTCCCCGGCTTCGATCCCGCCCAAGTTGTCGGCATCGGAGTCGACACCACCGGCAGCACCCCCATCCCGGTGGACATGGACGGCACACCGCTCGGCCTGTTGCCTGAGTTCAAGGGCAACCTCAACGCCATGGTCTGGCTTTGGAAAGACCACACGGGCCATGCTGAAGCCGCGGAGATCACCAAGCTCGGCAACGAGCTCCGGCCTAACATCATGGCCAAATGCGGTGGCATCTATTCCAGCGAATGGTTCTGGAGCAAGATCCTCCGCCTCCGCCGTGTCGATGCCCAGGTCTTCGAGGCCGCCTTCAGCTTCGTCGAGCATTGTGACTGGATCCCCGCCGTGCTCACCGGCGATACTAACCCGCTGACTCTGAAGCGCAGCGTCTGTGCCGCCGGGCACAAGGCCATGTTCAGCAACGAATGGGGCGGCCTGCCGGACAAGGAGTTCCTCGCCCGGCTCGATCCCAAGCTCGCCGAACTGCGCGACTGCCTCTACTCGGAAGCCCACACCACCGACACCAAGGCCGGCGGCCTCTGCGTTGAATGGGCTGAGCGGCTTGGTTTGAAACCCGATACCGCAGTCTGTGTCGGCGCCTTTGATGCGCACACGGGCGCGGTCGGGGCTGGCATCAAGGAAGGCACCCTGGTCAAGATCCTCGGCACCAGCACCTGTGACATTATGGTCTCGCCCACCAGCAAGCCGCTGGCAGACATCCCCGGCGTGTGCGGCATCGTCGATGGCAGCGTCCTCCCCGGCCACTACGGCATCGAGGCCGGCCAGAGTGCCGTGGGTGATCTCTTCCTCTGGCTCGTCAACCACCTCGTCCCCGAGAGCTATGGAAGGACCGTCGGCGAGAAGTTCAACGCCATGGAAAAAGCCATGGAAGGCCAGAAACCCGGCGCCACCGGCCTGCTCGCGCTTGATTGGAACAACGGCAACCGCACCATCCTCGTCGATGTCCGCCTGACAGGTCTTTTGTTAGGCCAGACCCTCCACACCCAGGCCCACGAAATCTACCGCGCCTACATCGAGGCCACCGCCTTCGGCGCCCTCACCATCATCAAGCGGGTCGAGGAATACGGCGTCAAGATCGAGGAAGTCATCAACACTGGCGGCCTCTCCATCAAGAACGCCACCCTCATGCAGATCTACGCCGACATCATCGGCAAGCCCATGAAAGTCAGCCAGAGCGAGCAAACCTGCGCTCTCGGCGCGGCGATCTTCGGTGCCGCCGCCGCCGGAGCCGGCACCTGGCAGGACCTCCAGGCGAAAGTCACCGTCGTCCGCGAAAAAGTCTACCACCCCATCCCCGAAAACGTCGCCATCTACGCCGAGCTCTACACCCTCTACCGCACCCTCCACGACGCTTTTGGTTCGGTCGATTGGAGTGGTAAGCTGAGCCACGTCATGAAGCAGCTCCTGGAGATCCGGGGACGGCAGGGTTAAATAGACGTATTCGTCCTCATGCTCCTGCTCTGGCCCATCCTGAAAAGATTGCTCGCTTGGGTCTTTCCTGTCCTCTTGCTCGAGAATTGCATGAATCGAGATCCGTACATCGAGATTGACGAACGCTTTAGTATTCTCGCGGTTTGTGGGAGCTGTCCCAAGATTCTGATCAACAAGGCTCCCGATTGGAGGCAAAGCATCAGAGCGGTCTATCAACTGGATGGAAAGGCCTATGAGGAAGCCCTGCATCATTTCGAGCAAACACAAAAGTGGGAACTGGAGGGCGTCACCGAATACAAGCTGTCTGAATCCGTGATTACCGGTAACTCAGCCAAGGGATATTTTATCGCGGATCGCCGTTCGGGTACACTTCTGATCTTTGGCTCTGATCCGGCTAGAGAGTGGACTCTTCGCCATGAATACAATCTTAATCCTGAGGAGGATCTTCACCCGCCACCTTTGTGGATGCATCTTCGAAGCCGTGCTTTCTGGCCTTGGTTTCACCTCTACTTTCTGGCCTGTCTCCTTTTCATTCCCTGGCTTACGATCCGTGCAGACCATCGCTCAAAAAAGCAATATTACGATTTGCCCAGCTAACGGCACGGAGTCTTAGGTGGGGCAGTCATAGTCGATGCTGGGGAGACTGGACGTGAGTTCGGTGGGGTGGGCGCGGGTGAGTTCGTATTCGGCGAGCCGATGGGCTTGTGACATTCCGCAGGGCATACTCAGCGAAGACGTGGCCCTTGGTCTGGCAGCGGATAAGGCCGATGGTGGGGCATTGTGCTCGTGACGCAGGACGTCAAATTGGTGATGGGGGCGACCTGGCGCTCGTGGGGGCTGTTCTTGATCTGGAGGGACATCAAAGGTTTGTATCAGCCTGAGCACTTGAAATTCCATTACTTCGCCCACAAAGTCGACTCATGAAGAGTATCGCGGATCAACTCCAGGAATCGTCAACCGAGCAGGCGCTGGACTATCTGGAGCAGCAGATCCCCAGCCTCTCTGCCGCAGCGGTGGATGTGGCCTACTTTCAGGCACTTGCCAGCGGCCAGACGGTGCTGGTGAGCGGCGAGGGCGGCATCTACCAAGCTCTCCCTGACGGCACGAAAAAGCTGGTGAAGAAGCTGGGTAAGCCGCTGAGCGTTCCCGTGGGCACCAGGGTGAGGATCTCCTGAAACATGAAAGTGCCCCGACTGCGGATGTTCGCCGGACCGAACGGCTCCGGCAAAAGCACCATCAAAAGCGTGGTGCCACAGAAACTGCTGGGTGTGTATCTGAACCCGAACGAGATTCAGAAGGCGATCGAGGATCGCGGCTTTCTGAATGTGCGCGACTACGGCGTTGAGACAACACGGGAGGAGATTTTGGGCTTCTTCATGAGCTCAACCCTGCTGGAAAAAGCAGGGTTGAGCTGATGATGCGGCCTGTTTGCGCTTCACGGACAGGAAGCTGGACTTCTTCGAGGTGATCGTGAATGCCTACTTTGCCTCGGTGGCGGCGGATTTCCTGCGGCAAAAGCTGCTGGAGCTGCGGGTGTCCTTTTCCTTTGAGACGGTGATGTCATCGCCGGACAAAGTGGCGCTGCTGAAGCAGGCGCAGGCGCTGGGCTACCGAACCTACCTCTACTACATCGCCACCGAAGATCCGGCGATCAATGTGGCGCGTGTGAGGGCCCGGGTAAATCTGGGTGGGCATGACGTGCCGGAAGACAAAATCGTGAGCCGCTATGCTCGGTCGCTGGATTTGCTGCTGGAGGCGGTGAAACACACCAACCGGGCTTATCTTTTCGACAACTCCCGCCAGGGAACCGAGCACCTCTGGGTGGCGGAAATCACCGAGGCATTCGATCTGGAATTGAAGTGCGATCCCATGCCTCTATGGTTCCAGAGAGCGATGTGGGAAAAGATCAAGCCGGTGGTTTGAGGAAGCCGATAGGAGGGGGCGCTTACGGTGGTTTGGAGAGCCGATCCGATTGGATCCGACCACGCCTCCCCCCTTGACCCCAGCCCGCATCCAACTACCATCGCCGCCCGTTTTCTGTTCCCTACCCCCTATTGAGATACCCTATGAGCACACCGACCACCCATGAGTTCCAGGCCGAGGTGAAGCAGGTTTTGGACATTGTGATCCACAGCCTCTACACCGACCGCGAAATCTTCGTCCGCGAGCTGGTGTCCAACGCGGCTGATGCGCTGGAAAAGATGCGCCTGACGCAGCTCACCGAGAATGATGTCTTCCAGTCCGAGGCACCGCTGGAAATCACCATCACCACGGATGAAGCGGCCGGCACGATCACGATCGCGGATTCCGGTATCGGCATGACGCGGGCGGAGCTGGTGGAAAACCTGGGCACCATCGCGCATTCGGGATCGAAGGCCTTCGCGGCGGCGCTGAAGAATGCCGGCAAGGGCGGCGATGCCTCGCTGATCGGCCAGTTCGGCGTGGGCTTTTACTCCGCCTTCATGGTGGCGGATGAGGTGAAGGTCTACACCCACTCCTGGCGCCAGGACGGCGAGCACCTCTGCTGGACCAGCACGGGCGCAGGCACCTACACCATCGATGAAGCGCCGGACCAGGCACGCGGCTGCAAGATCGTGATCACGCTGAAGGAAGACGCGAAGGAATTTGCCACATCCTGGTCCTTGAAGAAGATCGTCGGCAAGTATTCGAACTTCGTGGGCTTCCCGATCCAGCTCGATGGCGAGCGCGTGAACACGGTGGAGGCCATCTGGCTGAAGAGCAAAGACAGCGTGACCGAGGAAGAGTACGAGGCCTTCTACAAGTTCACCTCCCACTCGTTCGACAAGCCCAGCTACCGCCTGCACTTCCAGGCAGATGCGCCGCTGGTGATCAATGCGCTGCTTTTCCTTCCCGAACAAAATATGGAACTGTTTGGCATGGGCCAGATGGAACCCGCTGTGGGTCTCTACTGCAAGAAGGTGCTCATCGACCCGCATCCACCGAAGCTGCTCCCAGACTGGATGCGCTTTGTGAAGGGTGTGATCGACAGCGAAGACCTGCCGCTGAACATCTCCCGTGAGTCCATGCAGGACAGCGCGCTCGTGCGCAAGCTGGGTGAGGTGGTGAGCAAGCGCCTCATCAAGTTCCTCGACAAAGAGGCGCAGGATGACCCGAAGAAGTTCCAGGAGTTTTACGCGAAGTTCAGCCGCTTCTTCAAGGAAGGCGTGGCCACCGATCACGCGAACCGTGATGCCATCGCCAAGCTGCTGCGCTTTGAATCCAGCCTAACCGAGAAGGGCGAGGTCATCGGCCTCGGCGACTACGTGAAGCGCATGAAGGAAGACCAGACGGTCATCTATTATCAGGCGGCCCCGAGCCGCAGTTCCATCGAAGGCGGTCCCTACCTTGAAGCCTTCAAATCCAAAGGTTACGAAGTCCTCTTCCTCTATGAGACCATCGATGAGTACGTGATCTCCAGCCTGCCTGAGTTTGACGGCAAGAAGCTCCAGGCCGTGAACAGCCCGGACGTGGATCTGGGCGACATGGCGCATGAGGGCGAATCTCTCAGCGATGACGACACCGCCTCACTCACCGGCTGGCTCAAGGAAGCTCTGGCGGAAGGCGTGGAAGAAGTGCGCGCCGGCAAGCGCCTCGTCAGCGCCCCAGCGCTGGCCATCACGCCGGAAGGCGAGATGAACCCGCAGATGCGCCAGATGATGAAGGCGATGAAGCCCGACGAAGTCTCCGCACCGAAGATCATCCTCGAGATCAATCCCCGTCACGATCTCGTGAAGAAGGTCAACGGCCTGCGTGAGAACGACAGCGATCTCGCCAAGCTGCTCAGCGAGCAAATCCTCGACAACGCCCTCCTCAGTGCGGGTCTGCTGGATGATCCGCAGCGTGTGGTCTCCCGCACAGAGAAGATCATGGCGCGCGTGATGGCGTAACCATCTTTGAGTCTTTGAAGGGCCTGCTGAGTTGAGGCGCGCGAGCGCCCTCACTCGCAGGCCTTTCTTCTTGAATGGGCATGTTGAGGAAGACGTGAGTCTTCCAGTTACTCGCCACCCAACAAAAAGGCCGCCTCTCGTGAGAGAAGCGGCCTTTCCATTGAAGAACTGATGAGGTCAGGCTCAGGTGGTCTCAAGGCCGCGGGCCATGACGACCTTGCCGGTGCGGACGGTCTCGACGATGTCGAACTTGCTGAGGAGGCGGACGGCGGCGTCGACCTTGTCGGTGTTGCCACTGAGCAGGGCGATGAGGCTGTCTTCCTGGAGGTCGACGGTCTTGCCGCTGTAGTGCTCCACGATCTGGAGGATCTCCGTGCGCTGATCCGGACCGGCGGCGACCTTGATGAGCACCATCTCCTTGGCCACGGCGTCACGGTCGGTGTGCTCGATGCAGTGGATGACGTCGATCAGCTTGTTCACCTGGAGGATGATCTGGCTCAGGCCCTCCGGATGACCGCTGATGCCGATGGTCATGCGGCTGAAGCGCGGATCACGTGTCTGGGAAACCACCAGGGATTCGATGTTGAAACCACGGCGGCTGAAAACGGCGCAGATGCGGCCCAGGACGCCAGGCTGGTTGTTCACCATGACGCTCAGAGTGTGGATGTTGACGATGTCAGCCTGAGGCGAAGGCTTCTTGTCTGTGGTAGCGGGGATACGGTCGCTCATGGGATTAGTGGGTCTTTGATTTTTTGTTGGATGATTGGTTTGTCAGCCGGCTCTTGGCGATGCGGATGTAGTTCGAATCTTTTTCGATGCCGAGCCACTTGCGCTTCAGCTTCTTCGCGGCGGCGGCGGTGGTGCCGGAACCCAGGAAGGGATCCACCACCAGATCGCCCACGTCTGTGGAGCAGAGAATGAGTTTTTCGATGAGGTCGATCGGCTTCTGGCTGGGGTGCCCGCACTTTTCCTTGGAGTTCCCTTTCAGGCTGGTGACTCTGAGGATGTTGGTGGCGAACTTGCCCGCTTCCAGATGCGCGCGGCGTGCGGTCTTGTTCTTGTAGCGCGGGTCGCGCATGTAGTTCTCGATGGTCTTGGCATCATAGGGAATGCGCACGGCGTCCTTGTTGAACTTCACCTCGTCGCTTTTGCGCAGCACCAGCACCATCTCATACTGCGGTGTGAAGCTGTCACGTCGCTCATTGTAGCCCACCGCACGATCCCAGATGATGAGATCATGAAACTGATGCTGATGAGTGAGACGTGACATGAGATGCAGGAAGGTGTGCTCGCGCTTGCCTAGCTGGCCGAAGATGAAGCACAGGCCGTCCGGGCGCAGAACACGCAGGGCTTCAGCAGCCCACGCTTCGCACCAGGCGATGTAGTGGGTGGCTGTTTTCCATTGGGTGTCCCAGTCTTCATTTTCAAGAACGTTGAAGTAAGGTGGATCAGCGATGATGACCTGGGCGACGGAAGCGGGAAGCGTTTTCAGCTTAGCGATCGCGTCACCTTGGAGGATTTGATTGGTTTTCATCGGCTCATCACCGCACTCGGACGAGTGCGCCTACGCAAATCACGTGGAACCGGTGGGCTTCTCCATCTTTTGCTTCGGCGCCTCGGTGATCATGTCTTCCAGGGCTGCTCCGGCGGGGATCATGGGGAAGACGTTCTCCGTCTTGATGCACTCTGCTTCGATGATGCACGGACCGTCGTTGTAATCGAGGGCCTGCTGCAGGATGCGCTCCACATCAGCCGGACGGCGGATGTGGAAGCCCTTGATGCCATAGGCCTCGCCCAGCTTCACGAAGTCAGGGTTGCCGATGAGGTCCACACCGCTCTCGCGGTTTTCAAAGAACAGCTCCTGCCACTGGCGGACCATGCCGAGGTAGCTGTTGTTCAGGACGATGATCTTGATCGGCAGCTTGTGGATGGCCGCGGTGGCCAGTTCAAACAGGGTCATCTGGAAGCCACCGTCACCGGAGATGGAGACGACCAGCTTGTCTGGGTAGGCAAGCTGCGCGCCGATGGCCGCAGGGAAGCCGAAGCCCATCGTGCCGGCGCCGCCGGAGCTCAGCCAGTGGTAGCTCTGGTCGTTCTTGTAGAACTGTGCCGCCCACATCTGGTGCTGGCCCACGTCCGTGGAGACGATGGCCTTTCCCTGGGTGAGGTTGTAAAGTTCGTCGATGACCTGCTGCATGCGCAGACCGCCCTGCTTCTTGTAGCCGAGAGGGAACTTCTTCTTGTAGCCGTCCAGATGCTCCAGCCAGCCCTCGGTGGGCAGCTTCTCGATGTGGGGGAGCAGGTCGCTCA
This sequence comes from Verrucomicrobiota bacterium, assembly GCA_040387935.1. Classification (GTDB taxonomy): domain Bacteria; phylum Verrucomicrobiota; class Verrucomicrobiia; order Verrucomicrobiales; family Verrucomicrobiaceae; genus Prosthecobacter. The sequence continues at coordinate 28,676 of JAZKCU010000003.1, read as the reverse complement.
GCGCGGCCTTGGCATCACCCTTGATGGTGACATCCACCTTGATCATCTTGTGGAACTCCGCCGCATCGATGTCGATGTGGATGAGCTTGGCGTTGCGGCCAAACATGTGCGGCTTGCCGATGATGCGGTCATCGAAACGGGAGCCGACATTGAAGATGAGGTCGGCCTCGCACATGGCCTTGTTCGCATAGGCGGTGCCGTGCATGCCCAGCATGCCGAGGGACAGCGGGTGCGTCTCAGGGAAGACGCCCTTGCCCAGCAGGGTCGTGGTGACCGGGCAGCCGAGGGTTTCAGCCAGCATGAGCAGTTCCTTGTCTGCACGGGCGATCATGGCACCCTGACCGGCGAGGATGATCGGACGCTTGGCTTCGGAGATGAGGCGCGCGGCTTCCTTGATGCCTTTTGGGTCGATCTTGAAGTTTTCTTCAGGATGGTAGCCGGGCAGATCCATCGGCTCATCAAAGGTGCCGGTGAAGGGGCCCTGGCTGAAGTCTTTCGGAATGTCGATCAGAACCGGGCCTGGACGACCTGTGGTGGCGATGTGGTAGGCCTCCCGGGCGATACGGGGCAGGGAATTGGAGCTCTTGACCAGATAGTTGTGCTTCACGACCGGAGCCGTGATGTTGAAGATGTCCGCTTCCTGGAAGGCGTCCTTACCCAGCATCCAGCTCACGGTCTGGCCGCAGAGGACGATCATCGGGACGCTGTCCATCTGTGCCGTCATCAGACCGGTGATGGTATTGCCAGCGCCAGGACCGGAGGTGACGAGAACCACAGCCGGCTTGCCAGTCGCACGGGCGTAACCATCCGCCATGTGGACGGCACCCTGCTCGTGACGGACGAGGATGAACTTCATGTCCGTCTTCACGGTCTGCAGGGCGTCAAAGATGGGGATGGCTGCGCCACCGGAGTAACCGAAGACATACTCAATGCCGAGATCGGCGAGAGTTTTGATAAGGGCTTGTGCACCGTCCATTTTTTGCTGGCTCATGAGGGTTGGGGTGAAAATTGCTGTTTCGAGGGTTAGATTGGATTGAAATGACGCTTTCGCAATCGAAAATTGGCTGTTTTTGGGGTAATGTCCTTCGGTTTGGTGTTTGAGTGGGTGGAAAATAAGGATTTTAAGGGCTATTTGTCGTATATGATCTCAATGGTCGGCTTGAAGATAGGCTAAGTGAGCGCAAATCGTGACCTGGGGCTTCGCCTCGGTGAGAAAGGTGCATGAAGTGAGCACGAGCCAATCCTGGACCTCTCGTCTCATCCCACATCACGCGACATGCACCGCTACCCATAGCGCATCTGCTGTCGTTCCAGCCACTCGGTGACGCACCCGTGCCGGAATGAGCACATGATCACCCGCGCATAGTTCGAGCGCCGCTTGTCCCTCAATCTCCAGCGTAGCCGAACCCTTCACCAGCAGCACCCATTCCTCCTGCGGCTGGTCATACCAGAAGCCCTCGGGACTGGCTTGACCGAAGGAATCGATCCGCTCGATCTTCACGCCCCTCTTCTCGAAAAGCGTGGTGAAGATCTCCTCTCCCGTGGTGGAGGGGATTTCGGTGAAGAGGGAATGAGCTTTCAGCATGACCGGAGCCTCACCTCTTCTTCCAAAGCCAGCCAGCCGCCACCAGGACCGCCACAATGCCGCCAATCATGATGACGGGAGGGATCTTGATCACATAGAATTTCGCCACCTCAGGCTGGGTGGTCACCGTCACCGGCTCGGCAGCCTTCGCCAGTTCCGCCAGATTCGGGAGTTCACGATCTAGCAGCGGGGAGCCCTTCGCCAGCTTCTTCCAGTTAGCGGTGAAGAGCAGATCAATCCCCGGATTCTGCTCCTTCACCTGGCAGGAGCATTTGCCGATCAGAAAGGTCGCCGCTTGCTCGATGGTCTCAGCTTTGATGCCCTTGCCAATCAGCGCGTAGAGCGCACGGCCACGGCCAAAGACCGGGAAGACCATCGGCTCCTTCACCCAATCGCGGAGATCTTTTTCCGAAGCCATCAAGGTGGCGATCAGGGCACCCTCCTTGGGATCCTGGCGTGAAACTCGGACCATGGAGAAATCCAGCCTCAGCTCGTCCTGGCTCACAGATACCAGCCCGTTGGCAATGTCCTGGTCGTCCAGCTCCGGCAGTGTGAGCACACCCATTAAGTAGTCCAGCCGATCCTGTACCAGCTTCGCCGCAGCCTCATCCCTCGCCGCATCGCCGGACTCCAGTAACACCCACACCGCGCTTTGCCCTTCGCCGAGGCGCTGGAGGATCTCCTGCCGCACGGGTGAGTCGGTGAGATTGAGCGAGGCAGCCTTGGCGAGCGGCGTCGTCAGGATATCTGCACGCACCCCCGTGCTGCGCGGATAGCGGAGGACCAAGTGCGGCAACTCAGTGTCAGCGGGCTGCTGCTTCCAGATCTCGGCATGATCCGGACTCATTTCAGTGGCCACATCCACGGTCATGACACTCAGGTTGGCATTCTCCACCGCGTCCGTTGCAGGCTTGAGCGAGTTGACCTGCTGCTGCTGGTCCGCCGTCAGCGCTCCGCGATGATAGACAATCGCCTGGAAAGGATCCGGCTCCCAGTGCTCCAGCGCATAGCGAAACACCGGCACCGAGCAGGCCAGCGCGGAGACCGCTGACAGCAGCATGAAGACAAGCATCCGCCCGGACGGGGAAGGGGAAGGTCGGGCGAGCATGAGATGGTCGGATAGCGGGGGGCAGGAACTTACGTTTCCGTTCACCGCCTCTTTACATCTCGTTAGGAGCGGGACCACCCTTATGAAAGCGCTCTCCTGCCTCCTGCTCCTCGCCTCGCTGATCACCGCCCGTGCGGACTGGCCTGCCTATCAGCATGACAACAGCCGCGTAGGGCACACTGAGGAACCGCTGAAGACACCGCTCACGCCACGGTGGGACATTGCCTCTCCATCACCGCCGCAGATGGCCTTTGCGGGTGAGGACGGTCGCGTCATTGAAGGACTCGAGCTTTTCAATCGTGTGCGCTTTGACGATGCCTTCCATGTGGCCATCAGCGGTGGCAAGGTCTACTTCGGCTCCACCGTGGATGGCCGCGTGAACTGTGTCGAACTTGCCACAGGCAAGGCGGTCTGGTCATTCTTCACCCATTGCCCGGTGCGCCTCGCTCCTGCCATCTCAAATGGCAAAGTCTATGTCGGCTCAGATGATGGTTATGCCTACTGCCTCGATGCAAAAACCGGTAGCGTCGTGTGGAAGCTGCGCGCCGGTCCGAATGATGAGCGCATCCTCGCCCGCAGTCGCATGATCTCGCGCTGGCCGGTGCGCACAGGACTGCTCGTTGATGAGGGCACCGTCTACTTCGGCGCGGGTGTCTTCCCGCATGAGACCATCTATCTCTATGCCGTCGATGCAGCCACGGGCAAGGTGCAGTGGGTGAATGACGCCATCAGCCAGGAGGATGCGGGCCGTAATGATCTCTCGCCTCAAGGCTACCTGCTCGCCAGCAAGGAGCTGCTCTTTGTCCCTTCCGGCCGTGCGCTGTCAGTCGCTTTTGATCGCAAGACTGGCAAGCAGGTGAACAAACCCACTCCCGGCTGGCGTGGCGATGCCGGCGGGCAGATCGGTGGTTCCCAGGCCATGCTGGTGGATGATCAGATCTTCGCCGTGGGGGAGCATCACATTCTCTCACTCGACCAAAAGACGGGTAAAACAGGTTATGGCTGGTTTCAAGGCACGCAGATGACGATGACCGGAAATGCCGGCTTCATGGCCACGGGCAAGGAGATCATCGCCATTGATCGCGATAAGCATGCGGAAGGCACGCGCGAGCGCCATGCCCTCGAGCTGTCCACTTCCAAGCTCTCCAAGGAACTCAGCAAGCATCCAGCTCTCGCTGAATTGAAGAAGGTGGACAAGATCACCGCTGCCCTGAAGAAGGCCACTCCCGCTGAGGCGGAGGCTTTGCAAAAGGACCTAACCAAAGCTGCGCAAAAATACGAACCGTTGAGGATCGAGTATCAGGCAAAGAAGGCCAAGGTGGCGGAGAACAAGAAGCTTCTCACTGGCATGAAAGGCGTGGGCATCAAATGGACGTGGCCTTCCACGCATGAGTCATCGCTCATTCATGCCGGCGGAACGGTCGTGGTCGGTGGTAAAGGCGAGGTCGTCTGTCTGGATGCTGAAACAGGCAAGGTGCTCTGGCAGAGCGAGGTCGATGGTGATGCACGCGGCCTTGCCGTTTCGGAAGGGCACCTCATCGTGAGCACCACTTCAGGTCACGTGTACGCCTTCGCCTCCCCTCAGAAACTGCTTCCGCTGGCAGAAGCACCGAAGCTCGTCACCGATCCTTTTCCTCAAGATGCTCTCAGTGACATGTATGCCAAGGCCGCCGAGTCGATCCTCAAGGCGACCCAGGTCAAGCAGGGATTCTGTCTCGTGCTCGGCAGCGAGCAGGGACGTCTCGCCTATGAGATCGCCAAGCGCAGCCAGCTTGCCGTTTTCGGGGTCGAGGCCGATGAAGCCAAGGTGAAAGCTTCACGTGAGACATTGCTGCGCACCGGCCTGTATGGCTCACGCATCACCATCGATCATCTGGATCTTTCCATGGTGCCGTATTCCAGCTACTTCGCGAATCTCATTGTGTCGGATTCTGCCCTGCTCACTGGCAAGGTTCCCGGCATTCCTTCTGAGGTGGCGCGCACGCTAAAACCCATCGGCGGTGTCATTTGTCTGGGCGCTCCGGGTAAAGAAACCAATGCTGCCGAGTGGCTCGCCGGCACCAAGCTCACCGAAGAGAAGGCGACTCTCACGAAGTCAGGCGACTGGACTCTTCTCACGCGTGCTGCCCTGCCCGGTGCGGACTCATGGTCGCATCAATACGGCAACGCGGCGAACACCAGCAGTAACAACGACCAGCGCGTCAAAGGCGGCCTGAATGTCCTCTGGTATGGTGATCCAGGACCAGCGGAAACCGTGAACCGCCACGATGGTGCTGTGGGGCCGCTTTCCGTGAATGGCAGACTCTTCACCCAAGGCGATACCAGCATCCAGGCGCATGATGCCTTCAACGGTCAGTTCCTTTGGGAAGTGAAAAATCCGGGAGCCATGCGTATCGGCGTCTACAACTCACGCGAGCCAGGAAACATGGCCGCGTGCGATGACTATCTCTTCATGCTGCTGGAGGACAAGTGCCTCCAGTTTGATGCCGCGACCGGCAAGACCGTTCGCGAACTGAAAATCCCTGGCGCTGGCAAGCCTAACCTGGAGTGGGGTTACATCGCCTATCATGACGGCATGCTCTATGGCACCGAAACGCAGCGCGTGGAAAACGCGGCAGAAGTCGCCCGCCGTGGCAAGTCTGGCTCCATCTCCACGGACACCCTCTTTGCCTATGACGTGAAGACGGGTGAGCTGAAGTGGACGCATCAGGGCAAGCATATCTCGCATGTGTCCATCGCCATTGGTGATGGCCGCGTGTTCTTCGTCGATGCCTCACTCACACCAGCACAGCGTGAAGACATGCTGCGTCAGGACAAGAGCGATCTTGCCAAACTCACCGGCAAGGCCAAGGACCTCGCTGAAGAACGCACGAAGAATGCCGACCTTCGCCTGGCTGTGGCTCTCGATGCCAAGACCGGCGCGCAGAAATGGGCCAAGCCTGTGGACGTGACGGATTGCAGTGAGATCGGAATCGGCGGTGGTGCGCTGACCATGATGTATCAAAACGGCCGCCTCGTTCTCGGCGGTGCCAATGCCAACGGCCACTACTGGGAGCAGTTCCTTGCCGGTGAGTTCGCACGTCGCAGGCTTGTGGTCTTGGACGCGGAGAAGGGTGACAAGATCTGGGCCAAGGATGCGAATTACCGTCATCGCCCGGTCGTCATCGGCAATGAAGTCATCGCCGAGCCTTGGGCTTATGATCTCTACACCGGCGAACAAAAAATGCGTACACATCCGCTGACGGGCGAGAAGACTCCGTGGATGTTTGCACGCCCTGGCCACCACTGCGGCGCCATCTCCGCCACGGCGAATCTCATGTTCTTCCGCTCCAAGTCGACCGCCTATTATAACATGGATGAGGACGAGGGCACGGAGCACTTCGCAGGCCAGCGTCTCGGCTGCTGGATCAACACCATTCCGGCCAACGGATTGGTGATGATTCCTGAAGCCAGCGCGGGCTGCGTCTGCTTGTTTTCCATCGCCGCCACGGTCGTGTTTGAGCCGCGGGCGGACCGCATGAGCTGGGGCGTTTATAGCGCCACGGGTGCCAGCACGCCCGTGCAGCACATGGCGTTGAATCTTGGCGCGCCAGGCGACCGACGTGATGCTCAGGGAAAACTTTGGTTAGGCTATCCACGTCCGTCCTCACGAGCTGGCATTGATCTGGCACTCGACCTCAATCAGGACTTCTCCAAAGACGGCGCGTTCTACGCCGTCAATGAAGAGTCCCATAAGATCGAAGGCACGCAGACACCCTGGATCTATACTTCTGGCGCCCGTGGCCTCCAGCATGTGGAACTGCCGCTGATCGGCAAAGGTGAGAAGCCTGAGACCTACACCGTCCGCCTTTATTTTGCGAGCCTGGAAGGAGACACGCCCGGTCAACGCGTGTTTGATGTGCAACTCCAGGGCAAGACAGTCCTCAAGGGATTGGACGTCACTGCGAAGGCAGGTGCCGCTGCAAAGGCCTTGGTCGAGGAATTTCAGGACATCCCTGTGACGGATGTCCTACGCATCGAACTCATTCCCGCGTCCACGAGGCCAGATGAATCAGGCCAGACCATCATCAGCGGTATCGAGGTCCTTCGCACCCATGCCACCGAAATTAAAGGGGGAGTGGCAGGCAGGTAAAAAACCCGCCAGCCACCCACCCATCAGCCTGTGTGGCTGATACTCAGTAGCGGATCTGGCGATAGCCCTGGAAGGTGCGGCCGCGGCTATAGTTTGCGTGGCGATAGGGCGAACGAGCGTAGGAACGGTTGTAGCCGGAATAACCGTAGTTGTTGTAGCCGTATCCATAACCACGATTGTGATGGTGACTACTCCGGTTCCGATTGTTCGCAATGGCGTAGCCGGCAAGACCGGCACCCACAGCCGCAAGGGCTGCCGTGCCAGGTTCTACGACTTGACGAGGGTTCCCGTAGGCGTCGTAGGCAGTGGTGCAGCTGACAGCGGTCGCCCCGATGAGGAGCGCGGCGATCAGACGTTGAAGATATGTTTTCATAGCACCGCTTTAGACCCGGGCTTCACGGTGAATATTCAAAAACTGAATGAAATATAAGTGGGGCACTTCTCAAAAATCGCACGGCCAATTTCTCCGTTTGAAACGAAGGTGGCGCTCTAAATAACACTGCCTTGATTAGGTGATCGTGGAAGATGAATAACCAAAAGAGCGATCATGGAATGATCCTGTGTTCGCTCTGGTTGCCACCCGTGGAGCAGTTCTCCCCTTGCGGCTGAAAGGCTGCTCCAGCGTCGCGCTGCCACTTGTCAGCCGAGGGAATCTGAGTGATGGCCTTGCATGACCTTCGCCATCCAAGATGTCCATTTCCATGTCCTGCCCATGAGGACGCGTTTCCCGTTCAGGTACGGCATCGCCAGCATGGTCGGCATACCGCACCTGTTTGTGACGGTGGATCTCGTGGTCGATGGCAAACCCGCGCGTGGTTTGGCATCAGAGGGGCTGGCACCGAAGTGGTTCACGAAGAACCCGGACACCTCCCTTGAGCAGGACTGGGCGGAGATGATCGCGGTCATTCAAAACGCGGCGCGCATCGCGGAGAACATCGCCTCCGGCCCGGTGCGCTACTTCCCCTGGTGGCAGGACCTCTACGCGGAGCAGAGTCGCTGGGCCGAGCTGCGTGCCCAGCCGCCGCTGCTCGCCAATCTGGGTGTCAGTCTTTTGGAGCGTGCGGTGCTGGACGGGATTTGCAAAGCCGCAGGCCAGCCTTTACACCGCCTCCTCAAATCAGAGGTGCTGGGCATCGACCTCGGCTCCGTGCATGATGAACTCCGCGGGGTGGAGATCAAAGATGTCCTGAAGTCCGATCCGCTGCCTCAGATCGCTGTGCGTCACACCATCGGCCTTGGGGATCCCTTGCGCGCGGAAGATTCGCCCCAGTTGAATGACGGCCTGCCGGACACGCTGGCAGATTCCATCCGCGTCTATGGGCTGCGCTACTTCAAGATCAAGGTGACGGGCCAGATGGATGTGGACATCCCGAGGCTGCACCAGATCGCCGCTGTGCTGGAAGCGGGATGTCCGGATGGATTTCACAGCACACTGGATGGCAATGAGCAGTTCACCGATCTCGCCGCCTTCCGCGATTTTTATGAGCGCTTGAAAGCCGATCCCGCGCTGGATGCACTTTTTAAAAGCCTCCTCTTCATCGAGCAGCCTTTGCATCGCGACCATGCTTTGAAGGACGATGTCGCCACCGCGATGGCTGGCTGGAAGGATGGACCAGGAATGATCATGGATGAATCCGACGGCTCGCTTGCAGATCTGCCGAGAGCACTGGAACTCGGCTACAGCGGCACCAGTCACAAAAGCTGCAAAGGCATCGTCAAAGGACTCGTCAATGCCGCCTTGCTCAAGGTGCGGGCACCTCTGCTAAGCCGCCCGCTTGTGCTGAGTGGTGAGGATCTCGCGAACACTGGTCCCGTGTCACTCCTCCAAGACCTGGCCATGATGGCGCTGCTGGGCATCAGCCATGTCGAGCGGAATGGTCATCACTATTTCCGCGGCCTGAGTGTGTATTCTCAAGAGTTCCAGGAAGCTGCGCTGCTGGCTCAGCCAGGACTCTACCGCCGTCACGAACTCGGCTTCCCCACCTTGGAGATTGACCAGGGCATGATCGACCTCACTTCCGTGAACAATACCCCCTTTGGCTGTGCCATCCCCATTGATGCCACTCAGTTCACCGCTTTGAAGCCGTGGATCATGTCCGGCGGCATGGCGGCCCTGCAGTGACGTTGGCATCCCATTCTCCACAGAATCAGCCAGCCTCGCAGTTATCTCGCCATGGAACGGAAGAGATGACCGCCTAACCAGGAGTTTTACCCGACAGACGGATGCCACTCCTGGCCTCTCTTGTGATGCTCGTTAAAACACGCTGTCCAGTCCCCAAGCCACCAGCAGTCCGGTCACGCCCACAAGCGTCTCCGTGACGGTCCAGGTGCGCAGAGTCTGCGCCACTGTCATGCCGAGTGTTTCCTTGACGATCCAGAAGCCGGCGTCGTTGAGGTGTGAGAGGAACAGGGAACCGCAACCGATGCCGACCACGACGAGTTCGCGATTCACATCCGGATTAGCCATTACCACGGGCAACACCAGCCCACTGGCGGCGGTGATGGCAACGGTGGCAGACCCGGTGGCCACACGCACCAGCGCGGCACAGAGCCAGCCAAAAATCATCGGTGGCAGATGCGCGTGGGTGGCCATGGCACCAATGGCGGTGGAGGCGCCGCAGCCCTCCAGCACGCCCTTAAAACCTCCTCCACCTCCGACCACCAGCAGCGTCATGCCGACTGCGGTGATGGCCTTTTCACCGATCTTCAGAGCCTCCCCGCGTGTGAAACTGAAGACGATGCCAGCATAGATGACGGACATGCCTAGAGCCAGCGTGGGATCGCCGATCACCGAGGCGACTTGGCGCACGGGATGCTCGGCATCCGGATACAGAAGCTCCGCCACGGTCTTTGTCAGCAGCAGCACGATGGGCACCACTAGGACAGACACGGTCACCGCGAGCGATGGTTTTTCACGCTCGACCATTTCGGGTGCCATGGGCGGTGGCTCTGGTGTCTCCACCTTGACATGGCGGATGACCCAATAGGCAAATATCGGACCAGACACGGCCGCCACGGGCACGGCGGCCAGCAGCGCCCAAAGGATCACCTTGCCTAAATCAGCCCCCAACTGGTTGATGGCCACCACGGGCCCCGGATGCGGCGGCATGACGCCGTGCATGATGGACAGAACGGCCAGCATCGGAATAGCGAGCTTGAGGAAGGGCTCCTTCGTCTCACGAGCCAGCGTGAGCAGGATGGGGACGAGCATGACCAGGCCGACCGCAAACCAAGTGGTGAGGCCGATGAGCAATGCGAGGACCATGAGGCACCAGTGCACACGCTTGGGCCCGAAGACACCGATGAGGGCCTTCGCCAGCACTTCAGCCCCTCCCGAAGCGGCAATCAGGCCACCGAGGATGGTGCCCAAACCGAGGATACCCGCGATGCCGCCAAGCGTGCTGCCCATGCCCAACTCAAAGGCCTTCATCATTTTCACCGGGTCCATGCCGGAGCCCAGTCCCATGACCATGGACGCCAGCAGGAGGGCCAGGAAGGCATTCATCCGCACCCAGGCGATGAGGACGACAAGCACTGCCACGGAGGCGACAGAAAGATAGAGCAGGTTGATTTGTTCGGGAGTCACAAGATGGAAAAACGCAGAAACAACCGGACGGGTCAAGCGCGCCTCATCTTGCAGGCTGTTTTTTCCAGCGGGTCAAACAAGTTCCCACATTCTGACCCTAGGCGCAGGCATGAAACGGCCATGCGTCATCAGATCTCCTCCGCCTAACAAATACCGCGACCAAACCTGTCACCCCCCGAAAGAACCCGCCCCGGCTCGGGTATGGCCGTCACGGAAAGGCTGCTTTGCGTGGTGAGCAGGGAGGTGCTCCAGACGACTCCGCCAGCCAGGGGGAGCAGGTTGATCTGGTCTGCCATGTGGTAGTCCGAGTTGATCGTGTCCCCGTCCTAACATGTTTTGACGAAAAGCCCTCCTTTTCAAAGACACAGCCCTGTCAAAGATGATCCTGCGCATCACTCGCATTTTGCGCTCGCCTCGCCGCATGCCTTCCCATATGGAGCTTCTTAGCTCTCACCTCCTCCATGCCTCGCCTCCGTGATTCCGACACCGCTGCCCATGTGGCTCCGCTGTTTGTCTTCATGGCCTTCCTCATGGTCCCAGGTTGGTTCCGCATCGATAACTCGGAACTGCCCTGGTTTCAAAGAGCCCCCGAGCACTGGGTCTATCCTTTGCAGACCTTCGTGTGTGGTGCCTTGCTGCTGTGGTTTCGCCGACACTATGAGTTTAAGCCCTGGCGCGGCCTCGGTCTTGCCTCGCTCCTCGCAGTGGGTGGCATCGCGGTGTGGATCTTCCCAGCGTGGTTGTATCATAAGCTTGGCGCAGGTGATCAGGCTCCTTCCTGGTGGTCATGGTTTGGGCTGGTGGAGCGAAAGGAAGGCTTTGATCCCACCCGCCTCGCCACATGGCCTGAATGGCAGGCCATGGCGATCGTCCTGCGTTTCGTTCGCATGGTCATCGTCGTGCCGTTGGTGGAGGAGCTGTTCTGGCGCGGCTTTTTGATGCGCTACCTGAACGCCGGAGATGCACCCTGGCGCAGCGTGCCCTTTGGCACCCATTCCTGGCGTGCCTTCGGCATCGTCACCCTCCTCGTCATGCTGGCGCACAATCCGGAGGACTATCCCGGCGCCCTTGTTTGGGGTTCGCTGGTTTACTGGCTGGCCGTGCGCACTCGCAGCCTTGGTGCGTGCATCGTCATGCATGCCCTCGGAAACCTGCTGCTCGGCCTCTATGCGCTGCGCACCCAGCAGTGGGGCTTTTGGTAGACTGGTTCTCGAAAAGGGCAGGGGAATCGGCATCCTGTGCATCCCCTCAAAAAGCTCTCGCATCGGCGGTGCCTTCGCTCACAATGCGGCATGCCCGCCTCCACTGATGCCACCTTTGCGCCCGTCGCACGGCAGGTGGCTCGTCGCGTGGCTTGGCGCCGTGGCCTCGGCTGGCTCGCCACATCCCTCTGGTGGATCGTCGCCGCCGTCGCTATCTCCTCACTCCTCGCCATCCTCACAGGCCGGAGTGTGTTCGTCATCAGCACGTGGACGTTGGTCACGGGATGGCTGGCCTTGGCCGCCTTTCATGCCTTCGGCCGCAAGCCCGGCCTCTACAGTGTGCTCTCTCTTTGGGATCAAAAGGCGGGCCGCCGCGAGGCCTTCGCCTCCGCGTGGTGGTTTGAGCAGCAGAGTGATCTCACCGTCGCGCAGCGCGCGCACATTGATGCTCAGCAGGCGCTTTTGCCTGAGGCCCAGAAGAGCCTCGCCAAAGATCTGCCGCTCCAGCCGCATCGCTGGCTCTGGCTGCCACTCGCGCTCGCCGTGGCCGCGCTCTTTGTCAGCGCCATCGTGCACCCTGCGCCTGAGACTCTGACTCTCGATGAAAAGATGGGGCAGAAGGCCAGGCAAGAAGCTCAGAAGCTGGCGGAAACGGATTGGCAGAAAAAGAACCTCGAAGGTCTCTCCACCGAGGAGAAGGCAGCTTTGGAAAAGCTGAAGGAAAGCCTCAAGCAAACCGCCGAAGATCTCGAAAATGCCGGCGGCAAGGATGCGCGTGATGTCATGTCAGATCTCGAAAAGCGCGCTCGTGAAGCTGAGAAGCTCGCGGAGCGTCTCGCCGCCGACAAAGACAACTGGGCCTCCGACAAACTGGTCCAGTCTCTCCGCGAGCACGCGGACACCGCTGATCTCGGTGATGCCGTCGCCGCGAAGAACTCCACCCAGACGGCCAAAGCGGCCGATGCTCTCGCGGAGCAGCTCAAGTCCCCGCAGCTAACCAATGATGCTCGTGAGCGAGTGAATGAGACGCTCAAGGACAACGAGAAGAACGCCGAGAAGGAAGACCGCGCACGCACCGTGGGCCAGCACATCCTCGCCGCCGCTGCTGAGATGCAGAAGACGAAGCCCGCCGAGGCAGGCGCTGAATTCCAGAAGCTCGCCGAAAAGATGCGGGACCAGGCCCGTCGCGAGCAGGCTCAAAAGGAGCTCGAGAAACTCGCCCAGCAGCTCCGTGATGCCGGCAGCAATATCACCGGTCAGAACGAGGCGGGCTCCATGCAGCAGATGGCAGCCGCGAGTCAGCAGGGCCAGCAAGGTCAACAGCAGCAGCAGCAAGGTCAGACACCCCAGGTCGGCCAGTCCCAGGCTCAGCAGCAACAGCAGGGCCAGCAGCAGCTTCAGCCTCCCGGCCTCGGCCAGACGGGGCAGGGCCAGCAGCAGCAGATGATGCAGCAGAGTCCTGTGCCCGGCACCGGCCAGCAGCAGCGCATGATGATGTCCCAGCAGCCGCCGGGACAGCAGGGCCAGCCAAAAGGCGGCCAGCCCATGCTCTTCGCCCCCATTCCCGGCCAGAAGCCCGGAGAGAAGCCTGACTCCTTCATGCTCGGCCCGCCTGGAGACAATCCCGGCGAGGGGCCTCCCATGCTTCTCTCCATGCCCGGCGGCAAGGATCCCGGTGTCGGCACGGCGGAGCTGAACGCCGATGCCACGGCCCAACAAAAAGCCGGGAATCAATCCGTCGTCGCCGCGCAGCAGAACAACGATGGCGCCTCCAGCGTGCGCAGTGTCGAGGGCGGTGCCCGCAAGGAAAACTCCTCCCGCAGCGCCTCGCAGATCGCCACGGAAGCCATCACCGCCGAGGAGGAAGCTCTGGATGAGGCTGCCCTGCCGCCCTCACGCCGGGAGCAGGTCCGCCGCTACTTCACCGAACTGCGGAAGCGCTTTGAGAAGCCCTGAGGTCGATCTTAGAACGTGCCACAGGCCGTTTTCACGAAAAGTAAATGAGGGTTTGCTAATCTCGTTAAACGCGTCGAGGGGTCGACCCTAAGTCAACCTGGTTCAGGCAAGACCAAGCTGTTCATCAGGTGATTCTTCGGGATTTCATGGTGTTCTGAAATCCAACTCGGAGCTTGTAATTCCCCACCGCCACGTTGGCGTTAACCCAAGCTAGCAGATAATCGATATGAATACCAAGATGTACGTGGGCAACCTGCCCTTCAGCGCCATGGAGTCCGACCTCCGTGACCTCTTCTCCCAATACGGCACCGTGACGGATCTCTTCCTCCCGATGGACCGTGTGACCGGCCGCCCTCGCGGCTTTGCCTTCGTGACCATGGACAGCGTGACTGCCATGGAAGAAGCCATCAAAGGCCTGAACGAAAAAGATTTCATGGGCCGCCCTCTGGCCATCAATGAAGCCCGTCCGAAAGAAGAACGCCCTGCCTACGGTGGTGGTGGCGGCGGCGGTGGCCGTGGCGGTTACGGCGGCGGCGGTGGTGGCGGCGGCGGTGGCCGTGGCGGCTACAGCGGCGGCGGTGGCGGCAAAGGCGGCTACGGCGGCGGCGGCGGTGGTGGCGGCGGCGGTGGCCGTGGCGGCTACAGCGGCGGCGGCGACCGTTATTAATTCCCCCTGCCTGGTTCCATCCAGGAAATAATCTCTAAGCACGGACCCTCACAGGTCCGTGCTTTTTTGTGCAGCGGTGATCCGGCCTGTGCCTGTCCCGGTTCATGATCTCGGTGCCCGTCGCTCTTTCCGGGTGAAGGCAAGCACCTGCCGCCTCACCGGTGTGACATCATTCAGCCTGCTTACGCCTTGGGTTTGCCCGGCGCCACGACCCCATGGCAACCCGCCAGGATCAGCATCGCGCCCAGGCTTTGCATCCACGTGAAGGTTTCTGCAAACAGCAGGCATCCCCCTGCTGTGATCAGCAGTGGCAGCAGCATCTGAAACGCACCTCCCACACTCACGGGCAGGAAGCGAAATCCCTCCGTCATGCCTAACTGTCCGCATGAGGCCGCCAGCGCCGCCAGAATCAGCAGCCCTACATCCGTGAGGCCTGGCAGCGGGTGCAGCAGACAAAAAGGCAGCGCCAGCAGGCCTGTGTAAAGGCACTGGCTCGCAAAGATGGTGCCGCTGGTTTCCGTGCGCGTGAGCTGCCGGATCACCACCACCACGCACGCTGCCACCAGCGCGCCGCCGATGGCGATCATCTCATGCACGCCGAGATGGGCCGCATGCCCCTTCTCGATCTCCGTGATCAGCGCGATGCCTGCAATGGCCAGCAGGAGCCCGATGATCTTCCTCGTCGTCAGCACCTCTCCCAGCAGCGGCACCGCCATCAGCGCCGCCCAGATGGACCAGGTGTTGCCGATGAGCGTGGCCTTGCCTGCGCCCAGCACCGGCAGCGTGGTATAATAGGCGGCCGTGCCGATCGCACCCAGCACGCCGCGTGAGACAAGCATCCTGCCCGTGGCCGCGCGTTTGAAACTGACCTTGCCCCTGGGGCCATAGATCAGCGCCACCACCAGAGTGCCTACCAGCGCGCGAAAAAACAGCGCCCACCATGGGCTCACACCTCGTGTGCTGCCCAGATGCTTCACCATCAGCGCCATCACCGTGAATCCCACCAGTGACAGCAGCATCCACGAGGAGCCACGACGAAAATCATAGCCATCGGCATCGGCGGATGTGGGGTTGGGCACGTCTCTGTCTCGTGCCGTGTCTGCATGAATGCAAGAAGCGGCGTGGTTCCTGCATTGACGATGCCTCCAAAACAGAAAAGATTCCCTTTATGACTCGCCGTCATTTGCTCACCTCCGCCACGGCCTTGCTGGCTGTGCCGGCGGGTTTGCGTGCCGCATTGGCAGGCCGTCGTCTGGGCATGGTCATCCATTCCTTTGCACATCGCTGGCGCTCAAAACACTCCAGTGTGAAGTTCCGTCCTTTTCTCGATGTGCTGGACGTCATGGACTACCTCCGCGATTTCGGTTCCAGCAGTCTCCAGATCGGTGTCGAGGGCTTGACGCTCGATCTGGCGCACGAAGCCCGTGCCACCAGTGAATCCTATGACATGCGGCTCGAAGGCATCGTGAATCTTCCACGGAGTGAGAATGATGTGGACCGTTTCAGCCGTGACTTGCGCATGGGCAAAGAAGCCGGCATGTCCATCTTCCGCGTCGCGGCCGGAGGCAGGCGATACGAGACCTTCAGCAGTCGCTCCGCCTTTGAGATATGGCTCGCGTCAGCCCGCAAGTCTTTGGAACTCGCGGAGCCTGCTGCCCGGCGTCAGGACGTGCGTCTCGCGCTCGAGAATCACAAGGACTTTGAGCTTCATGAGCAACTTGCCACCCTGCGCGCCATTTCCAGTTCGCACCTCGGCGTGTGTCTTGATACGGGCAACAGTCTCGCCCTGCTCGAAGATCCCATGGAAGTCGTGCGCCAGTTCGCTCCCTACACCCTCACGCTGCATTTCAAGGACATCGCTGTCTCTCCTGCCGAGGATGGATTTCACATGGCCGAGGTGCCTTTGGGGAAGGGGATGCTGAATCTTCCGGAGATCATCTCCATCATCTCCCAGAAGTCCCCAAGCGCCTGTTTCCACCTTGAGATGATCACGCGTGATCCTCTGCACATCCCATGCCTGACTGAAGGCTACTGGGCCAGCTTTCCTGAGAAGCCTGGGCTGCATCTGTCCCGCACCCTTCATCTCGTCAAGACCCGCGCAGCAGCCTCCCTGCCCAAGCTGGCCGACCTTCCGCCTGAAGCCATTGCCGCTCGTGAGGAGCAAAACATCATGGATTGCCTCGGTCACGCCTCGAGTGCGCTCGGCTTCAGCCAGCTCATCAACAAGGCCACCAAAGACGGCGAGAAATAACCGCCTCTGATCTGTCATGAGAATACGACGTCTGATCCGCGCGGCCTTCTATCTGCTCGCAGCAGGGCTCGCGTGGAAGCTATGGGGCACAGTGAAAGATGACCCCATCCTCGCACTCCTCTACTTCATCACGGGCGGAGCCATCGCGGGGCTTTGGGTGGTGAAAGTCATCCTCCCCTGGATGGTGGAGGCCTTCGCCAACTCCATCTTTATGTCGGGAGGGAATGTGCCCCCTGAAACGGGTGACCAAAGCACGGAGGATGAACCAAAAAAGGAAGCCAGCACGACACCCCAAGACGAGTCAGAGACCCCATGATGACCGCAGCGCCGTCAGACCAGCCCCCTCCAACCAAGTGGCCCCAAAGGCTGGGCCGCTGGTTGGTGGAGCAGTGCCGACATCGTCCCTTGATGACCATCGGTCTGGTCTCGGTGCCTGCGGTGGTGCTGACGGATCGCTGGGCCTATGTCCCCGGCATCGTTGGTTATGCCATGCTCATCGCTGCCTTCCTGCTGGCCTTGCGCCTCCGGCATTGGTGGAGATGGCTGCCCTTCTGCGCTGCGCTCTTCGTTTGCATCCACGGCTGGCGTCTGGCGGATACTTTTGAGCACCCTTTGCGTCAGCATTTGCTCACGCTCCCGGACCGGCCTCAGTTTGTGAAAGTCACCGGCAGGCTTTATCCCTGGACGGAAGGTGCCGAGCTGGATGATGCCAACGCAATTGGTGATCTGATCGAGGTGAAAATGGGTGACGAAAAGCATTTCACGAAAGCACGCGTCAAAGTCTCGCTGCCTGAAGGCTTTCGTCTGGAAAAGCCTGGTGTCTATGAGATCACGGGGCAGGTCTCCCTGCCGAGGCCGCCGATGAATCCTGGGCAGTATGATCCAGTGAAGTTCAGTCTGCTTAGTGGCTGGGTGGCTTGGGTGAAGGCGGAGCAAGTCACGCTGAAGCAGGAGGAGAAGTGGTCCCCCGCCTTTCACTTGCTGCATGGTGCGGAGCACTGCCGTCAGTGGATCATGCGCGCGCTGTCGCTTGGCATTGAGGATCGACCGCAAGACACTGCCGTGCTCCTCGCCATGGCTTTGGGCGCTTCGGATGCTGCGGGGGACGACATCGAAGATGCCTTTCGTGACAGCGGCACTCTGCACATCTTCGCTGTCAGCGGGCTGCATGTGGTCATGCTTGCTCTGGTGCTCGGCTTGGCTCTACGCTGGATTGGCGTTGGGCAGTCACGCATGACCGTGGTCATCATCCTGGTGGTGTTTGCCTATGCCTACATCACCGGCTGGCGGCCCTCCGCGGCAAGGGCCGCCTTCATGATCGCCATCGTGCTCGGCGCTGTGCGCTGGAATCAGCGTGCGGACGTGCACAACAGCCTGGGCCTCGCCCTGCTCATGCTCCTGCTCTGGGATTCTAACCAATTATTTATGCCTGGGTTTCAGCTCAGCTTCCTGGTGCTGTGGGCCATCGCGGGCATGGCGACTCCGCTGATTGATCGCCTGCGCCCCTGGACGGAGCTGGATCCTTTCTATCCGCCGTCACTGGCCTCCTGGCATCATTGGGGCGGACGTTGGATCCGGCAGCAATCCGCCAGCCTCGCCTGCACCTCACTCGCCGCATGGATCGGCAGCCTGCCGCTCACCTTGGGGCACTTTAGCACCATGACCCCTGTGGGCTTGGTGGCAAATCTCCTGCTGGTGCCGGTTTCAGGCATCAGCATCGGCCTCTCATGCGCCAGCCTCCTCTTTGCCAGGGTCGGCCTCAGCACGCTGCAGATCTTCGTCAATCACGTCAATGCCTGGCTTGCGTCCTTCATGGTCTTGAGCGCGGGTTGGTTCGCTGCTCTTCCGGGCGCGAATGTGGTGCTCGACATGCGCTTTGAGAAAACGCCGCCGCCCATGGAGCTGCATGTCTTCCACATGCAGGGCGGTGGTTCGTCAGGCTACTTGCGTGCGCATGACAAGCGTTGGCTCATCGATACCGGCAACGTCCGGCCCTGGCGTCGTGTCGTGCGCCCTTTCATGCGTCATCAAGGCATCAATGGACTGGATGGCATCCTGCTCACGCATCGTGACATCGCTCATGTCGGCGCCGCATCGCTGGCCCTGGACACCGGCGTGCCACGTCTTGTCACCAGCATCCATGAGCCTTGGACCCTGGATCCCGGTGTCACGCTTTTTGATCAGTTAGGCCAGCGAACAAAGATCGATGGCCCGGTCTGGCATCGCCACAAGATGAGCGATGTCATCTCCATCGATCAAGGTGCCTCCATCCAGGTCCTTTATCCAGGCACCGCCGATCTGCATGACACTGCGGACAACCGCTGTCTCGTCCTCATGATCTACATGGGCCCCACGCGCGTGCTCTGGCTGGGTGATGCCGGTTTCATCACGGAGAAGCGGCTGCTTGAGCGCCATGACGATCTCCGCTGTGACATCCTCGTCCACGGCTGCCACTCCACGGACCCCGGCGGCTTGACCGAGCTGCTGCTCGCGGCGCAGCCTCGTGTCATCATCAGTGAGAGTGACTCCCGCTTCGCGGAAGCCAAGACGCCCCACCGTTTCCACGACTACTGTCAGAAGCATGAAGTGCCTCATCTGCAGCTTGAGATCACGGGTGGCGTGCAGATCAGCATCTCACCTGATGGCGCCGCTTTGACGGCCCACCGCAGCGGCACCACCTATTTTCTGGCTCCAGAGACTCGTTGAGGAGCAGACAACGCTTGAAAACAAGCGGCACACCGGCTCGTTTGCCCTCCTCCTCATGAAAACAACCTCCAAGCTCCTCCTCGCTTTCGCGCTGACCAGCTCCGCCGGTTTCGCCGCGGACGACAAACCTTCTCCCATCGGCTATTCCGACACCCCCATCATCCCTGGCACCCAGTGGAAAGTCCATGACATCGACCGCCCACGCCCTGAGGCCGTGAAGCCTGGCGACAAGCTTGGCGATGCGCCTGCGGACGCCATCGTGCTTTTCAACGGCACCAGCACGGATGCCCTCCAGTCCAAAAAGAAGGACGAAAAAGGCAAGGCCACCAACGAGTGGGCACCTTGCTCCTGGGAGATCGACAACGGCGAGCTCGTCATCAAAGGCGGCGATGTCTGGACCAAGCAGGAATTCGCCAGCTGCCAGTTCCACATCGAGTGGAAAAGTGAGCCCCACACCAAGGGCAACTCCCAGAAGAAAGGCAACAGCGGCACCTTCTTCATGGACCGCTACGAGTGCCAGATGATGGACAACGACAACAACCCCACCTATGCCGACGGCATGACCGGCTGCATCTACGGCCAGACCCCGCCGCTGGTGAATGCCGTGCGCAAGTCCGGCGAATGGCAGGCCTATGACATCATCTTCACCGCGCCCAAACTGGAAGGCGATAAAGTCATCGAGCCCGCTTACGTCACCACCTTTGTGAACGGTGTCTGCGTGCAGATCCACACCAAGATCATGGGCCCCACCAAGCACAAGAACGCCACCGACTACAGTGGCAGCTTCCCGGCCAAGGCCCCCATCCGCATCCAGGATCACGGCAACGAACCGCCAGTGCGCCTCCGCAACATCTGGATCCGCCCGTTGCCTTGATCGACTGTCTAGCGGGGGACCTATCATCCCGTGCTTCCAGACCATTTGGAAAGCCTCGCCCTACATTGGGCGGGGCTTTTTTCTTGGCATGCAGCGTTTTGCCGCAGCTCTCAAAATGGTACACGGAGAGGGATTCGAACCCCCGACCAACTCGGTGTAAGCGAGCCGCTCTACCGCTGAGCTATCCGTGCCTGGAATGATTCCGGGCGCTGATTATGTCGTTCCCGGGCGCTCTGGCAAGTTGATCTGCACCCGTCCGTGGAAGTAAATGTAAACAGTGATCGGCCCTCAGATCACTGGAGAGATCTGAGGGCCATTTGATGGCCGTGCCCCTCGGGGGACAGATCCATCAGTTTTTGAGGAAGCTCTTCAGCATCCACACCGTCTTCTGATGCAGGGTCACGCGTTTAATCATGAGATCCTCCGTCTCAGCATCGTCCGTGTCGGCGGCGAGGTCACGGCATTTGACCGCGTCTGACAGCAGCTTCTCGTTGGCCTTGATCAGCTTCTTCACGTAGTCCTCCTGGGACAGTGGAGATACAAACTCCTCCAGTTGCGCGACTTCCGCGAGCCTGGTGAGTCCGCCAATGGCATACGCATCGAGGGCGCGCACACGCTCGGCGATATCGTCAACGGCGATAAACAGCTCTTCATACTGGGTTTGGAAGGCCGTGTGCAGAGCGAAGAAGCCCTGACCTTCAACATTCCAATGCGCCAGGTGGGTGAGCGACAGCAAGGCATACGAATCCGCGAGGACCTGATTCAGACTGTCGGTGAGTTCAGTGGGGTGGGTGGAGTCCTTTTTCATACCTGGTTATACGGACAACCCGCCCTGAACGGATGGCTCGCCCAGCCTGGGACGCACGATTTCCATCTCATCCAGGGGATCAGGTGAGGGCCTTACTTCAGCATCAGCTTCCTCACTTTAGCCGCATATTTTCTCAGCCGTTCTCGTTCCTCCTGCCAGTACTCCATCTCATGCTCAGTGATGCCGAGGGGCATGGCTTCGAGCTGAGTCAGAAGCTGTTCAGCATTCCCTGTGACGTAACTTTGCAGTGGCGTGACGAGTTCTGAAGACTCTGGCAGGGCAATGGATAAATTTAACGGCACCGCTGCATCAAAGAAGCGATGCGGATAGCTGGAGAGAGACGCCGATGGCCATGAGAGCCGGTAAAGACATCTGGCGAGACTGCCAAACACATGACGAAAGGCTGAGGGATGCGGCCCGCTGCCGCCAGCCTCCCGGCTCAGGGACAAGATGAGTTTGCCCGCATCGACATCGATCTTCAGCCACCAGGGCGCACCTTCCCACACTCCGGCACGGTTGAACTTCGGCCGATACTCCAGCAGCAGCATGCGCTCGAGCTCGATGGCTTCCTCGGAGGTGTCGCAGGCCTTCCATTCGATGCGGAAGACGCGATGCACCAATCGCAAAGTTCGTTTGGCATTCTTCTCCGGTGTCACATGCCGGTAGCTGCCGATGCGCGCACGCAGATCCAATGACTGGCCGATGTAGAGAAGCTCGTCCTCCTGGCTGTAGAAAAAGTACACGCCAGGCACACTGGGAAGCGCGCGAAAGAACTCTTTCCCCAGCCGGATCGAGAGAGGGTTCTCGATGCGGAAGAGTTGAGGTTGCTTGGCGCTGGCAGAGGGCATCCGGCGGGCAAATTGGCTTATCCCAGGCGAATTTCCACTCAGGAGGCGATGAAGTGCACCGAGGATCCTGCGCGCACGATCAGTCGGCCTTCCAGAGCTTCCCGCTCTTCAGCCACGACGTCACCAAATCACGAAATGCCTTCACCGCCGGACTGAGCTCATCTGGATTCCACACCATGACCAGCGGCACGCTGTGCTCAGGGGTGACCGGGACGTAGCGCAGTCCTGCCGGGATGGCGGCAGAGGCTGCCACGCTGTCGGTGGCCATGCCCACGCCCGCCCCCGCTTCCACATAGGTCAGCACCGTGCCCATCAGGCTCGGGCTTTGGGAAATGCGCGGCGCAAAGCCTGCCACGCGGCACGCGGCGAGGATCTCATCATGCAAGCCCACCCCCTCACGACGCGCCAGCACGATCAGCGGCTCCTGGGCGAGGCTCTTCCAGGAAACCGATTTCTTGTCCGCCAGCGGATGATCCTCCGTGACCACGATCCCGAGTGGTTCCTGCCGCAGCAACAGAGTGCTCAGCACACGCTCACCCTGGCCAGGCACAGGCCGGGTCAGGGCCACGGACAAGCGCCCCTTGGCCACCATCTCCCACACACGTTCAGGAGTGCGCTCCTCGAGGTGCACGGAAACCTTCGGAAATTGCTTCCGGTATTCCGCCAGCAGCCTGCCCAGGAAAACCTGCGTTGGCGGGCCGATGTAGCCCAGCCTCAGCTCACCCTCCTCGCCTGCGGCGGTCCGCTTCACCTTGCGCAGAGACTCGTCCAGGCGCTCCAGGACCACGGCCGTTTCGCCCAAAAGCACGCCGCCCGCCGGTGTCAGCGCCACGGTCCGGCGGCTGCGGTCGATCAACTGGATGCCCATGTCCTGTTCCAGCTCCTGCACGGCGCGGGAGAGCGCCGGCTGGGCGATGCGCAGACGACGAGCCGCTTTCGAGAAGCTCAGCTCCTCGGCCACGGCTTGAAAATAGCGCAAATGTCGCAGGTCCATGCCGCCTGTGTAGCTGGCTCGCGCAGGTCTGACAACTCCCGCTGTTGCCAGAGGGCTGAACTTTGACCACAGTCACCCCACATCCATGACCCGTCCTGAAGCCATCCAGCACATCCGCGAAGCCGCGAAGAACATCGCCCTCCAGATGATGAAGATCCATCCAGCCCTGCCACATCTGAAGGATGAGGAGACCATGAGGGACAGCCTCAAAGCCCTGCACGAGATGACCGTGCATCTGGAGACCATCAAAAAGAAGATCGGCCGCCTCGAAAAACAGGACGACAGCACCCTGCTGTGATCAGTGTGGCAGCAGGCGTCATGCCTGCTCAGGGCAGCGGCAGCGTCTCAGCGAACTTTTGATAGTGCTCGGCGGCTGTTTTATTGTGCTTCGCCAGCAACGGTCCGAGCTTCGCCGCGTCCTTGCTCTTCAGGGCGTTGACGATGGCGCGATGGTCTCGGTTCGCCGCCGCCATGTCAGGAGGCTGCGCCAAGGGAAATGCGCTGCGGTGCAGGCGTTCCCATTCGGTTAAAAGGGACTGCAGTGTCTGCTCCACCCGTGGGAAGTCTGCGATGCGGCACGGCAGCAGATGAAATTCGCGATTGGCCGCTTCAAAGCCTGCACGATCACCCTTCTGCGCTGTGCTCTCCATCTTCTTGAGCAGTGCTTCCAGTTCCAAAAGGTCACCTTCCGCGAGATGTGGCAGGCATTGCACCGCAGAGATGCCTTCCAGGGCACCCAGCATGGCAAAGATCTCACCCAGAGAAGCCACGTTCACCATGGTGACCCGCACCCCGGTGTGAGGGGTGATCTCCACCAGCCTTTCGGACTGGAGCTGGCGCAGCGCCTCCCGCACCGGGATGATGCTGATCTGGAAGCGCTTTGCCAGCGCATCGATCACCATGGCTTCCCCGGGCTTGAGCGTGCCGTTGAGGATCTCCGCTCGCAGCGCCTCATACACCGCCCGCTGCTTCGTGGGCACGTTGGCAGAGGTGGCGGGCAGGGCAGCTCGTGGGCGGGCGGGCATGTTACGGAGGCCTCTGTGGCGTCAATCCGGCCTTAAGGCAACTCTCTTGCCACACTCCCTCTTGAGTTCCGCCGGAATCACGGCTCTCTCGTCCCTCCCCAGTCCATGTCACGCGTCCCCGAAGAAACCCTCCAGCAGATCCTGGCGTCCACAGACATCGTGGACCTGATCGGCCGCACGGTGAAGCTGCGCCGGGCCGGGACGAATTGGGTCGGGCTGTGTCCATTCCACAACGAAAAGAGCCCGTCCTTCAATGTCCGGCCTTCCACGAATTCCTACCACTGCTTTGGCTGCGGGGCAGGGGGGAATGCCTTCCGCTTCCTGATGAACAATGAGGGCCTGACCTTCATGGAAGCTGTGAAGCGTCTGGGGGATTCCGCAGGCATCCGCATCCAGGAAGAGGTGTGGGACGCGAATGCCGAGAAGGAGGCGAAGCACCGCACCCAGCTCATCCGCGTGCATCAGGAGATCGCGGAGTGGTATCACCAGCTGCTCATGAAAAGCCCGCTCGCAGCGGCAGCGCGGGACTACCTGAAAGGCCGTGGCATCAACTCCGCCGTCGCTAAAAACTGGTTGCTCGGTTATGCGCCCACAAACAGCCAGCTCATGCGCCAGTGGGCCACGGAACAGAAGTTTGGCAGGCAGATCCTCATCGACTCTGGCATCCTCGCCTTCAGCGAGGAGCGTGGCGATGCCTATCCGCGCTTTCGGGACCGGCTGATGTTCCCCATCCGCAATGACAATGGTGACGTCATCGCCTTCAGCGGTCGTCTGCTCCAGGCTGAAGCCAAGACGGCGAAGTATCTGAACTCACCGGAGACGCCCATCTTCAGCAAGAGCAAGGTACTCTTCGGTTTTGACCGCGCCAAGCGGAACATCTCCAAGGTCCATCAAGCCATCGTTTGCGAGGGCCAGATCGATACGGTCATGCTGCATGAGGCAGGCTTTAACAATGCCGTGGCAGGGCAGGGGACGGCCTTCACCGAGGTCCATGCCAAACTGCTCAAGCGTCTGGCGGACGAGATCGTGCTCTGCTATGATTCCGACAGCGCCGGAATCAACGCCGCCGAAAAGGCCTTCAAGATCCTGGCTCCCACCGGCCTGATCGTCAAAGTCGCCGCTTTGCCCAAAGGTGAAGACCCAGACTCCCTGATCCGCAAACAGGGGCCCGAAGCCTTCAAGGCGCTCCTCGAAGGCGCTCAGGAATTCCTCGACTACCAGACCGATGCAGCGGCATCGAACAAGGGCATGAGCGAGATGCGGGAGCGCGTGCGTTTCGCCGGGCAACTGGCGGGAAACATCGCCCTGCTGGAAAGTCCGGTGGCCCGGGAAACCTCCATGCAGCGTGCCGCAGTGCGTCTTTCCCTTCCTGAGGACACCATGCGCCAGCTTGTGGTGCGTGCGGCGAAGCAGGCACAACGATCTAACAAGGATGAAGCCAAGCAGGCCGAGCGCCCCGAAACTTCCGGCCAGCAGCTCATCGCTGCCCAGAACCGCACCGCTCTGCTTCTGACGCGGCTGGCCTTGGCGGATGCTGAAGTGCTCAACTGGCTGCGCCACCAGGAGCATGACGAGGTCCTGCGGGACATCCCCGGAACTGAGCTGCTGGCCCTTATCTGGCGCGGCACCTTTGATCCGGTGGACCCGGTCGCGGTGAATGTCTACCTGACCACCCTCCAGCCAGATGAGGAGGCTGCGCTGAACCAGCTTTTGCATGAGTCCAGCGCCACCGGCGGCATGGCGGCTGCTGAACATGCCCTGAGCTTTCTGGAACTGACCCGCCTTCAGATGCTGAAGCAGCGGCTGCAAACCCAGCTCAAGCAGCCGGGTCTCGAGGCCGAAGACGCCACCGAGCTCCAGCGCGAGATCATCGCCCTGCACCAGGAAATCAACAAAGTGCAGCAGCAAATGGTCAAACGGGAGATGTAGAGACGTAAGTGCTACAGGGATGGCGAGTTTTTTGCGTTCCCTCCATCTGCCCATTGCCGAGTTGGAGGTGGGTGGTAGCTTTCCGTTCTCCTTCCACGCCCCTGGCGCTCTTTTTTCTGATCTAGTCCCCCCGCATGTCCTGGCTCTCTTCCCTTGGTCCCGTCGGTGAAGCCCTCCGCTTCATCATCCTGATTTTCGAAGTCCTGCTCGTCTTCAACCTGATGATCCTCGTCCACGAGTGGGGTCACTTCCTGGCCGCCCGCTGGCGTGGCCTGAAGGTGGAGGCCTTCCAGATCTGGTTCGGCAAGCCCCTCTGGAAGAAGACCATCAACGGTGTCCAGTATGGACTCGGCTGCATCCCGGCCGGTGGCTTTGTAAAACTTCCCCAGATGGCTCCCATGGATGCCATCGAGGGGGAAAGCTCCAGCACGGAGCCGCTGCCTCCCATCACTCCGCTGGACAAGATTATCGTCGCCTTTGCCGGCCCTCTCTTCAGCTTCCTGCTCGCCTGCTTCTTCGCTCTGCTGGTGAGCTGGATGGGCAAGCCCCAGAGTGAGCCCTTTGTCACCAAAACCATCGGTTATGTGGTGAAGGAAAGCCCAGCTGGCAAAGCGGGGCTCCAGGCGGGAGACAAGATCCTCAGCATCGACGGTCAGCAGATCAATCGCTTCGAAGGCATGACCACGGACACCGTCCGCTGGAACATCATTTCCAGCGAGGGCAAGACCATTCAGTTCGATGTCGAACGTGCGGGCAAAGCTGTTCCGACCGTCTCAGTCGTCCCTGAACTGGCTCAGGTGACGGAGGATGAATCCAAGTCCTGGTTCCGCAAACTTCTCGACATGGTTTTCAAGCGGCCACCTCTGCGTGAGACCGGTATCACGGGCAAAGAAACACCCATGGTGGGTGCTGTGCAGCCCAACAGCCCGGCCGACGAGGCAGGCATGAAGGCGGGAGATGAACTTCTGAGCGTGGATAACATCCCGCTGATCCACCGCTACCAACTGGCCGATTACGTGAAGGCAGGCGGCGGCAAGACCATGCAGATGGTGATCCGTCGTGACGGCAGCGAACTGCCGGTGACACTTACCCCGCGCGTGCCTGACAAGCGTCCTGCGGAATGGAATCAGTTCATGATCGGCGTCGTCTGGCACGACACGGGAGCCATCAAGCTGGCCTACCCAGGAGTGTGGGAGCAGGTGTCCGGTGCCGCCAAGGCCCTTTTCAGCATGATCCAGAAGCTGGTCGCCTCGAATTCGGACATCGGTCCGGCCCACATGAGCGGCCCCGTCGGCATCGGCCGCGTGTATTACAATCTCCTTCAACATCCGGAGCCATTCCTTCAGGTCCTTTGGTTCAGCGTGGTGCTGAATGTGAATCTGGCGCTCATGAACCTGCTGCCGTTCCCCGTGCTGGATGGTGGTCACATCGTCATGGGCGTGGGTGAGGCCATCCGCCGCCGTCCGCCTCAGGGCCGCATTCTGGAGATCATCCAGACGGTCTGCGTGCTCATGCTCTTCGGCTTCATCATCTTCGTGACCCTCAAGGACACGGGTGATATCTTCTTTGGCGGCAAGAAGGCCCGTCCGACCGACGAGTTCGGCTGGCAGCCTCTCGAAAAGCGCGCTGCCCAGTAAGGTGGGGGCTATCCGCCCCTTCTGTGGGATGGTCGTGTTCCGCGCTGCAGAATCAGTGCTTTCGCGCACCTCCCTCGTCGTGGCTGGCCTCTCCACACGGCACAAAAAAAGCGTGTCCCGTCACCGAGACACGCTCATTTTTAATCCATCCAAGGAGGGTGATCAATGCATCTCCACCGCCACCTCGCCGAGGCCGCCGCGGAAGTAGTTGAACTGCACGTTCGGATGATCCGCCAGGAGTGACATGGGCACGCTGCTGTCCACCAGGCGCTTCGAGATCATGAGAGCGGTCAGGCGCTGGCCCAGCGGATTGTCATGCTTGCCTGCATGCCAGATGCTCACCTTCTCGGCCATCCAGGTTTCCTTGGGACCCACCGTGATGGCCATCTTCGGCACCATGGTGATGTTCCCGCCGCCGGACGTGCGCGCATTCTGCGCCAGCGTGATCGGATGCAGGTCCACGATGCGCGTGCCCAGCTTGCGATACTCAGCCGCAGGCGGTGGCTCGTTCTTCCACTTGCCCGTGCGCTTGAGAGGATCATTGAAAGCCCAGTGCTTGATGTCGCCCTGGCCGCCCTGCATTACGATGCAGCGCACGCCGGAACTCCAGCTTTTGATGAACGGTGCCGTGTCCGCTTTCGGGAAATGCAGCTGCGTGTCCGGCATCACCAGCTTCTTCTGGATGCGGTCAAAGCACAGCTCTCGGTCAGCTCTCTCAAAGGACAGCGGATGATCCATGCTCACCTCCTTCTTGGTGTCTGGATCATACCACTCATCCATGCCCCAGAAGTGCCCGTCCTTGATGGACATGCCCAGTTCGTTGATCAGCCGGGCCACGAGAGGCAGTTGCTCCGTGGGGCCGATGGGGCCGCAGATGCCCGCTGGATTGTCCGCGGTGGCCTGGCGCCAGGCGTGGATATACTCCAGTGCTTCAGCCAGGTAAAACTCCTCCAGGGTGTCATGCATGACCACCTTGAAGCCGGGGCGCGAGAGCTGTCGCAGATCACGTTCGGTCAGCCGTGCGGCATCATTGATCAGAGAGTTGTCCAGAGTGGTATAGTCCCACCAGTCGGGAGCGATGTGGCTAAGCTTGCGTGACATGGATGTGTGAGCTGAGGTTGATACTGAAAGGAAGAGACGGGCGCCGCGTGTGGAATATATCTGACCAGTTTGAGGGGAGCTAGCCTTCTTTGCCAAGCCTGCATCCCAGGTGGTGTGAGATTTTCGTGTTTGCCTCAGGCATTTTTGCGTTGACGTCACGAAAGGCATCGCGATAGATAGCGCTCGTTCACCCGCCTAGCGCGGGAACGTTTGGTGAGGTGGCTGAG
Organism: Verrucomicrobiota bacterium; assembly: GCA_040387935.1. Classification (GTDB taxonomy): domain Bacteria; phylum Verrucomicrobiota; class Verrucomicrobiia; order Verrucomicrobiales; family Verrucomicrobiaceae; genus Prosthecobacter. Next base: position 40 of record JAZKCU010000003.1, on the reverse strand, counting down.
TGGTCGAAAGCACATCTTTGCTAAAGATGCGTAGCCTTAA
>JAZKCU010000002.1:376978-617229 GCA_040387935.1 Verrucomicrobiota bacterium | reverse complement strand
ACCAAGAAATCATGTTGTACAGTCATTATTGCTTAACGGCATTGGCTTTAGCCGACTCTGGGAGACAGATATCAGAGGGCGGCTAAAGCATGCACTCCAACGGCGGTTGGCGCGGGCTTTGGGTGGCCAGAGGGAGGTGGAAGTCGCTCTCCTTTGGAGGGCGTGCTCCTACGCGGTCATGCCTTGTCGAGGAAGGCATCGCCTTCCTTGAGTTCGTGGACGATGCCGCCTCGGCGTTCGAGGAGGTGGAGGCCGAGGTTCCTGGCGCGTTTACCAGGGGAGGCTTCGGTGGCTGGATCCACGGCGAGGACGACGCGAGTCGAGACGGTCGTGAGGATGAAGACGGGGGAGCTGTGTCCGGCGGAGTGGGTGTAGGAGATCTCGAGATGGGTGCCGGCGACGGCCAGGCATTCCACCCACTGTTCGCCGACTTTTCTGGAGAAGGTGATGGTGGAGTATTCGCTGCGTCTGAGAGGGTATTCGCGGCTCCAGCGCACGTTGATGTCCGGGTGGTCGCCTTTGTTCCCTCCGTTGCATTGGCTCAGAAGAAGGAGCGTAAGGAGGCTGGTCAGCAGATGGCGCATGCGGTTGTGATGAGGTGAGGACCAGGAGATGCGGGAGGAGGATGAAGGCGTGATTGATTGATGAACCAAAGATAACACTGAGGACACGAAATTATCGTGGACTTTCAATCCCTCGTTCTGGCGAACGATCCTACTGCGTAGGCGCACTCGCCAGAGTGCGGAGGTCTAGGGTGACGCCCATCCCCAATCCATCCCATTCTGGCGAATGGGCCTACATGCCGAGCACCTGCCGCAAGAACGGGGCCGTGCAGCTGGTCTTGTGCTTTGCCACCTCTTCAGGCGTGCCGCTGGCCACAAGCTGCCCGCCTTCCGCCCCAGCCTCAGGACCGATATCCAGAAGGAAGTCTGCCTCGGCAAACACATCCGGATGATGCTCAATGACCACCACGGTATGTCCCTCTTCCACGAGCCGGTGCAGCACATCTAAGAGCCGCGCCACGTCACTCATGTGCAGGCCGATGGTCGGCTCCTCGATGAGATACAGATTCCGCTTCTCGGTCTTCAAGCCGCGCAGCTTCTGCGTGATCGTTTTGCCCTGGCCGATGCTGAGCTCCGTGACCAGCTTCATGCGCTGCGCCTCACCACCACTGAGCGTGGGGCTCGGCTGCCCGAGCTGGATATAACCCACCCCGGTGTCTGCCAGCAACTGCAGGGTTCGGGCAATGCGCGGCTGGCTGGCGAAAAACTCCGCCGCCTCCGTGATGCTCATGCGCAAGATCTGACCGATGTTCTTGCTGTTATACTCGATCTCCAAAGTGGCGCTGTTGAAGCGCAATCCGTGGCAGCTTTCACAAGGCACGCGAGTCGTGGGCAGGAAGTTCATCTCCACCTTGATCTCGCCATTGCCCTGGCAGGTCTCGCAGCGCCCGCCGTCCGTGTTGAAGGAGAAACGCCCCGCATCATAGCCACGGGCACGCGCGACCGGAAGCTGCGCAAAGAGCTTCCGGATCTCATCCAGCACGCCGACATAAGTCGCCGGGCAGGAGCGCGAGGTCTTGCCGATCGGCGACTGGTCCACCTCATGCACCGCCGCGAGTTGATCGAAACCAATCGCGCTCTTCCAGGGCTTCGCTTCCTTCCTGGCCGCACTCGTCTTGTTCGTCGCGATCTTCGCGGCAGGGCACAGCACGCTGTGCATGAAGGTGCTCTTACCGCTGCCGCTCACGCCCGTGATCACGGTGAGGCGACCGATCGGGATGCTGATCTTCAGATCACGCAGGTTGTTCGCCCGCGCGCCTTCGATGGTCAGCCAGCCTTCCTTCTTTTTCGTGGAGGGCAGGGGGCGCCGCTCGCCACGCAGAGGGTGCTTCAGCGGCGCGCGCAGTTCCTTGCCCGTCACGCTGTGCGGATCACTGAGAATGTGATCCAGCGAGCCCTGGCTGATGATCTCGCCCCCGAAGCGACCTGCACCTGGCCCGAGATCGATGATCGTGTCCGCGCGGCGCATCGTCTCGTCATCATGCTCCACCACGAGCAGCGAGTTGCCCTTGTCGCGTAAAGCCGTCAGCGTGTTGAGCAGGCGCACATTGTCGCGCGGATGCAGACCGATGGTCGGCTCATCCAGCACATACAGCACGCCGCGCAAATTTGAGCCAAGCTGTGCCGCCAGCCGGATGCGTTGCGCCTCGCCACCACTCAGCGTGTCCGCGCTGCGATTGAGCTGGAGATACCCCAGGCCAACCTCCTTCATGAAGTGCAGCCGCTGCTTGATCTCCACTAAAATGTCCCGCGCGATCTCACCTTCAGTGCCGCTGAAGTTTAGCCTCGCCATCTCGACCTCCGCCTCTTCCGCCGCCAGTCCATTGAGGTCCTGAATGCGCAGATAAGGTGGCGCAAGCATCTTGCTTGCCGCCTTGGCTTTCCCAGCAGGCAAGCTGGAAGCTTGCTCCACCTTCAGCTTCACAAACATCGCCGTTTGGTTCAGCCGGCTGCCATGGCAGTGAGGGCAGGGGAGACGCACATGATCGCCTTCATCATCATCTTCGTGGCGGGTGAGGCGGCGTTCTTCCTCAAGCTCGGCTGCGAGCTGTGAGACGTCATCGCGCTGCGGTGTCGCACCGCTCGCACTGACCACAAAGCCAAAGCCACGGCAGTGCGTGCACCAGCCATGCGGGCTGTTGAAGGAGAAGAGGCGCGGATCCAGCTCCTCAAAGCTCAGATCACAAGTCGGGCAGCTCATCTCCGTGCTCAGCACCTGCGTGGACTTGTCCAAAAAGCGCAGCTTGATCGTGCCCTTGCCCATCTTCAGCGCCTTGTCGACCAAGGGCCGCAGCTCCAGTGGCGACAGACCTTTCTCCACCTTAGCGATGACCGCATCAATGCTGTGCTCTTTAAAGCGAGCGAGGGGTTTGAAGGTCAGTGTGTCCTTGAACTCACCATCCACCCACAGGGTCTCGATGCCATGCTTGCGCGCATTCTCCGCCACCTCGGTGTGGAAGCCTTTGCGTGCCTTGATCAGCGGCGCGAGCAAATGCAATCCGCCACGCTTCACATGATCCGCGATGGTCTGCGTGATGGCGGTGGCGCTCTGCTTGACCACGGGCACATCACACTTCGGGCAATACTGCGTGCCCAGCTTTGCAAACAGCAGTCGCAAGAAGTGCCAGACCTCTGTGACTGTGGCCACGGTGGACTTGCCACCGCCACGCGAGATGCGCTGCTCGATCGCAACCGTCGGTGGCACGCCTGTGATGAGATCCACCTCCGGCTTTTCCATCTGCTCCACAAAGGTGCGCGCATACACGGACATGCTGTCGAGGAACCGACGCTGCCCTTCCGCAAACACGAGATCAAAAGCAAGTGTCGACTTGCCGCTGCCGCTCAAGCCCGTGACCACCACAAACTGGTCACGCGGGATGTCGATGCTGATATTCTTGAGGTTATGCTCGCGAGCCCCTCGAATGCTGATCGTGTTCGCCGTTCTCTGGTCTCTGTTCTCGGCGCGTTGCTCGTTCTTCTTCGTGCTGAACTGGCGTGCATGGCTCGCCTGCTCGGCCACCGTGAACTGAGAACCCTGAGTTGCGAACTTCTCCTTGAGATAGCGTCCCGTCCAGGATGCGTCACACTCAGCCACCACCTCTGGCGTGCCCGCGATCACGAGCTGTCCTCCCGCCGCACCGCCATCAGGGCCCAGATCGATGACCCAGTCGGCGCATTGGATCACGTCCAGGTTGTGCTCGATCACGATGAGGCTGTTGCCCTCATTCACGAGCCGCTGGAGCAGCTTCACCAGCAGTGCGATGTCATCAAAATGCAGTCCCGTGGTCGGCTCATCGAGCAGCAGCAGCGACGTCTTGCTATCCGGCACACGCTGCGAGGCCGACTCAATGAGATGTCCGACAAGCTTCAGTCGCTGAGCCTCACCACCACTCAGGGTATTGAGAGGCTGTCCAAGCTTCAGGTAGCCCAGACCTGCCTCGGTGAGAATGGAAAGTTGGTTAGCCACCTGCGCGGCCTTCTTGGCCTTCGCAAACTCAGGCAGGCGGAAGTAGTCCACCGACTCCTCGATGGTCATGCCGAGCACATCATGGATGCTCTTGCCATGCAGCAGCACTTTCAGGGCATGTGGCTGGTAGCGCTTGCCCTCGCACTCTGGGCAGGTCACAAAGAGATCGCTGAGGAACTGCATCTCGATCTTCTCATAGCCCGTGCCCCAGCAGCGCTCGCAGCGGCCTTCGCCGCTGTTGAAGGAGAAGAACCCTGCGGTGATGCCCAGCGCCTTCGCATCCTCACCATCGGCAAAAAGCTGGCGGATGGTGTCAAAGGCACCCACGTACACCGCCGGCGTGCTGCGCGGAGTGCGTGCGAGGGGCGACTGGTCCACCATGATGACCTGGCTGAGCTGCTCATGCCCGGTGATGGTCTTCACGCGCCCTGGTTCATCTTCACAAACCTCGCCGCGCAGGCGCTGCAGGTTCCGGTAAAGCACCTCATGAATGAGCGTGCTCTTGCCCGAGCCTGACACACCGGTGATGCAACAAAAGACACCGAGCGGGATGTCCACATCGATGTTCTTGAGGTTGTTTTGCCGTGCTCCTTTGATGCTGAGAGTTGCAGGTTTAAGGTTTAAAGTTTCAAGCTTTCCAGCGCGAGAGGATGCGGCTTTGGCGGGCTTCTGGGAACTTGAAACTTGAGACTTGGAACTTGAAACTTCACGGCGCTTCTCGGGCACGGGGATGCTCTTCATGCCGGAGAGATAGTCCCCCGTCAGCGATCCTTTCTTCATGATCAGGCCATCCAGCGGCCCGGAGTAAACGAGGTGCCCGCCTTTGTCACCACGACCTGGGCCGATCTCAATCAGGTTGTCCGCGGCGCGCATCACACTTTCTTCATGCTCCACGACGAGCAATGTGTTGCCCTTGTCACGCAGGCCTTCCATAACACCGATGAGACGTCCAATGTCACGCGGATGCAGGCCGATGCTTGGCTCATCCAGCACAAAGAGCGTGTTCACCAGCGAGGCACCGAGACAGGTCGTGAGGTTCACGCGCTGAAGCTCACCTCCGCTGAGCGTGCGAGTTTGCCTATCCAAATGGATGTACCCGAGCCCGGCCCGGTCGAGATAGCTGAGGCGGCTGCCGATCTCATCGCGCAGCATCCGTGTGGCGTTGTCGCCCGTCACCACCGGCCAGCTCTGGGTCAGCGGCAGCAGATCCGTGACAGGCAGGTTCCAAATATCCGCGATGGTCTTGCCACCGATGCGGAAATTGTAGGCCTCCTTCTTTAAGCGACCACCATCGCATTCCGAGCAGGTGGTGTAGGCGCGATAGCGGCTCAGGAACACGCGAACATGCATCTTGTAGGCACGGGCTTCCAGCCATTTGAAAAAGCCGCGCACGCCATACCACAGGCCATTGCTCCAGGCGCGCTCAGGGTCCTTGTCCTCACCTTCGATGATCCACTTCTGCTCGTCCGCAGGCAGGTCGGCAAAGGCGGTGTTCAGATTGATGCCCTTGCGCTTCGCGGTGCGCTCCAGGTCATCCTGGCTCTCTTGATAGGTGCTGCCGCTGAAAGCCTTCACTAACCCTTCGCGAATGCTGAGAGACTCGTCGGGCATCGCCTTGCGCAGATCCATGCCCAGCGTGCGCCCAAAGCCCTTGCAAGTCGGGCATGCGCCGATGGGATTGTTGAAGGAAAACAGCCCCGGCGTGGGAGCTGGGAGAGTGATGTCACAGTCCGCACAGCGCCAGTCCGTGGAGAAGTTTAAGGTTTCAAGTTTAAGGTTTAAAGTTGTCGCTGGCGCGGCTTGGGAACTTTTAACTTTTAACTTTAAACTTGGAACTGAAGCCTCGTTGTCCAAACCACTGAGGATCACCGTGAGCTGACCTTTGCCAAGACGCAGAGATGCCTCGATGGCTTCAGACAGTCGCGCTTTTTGTTTGGCTTCCAAGGTCACACGATCCTGCACCACCAGCACCAGAGCAGGCAACTTGCGGCCTTTGAGCGCGGCAGGTTCGTCCGTGCGGATAAGTTCGCCATAGACCCAGATGCGCAGGTAGCCTTGAGCTTGCAGGAACTGAAAAAAATCTTCTGGCTTCGTGATCTTTGGCACCGGCACCTGGAAGCCAATGAGCGCGTTCTGCCCGGCATGCTTGGTCAAAAGCTCGCCCTGGATGCTCTCCGGCGTTTCGGGTCTCACGGGACGATGGCATTCCGGGCAGGTGCCCTCGGCCAGTCGTGGGAACAGCATCTTGAGGTAGTCATTGATCTCCGTGATCGTGCCCACCGTGCTGCGCGTGGAGCGGATGTTGTTCACCTGCTCGATTGCGATGGCCGGAGGGATGCCGTGGATGGCATCCACCTTCGGCTTGTCCATGCGCTCGAAGAACTGCCGCGTGTAAGGCGAGAAGGTCTCAACATACCGCCGCTGCCCTTCCGCATAGATCGTGTCAAAGGCCAGCGATGACTTGCCGCTGCCGCTCGGGCCTGTGACCACGCTGAGCATCCCCAAAGGCAGGTCGAGATCAAACCCGCGCAGATTGTTCTGCCGGGCCCCTCGGATCTGGATGACGTCTGAGGGCGGCGGAACAGAGACGACGGCAGTGGCAGCAGGCTTCGAGGTGGGGGCGGCTTTCTTCGACATGGGGGACGTAAAAAAGAGGTGGAGCTAGGTAGTGGCTACGTTTGCCGGGTGCAAGTTGGAAGGTGTTCTTTTGAACTTTATGTAACAACTGCCAGTCGGGGCGTTATAAGATGCGGTGATCAAGGGGAGGCGATTCCAGGATTCCCATGCGTGAGCGTTTGGGCTAGATTGGGGTGAGTTTTCCCGTGCTTTTCCATTTCGATTTTCATGAAATTGCCCTTCTTCTCGCTTGTCAGCACTCTGCTCCTCAGTTGGGCCCCCCTTATGCTGGCGCAGGTGGCGCCTGGCATTCTCAATCATCCGGCCAGCCAATTGGTGTTGGTGGGGGATCCTGCATCTTTCAATGCGACGGCGACGGGGACGCCGGCCGTGACCTACCAATGGCTGAAAGGCACGGCCAAGATCGGTGGAGCGACAAATGATGACTTCGTCATTCCTGAGGCCAAAACCACCGATGCTGGCGTCTATAAGGTGAGCGCGACCAATGGTGTCGGCAGTCCTGCTTTGTCCAATGCAGCCTATCTGGCGGTGGTCACGCGGAACCAAGGACTGGCAGTGGTGAAAGCAGGAGGCACGCTCACTCTCAAGTGCCTTGTGACAGCACCGGCTGCGCCAGGAGTGAAGCCACTCTACGTATGGCAGCGCGGTGGCCAGCCTCTGGCCAATGGCACGGTGAATGGATCCGTGACCACAGGTGCTGACAAAACGACTCTGAGCATCACCAAGGTGACGGATGCCCACGAAGGTGACTACAGTTGCCGTGTCACTTTTGAAGTCCCCGGCGATGATCCTCCACCTGTGATGAACGGTGATGTGAATGTGCAGGTGGTGGATCTGTTGCCGACGGTGGTTTCGATGGCGCCATTGACCGTTTCTGTCAGTCAGACCCTTGACCTACCGCTTGTCGCTTCAAATTTCCCCACCGGCTTCACCGCCACGGGGCTGCCCAGGGGACTGAAGCTGGACCCCAAAACAGGACGCATCACCGGCAAGCCAACAGAGGCCAGCAAGCGCAATACGGCCAACACGGCCTACCTGCCTAACATCATTACTTTCAAAGCCTCCAACCCGGTGGGCACGGGACCTGAGTTGAAGTTCTCGCTCACCATCGAAGCCCTTCACCCAAGCTACATCGGCACTTTCAATGGTGTGGTGGCGAGATCGGGAGCCTCGAATTTCGGCCTCGGTGGACACGTGCAGATCGTGGTGAATTCCTCAGGGACGGTTTCCGGTTCGGCGACTTTGGCGGGCCAGAAACACAGCGTGGTCGGGGTGCTGGACATTTCGATTGGCAATGAACCCACGGCGGATCTGCTGATCAAACGCACGCCTGCCACGCTGGGAGATCTGCTGATGGACATCAACATCAACTTTGGCAGTGATCTCATGCAGGGTGGCATCATCGAGCCAGGTTTCGAGCTGACGCAGGGTGAGCTCGCGATGGGAGATCCTGAAGAGCCGGATCTCGTCAACGGGAGCTTTCAGGATGCTCGTTACAATAGTCCCAAAGGCATCGCCATCCTGCCAAACGGGTCCGGCTACATCTCGGATAATGGCAATCATGTGATCCGCTTTGTGGATGACGACGCGGGCATGGTGACCACCTTTGCGGGCAATGGAACTCCGGGGGCCGTCGATGAGACAGGGATGGCTGCGAGCTTCAATGGCCCCGAAGGCCTGGCTCTGGATAGGCTGGGCAATCTGTATGTCGCGGACGCGGGCAATTCGGTCATCCGCCGCATCACTCCCGCAGGTGTGGTGAGCACCTTCGCCGGGACGGCCGGGCAGATTGGCAGCACGAACGGCACGGGTTCGGCGGCTCGTTTCAGCGCCCCGTGTGCCCTGTGTTTTGACCCTGCCGGGAACCTGTATGTCGCGGATCGTGCGAACCACCTCATCCGCAAGATCACCCCAGGCGGCGTGGTGACGACGCTGGCAGGCAAGGCGAGCGTGGGTGCGCACAAGGACGGCAGCGGCACCAATGCGGTGTTTCATGAGCCACGAGGCATCACCTATGACCCGGTTCTCAAGGCGCTGTTCGTGGCGGACAAGCAGAACCGCGTGATCCGTAAAGTGACGCTCACAGGAGCCGTCACGACTTATGCGGGATCACCCGGCGTGGACGGCTTCGCTGACGGGTTGCTGGCCAACACTCGCTTCATCGATCCCGTGGGGATCGTCAGCATGGGCAATGGCACCCTCGTGGTGCTGGACACACTTTTGGTTCAGCTCAACCCCAACGGCACCGCCTGCACTGTCTCTGACCGGGTGGACACGGTGAATTTCCTGGATCATCCCGTGGCGGCAGTTTTTGATCCGGTGGAGGGGAATCTCATCGCCGTGCATGACACCCTGCATGCCATCAGCAGCCATGAAGGAGGCGCGCCGGCCACGGATGCGAGATTTGATGCCATGCGGAATCCATGGACGGCGGCACCCGCCGGTCAGGTGCCCCTCGTGGAGCAGGGACTCTATAACGCGGTCATGGAAACCACGGCGGTGGGAGGCGACATGGCGTTTCCTCTCGGAGATGGCTTCCTGCAGGTGGCCGTCAGCAAGACGGGTGTGGCCACTTGGGCAGGAAAGGCGGCTGACGGCAGCAGCATCACCTTTGGCACCTTCATGGCCATCAACCGGAGCATCCCCCTGCATGCCAGCCTGTATAAAAACACGGGCAGCCTTCAGGGCGAGTGTTTCATCAACAATACAAGCTTTGACATCGTGAGTGATACCGTCCCCGCCTTTGACTGGTACAAGATCCCGCAGCCGCTGGCGAGCACCGACCGCTCCTACAAGAGCGGGTTCGCCACGCATGCGCTTGAAGTGACAGGGGGCAAATTCACGCCTAACGATCTACATGCCTTTTTGGAACTCCCCGCGGGTCCAGCCACCATGCAGTTGGGCTTCGTGGAGAGCCGGATCAACCAGTTCACGCAGAATTTCACCCTCACCAAGCCGAACGCTGTGGTGGTGCCGCCCAACCCAGACAAGAGCGTGACGATGAAGATCGACCCCAAGACGGGCATTTTCAGCGGCAGCTTCAAAGATGGCAGCCCGGCGATCACGGTTCCCTTTGCGGGCATCCTGATCAACTACGAGGCGGGCAATGCGCGGCGTGGTTACGGGCATTATCTAATTCCTGACACGGCTTCAAGCACCTCCCTGATCCGTTCATGGCGGGTGAGTTTGCAGTAGAACTGGCAATCGCCATTTTCCTCAGGGCTGCTTTTCCTGTACGCGGAACTGCGTGGGGGTGAGCTTGGTCATCTTCTTGAAATCCTTGCTGAAGAAGAACTGGTCGCTGTAGCCGACCTGGCGGGCGACTTCCTTGATGGGGTCATCACTTTCAATGAGGCGATGCTTGGCCTGATTGATTCGCTCGCGGCGGAGCCAGTCGATGGGGCTGGTGCCGATGCAGGATTTGAAGAGGCGGCTGAAGTGGCTTTCACTCATGCCAGAGAGGGCCGCCAGATCGGAGACGCGGATGGCGGTGTGGAAGTAGAGGCGCATCTTCTCCAGCGACTTCTGGACGGGCAGGGGAAGCTCAGGGCGGATCTCATCCGTGTCTGACAGACGGGCCTCGAAGGCCAGGGCGATGATGGCGGTGACGGCGGCATTGACGAGCGCGGCATCGCTGGGGCGTGTGCCGGACATGTGGTGGAAGGCGCGCTCAAACTCCTGGATGGCCGCACGGGTGTTGAAGTTCTTGATGACTGGCTGGGAGCGGATCTCCAGGAGGTTTGCCACGCGGTCGAGGGGGCGGCCTTCCACGCGGATCCAGTAGAGTTCCCAGGGCTCCTTGGAGATGGCTCCATAGGTGTGCGGGTGGTGGCAGTTCACCCATAGAAGTTCGTCCGCGCCGATCTCGTGGCGCTTGCCTGCGATCTGCGCCCAGCCACGCCCCGCCAAACAAAGGATCAGTTCATGACCCGGATAAGTTTCCCTCTGGATGCGGTGCTCATAGCCTGCTCTCAGATGCCCAGCGCGCACGACGGAATAAAACAAGTCACGCTGCCAATCCGCAGGAGTGGCATAGAGGTTCTGGAAGAAAACAGTCTCCTGGAAGAGGTTGCTCATGGCGGGATAAACCATACTCCGACGAAGAGGAAGATGTCGAGGGGGAATTCACCAGCCCGAAATAGGCCGGACAGCGCCCGGAAAAACATCTGGAGATGATACGCGAATGGCCCCCCTCGCGGATGGCGGCGAACAGGAAGTCCCGCGGAGAATGCGAGGGGATGGCCGTTTTATCTCTTGCTGCGTTTTGCGAAACCTATCTAAATAAAGACGCACCGTGATCCATTCACCCTCTCGAACACCCATCCATTGATTGCTCCATGAAACTGAAACTCGTCCTTCTCGCAGTCTTCGCCGCTTTTGCCACTGTCGATTCCACCCATGCTGCTGATGCCAAGAAGGCCACCGCCGCTGAAGCGCCAAAGGCCGCTCCGAAGAAGGCTGGCGCCAAAGGCAAGCAGGACACCTATCCCTTTTACGGCAAGGTGGTCGCCATCACTTCCCGCACGCTGACGATCGTCCGGGGCGAAGGGGCGGAGGCTCCTGAGGTGAAGTTTACCGTGAATGCCAGCACGCAGTATGTGGATGAAGAGAAGCCGGTGACCATCGAAGCCGTGAAAGTCGGCACCTGGGTCGGCGGTTCCCTCAAGAAAGCCGAAGGTGATGGCAATGACACCGTGCTGAAGCTCAACGTTGGCGTGAAGCAGAAGGCGGTCGGGAAGAAGGCTCCGGCGAAGTCGACCAAGAAAAAGGCAGAAGCTCAGACCGAGCCGAAAAAGAAGGCTGAGTGAGTTCATCACCGCTCTCAGAGCGGACAGCTTCTCTCATTCATCAGGCGGCGTGAGCATCCTCACGCCGCTTTTTTATGACCGTGTTTCAGACCGCATCCCGGAACATCCGCTGCTGTGCGTCCATTAGTGAAAAGCCTCGTGACGCCAATTTTACTTAATATTGCGGAAAGCCAAACAATTCACTTGGCTTGAGTTGTGAGCGCGATTACTATTTATGGTAATTATACGCTTTGCTCCCCATGACTTTCCGACGCTTCATTGTGGCGCTGATGCCCTTTTTGGCAGCCTTGCCTCTGCAAGCTGATGTCATCACGGAATGGAATGAGGTGATGCGAAATGCTTTTGCGGCTCAAGGTTCGGGTGGTAACCCGCCGATGAATTCCCGCATCATGGGCATGCTCGGTGGGGCGATGTTTGACGCCGTGAATTCCGTGGACCGGAATTACAATTCCTACCTGGGCTACTTCGATGCCACCACGGCAGGCAGCAGCACGGATGTGAACGCTGCGGCCGCCACAGCTGCGTATGGTGTGCTGAGTTCGGTCTTCAATGATCTGTATGGGGCGGGCAATGCCTACACGCAGTCCTTCACGAACAAGTACAACGCGCAAATGTCACTGATCGCGGATGGCACCGCCAAGACTCGCGGCATGGAAGTGGGGCAGGCAGCGGCAGGTGCGATGACCGGCACACGCGCCGTGGATGGCTGGAACAGCACGCCCACCTATGAGCCGCAGCCACTGGGAACGGTGGGCCGCTGGCAGCCGGGCACCACGCCCGGGGCCTGGGGGGCTGGGGCGGGCACCTTCTTGAAATCCTGGTGGTCAGACCTGAGTCCTTTCACGATGAACTCGCAAAGCCAGTTCCGCCCGACAGGCATGAACATGGGCACCTCAATGGATCGAAACGTGAGCTATGTGGCCTTCAACGGTGACTATCAGGGATGGGTGAACAGCCAGTCGTACACGCAGCAGTTTAACCAATTGAAGACTCTCGGCGGCACGAACAGTGCCACTCGCACAGCGGAACAGACAGAGATCGCCTACTTTTGGGTGGACGGTCCAGGCACCTCCTCGCCTCCTGGACATTGGAACCGCATCGCCGCCACAGTGTCTGCCTCCATGGGACTGAGCGTGGAGCAGAACGCGCGTCTGTTTGCGCTCCTGAATCTGGCTGCGGCGGATGCGGGCATCGCCACCTGGGAAGCGAAGGTGCTTTATGACAACTGGCGTCCGATGCTGGCCATCAATACGGCTTCCACGGACGGCAATCCAGACACGATCGAAGATGCCTCCTGGACACCGCTGATCCCCACGCCCTCCTTCGGCGCCTACACGAGCGGTCACAGCGCGTTCAGCATGGCCGGGGCCACCATCCTGGCGAACTTCTTCGGAACGGACGACATCACTTTCATCACGGACACCGAGTCTCCTTTCCTGACTCCGGGCCTGACCCGCACCTTCGACAGCTTTACCGATGCCGCTCGGGAGGCCGGCATGAGCCGCGTCTATGGCGGCATCCATTGGGCGGATGACAACATTGATGGTGCCATCCTCGGCGAGCAGGTGGGCAACTGGGTGTATAACAATTTCCTTGGGCCTGTGGCTCCGGTGCCTGAGCCTTCCACCTCCCTCCTGCTGGGGATTGCCAGCATCGTGCTGCTGCGCCGTCGTCGTTCCTTGCCATGATTTCAGATGATCTTCCCCATCTCGTCGTTGGCGCATGCATGACCGTGCACCGCACTCTGGGCCCGGGTTTGATGCGTGAGGCGTATGAGGAGTGCCTGGCGCTGGAACTGCGTGGACTGGAGCTCTCCGTGGAGCGCGGACGTGCGCTGGGTTTTGACTATCGCGGGCATCGCATAAACAGCGCGGCGCGTCTGGATCTGATCGTGGACGGAGCCTTGCTCGTGCAGGTGCTTTCGAGTGAAAAAGTGGCGGACCTCGAACGACAAAAGATGGAGACGGTGCTGCGTCTCAGCGGCCTGAAAGCCGGGTTGCTGGTGAATTTCAATGTGCCCGTGATGCGCAAGGGCATCGAACGTTTCACGCTCAAGCGTCGCGAGGAAGGGTGAGGGGTAAGAGTACGTTGTTCACGCTTCAGCGTGTGCTTGGAAGTTCATCGAACATGTCAAAGCGTGAACAACGCACGTGAAGAACGTAGTCCGGCAGATTTCGCCTAAAACATGTCAGAGCGTTTGAAGCGCAATGGTGCGTTGATTGTGGCGTTATGATGCCAACCATGAAACATCTCCTCCTTGCTCTGGCCGTTACCGTTTCGGCCTACGCTGCGCCGACCGGTCCTGTGCGTGTGCTTTATGTCGATGCTGAAGGCAAGGAACAAACGGCAGTCGGTGCTCTGCATGAAGTCATGAAGGGCCTGGGCCGGGAGGGCATCTGGTTTGATTACTCTCGTGAATCGCTGCCAGCGGACAACTATGACCTGGTGGTCAAGGCGGGAGATGCGGGTGCGATCACCAAGGAGGCCATTTTGTCCAAACTGCCGGCTGAACGCAAAGCTGGTTATGAGGCCTTTTTAGCCCAAAGAGAGGCGGAGAAACGCGAGAAGCATCCGCAGGTGGCCAACTATGAGAAGCGTCCGGAGCCGCTGACCTTTCAGCAACCGATGAGTGTGAAGGGCAGCATGGAGCGCACACAGGTCCCGGCGGATTGCGAGCTGAAGCTTTTCGCGAGTGAGCCTGATATCGCCAAGCCGATCGCCTTTGCCTGGGATGAGCGTGGACGCTGCTGGGTGGTGGAGACGCGGGACTATCCGCATGGGGTGCAGGCCACGGGTGAAGGTCAGGACAGCGTGAAGATCTGCGAGGATACGGATGGCGATGGCAAGGCGGACAAGTTCACCGTTTTCGCGGACAAGCTGAACCTTCCCACAGGCATCGTGTTTGCGCGCAAGGGTATTATCATCGCGGCTCCGCCGAAGTTCATCTATCTGGAAGACACGGATGGTGATGACAAAGCTGACAAGCGCGAGGTCATCATCGACTGCTGGGGCATCAAGGACACGCATGCGCAGGCCAGCAGCCTGCACTATGGCTTCGATAACTGGATCTATGGCTGCGTCGGCTACAGCGGCATTGAAGGCTATGTCGGTGGCAAGGAGCAGAAGTTCAGCATGGGCACGTATCGCTTCAAGGCGGATGGCAGTGCGCTGGAGTTCCTGCATCAGTTCACCAACAACGCCTGGGGCCACAGCACGAATGACGCGGGAGACCAGTTTGGCGGCACGGCGAATGGCGCGCCGCTTTTCTTCGGTGGTATTCCAGCGACGGCGTATCCGGAGAAGGCGCGCGGTATGACCGCGCAGAAGATCAACATCGTGGACCTGTGCCACACGATCACACCGAACTTCCGTCAGGTGGATGTCTTTGGCGGCTACACTGCGGCTGCCGGGTCTAACTTCATTTATAGTGATGCGCTGCCGAAGCGCTTCCAAGGCAAGGCGATGATTTGTGAGCCGACCATGAAGATCGTGGCGCTGCTGGATGTGGTGCCCGTGGGGGCAGGTTGGGAAGCGCTCGATTTCATGAACATCTACGCGAGCAGCGATGAATGGAACTCACCCGTGCATGCGGAGGTGGGGCCTGATGGGGCCGTGTGGGTGGCGGATTTCCAGAACTTCATCATTCAGCACAATCCGACACCGAGTAAGGAACGTGGTGGGTTTGTGGGCGTGACCGGTGTCGGCGGCGCGCATGAGAATGATCTGCGGGATCATTCACGTGGGAGGATTTACCGGATTGTGGCGAAGGGGACGAATCCAAAGGCAGAGAAGCCTTCTCTGATGGCGGGCACTCTCACGGGAAGATTAACAGCGCAGCGTCTGGCGGTTCAGAATGGGACTTATGAGCCTCATGCGACCTATGGGGTACATGATTTGTGGGTTCAGCAGGCGCTGGGGAAGCTTGATGCGAAGACGCATCAGGCGGCACTAATCTCCAAAGATCCTGCGCTGCGCAGGAATGCGGTGCGTGCGCTGGGCCATGACAAGGCGGCGCAGGACTTGTTCTTTGGTTCGGGTGTCTTCTCGGATCCGGATCAGCACACGCGCCTCGCGGCCTTTGTGAAGCTGGCTGAGTTTCCGACGTCGGAAGAAATCAAGACGTTGGTGAAGAAGCTGGCGAATGATCCGGTGGTGAAGAGTGATGAGTGGCTGGCCGAGGCGGCGAAGCTGCTGGGCAAGAAGCATGGCGCGCTGAACTACAAGGAAGGTCCGAACCTGCTGCCCAATCCCGGTTTTGAAGAAGTGGTCGCAGGTCAGAAGCTGCCGGCGAGCTGGAAGCATCGCGACTATGGCAACCGTCCGGGCAACAAGGGCGCGGAGTGGGGTATTGTTACGGGGGTGAAGATGGTGCACAGCGGCAAGCAGGCGATGCGCTGCATCACGCGAGAGGATGCGGACACAAGCTTCTTTGCGGAGGTGGAACTCAAGCCTAACACGGAGTATAAACTCAGTGCCTGGATCAAGACGCATGGCTTCAAGGGCAAGGCCAGCCTGAATGATCACATCGGTCGTGCGGAGACTTCACCCAAGATCAACCGTGTGCAGGACTGGACGGAGGTGGAGGTGGTCTTCAACAGCAAGAACAAGCCGAAGGCGAGCATCAACCTGCTGCACGTGGGCAAGGGGGATGTCTATTTTGATGACGTGAAGCTGTGTGAACTCATGGTGGAGGATGAAGAGGATGAGTCAAAGCTCGCGGGTGATGCGAAGCGCGGCGAAAGCATCTTCTGGACGCATCCGGTGGCGGCCTGCAAGAACTGCCACGTGCTCAAAGGGCAGGGAAGCCCTGTCGGACCTGCGCTGGATGGGATCGCAGGTCGCAAGGACGAGGCTTACATCCTGGAGAGCTTGGTGAATCCGAATGCGAAGCTGGCGGAAGGTTACACGGCGACGCCGATTTCCCCGATGCCGCCGATGAACTTGATTCTGAAGCCGCAGGAGTTCGCGGACGTGAAGGCGTTTATCTTGAGCTTGAAGTGAACAAAGTGGGACCGGTTTGTAACCGGTCTCCAGGAAGCACCGAGATGCCGCGAGCTTTCCCACTCGTCGGGAATGGAAACGGTAGGGTGTGCTTGCGGCCAAAACAGGTTAAAAACCTGTTCCACTCTGGGGAACGGAAAGACAGGCTGGGAAGCCTGTCTTACTCTGAACAGGCGAGACGCCTGTTCTACATTGGCAGGCGGGACGCCTGTCCTACTTCAGGGTCTCTCGGACCATGACGGGATCGTCGGTGGTGATGCCGTCGATGTTGAGGGAGGCGAGGCGTTTAACGTCGGCGGGCTTGTTGACGGTCCAGACGTAGATTCTAAGCCCAGCAGCGCGGATTTGTTCGACCATGGCGGGAGTCCACTTCCATCTCAGGCCGAGGTCGAGACCGTCGAGGCCATCGGCTTTCGTATCGGCGATAAGCTGGGTGAGATCGATGGGCTTCTTGTCCTTGGTTTGTTCGGAGGACAGGCGGTAGACGGGCATCCAGGGCATGGCTTTTTTACACTCCTGGCAGACCTTGCGGTCGAAGGCGATGATGCAAAGTTGGTTGGCGCGTGACTTCCAGGTTGTCAGCTGTCTGGCGAGTTCAGGCACGATGCGTTCGCTGTCCTTGATCTCGAGGAAGAAGCGTTGCTTGCCCTTCGGCAGGGAGGCGAGGGCCTCGGCCAGTGTGGGGATGCGTTCGCCTTTGTAGTTGGGGCTTTTCCAGGAGCCGGCATCGAGCTTTTGCAGGGCCTCGAGGGTGGCTTCCTTCACCTTGCTGGCGACGCCGGTGGTGCGCTTGGTGTCGGCATCGTGCAGGCAGACGATCTGGTTGTCACCGGTCAGATAAAGGTCGAGCTCGCAGGCATCCGTGCCTTTCTCCCAACCGAGCTTGAAGGCCGCGACGGTGTTTTCTGGTGCGATCTCGGAGAAGCCGCGATGAGCGATGATTTCAACGGCGTGCAAGGGGGACATGGCGAGGGCGGAGAGGCCAAGCAGGAGGAGTCGTGTAGGGGGCATGGTTGGGGAAGGAATTTCAGTTCAAAGTCATCTGTGCTCTCTGTGTTATCTGCGGTTAAATCTGGGTCTTCACCGGATCTTGGCGTCGGGGAGGTCGCTCTTTACGCCTTCGTCGAGGGGCATGGTGTCGGTCTTGTTGTTGAGGCCGGTGGCGAGCATGAGCTTGGACAACAGTGCCTGGAGTTCGGTGACTTCGCCCACAAGCTCAGGCTTGGAGATGAGGTTCTTGGTTTCGCCGGGATCGGCTTTCAGATCGTAGAGCTCGGCCATGTGGCGGTCGGGGCTGCCATCGCCATGCGGGTAGTGGATGTACTTCCAGCGGTCGGTGCGGATGGCGCGGACGTTCGGTGTGTAGGGGAACTGCTTCTCGTAGTTGTAGTGGTAGAACCAGGCGGTGCGCCACTCGGGATCGCCTTCCTTGGCGAGCTTCACCCAGGACTTGCCGTGGGCTTTGGAAAGAGCAGGTGCGCTGCAGATCTCGAGGATGCTGGGGGCGATATCGACGGTGAGCATCTGCTGCTCGATGGTCTTGCCCTTGGGCAATGCGGAGGGGAAACGTGCCACGGCAGGGATGCGCAGGCTGGCTTCATGCGCGGTGCGCTTGTCCACCATGCCGTGCTCGCCTTCGAGCAGGCCGTTATCACCCATGAAGATGACGAGGGTGTTTTCGAGCTGCTTGGTTTCTTCCAGCCAGGCGAGCATGCGGCCCACGCTGTCATCGACGCTGAGCACGGTGCCCCAGTAGCCGTGGACCATGTTCTCAAAGTCCTTCACGGCTGCGGGACTGTCGTCGGGGAATTTTTTGCGCCATTCAAAGAGCGGACCGTAGATGCCATGCCAAGTGTGGAGGCGCTGCTTGAGCCATGCGGGCTTGTCATCAAGATGGAAGGCCGTGTCAGGATAGGGCACGCGCACATCATCAAAGCTGTGCTCATACTTCGGCTCGGGTGTGTAGAAGCTGTGCGGGGCTTTATGACCGACGCAGACAGCCCAGGGCTTGCCGCTGCCAGTCGCGGACTTCATCCAGTCCATGGCGAGGTCGGTGACGACATTGGTGTAGTAGCCGGGGATGACCTTGCGCTCCTTGCCATTGAGGTTCCACTCGGTGTCGAAGTATTTTCCCTGGCCTTTGTGGGTGGTGAAGTTGTCGAAGCCCGGACGTGGCTCATCATTGTCCTCGCCCATGTGGTATTTGCCGAAGTAACCCGTGGTGTAGCCCGCCTCATGCAGCACGCTGGGGAAGCTGGGCATGGTGGCGGGATACTCCGTGAAGTTGTTCGTCACACCATGCGTGTGCGCATACAGCCCGCTGAGGATGCTGGCGCGGCTCGGCGAGCAGAGGGAGGTGGTGCAGAAGGTGTTCTTGAAGAGCACGCCCTCTTTCGCGATGCGGTCGATGTTCGGTGTTTTGACATGCTTCGAGCCGTAGCAACCGAGAGCGTCCGGGCGGAGGTCATCGCAGAGGATGAAGAGGACGTTGGGCTTGTCTGCGGCCCGCAGGCTTGGAGCCGAGAGCAGAGGGCATAGGGTCAGCAGAAAGAAGAGAATGCGCATGGTCGGAAATTCTTTTGAGATGAGTGGAAACGGCGGCTGCGGGGAGGATCAAGCAGGGAGTGCAGAGAAAGAGAGTGATGAACGGTCTTCCTGTCTCGGTGTCTTTTTGTAATCGACGTGCTGGCGTATTTTTGAGAGATGCTCTCCGTCAACTTCCCAGCCTTTCTCCCGAGTATGAAGGATCTCCCATTTACACGTCTTTGGAAACTCACCTGCGGCGCTGCCATCATGCTGGCGGTGACTGGCTGCGATGACAGCAAGCGCGAGGCTTTGAAACAGCAAGGAGCGGCGGCGCTGGAGCAAAAGCTGTCCGAGGCGAAGGCCAAGGTTCAGGGCCTGGAATGGGAGAAGATGTTTGCCGAGATGGAGGCGGGCGTGGGTAATGTGCGCGAGTTGGCCGATCTTTATGCGGGGCATCACTGGGATGAGGCAAAGGCGTGGGTTGCCAAGGTGGATTCAAAACCGGCGCAGACTGTCTTTTCGAGCATTGGCGAAGTGCTCTGCATGGAGGAAGCCGAGGGCGTGGAAGGTTGTGTGAGGCGCATTGATGAAATGCTGAAAGCTCCAGATCTGACACCCGAGAGGAAGCGGACGCTGGAGATCATGCGCAGCTATGTAGGTGGCAAATATGGTCAAAAGACGAGCGACATCGTGGTGCTGATTGGTCTCATTTATGTTTCGACCAACGGATTCACCTACGGGGTGAACGTCCATGGGTTTAACATGGAGTTGGATCAAATCGCGTTCATGGCCGTCATTGAGGAGGCTCGTGCGGCCATGCTGGCGAGGGCAGCGGTGAGCAAGTAAACCGGGGTTCGTGTGCATGGGACGCACTTTCAGCGCTTGGCCATGTGCGGTGCGCAGAACCTAGGGCTTAACGCCCTAGGCTGGTATAGAACGCACCTTTGGTGCTCCAGATTGGGAGACAGGTTTGGGGTGATTCGGCAGAGACTTCGCATTTGACGGTTTCCTTGTTCGCGGCTTCGCGTATGAAGTGTTCTAGCGAACGCTCGCCTCTCGAATTTCTCCGCCTTACTTTTTCTCACATGGCCCGCGAATACACTCTGCATGCTCCCCATCCCACGGCTCCGCGCATTGACTACAAGACGGAGCTCAATGAGCAGCAGTATGCGGCGGTGACGGCACCGCCGGGGCAGACGCTGGTGATCGCGGGCGCGGGATCGGGGAAGACGCGGACGCTGACGTATCGCGTGGCGTGGCTGCTGGACAATGGCGTGCTGCCGGAGCAGATCCTGCTGCTGACCTTCACGAACAAGGCGGCGAGAGAGATGCTGGAGCGTGTGAACCTGCTGGTGGAGGCGGACACGTCTCGCCTCTGGGGCGGGACCTTCCACAGCATTGGAAACAAGTTCCTGCGCTGGAACTCGGAGCGTCTCGGGTATCGGAAAGGTTTCTCGATCATGGATCGCGAGGATCAAAAGGACCTGCTGGAGACGGTGGTGGCGAGCAGTGGCATCGACACCACGGGCTTCCGCTTTCCGAAGGCGGAGGTGCTGGGAGATATCTTCTCGATGGCGGACAACACTTGTCTGCCGGTGGAGGAGATCATCCTCACCAAGTATCCTTATTTCGACAAGATCGTGGAGCCGATCACGAAGATCCGGAAGCTTTATCAGGACAAAAAGGTGGAGACGAACTGCATGGACTTTGATGATCTGCTGACGCAGTCCGTGCGCCTTTTGCGGGAGCATCCGGATCTGCTGGAGAGGTATCAGCGGCAGTTTGAGTTTGTGCTGGTGGATGAGTATCAGGACACGAACAAACTACAGTGCGAGTTCATCGAGATGCTGACCGGGCCGGATGGGAATCTCATGGTGGTGGGCGATGACGCGCAGAGCATCTACTCCTGGCGCGGCGCGGATGTGACGAACATCCTGAACTTCCATGAGCACTGGCCGAAGGCGCGGGTCTTCAAGATCGAGGTCAACTATCGCAGTGTGCCGGAGGTCCTGAACCTGGCGAATGCGAGCATCGGCAACAACCGTGCGCAGATCCGCAAGAACCTGCAGGCCTGTCGAGAAGAGAAGGGGATGCTGCCAGGATTGGTGCCGCTGGATAATGGCAGCGCGCAGGCGTCCTTCGTGGCCCAACGAATTTTAGAACTGCAGGATGAGGGTGTGGAGCTGAACGAGATGGCGGTGTTGTATCGCGCGCACTTTCACAGCATGGAACTGCAGATGGAGCTGACCAGCCGAGGCATTCCTTTTCAAGTGACGAGCGGGCTGCGGTTCTTCGAGCAGGCGCATGTGAAGGATGTGGCATCCTTCATGAAGTTTGCGATCAACCGAAGAGATGAAGTCAGCTTCATGCGCATGGTGAAACTGATCCCCGGTGTGGGCGGTGCCAGCGCCACGAAGCTGTGGATGAACTGGCTGCAGACGGAGGCTGCGAACGCTGAGGTGATGACGGGCAAGTTCAGTGATCTGCTGATCCCGATGAGCGTGCCGAAGAAGGCGCGGGAGTCGTGGGACCAGTTCGCCTTCACGCTGGATGAACTGATTGTGGAGGGCAAGCCTGCCACGCCGCCGGAGATGATCCGCAGCATCTATGATGGCGTGTATGAGGACTACATGCGCGCGAAGTTTAAAAACGCCGAACAGCGTCAGCAGGATCTGGAGCAGCTCAGTAACTACAGCAGCCGCTTCACGGATCCGCTGGAGTTTCTGAGCCAGCTCAGCCTGCTCAGCGGTGTGGATACCGAGAACAAGCCGGATCCACAGCAGGACAAGGATGCGGTGACGCTGACGACGGCGCATCAAGCAAAGGGCCTGGAGTGGCACACGGTCTTCGCCATCTGGCTGGCGGATGGCATGTTCCCGCATGCGCGTGCGGTGGAGGAGAGTGATCTCGGTGTGGAGGAGGAGCGGCGACTATTCTATGTGACCGTGACCCGTGCAAAGGATGAACTGTATCTGTGCTATCCGCTGATCAATCACCAGGCGCGGGATGGGGACATTTTGATGAAGCCGAGCCGGTTTATCTCCGAGCTTTCCATGGATCTGATGGAGAAGTGGAATGTTCGGGGCGGGTGGTGATGGATATCGGAATCGACTTTGCCTAACCTGCTTTTGTCAGCATGATGCGTGTTCATGACGATTGCCGAAATCGAAGCCTCCCTGTTGCTAGTGCGCCAGGAGCAGGGCTTGAATGCCAAGGCCCTGCTGTTTGCGGCATTGGTTTCTGAACTGTTTCGCGAACGCGGTTTTGAGCCGGTTGTCGTTGGTGGCTCCGCCATCGAGTTCTACACCGATGGAGCCTATATGTCTGGGGACACAGATATATGCTGGGCGGGCTTTCCAATGCCGACGATGGAACAACGCGCCGAGATCATGTCGCAGATGCCGGGCGTTAGATCGCATGCAGGCGGACGTAGCTGGATCTATGACAACTTGTGGGTGGACCTTCTCGGAGAACTGAGTTGTCTGGCAGAGAAGGATTTCGCGCGCCTTCAAACGGCGGCTGGCGAGGTGGTAATCATCCCTGCCGAGGACGTCTTGGTCGGAAGAGTCTATGCGGCAAGGAAATGGCAGGGGTATAATGCTGAGGATGATGCCTGCGGGAAAAAGCTCATGGCGACGGTGCTGTCAGAAGAGATTCCCTTCGATTGGGATGAGGCAATGCGCATCGCTGAGTCACCCAAATACAAGTGTCTGAAAGAGTTAACGGAAGTCCGGAGCGAAGTGGAAATGGAACTGGCAAGAAAATCTCCCTGAACTAGATTCTAGCTATGCCTAGCACCAAACTAACCATCAAACCGGAGCGCAGCTTCACCTGGGAGCAGTGGCAGGCCCGGCGTGCCGAGCGCCGGCGGGTGGGAAACTTGGTGGCTCCGCCAGTCATCCGCAGGAAAAAAAGTGATGGGGATGAGTATCTCCGCGAGACTTATGAAGGTGAGAGGGGGCCACGCTTCAACATGGCGTTTGATCCGGCTGCGGATGAATACCAGAAGTAAGGGAATACTCTCAAAAGCTATTTCTGCACGGGCTTGCCGGAGGCGAGCCAGGCTTCGAGGCCGCCATCCAAGACGAAGAGCTGGGTGAAGCCTTTGGCGGTGAGTTTTTCGGCGGCGAGTTTGGAGCGGCCGCCGATGGCGCAGTAGAGGAGGGTCGGCTGGTCCACACTGAGCTTGGTGGTGGCTGCACTGAAGCGCTCATCGTTGAGGAAGTCGGCCCATCGGGAGTTGGCGATGCGGCCTTGCTTCTTGAGTTCCCAATCCTCGCGAAGATCGAGGATGACGAGATTGGGTGTGCTCTGGATGAGGGCGGCGGCTTCATCCGGGGCCAACTGTTTCACTGAGGCGGGTAATTTCACCGCAGGTGGTTCGGTGCGGATCTCTTCCGCATCGGGAGGTGAACATGCAATGAGCAGGCTGGCGAGCAGGAGGAGCGCTGGATGATGGAGGCGGGGCATCGCGGTCTTTTACTTCTGCTTGAGGTAATCAGGGATCTCAAGCTCAGTGCTCTTCACGGGAGCCGTCTCGCCCCTCCAGACGAAGCCGGCTTTTTCAAAGCTGTCCTTATGCGCGCGGAGGTAGGCGAGCAGGCGATGACCGAGGGCGGTGTTCGGAGAGTCTTTGCGGACGGCGAAGGGCTGCACGGCCTTGGCTTTGTCCGCAGGCAGCGGGATGGCTTCGAAGTGATCGGGCTGGGACTGGATGTTCGTGCGATAGACGACGGCGGCATCGAGAGATCCGGTGCGGAGCTGGTTGACGAGGAAGTCGCCGGTGGGCACCTGGCTGGAGGCGTTTTTCATCACGCTGTCGAGCAGGTTCATGCTGCGCAGGATGCCAGCGGTCATGAAGCCGAGGGTGGACTGCTCAGCATTGCAGACGCCGACACGGAGCCCGGTCTGCGCAAGGTCGGCGAGGGTCTTGATGCCTTTCGGATTACCCTTTGGCACCGCAATGATGATTTCGGATTCGGTGAGCAGGATGGCTTCGGGGAAGTGCTCGGCCACAGGCGGGACGAAGCAAACATCACAGGCGTAGTAGACGTCCGGGAACTTGGGGTTCGTGGTGTCCTTCATAGTCTTCATGGCGGCGCAGAGGATGCCGCAGCCGTTGAAGACGGTGGTGACGTTGATGCCCTCGTGATTGGCGAAGTCCTGCACGAGTTTCTCGATGGCGGGACGGTTCACGCCGCCGCTGTAGAGGATGAGCTCGGGCTTCGCGGCCCATTTGTCACCACCGGCTGGTTGAAAACCTTGTTCGGCAAAGATGGCACTGCCTTTTTCAGGCGCGGAGAGATAGCGGGCGAACTTCAAGGCTTCGGCCGGAGACTCGGCAAAGGCGAGCACGGCGGCGCTGGCTTTCTCGGCATGATTGGAAAGCTCGGGGACCTTGATGGCTTCGAGTCCGAACTGAGAAATGACGCTGTCCCAGACGAGCGCCGCATCGCTTGCTCCGAGCTTCACATCAGCGGCCACTTCAGTGACGGTGGGCTTCATCACGGCGGCTTTCTTGGCCAGGGCCTCCCAGCGATCACCCAGAAGCTTTTTGGAGACTTTGCCGATGCTTGCGGCCTCGGGATTGGTCAGAGCGAGCTTGATGTCGGCTTTCTCCAGATCAGCGAGGGAGGTGATGGCCTTCGGGTTGCCTTTAGCGACGGCGATGACGGGATGCTGGAGGGCGAGCGGGAGGACCTCGCGGGTGACATCGAGCTTCTGGGCATCGGCGAGGGAGCCGTCATCAGCGGCGATGAGGAGGTCGCCTTTTTTGGCGATACGGAGCTGGCTGAGGAGGGTGGCGGTGCCGCCGAACTGGAGTTCGATGCGGGTGCCGGTTTCCTTCTCATACTGAGCGGCGATGGTCTCGACGGGTTTCTTCAGGCCGGCGGCGCAGTAGACCATGAGGCTGGAGGCGGGACTGCCAGAGGGCGTGCGCAGGGCGAAGAAGCCGAGCGCCAAGGCGATGACGAGAAGGAGGAGGGCGAGGATCTTGCGCATGAGGTGGACGAGATGCGAACGAAGGTCAGGAGGTGCCTTTTACGAAGAAGAGAAGGATAAGAGAGACTAAAAGGGACGGCTAGTCTTGAGTGCGTTCCGAGTTTTGCTGAGTTCGAGACACGCTCACGGAAGACGGACGTCTTTCTCTACCTATGGCGTGATGGGCGCAGCGCACCCCAGCTCATGCGGAGGCCGCCGATCACGAAGAGGAGGGGGAACCAGATGGAGTACAGGGCGGCGCGGGTATCGTGCTTGAGCACGCTCACGGCGGGATCCGCGGGATTGACGAAGCAGGTGTGCGCGGAGCCGACGGGGAAGGGCTCGATCTTTTTAAAGGCCAGGTCTTCATGCTGGCTGGCGCTGTCGACACGCTTGATGCGGGTGCCGGTCATGGGCTTCCCCTCCAGGGTGAAGGAGTAGTGGACGATGGGTTTGAAGACGGGGTTGGAGTTCGGCGTCGGGCGCTCCGTCTCCAGGCGTGAGGCGATGATGTGGCAGGGGAGCGGTGTCCACCGGCGGGTTTCCTCGGCACGCTGCCAGGCGGTCCAGAGCACCCAGGTGAAGAGAGCGCCACCGAGCGCGAGGGTGAGGCCCATGGAGGCGAGCCAGACGCGGCCGGCGGTGGAGGAAGGGGGGCTGTCTTGCATCATTCGGAGCGATGCTTTGACTACCCCACACGCCTGTTGCATACAAGGAGGTTACGCATCTCGCATCCCATGGCTCTCGCCTCTGAACTCCCACTGCCCAACACGCGGCCCCCGCGCTGGCTCGTCAAGCCAGTGGCCGAAGGTGTGGACCAGCTGGCGGCGGACACGGGTCTGCCGCGGGTGCTGTGCGCGCTCCTCGCCCAGCGCGGGCATATCACGCCAGGGCTGATTCGTGACTTTCTCGTGCCAAAACTGGCCACGCTGGGGGATCCCAATGTGCTGCCGGAGATGAACCCGGCCGTGGCGCGCATCCTGCACGCGGTGGATGAGGGGCAGAAAGTGGCGCTCTATGGAGACTATGATGTGGATGGGGTGACCTCCATGTCCCTGATGTATCTCACGCTGCGTGCCTATGGGGTGAAGCCTCACCTGTTTCTCCCCTCGCGCATGGATGAGGGCTACGGGCTGAGCCTGGATGGCTTCGCGCGGTTGTTTGAGGAATTTGGCAAGCCGGACCTGCTGCTGGCGCTGGACTGCGGCACGACCTCCATCAAGGAACTGAAATGGCTGCATGAGCAGGGCGTGGACTGCGTGATCGTGGATCACCATGAGCTGTCTCCTGATGGCCGGCCTGAGTGTGTGGCGCTGGTGAATCCGAAGCTGGGCACCGAGTATCATTACTTCTGCACCGCCGGACTCGTCTTTAAAGTGGCGCACGCTTTGTTAAAGGCTCGCCGAGTGCCTGAGTTTGACCTGAAAAGCACGCTGGACCTCGTGGCGCTCGGCACTGTGGCGGATCTGGTGCCGCTGGTGGATGAGAACCGCCTGCTGGTGCGGCGTGGACTGGAGGCGCTGGGACAGACGGAGCGCGTGGGTATCCGGGCCCTTAAAGATGCGGCGGGTGTGGACGGTTTCCTGCAGACACATCACGTGAGCTTTCGCCTCGGGCCGCGTCTGAATGCGGCGGGACGTCTGGACACCGCCTTTACCTCGCTGCAGTTGCTGCTGGCGGAGGATCCGGTCAAGGCGGCGGAATTCGCGGCGCTGCTGGAGAGTCACAATCGTGACCGTCAGGCGGTGGAGCTGAATGTCTACAATGAGGCTGAGCAGCAGTTGCTGGCGCTTGGAAACCTGGACCAGCATCATGCCATCGTGCTGGGTTCGCGGAACTGGCATCCGGGGGTGGTGGGCATCGTGGCCTCCCGCATCTCCCGCATCGCGAACCGGCCGACGATCCTTTTTTCCTTTGATGACAATGGCATGGGCAAGGGCAGCGGACGCAGCATCCCCGGTTTCTCGCTGGTGGAGGCGATCGACATCTGCCGCGAGCACATCGTGCGTGGTGGCGGTCATGCCATGGCCGCAGGTGTCTCCATCAAGGAGGAGAATCTGGATGTGTTTCGCACGGCCTTCTGCGAGGCGGCGCGCAAGGCGCTGACGGATGAGGCTTTGACCGCGGTGCTGGAAATGGATGCGGAGGTGCGCTTCGCGGACTTCACGTATGACTTCCTGCAAAATTTCCGACTCATGGAGCCCTTTGGTCAGCAGAACTCAGAGCCTGTCTTCCTCTGCCGGCGTGTGACACCGCGCCTGCCGGGCCGCACGATGAAGGACAAGCACTTGCGTGTGATGCTGACGCAGGAGGGGGTGAGCATGGAGGCGCGCTGGTTCAATGCACCGCTGCAGAACCTGCCGAAGGCTCCGTGGGACATCGCCATGCGGGTGCAGCGGAACTACTGGCGCGGTGAGGAGCAGTGGCAGCTCACGCTGGATGCCGTGAAGAGCTCGGAGATGTAACGTCAGATTTTGTTCATGCGCTTTCTCGAAAAACTTGAATCTCGTTTTGGGTGGCTGGCCATGCCTGGCTTGGTGTCCATCGTGTCCATCCTGCAGGTCGCGACGTTTTGTTTGTTCATGATGATGTCACCAGAGGGCCGCGCGCGGTATCTGGAATTTCTGGTGCTGGATGCCGGGCTGGTGCTCAAGGGGCAGGTCTGGAGGCTCATCACCTACATCTTTGTTCCGACGGTCGGGAGCATTTTGTGGGTCATCGTTGGCGCCATGTTTCAAAGCTGGCTGGGACGTGGGCTGGAGCAGGCCTGGAGACCCTTTCGGGTCACGCTGTACTTCATAGGTGGGATGCTGGCGATGGCCATCGGTTCCATGATCTTTGGTTATACCGCGACAGGCTTGTTTCTGTTCCAGAGCCTGCTCATGGCCTTCGCGGTGATTTACCCCAATGAGGAGATCCTGCTGTTCTTCATTCTGCCGATCAAGATCAAGTGGATCGCCTGGCTGAACGTGGCGATGACAGTCCTTTTTGTGATGGGAGATCCATCGAGCTTCTGGATGGTGGTCTTCTCCTACTTGAACTTCTTCATCACCTTTGGTCCGGGCTTTGTCAAAGATCGCGCGCAGATGGCGAAGGTGGGGAACCGGCGGGCCAGGTATGAGGAAGCTTCCAAGCCGGATGCGGCTTTCTTCCACCAGTGCGTGGTTTGCGGGAAGACGGAAGTGGATGATCGGGCGCTGGAGTTTCGCGTGAACGACTCGGGCGATGAGGTGTGCTCGATCTGCCGGAAGCGGTGAGGAGCCGAGTCAGCGTGGCGATTGTGCCGTATGTTGTTCACGCTTTAGCGTGTTCAAGGAACGTCAAAGACACGCTAAAGCGTGAACAACGTACACCAGGATCGAGGCTTTGGCCTAACAGCTTGTGGGCACTCGTTGCGCCAGCTTCACGGCATGGGGAATGGCGCCGAGCACGAAGCTGAGGCAGTCGACGGCACCTTGGGGCTTGCCGGGGAGGGCGATGACCAAGGAACGCGAGACGACGGCGGCGAGGCTGCGGGAGAGGATGGCATTCGGCGTGAGGTCGAGCGACTTCATGCGCATGACTTCGCCAAAGCCGGGGATCTCCACGCGCATGATGCCACGGATGGCCTCGGGGGTGACATCGCGCTCGGCGACGCCGGTGCCACCGGTGGTGAGGATGAGGCCGCAGCCTTGATCGCTCAGGGATTGGATGGCCATCTGGATGGCCTTGATGTCGTCCGGCACGATGACCTCGGCGTGGACGGCCCAACCATGGCCTTCCGCCGCCTGGCGCAGGGCGGGGCCGCCGAGGTCTTCATAGATACCCTGGCTGGCGCGGTCGGAGATGGTGATGATGCCTGTTTGAATCATGATGAGAGTTTCATAACGAGACGTGAGGCGGTGCCAAGGCGGGATTTGGGTGGTGGCCAACTCCGGGGTAGTGCGGGGTTGTTTTTTACAGGATTAACAGGATTCAGGATTAACAGGATCAGAAGGTGGTGGGAGGGGGGCATGTAAATCCTGTGAATCGTCTTTGTCGTTGGATGGGCATGGAGATGGATTTCGGTGTAAAACAGAGATTGGCAGAGGTGTGGGCGTCGGCATGGTGGGGAACTCATGTTGTCCAAGGCTCCGATCTTTCTCGCTCTCCGTTATTTGAAGCCGCGCCGGTCGTTTGTGTCGGTCATCACGGTGGTGTCGGTGATCGGTGTGGCGGTGGGGGTGCTGATGATGATCGTGGTCCGCGCGGTGATGCTGGGCTTTGAGGCGGACTTTCGCGAGACCTTGATGGGCACGAAGCCGCATGTGCTGCTGCGCCAGGAGGCCGGGCAGGATGGCGGTGGTGGCACGAGACCTGGATGGCAGGCTGTGCTGGAGCAGATGAAGGCGAAAGCAGGCGTGCTCTCCGCGACACCTTTTGCCGGTGGTGCGCTGTATGTGGCAAGCGGTGACCGGCAGACGGCGGTGCCGCAGGCGCTGGGCATTCCTCCGAAGGACGCCGAAGGGTATCTGCGCAAGCTGACCCCGCATTTGCTGGCGGGATCTCTGGACATGCCGGAGGGGACCATCGTGCTCACGGACCAGCATTTGCAGGATCTGGAACTGAGTCCTGGGGATGAGGTGACGGTGTATGCCGGGCCGAACGTGAACGAGGCGGTGCGCAGCTACTCGGATGCGAATGAGGAGGATGATGACAAGAAGCGGCAGGCGATGATCGACAAGATCAGCCTGCATCCGCAGACGCTGAAGATCTCAGGCGTGCTCCAGTCGGACCAGTTAGGCCCCATGGGCTATGTGTCTTTGCGCACGGGACAGGCTTTGTTCCAGCTCGGTGAGAACGTGACAGGCATCGCCGTGGAACTGGCGGAGCCGCAAAAGGCGGGACAGATCGCGCCAGTCCTTTTGAAGGGGGTGAACGGTTGGCAGGCGGAGCTGTGGTCAGATGAGGACAAGGCGCGCCTGGCGGCCATGCAGAATGAGCAGACGATGATGCAACTGGTGCTGTTCATCATCGCGCTGGTGGCGGCTTTCTCCGTGATGAATGTGACGATCACCGTGACCACACAGAAGCGTCATGAGATCGGCATGCTGGCGGCGCTGGGCAGCACGCGCTGGCAGATCACCAGTGTGTTCTTGCTGCAGGCCACGATCGTGGGTGTGCTGGGGACTTTAGGCGGCCTGGGCGGCAGCATGGTCGTGCTCTGGCTGCGCAATGATCTGCGGGAGTGGCTGGCCGTGCTGACGGGTGGTCAGGTGCATGCCGTGGAGGGTGTTTTCCTTTCCACCATTCCCGCGCATGTGGATGGCGAGCATGTGGCATGGACCTGCGGGCTCTCCATGCTTCTGTGCATAGTGGCGGGTTGGTTGCCAGCGTGGTTCGCGGCGCGGATGGAGCCTGCGCAGGCGCTGAGGGACTAGCGGGAGCCGTTGACGGTTGTTTGCATTGGTTTACAGAAGGAGAACTGAGCTGAATGGCTCAAGGTGCCTGGGCAATCTGACGCGCTTTTGATTAGCGTAGCTTTCGGGTCACCTTGAAGCGTGATCAACGTGCTTGTGCCTTACAGATCAAACATCAGCTGGGCCACGGGGGCGAAGCTGCGGCGGTGGACGGGGCAGGGGCCGAGCTTTTTCAGGGCTTTTTGATGTCCGGGTGTGGGGTAGCCTTTGTGGACCTCGAAACCGTAGCCGGGGTATTGCTGCGCGAGGGCGATCATGAGCCGGTCACGGCGCACCTTGGCGATGATGCTAGCGGCGGCGATGCTGTGGCTGAGGCTGTCACCCTTCACCAGGGCGACATGATGGACGGGGAAATTGCGGACGGGTTTGCCATCGATGAGGGCAGCATCGGACTGTAGGGCGAGGGCGCAACGGCGCATGCCGGTCCAGGTCGCCTGGAGGATGTTGATGCGGTCGATCTCATCCGTCTCGATCATCTCGGCATGCCAGCGGATGGCGGTATTGCCCATGAGCTCGTCGTAGATGCGGTCGCGCTGCTTTTCGTTGAGCTGCTTGGAGTCGTTGAGCTCCCGGTGATCGAAGTCTGGTGGCAGGATCACGGCAGCCACGGAGACGGGCCCTGCGAGCGGGCCTCGCCCCGCCTCATCAATGCCAGCAATGCGCAGGTAGCCAGCCTGGCGGAGTTGGTTCTCATGATCGAGGGTGGGCATGGCGGCGGAGTGCCTTATTTATGGATCGAAGTCGGAGGACAGGCAAAAGAAGATTGTCGGGAGGCGGAGCTTGCCAGTGGCTTCGTGAAATGCAGGATCATCTCACCGCGTTTGCTGCACTACCCCTACCATGAAGCGTCTGCTTTCCCTCCTCGTCGTTGTTTCCCTGGCCGGCTCCGCTTTTTCAGCGGACAAGAAATCCATCGTCATGATCGCCGGCAAGCCCTCTCACGGGCCTGGGCAGCATGAGCACAATGCGGGCATTCAGCTGCTGAAGAAGTGCCTGGAACAGGGCGCGGCCGAGCAGGTGGACATCAAGTATCATCTGAATGGTGAGTGGCCCTCGCAGGAGGAGCTGTCCAAAGCGGACACGGTGGTGATCTACTCCGATGGGGGTGGCGGGCATCCGGCGCTCCAGGAAGGCCGTCTGGCACAGCTGGACAAGGAGATGAAGCGCGGCTGCGGCTTCCTGACCCTGCACTATGCGGTGGAGCCGACGATCGAGAAGGGGAACAAGGAGTTTGTCGACTGGATGGGCGGTTGCTTTGAGATCAACTGGAGCGTGAATCCGCACTGGGATGCGAACTTCAAGGAGTTCCCCAAGCACCCGATCAGCAGCGGTGTGAAGCCCTTTGCCACCAATGACGAATGGTATTTCTACATGCGTTTCCGGAAGGGCATGGAAGGTGTGACACCGATCCTTAGCGATGTGGCGCCGGAGTCGACGATGAGCCGTGCGGACGGGCATCACAGCGGCAACCCGACGGTGCGTGAGTCGGTGAAGAACAAGGAGAAGCAGCATGTGGCCTGGGCGGCCGAGCGCGCGGACGGCGGTCGCGGTTTTGGCTTCACCGGTGGGCATTTCCATCAGGGCTGGGCGAACGATGAACAGCGCAAGCTGGTGCTGAACGCCATCCTCTGGACCGCAAAGGTCGAGGTGCCTGCGGAAGGCGTGGCCTCGAAGGTCACAGAGGCCGATCTGGCGGCAAATCTGGATCCGAAGCCAGGTCAGGGACTGCCAGAGAAGGTGAAGAAGCTTCTCGGGAAGTGATGGCTCACTGGCCGTTCGCCTTTGAACTTTCAAAAGGCGATGGACGGGGTGTGGCGCGAATGACCAAGCCCTGATGGGCTTGGTCGTCTTTTTGGCCGTCAGTCGGCCTTCGCGAGGTGCAGGTCGTGCGAAAAGGGGCGCGTCGTTTCAACCCTCGCCCCCGTCCGTGAGTCTGATCCGGAACGTTTCTGACGAATGCTTTTACGTGCCTTCATCTTGGTTGGTGCTTGCACGGCTGCCTGGCTGCAGGCAGCCGTTCTGACGTCTGTGACGCCGACCCTCGGGGATGTGCATGGCGGGGTGCCGCTGACGATCCGCGGGTCGGGTTTTGTCAAAGGGGCGACGGGGGTGTTGATCGGCGATGCGCCGTGCACGGACGTCGTCGTGGTGAATGCTTACTCGATCACCTGTCTCTCGCCTGAGCGGCCGGAGGGGATGCATGCGGTGAGTGTGAGCACGCCTTCAGGGACGGCGACAAAGGCGGCGGCTTATGAGGCGTGGTCGCCCATCTCACTGCCCTCCGCCCGGGTGTATCAGGCAGATCAGGGCGTGATGGCGGTGGAGACCACGGCAGCATCCTGGCATCCCTGGACCCGGAAGGCAGCGACTTTGAGTCCCTACTTCAGGCAACGGGATGGTGCGCAGCTGCTGTATCTGAACCAGGCACTGTACCTGCTGGGTGGCTGGAAGCCCGTGGGCTGGCTGGGGAAGGACACGACGAATGAGGTTTGGAAGTCGGTCAATGGCGGGGCGACGTGGAGCCTGATCCTTCCGCACAATGACACGGTGGACTGGCAGACCGGGCCGCGCTGGCGGAGGCGGCACATGCACGCGGTCACGGTGCACAAGGGCCTGTTGTATGTCATCGGCGGCGACACGGCCGATGAGAAATGGCCGACGTATCCGACTGATGTGTGGTCGAGCCCGGACGGAGTGAAGTGGACGCGCCGAACTAATAATGCCGAATGGGGGCCGCGGGTGCTGCACATGGCGGTGAGCTTGAATAACAAACTCTATGTCATGGGCGGCCAGACGGACGTCTATGATGACAAGACAGCCATGAATGATGTGTGGGAGTCTGCTGATGACGGGGTGACCTGGACCCAGGTGACGGCGAATGCAGCCTGGCCTGCGCGAGGCATGGTGACCAGCCCGGTGGTGTTTCATGGGCAGGTCTACCTCTGCGGAGGCGGCACCTATGTGGACACCTCGCCGCGCGCATTCTACAATGATGTGTGGCGCTGGAGCGGCAGTGGCGCGTGGGAGCTTGTGACGGCAGAGGCTGCGTTTCCAGGGAGGCAATATCACAGCGTGGAGGTCTTTGCTGACAGGCTCTGGGTCATGGGCGGCTACAACCCGCGCCATGGGAACATGAACGATGTCTGGTCCAGTCCTGATGGAGTGACCTGGACGGAGAACAAGAACACACCCTGGGACGGCTCCCATGCGGATGGTGTGGCGGCTGGAGGTGGATTTCTGTTTCATACGCCGGGTAATGGCAGCATGGGACCGCCCTATCGCCGGGATGTCTGGCAGCTTTCCATGCGGCCAGGACTGGCGGTGTCTGGCTGGAATGACCTGGGTGCCGCAGGGAAACACCTGGGGCAGGCAGAGGCGGATCTGCAGCCGTTTCTGTTTCCCAATGTTTTCGGCAAGCAGCCTGGGATCGAGTGGATGGGTGTGCACTATCTGCACTTGCCGGAGGTGGACCGGGGCATCGCCGCCGGGGTTCTCCAGGTCTATGCGGTGATCAAGACCACGAACAAGGATCTGGTGGCGGACATGGCTCCGATCAATCCGCCGGCGACGATCATCGGCAACACGACCTCGGAGACGCACAACCAGTTTGGTATCAGGGGCGGCCAGCTCAGCTACTGTGACGGGGGCGGGGGATGGCGGCAGGTGAACCGCGGCGGCGGCTATAATGACGGCCGCTGCCGCCTGCTGTGGGTGCAGCACCAGAACAAGTCGCTGCGGATGGGCAGTGGTAGCTATGCCAGCGGTGCCACGGATGTGCGGGTGGGCTTCAGCACGGACTACACGGGGTGGAATGCCGTGGGGGCTGGGTATGGGGCTGCGGATCGCGGCCAATTTGCCCTGGGGGCCCTGGTGGTGATCCCCGGGCCGGTGCTGGCTCCTGCACAGATAAAAAAACTCAGCCTGTGGGCGCGGAAGTGGGGGAGCATCTCACCCTGAGTTCCTGAGCGTGTGGCGCCAAACCTTACAGAGGGTCATGAGGCTTGGCCGGAGATGGAGAAGCCGAAAATTTTTCTCGCCATTTTCGGCCCTCGTTTGTCATAATGAGGATGGGTGCCGGGATATTCATTCCGGCGTCTATTCACATAACATAATACAAACTAAAAACGCACTACTACTATGAAGAGAGCACTCCAACGAGGTTTCACCCTCATTGAACTCCTGGTGGTGATCACCATTATCGCGATTCTCGCGAGCTTGGCGGTCCCCACTTTCAACGTGATCCAGGACATGGCGAACCAAACGTCCACGTCGAACAACTGCCGGCAGATCATCATGGCGATGAAAATCTTCGCCAATGACAACAACTCGATCTACCCGGACACCTACAACAACCCGCAGACAGGCGGCCAGGCCATCACCTCCAATGATGCCTTCCGCGTGCTGATCCAGGAAGACATCATCCAGGACGAGCGCATTTTCGGCGCGAAGGCCTCAAGGTTCCAGCCCGATGGCAACATCGGCACGTCGCCTTCCTTTGATCAGGCCCTGCAGGCTGGTGAGAACCACTGGGCACTCACCCAGGGGCAGACCACCTCCAGCAACGGCATCATGCCTCTGGTGTATGAGAACCCTCTGGCCCCAAGCTGGCCGCCGCAGTGGAACTGCGACGCAGCAGGTCAGCCACGTGAGGGCCGCTCATGGCGCGGCGGCAAGATCATCATCGGCCGTAACGACAACTCGGTTCAGGTCGAGCAGCTGGCCACGAAAAAAGGTCCAGCCGTGGGTCCAAAGGCCATGGCAGGTGGCTATGACATCTTCACGATGGCCAGCCAGAACCAGCCCCAGCAAGTGCTGCAGATCCTGAGCCAAGGCACGGGGACCACTGGTGTGATGGGTGATCCGAGCTCGACCCTTCCTGGTGGCGCAGGTGGTCTGCCCGGCCTGCCTGGCGCAGGTGCCCTTCCCGGTCTCCCTGGCGCAGCCCCTGGCGGCCTGCCTCCTGCTCCTGGTGGTCTGCCAGGCGCTCCTGGTGGTCTGCCTGGTCTTCCGGGCGCCCCTGGCCGGTAAAGCGATGCAGCACTCGTGACTTAAAACTCAACATGCGCCGCCGGGATCATTTCCCGGCGGCGTTTTGTTTCCACCGCATCCCACGACTCTCAACCCGCCCCCCGTCTGCCCATGTCCGCGCCGCCTCTCAGCCCCCGCCAGCTTTTTCACCTGCTCGACTCCGGGCGGATCACGCGCGAAGAATTCCGGGCCCGCATGAATGAATGCGCGGTGGAGATCATCGAGGAGATGGAGGAAGACCGCCTGAATCCGGTGGCCGCGCTGATGGAGCAGATGCTGAGCCGGCGTGCGGCTTCCAAGCTGCTGAAACACCATGAGGAAGCACCCATCCGCGAGGTGCTCCAGGCCCTTTCCGAGGTCGAGGACTTTGCGCCAGCGCGCTGGCTCTGGAACGCTGCACATCCCCATATTCCCCTGCACGCCTTCTTTCGCAGCCAGCGGAAGCCCGTCTTCCGTGTGGTGATGATGGAGGTGATGCCCCAGTTGGTGACGGTGACCGTGGAGTATGGCACGGCTGGCATGGATGGGGTCGTGCGCGAGCAAATACGACTTCGGCGCGACCGACGCGGCAAGCTGGGGTTGGAGAGACGGCAGCTCATTCCTGACTGAGTTTGCAGCCTGTCTGAATTTCCGGCTCGCCTTAATTTTTTAGCCCTTATTTAATTCCCACTGGTGCGTTTAAGAAAGACTCTCTCCTGCCCAACCTTCATGAAATCCACCCTCCTGCTCACCTTGCTGTCCAGTGCTGCCCTGCTTCAGGCCCAGACACCTACCCCCACGGCTGCGCCGACCTCGCCCGAGAAGCCCAAGCTGACGGAAGCCCAGGTCAGCAATGTGCTGACCCAGCTCAAGGAACTTGAAAAGACCATTCTGACCCAGCGCGGGTCCACCCTGAGCTCGATCCTGGCCAAGCTTAATGAAGCCATCGCCAGCGACGGGGCGGCGATCAAGTTCTTCACGGATTGTGACGTGCTGGTGAACAGCGAGCGCAAGGAAGCAAGCAAGGCTGAAGCCCGCCAGCGTGCGGAGATGGTGGAGCGGAACATGGAGCGCAAGAGCAAGGCCGGAGCCAGCGCTGATGATGAGGAGGGAGACACCGCTCTGGCCCTGCGCCTGGGACTGCGCTACCTGATGCTCACGCTCGAGGCGCATGAGGCGAAGGATGAAGACTTCAAGAAGATGGTGCCCAAGCTGCAGGCCTACGTCGCGGATCTAGTGGCATCTGCCCCGAAGCTGAAAGGCCGTGCGATGACGACGCTCAACCGTGTCTGCGGCGGAAACAGTCCGGTGATCCAGGCCTTTGAACTGGACCGCTATCTCGCTCGTCCGCATTGGAGCCGCAATCCGGCGGACTTTGGCGGCATGTATGGACAGACACTGCTTTTTGTGGCGAAGACGGAATCTCCAGAGTCACTCGGGCCGCTCTGGGACAGCCGCATCAACAACGAGGCCGCTTTTCGCAAGGAGCAAATGGCCCAGCCGGAGTATGAGCTGTGGCTGAAGAATGAACTGCCTGCGCTGCGCTGGGATCGCGCCACCTTTCTCTATCAGGATGGTCCGTCACCCGTCGCTGGCATGGCGGACATGCTGAAGGTGATCAAGGACTACCCATGGCATGCGGATGCCCCGGCCTGGGTGCAGCAGTTGCGCACGTCGGTGAATGACTCTTCCGCCACCCCGGCCACGACCGATCCCTCCTCTTCAAACACTCCGCCGCCGAGCACGGCCGACACTAACTGACCCCAGTTGTCCATGTGGTTGACCGGTTTGCTGCGCAGTTTTCGCTATGCCTTCAACGGCATCTTTTGGGCTCTTTCATCCCAGCGGAATCTGCGCATCCACGCGGTGGCCACAGGGGTGGCTGTGACGCTCGGTTTCGTGCAGGGTATTGCCGCCTGGGAGTGGTGTGCGGTGCTGTTTTGCGTGGCGTTGGTTTGGGCCACCGAACTGCTAAACAGCGCCTTGGAAGTGCTTTGTGACCGCGTGACCACGCAGGAGGATCAGCACATCCGGCGGGCTAAGGATGCCGCCGCCGGGGCAGTCCTCGTCTGTGCCATCATCAGCGTGGTGGTGGCGGGCATTGTATTTCTTTGAGAAAAAAGAATATAAAAAGCCTCCAACATGAACGTTTATGAAGCAGACGCGTCTGTTTTCCTGATCGGAAAACCCGTTTCTGACTAGCCTGAACAACGGACAAAAGCCCCACTGGGAACGACTGAAAGTCCAAATTGCAGCCAGGCATAAACCATGCAAGTCTAACTCTATCATGAACATCCCCCAAGTCATCGCCGGCATCGGCCCTCTCGGCACCCCCGAGTTGATCATCATTGCCATTCTCGTTCTGATCCTTTTTGGTGCTAAAAAGCTGCCCACCTTTGCCCGCAGTCTGGGCAAGAGCATGGGTGAGTTCCGCAAGGCCAAGGATGAGTTTGAGCGCGAACTGCACTCCGCTCAGGACGAGGTCGAACGTCCGACCATCCCCCAGAGCGTGGAAAAGCGCCAGCCTGTGAGTTCATCCCAGGATATCTGATCTGATTCACGTGCTTCCCAGGATGCGTATCGCGGGATTTTTGGGGCGGGCCTTGGTGCCCGCCCTTTTGCTGCTCACCTGTCTCGTTCAGGCGGCTGACCCTGAACACTACACCTTCTGCAGTTACAATATCCGGAACTGGCTGAAGATGGAGCGTTACCAGGATGGGCAGACGAGTTCCACTGCGGGTAAGCCGGAGGAAGAGAAGCGGCGTGTGGTGGAGATCCTGGTGAAGATCCATCCTGACGTGCTGGGCGTCTGTGAGGTCGGCTCGGATGAGGATGCGCAGGACCTGCAAAGGCGGCTCAAGAAGGCGGGCATCGACCTGCCGCATATGGAGCGTGGCCATGGGGGAGACCCCACCCGCAGCCTGGCGTTGTTTTCGCGTTTCCCCATCCTGGTGCGGAACTCCCGGACGGATCTGAATTACAAGCTGGGGGAGCAGACCTTTCCCATGCAACGTGGCATCCTGGACGCCACCGTGGAACTGAATCCAGACCTTCAGGTGCGCTTCCTCGGCGTGCATCTCAAGTCCATGCGTGAGGTGGATGAGGGGGACCAAGCCCTCATGCGCCGCAATGAGGCACATCTGCTGCGGAATCATATCGACAAGATCCTGGCCCAAAACACGCAGACCCGAATCGTATGCTACGGGGACTTTAATGAGCACCGCAACGAGCCATCCATCAGTGCCATCATCGGCAGCAGGGCTTCTGACACCTACATGACGGATCTTTTGCTGCGGGACGTCAACGATCAGGTCTGGACCCATTTTTGGGATGCCGCAGACAGCTACTCCAGGCTGGACTACGTCTTCACCAGTCGCGCGATGCGGCCGTTTATCGATCTGCGAAACTGTCGGATCCATCATGAGCGGGATTTCAATATCGCGAGTGATCACCGGCCTCTCGTGATCAGGATCAAGGACCGTCTTTGAGCACAGCCCCAGGCTGCAAAGCCTGGATGGGTTTGTGCTTTCCTGCTTCATCCTGGGATGAGCCTGCTGTCTGGCAAGGCCCGGGGTTGCTACGTCGTTTTCTCCGCATGTCCGGCACCTCCTCCCTTCTCATCAATCGCCGTGGTTTCGCCGTGGGCGCAGCCGCCACTTTGGTCGCACCTTTTGTTCGGGCGCAAAGCAAGACCGCGCCGGAGTTTCATGGCGAAGTCGTGGGTCATGGCGACTTCCGTTTCCGCGTGGACAAGCTGTGGAGCAAGGCAGACCCGGCCAAGACACCCGTGAAGGACTGCCACGAGATGGCCCAGGCTGCGGACGGGCGGCTTTTCATGCTGACCAATCATGGCCAGAACAACGTGCTGATCTACGATGTAAAAGGGGCCTTGCTCGACTCATGGACGCTCAAGTTCGGCAGCGCGCATGGGCTGACGCTGCATCGCGAGGCAGACGGGAAGGAATTCCTTTATATTACCGATCCCGGTTCGGGCCGCGTGGCCAAGACCACGCTCAGCGGCGAGATCGTCATGGAACTGGAGCACCCTTCGAAGAGCGGCGCCTATAAGCCCGTGGAGGACTACAAGCCCACGGAGACAGCGGTGGCTCCGAATGGCGATATCTACGTGGCCGATGGCTATGGCTCGCAGTACGTGCTGCGCTTTGACAAGATGGGGAAGTTTGTTTCAAAGTTCGGTGGCAAGAGCACGCAACCGGTGAATCCGGGCCGCTTCATGCAGGCGCATGGTGTGGCGATTGATTCGCGTGGTGAGAAGCCGCTGCTGGTGGTCACTGAGCGCATCCGCAATGAGTTCAACTGGTTCACGCTGGAAGGTGAGCATGTGCGCGGTGTGTATCTTCCCGGCGCATATGTGAGCCGCCCGGTCATTCACGGAAAGCACCTCTATTCAGGCGTGTGCTTTGGCGCCAAGCCGAATGATTTCCGCATGTGGCAAGGGCGCGGCTTCGTGACCATTTTGGATGAGGCCGGGAAAGTCATCTCCAATCCCGGCGGCCAAGCACCTGCTTATGAGGAAGGCCAGCTCAAGGTCATGCTTCAAGACAAGCCCGTCTTTAACAACTGCCACGACGTCTGCGTGGACACGAAGGGCGATCTCTATGTCTGCCAGTGGGCCAGCAGCAATGTCTATCCCTACAAGCTGCACAGGGAGGCGTGAAAGTGGCATGATGCAGCTGATGCTTTGACCTAACAATGAATGCTTATGAAATCGGCCTTCAAGCCTCTCCCAGGTTCCAAAGCACGATAACCATCCCTCACTTCCACAGATTCCTCACCGGCTCCCAGAGCTGGCGGGGCATGTCCTGAGGGAAGCCACCCGCGACACCGAAGTCCTCCGGCATGCGCCCCTTGGGCATGTAGTAGGTGCCGAACAAGAGGTCCCAAACCGGAAAGAGGCCCGCAAAGTTCTTGTCC
The DNA here is from genome assembly GCA_040387935.1 of Verrucomicrobiota bacterium. Classification (GTDB taxonomy): domain Bacteria; phylum Verrucomicrobiota; class Verrucomicrobiia; order Verrucomicrobiales; family Verrucomicrobiaceae; genus Prosthecobacter. The sequence continues at coordinate 576,866 of JAZKCU010000002.1, read as the reverse complement.
CAGGCCTCGCGCTGACGGCTGTGATGCCAGCGATGAAACACCGGTGTGGCGATCACGACACGCAGCGGCCCGAAGTCCCAGTCGAGCCGGGCATGCAGGAAGATGGCGTAGAGAGTGAAGAAGAATGCAGTGGAGATGGTGACCCAAGGATTGAAGCCCAACAGAAGCAACGGCGTGACCTGGACGAACTTGGTGACCATGTCATTGACGGGATGCACACGAACGCTGCTGAGCCAGTCGAGATCCTCCGAACTGTGATGCACGGCGTGGAAGGCCCACCATTTGCCGTTATGGAAGAGACGGTGGCACCAGTAACTCAGGAAATCCGCGAGCAGGTAGATCTCCACCGCCTGCAGCCACACGGGCTGTTGCGCTAGCGGCCCGAAACCGACGTAGGCTTTGGTCTTGAAGTCCGCCACACTTGCCACCCCGCACCAGACCAAGAGAGCGGCCGGGAGGATGTTCACTCCTTTGGAAAAGGCAGACGCAAAGGGCGCGAAGAACCAGTAACCGACGTCCGTGAACCATCCACGCCGGACCAGCGAACCGCGAGCCTTGCCAAAGACACGCTCGATGATGAAAAAGAGTACAGAAAGGACCAGCAGGCCGATCAGAGTATTTTTGAGGGAAGGGGACATGCGTTGTCTGGGTCAACGCGGCACTGGGCAAGGCGGTAACAGGAGTGTGGTAATGGATGACAAGGACCAGGGAGTCTCGTACTCGAAGCCCCCCGTCCTCCACCAACACGCAGCGACCGCGTCCGCCCCCAAACACAAAACACCGGACGCACTTTCGTGGGTCCGGTGTCTTGGAAACGTTGTCTCGCTGAGATTAGCGGGAGTAGAGTTCAACCACGAGCTGCTCGTTGGCGATCGGATTGATCTCGTCACGGATCGGAGCGCGGTTGACGGTGGCGGTCATGGCGTCGCGATCCACAGTCATCCAATCTGGAGATGGATTGCCGAGAGTCATTTCGAGGAAACGACCGACGAGCTGCTGGGAACGTGGGCTGTCCTTGACGCCGACCTTGTCGCCTGGCTTCACCTGGTAGCTGGCGATGTTCACCACGTGACCGTTGACGGTGATGTGGCGGTGGCTCACGAGCTGGCGGGAAGCGAAGCGGGTGTTTGAGAAGCCCATGCGGTAAACCACATTGTCGAGACGAAACTCAAGCATCTGCAGAAGGTTTTCACCCGTCACGCCCTTGCGGCGCTGGGCTTCGGCGAAGAAGCGGCGGAACTGCTTCTCAAGAACGCCGTATTGGAAACGAAGCTTCTGCTTTTCGATGAGAGCCACGCCGTATTCAGAGACTTTGCGGCGGGCATTGCGGACGCCGTGCTGCCCTGGTGGGAAGTTACGGAGTTCGAGAGCTTTGGAAGGACCGAAAAGGGCGATGCCGAAGCGGCGGGCGATCTTTTCGCGAGGACCTGTGTAACGTGCCATAAACTAGTAAGAAAGGGAGGGCTGGGATTAAACGCGACGGGCTTTCGGTGGACGGCAGCCATTGTGAGGGATCGGGGTCGCGTCTTTCACGACGGTGACTTCCACGCCCAGGGCCTGGATGGCACGGACGGCGGACTCACGGCCGGAGCCGGGGCCGCGGAGGCGGACTTCGACGTCACGGAGACCGTGACCCATGGCCTGACGGCAGGCGTCTTGAGCGACGACCTGAGCGGCATATGCGGTGCCCTTACGGGAGCCGCGGAAGCCCATCTTGCCAGAAGTGGACCAGCCGATGACATTACCGGCGCGGTCGCTGATGGTAACCATCGTGTTATTGAAGGTGGCCTGCACATGGACGATGCCAGAGGAGACGTTCTTCGCACCCTTGGCCTTGATGACTTTCTGGGTTTCAGTGCCATCGCCGCCGCCGATTTCAGCCCAGATGCTCTGGGAGACGGCGCGGTCGCCGGATGTAGGTTGCTTGTCAGCGCCAGGTGCTCCTGGAGCAGGGGCGGTAGCCGGAGCGGCCGGAGCCGGGGCGGGAGCGGCAGCTTCAGGAGCTGCGGCTGGTGTCGTTTCTTCTGCCATGTTAGGTGGGGATTGTTCGGGTTGCTACCGCTGGGATTAGACCTTGCCCTTCTTGGCACCTGGGTTCTTCTGAGCGCCCACCGTCTTACGGGGACCCTTGCGAGTGCGGGCGTTGGTGTGGGTGCGCTGGCCACGGACGGGAAGACCACGACGATGGCGGGTGGCGCGGTAGCAATTGATGCCGAGAAGACGCTTCATGTGCATCTGCTGTTCACGGCGAAGGTCGCCTTCGATGACGATCTTGAGAGCCTGTGCCGTCTGGGCAATCTGGGAGAGCTGGTCGTCCGTCAATTCACCCGTGCGGATGTTCGGATCAATGCTGGTGTGAGCCAGGATTTTGCGGCTCAGGGGAAGACCGATGCCAAAAATATAAGGCAGGGAATATTCGATCTTCTTTTCGTTCGGGATTTCGACTCCAAGTAGGCGTGCCATAACAGAAGGTGCTTAGTTAAAAAGGATTAACCCTGACGCTGTTTATGGCGTGGGTTTTTGCAGACGACACGAACAACACCAGCGCGACGGATGACGCGGCAAAGTTCGCACAGAGGTTTCACAGACGGACGGACTCGCATATAACGATGGTTACGGGGGAAGTTCCACCCATTAGGGCGGAGGGGTCGGAGTCGTATCACAGCGACACTGCGCCGCAACTGACAATTTTGAGTTTTTCACAATCGTGATGCGCTTTTTTCCTTGCAGAGGGGGTGATTTTGGAAAAAGCGGGCCGCCTTCCCAGGGCAACAGGAACGTCACTTGACACCTCGCGTCCTCTGCCGTGACTCCGCCGCCCTCCCCGACAACCCATTGCTCCCATGATTTCCCTTCAAAGTCTGTTTGGCAAAAAAGACGTGTTTTATGCTCTGCTGGAAGCCAGCGCCGCCCAGGCCCGCAAGAGCGTCCAGGCCCTCCATCACCTTCTTTCCTCCCCCGCTGGAGCCGCCCCGTCCCTGGAGGCCTTCTCTGCCTCTCGCCGCGAGGACAAGAAAATCACCCAGCAGATTGATGAGGCGCTCTGCCGCACTTTCGTGACCGAACTGGAGCGCGAGGACATCGCCGCTCTCGCCAGCGCCCTTTATAAGATCCCCAAGACCGTCGAAAAGATCGCTGAGCGCTTCGTCATCTCCCGTGAGCGTGTGGCGGGTGCCGACTTTTCAAAACAGATCGCTCTCATGGATGCGGCTGCGGACACCGTGGTGATCATGATCTCAGAACTGGGTGCCAAACTGCACCTCGAGCGCCTGAAAGTGCTCAATGACGAACTCCAGAAGATCGAGGGCGATGCTGACAAGCTTGTGCTCGAATGCCTGCGTGACCTCTACACAGGCAGCTATGACCCGGTCAAAATCATCATCTTGAAGGATCTTTACGATCTCCTCGAGAAGGTCGTCGATCGCTGCCGGGATGCTGGCAAGGTGGTCGCTCAAATCGTGCTCAAGAACTCCTGATCTGCCACGCGCATGACACTCGTCCTGACCGTGGTCGTGGTGGCACTCATCTTTGAGTACATCAACGGATTCCACGATACTGCCAATTCCATCGCCACCGTCGTTTCCACGAAGGTGCTCAGCCCGCGTCAGGCCATCCTGCTTGCTGCGGTGACAAACCTCGTCGGCGCTTTGTTCGGCACGGCTGTGGCCAAGACGATCTCCTCCGGGCTGGTGGACAGCCACTTCGTCAATACCACCACCATCATCTGCGCTCTCTCCGGCGGCATCGTCTGGAACCTCATCACTTGGTGGTTAGGCCTCCCGTCCAGCTCCAGCCACGCCCTCATCGGCGGTCTCGTCGGTGCCACGCTGGCCACGGCTCATGGCGACTGGAACGCGATGATCTGGTCCAAGGCTCCCGAAGTGGGCAAGCACTGGTATGAGGGCAGCGGCATTCTTTACAAGGTCGTGCTGCCCATGGTCTCCTCACCGCTGGCAGGCTTCACGCTCGGCATGCTGGTGATGGGGCTTCTCTACACAATTTGTTTTTCCTGGAGACCGCTCCTGGTCAATTCAGTGTTTGGCAAGCTCCAGATCTTGAGCGCCGGCTTCATGGGCTTCAGCCATGGCCAGAACGACGCGCAGAAGACCATGGGCATCATCGCCCTGGCTCTGGTGGCAGGCACCAAGGCGGGGGATTTGAACAGCATTCCTGACTGGCTTTCCTTCCTGCGCATTGATTCCCTGGGTGATAAGAGCGACCACATCCCCATCTGGATCAAGGCGACCTGCGCCCTGACCATGGCCGCAGGCACGGCGGCGGGGGGCTGGAAGATCATCAAGACCCTCGGTCACAAGATGGTGAAGCTGCAGCCCGTGCACGGTTTTGCGGCGGAAACCACGGCGGCCACAGTGCTCATGACCGCCGCGCATTTCGGCATGCCGGTCTCCACCACCCATGCCATCACCACCAGCATCATGGGAGTGGGCTCGGCAAAAAGCTGGAGCGCCATCAAGTGGAGCGTTGTCAGCCGCATCATCTGGGCCTGGGTGCTCACCATCCCGGCCACGGGCTTCCTTGGTTACATCTTCTACAAGATCTTTGGCTAACCAACGATTTGTCAGACAACAGCGTCCATCTCAAGCGCCTGCGAGTCATCCCTCGCAGGCGTTTTTGCTTACACCCACAGCGCCTCGACCTGCCCCTCATAACGAGCACAAAGGGCATGCACCTCTTCCTCGCTCATGATCATGAAGGCCGTGGAAAGGGCGTCTGAAAGCGCGGCTGACGGTGCCAGCGCATAGCTGCGCCTGGCCTGCACCGGCATGGGTTGGAGGGTGCGCGGATTCATGAGGTGCGCGCCTTTGACCTGAAAGCCGCTGCCGCTCAGAGCCCGCTCGGTCAGCGTCAGCGCGCGTGCGCCTTCTGCCAGGGTGATCTCCCAGCCAGGCTCTCCAGGCGGAGTGCCCAGCGCCAGCAGCGTGCTGTCACCGGCATTCAGAAAGGCGTTCGGGATGCTCCAGTCCTGGAGAATGTTGGCCGCCTGATCCAGCGCGTAGCCTTTGCCTACGGCACCAAGGTCAAAGACCATGCGGTCCGCGTGCACTGTCACGCGCAGCCCGTCTTCATCGAGATCAAAGAGCTGTGAGCCGATGCTCTGACGTGCCCGGGCCAGACGCTCTGGCTCAGGTGGTTCGCGCAGATTGCCCTCCGCATCCCGCCACAGGTGCATCAGCGGGCCGATGGTGATGTCAAAGGCGCCTGCGGTCTCTTCCCACATGCTCTTGGCCAGCGTCAGGCAATCCCACACGCCGAGTGTCACGGTCATGCTCTCGCCGGCGCTGAGTTGGCTGAGCCGCCAGATATCGCTCGTATGGCGGAAGCGGCTCAGTTCATCTTCCAGTCGGGCGATTTCCGTGAACACCGCTTCCGCAGCCTGCGCGGCATACTCCGCTTCCTCATGGAGGATGATGACCTCAAAGGTCGTGGCCATCGCCTCCGAGCCGAAGCTGTGCATCTGGGGCGCAGCACTCATGGAAGTCTAGGGCTGAGCTGGCGGTGGTGGCGCTGACGGATCTGGCAGCCGCATGGCGGGTGCTGGAACCTCGGCGGGCACCCCAGGGATCGTCCCACCAGCGCCAGACAGGCCTGGGAGCACGGGTAGATTGGGCGTCAAAGTAGGAGCGGTCGAGAGCGTCCCAGGTGCGGCCAGGTCACCCGGGATCGGCGATGCAGCAGAGGTGGACATGGGAGCCAATCCGGAGGTCAGATCCGCACCGGGTGGAATGACGGGTGCCACAGGCTGCGGTTCTGCGACCTTCTCCTTTTGCACCAGCAAGTTCAGGTAAACGCCGGGTCGGAGGCCGTAAGGGCCGCTTTCTGTGTAGCTCGCGGCCTGATCGCCCAACTGAGTTTTCAAAACGGGCAGCATGTCCGCATCCACGATCAGCACTGGAGCCGTGGCCGCGGTGGAGGGCACATCCATTTGATAACCCACTTTCGGCAGCGCACGCCAATACCAGGGCAGGGGCCAGCCAGCATCACGATCAATCACCTGCGCGCTGAAGCCTTCGCCTTTCTCTGCGGCGACCTTCTTCACCTCCGCCACCAGTCTCAGCAGATCTGTGGTCGTGTGAGAATAGACATACGGATTACGCTGGTCCGCGCGGTATTCCTCGATCGCGAACTTGCTCTGTCCGCAGAGGAAGTAGATGCCCACGCCGATGGCCACCTTGTAGACCAATTGACCCACCGTGCCCGTGAACATCGTCCACAGCCACCATGCGCCCACACCTGCCAGCATCGTCAAGGCATGCTGCACGGAGAGGATGCACCAAGGGGTCTTGTAACTCAGCACGGAGTAGCCGCCGAAGAGGACCAGCGTGTAGACGGAGAGGAAGACGAGAAAGGCCTGGCGTGCCGTGTTCTTGTGCTCGCCCACCAGGGCATAGACCATGCCCAGCAAGCCTAGCACACAGATCATGGATTCACTCCAGACCAGGCCGTCTTTGCGCCAGAACAGCAGCGTCAGGTAGTAGTGCCAGGGCTTCTCATGGCCGCTGCCCTCGCTACGCACCAGATAGTTCGCATACGTCAGCGCGCTGTCCTTCACGGCGGTCCAGTCCTGAAACCCGCCTGAGTAGGATGCCACAGAAACGAGGATGGCTGGCACCAGCACCCAGGCCCAGGGGGCGCCCACACGATCCTTCTTCGAGCTCGACCTCAGGCTCAGACTATTGCTCTTCCGCGGCTGAAAATCACCCACGATGACTCTTGCCACCACCCACCCTGCCAGCGCAGCGGCTACGTTCAGGATAAAGGTCTCCTTGGTCGCATGAGCAAAGCCCAGCGCCATGCCACCGAGCACCAGCCAGAGCCGCGTGCCGCCTTGGGAGAAGCGCCAGAAGCAGCCCAATGTGAGTGCGATGAGCAGCGTGAGCTGCATCTCCATGATGAAGTAGCGGCTGTAGTAGACCATCATCGGCGACACCGCCGTCATGAGCAGGGCCATCGCCGTGCCCAGCCTTCCCAGCACATCGGCAAAGAGGAAGATGGAAAGCATCACCCCCAGGCTGCAGAGCACCGCCACAAAGCGCAGGTCAGACTCCGTCCAAGTGGCGGGATCACCCCAGCCCGCGATCTTTCCCCACGCGATCGCCACCTGATGCAGCGCCGGCCCGTGGTAGTCTTTCGGGTCATAGGTGAAGTGGCCGGTCTCCCAGTAATCCGCCAGCTTCATGCCCAGGATGGCCTCATCCGTATGCATCGGCCGGCGATCCAGGGAAGGGAGGCGGTAAAAGAAGCCCAGGCCCAAACCCAGGACAACCAGGATGAGAAAGGAAAGGATGGAAATAGAAACCTCTTTGCTGCGCGCGGCCATGACGGGAGAATCGGGGGCGCATCATGGAGGCATCTGAGTCCAGCGCAAGGCTGGAGGCTCGATAAGGGCGGTAGAGGCAGCGGTGCGGGTTCCAGGTCGGGAGCGTGGACACACTGAACTCTCATTTGCGGGATGGGTCCATCCGTGTACAACTTTGATCCGCCATGCTCTCCCAGATTTTCTCACGGCTCGCCTTGGCGGCCGGCCTCATCGGCTGCGTTGTCCTGCCTGTCAGTTGCACCACGGCTCCGGTCATCCCCGGATCCGGCACTGTCGATTTCTCGCACTATGATCAGCCTCTAACTGAACAAGTCACTGAGCGCATCCAGGCCAATGTCTATGAGCGGCTCGGAAAAGGCCGGAGCACCCACGACCGTTACTTCATCATCCCCTTCGCCTATGAGAACCGGGGCAATGAGCCGCACTTCTCACACTCCTTCATCTCCGTCATCCGCGTGCTGGCGGATGGCAGTCGCTCCACGCTGACGCCCGAACTCCGCACCCGTCGATACAAGGACCGGGCGTTCGAGGCCTTCACCATCAGCTGGCTGCCAGATGACTTCCCGAAGAATCCGCACCTCTGTGTGTTTGAAGGATTCGGGGCTCTGGTCGTTCCTTCCTGCAATCAATGCGCGGCTGTGCCAGGCAAGAGCTTTGACCTCCCCACCACGCTGAAGCTGGCGGTGAGTGCCCAGGTCGCGGTCGGCATGTGGGGCCCTTATGAGATCACCCGGCCCGGCTTTGACCTCGGCGTCAAACGTCTCCGCGTGCTCGAAGCAGGAAAGGTGAAGTATCTCGCCGACGACCGTATCTCGCGGAAAAAGGGCACGGCCATCAACTGCTTCCACGCCATGTCGAGTCTGGACGAGCTTTATCCCACCGGCGGCTTCCTCGGCACCGGCTTCAAGGGCTGGGGCCTCAACGGCACCAGGCACGTCCTCAAAGAGTACACCACCAAGGCCAGCAACAAAGGCCTCCTCCTCGAGCCCGTGGACATCGAGAAAGACGTCATCGGCTTTGTCTATGCTCCGGAGCGTGGTTCGACCAAAGTCTACAATCCTTTCACGAACGCTTCGGCTTATCGGCGCTAGAGTTTAAGGCGCGCCGGACACCCGAAGCTCTCGGCGTCTCAACCCACATTATTCCCGAGCCGCGAGCGCCTGAATGGCTGTGTCGAGCTCCGCGAAATTGACGGGCTTGGTGATGTGCCTAACAAAACCTGCTTTCAGGCTGCGGGACATGTCATTGTCCATGCCGTAGCCGCTGAGCGCGATCGCGGGCGCGGTGCGAGCTTCGCCGAGTTGTTCCAGGAAATCGTACCCGTTGCCATCAGGCAGGCCGATGTCACTCACGATGATGTCAAAGGGCCGAGCGCGCGCCAGTTCCAGACCCGAGCGAACGTCAGACGCTGATTCGACCACATAGCCACGCCGTGTCAGCAGTTTGGTGAGCGTGGACCGGGTGTCCTGGTGATCCTCTAAAAGCAGCACCCTGGCCATGAGACGGGCAGGGGAGCTCTCGGCTTCCAGCGGACGGAAGAATGGGGCCGTCGAGACGACGATGGGGCCTGAGCGTTTCAAGGCGACGCGAAAGGTGGAGCCCTGTCCCACACCGAGGCTCAAGGCCTCGATATGGCCGCCATGCAATTCCACGAGCGAGCGGGTGATCGCGAGCCCCAGGCCCAGTCCCCCGGTGGTGCGCGCCCCTTGGCGGAAGGCATCAAAGATGATCGGTAGGAAGTTAGGGCTGATGCCGCTGCCGGTATCCACCACCTCCAGCCGCAGCCAGTCGCCCTCGGCATCTGCAGTGGAGATGACCACGCTGCCACCTGGCGGAGTGAATTTGATGGCATTTCGCACCAGATTCCACAGCACCTGTTTCAGCCGGGCAGCGTCCGCCTTCACATGGCTGTTCTTGGCGGTGAGATCGAAGCTGAGAGTCACTTGTTTTTCCTTCATCTCAGCCGCGCAGATCTCCACCGCGCTGCGCACGCATTCATGTACATCCACGTTTTCGATCTGTAGATGCACCTTGCCACGGCTCACGCGGGTGAGGTCCAGCAGGTCGTCAATCAACCGCGCCTCCAGGGCCACATTGCGCTGGATGGTTTCCAGGTTCTCACGCAAATCCGCCGGTTCCGTGTAGTCGGCGAGCAGCAGTTCGATGGTGTGGAGTACGGGCGATAGCGGTGTGCGCAGTTCATGGGAGAGCATCGCCATGAAGTGGTCCTTGGCCGCACTGGCCCGCTCTGCCTCGGCACGTGCGGCCTCCGCGAGCAGCAGCCGTTCGCGCTCGCCGGCGGAGCGCTGCACTTCCTCGATCTTGCGGTGCAGATCCGCAAACACGCTCACCTTGGTGCGGATGATGTTCGCGGACACGCCGGCATCCAGGAAATCCACCGCACCCAGGCCGTAGACCTCCGGCGTGCGGGTGATCATCTGATCTCGATAAGCGGAATAGAAAATGATGGGAACATGCGCGTGGCGCTTCCGGCTGCGGATGATGCCCGCCAGCTCAATGCCATCCATCTCCGGCATCACCAGATCCAGCAGGATGACGGCAAAGCTGTCATGCAGCAGGTGACGCAGTGCCTCCATGCCGCAGGTGGCCACGACCACGCGCAGTGGCAGGTCAGACAGCACCGCCATCATGGCATCGCGCTTGTCTTTCCGGTCATCGACTACCAGGACGGAAACGGTCGGCGGAGTCTCGGCGGAGGGGGCATCAGTGACAGGCACCATGGAAGGATGATGAGTGAGGGTGCGCAGTGACCTGACACATGGAATCGTAGGTGGCTCACCACGTGAGCTCATCGAAAGAAATGAAGATTTTATTTGGCCAGCCAGGAGCGGAGGATGGCAAGCAGCATGCCTGCATTGATGGGTTTGGAGATGTAATCACTGGCACCTGCTTCCAGGCACTTTTCACGGTCTCCGGGCATCGCTTTGGCCGTCATGGCAACGATCGGCACGGTGGTGAAGCGACCCGTCTCGCGGATGGTCCGCATGGCCTGATAGCCGTCCATGTCCGGCATCATGATGTCCATCAGCACGGCTGCGATGCCGGGATTTTCCAGCAGGAGGGTCACGGCCTTGCGCCCGGATTCGGCGGCCAGCACATGCATGCCTTCGTCCTCGAGCACAGCAGAGAGGGCGTAGAGATTGCGCACATCATCATCCACCACCAGGACGGTGTGGCCCTTTAGCAAAGTCGGAAGCGGCGGACCCTTGTCCCCAGCGCCCGGATCTGTGTTGGCGCTGGCGCTGGCGCTGGCGCTGGCGCTGGCGCTGGCGCTGGCGCTGGCGGATGGGTCTGGAAGCACATGGGTCTGCGGCAGGTAAAAGGTAAAGGTGCTTCCCTGGCCAGGGCTGCTGCTCACGCGCACATCGCCGCCCAGGAGGCGTGCCGTTTCCCGGCAGATGGCCAAGCCCAGACCGGTGCCGCCATATTTGCGGCTGGTGCCGCTGTCCGCCTGACGGAAGGCTTCAAAAATGATGGCCACTTTTTCCGGCGCGATGCCGATGCCCGTGTCCGTGACAGAGAAGGCCACCACATTGGCGGCGTGGTCCAGACGCGGATGGCCCTCTCCCCAGCCCGTGGTGACTTTGCTGATGCGCAGTGTCACTCCCCCGGCGGTGGTGAATTTGAAGGCATTGGAAAGCAGGTTTTTCATCACCTGTTCCAGCCGTTGATCATCCGATTCCAGCGTTGGGGGCGTGTCACTGTCGATGGTGACATCGAAGGCCAGCGCACGTCGTTCAGCCACTGGCATGAAGGCTCGGCGCAAGCGCTCCACCAGCGCCTCGATCGTGACCGTGCTCGCATCGATGGCCATGGCTCCAGCCTCGATCTTGGACAGGTCCAGGATGTCACTGATCAGCCGCAGCAGATCCGTGCCGGAGGCCTGGATGGTTTCCAGGAACTCAATCTGGCGCGGGGAAAGGTTGCCCTCGCGGTTCGCACTGAGCTGCTCTGCCAGCAGCAGGAGAGAGTTCAGCGGCGTGCGCAGCTCATGAGACATGTTCGCCAGGAAGTCGCTCTTCGCCCGGCTCGCCGCCTGGAGGGATTCTTCAGCCGCCTTGCGCTCGGTGATGTCAGCGCGAATGGCGATGTATTGGTAGGGCTTGCCGCGGTCATCCAGGTAAGGCACCAGGGTCGTGTCCACCCAGTAGAAGGAGCCGTCCTTCGCGCGGTTTTTGATCTCACCCTTCCACACGCGACCTTGGGCGATAGTCTGCCATAGGCCGCGAATGAAGGCCTTGGGGTGCGCGCCCGAATTAATGATGCGGTGATCCTGGCCGATCAGCTCCTCACGCGAGTATTGGGAGATGGCGCAGAACTTGTCGTTCACGTGGATGATCTTGCCCGTCTGGTCCGTGATGGCCACGATGGCGTGCTCATCGAGAGCCGCCTTCACATCGGCCAGCTCATTAATATTAGCCGCCATCTGTTCTTCGATGCGCTTGCGCTCGGTGATGTCAGCGCGAATGGCGATGTATTGGTAAGGCTTGCCGCGTGCGTCGAGGTAGGGGACGATGGTGGTGTCCACCCAGTAGAAGGAGCCGTCCTTCGCCTGGTTCTTGATCTCGCCCTTCCACACTTTTCCAGCGCTGATGGTCTGCCACAGGCTGCGGATGAAAGCCTTTGGATGATAGCTGGAATTGATGATGCGGTGGTCTTTCCCCAGCAGCTCCTCACGGCTGTATTTGGAGATGGCCAGGAACTTGTCGTTCACATAGATGATCTTTCCCTTCGAATCCGTGATGGCGACGATGGCGTGCTCATCGAGGGCGGATTTGAGGTCATTGAGCTCCTTCAGCGTCGCTTCCGCTTGGGACTCATTCAGGAAGACTTCATCATGCGCCGGAGATTCAACATCGTAAGCTTCCATAAGAATGAGGGAGAGGTGGGTTGATGCGGGGAGGTTGGGAGAGGCGGGAGTTCCAGCGCAGTCGCCAGCGTTATCGCACCGCGACGCGGCCTTGGATGGGTGCCAACAGGAAAAAGATTGGAACACGGACATGTAGAAGCGGACGAGGTCTGCTCAGCTCCATGTGGATGGTGGTGGGAGGACTACAGATCCACGCTCTGCATCAGCTTTGCCACTTCCACATGGCCGGCGGGATGCTTCTCGTTCAGCGCATCACAGAGCACGTTGCTGCGCTCGGGTTCGCCGTGGACGAGGAAGACGCGGCTCTTGCTGCCCTGGACTCGATCAAACCAGCCGAGAAGTTCATCATGATCCGCATGACCGGAGAAGGAATCCAGCGTCTCGATCTCTGCGCGGACATCGAACTCATCGCCGAGGATGTTCACGTGCTTGAAACCATTGCGCAGTTTCCAGCCGAGCGTGTTCTCCGCGCAGTAGCCGACGAAGAGGAGGATGTTGTCCGGATTGCCCACGTTCTGCCGCAGGTGATGCAGGATGCGGCCGCTCTCCGCCATGCCGGAGGCGGAGATGATGATGGCCGCGCCCTTGACCTTGTTCAGGCTCTTGGATTCATCCACGCTGCGGATGAGGCGCAGGCCATCAAAGCCAAACGGATCATCCCGCATGAAGAGCGCCTGACCCACGGACGGTCTCAAATCATCCACATGCAGGCGGAAGATCTCTGTGGCCTTCACCGCGAGCGGGCTGTCCACAAAGGTGGCCACCGGGCCGAAGGCGTTCTCATGGCGCAGCTTGTCCAGGGTGTAGAGCAGTTGCTGCGTGCGCTCCACGGCGAAGGCCGGAATGATGAGCCGTGAACGTCGCTGGTGGATCTCGCGGATGATCTTGCAGAGCCGATCTGTGCTGTCCGTGGAGAGCTCATGTTTCCGGCCACCATAGGTGCTCTCCATGATGACGTAGTCGATCCGGTCACTCGGGGCGGGATCATTCAGCAGATCATTGCCGGGGCGGCCGATGTCACCGCTGAAGAGCAGACGCTTCTGCTTGTTGTCCACGTGGTCATGAATGTCCAGAATCACCTGTGCGGATCCCAGCACATGCCCGGCATCGATGAAGGTTAGGCGCACGCCATCCGCGATGAACATGCTGCGGTCGTAGCTGACCGTGACAAACTGCCGCATGCACTTCTCCGCATCCACCATGGAGTAGCTGGGCGCTAGTTCTGGCAGGTCGTCACGCTGACGGTGTTTGTTCAACCACGCGATGTCGTGCTCATGGATCTTCGCCGCGTCCGGCAGCATGATGCTGCAGAGATCACGTGTGGCGGGCGTGGCATAGATGTTCCCTGTGAACCCGCGTTTGCACAGGTGCGGGAGATTGCCGCTGTGATCGATGTGCGCGTGGGAAAGGACGACGGTGTCAATCTTCTCCGGATCAAAGGGGAACTGGCTGTTGCGCTCGATGGATTCCGACCGCCGGCCCTGATACAGACCGCAGTCCAGCAGGATGCGGGCATTGTTGACCTCGATGAGATGCTTGGACCCCGTGGTAGTGCCAGCCGCGCCGCAGAAAGTGATTTTCATGGATTGGTGCACCCATCACAGCGGAGTCACGGATGGATGGCAAGCAGGCATTATCAGCTCAGCTGGAGTGCCACACTTCCCCAGGCGTTGGGGGCAAGTCAGGACTGTTGGCAGCAAGATTCCCTGAAATCTTTCTACATGATGGCGCTATAGGGAGGCGTAGCTTCAGTGCCGATGATTCTGACCCAGAGCTTCATTCTATTCGCAGCGCTCGCCGGGGCGGGGATCTTCTTTTTTCTCGCGTGGCGTGCATGTTCTGGGCGTCCGTGGCTGAAGCTGGGCGGGATGTCGCTCGCGGTGTTGATGACGGTGCTGACTACGTGGCACGTGATCCTGAGCGCGTCCGCGAAGCAGGTCTATGTGAACTGGAGTCCTGATCGAACGTGGCGCGTGGTTACCTATAGGCTGCCCATGTATTGGGGACCACCAGGCAGCAGTAGTGACGCTCCGGGCTTCTCCAGGCTCTATGATGCGGAGGGACGGTGTCGCGCGCACGTGAATCTGAACATGATTCAGTCTGGAGACGTGAACTGGTTTCCAGACTGTGTGGAGATCGGCGTGAAGACGCTCTATTTCTCGGCCTTATGATGATGGATGCCTCCAGCCAATTTTGCGCTAACTCCCCGGAATCTCCGCCACGTTCAGAATGAACAGCCAGTTTCGCATCAGCAGCGCCATGAGGAAGATGCCGAGGAAGAGAGTGACGGGCACCACGAGCTTCTTCCAATGCTGCAAGGCTCGTTCCAATCCCAAACCCGCAGCGATGACCACCACTGCCGTCCACAGGCAGGCATACAGCAGCAGGTGATCCTGCCTGCCATACCAGCCGACGGTGGCGATGCTCCACACGAGCACCCCGATGACTCCCAAGGTAAAGGGCTCGATCTGGGCACGCCAGACAAGCCCTGCAAAAGCCAGCGCCAGGATGAGCAGCCAGCCACCGCTGAGGCCTCGCCGCAGACCGAGCACTGACCAGAACGGCTCGTTGAGCACGACTTTGTTGCGCCTGTTATCCAGCTCGATGGCCGCGTGGGAAGGGGCCACGATGTTGGAGACAAACACCTCACGGGCGACCAAGGCCTGCGTCTCGCGCGTCGCTTCCCAGTCACTGCGCAGCGCCCGCCAGTCAGCCGCCGTTTTCGGCAGTGGAGCCGAGGTGGGATAAAGCACACGCTGCAAGTTGGCGAGACCAAAGGCGATGGTGGAGGAAGCGATCAAGATCAGGATGGGCCTGAAGGAAAAGCCGCCCGTCTGCATGCGATCCTGCGCGCAGCGTGTCATCGCCATGATGAGGCAGGGGATCACATTCCCCATGAAGGTGCTCATGGCATAGACGGATGCCGCCAGATGCCATGCTGGGTGGGCCAGCGGGCCGCGTGCGGTCACGGCGATAAGTGAGGCCACGCCGAGGCCGGCAAAGATCCATGTCTCCGGCAGGGGAGCCATGATCCACGCGCAGGTGCCCGCGCCAAAGATCATCGCGAGGAAGATGCTTCGCAGGGTCGTCGCGCCTGACCAGAGCAGCGTGTGGTACACCATGACCACGGTCAGCGCCGCAGCGATGCAGGTGAGCACCGCCACACCATGCTTTTGGGCATTTGGCAGGCCTTGACCCAGCATCTGCCAGCCGCTGATGCAGACCTGCGCCGCAGGCTGATGCAGCAGCGTGAAGGCCGGATGCAGAGGGCTGATCCTGCTGTGATCTCCCGTGCGCGGCGCTGTCAGGTCATTGAAGACCGTCCGCGTGGCGCTGCCGAACAAAATGTTGTCCTTGATGTAGATGGGCGTCTCCTGGAACTTCAGATGAGCCGCGAAAAACAAACTGTAAAAGGCCACCGCGATGGCCGCGCCGAGTCCGTGCCAGCGCATGATGACGCGTGATGTGTCCGAGGGCCTGGGACGTGTGGATGGACGCATGTCGAAGGAAGAGTGTTGTGAAGATCACAACCCATGGGCGGAGCGACTCCTGCTAAAGCAGCAGAGACTGCTTTAGAAGTACTTCTTGCTGAAGAGGAGGCGTGCCAGCTCCTTCTGACGAGCTTGCAGCTTCTTGATCCGCTGATGGTAAGGCTCCACCTGCGCTGCGTTCTGCGGCTGATGCAGCAGGATGCCTTCGCAGTTCGCGGCCATCTGATCCACGGCGATCTTGAGCTCCTTCAACTTGCGAGATTCATCCGCGGTGACGCGGCTTTCATAGATGGTGTGATGAAGGATGTCAGTCTCACGCTCCAGATAGGAGACAGCATTCGGCAGGGAATCCACACCCCCGATGAGTGCTCCGGTATTGGGATCCACCTGAGGGATTTTGGGCAGGAGACGGCCTGGCTTCTGCGCCACCACAGACTGTGGTTCCGAGGGAAGGCCGCCCTCACGTGCGTTGATGAGAGTCGGGGTGATGAAGAGCATGAGGTTCTTGTGGTTCTTGCTCTTGCTGTCGTATTTGAAGGCTTTCCCCAGAATCGGGATCGCTTGCAGGAAAGGAATGCCGGCCTTGCCCTCGCGCTCACGGGCCTCATCCAGGCCACCGACGGCCACGGTAAAGCCGGACTCGATCTCGACAGGTGCGGAATACACACGGGAGGAGGCGATGGGGAAGGGGTTTCCGCCAATGACTTCCGTGCCGACGATGCTGGACACGGTGACGGCCATGTTGAGCAGGATCTTGTCACCATCCATGCGCTTCGGCAGGATGTTCAAGACCGTGCCGATCGGCAGATACGAGATGCTTTGGGTGGTGGTGGCTCCTGCGCCCAGAGAGGAGGAGGAACTGCCGCCCAGCACGGGTTGGTTCAGCACGCTGCGAATGGTGACCTCACGATTGTTCAGCGTGACCATTCGTGGGTAGGAGGTGGTCTGTGTTTCTTCGTCACGCAGCATGGCGCGGAGTTTCACATTGATGTCTTGCGCGCTCAGGACGCCCAGCGCAGGCCAGCCGAGTGCAGCCCCGGCCTTGTTGAGGTTGCCGCTCGTCCAGAGATTGGAGAGATCGGTCCTGTAGCCGCCATTGGTGCCGACCTGTTCAAATTCCACGGTGGTCGTCGTGCCGTTTTCATCCACTTCTTCAGAAGCACTCTTCACTTGGTTGAAGGTGCCCTGCTCAAAGGTGCCACCCCAGTCGATGCCGAACTCGCGCTTGGGATCCCGGGAAGTCTCGATGAATTTCACTTCGAGGGCGATGAGCGGCTGTGGCTTGTCTGCTGCGGCAAGGTAGCCCTCCACCCACATATGCTGCTGGCGTGTCGCGACGACATAGAGTGTGTTTGAGTCAGACTTCCAGATCACCTTGGGCTTGCGGAAGCTGCTTAGTTCGTTGGAATTCAGCATTTTGGAGGCGTCTCCTGTCGCTCCGCCAACACCGGGAAGGGGCACGTCCGCACCACCCCCGCCACCGATATCATCAGGAGGCAGGCCGAGGAGGTCACGGATCTCCCGGATCACTTCACTGGGCTTGAGGGCGAAGGTTTCCTGGATGCCCTGGAGGCTGAGGCTGTTTTGTCCGCCGCCACCACCACCTCCGCCACCAGATCCGCCTCCGCCACCCCCGCCGCCACCACCACCACCACCACCCTCCGTGATGATCTTCTCCACACGCTCAAAGGAGTTGTTTTTGATGATGTAGGATTTGCCGATCAGCTCGCGATCGTCTGCGGAGCGGAAGGTGAAGATACCACCTTCATAGATCACATTCAGGCCATTGTTCCGGCAAACGGCTTCCAGCACAGTGAAGGGGGCGGCCTTGATGGAAAAGGTGGTTAGCTTGGCTGCCTCAGGGCTGTCCTGGGGGAGGGACATGAACTGAATGCCGGAATCCGTGGCCAGGAAGCGGATCACATCTCCCACCATGGCATCATTGAGATCATACTCCTCAGGACTCGCCTGACGCAGGGATGCCGCCATGTTTTCATACTCTTGTGAGTATTGATTTGGCGAGCCTGGCGTCATCTGCGCCTCAACGGAAGCTGGGCAGAAGAGCAAGGCTCCAGCGAGCAGCGAGAGGCTAAAGGCGGTGGGAGAGCACATAAGAAGGTAATTATGGTAAATATATTAAATGTGTGAAATTAACACAAATGAAATTTATCACTTTCATCATTTAGTATTCAGAAAAGGCTAATGATCAGTATATCAGGTCTATTCAAAAACTAATTTGCATTGTATTTATGGTATTTATTTGCAAAGGCCAGAAAACTTCGTTATTATTAACTATTCACTAAAACCAGTATGATAAACACATTTGCCATTTCTTCGCTGCGCGGTGCCCGCGTTGCCAAGAGCAGATCGTGTGGCGGCTTCTCCCTGGTGGAGATCTTGACCCTCATCGCCATCATGGGCGTTCTGTCGACGGTGACGGTGATGATGCTGGGCAACCAGACGGTCCGGGTAAAGGAGACCAAGCTCAACTCTGACGTGGCCAGCCTGAATCAACTGGTGGCCGCTTATCTGGCCGATGGTGGCACCTTAAAAGGGCTGACCAATGCACAGGCAGTACTGGATAAGATGAAGCGCACACGCGTGGATCTGGAAGTGAAGCGGCAGCACACCGGAGCCACTTCGGGCCGGCTGGTCGATACGAGGCTGAAAGCCCGAACGACCACGGCCGCCTCAAGAGATGGTTCCGAACGCGCCCGCTGGAACACTCAGAAGCAGCGTTTTGAAATGACCGCCTCAGGTGGTTCTGCGGTGACGGAGTTCTACTTTGATGAGAGCCTGCGCAATGTCGACTTTGGCTATGATACGACCCGTGCTGCCAGCCGACTGAAATACAACAAGGACAAAGGCTGGGTTTGGGGGGACACCACCACCGCCACGGGGCTCGCCTATAGCCCTCCAGGCACCAACAATGGCACAGGGATTTTGAATCCCTTTAATCCCGACGAAGATCTGCCGACCCCACCGCCTACGGATCCTGGTGGTGGCAGTGGCGGTGATCCTGGTGGTGGTTCGGGCGGGGGAGGGGACCCAGGCGGAGGCGGTTCCACAACGACTCCTGCCACGCTGCCACGGCCTGGCATCTCTCCTGCCGGCGGAACCTACAGCTTTGCCTCCTTCCCGCCGAGTTTGACGTTCAGTCCCAATGGGGCACCCGGAGGGAGTGCATCCCGTCTCGAATACCGCAGAAATGGCGGTTCGTGGACCCCTTATGATGGCTCGCCGCTGAGCGTGATTTCCCCTGACGTAGTCGAAGCTCGCAACGTCGCCCTGGACACGACGAACTTCAAAACCAGTTCCATCAACAAGGCCAACTACTACCGTCTGACGTCGGGTTTCACCGGCAACAGCACGGGCACCTGGGGAAATGCCAGCGGGGGATCCGCCCTGGTCATCGACACTCAAAACGGCGTGGACAAATCCACCTTCAAGCATGGCAACACCAAGCTGGATCTGGGCAACGGCGAGTTTCTGGATGCAGGCACTGAGAATGTGCTGAGCTTTGCCCGCAAGCCTTTTGAGACCATCATTCCAAACACTTGGTTCGCGCTGGGTGAGATGGTCATGCTCAACGGCACCACTTTTTACAGCAGCGAGGCGGAGGGAGTGACGCTCAGCATTAATCTCAATCTCACCGAGCCGGCGCAGACTGGGGTGGTCCACATCAATCTCGGTCTCATCAGCACGGAGAATACCAGTGACCGCACGGCCAGCGCGGACATCGTGGAACTGCGCAACCCAAACACTGACTTCTCCGTCGACATTGACGGTGTCACGTATCGTCTTGAACTCGGCTGGGCCACCTTGGATCCCGGGGCCGGTATTTCCCAGGGTAACCAATTCCTGATTTACGAGGGTGCCTCCGCACGTGCGGAACTGCGCGCCCGCTTTGTCAGCAACCACTGAATCTTTTCGCCTCTCTCGCTCATCATGGAAGATATCAACGAACGCAGCCAGCTCGGATACCGGATGCTCCATCTCTCGAAGGACTCCGGGGTCAGTGACTTCTACATCACCCCTTGGGAAGCGCTGACCTACAAGCGCAATGGCAAGCTCTTCTTCGACTCCTTCATCTACCAGCCTGAGCGCCCGCTGGAGTTCACCGCAGGCTGCGTGGACTATGCTCTGGCTCTGGGAAACCGCCGCTATCGTGTGAACCGCATGGTGACCCGCGGCCGCCCACGCTGGGTCATGCGTCTCCTGCCGGAGAGCATTCCGGACATCAGCACGCTCATGGTGCCTCCCGCCGCCATCAAAGCCTTCCTGGAGGCCAAGAACGGCCTCTTCCTCGTCTGCGGTGCCACAGGCTCCGGTAAGTCGACGACGATTGCGTCCATGATCCTGGAGCGCGCGAAACGTCGTCAGGAGCATGTTCTGACCTTTGAGGATCCTGTGGAGTTCGTCTATCCTCCAGGCATCCCGAGCCTGGTGTCCCAGCGTGAGATCGGCACGGATGAGCTGGACTTCAGCAAGTCCCTGCGTGCCGCTCTCCGTCAGGCGCCAGACGTCATTCTGGTCGGAGAAATTCGAGATGGCGAGACGGCGGAGATCGCCCTCCAGGCCGCTGAGACGGGTCACGTCGTGGTGGCCACGCTGCACACGAGCAGTGCCGCGCAGACGGTGCAACGTTATCTAAAGCTGATCCCCAGCGACCGCATGGAAAACGCCATGCTCTCCTTCGCCGACAGCTTCCGCGGCATCCTCTGCCAGCGCCTCATGTTTGATGAGACCCGTGGCAAACGCTTTCCCATTCACGAATTGCTCCTGCCTTATGATTCCGTCTGCGGCATGATCCGCCGTGGTGAGTTCAAGAACCTGGACCAGGAGCTCGAGGCCGGATTCACACGCGGCATGCTGAACTTTGAGCGGTGTCTGAACATGCGGATGGGCGATGGCTGGAAACCCACGCAGCCCAAGAAGACCGGTTACGCTGAACACGAAGTCTACGACTACCTGCAACGAGAAAACCTGACCTCCATTTATGCTGTTGGATGAAATCAAATCTGTTCTGACCTTCGCGGCCTTCAAGCCCGAGTCCGACGACAGCAATGTCGCCTGGGCGAAGCGTTTCGAGGGACGCAAGTCCCTGCTCATCAATGTCAGCCGCTCTCAGACAAGCTGGCGCTCCTTCAATAAGAAGGGTCGCTTCGACGAGAGTGGTGTGATGGAGGGTGAGTTTGCGGACATCGCTCCTCAGCGAGCTGACGAATGGCGTCAGATGGCCGAAGGCGGCTGGTGCTGCGTCAGCATCAACAACCGCTTCATCGTCAGCCTGGAGAACAACATGATGCGCGGGGACAATGTGACGGACCTGCTCCGGACCAATCCCCGTGCCGTGCTGGGACCCAAGTATGACCGTGGAAAGCGGTATGCCATGTGCCATCATCCTGACACCACGGCCAGCATGCTGCTGGCCTGTGAGGAGAGCATGGTGAAGAGCACGGAGGATGTGCTGAAAAACATCGGTCTGCGCACGGGTCGTGTGTGCTGCGGCCTCTTTGCTCTCATGGAGCACGCAGTCACTGAACTTTACGTGAAACAGCGGCTGTCCACGCCCACCAATTCGGCCCTCGTGGCCGCCTGTGAGGGATCCATCGCCGTGCTCGTCCAGCAAGATGGCCAGTGGAAGGAACTGCGCTGCCGCAGTGGCATGGGCCAGGATGCTGTGGAGACGTCCCTCCAGATCATCACGCCCTTGGTCCAGAAGCTGCCGCAGGGCAGCCCGGTGCATTTCATCAGTGACGGGCAGGACCTCAAGTTCCGCAGTGAGATCATGGCGCATCTCGAAAAAATCAGCGCCGTGGACATGACCCAGGACGACCTCCTGTGGCGCGTCATCGGTCTGCATTGACACCCCTTATTCAGCATCATCATGAGCGACTACATCTGCCACGATTTCAAAACGCCGCGCAACGACACCTCGAGGCGTCTGCCAGACACCTTCAAGGCAGTGCCGTTGTTTTTCTTCCTCTCACTCGTCGGTTCGGCCTACTTCATGACCATGGATTGGATGGCCTATAAACACGCTCAGAAGACCAAGATCGAGGCGGAGGCACGCAAGACCGAGCTTGATGAAGCCGCTAAAAAACTGACCGACGAAAAAGCTGTGCTCGACACTGAGACGGCGAAGGCTGAGTCGCTGGCCAAATGGATGGAGGGAGCACGCAATGTGCAGCCCATCGCCACCGCGATCGCGAGGGCTATGCCGCCGGAAGTCCGCCTCTCTGACCTCAACTTGGAGCGCAGTGAGCAGGTGCCCTCCAACCTCTCCCTCTCCTTGCGCATCAATGGCGGTTCAGCGGCTGAGGTGAGCCTGATCGAGACCGGTCTTTCCCGTCTGCAATATCGTTCCTTCTCACCCCAGCAGAACAAGAACGAAGAAGTCATCGAATACCGCTCCACGCTCGTCCGCCAGGAACAGTAAGCACCCCCTTTTCACTTCTCATGAATCCCAAGCAACTTGCCTGTGTCGTGCTGATGATCATTATCGGCATCATCACCTATGGCGCCCAGATCGTACACAAGAAAGTCAGCGCCATGCGCGAGGATGCGACTGCGGCGGAGGATGCGGCGATTGCCTCGGACACGGCCCGCCAGACCGCTGAGATCCTCGTGACCCGGACCAAGGCGGACACTGAGGAACTACGTCGGTTCCTCTCCATATGGACCCCCTTCAGCCAGAGGACGCAGACGGCGCAGGACGTGGACAACGCTTTCGACTTTAGTCTGCGTGAGCGCGGCATCTCGCTGGTCAATGCACGCAGCAGCAGTCCCAAGGATATCCGTGGTGACAAGTTCATCCCCAAAGTCATTCAGACCAAGCTGGTCATCGAGGACGAGTATAACAAGGTCATGAACTGGTTTGGGGACATCGAAAAACGTCTTCCTCTTTCTCGCGTGACCGCCTGCAGCCTCACCGGTGGCAGCACCGTCCGCCAGATGCGGCTCGATGTGACCATCGAAACTCCCATGGTCGATGCCGCCGCCACCTTGGATGCCAAGGTGGAAAAGAAAAAGAAATCCTAATCTCTGCCCATGAAGCCTTTCACATATTTAGCTTGGATGCTGCTCATGGCCGGAAGCGCCATGGCTCAGGGTGCCGCTTCCCCAGGTGACGCCGGGGAGGCCAATGAGCGGGTGCAGTACACGCTCATCCTGCCCGAAGAGAAGAACCCGGAGGTCATCAAGGCGGACGAAAACAATCCTTTCGAGGCCGTGGCGGACAAGACCGTGAACGAGGGCGACACCGAGGAAAATCGCGTGCGTGACATCCTGCTCTCCATGCCTGCCAAGGGCGGTGGCAGCGGCCTGAGCGGCATGCGTGTCATGCTCGGCAGCATGCGTCTGGAGGCCGGTCAGATGGTGCCTAACGTATTGCCTGACCAACAGGTGAAGCTCCAGGTCAAGTCCATCACGCCGACCCAGATCGAGATGGTCTGGGTGGAGAAGAAGCCCACGGGACTGCCCCCGAAACCCTTCGTCATCAATGTGGATGTCTCTCCCCGCATTCGCTACCGGATGCCCTCCTCATCCACGGACCGCAACTCAGGTGGCATTGGCACCATGCGCATGGAGGGTCTCTCAGCCTTTAACCGTGAGTCTGCCCCGTCTGCTCCTGCCAGGAAAAGCACCGCGGCCGTGGGCAATGAGGCTCCGCCGATGAGGGCGGTCGCAGTCGAGGACAAGGCGGTGGAAAAGGCCGAGTCAGCCGGGAAGAAGACCGTGCCTGCGGCTTCATCACCACCCTCACACGTGCCTGAGGCCTCCGTGCTTCGGATGCTCTTTGGCAATCACGCTCAGAAACCACAATGAGATATGATCGCGCCAGACCCGGCCAGCAGGGCAGGGGCTTCACCGCTGTGGAGCTCGTGTCTGTTCTGGCCATGTCCGCGCTGATTTTAGGCAGTCTCATTGTTGGTTATGGCACCATCGTGCGCAGCCGGCCCGGTGTGGCCAGCCTGGTCACGGTGCCGCTCGGAGCCACCCGTGTGGCCGCTTTTTCCTTTCCGAACCAGTCAGGAACATCCCGGAATGTCGTCACCGCCCCTCACTACGGCATGGTGGCACAGGCTGAAGAGCTGCGTGAGCAGTTCAACTCGGACGTGATCAGCGCCACCGCGGTGTTCTGCCTCGCACGTGACGGTGTCAGCAACTACAAGCCCTGGTCCATACCCT
This sequence comes from Verrucomicrobiota bacterium, assembly GCA_040387935.1. Lineage (GTDB taxonomy): Bacteria > Verrucomicrobiota > Verrucomicrobiia > Verrucomicrobiales > Verrucomicrobiaceae > Prosthecobacter. Next base: position 552,952 of record JAZKCU010000002.1, on the reverse strand, counting down.
ATGATCCGCTGCTTCATGGGGAACTGGACACACCCCAAAAATTTCGTGAGCATCTCGTGGCCGTCGGCGTCTTGCCCATGCCTTACCGTGACTACCGGAACCCGCTGAACACCACTGCCACGGCACCCTCTGAGAATGCGTCCATTTTCATCCTCGGCTACAGCAAGGTGGAACTGACGCTCAAGGTCGTCGCCATCTACGACATTGATGTCATCCGCTTCACGGGTGCCACGGAGCCGCTCGGCTTTCATGCCAGCGTGAAGCGGTACAGTGATGATCCACGTGGTTCCACCTACCCGCTGGCATTCTCAGGTGGGTATGAGGTGTTTTATCCGCCTTCCATCCCAAATCCCTCCGCATCACGCCCGCAGGACTGGGCCTCGGATGGATTCACTCCGCTCTTCATCACCTTCGAGCGCTCCACGCGTCTCGCCATCTCCGAAGGTGCAGGCACGGACCGTTTCAAGGTGGCTGCCGAGCGGCCCTTCTATTTCATCTGGTGGCCTGATCCTGGCGCGCGCCATCTCGGTCCAGTGACGAACACCGTCAATCCCTCGGATCCTCGTCAGGCTTATAACCAAATGGGTGGGCGCACCTCCTTCATGTTCACGGTGCCCATGTTCCCGGCCCTCTAACCTCATGCATATCCCGCCTCAGAAACCTCGCAGAAGCCAGCTCGGCGCCCTCATGGTGGCCGCGCTGCTGCTCATGCTGGTGACGGGCATGTTCATGACCTCCTGGGTGTCGCTCATCGGTGCCCGAGGGGTGCAGATCAGTCACATGGAGACGGCGGTGCAGCGTCGGCTGTCCCTGGAAAGCTCCCGCCAGTTTGCCTGGCAGACAGCCTTGGAAAAGACCTTTGATCCTGGCGTCTCGCTCAGCGCGAGCACGAATGGTTTGTTAGGCGCGGCCTATGGAGGAGTGGGCAGCCACGATGGCTGGACCGCCCTGAACATTTACACGTCCACCCGGACGCCCGGGGCCATGACCACGGTCTTTCCATATAACTACACCGGCATGAGACCCATGTCAGCCTACCTGAGCACGGAGCAGTTAAAGCGCCCCACCACGCTCAGTGGTGTGGATGATTTCAACAGCTATCTGTTTCTCAAGACTTACCCGCCGGTGCTGGCTGGAGACCTCTTCGTGGCCTACCGGAAGCCATTCCTCGCAGGCACTCAGATCGACATCAATACCGCCACCGCAGATCACCACGCCTACTGGCATGTCGATGGCCGCACGGTGATCCGAGACCCAGACTCCCACTTTTCACTCACCACCCCCAGTCCGATGCAGCTGCCATTCACGACGCGCAGCCTGTACATTCAATCTCACGACACCTACAACGCCCATTCCATCTACGGTTCTGCCAACGGGCCCGGTAACTCGGTGGTCAAGCTGCTGCCATCCAACCTGCCTGCCGTGCCCAGCACCACGGGACCCGTTTCCAGCACGCCCGCCGTGGATCGTTTCCAGGGCTATCTCAACGTGGTCAACAACCCTGACAATCCGGACAACTCGCTCTATCATTTCATGGATCGTGAGCGTACTGCCGGGCGCTCGGACTACCGCACGGTCGACGTCTTTGTGGTGGGTGCCAGCGGCACAGGAGAGTACTGGATGGAGGAGCAGAAGGACCCCACCTACAAGCCGCCCATGTGGCCCAGCGGTTATCCAGCCTCGGGTCTTCGCGTGCTTTGCATCAAGCTGGACAGCCCGTCTCTGACGAACATGCGCATCCACGGCGTCGTGCATCAGGTTGTCTTCAAAGGCCAGTCCAGTGCTGCTGCCTTTGACGCTGCAGGCGCCCTTGCTCCACGCATGTTCACCTTTCTGCCCATGGGAGACGGTGGTCCCTCGGTGCGCGACATCCGCTTTGAGGGAGACAACAACCGCCGCATCGTCATTGGCGCGAAGCATTGGAATGCTGCACCGCTCGACATCACCTGGGTCGGCTCTCCTGTCACAGGTGACTTCCGCTGGCGCACCGTTTTCATCAACGAGTATCAGACCGTCATCCTCAACATGCCTGCGAGCGTGACCCAGAATGTCCGCTGGCTCGGGGGAGTGATGACGAACTGGACCTTCAAGCGCCGCGCTGCCGGCGGGAACAACCGCAGCCGTCTCACCTTTGCAGCGGATGGCAGCCTCAGCACGCTCGCCGCCGCCAGCCCGTCCTTTGCCTCTGTCATCCCCAGGGATGCCTGGCTGGAGTCCTACTTCCTCCCCGTCCCGCCGCCATGAAGACCCAGAATCCATGCCGTTTACGGTCGTTTACGGTGGTTGACCATTGTTTACGGTTGTTTGGAAAACAACTGTCAACGCCGCGCAGCGGCCTCAACAACCGTCAACAACCACAAACTTCTGGTTATACCCTCATGGAGGTTCTCGCCTCATCCGCCGTGGTGGCTGTGGGCATGACGGCCATGGCTTCCCTCAGCGGCACGCTCATGATCCAGGAGGAGCTGGGCTGGCGTGTGGCCGTGGTGCGTAACTATCAGGAGAACATGGCCCGCGTCTGGCAGCTTGGCATCGACCAGCGGCAGGTGATGAACCTCATGCCTTCCCAGGCGGACAACGCCACGCTCAATCAAATCATCAACGGCACTCCTGCCATCATCCAGACCGGCACCACCACACCCACGGGACTAGGCACCATGCAAGCCGCCGCCGTGACCGCCGCCGTGAACATCTCTCAGGATTACAAGACGGAGAAGCAGGGCGCTCCTCTCACTCTGAGCGTCTACCGGCCCAGTCTGCCCACCTCTCTTCGTCCCGTCGTTCCTTGAACCCTGGCTCTTTATGATCAAAAAAGTCACCATCACCAATGTCAACACGGGGCACAAGGCCATCACCCTGGTGGCCACGGACACCCATGAGAAGGCCATCGTCGGCTGCGGCATCTCGCCCAACGAGACGGCTGTCATTGAGGACGTCACCGGCGCGGATGAGAAGCTGCAGTTGCTGACTTCTCCCAAGCCCGGCACCGAGGACTGCGGCGCCTTCTTCTCCGGTCTGGCCCGCTGTCTTGAGCGTAACATCAGCATGGTGAAGAGCCTCAGGCTGCAGGTGAACCGCGTGCGTTCCCCTCGCTACAAGGGCATGATCGCGGAAGTCATCGCCTCCATCACGCAGGGAGAGAAGTTCAGTGATGCGATGGCCAAGTTTCCTGATCTCTTTTCCGAGGACGTCCGCTCTCTCCTGTATGCGGGTGAGGAGGCTGGTCAGCTGGCCCGCGTGTGCAAGCGTGTGGGCTTCTCCCAAAAGAAGTCGTCCAAGACGCTCAAGAAGCTCAAGGGGGCCATGATCTATCCCGGCGTCGTGATGGTGCTCGGTGTGGTCGTCGTGATCATCATGAGTTTCACGCTCGTGCCTGCCTTGGCGAAGCTTTTCAAGAGCTTCGGCACCGATCTGCCCTTTGCCACCAAGGCGCTCATCGCGCTCTCGGACCTCTTCCTGCACCGGCCCTACATGGTCGCGGTGCCGGTGATCGCCATCTACATGCTCATCACCAATTTCAACAAGATCATGGCCCTGCGCTGGATGCAGGATCTGACGCTGAAGATCCCGGTGGTGGGGGTGCTCATCCGCAAGGCCGCTTCCAGTACCAGCTTCCGCACACTCTCCATGCTGACGGAGTCCAACATCCGGCTCACCAGCGCTCTCGAGATCACCTCCGCGGCCACCTGGCACTATCACTATAAGGAGTTCTTCAACCGCCTTCGTGACCACATCACCGTCGGCAGAAACCTCCATGAATCGTTCCTTCTCGAGTCCCATTGGCTTGGGCCTGATGGACGTAACCTCTGCGGTCTCATCGAGCTCGCGAGCGAAACTGGCTCGGGAACCGAGATGCTCGCGGAAATCGCTGACGATTACGAGGAGGAGCTCGACAACATGGCAGCTTCTCTCGACAAGCTCATTGAACCTCTGACGATGCTCTTCCTCGGCATCATCGTCGGCTTCCTCATCTACGCCATTTACGGTCCTATGTTCAGCCTCGGTGACGTCATCTTGAAGAAGAAGGGCTAACAAACAGCGCTTTCACAAAGCCGCCCGCGTCTCCTCATGGGGCACGCGGGCGGCTTCGTCGGGACCCACACCTGCAGGAAATGTGCGGAACGAGTGATCCGCCAAATGAAATCCGCCGTGTCTGCGGCTGCAAACACGGCGGAGAAAAGACAATCAAAGGCCTAACGAATCATTAGTTTGGGCTGGGGGTCACTCCGTTGCCAGCGGTAGGCACGCCGAGTGAGCCAGCGCCGCCAGCTCCAGGGATGGTGCCCGCAGGAACCTGGTAGGTGCCAGCACCGGAATAACGCGGAGCAGGAGTGCGGACATAGCCGGAGCTTCTGGAGGCACTGGCAGATGCACGATGCGGGCTGCTGATGTTCCACTGGGTGACCTGGCCGCTGCGGCGGGCGTCGGTTTCCGGAACGCCGCTCCAGGCGTGGGTGTCCACCACATAGCGCCAGTGGGTTCCGCTTGCCGAGGACTGGTGGCCATGGCCGTGATCACCGGCTTGGGCAGAGCCCGTGACTGAGAGTGCCAGGGCGGCCGCCATCATGATGAATGTGTGCTTCATAATCGGATGTGTTTTGAGTGTGATGCAGGATGAGGAGTCCCTCGATCCGTCCCCCATATTCGACCATGCCTAAGGTTTTGGTTGTAAAAACTTTGTTATTAGAAACCTCACCGATTCATCCACCCTGCCACCAATCAGGCTCTCTCCTGACTCATGGCACCCACTTTCATTTCCGTGCTTTCGAGTGTTGCGGGTGTGGCAACCTGAAACACGATGCACAAGCGCAAGGCGTCCTAAGTGTCGGGTGGGTATCTCATAACTGTCTGATTATCAGTCTTATGGGTGTTTAAAGCAGGCCTTGGCATCCGCCATGCAATGGGAACGAGATGCTTCCGAGCACTCCACTCCCCTCACATGAAAACTCCTGCACACTCCCGTCTCGCCAAGACGCTGACGCTGGCCTCGCTGGCGCTCGCCCTGCTTGCCACCCCCCATCTCGCTCACGCCGGAACTCCGGTCGTCGCACCCACGGTCGAGAGCCCGGCCCCATCGCCCTTCCACGCCCTTTTGAAGCTGGATGTCTCCGGCGACTACATCACCCCGCGTGGTCTTCACGTCGAAAACCAGGGCCTCGTCTTCCAACCGCTCTTCCTCCTCTTTACCAATCTCTATGCGAATCCCGATGGCTTCCTGAATGACGTGACTCTCACTCTCGGTGTCTGGAGCTCCATCCACACCAACTCATCCGGTAAAGACCCGGGCAACTGGAACGAGTTCGACCCCATCGCCGGCATCGCCTTCAAGTTCGCGGACTACTGGAAGTTCGAGGTCAACTACACCGCGTTTGAGAGCATGACCCGCTCCTATGAGACCTCCCAGCATCTCGAGCTGAAGCTCTCCCTCGCGGATGGCGCCATGACCGGCAACAAGGTCTTCTCCATCAACCCCTACATCGCCTACTGGCAGGAACTGAGAAACAAGGCCACCGTGGTCTTCAATCCAGGAACCTCGGACAAGAGCTACTACTTCACCGTCGGCATGACTCCGACGATCGATCTGACGAGCGTCAAGTTCGAGTTCCCGACCTTTATCAACATCGTCGGCAGTGACTTCTACCAGAAGGCAGATGGCAGCGCAGGCGGTTCCGGCCTCGCTGTGTTCCGCACAGGCGTGCAGGCCTCCATTCCGCTGAACTTCGTTCCGAAGTATGCCGGCAAATGGTCCCTCTACGCAGGTGTGAAATACTACCACCTGAACAACCCCGGCGTGCTGGATGGCAACCTCGCCCTCGGTGCTGAAGGCAAGCGTGACCGGAACCTCTTCCAGTTCCACGGCGGCATCTCGATCTTCTTCTGATCGTGGCACGCCCCCTGCCTGTGTGAATCGAACGAAACCCCGCAGCCTCCTGTTCACCATGGATAAAAACGCCGTCATAGGTATTGAAGCCGAGCCCTACACCCTGGAGATCACCCCCTCCAAATGCGCGCTGCTGATCATCGACATGCAGCGTGATTTCCTGGAGCCAGGAGGCTTCGGTGAGATGCTGGGCAACGATGTCTCCCAGCTCCGCCAGGCCATCGAGCCTAACCAAAAGCTACTTGCCGCCTGGCGCTCCGCCGGTCTCCAGGTGTTGCATACCCGTGAGGGGCATCGCCCGGATCTCGCGGATCTCCCGCCTGCCAAAAAAGTGCGCGGCCATGGTGCCACCACGATTGGCGATACCGGCCCCATGGGCCGCATCCTCATTCGTGGCGAGGCCGGCCACGACATCATCCCTGAACTCTACCCCCTTCCTGGCGAGCCCGTCATCGACAAGCCAGGGAAGGGGGCCTTCTTCGCCACGGACCTCCACGCCATCCTGCAAAATCTGGGCATCACCCAGCTCGTGGTCACCGGTGTCACCACGGAAGTGTGTGTGAACACCACTGTTCGCGAGGCCAACGACCGCGGCTACGAATGCCTTGTCCCCGAGGACTGCGTGGCCTCCTACTTCCCCGTCTTCCAGGAGATGGGGCTGAAAATGATCAAGGCCCAGGGCGGCATCTTCGGCTGGGTATCCCACTCCACGAAGATCATCCCCGCTCTGGCCTAACCCACTTTTTGTCCACAACGCCTCACGATCAAACAACCCAAACGCACCGCTCCCATGACTACCTCTGACTTCAAACCCAAAATCTGGACACCCGGGGATTGGAATGCCTTCTTCGGATTCGGGACGAACATCCTGGTCAATCTCCTCACCCTCACCGCCCTCCTGCGCTTCGTGCTCAAGATGCCGGATGACATCGTCTTTGGCCGCATCCTCCCGGCCACCGGCCTCATGCTCTGCATGAGCACCATTTACTATGCCTGGCTGGCTTACCAGCTGGCGAAGAAGACCGGCCGAAGCGATGTGTGCGCGCTGCCTTCCGGCATCAGTGTGCCGCACATGTTTGTGGTCGTGTTTGTCATCATGCTGCCCATCTCGCTGAAGACGGGAGATCCGATCAAAGGCTGGGAGGCGGGTCTTACCTGGGTATTCATCCAAAGCTTCGTCCTCATGATCGGCGGCTTCGTTGCTCCCGTGATCCGCAGGATCACTCCACGCGCCGCCCTGCTCGGCACGCTCGCGGGTGTTTCCATCAGCTTCATCTCCATGCGCCCTGCGCTTGAGATGTTCATGACACCGGTGATCGGTGTCGTTTGCTTCGCCATCATTCTGCTCAGTTGGTTCGGCGGTGTGCGTTATTACAAAGGCATCCCGGCGGGTCTGGTTGCCATCGCGGTGGGTTCCCTCATCGCCTGGGGCTCGAACCTGTTCGGTCTGAACTACGGTGGCATGACCCTGGCCAAGCTCACCGACTCCGTATCCAACTTCGGCTTCTCCATCCCGCTCCCGGCCTTCGGTCACATCTACTCCGGCTTTGAGTTCCTCGGCATCATCCTCGTCACGGCCATTCCCTTCGGCATCTACGATCTCGTCGAAGCTCTGGACAATGTGGAGAGCGCCTCCGTCGCCGGAGATGACTTCCCCACCACCCGTGTGCTCACGGCGGACGGAGTCGTCAGCCTCATCGGCTGCTGCCTCGGCAATCCCTTCATCAATGCGGTGTACATCGGCCATCCAGGCTGGAAGTCCATGGGTGGTAGAATTGGTTATTCCGCCGCTACCGGTGTGGTCGTGATCCTCTTCTGCACCTTCGGCATCATCTCGCTGATGTCATCACTCATCCCCATCGTCGCCATCTCGCCCATCCTTCTCTACATCGGCATGCTGATCGGGGCGCAGGCCTTCCAGGAGACTCCCAAGCGCCATGCGCCTGCCGTCATCCTGGCCCTCACACCGCATCTCGCTGCCTGGGGCAAGCTGCTGATTGATAACTCCCTCGGCGCTGCCGGCACGAATGCTGCCGCTGTGGGGCTGGACAAGCTAGGTCAGGTCGGCGTGCTCTACCACGGTCTGGAAGTCATGGGCGGCGGTTCCATCCTCAGTGGTGTCATCCTGCCAGCCATCGCGGTTTTCGTGATCGACCGGAAGTTCTCCACTGCGGCGGCCTTTGCCTTCACCGGTGCGCTCCTCACCTTCTTCGGCCTGATGCATGGTGAGAAGATCGGCTTCGGCGAATCACCGGTCATGGCTGCCAGCTATGTCCTCGTGACACTCGTCCTCGCCGGCTGCGCCAAGTATGCCACGGTCACGCCTCCGGCCATCGAGGAGGAAGAGGAAGAGCTCCACGGCGAACCCGCGTGATGCGCCCGCCTTTCGTTTGTTGGTCGATTAGTTAGTCGTTGATTGGCTCCAGGCGTCCGGGTGGTTTTGCGGTCGGGTTTGCCGCAGGATCATCCGGACCCATTTTCTGCTACCCATAGTTGGTTCGCCTCCTGCTTGTCCTCATTCCTCATCCATCCCTGCTCCCATGCCTTACGTCGAAGCTGACCCTTATCCATGGCCTTACAATGGCGATCTCCGGCCCGAAAACACGACCTTCCTGGTCATCGACATGCAGACAGACTTCTGTGGTCCCGGCGGTTATGTGGATACCATGGGTTATGACCTCAATCTGACGCGTGCTCCCATCGAACCCATCAAGCTCGTCTTTGAGGCAGCCCGTGCCAAAGGCTACCACGTCATGCACACGCGCGAGGGGCACCGGCCCGATCTTTCTGATCTCCCCGCTAACAAAAAATGGCGCAGTCAACGCATCGGCGCGGGCATTGGCGATGTCGGACCCTGCGGCCGCATCCTCACCCGTGGTGAGCCTGGGTGGGACATCATCCCCGAACTGTATCCTCTCCCGGGCGAGGCCATCATCGACAAGCCCGGCAAGGGTTCCTTCTACGGCACGGATCTGGACATGCTGCTCCGGCAGAAAGGCATTCAAAACATTGTCCTCGCCGGCATCACCACGGATGTCTGCGTGCACACCACCATGCGTGAGGCCAATGACCGTGGCTTCGAATGCCTCATGCTTTCCGACTGCACTGGCGCCACCGACTACGGCAACTACCTCGCTGCCCTCAAGATGATCAAAATGCAAGGCGGGGTGTTTGGCGCTGTCAGTGATTCCACCGCCTTCATCAAGGCCATCACGGCCTAACTTCATTCACTACCTCAGCGCCTCATCCAGTTTATTCTCGCCATCCAACGCGGTATCATCTAATGATGCCCATTCATTGTGACTCCAGCCGACACACCTTCTTCGCCGGGCTTCAGTTTTCCTCATTTTGAGCTGAAGGACATTTTTAACATCCTCCAACGTGAAGATGACATCCCCTGGACCTTCTTTCGGGCCGGTGTCGATATCTATCGCTTCTACGGGGACGGCATCACCGGGCCGACCGCCGCCTTGATCCGCTTCCGCAAGGAAGCCCGCGTGCCGATGCATCTGCATGAGGGGTGGGAGCACATCCTCGTCCTCGCGGGCAGCCAGCGTGATCAGAACGGCGTCATCCCCACCGGCACTCTTCGCATTCATCCTCCAGGCACTTATCACAGCGTCATCAGCGAGGCCGGCTGCATCGTCCTCGCCATCTATGAAAAGCCGGTCCGATTCATCGAGGGCAATTTCAAAGAGCAGCCACCGGTGGAGTGATCCGCAGGATCGTTCAGGCAATGGCACGGACAGTGCTTTGCTAAGCGTTCCACTTGAACATTCCAGCCAGTGACATCTCTGACGGCCCCGACAAAGCACCCGCTGTCTTCGCGCTGGTCTTCGGTGTACTCTTGAGCGTGCTTTTGACCGCTCTTTCACTCAAGACCCGCAAGGAGGACAGGCTCGCAGAAATAGAGCGCCGCGCCCAGGACCACACGGAAGTCATTCGCGGCCAGATCATGCGCTCGCGCGAAGTCTTGCACAGCATCAAGGCTCTCTTTGAACTGCGCGGTCACGTCACGCGGCAGGAGTTTGATGCCTTTGTGAGCAGCGCCCTGTCCCGGCAAAACGAATTGCAGGCCCTCGCTTGGGATCCGCGTGTTCCAGGATCAGAGCGCGCCGCCTGGGAAGCACGGGGAAAGGCGGAAGGCTTCCCTGATTTCCATTTTACCGAGGAGAAGGCTGATGGACTGATGGTGCCAGCTGAGGTGCGGGACGAATACTTCCCCGTTTTCTATCTGGACAGCCTAGCCAAGAATGCGCCAGCTCTGGGATTCAATGTGGCCTCGGAGCCTCGTCGGCGCATCGCCATGGATCAGGCGCGTGACACAGGTGAGCCCAAGGCCACAGCGCCCATTCGTCTCGCTCAAGAGTCCGGATCCCAGCGTGGTTTTGTGGTCTATCATGCTCTCTACAAGGGGTCCGCAGACACCGTGGCTGAACGCCGCGAGACATTGAGTGGCTTCGTCACAGCGGTGTTCAGGATCGGTGATCTCGTCGAACTCTCTCTTAGTGCCATTGGTGACAATGGACTCGCGCTCTCTGTGCGCGATGAAGACGAGCACAGTGTCGTCTATCGTCAGCCAGGGGATCGCCTCGCGGACCATCCCGCCTGGACCACGAAGGTGGATGTTGGCGGTCGTCACTGGTCGCTCTTTTTCGAACCCACGCAGTCTTTTCGTGACCCCGGCGCGGAGTCCATGCCCTGGGTGGCTTTCACCACCGGACTCTCCATGACCCTGCTGCTGTCCGCCTACCTTTGGCGTGGCGCAGTTCAGACAGCCGCCATTCAATGCGCGCAAAAGGAGCTGCTCGCCGAGGTCGTCGTGCGCAAGGAAGCTGAAGCCGTGGCTGAAGCGGCCAACCGCGCCAAGTCCGAGTTCCTGGCCAGCATGAGCCATGAGATCCGCACGCCCATGAATGCAATTCTTGGTTATGCGCAGATTCTCGCGCGTGACGGTGCGCTGCCACGCTTCCATCAGGATGCCGTGGCCACCATCCTCAGCAGTGGTGATCACCTGCTGCATCTGATCCATGAGATTCTCGATCTCTCCAAGATCGACGCGGGCCACATGGAGGTCGTCAGCGCGGACTTTGATCTCTCCGCCCTCGTGCGTGAACTCGCCGCCATGTTTCAGCATCCGTGTGAGGAAAAGCAGTTAGGCCTGCGCATTGAGGCACCCGCCTTGGATCAGCCTGTCTTTGTGATGGGAGACCAGGGCAAGCTGCGCCAGGTGATGATCAACCTGCTTGGGAATGCGGTGAAGTTCACCAAGCGCGGCCGGGTGGTCCTGCGCGTCCTTCAGCAGGAGCAGGGGCGCTGGCGCTTCGAGGTGGAGGACACCGGCCCTGGCATCCGCGAATCTTCCACCCAGCGCATCTTTGAGCCCTTCCAGCAGGAATCCAGCGCACGTGGCAGCGGCGGCACCGGCCTCGGTCTCGCCATCGCCCGCAGACAGGTGGAGATCCTCGACGGCATGATTGGCCTGCGCTCCGTGGAAGGTGAGGGCTCATGCTTCCATGTCGAGCTCGACCTGCCGCTTGCCGTGACTCAGGTGCAGCCTAGAACCAAAAAACGTGAAGTTTTGCGCCTCGCTCACGCCAGCCTAGTGCGTGCCCTCGTGGTGGATGACATCCCGGAAAACCGTGAGGTGCTCGCCTGCATGCTGACCCTCATCGGTTGTGAGGTGGTGCTCGCTGAGAACGGTCGCCAGGCCGTGGAAGTCGTGCGTGTCTCGCGTCCGCAGATCGTCTTCATGGACATGCGCATGCCTGAGTTTGACGGCATCGAAGCCACACGCCGCATCGTCGCCCAATACGGCACGGAGGAGGTCAAGATCGTCGCCACCTCAGCCTCCGCCTTGAGTCATGAGCGCGCCGAGTGTCTCAAGGCTGGCTGTGATGATTTTGTCGCCAAACCCTTCCGTGCGGATCGCATCTACGGCTGCCTGAAAAATCTCCTCGGGGCTGTGTTCATCTATAAAGACGACTCCGCCGAGCCTGAATCCGTGGAGTCCGTGGACCTCCTGCAACTCACTCTGCCTGAGGAGCTTGCCACCCGCCTCACCATGGCCGCCGAGCTACACAGCGCCACGGTTCTGAAGGGCTGCCTCGCCGAGATGGAGCAGCTCGGCACCGCCGGCCAAAGACTGGCACAACATCTGCGCAGCTTCCTCGCCAGTTACGACATGAAGACCATCCAGCGTGTCGTCGCCCAAATCCCCGTTTCATGAACCGACCTCGCATCCTCATCGCCGATGACACACCCGCCAGTCTGTCACTCCTCAGCAGCGTGCTGGAGCCGCAAGGCTACGAGATCCTGGCGGTGTCCAGCGGCAAGGACGCGCTGAAAATCGCCGAGCGCGCCAAGCCTGACCTGGTACTGTTGGACGTGATGATGCCCGGTCATAATGGCTTCCATGTCTGCCGCACCTTGAAGGCGGAGGAAGCCACGCGTGAGATCCCCGTCATGTTCATCACCAGCCGCAATGAAACCGAAAGCGTGCTGGAAGGCTTCCGCGTCGGCGCTGTGGACTACATCCTCAAACCCTTCCAGGCTGAGGAGGTGATCACCCGAGTCGCCACGCATCTGAAGATCAGCTGCCTCACACGTGAACTCCAGCAGCGCAATACCGAGCTCGAGGCCGAGATGGCCCGTCGTGTCCAAGCCGAGAGCGCTCATGCCAAGGCCACCCAGCGCCTCTCCTCCATGGCGTCACGCGAGGCCCAGCGCTGGGGCCTGGAGGGTTTCGTCGGCAGCAGCCCGCATCTGAAAAACATTCTCGCGGATATCGAAAGGCTTCGTCAGTTCGGCAAAACCAATGTTTTGATCACGGGCGAAAGCGGCACCGGCAAAGAACTCGTCGCCCGCGCTTTGCACTATCACAGCACACGTGCTGAAGGTCCCTTCATACCCGTGAACTGCGTGGCCGTGCCCGGCGAATTGCTCGAGTCCCTCTTCTTCGGCCATACCAAAGGTTCGTTCACGGGCGCCACTTCGGATCGCAAAGGTTACTTCGAGCTCGCTGACGGCGGCACGCTCTTCCTTGATGAAATCGGTGACATGCCCGCTGCCCTTCAAGCCAAGCTTTTGCGTGTCCTTGAAGATGGCGAGGTCACCCCGGTCGGCTCCACCAAATCCATGCGTGTCGATGTGCGCGTCGTCAGCGCCACCAATGCGGATCTCAGCGCCAAGATCGCCAGCGGTGATTTCCGCCAGGATCTCTACTACCGCCTCGGTCGCTATACCGTGGAGACACCACCGCTGCGTCAGCGCCGTGAAGATCTGCCCCTTCTCTGCGGCCACTTCCTCAAGGTTCTAGCGGCGGAGATGGGCATGGCCGCGCCAGCGATCGACAGCACCGCCATGGCCGCCATGAACCGCCATACCTTCCCTGGCAATGTGCGTGAACTGAAGAACGTCATGGAGCGCGCGCTGATCCTCAGTGGCGGTAAAATCATACGCCCGGAGCACCTTCAGCTCTTCGTCTCCTCCGCGCCATCCGCCGTGGTCACCATGACCACCCCCTCCTCCTTCACCGCGCAGACCGACTGCATCCCGCTTAATCTCGGCGAGGCCGAGCACACTCTGATCCGCCGCGCCCTCGAGCAAACCGGCGGCAACGTCACCGAAGCCGCCCGCCTGCTCAACGTCAACCGCAGCCGCATCTACCGCCGCATGCCCAAAGAAAGTTAGGCCATGTGTGTTTGCGAGCCGGAGGCTCGAAAGAGATTAGCCGGTGGTGAAGCGAGGCACGAGCGAGAACCACCGGATCAAATCGAACAGCGCCGTCTGAAATGCTCCGGCCCCCTGGAAGGGGGCGAGAAGCGTGCTTCCCTCTCACAACGCGGCACACCATCACCCTTGCGCCGCCATCCAGGCACGCCAACCCCCATGCGCGGTGATGTCCTGCCCAGGTGACGTCGCCGCCGCCTCACAAACAAAGCCGCACGCTGCGCTGCCATCCTCCAGTTCCACCCAGCCCAGTCCGAGCGGCGGCTTGATGGTCCCAAAGAACATCCCCAGCGCCGCCTCCGGCATGTCCCACACCTCCACGTCGATGCTCGCGCCATTCTCCGGCGTGCGCACCAGCCCCGGGCGCGGCGGACGAGGCCCCGCTCCGGGCAGATGATACATCCGGTAAATCGGCGCGGTCTTTGTGAGCTGCTTGAGCCTCGCCCCTCGTGCGAGCATGTCCTTGTTCAGCGGCAGCCCTTCCATATGCGCCCCGCAGACCACCACCGGCATCCAGCCCGCCGTCTTGCCATCCGTTGACGGCATCTCAGGCAAAGCATCACCCGTCGCGCCCAGCGTCACCCCGCTCAGTTCATGCAAGGCACCCGCCAGTGAGAGGATGCGCTCATCTTGGAAGGCAGGCGACATCAGCGTCACACCCCACGAGCGCCCATTCGGCAAGAACCCAGCCGGCACCGCGCAGCCGCAAAGGTCTAACAAATTCATGAAATTGGTATATGTGCCCAGGTTCGTGTTCAGTTGCACGGGCTCCGCCTCCACCTCAGCCATCGTGTAGCAGCGTGGCGTGGTTGGCGTTAGCATCACGTCCACCTGTTTCCACAGCCCCTCACTGGCGCGTTTCAATTCAGCCAGACGATAGATCGCACGGAAGGCATCCACCGCGAGAGGCTTGTTGCCACCGGCGATGATGCCGCGCGTCACCGGCAGCATTCCCTCGGGGTTGTTCTCCAGCATCGCCTCCGTCGCCGCATACCTCTCCGCCACCCAGGGCCCGCCATACAAAAGCCGTGCCGCTTCCAGAAACGGCTCAAAGTCCACACCCACCGCCGTGCCGCCCAGCGCGCACAGCCTGGCCACAGAGTCCTCATACAAGGCATCTGCCTCAGGCGCACCGAAGTAATACCGTTGGTGATGCGGTAGCACGCCAAAACGAAACGGCACGCCTGGACTCCAGCCCGGTGCCGTGGGCACAAACGGCCGCGCCCAGGCATCCTCCGCCACAAAGCCACGTGTCAGCTCAAACACCTTCACCGCATCTGCGGCGGTGAAAGCAAAGATGGACACGCAGTCCAGGCTCTTGCACGCTGGCACCACACCCTTCGTGCTCAGCACTCCACGACTCGGCTTGAAGCCTACCAAATTATTGAATGAGGCAGGCACACGCCCTGATCCCGCCGTGTCCGTGCCCAGAGAAAAGGTCACCAGCCCCAGTGCCACCGCCACTGCCGAGCCTGAGCTCGACCCTCCAGGAATGTCCTCCGGCTTGATCGAGTTCGCTGGCACTCCATACGGGCTGCGCGTGCCCACCAGCCCCGTGGCGAATTGATCCAGGTTCGCTTTCCCCAGCGGTATCGCACCGGCCTCGATCAACGCCTGCACCACCGGTGCCGACACCTCCGGCACATACGCGAAATCAGGGCAGGCCGCCGTCGTTGGCACACCTGCCAGATCGATGTTGTCCTTGATGGCAAAAGGGATGCCATAGAGTGGCTTCGTGTCCGGCGAGTGCCCTTCCAGTCCATCGAGATAGCCTTGCAACTGCGCACGATCCAGCCGCGTGATCCAGATCGCCGGATCGGCCTTGTCACACTGATCCAGAAGCTGCTCCACGAGCAGGGTAGGGGTCAGTTCATTCGAACGATAGGCGGCATGGAGGGTGTCGATGGTGGGTGCTGTCATAAAGAAAATCCGCTGCGAGGTTGGCAAAGAGTTAGTCGCTCCTCAGCCAAGCACAGCGTGTGCCACGCGGCCCTCAGCGGCTTTTCCCAGACGATCCGGAGCCTGAAACTGCATCTGCATCGCGTCCTGCTGTTGAACCTGTTGCAGGGTGCAACACATGGCACTCGTGATCGTCCGCTCCACAGGCCCTCTCCAGCCGTGGAATGCCTTTAAATACAGGCATCGCCATGTGTCCTGACGTGACTGGCATGCTTGATGCGAAGCTTTGCGTCACCCTCACCAGGGCAATCATCCCGGATTCGCATTCACTCAAACAACAGATGAAACCCAAAAGCATACTCTCCCGCCTCGCCCTTCTCATCGGAGCCGTCGCAGCGCTCGCGACAGCCCAGGCCGAAACCGTCAAGGTTGGTATCCTGCACTCTCTCAGCGGCACGATGGCCATCTCGGAAACTTCCCTGCGGGACGTTCTGCTCTTCACCTTTGACGAGATCAACGCCAAGGGCGGCGTGCTCGGCAAGAAGATCGAGCCTGTCGTGGTCGATGGTGCCTCCAACTGGCCGCTCTTCGCTGAAAAGGCGAAGCAGCTTCTCGAGCAGGACAAGGTCGCCGTCACCTTCGGCTGCTGGACCTCGGTGAGCCGCAAGTCCGTGCTGCCGGTGTTTGAATCCAACAAGGGGCTGCTCTTCTACCCCGTGCAGTATGAAGGCGAGGAGATGTCGCCTAACATCTTTTACACCGCTGAAGCCGTCGGCCAGCAGGCCACACCTGCGGTCGACTACCTCCTGGAGAAAGGCTACAAGAAGTTCTACCTCCTCGGCAGCGACTACGTTTATCCACAGACCACGAATCTCGTGCTTCTCGAGTATCTCCTGAGCAAGGGCGTGCCTCTTGAAAACATCGGCGGCGGCTTCAAGAAGGACGAGTCCGGCAAGATCATCTCCGCTGGCAAATACACCCCCTTCGGTCATACCGACTACCAGCAGATCGTCTCCGAGATCAAGCAATACGCCGCCGGTGGTGACACATGCGTCGTCAGCACGCTGAATGGCGACACCAACGTCCCCTTCTTCAAGGAATACACCGCCGCCGGCCTCACCGCCGAGACCTGCCCCGTCGTCAGCTTCTCCATCTCTGAAGATGAGTTTCGCGGCCTGCCTGCGAAACAGCTCGTCGGTCAGCTCGGCTGCTGGACCTACTTCCAGTCCATCAAGTCCGACGCCAACGAAAAGTTCATCAGCGACTTTGAGGCCTGGCTCGCCAAGAGCGATGTTCCCGGCATCGTCAAGGAAGGCCGCGTCACCTGCTCCCCGATGGTGCTGAGCTACGTGGGTGTGTATCTCTGGAAGGCCGCCGTGGAAAAGGCTGGCAGCTTCGAGGTCGACAAGGTCATCGCTGAACTGGAAAAAGGCATCAGCTTCGACGGCCCTGGCGGAACCGTCACCAGTCAGAAGAACCACCACGTGACGAAGAACGTCTTCATCGGTGAAACCAAAGCTAACGGCCAGTTCAAGATCCTCAAGTCCTACGACAATATCTTCGGCGAGCCTTTCCTGAAAGGCACCTTCAAGGCGAAATAATCATCGCCTTCGCCACACCATTTCCCTCATGGTCGGGGGACAGTTGATTGGATGTTACAGGGCGGTCCGCTTGGTCGCGGGCCGCCCTCTTTTTATAAGCGCGCTTTCCCTCTGATGGCTCGGTCATTAGCGAATATTAGCATCCATCAGCGGTTAAAAAATCGTGGCGAGAATGGCGTGCTTAACGATTTCCGCCACCCCCAATAAAACACGCATCCCATCGCACTCAGCGCTCAACGCTGGCACTAAAACTGCGAGGACAGGCATTGGTCACAAACACGAATTTGCTATGCACAAAGTCTGGCTCTGCGGCATTCTAGTCGCCTCTCTTTTGGTTATACCTGCCCTGGCTCAAGAAGCCCGGAGCGCACGACAGATCATCGCGCAGGCCATCACGCTCTCCACGGACAGTGATGCGCAAGTGAAGCTGGTCATGTCCCTCACCGGCGTGGTTGATCCGGAGATGGAACCACTCTTCACCGCCTGGAAAGAGGGCGGCATCTTCATCGCAGAAGGTCCGGATGACAAACCCGTCGCTGTCACTCTCGCAGGCGATCCTGATGCCACCAAGAAGGAATCCGCCATCCGTCTGGACACCAAGGAGCCTCTCAAAGACGCGGCAGGTGCCGTGATCCGACTTTCACCCACTCGCGCAGAGATTGCAGAAACAGACAGCAGCATTCGTCGCGCCATGAAATCAGTGACGGACCTGTCCAAACTGGCCGCGCCTGAAGCCAAGGATCGTCTCATGGCCATCACCCAGCTCGGCATGGAGCGTGATCTCGCGAAACTGCCCATTCTAGAAGATCGCCTGAAGGTCGAGACCGATGGCCAGGTGAAGCGCGCTGTGCTGGAGGCCATCGCCCTCACCCAGCTCCGCAGCCCTGACCCCGCCGTGCGCCTCACAGGTTGCAAAGCCTTGGAAGAGATCCACCCGCTCAGCGCCGGTGATGCGCTGAATGGTATCATCAAAGAGTCTGAAAAGTCAGGCGACAAAGCTCTGCTGGCCTCCGCGCAGAAGGCCTTGGCAGCCGTTGAGAGCCATCGATCCACCGTCAACTTCTTCGGCACCATCTTCCGCGGCTTCTCGCTCGGTTCCGTGCTGCTCGTGGTGGCCATCGGCCTCGCCATCACCTTTGGTCTGATGGGTGTCATCAACATGGCGCATGGTGAGCTCATTGCCGTGGGTGCTTACACCACTTATGTCGTTCAGTGCGTGTTTTCCGAGGGCCTGGCTCTCTCGCCCTTCGGCATCAAGATGCACATCCCCGGCATGAACACCACAGGCTGGGCCTATGAGATGTATTTCGTCGTTGCCCTGCCCATGGCCTTCATCATGGCAGCGCTGGTGGGTCTCGCTCTCGAGCGCGGCGTCATCCGTTTTCTCTATCGCCGCCCTCTGGAAAGCCTGCTCGCCACCTGGGGTGTCTCGCTGGTGCTGCAGCAGATCTTCCGTCTCGTCTTTGGTTCGAACAACGTGCAGGTCAGCAGCCCTTCCTGGCTCAGTGACAACTGGACGGTGAATGATGTGATTTTCGGCTGGAACCGTGTCTTTGTCATCGGCTTTGCCATCCTGATTGTGATCGGCACCTGGATGCTGCTGACAAAAACTCCGTTAGGCCTGCTGATTCGTGCGGTGATGCAGAATCGCAACATGGCCGCCTGCCTCGGCGTGCGCACGGAGCGTGTGAACATGCTCACCTTCGGCTTCGGCAGCGGGCTGGCCGGACTCGCAGGAGCCTTCCTCTCACAGATCGGCAATGTGGGTCCAGGCTTGGGTCAAAACTACATCGTGGATGCCTTCATGACCGTCGTGGTCGGCGGTGTCGGCAGCTTGGTTGGCACTGTCATCAGCGCTCTCGGCATCGGCGTGATCGATCAGTCGTTGCAGCAGATTTTGGGCAATCCGGTGCTGGGCAAGATCCTTGTGCTCGGAGCCATCATTCTCTTCCTGCAATGGCGGCCGGCCGGCATCTTCGCCCCGAAAACCCGCAGCCTGGAATCCTGAGCCAACCCTCCACGCCTTTTCGTTCCAATGACTCACTCCCTGCTCGTCCGTCCCATCGCCAAAAAGGAATGGGCCGTCACCTCGGTGGTCGCCTTCTTCTTCGTCGTGCTGATGCCGCTGATGAACAGCTTCGGCTGGATCAGCGATTTCACCATCAATCTCTGGGGCAAGTATCTGTGCTACGCCATGCTCGCCATCAGCGTGGATCTGCTCTGGGGTTACACCGGCCTGCTCAGCCTCGGCCAGGCGCTGTTCTTCTCCCTGGGTGGTTACATGATGGGCATGTATCTCATGCGCATGATTGGAGACATGGGCCAGTATCACAAGGACATGCCGGACTTCCTGGTCTTCCTCGGCTGGGAGAAGCTTCCCACTTTCTGGAAGCCCTTCAGCAGCTTCCCCTTCGCCATGCTCATGATGCTGATCGTTCCCGGCATCGTTGGTTATGTCTTCGGCTGGCTGGCCTTCCGCTCACGGGTGCGCGGGGTGTATTTCTCCATCCTCACGCAGGCGCTGACCTATGGTGCCTCCCTCATGTTCTTCCGCAATGACATGCTCATGGGTGGCAACAACGGCTTCACCGACTTCCGTTTCATCCTCGGCTTTGACATTCGCAGCCCGGGCACGAAGCGCGGCCTCTTCATCATCACCGCGATCGTCTTGTCTGCGACCTATGTCGGCCTGCGCTGCCTCACTCGCAGCCGCTTCGGCCTCGTGCAGCAGGCCGTGCGCGACAGCGAGAACCGGGTACTCTTCAGCGGCTATTCCTCGCCTAACTTCAAGCTCTTCATCTTCGTTCTCAGCTCCATCATCGGTTCTATCGGCGGCGCTCTCTACGTGCCCCAGGTCGGCATCATCAATCCGAGCGAGATGACCACCGAGAAGTCGCTGGAGGCCGTCGTCTGGACCGCCGTCGGTGGTCGCGGCACCTTGATCGGCCCCATCGTCGGCGCGGTCAGTGTGAACGCAATGAAGAGCTGGGCCACACGTGCCTATCCCGATCTCTGGCTTATCATCCTTGGCGGCATGTTCATGCTGGTGGTGCTGTTCCTGCCGAAGGGGATCGTGGGTATCCCGGGCATGGTGAAGGGCTGGCTGCAAAGCCGCAAACCGCCAGAGGAGCCCGATCCCCTTCCGCTTACCAAGGTTGCCGACAAAGCTGAATAACTCTCACCACCATGGACCGCCCGCTCATCCTCAACGCCGAAGGCGTGAACAAATCCTTTGCTGGGTTCAAAGCCATCACAGACCTGAACTTCTACCTCGCCGAGGGGGAGCTCCGCACCGTGATCGGCCCGAACGGCGCTGGCAAGACGACCTTCCTCGACCTCATCACTGGCCGCACGAAGCCTGATACTGGCACCATCACGTTTGGCGCCACCACCGAGCTCATTCCGCTGAGCGAGCACGAGATCGTCCGCCTCGGCGTCGGCCGGAAATTTCAGACGCCCACGGTCTACACGGACCACACCGTTTTTGAAAACCTGCTGCTCTCCCTGGAAGGCGTGCGCGGTGTGTGGCGCACCTTGTTCAGCAAGACGACCAGCACCGATGTGGACCGCATCGATGAGATCCTCAAGATCATCAATCTCGGCTCACGTCGCACGGACCTCGCAGGCTCGCTTTCGCATGGTCAGAAGCAGTGGCTGGAGATCGGCATGCTGCTGGCGCAAAACTCCAAGCTGCTGCTGATCGACGAGCCTGCCGCCGGCATGAGCGACAATGAAACTGCGCTCACCGGCGAGTTGCTGCTGAAGCTCGCGGGCAAGCACAGCATCATCGTCATCGAGCATGACATGGTCTTCGTGAAGCAGATCGCCACAGGGCGCAAGGTCACCGTGCTGCACCAGGGCAGCGTGCTGTGCGAGGGCACCGTGGATGCCGTGCAGAACAACCCCCAGGTGATCGAAGTGTATCTCGGACGCAAGAAAGCCGCCTAACCATCTCCATGCTCACTCTCTCCTCCATTCATGCCTCCATCGGCGGCAGCCGCATCCTGCGCGGGGTCGACCTCACCGTGCCCGACGGCCAGCTCTGCTGCCTCATGGGCCGCAACGGCGTGGGCAAGACCAGCACGCTGCGCTCCATCGTCGGCCTCTTCAAGACGGACTCCGGCAAGATCACCCTGGAAGGCAAGGACATCACCCGTCTCGCCCCAGAAGACCGTGCGCGCCACGGACTCGCCTATGTGCCGCAGGGGCGCGATATCTTCCCCTTCCTCACGGTCGAGGAAAATTTGCTGCTCGGAGCCACCGCGCGCGGCATCAAGACCAGCGGCAAGCTGGATCGCATCTTCACGCTCTTCCCCATCATTAAAGAGTTCCTGCCACGCAAAGGCGGCATGCTCAGTGGCGGCCAGCAGCAGCAGCTCGCCATTGCCCGCGCTCTGCTCACCGAGCCAAAAGTGCTCATCCTTGATGAGCCCACCGAAGGCATCCAGCCGAACGTCATTGATCAGATCGGCGATGCCTTAAAAATCCTGCGTTCCGAGGACAAGATGAGCATCCTGCTCGTGGAGCAGTATCTCGATTTCTGCCGCGAGCTCGCGGATGTCTTCTACATCATGGATCGTGGCACGGTGGTTGCTGAAGGAGGAGTGAAGGATCTCACTGACGCTGTGGTGAAGGAGTTCCTCACCGTCTGAACCACCCCCCTCGCTTTCTTCATGTCACCCCTGCGCTCCCACCAGCTCATGCATCGTCTGCTGGCCTGTCTCGGCTTCCTGTGGCTTACTTCTGTGCCGCTCCTGGCCCATCATCTGCCTCCAGGCATGGAGGATGTGGATGAGTTCGAGGATGGCATGGCCTTCATGGCTGGCATCCGGCATCCATTGTTAGGCATGGATCACTGGCTGTTTGCGGTGGCCGTCGGCGTCCTGGCTGTCTTGTGGAAGACTTGCAGCACGAGGATCTCTCCACTGACCTGCCTTCTGCTAGCCATGCTCGGTGGGATTGCCAGCGGGCTTCAGGGCATCATCCTGCCTGCGGTTTCGTGGGCCTTGCTGACAGCCTTGCTAGGCGTGATGACCTGGTCGAGCGCCAGCTTCCGGAGAGAGGCGATGACTCTCTTCGGCATCACGATGATCGCACTCTGGCAGGGAAATCAGCATGGCTTGGCCTGGCCGCTGGATGTCGGGGGTGCGTGGTATGAAA
Organism: Verrucomicrobiota bacterium; assembly: GCA_040387935.1. Classification (GTDB taxonomy): domain Bacteria; phylum Verrucomicrobiota; class Verrucomicrobiia; order Verrucomicrobiales; family Verrucomicrobiaceae; genus Prosthecobacter. The sequence goes on along the minus strand of JAZKCU010000002.1, from coordinate 530,680 downwards.
CTGGTGTCCTGATCACGAGCATGGTGCTGGCTTGTTGCGGAGCCGTGGTGGCCGATCTGGCCGCCACGCCATTCCGCCTGAAACGTCCGGCTCGCGTGACCTCTCACTGATCCCGCCATGCATCTCTCTCCACGTGAACAGGAAAAGCTGCTCATCGTCGTGGCTGCGGATGTGGCGCGCCGCCGCCGTGATCGCGGCGTGAAGCTGAACTATCCGGAGACCGTCGCCCTCATCTCCGCCGAGATCATGGAAGGCGCGCGCGATGGACGCAGCGTGGCCGAGTTGATGAGCTTCGGCACCACCATCGTCAAGCGCGCCGAGGTCATGGAAGGCATCCCCGAGATGATCCACGAAGTCCAGGTGGAGGCCACCTTTCCAGATGGCACGAAGCTGGTCACCGTTCACAACCCCGTGCGCTGAAGCCATGATCCCCGGTGAAATCATCCATCCCCCTGATGCCACGGCGCTGGAGGCAAATGTCGGCCTCGCGACCCGCATGCTCATCGTCGCCAACACAGGTGACCGGCCTGTGCAGATCGGCAGTCACTTTCATTTCTATGAGGTGAACACCTCGCTGCACTTCGATCGCGCTTCCGCCCTCGGTTTCCGCCTGAACATTCCCGCTGGCACGGCCGTGCGTTTTGAACCCGGCGACACCCGTGAGGTCGAGGTCGTGGCCTTTGCCGGCAAGCGAGAGGTCTACGGCCTCAACAACCTCGTCAACGGACCTCTGCCCGCATGAAGATCACCCGTAAACAACACGCCAGCATGTTTGGTCCCACGGTCGGCGACCAAGTGCGCCTGGCCGATACCGAGCTCTTCATCGAGATCGAGCGCGACCTCATCGCGGAGCGCGGTGGTTACGGCAACGAGGTGAAGTTTGGCGGCGGCAAGGTCATTCGCGATGGCATGGCTCAATCATGCTTGGCACTCGATGCGGACTGCCTCGATCTCGTCATCACCAATGCCACGATCATCGATGCCGTGCAGGGCATCATCAAGGCGGACATCGGCATCAAGTATGGCCGCATCGTCGGCATCGGCCATGCGGGCAATCCCATGCTGCAGGATGGCATCGACATGGTCATCGGCGCAGGCACGGAAGTCATCGCTGGTGAAGGCTGCATCATCACCGCTGGCGGCATTGACACCCACATTCATTTCATCTGCCCGCAGCAGATCGACCATGCGCTGGCCAGCGGCGTCACCACCATGATCGGCGGTGGCACCGGCCCGGCTCATGGCACCTATGCCACCACCTGCACGCCCGGCATCTGGAACATGCACCGCATGCTCGAGGCCGCGGACGAGTATCCGATGAATCTCGGCTTCCTCGGCAAGGGCAACTGCTCCACACCCGCTCCCTTGCGCGAGCAAGTGCACGCTGGTGCCATCGGCTTGAAGCTGCACGAAGACTGGGGCACCACACCCGCCGCCATCGATACCTGCCTCAGTGTGGCTGATGAACTCGATGTACAGGTCGCCATCCACACGGATACCTTAAATGAGGCCGGCTTCGTCGAAAGCACACTCGCTGCCTTCAAAGGCCGCACCATTCACACCTACCACTCCGAGGGCGCGGGTGGTGGTCATGCGCCGGACATCATCCGTGTCTGCGGTGAGGCGAATGTGCTGCCCTCTTCCACGAACCCCACACGTCCCTTCACGATCAACACGATCGATGAGCATCTGGACATGCTGATGGTGTGTCATCATCTCGATTCCAAGATTCCCGAGGATGTGGCCTTCGCTGAGTCACGCATTCGGCCAGAGACCATCGCAGCGGAAGACCTGCTGCACGATCTGGGTGCCATCTCCATGATGTCCAGCGACAGCCAGGCCATGGGCCGGCTGGGCGAGGTCATCACGCGCACCTGGCAGACCGCGCACAAGATGAAGGTGCAGTTTGGCAAGCTCGACGGACCACCCGAGCATAACGCCGCCGATAACTACCGCGCGCTGCGTTATGTCGCCAAGTACACCATCAATCCAGCCCTGACCCACGGCATCTCGCATGAGGTCGGCAGCATCGAAGTCGGCAAGCTCGCCGATCTCGTCGTGTGGAAGCCTGCCTTCTTTGGCGTGAAGCCGGAAGTCGTTCTCAAAGGTGGCCTCATCGCCATGGCGAACATGGGCGATCCGAATGCCAGCATCCCGACCCCGCAGCCAATGATGTATCGTCATCAGTTCGCCGCTCATGGCCGTGCCAAGTTCAAGACCAGCCTAACATTCATTAGTGATGTCGCCTTCCAGAGCGGCGTGGTGAAGGCCCTGGGCGTCTGCAAGCAGCTCAGCGCAGTGAAGAACTGCCGCAAGGTGAGCAAGCGCGACATGCTCTGGAACAACTACCTGCCGAAGATCGAAGTGGACCCGGACACCTACACCGTGAAGGCCGATGGACGCGAGCTGCGCTGCGAGCCCGCCAGCGTGCTGCCCATGGCCCAGCGCTACTTCCTGTTCTGATGATCCTGGTTACCCGCATGCTCCTGGACTCCTCTCCACGTCCTGCCGCAGAGCAGGTGGAGCTGATGGCCGAGCGGCGGCTCTTCCTCAAACGACGCTGGCGCGGTGTGGCCACAGATGGTACCGAGTTCGGCTTTGATCTCGCTTCACGCCTCAAGCATGGCGGCGTGATCCATCAGACTCCTGAAGCCGACTACGTTGTGCGTCAGGAGCCGGAGCGGGTATATCAAATCCGTCCAAGCTCGGCAGATGAGGCCGCTCTCATGGGCTGGAAGATCGGCAATCTGCATCTCGGCGTGCAGGTCATGGATGGTGTGATCCGCATCACCCATGATGTGGCCGTGCTGCAGCTCTGCGAGCGCGAGGGCTGGGCTTTTGAAGAGGCCAGTCTCGTTTTCAACCCTCTACGTGTCACCGCCCATGCTCCCTGAATGGCTGCCCTGGCTTTTGCAGGTGAATGACTCGCAGTTTCCCTCGGGAGCTTATGCACACTCCATGGGCTTGGAGGAACTGGTGCAGCACGGCATCGTCAAAAACGCGGACGATTTGGAGACCTTTCTGCATCGCCAGATCATCCCCAGCCTGCTCGCTTTTGAGCTGCCTTTTTTACTTCAAGCTCACGCAGCGGCAGCTGCTTCAGATCACACGGCTCTGCTCACTTTCGATGATGATCTCGATGCCTGGAAGCTCGCCTCGGAATTGCGTCAAGCCAGCCGCCAGCTAGGCTCACGGCGGCTCTCACTCGTGCAGAAGCTCAACGCAGATGAGTTTGTTTCGACCTATGTGCAGAGCGCCGCGCCCTGCCATCATCTCATCGCATGCGCGTTGGAGACACGCCATCTGCCGGTGAGCGCCGCCTGCTGCGCCTTTGGTCTGCAGACCCTCAGTGGCTATGCCATCAGCGCCATGAAGCTCATCCGCCTCGGCCAGGAGCGCTGCCAGCTCATCATCCGTGGCAGCATGTCCCTGCTTGCCACACAGCTTGATGGCATGATCTCTGCATCACCGGCCCGCATCGGTTGGTTCAACCCCCTGCTGGAGATTGCCTCCATGCGTCACGCCAGGGCCAACGAGCGACTTTTCATCTCATGAGCAATCCACGACCTCTGCGTATCGGCATCGGCGGCCCCGTCGGCTCCGGCAAAACCATGTGCGTTCTGCGCCTCTGCCAGTGGCTGAAGGATGAGTTCTCCCTGGCCGTCATCACCAATGACATCTACACGCGCGAGGATGCCGAGTTCCTCCTGCGGCAAAACATCCTGCCTGCGGATCGCGTCATGGGTGTGGAGACCGGCGGCTGCCCGCACACTGCCATCCGTGATGACATCAGCATGAACATGGCGGCGGTGATCGAGCTCGAGAAACGTCACCCGGACCTCCAGCTACTACTCATCGAAAGCGGCGGCGACAATCTCTCTGCCACGTATTCCCCCGAGCTCGCCGATGTCTTCATCTTCGTCATCGACGTGGCCGAGGGCGACAAGATCCCGCGCAAAGGCGGCCCTGCCATCCGCAACAGCGACCTCCTGCTCATCAACAAGATCGACCTCGCCCCCTATGTCGGTGCGGACCTGAACGTCATGGCCCATGATTCCAAACTCATGCGCGGCAACAAACCCTTCCTTTTCGCCGACATGAAGTCCGAGAAGGGCAAAGACGAACTCATCGGCTGGCTGAAACGTGATTACCTCTTCGTTTGAACGGCCATCTCCATCTCATCGGCTCACGATACGACTCAGGTCATACCTACCTGCGGCAGCAGTCCTTCCGCGCCCCGCTGCACATCAGCAAGCCTCATGAGGACGCAGGCTGCCTTGTTGTAAACATTGTTAATCCCACCGCCGGCATCTTTGACGGCGATGCCATCGAACTCACTGCCGAAGCCGAAACCGGCGCCGCACTCGTCCTGACCACACCGAGCGCGAGTCGCGTGTATCGTTCCCGCAGCGGCGGCCCTGCCAAGGTCGTGCAGCGATTCAAGGCGCAAACCGGTGCCTTCCTCGAGTTCTTCCCCGAGCCCTTCATCCCCCAGGCCGGCGCTCGCTACCAGCAAACCACCGAGCTGCATGCCGCCGCAGATTCCCGTCTGCTCTTCTTCGACTGGCTCACCCCAGGTCGCGTAGCCAGTGGTGAAGTCTTCCAGTATGCCGAGCTGAGCTGGGACCTCGATGCCAGTTTTGACGCAAAGTTGGTTTCCCGTGAGCGCTACCGCCTGAGCCCTGATGACGCGAGTCTGGAGTCTTTGAAGCTCTCCCATCCACAGTCCCACTACCTCAGCTGCTTCTTCCTCGGCGAGCTGACCTTCCCCATCACCGAGATCGAGTCCCTGAACAGCCCCGAAGTCTATCTCGGCCACAGCCCCCTCAATGCTGGCTGCGGCTACACCATCAAAGCCCTCTGCCAGGACAGCCTCAGCGCCCGCCGCACCTTGCGAGAGCTGCGCCGCATCCTCTACGCCGCCATGGACAGGCCGCCACCCACTCTCGGCCGTTAGATTCCGAGCGATGGACGCCGCAAGGGCAGGGGACCTAGGTCGGAGAACTGCCATCATCTCTCTCGTCCCGATCACCTGCCCAAAGAAAAGGCGCAGACTGTTGTTTAAAACAATCTGCGCCTGGTCAACACTGAGTGGAGGCGAGGGGAATCGAACCCCTGTCCGAATGGACATAGACCGAAGCCTCTACATGCTTATCAGATTATTTAGTCTCGATGAGGGGCTTCAACCTGCAGAATCCCGTTCACCCAGCGTCCTGTTTGTTCTCGCTTTCGACCCGGTCGCGCGGTCAGCCAGCCAGCCTGGTAGTGGCATCAACTGAGGTACCAGACATTCCTCAGATGATGTCGCGGGGCTTAGGCCGCGAGGGCAAGCTCAGAAGAGTTTGCTTTTGTTTTTTTGACTCGATTGTTAACGGGGCCAACGAATCATCCCCGGCATGCCACCCCGACCGTAGACTACCCGTCGAAACCAGGACGCCCCCAATCAGTATTGACGCTTCAATCATACGACCTTTCTGCGTGTGGTCAAGGGGTGTCACAGATGCTTTGAAAGTGCAGGAGAGCATGGGGAAACGCCTGCCCATGCAGAATCCAAGGGCGTAGGTTAAAAAGTTTTTGCAGCATACTTCGTGCTTGTCTTGAGTTCCTGCTCAGGCTGCACTTGCTGATTCATCATGGCTCAAAACCTCGACGCCCTCCGTCTCGCTCTCCAACACTCCCCTGATAATGCGCCGCTCCTGCTGCTCTTTGCGGAAGGCTGCATTGAGGAAGGATTGCTGGAGGAGGCGCTGCTCAGTTTCCAGCGCGTGCTGAATGCGGATCCTCTCCACGTGGAGGCGCGGCTTGGCCTGGCCCGTGTGGCTTTCCTGAAAGGGAATACTTCCGAGGCGGCGGTGCGCGCGGAGCAGATCCTGTCGTCCACGCCGAACTGCGCCGCTGCCTGCCTGCTGCTGGCGCGCATTTCCATCACCGAGGGGGAGATGGCCAAGGCCCGCGTCTTTTACGACCAGGGCGTGGCACTGAACCGTTCCCTGGTAGATCCAGGCATCGAAAAAGACCTCCACGGCATCAGGCCTGGCTCCGATGACGCTTCCGGGCGCAAACGCGGAGCCGTGACCTCCGGAGGCACCTACATTGAGTCTGCGGATGAGACCGAAAAGAAGTCAAAGGATGGCGCGGATGAAGATGGCGACGCCGCCGACGATGATGATAGTCACCCGCGTGGCGGTGCCGCTTTTGATCTGGGGCTGGCTGACTTCGAGAAGCCCAAGCTGAACTTTGACAAGGTCGGCGGCATGGAGGCTGTGAAGGAGCAGATCCGCATGAAGATCATCTATCCGCTCCAGCATGCGGAACTCTTCAAGGCGTATGACAAGAAGGTCGGCGGCGGTGTGCTGCTGTATGGACCTCCGGGCTGTGGCAAGACTCTGATCAGCAAGGCCACGGCTGGAGAGATCAAGGCCAACTTCATCGCTCTCGGCCTGCATCAGATCCTCGACATGTGGACCGGCAATTCCGAAAAGAACATGCATGAGGTGTTTGAACTGGCGCGGCAAAATGCTCCGAGCATCCTGTTCTTTGATGAGGTGGATGCGCTCGCCGCAGACCGGCGTGATCTGCGTCACAGTGGCAATCGTAATCTGATCAATGCCTTCCTCTCCGAGATGGATGGCGCCGAGTCGAACAATGAAGGCGTGCTCATCATCGGCGCCACGAATGCTCCCTGGCATATCGATCCAGCTTTCCGCCGTCCAGGGCGCTTTGACCGCACCCTTTTCATACCGCCTCCGGACGAGCCCGGCCGCACCTCCATCATTGAAGTTATGGCCAAGGGCAAGCCCATCTCCGATCTGGATCCGCGTGCTCTCTCCAAGAAGTGTGAGAACTTTTCCGGTGCCGATTTGAAGGCCGTCTTTGATATCGCCACCGAGGCGGTTCTTGATCAGGCCATGCGCACGGGGAAGGTCATTCCGCTGAACACGAAGGACCTGATCAAGGCCGCCGCCAGCCACAAGCCGACGACGAAGGCCTGGTTTGAGAGTGCCAAAAATTACGCCATGTATTCGAATCAGGGCGGCTTCTATGATGACGTGCTGAAGTACCTGGGCCTCCTCAAGCGCTAACCAAAAGGACAATCACGACACGTCGAATGTCTGACGACTTTCATCCCTCGCCCGAGGCTGCCCATCAGCGCGGACGGCTGCTGCAGAGCCAGCACCGTCTGGCGGATGCGATCGCCTGTTACAAGCAGGCCATCTCCCTGGATGCCCAGCACGTGCCCAGCTATCTGATGCTGTCCCTGTGCTGGATGGAGAGTGAAGAGACTGCGGCGCAGGCGGTGGATGCGGCACGGCGGGCGGTATCGCTGGAGCCGGAAAATAGTTTTGCCCGCAGCGTGCTGGCGCTCGCCCTGAACGCGAAGGCTAAAGATGGCCAGACCGCCGGGATGAAGGAGGCATTGCGGGAGGCCGAGCAAGCGGTGGCATTCAATCCGGAAAGTGACTTCAGTCATGCGGTGCTCGCACGCATGCACCTGCGTCTGCGGAACTACCCCAAGGCTGAGGAGTGCGCCCGCATGGCCCTGGCCTTCGACACGGAGAACTCCATGGCCACGGAGATCCTGTCCGCAGCCCTGCTCCTGCAAAAGAAGGACGCGGATAATGCCGACCTGATCAACTACCATCTCCAGCGTGATCCGGAGGACGATGCGGCTCACACCAGCGCCGGATGGCAGGCGGTGATGACGGGAGATCACAAAAAGGCCAATGAACATTTCATGGAGGCGCTGCGGCTGAATCCCATGAATGAAGCGGCGCGCTCGGGCCTGATCGAAAGCTACCGTGCGCGCTCCTGGTTCTACAACGGCTACCTGCGCTTCGGGCACTGGATGGATCAGTTCACGGAAGGCAAGCAGAACGCCATCATGCTGGGCGGTTTCGTGGGTTACAATCTTCTCAGCAACTGGCTGAAGACCATTTCGCCCGTTCTGTCCTATGTGGTGATTGGTTTGTGGATGATGTTCGCGCTATGGTCTCACCTGGCCCGCGGCCTGAGCACCTTCTTTGTGGCCATGGACCGCTTTGCCCGGCAGGCACTGAAACCGCGTGAGTTCTGGGAGGGTGTGGTGGTAGGTTGGTCGATCTTCTTCGCCATCTCAGCCCTGGCTCTCGGCTATGTCAAAGGGGTGGAAGATTATGGTTTCGTGGCACTGGCATTCATGTGCTCCTCCATCGCCAATGCCGCCGCCTTCACCAATGACCACCACATCGGCAAGCACGTCTACAATGTGGCAGGTGCTGTCGCTGGCCTGGGTGCCCTGGCCATGGGTGTTTCATCGTTCACGGCTCTGAAGATCCCCATGGCGGAGCTTGCAGGCGTCATCGCGGTTTTCACCGGCGTGGCCGTTTCTTGGCTGCGACCTTTCCGGGTGCTGTATGCTTAGCCTTTGGAGGCTCCGCCAGCACCACGGCACGGCGGACTTCCTCGATCGGTGTCGGTAGCGCGCCTCCCGGCGCCAGTGCACGGCGGATTTCGACTTCGCCGGCAGGCGCTTTGATCGGCTCGGGCACGACCGCGCGCCGCACTTCCTCTTCGGGTTCTTGCCAGGCTACCGCAGCGGGCACCTTGAATCGCTTTAAAGCCGTGAGGACCTCCCGCTGCCGATGCGGCACCACATGCAGTGTGGTCTCCTGGATGGCCTTCACGGCCTCGGCATTGTTGCCCACGGCATCCATGGCGGCGGTCACGATCTCACCCACGCAGTCCTCATTGATCACCAGCGCATCTTCCAGCCACATGCCGAGGCGCTCCGGATGTTTTTGGATGGAGGCATTCAGATCTGCGCACAGGGTCTCGCAGCCGCGATACTTCACGCCTTGCGGACGCTTCTGCTGAGCAAAGGCTCCGCTCTCCGTCATCAGTAGGATGAGGCAGCAAAGCAGGACGAACGATCCACGGTGCATGCAGGGGGGGCCTCCAATGTGCCTGATCCTGAGCCGCTTGACGAGATGAAACTTTTGTCAGGCCCTGGGATGCGCGGCCTCGTAGACCTCTTTCATCCGCTGCGTGGACACATGGGTGTAGATCTGCGTCGTGCTCAGGCTGGCATGTCCCAGCAGTTCCTGCACACTGCGTAGGTCCGCTCCATTGTTCAAAAGATGGGTGGCAAAGCTGTGGCGCAGCTTGTGCGGCGTCACATGCACCGGCATGCCGGAGGCTTTCCAGTACTTGTCCACCACATCCGCGATGGCCTGCGTGGTGATGCGCCTCCGCAGCTTGCTGAGAAAAAGTGCTCCACCATGGACGCCTGCCTTCTGCCGGTAGCGCTGCACGGCCTCCATGGCCGGTGTGCCCACGGGCAGCAGGCGCTCTTTGCGCCCCTTGCCGATCACACGCACGGTGTCGCTGTAGGCGTCCACATCTTCCACATTCAGGGAGGCCAGCTCCGCGAGCCGCATGCCTGTGGAGTAAAACATCTCCAGGATGGCCGTATCGCGCTCGGGCGCCCACACGGCATCACGACTGCTCTTCGGCAGCTTCAGCGGCAGGGCCAGCATGTCACTAATCTGCGTCACCGTGAGCACCACCGGCAGTTTCTTCTCCTGCTTCGGCAGTTGCACGTCCAGCAGTGGATTGGCCGTCCACCCTTGCCGACGGGTCAGCCATTTGAAAAAGGACCGCAGTGCCGCGAAGTGCAGGCGGATGGTCGCGCGGCCGAGCTCACGCTTCATCATGCCGAAGAGATACAGGCGGAAGTCGTCTGCCGTGAGGTCCTCCCACTTCGTGAAGCCTTTGTGACGCTCGCGGAACTCGCTCAGCGCATGGTCATAGTTGTCCAGCGTGCGTGGAGATGACCTCCGCTCGACCTCCATGAACTCGATGAAGGCAGCGGAAAGCTTGTCTTCCGGAGGTGATGTGGGCTTCTCAGGCATCCTAAAAGTGGGACAGGTTTTCAACCTGTCTGCTCCGAGTGTGGACCAGCCGGTTCAACCTATCCACCTTGAAAATGGAAGGAGCCTTTGACCTGTCTGCCAGCAGTCTCCCAGCTCCGTCCGTGCCCCGGCACCCGAGAAATCCGGAAATCCAAGATGCGCTTGGCCCGGTTCTGGCGTCTATGGATTGTTCCCGCCCCAGCCACATGCCTTCCGCCGCCGTCTCGCAGTCCCGACCCGCCGTGCCGACCGCGCCTCTCGTTTCCGAAGAGGACCCTTTCCGCGTGCCCGGCTATCAGTCGGAGAAAGGCGTGTTTGATGAGATGGTGGACGCAGACGGCCGTCTGCGTCCGCACTGGCAGACCTTTGGCAGTTTTCTGCGCCAGTGCACTTCCGCGGATTTCACCACGCGCTCGGAGGCCATCCAGCGCCTGCTGCGTGATCATGGCGTGACGTATAATATTTACGATGATGCCCTGGGCACCAGCCGGCCATGGTCGCTGGACTTGCTGCCCTTTATCATCGGCCAGGATGACTTCACGGAAGTTCAGCGTGGTCTGGATCAGCGCGGTCGTCTGCTCAATGCCATCCTCCAGGATCTCTACGGACCTCAGAAGCTGCTCAAGGACGGTCTGATCCCGCCCAGCCTGATTCATGCGAATCCCGGCTTCCTGCGTCCGGTGCTCGGGATCAATCCTCCGGGGGGCAAATTTGTCTTCAGCTTTGGCTGTGACCTCGTCCGGAATGCCAAGGGGCAGTGGATGGTGCTGGCGGATCGTGCGCAGGCACCGAGCGGCCATGGCTATGCGCTGGAAAACCGCATCATCATGGCGAACGTGCATGCGGAGGAGTTCAATGCCTCCAAAATCCGTCGTCTGGCCTCCTACTATGAGATGCAGCGGGAGATGCTGCGCTCGCTGGCACCCAAGCGCCGCGCCGGTGAGGCGGGCATCCTGATGCTCACACCGGGCCCCTACAATGAGACCTACTTTGAGCATGCATTCCAGGCTCGTTACCTTGGCTTTCCATTAGTGGAGGGCGCGGACCTGACGGTGCGTGACCGCCATGTGCATCTCAAGACGCTGGAAGGCCTGCGCCGTGTCGATGTGGTGATCCGCCATGTGGATGATGTCTTCTGTGATCCTCTGGAGTTGAATTCCCAATCCCTGCTCGGTGTCGCAGGCCTTCTGGAAGGCTGGCGCAATGGCAGCATTGCCCTCGCGAATGGGCTCGGCAGCGGCTTGATCGAGACACCGGCGCTGCATCCCTTCATGCCCGGTCTTTGTCGTCACCTGCTCGGTGAGGAGCTGCGCCTGTCCTGCGTGCCCACGTGGTGGTGCGGGCAGCGTCGTGAGCTGGACATGGTGCTCGCCGAGCCGGATCGCTGGGTGGTCAAGCCTGCCTTTGTCCGCGGCGCGCGTGATCCGGTCTTCATCGCTGATCTCGATGCCGAACAAAAAGCGCGGATGGTCGATGCCATCCGTGCCGCTCCTCATGAATGGGTGGCGCAGGAGGTCCTCCAGCTTTCCACCACACCGACCTGGACCGGCGATGGCAAGATCGAGCCTCGTGCTCTTGTCTGGCGTGCCTTCGCGGTCGCTCAGGGCGGCGGTTTCGCCACCATGCCTGGCGGGCTGACACGCGTCAGTCCGGAGCCGCACCGCTGGCTCGTCACCATGCGCAGTGGTGGCATCAGCAAGGACACGTGGATTGTCGGCGATGGCAAGCCGGACCCGTATTATGAAAAGCTGCGCGAGCAGCAGCCCGTCGTCATTCGTCCTGCACGTCCGCCCAGCGGTGTGCCCAGCCGTGTCGCGGATCATCTCTTTTGGTTAGGTCGTTATGCGGAGCGCCTGGAGGCCTCTGTGCGGGTGCTCCGCGCCATCACGCAGCGCCTTTCGGGGGAGCGGTCCAAGATCCAGGGTCATGAGGCCGAGGGCTGCCTGGCCCTCATGGCGCATCTCGGGCTTGTGCCCGCCGGCACCAAGGACCTTGCCGAGCATCTTCCCGCCTTGCTGCGTGATCCCAAGCTCACCGGTGGCATCCCTGATTTGCTGAGCAGGCTTCGGTTTAACGCGGCCGCGGCTCGTGACCGTCTTTCGGATGACATGTGGAGGCTCTTCAATCGCCTCGATCGTGATGCGCGTCTTCCTGCCAGTCCGTTTGTGCTGACCACCGCGCAGGGCATGCTGGACACCCTCATCCTGGATCTCGCTGCCTTCTCCGGCATGCAGCAGGAAAACATGACACGGGGTCATGGCTGGCGCTTCCTGGAGATCGGCAAGCGGATCGAGCGTGCGTACATCGTCCTGGGTCTTGTCGGCACGGCCACGAAGCATTGTGAAAAGGATGACATGGTGCTCACACCTCTGCTGGAGATCTGTGACAGCACCATGACTTATCGCCGTCTCCACTTTGCGCGGCCCACCCTGGTGCCCGTGCTGGATCTGCTGGTTCTCAATGACAGCAACCCACGCTCCGCCGCTCATCAGTTCCAGATTCTCGGCCGCCTCACGTCACAGCTTCCGCAGGCGCCCGGGATCGACCTTGAGCTCACGCCGCATCAGCAGACTGACATTCTGCAGTCGGATCTCTTTGGCATCAATCTGTCTGCCATGTCCAAGAGCGAGGGGAGGATCACCGCCACCATTCCAGATGCCTGTGAGATGCTGGCCGCGAACCTCGAGAAGCTTTCCGACCTCATCACCGAGCACTTCTTCTCCCACGCCAACCGGAAGATGGAGCATTGATGACAAGCGCTGCTTTGGGAAGCCTCACAGCTTGGCCAAGGCAGCCTCCACGATCTCCTCGGGCGTGCCTTCGATGGATACCGCGATGAGGTCCTCCGTCGGTTCCAGAATGGCAAACTGGCTGTCCAGCAAACTCACCGGCATGTAGTGCCCCTCACGTGCGGACATGCGCCCGAAGATAAGCTCACGAGAACCCTCCAGATGCACGAAAACAAGCGTCTGGTCATCGTCACCCGCACGCAGCTTTTCCCGATACACGGCCTTCAGCGCTGAGCAGGCCAGCACATACACGGGAGTCTTGCCGCGCATCTCCTCGATGCGTGCTCGCAGCGTCGCATACCACGGCCAGCGATCTTCATCCGTCAGCGGGATGCCCTGGTTCATTTTCTTCTTGTTCGCCTCGGAGTGGAAATGATCCGCGTCCTCAAACACACCACCCAGCTTCTCCGCGATCTTTGTGCCGATCAGCGTCTTCCCACATCCACAGACCCCCATCACGATGAGGGTTCGCGGGGCAGGGGAGGCGGAGGCTGGGTCGGACATGCGCGGGTAGTTACGCAGTGATGAGGCGTCCTTCAATTACGAATCCACGGTCATGTCTTGCAGATTCCGGCGGAGTCATGGATAAGGTGGATTCAGCATGGAAACGAATCCCTACGCTCCGCCGCAAGTCGCCGAGCTCTCTTCAGGGCGTGCCGGGATGAGCGAAGCGGAGGCGATCCGCCGAGATCATCTCCAGATAGAAGCCACCATCAAGACTGCGGGCACGCTGCACTACATTGGCATGGTTTTATTTGGTGGATTGGGACTTGTGATGTTTGCAGAGGGAGGTGCCTTGGGTTTGGCGTTTTTGCTAGTTGGCAGCACTATGGGCATCGTGGGTTACGATCTGCGCCATTTGAATGCCGGCGCCCGCTGGCCTGCTCTTATCATCTCAAGCATCGGCTTGCTGATCTTTCCAGTTGGCACGATTATCAATGGAGTGATCCTGGCGAACCTGATGAACGCGAAAGCCAGAACCGTGTTCACCTCTGATTACAAGGTCATCATCGCCGCCACACCTCATGTGGATCATGGGCTTTCCCGTCTGGCGATCCTGACTCTAGTTCTCGTCGGACTGATAGTCATTGTGGCGGTAGCTGTCCCTCTCTTTCTTCGCTTGCAGATGTCTTGACAGTTAGGCGAAGATTTTTGCATAAAGTGGATTCAGCATGGAAACGAATCCCTACGCTCCGCCGCAAGTCAGCGAACTGTCCGCTCCTCTTTCCGCAACTGCCGAGGCCGAGGCCATCCGGCAGGCGCACATCAAGACGGAGGCCACGGTCAAGTCCGTGGGCACGCTCTATTATCTGGGCATGTTCCTGCTCGGAGTGGTTGGCGTGATGACCCTTGTTTCGGGTTTCGGACAGAGCAAGGGGGAGGATATTGGCCTGGGGATCTTCTTTCTCGTCATCAGCATCGCGCAGGGGTTTCTGGCCTACGGCTTGCGTCGTCTGCGCTCGTGGGCACGGTGGCCATCCGTGGTGCTTTCTATGATTGGCCTGTTAGGCTTTCCCATGGGCACCATCATCAACGTGGTGATCCTTTTCAGTCTCCTGGGCGCCAAGGCGAACATGGTCTTTTCCCCAGCCTACAAGGAAATCATCGCCGCCACACCTCAGGTGAAGTACAAGTCTTCGGTGGTGGTGGTCGTCCTCCTGGTGATTTTGGTGTTGATCCTGATCGGTGTGGTTGCGTCGGTGATGATGGGTTGACATTTCGGCTGGTCACCTTTTCTTCACTGCGGCCGCTCTGAGCCACGGCTGCAAGGAACTGAGCTTTACCCACAAGTTGATGAGTTAGCAGCCTGCGCGTGTCCGACAGCCTCGGAGAGGCGGAAGGAAATAGCGCATGGCTTTAGCCATGCGTAGCCGGAGCCCCGCCTCTCGGTTGAATCCAGAGTCCCGGAGGGACGAAAGAGTGACTCGTTGCCCTCCCGCTGCTGCTGCCTACCTGCCGCCAAATCTGCTTCGACTGAAAGTCCCGGTGGGCAGGGGCGAATGCCGCCCTCTTTCGTCCCTCACCGGGACTTGGATACCATCAGAGAACTCTCGCACGATGACCCCCGGCTGAAGCCGGGGCTATTTCCTTTCGCCTCTCCGAGGCTCCAAGCAACCTCTGCCCTGCGCAGAACAGCCGGTATTCTCAACCCAGAGTATTTGTGGGTAAAGCTCAGTGCAAGGAGCGCGGTCTTCAGTCCACCACAGGTGGGTGCTTTTCGCGGACTCGAGAGGAGCCGAGGTGGCCCACCCGTTCTACTTCGTCATCGTGCAAAGGTTCATCAGGTGATCACACACCTGATCCGCACGCACCGGGCTGCTCTGCGGGAGGGAACTGAAGCCGCCGATGAGCACCGGCCAGTCCATCTTATCTTCAGGCACCCGGCCATGGCTGCCCTTGACCAGCGTGGCATCCAGCGGGATGACATCCATCAGATAGCGGAAGCCGAGCTTCTTCTTCGCCAAGGTCTTGGCCAGCTTGAGCTTCGGAAACTTGAGCTTGGGGTCGATGAAGAGCTCCACCGGGTCATAACCACATTTGCGGTGGATATCCACGCAGCGGGCGAAGTCCGGTGCCTTGGTATCGTCCTGCCAGTAGTAGTAGGTGAACCAGCTCCGCTCATCCGCAATGGCGATGAGATCACCGCTGCGTGCATGGTCCAGCCGTGCGTAGCTTTTCTCGACCTTGCCTAACACCTGTTGCACGCCGGGGGTCTGCTCCAGCACGGCGCGCACTTCATCCAGGATGCTCGGATCATTCACATACACATGCGCGAGCTGATGATCGGCGATGGCAAAGGCCCGCGAGCCGCCCAGATCCAGCGTTTCAAGGCCGACCTCATCCTTGATCGAAAGCCAGCCTTTCTCACGAAACACGCGATTCAGATGCACCGGACGATCCACATCCGTGATGCCGTATTCAGACAAGATCACCACCTGGATATCCCGCTTCTCATAGAAGCTGATGAGGTCACCGACCACGTCATCAATCTGGCGCAGATCATCACGGATGAGGTCCATCTTCAAACCCACGCGCTGCAGGTTGTAGTCTAGATGCGGGAGATAGACGAGGCTGAGCGTGGGCCAGTGCTTCTCCTCGATCCACTTCGCGCTGGCGGCGATCCATTCGGACGACTTGATGCCTGAGGCAGGACCCCAGAAGTGCATGAAGGGAAACTCGCCCAGGTCACGCTTCATCCGGTCACGCATGCCCATGGGCTGGGTGTGGATGTCAAAGACCTTGCTGCCATCACTGAGATACAGCGGGCGCGGTGTCACCGCGAAGTCGGCGGTGCTGTGCATGTTATACCACCAGAAGACCTTCGCGCAGGTGAACTCGCGGTCACGCTTGCGCAGCATGTCCCAGAGCTTCTCACCCTGCACCAGTTGCTCCGGCTGCTTCCAGAAGCGGTGCTCCGCATAGTCGCGGTCATACCAGCCATTGGCCACGATGCCGTGCTCACGCGGCATCCGGCCGGTCACATACGTGGCCTGGGCGGTGCAGGTCACCGCTGGCACCACGGGCTCGATCAGCGTGCTGTTCTGCCGCTCCATGAAAGCACGGATCTTCGGCGTGTGCTCGCCGATGAGGCGGGGCGTCAGGCCGACGACGTTGAGGATGGCGGTGCGGATCATGGAAGCTGGCAGTCAAGAGGCCATGTCCATAAAGGTCAAGGAAGCTTATGGATTCCAGCTGCAACGATGGAATGGGCATTTTCACAGGATTAACAAGATGAGCAGGATTAACAGTCAAAGAGCCGAATCCTGTTAATCTTGTCCATCTTGTGAATCCTGTAATAAGAAAGCCGGAACCCCAAAACCGACCAGTGATTCACCGCACAATCACTGGCGACCCTGGACGAATCAACGTCGGTAACCTGATCGCATCCCAGTTCGCGAAGCGCACGCATCCGGCGCTCCGGCTGCGGCCGATGGTGCGCGGGGATGCCGTGCCATGCAGGCCGATGCCGCTCTTGCTGATCCCGCACCAGATGATGCCGACCGGGCTGTTAGGCCCAGGAGGCAGCTGATAGGCCTCCTCGCCGCGCACGCCCGCCTCGAGGAACTGCTTGTCATAGCGGAAGGTCGGCGTGTTCAGAATCGTCTTCACCGACCAGTTCCCGACCGGGATGAATTCCGGCTTGCCCGGCGTGATGGGAAAGGCGGCCAGAAACTTCTCCCCAGGTCCATAGACCACGGCGATGCGCTCCGTGGTGTCGATGACGATGGTGTTCTTGCTCAGCACGGGGTCGGCCTTGTAGCTGGCCATGGGTTTGACCTCCTCAATGCGGAAAGACCTCACGTTAGGCACGACCACGCTGTCACCGACCTTCAGGGTCTCCATCTTCCTGTCGGGATTCAGCTTCGCCAGATAGGTCTCGTCCGTGTGAAAGCGCTCCGCCACGAGTTCCACGATGCTGCGATACGCCATGGCGGAAAACTTCACCTGCTCCTCAGGCTTCTCCGGCAGCTCCGGGTTCACATACTGCATCAAATCCGGCCGGATTTTAAAGGAGGCATACATCACCGGCGCCTCTTTGGCGGCGGCAGCCAGGGCATGCTGCCAGTTGTAGATGTCCCGGTGTCCGGTGGCGTAGTTGTAGTTCACCACTGCCTTGTAGGTGAACTCGCCGAGGGCTCCATCCAGCTTGCCGGGGCCGAACAAATGTTTGTCCAAAAAGATCTGCAGCTGCAGGATGACGCTGCGGTCTGTCGGCACGCCTTTGGCGTCTTCCTTGGGACCTGTGTCCTGGGCATGGACACCTGTGACCAGGAGGAGCAGCGGGAGGATAAACCGGACGAAACGCATGGAGGCTTAGGCGCGGGGGGCTTCCACACTGCGCAGCACGCTGTCGAGCACTTGATCGACGGTCTGGCCGGAGATGGACACCTCGGGTGTGAGGGTGACGCGGTGGCGCAGCACGGGCAGCGTGGCGCGCTTCACATCCCCCGGGGTGATGTAAGTCCTGCCTTCCATCAGCGCGTAGGACTTGGCCACGCGCACCAGCGAGATGGCTCCGCGTGTGCCGGCACCGAGGGCGATGGCGCCATGGGACCGCGTGGCACGGGTGATGGCCACGGCATAGTTCACCACGCTCTCCACCGCCTCCACCTCTGCCGCCTCCTGCTGCATGCGCAGGATGTCGTCCGTGGTGCAGACCTGCCCGACATGCTCCGTCGAAAGACCGCGACCGCCAGCGGCGGAGGCTGTGGCGCGCACGATCCAGGACTCTTGAGCCGCAGAAGGGTAATCGATCATCACCTTCAGCAGGAAACGGTCGAGCTGCGCTTCAGGCAGCGGATACGTGCCTTCCTGCTCGATCGGGTTCTGAGTCGCGAAGGTCATGAAGGGCGGGGTCAGCACATGGCTCTCACCATCGATGGTCACCTGGGCTTCCTGCATCACCTCGAGAAGTGAAGACTGGGTCTTTGCAGGCGCGCGGTTGATTTCATCCGCCAGCAAAAGCTGTGTGAAGATCGGACCTTGGCGCACGCGGAAGCTCTGGGAGCCGAGATCATAAAGCGTGTGGCCCGTGACGTCTGAAGGCATGAGGTCCGGTGTGAACTGGATGCGCCGGAACTGCGCGCCAAACGTGCGGCTGAGCGCGAGCACGAGATGCGTCTTGCCCAGGCCCGGCTTGCCTTCCAGCAGCACGTGACCGCCTGCCAGCAAGGCGGCGAGGCATTGATGAATCACTTCTGTCTGACCGACGAAGACCTGCTCGATGGCCGCACGGATCGCCTGCATGGCCTGGGTGCAGCGCTGGGCTGAGGAAACCTGCGGTGCATAGGTCGTCTCAGCAGGCGCTGTTTCAGGAGCTGAAATCGCTGGCGGAGCCGCATAGACGGGCTCGGCCGAGGGCGCATAGGCAGGCACGGCTGGCGATGGCGCGTAGGGTGACGGCAGATCAGGCGGAGATTCGGAAGTCATGCGGTCCCGATGGGAGCGCAGAATGCGCGAAACGGCAATCCCAATGACGAAATCTGGATGACGAAGGGTAAATCTAACCCGAAGGGCAAAATGCTGTTTCTCTCAGGTCTGCCTCTTATTTCCACCGAATGATGCTTGCTGCTGCTTCCTCGCTTCCACCTCTCTTCGTGCTCCTCGCCCTCATGCTGGTCGGCGTGGTGTTGATCTCCCTGCTGCTTCTCCGGCTCCAGCAGTCTTTGCTGGCCGGTTACTTTCTGTGCGGCGTCATCATTGCGAACAGCGGCATCATTGGAGCGCTCGGCGGTGGCAACATGCAGGAAGGCATCTCCCAGATGTCGGAGTTCGGCGTCATGCTGCTCATGTTCACCCTCGGCCTCGAGTTCTCCCTGAGTGACCTGAAGTATGTTCACCGCCTGGCGTTGTTCGGTGGCGGCTCGCAGATGGGCCTCTGCGCACTGGTCGCAGGCGGAGTCGCGCTGGTCTGTGGCTTCAGCGGCACAGCGGCCGTGCTGGTGGCCGTGGCCTTGACCATGAGCTCCACGGCCGTGAGCCTGAAGACGTTCCAGGATCTGGGGCAGGAGAGCAGCCCGGGTGCGCGCATGGCGCTCGCCGTGGCCATCTTCCAGGATCTGTTCATCATCCTCTTCTTCCTGGTGCTGCCCTTGCTGCTTCCGGAGCCGGGTCATCATGAGGACGTTTCCATGCTCACGCGCATGGGCTCGCTGGCCTGGCGCGGCGGCTTGTTTGTGGTCGTGGCCGGTGTTTGTGCTCGCTGGCTCATTCCCGGACTGCTGCATGCGGTCACGCGCACTCGGAACCGCGAGCTTTTCACACTGAGCGTGGTCGGCTGCTGCGTGGGCCTGGCCTTCATCGGCGGGATGCTCCAGCTCGGTCTGGCCCTGGGGGCTTTCGTGGCCGGACTCGCGGTCAGTGAATCCATCTACAAGCCGCGAATCCATGCGGACGTGATGCCGATCAAGGACCTGTTTCTCACCATCTTCTTCGTTTCGGTGGGCCTCATGGTGGACGTCTCGGCTGCTGTTCGGCATTGGCCGGTGCTGCTGCTGCTCACGGCCTCTTTGATGCTGATCAAGACGACCCTCATCACCGTCATCGCCCGTCGTCTCGGCCTTGTGCCCCGGCAGGCGCTGATGGCCGGCATCGGCCTGAGCAGCGCGGGGGAGTTCTCGCTGGTCCTTTTGCAGAAGGCTGGACCTTCAGGGCTGTGGAGCACTGACACGCAGCAGATCCTCATCGGCAGTGCCGCGCTCAGCATGGGCCTGCTGCCCGCGCTCATGCGGGGTGGCGAGCCTATGGGCATCCGCCTGGAGAAGCTCGGCTGGGGGCGCCGGAAGATGAAGCTGCCTGAGTCTGGCATCCTGCGTCAGCGCATCAAAGGGCTCTCCGATCACGCCATCATCGTCGGTCATGGACCGGTCGGTGAGAAGCTGAACAAGTCTCTCCTCGACCAAGGCATCACGACCCTCGTGATCGACCTGAATGCCGAGACGGTGCGCACCTTGAAGCGTCAGGGCCAGCCCGTGCTCTTCGCCGATGCCGCCCATGAGGAAACCTGGGAGCTCTCACGGCTCCGCGAGGCGCGCCTTGTGGCCTTCACCTTCCCGGATGCCACCGTCACGGCAGATGGCATCGCTCTCGTGCGGCATCAGCGCGAGGACATCCCCATCCTCGCCCGTGCCCGTTTCGCGTCTGATGTGGATCGCCTGAAGCGGCTCGGCGCCACCGCTGTGGTCAACGACGAGCTCGAAGCCAGCCGCGCCATCGTGGATCAGGCCATCGTGATGCAGGGCGAGACGTGACGCCATGTAGGCTCGTTCGCCAGAACGAGGGGCTTGGGGCTGTCCAATGATGCAATCTCAATCCATCCGCACTCTGGCGAGTGCGCCTACATCTGCATGTAGGCTCGTTCGCCAGAACGAGAGGCTTGGACTTGTCTGGTGAGACAACCCGCGATCCTCCGCATTCTGGCGAATGCGCCTACATCAAAATCACTTCAGTTCCTGGATCTTGATGTTCTTCCACATCACTTCCTTGCCCACGGCTTCCGTCTTCTTGCCGATGCCATGCACCTGGAGAGCGATGACGCCTTCCTTGGTCAGGTCGTCCGTGAGGTCAGCAGCTGCGACGCCGTTGATGAAGGTCTTGATGCTGCTGCCACGGCACTCGATGCGGGCGGTGTTCCACTCACCCTGCTTGAAAGCCTTGCGGGCAGCTTCGTTGTTCTTCAGGTCAAAGAGCCAGCCGCGGCGGCCTTCATCATACACGCCGCCGGTGAAGGCGCGGGAACTCGGGTCGATCTCGAACTGATAACCGTGCACACGATCGGCAGGGAATTTCTTCTTCTTGCCGGCGATCTCCACCTCAGTCTCTTTCTCGTAGTAATTGCTGCGGAACTGGATGCCCGAGTTCATCGAGGAATCGACCTTGAACTCCAACTCCAGAATGAAGTCGGAATACTTCTTTGTGGTGCAGAGGAAGGAATTGCCGGTGTTTGGCACCGTCTTGCCCACGACCGCGCCATCCTGCACACGATACTCCGCAGTGCCGCTGTGCTGCTCCCAGCCTGTGAGTGTTTTGCCATCAAAGAGCGGCGTGAAGCCTTCCTGCGCAGAAGCGATGGAGGCAAGGGTGAGAAGAGCGGTGGTGAAGAGGGTTGTTCGGAACATAGGGGTAGATTGGGCCGCTATGAACGCCGCCACCCTCCCGAGTCTGGCGAAGATTTTCGTCGCCCATGCAAATGTCCGCTCAATCTGGTTCGCGTCTCTTGTTACAGGACTAACAAGATGGCAGGACAAACAGGACAGAAAATCTTCCTGTTGATCTTGTGAATCATGTTAATCCTGTAAAAAAGCCTGTGCTACACAGACAGCCAAGCTCTGCAATATCAACTGATCTCAGGCACCACAAACGGCTCGCGATATTTGTTCTTGAGCATGTCATTCGCGGCATCGTTGTCGATGAAGCGCTCTTCCTTGCCATTCATCTTCAGCACCGCGCCCAGCGTGAGTTTGTCCTTCTCGATATCCACAGCGTTCTTCGCGAGATGCTCCTTCATGCGCTCAAAGGTGTCCGCGGCGAAGCTGTCGCCCTTGATCTTTTCCAGGATCTCACCTGGAGCGGCCACCTGACCGAGGCGGTGGCTGATGTTCCCGGTATGGCAAAGCGCGCTGGAAAGATGCCCTTCCAAAATGTCCGCATGCAGATCATCCACACGGCGGCTGCGGCAGGCATCGATGAAGTTTTTGAAGTGGTCTTCAGCACCTTCGAACTTCTTGATCTCCTTGCCGTTTTTGTCATACGCGGTGGCGCTGGAGTAGTTCGGCACCACGATGTAACCGTTTTCGCATTCGACGATGACGCCCACGCCTGCGCCCTTGAACTTGTCCATGTTCTTGCTGTCCGTCTTTTCCGGCAGGCCACGGACTTCAAAGATCATCGGCGCCTTCTCATAGCCGTGGTAAATGATCTGCGTGTTCGCGGTTTCACCATCGTCCTCATAACCCAGGCGGCCACCCACGCTCCACACACTGGGTGAAAGCTCCATCTCACCGAGGAACCAGCGCGCGATGTCCATCTGATGGATGCCCTGGTTGCCGAGATCGCCATTTCCATAGGCCCAGGTCCAGTGCCAGTCATAGTGCAGCTTCTTGCGTGTCAGCGCTGTCTTCGGGCTCGGGCCGCACCACAGATCATAATCAATGCTGTCCGGGATCTTCTGCTCACCCTCGGCCTTGCCGATGCTGGCGCGGCGCTTGTAGCACAGTCCGCGTGAAAGCAGGATCTTGCCGAGGTTGCCCTCCTGCACCCACTTCACCGCCTCGCCGATGCCTTTGCGGCTGGACCGGCTCTGCGTCCCAGTCTGCACGATCTTGGAGTATTTGCGCGCCGCCTTCACCATCTGCCGGCCCTCCCACACGCAGTGGGACACGGGCTTCTCCACATACACATCCTTGCCCGCCTGCACGGCCCAGATCGTGGCCAGCGCGTGCCAGTGGTTCGGTGTCGCGATGCTCACCGCATCGATGTCCTTGTTTTCAAACAAGCGGCGCATGTCACTGTAGCCGACCACCTTGTGGCCTTCCTTGTCGAAATTCTGCACGTTCTTGTTCAGCACATTGCTGTCCACATCACAGAGCGCGGCCACCTTCACGCCATCGTTCTTCAGCTTGTTGTAGCCGCTGATGTGGCTGCCTCCGCGTCCGCCGAAGCCGATGACGGCCATGTTGATCGTATCACCCGGGCTCTTCTGCGCCCAGGAGGTTTTGGCGATGTAAAACACGCCGGTGGACGCGGCGGCGGATTGGGTGAGGAAGCGACGGCGGTTGGTCATGGCTCTTCCAATACGACGACGATGTGCCAGCCTTGCGGAGATCATGCGCGAAGCACCAATCTTGTCTGCGGGGCAGGGAAGTGGCTTGCGACGGGTTGATTCACGGTTTGCAGGTCTGCTTGATGCTGTAACTTCGGCAGCTACCTGAGTTATTGTCCCCCATGAAGACAGCCCCCACTTCGATCATTCGCCGAGCGGTCTTCAGCCTCGGCCGATTGCCGAGGCCCCTGGGCTTCATCGGGTATCATCTGCTGAACGTCCTGCACTATCTCTATCTGACCCGGGTCGCCTGCATCGGTCTGCTGGCGGTGTTGATGCTGCCCTTTCTCGCCTGCGGCCCGCTGCGGACCCTGGTGCTGGGGGCCTATGATGCGCGCACTCTGCCCGGTGCCATGATCATCGGCTTCTCCCTGGTCATCACCGTGGGCTGCCTTATTCATCAAAGAAAGCTGGTGGACAGGCATGGCGTGGTGCGTTTTGACGCACCTTTGGATAGGCTGATGCCCGGCATGGTGAAGGCCTGGAACTGGCTCGCTTCGATCGCCGTGCTGGTGAACATGGCGGTCGTCCTGCGCGCCTCAAACAGGGAACTCTGGCCCATGCTGCTCAAGGGGCTTGTGGCCGGTGCCTGCTGCGGAATCATTATGCGGGCAGCGTTGGGAAGGTTTGAGCGAAATCTGGTCGACTGGCGCCATGCCTGGCCGGCGGACGTGTTGAGCTTCCTGGTCTCCAATGGTCTCTGCAAGTCACCCGGCTTGATCGAGCTGCGAGACCCGGAGAAAGACTTCTCACCCACCAATGTCACCCTGGCGGACGGACATCTGAGCGCCTTGGTCTATGGCAGCTTGCTGGTGATCATCTTCCTGGTCGTGGATGAGGGCGTGATTCATCCGCTCGCCTCGCTGCTGCTGCTCATTTGCGTGCTCACGCTGCTGCTGAGCAGTGTGACCTTCATCCTGGATCGCCATCGCGTGCCCTTGATGGCGGGCATCGTCGTCTACTGCGCCTTGGCGAATCTATGGCGCGAGAGTGATCACTACTACCCGGTGATGCCTCGCGCCCAGTCCGCTCCCGCCCTGCCCACTCCGGCGGGCATCGTGGAAAAGAGTGTCGAGGAAGGCCGCCCCTTGGTGATCGTCTCTTCGGCCGGCGGCGGAATCCAGTCCGCCGCCTGGACCACTCGCGTGCTGGAGCAGCTCGAGGTGCAGATGGCAGCCGTAGGCAGCCCGGGTTTTCATGACTCTGTGAGACTGATCAGCGGCGTCTCTGGCGGTAGTGTGGGTGCCCTGCAC
Organism: Verrucomicrobiota bacterium; assembly: GCA_040387935.1. GTDB lineage: Bacteria > Verrucomicrobiota > Verrucomicrobiia > Verrucomicrobiales > Verrucomicrobiaceae > Prosthecobacter. The sequence continues at coordinate 506,427 of JAZKCU010000002.1, read as the reverse complement.
TATGCCTATGCCGTGGGCATGAATCCGGCTGCTCCCGATTTGGACAAGGCCGCCAAAGCTGCCGCATCGAGCAGCCTGACGGAGGCCGTGGTGGGGCTGGTGAAAAGAGATCTGCTTCGAGCCACCTTTCCGGCGGCCTTCACCTCGCAGGAGATGCTCTTCAATGATCGCGGCCGGATGCTGGAGTATGCCTGGGCGGAGAATGCCGAGCTCCTCTATGGCTATGGAGGTCTGGAGCATGCCACGCTGGAGCGGTGGGCGGTTGATGCGTTAAATTTAGTGAGGCCCGCGGTCATCTTTAATTCGACCATTGTCGAAACCGGCGAGCGCATGGCCATCTCCACCAGCCCGCGCAGTCCGCTCGGCTACCTCCAGGCCCCGCGTGCGGGTAACTTCGAGTTCACCGAGCGCTATCTCGCGGACATCCCCATGCTCACGGCGGCCCGGCTGTCCGCCACCTTTCCCCTGATCAGTCCTGCCGCACGTCCTGCCATCTCAGATGGCAAGGGCGGCGGGCTCGTTCTCCCTGGAACCGAGAACGCGGGTGTCTTCCCGGTGGGCGGCAGCCTGCATCATGCAGTGGATGGAGGGTACTTTGAAAACAGCGGCATGGTCGGTGCCTTGGAGTGGCTGGATGAAGCGCTCACCACCCTGAGCAAGGCAGGTCGTGAGCTGCCGGACGAGATCATGTTCATCGAACTCGCCGCCTTTCCGTCACCGCCTGCGGATCCCATGCGCCTCATCCCGGTGGACCTTGGCCAGAAGTCCCAGGGCGCGCTTTATGATGTGCTCTCTCCAGGGCTCACCATGATGCATGTCCGCAATAGCAGCCAGAGCGCCTATGCGGCACAGTTGCTGGCCCAGTTTAGTCTCCGCTGGCAGCTGGAGCTGGAGTCCAAATACAAGCGGCCTCCCGGCAGGCCCTTCATCCGTCACGTGCGCCTGCTGCCGAAGACTCCGATCCCTCGGACTGAGAAGGATGAGCGGGCACTGATGCAGCGCTTTACCGACTGGTTCTTCATCCCGGCAGACATGATGAAGGCGCCGCTCTCCTGGCACCTGCGCCCCAGTGAGATCGCCCAGATCGATGACGCTGCGCGGGAAGCCGTGAGCACCATGCTGCAAACCAAGGAGATGCTGCCGCAAACCGCCATCATGGCCCAACAACAATTGGTTCCAGCCCAATCTGCCGATCTCCTCGCGCCCGTGGCCGCGCCTCCGCCCACCATGCAACCCATCATCAATCCAGGTTCGGCATCTGCCGAGTACCTGGTGAAGCCCCAGCAGCTCAATCGCGATCTGTTGAAAACATTCATCTCGCCGAAGGCTGGCAGGAAAGAACCCCATCAGGAGAACCCATGAGCAACCGATCTTCCTTGAAGCCGATCTTCTGGCTCACCATCTTGGCCTGGGTGCTCACTCTCGTCACCACCCTCATCATGAGAGGCGAGGCAGACTGGAGCCGCGCCATGATCCGCCTGCAGGACCTCGGTTTCGACTACGGCGGCACAAGCCCCATCGTCGCCCTCGGCCTCGCGGGCGGCCAGGATGGCATCGACAAACTCCTGCCGCCGCATCTGGCAAGCGGCAGGCATGATCGCGATGTCGCGGCGTCCATCACCCTGTGGGATTTTGGTTTCATCGTTGGTTATGCGTCGCTCTTCATCTTGCTGATCCTCAGGCAGAAGCGGGGTGCCTGGCGCTTGTTCCAGCTTGGCCTGGTGGTGTTTGGCGCGCTGATGGACGTGGTGGAGAACCTCGAGTTGCTGGCCGCCATCTTCCGGGGACCGGACTGGGTTCCGTTCCTGCCGAAGCTGCTGGCCGCTGCCGCCACCGTGAAATGGATGACGCTTTTCCTTGTCTTCCTGCTGCTGGGATATGCCGAGCTGACCCAGTCCACCTACAGCACCCTGCCTGCCTTCTGGCGCTGCCTCATGGCGGTGTTCATGCTGCTGGGCGGAGTCGTGGGCCTCTGGTGGTTGGGAGGCATCAATTCCGGCCTGCTGATCCAAAATGGCTACGCCTTTGGCGTCGTGTCCCTGGCCATCCTGCCGGTGCGCTTTTTCACGCCGGATGGGAATTGGTATCACCCGGTGGATGCGGACCCCTGAAGCCCTGAGGCGGCCTCCCCACGCATTTGCAGGTGACATCCCGCTGCTTTGCCGCGATGGGGTCCGCCTTCGTTGCCATGCCTCCGACCCCTGAACATATCCTGCAGACCGGCCTCGCCTTTTGGAATTCCAAAGCGCTGCTCAGCGCCGTGGAACTGGAGATCTTCACGCACCTCGCCAAACAGCCCGGAGATCTCGCCGACCTTCAAGAGCGTTTGAAATTGCATCCGCGTGGAGCCCGCGATTTCCTCGATGCGCTGGTCGCCCTCGGCTTCCTGCTGCGTGGGGATGATGGCATTTACCGCAACACCCCCGACACGGAGGTCTTTCTCGACAAGGCCAAGCCCTCCTACATCGGCGGCATTCTGGAGATGTCGAACCATCGCCTCTATCCCTTCTGGGGCGGACTGACCGAGGCCTTGCACACTGGCTCTCCGCAAAATGAAACCAAAGGCGGCGGTCAGGATCCCTTCGCCATCGTTTATGCCGATCCCGATAGACTGCGTGAGTTCCTCCGCGCCATGTCAGGCGTCAGCCGCGGGGCGAACATGGCCATCGCGCGCCAGTTTCCATGGACCAACTACAGCACCTGCGCAGACATCGGCACCGCCCAGGGGGATCTCGTTTCGCAGATCGCTCTCGCGCAGCCGCACATGAAGGGCAGCGGCTATGACCTTCCCGAAGTCGGCCCCATCTTTGAAGACTACATCGCAGGTCTCGGCCTCGCGGATCGTGTGTCCTTCAAGCCCGGCAGCTTCTTCACCGATGACCTTCCCAAAGCGGATGTGCTGCTCTTTGGCCACATCCTGCATGACTGGGATCTCGAGACGAAAAAGATGCTGCTACAGAAAGCCTACGCGGCTCTTCCGACCGGTGGTGCGGTGGTGGTGTATGATGCCATCATCGATGACGACCGCCGCCAAAACGCCTTTGGCCTTCTCATGAGCCTGAACATGCTCATCGAGACGCCTGGTGGCTTTGACTACAGCGGCGCGGACTGCATCAGCTGGATGCAGGAGGCAGGCTTCAAGGACTGCCACGTCGAGCATCTCATGGGACCTGATTCAATGGTCATCGGCATTAAGTAAATGAGCACAGAACCTGATCCATCTTCCGCCCCCACGCCCCAGGCCTGGCTGGTGCGCATCCCTGAAATCTTTGAAGGCATCGCCAAAGACATCCTCGCACGTTTTGGCGCGACTTCGCACACGCGGTTAGGCCTCGATTTCTATTCGATCAAGACGGCTACGCCGCAGCTCATCCAGAAATCCGAAGCCGCGAAGTTCGCCCGCTGGAATCTGCCGCTGGATCACTCCTGGCCCTGCAACCCGCAGAAGATGGACGGCTTCATCGAGAAAGCCGCGCAGACGCTGCTGAAGAAATTTGGCGATCGCTCACCTCAGGGCATCTTCGTCGGCCTGCTGAATCCCACCTCGCCGGACCCGTACTATCGCGGCCTCGCCTCGAACCTCCGCGGGCGCTTGCTCACCCTGTTTCCAAAGCTGACCGCAGCCACGGTCGAAGCGCAAAATCCAGGCTCGGAGACGCTGTTTTGCGTGGTCGGCAAGGAAGGCCTCTTCTGCGGCATGCAGAGCCCGCGTGCCAGCAATGGCTTCTACCCCGGTGGCAGCAAGTACATCGATCAGGACTCTCCAGACACCATCAGCCGTGCGGGTGCGAAGATCGCCGAGGCTCTGCATTACCTCCTCCTCTATCGCCCGCCGATGCCGGAACGCAGCCACTGGCTGGAACTCGGTGCCTGCCCAGGTGGCATGACCTCCGAGCTGCTCTCCCGAGGTCAATTCGTGACCGCCATCGACCGAGCACCTCTCGACAAGCGTCTCAACCGCCGGCCTGGGTTAAAGTTCGCGCATGTGGACGTGGCAGACTACGAGCCAGCGCCGAAGGCCTACTACGACGCGATGCTCTCCGACCTGAACGGCCCTCCCGAAGAGTCGATCGACCACATCATCCGCCTGTCCAAGCCCCTGAAGCCCGGCGGCCTGGTCGTCTTCACCCTCAAGGTCCCGCGCATCGAGACCGTGGACGAGCCCTGCGCCCTCTTCCGCCACATCGTCCAGATCGCCGCCGATGCTGGCCTGCGCCTCTTCGCTCAGACCCACCTGACCTACAACCGCCACGAATTTACGTTGTTTTTGGAGAAGAAGAGGTAGGCATTCAACTGCTGGCTTTTCATGTTGGTGGGATGCCCATGATTCCGGACAAGTACCCCGATGCGCAGCTAGCCTATGACGAGGCGCTGAGGCGCATCGAGGTATGCCGCAGGGACGGAGCGGCAGGGACGGAGCTCGCCCTGAGCCATCTCGGCCTGACCCAGGTGCCGCCGGAGATCGGTGAGCTGACGGCGCTGACGGAGCTTGAGCTCGACGACAACGACCTTACCTGCCTGCCGCCGGAGGTCTGCCAGCTCCCGGCGTTGACGGGGCTGGATCTCTCCAGCAACCGGCTCACGAGCCTGCCACCGGAGATCGGTGACCTGACGGCGTTGACATGGCTGGGCCTGAACTATAACCCGTTGGCATCTCTGGCACCGGAATTGGCCCGGCTCACGGCACTGGAGAGTCTGTGTCTCTCGAACACCCACTTCACCTGCCTGCCGCTCGAGGTCTGCGCGCTCACGTCACTGCGAGGTCTGACTTGCTTCAACAGCGCGATGACAAGCCTGCCGCCGGAGATCGGGCAGCTCACGACGCTCGAGGCACTGCACCTGAACAATGGCCAGATCATAGATCTGCCGCCAGAGATCGGCGCTCTGTCGGCGTTGAAGTTCCTGGATCTGGCTCGCAACAAGCTTACGAGCCTGCCTTGGGAGATGCTCCGTCTTACTGCGTTGACGGAGCTGTATCTGCAAGACAATCCGCGCCTGGACATCCCGCGCCCGGTGCTCGGACCGTACCTTCATGACGTGCATCACTATGATCCGCGGCAGGCAAGACCGGCCGCGCGCCCGGCAGAGGTGCTGGAGTATTATTTTGCGAGGCAGGGAGCGGCTTGATGCCTAATGGAGGACGGATTTTCCCCTCACCCCAACTCGTTGACTCGCTTCGCTCGCCCTGCGGGCAGCCTCTGGCTGTCTAACTCCGCGCCCCTGGAAGAATTCTGTGGAGTTTGTGGGCTTGCACCACCGGGGGTGCGGGTGCCAAGGCACCCATGCCCCGTTGACGGCTCCGCCGTCCCCTCCATACTCCGCGCCCTTTTCCTGCCCTCTCATGTCCGCCGTCGTTCCTACCGCCGCCCAGATCCGCCAGACCTTCCTCGACTTCTTCAAGTCGAAGCAGCACACCATCGTCCCCAGCGACAACGTGGGCTACACCAGCCGCGACGGCGCGCGCATCTTCACGAACGCCGGCATGAACCAGTTCGTGCCCATCTTCCTGGGCGAGCGTAGCGCGGACGTGGACACCTGGCCCGGCGTGTTGAGCAAAGGTCTGCCGACCCGTGCGGCCGACACGCAGAAGTGCATCCGCGCCGGTGGCAAGCACAACGACCTCGAGGACGTCGGTCTCGACACCTACCACCACACCTTCTTTGAGATGCTGGGGAACTGGTCCTTTGGCGACTACTTCAAAAAGGAGGCCATCTCCTGGTCCTGGGAGCTGATCGTCGAGCGCTTCAAGTTCCCCCCGAGCCGCGTCTTCGCCACCATCTATCAGCCTAACAAAGAGAAGGGTGATCCTGCCGACCGCGATGAAGAAAGCTGGAACCTCTGGGCTGAGAAATTCCGCAGCGTTGGCCTCGATCCCGACATCCACATCGTCAACGGCAACAAAAAGGACAACTTCTGGATGATGGCCGACACCGGTCCCTGCGGCCCGTGCACCGAGATCCACATCGACCTCACCCCCGGCCCCATTGAGCTCAGCGAAGAGCGCCAGCGCGCCGGTGCCCTCCTCGTCAACGGCAGCGACGCAAGCTGCATCGAGATCTGGAACAACGTCTTCATTCAGTACAATGCCAACCCAGACGGCACCTTCACCCCGCTGCCTGCGCAGCACGTGGACACCGGCATGGGCTTCGAGCGCCTTACCAGCATCATCCAGGGCACGAACAACTTCACCGACTTCGAGAACGCCAAGATCAGCAACTACGACACGGATGTCTTCAAGCCGATCTTCGATGAACTGACCAAGCTCAGCGGCAAGCACTACCAGAGCACGCTGCCGAAGCCCAACGAACAGGGCCACGTCATCCCCGTCAGCGAGCAGGAAAAGATCGACGTCGCCTTCCGCGTCATCGCCGACCACCTGCGCACCCTCAGCTTCTCCATTGCCGATGGCATCCAGCCCGGCAACAGCGACCGCAACTACACCCTCCGCCGAATCCTCCGCCGCGCCGTGAAGTATGGCCGCACCCTCGAGTTCAAAGAGCCCTTCTTCTACAAGCTCGTCGATGTCCTTGCTGCCCACATGGGTGATGTATTCCCCGAACTGCGCGTGAAGAAGGAGCAGGTGAAGGCTGTGCTGAAGATTGAGGAGGAAGCGTTCAACCGGACGCTGGATCGTGGGCTGTCACGACTGGCAGATGTGCTTTGGAATGAAGTCACACTTTTGACCAGTGATCTACTCAAAGCGGGTAAACCTGCCGCAATTCAGATTGAAAGTGGAAATCCAATCTTCGAATGCGAGATCAATAATGAAGTTCATAGGATAACCCCCAACGAAGTCACCAAAGCCGGGCATCTTCTCCATAAGCTTAGCGGCGCGGCTCCAGTTGTCCCAGGCTGGGCGGTATTTGAACTTTATGATACATTTGGATTTCCAGTAGATTTGACACAAGTGGTTGCTCGCGAAGCAGGTTTCGTGATCGAGGAGGAGGAGTTTGAGAAGCTCATGGAAGAGCAGAAGAAGCGCGCTCGCGAAGCCGGCCAGAAGAACAAAAAGGTCGTCTCTGTCAGCGAGATCGAAACCAAGGAAGCCACCAAGTTCCTTGGTTATGACGCCCTGGCCACCGACGCCAAGGTTCTCGAAGTCGTGTCCATGACCGACAAGACGGCGGTCATCCTTGATAGCAGTGTTTGTTATGCCGAAATGGGCGGTCAGGTCGGCGATAGCGGCCAGCTCATCATCGGCGCCAATGCTTATCCGATCTCGTCCACCACGAAGGTCGGCAACACCTGGCTGCACTTCGTGGAAGGCGAGGAAGCCCCCGCCGTCGGTTCCACCGTCAGCATCCAGGTCGATTCAGCACGCCGTCACGCCATCGAGCGTCATCACACCGTCACGCACATCCTGCATTGGGCGCTGCATGAGGTCGTGAGTCAGGACGCCACGCAGAAGGGTTCCAACGTCACGCCGGACAAGCTCACTTTCGACTTCAACAGTGGCGCTTTGACGCCTGCGCAGTTGGCCGATATCGAGCGTCTGGTGAATGAGCGCATCGTCGCGAATGACGTCGTTTCCTGGACCGAAGTGCCTTACACCGAGGCCAAGGCCAACAGCGGCATCATGCAGCTCTTTGGCGAGAAGTATCCTGAGAACGTCCGCGTCGTGCAGATCGGTGGCAAGGCCCATGACCTGACGGGTTGGAGCATGGAACTCTGTGGTGGCACTCATACACGTCACACGGGCGAGATTGGTCTCTTCCGTCTCGTCGGTGAAGGTGCTGTCGCCGCTGGCGTGCGCCGCATCGAGGCCATCGCCGGGCTTGAGGCTTACAACGCGGCTCGTGCCGATGCTGACCTCTTGAAACTTCTCGCCGGAAAGGTCAGTGCTCAAGGCACGACCGACCTCGAGAAGAAGATCGAAGCCCTGCTCGACCAGCAGAAGTCTCTGGAGAAGGCTCTCAAAGCCGCCCAGCAGCGTGAAGCTTCAGGCCGTGCCAAGGAACTCCTCGAGGGTGCCGAGAACAACGCCATCATCGCCAACCTCGGCGATGTGGATGCTGACTACGCCGTCAATGTGAGCGATGCCCTCAAAGGCAGCTTCAACGGCATCGTCGTGCTGGCGACCACGGGTGGCGGCAACGTCGCCCTCATTGCAAGCGTTTCCAAAGAGCATCAAGCCAAGGTCCAGGCCGGCAAGATCATCCAGACCATCGCCCCGATCGTCGGCGGCAAAGGCGGCGGCAAGCCCGACTTCGCCCGCGGCGGCGGCAAGGACATCTCCAAGGTGGACGCCGCCCTCGCCGAAGCCCGCAAGCTCGTAGGTTAAGGAGTGCGAGTGTCCCCACTCGCAGGCCCTGTTAGAAATGATCCAGGAATGAAACGGCTCCCGAACCCTTATGGCTTGCGGATGAGGACATCCGCGCCCCGTGGAGTGCGAGTGTCCTCACTCGCAAGCCTTGGATTGAAATGAAACGACGATGAAAAAGCCCTCCAGAGCTTCCAAGGCAGGCGGATGCGGACATCCGCGCTCCTCAAATGCTCTCGCCGCCGACCTCGTCGCCTGGTTTCGCAAGGAAGGGAAAGACTACCCCTGGCGCCGCACGCATGATCCCTACGCCGTCCTGGTCTCGGAGATCATGCTCCAGCAGACGCAGATCGCCACCGTGTTGGACCGTGGCTTCTACGCGCGCTGGATGGAGAAGTTCCCGGACTTCCAAACCCTTGCCGCAGCTACAGAAAGTGATGTGCTGAGTGCTTGGCAAGGTCTTGGTTACTACCGCCGCGCACGGAATCTGCACAAGCTTGCCCAAGTCATCGTCAACGATCACGGCGGCGCGTTTCCAAATGATCCCGCTGGCATCCGCAGTCTCCCAGGCATCGGTCCTTACACCGCAGGTGCCATCAGCAGTTTCGCTTTTGGTTTGGCCGAGCCGATTGTCGACGGCAACATCGCACGCGTGCTGTCACGTCTGGACAACGACGCTACGCCGGTGGATTCCACCCCCGGCATCAAGCGCCTCTGGGACCGTGCCAAAGAACTCGTGCAGAGCACCGATGATCCACGCTCGCTGAACTCCGCGCTGATGGAGCTCGGGCAAACGATCTGCAAGCCCACCCGACCTGCTTGCGATGCCTGCCCGGTGCATCGTCACTGCCTCGCCGAAGAGCCTGAAACATTACCCGTGAAAGGCGCACGCCCCGAGATCACCGAGGTGACGGAGCGCGTCTTCTTCCTGCGCAGCGGGCAGGGGGTGTTGCTGGAGCAGGAGACCGGCAGTCGCCGCACCGGCTTGTGGAAGCTGCCCGCCTTGCCCGAAGAGCTTGCCGCCAAACCTCCGTCCGTGTTGCTCAAGACCACCTACGGTATCACCCGCTACAAGGTCACCCTCTGGGTCCATGAAGTGCCCGGAAAGGCCACCCAGACATGGCCCGAGAGTCATCGCTTCATCCCGCTGGAGGAGCTTTCCGCGCTACCCATGCCCAGCCCCTATCGCCGAGCTTTGGAGCGCCTCCTGGCTTCTTCCGGCGACTTCCGCCTGGAGTAGGGGCCGTAGGCGCATTCGCCAGAATGCGGGGTTTGGTTCTGTCACCGAACTTCTCTCCAACCCTTTCGTTCTGGCGAACGATCCTACTACGCTGGGTGTAGGCGCATTCGCCAGAATGCGGGGTTTGGTTCTGTCACCGAACTCTCTCCAACCCTTTCGTTCTGGCGAGCGATCCTATTACGCTGGGTGTAGGCGCATTCGCCAGAATGCGGAGGTTTGGTTCGGCCACCGAACTCTCTCTCCGACCCTTTCGTTCTGGCGAACGATCCTACAAGATGACGCCGTGATTCGAGTTTGCCCATGGGCGTCAGAAGCCGTAAAACTAGGGCATGACACCGCTTGATCACGCCAGCCAGATTCTGGACACCATGCTCGGTTACCTGGGATTCACCGTGAAGATCGACCAGGACGAAGGACCCGAGGGGCTGGTGCTCATGATTCATTCCGAGGACGACAGCCAGCGCCTCATCGGCAAGCGTGGGTCCACGCTCGAAGACATCCAGTATCTGGTGAACCGCGTGCTCCAGCGCCACATCCCGAACCCACCGCGCATCCGCGTCGACATCGACCACTACCGCAGCATGCGCGAGGACCAGATGGTGGAGCACGCCCGTGAGCAGGGCGAGCGTGTCCGCGCCACCGGCCGCCCCGAGGTCCTGCCGCCCATGAACAGCTACTACCGCCGCATCATCCACAATGTCTTCGTGAACGACCCAGACGTGCAAAGTGTGAGCCTCGACGGCCAGGCCCGCTTCAAGCGCATCCAGCTTAAGCGCCGGAATTAAGGGCTGCGGCGGGAAGGGATCGTTGAGTTTGATCTCCCTGGCTGGTGCGCCCGTCAGGAATCGAACCTGAATCTGCGGCTTCGGAGACCACCATTCTATCCGTTGAACTACGGGCGCGGCACTCAGCGGTGCGTTTTTCGCATGGTCAGGGGGCATCGGCAAGCAGGATTCTGCCCCCGGCAGGCCTGAGGATGTCTTTTGTTTCAAATTCGAGCATCGCTTTCAGAAGCGTATCTCAGTAGTCTGCACACTTCTCTCCCTATGAACCTGCATCTCTACGACTCCCCGATCTTTCGCATGGCCTGCCAGCAGTTCGACCTGGTGGCTGATTTTATGGACATCCCGGAGGCGGCTCGAGGTCGCCTGAAAATGCCCAAGCGTGCTCTGGCGGTCTCTGTGCCGATCCGCATGGATGACGGGCGGGTGGAGGTCTTCATGGGCTATCGTGTGCAGCACCATCTGACGCTCGGACCCACCAAGGGCGGCATTCGCTTTCACCCAGATGTGACGGTGGGCGAGGTGGCGGCACTGGCGATGTGGATGAGCTGGAAGTGCGCGCTGGTGGGTTTGCCTTATGGCGGTGCCAAAGGCGGCGTGACCTGTGATCCGCGTGCGCTTTCGATTGGCGAGCTGGAGCGCCTGACACGCCGATACACGCAGGAACTGATCCCTGTGATCGGACCGCAGGTGGACATCCCGGCGCCGGATGTGGGCACGAACGAGCAGGTCATGGCCTGGATCATGGACACCTACTCGCTCCAGATGGGGCATGCCGTGCCGGGCGTGGTCACGGGCAAGCCGGTGCTGCTCGGAGGCTCGCTGGGTCGTCGTGAAGCCACGGGACGTGGTGTGGCCTATCTGGTGTCTCGTGCCATGGATACGCTGAGCATTCAGGCGCAGGGGGCCACAGCCGTGATTCAAGGTTATGGCAATGTTGGTTCGGTCGCTGCGATGTCGATGGCAAAGCAAGGGATCAAGATCATCGCCGTGAGTGATGCCTTCGGTGGCATTTACAATGCGAACGGACTCGAGCTGAACGCACTCAATGACTACGTCGCCAAAACACGGGGCGTGGTCGGCTTCCCCGATGCGGAGCCCATCACCAACGAGCAGCTTCTGCTGACGCCCTGTGACATCCTGGTGCCGGCGGCTTTGGAGCGCCAGATCACTGAGGAAAATGCGGCGAAGATCCAGTGCCGCATCATTGCCGAAGGCGCGAACGGCCCCACCACACCTGAGGCGGACGCCATCCTGGCCCAGAGGCCGGAGATCTTTGTGATCCCTGACATCCTCTGCAACAGCGGCGGCGTGATCGCCTCCTACTTCGAGTGGGTGCAGGACCTGCAAAGCTTCTTCTGGAGCGAAGGCGAGGTGATGGACAAGCTCTACCGTCTCCTGGAGCAGTCTTACATTCAGACGCTGAACCATGCGAAGAAGAGCGGCATCTCCATGCGCTTCGCCGCCCTGAGCCTGGGCATCAAGCGGGTGCATGATGCGAAGGCGCTGCGCGGGTTGTATCCGTGATTTTTTGACGATGCGCCAGATCCCTGAAAGCGAGTTCTCCGGCCCGGCTTTGAAGGAAGCTGCTTGTTTGTTTCGCCTGCCCAAGACCCTTCATGTTGGTTTTCCCATCGAATGGGAGACATACTGGGACGATGGCCTCGGGCCGGCGAAGATTGCAGTGTTTGAGTTGAAGAATGGAGTGTTCTTTTCCCTTCAACACCACGAGCTTTCTCCGCGTAAAGATCTCATGGTCGTTTACGTGAGCCGTGGGGATATAGCCTTGCACGTCGACCATGTTTTGACGGCACTCGGTCTAACTAGCAATGATCTGGGCTGGCTTGCAGTCGGTGTTCATCTAAAGCCCGCTCGTTTGACCCGACAGGATTACAATGGCGTTCAGTTTCATGTGGGCGATTTTCCATGCCGAGCTGACGCCGAGGCCACTGTCGTTCGACTTGCAGCAGGTGCGCACAAGCAAGCGTATTTCATCGAGCCGATCATGGGCCGAGGGCCCTCATTGCGTTTCCCCGATGACTATAGTGGCCCGCCTACCATCGTGCCCGCGTGAGTTTGTGGAGCAGTTCTATTGCTCACTTTCCAATGCAAAAGCTGGAGAAGATCACATCCAGCACTTCCTCCACGTCCACGATGCCAACGACCTCTCCGAGAGCTTGCAGGGCCTCGCGGAGGTCGAGGGCGATGTACTCCGGGGCTTGTTCGGCGAGCAGCGCGGACTTGGCGGCGGTAACGTGGGCGGCGAGTCGCTCAAAGCAGACTTGATGGCGTGAGTTGATGGCCACGGGATGCTCGCTCATGAGCGGACCGGAGTGCAGCACGAGCCCGCGGATGGCCTCACGCAGGGCTTCCACGCCAGTGCCAGCCTCGCAGGAAAGGCGCACGGCTTCTCCGGGCCAGCCGGTGGCCACGCCGAGGTCAGCTTTGTTGAGAAGAAGGATGCGCCGCTTCTCAGCACCCGCAGGAAGATCCACTCGATGAGTCTGGGCCGGTGGCAGGGAGGCATCCACCACTTCCAGGATGAGGTCGGCGCGCTCGAGCTCTCGGCGCGTGCGCTCCATGCCGACTTTTTCAATGCCATCGCTGGAATGCTCATGCAGTCCCGCAGTATCCACAAGCCGCAGCGGGATGCCATGGACCTGGATGACTTCCTCGATGGTGTCGCGGGTGGTGCCAGCAGTCGGGCTCACAATGGCACGCTCAAAGCCTAACAAAACGTTCAGTAGACTGGACTTGCCCACATTCGGTTCGCCGCAGATCACCGTGCGGGCGCCATGACGGAGAATGCGACCTTGCTCGCCGGTGTCGATGAGGCGCCTGGCCCGTGTCAAAACCTCGTCCATACGGGCGGTCAGAGCCGCGCCGGTATCTGGCGAGATGTCTTCCTCCGGGAAATCAATGTAGGCCTCCACGTGGGCGAGCACGGGAAGCAGCACTTCCTTCAGCGCGAGGGCTTCCTTGCCGATGGCGCCGCCTAACTGCTCATGCGCTGCACGCAGTGCCAACGTGCTCTGCGCCTGGATCAGATCCATCACGGCCTCAGCCTGGGTGAGATCCATCTTGCCATTCAAAAAGGCACGCTGCGTGAACTCGCCCGGACCTGCGGCACGTGCACCAGCAGCGAGCACCGCCTCATAGACCTTTTGAGTGACCAGCAGTCCACCATGGCCGTGATACTCCACCACATCCTCACCGGTATAGCTGGCAGGGCCACGGAAGCAGATGAGCAGGCCATCATCCAGCGTCATGCTGTCAGCTGTCTTGGCCGAGGCCCGATGCGCCATGCGCGGTGTCAGATCAGTCGCGGGAGCCTTGCTGGCAAACACCTGCGCGGCCACTTTCAGCGCTTCCGGGCCGGAAATGCGCATCACCGCTAGCGCCGCCTCCCCGAGAGCCGTCGAAATCGCCGCGATAGTGTCATGCATCATGCCTCACGCCATAGCCGGTCACGGCCCGGGATCAAAGGGAGATGTCATGGATAGACGTAGGACGACCCGTGTCTCGTCTCGCCCATCGGGCGAGACCGGTCGTTCCTTGGCGGGCGGAGCGCATGAAGAAGTGGCAAACGATCCTCAGTGTGAAGTTCGAGATTTTTCCAGTTGTCCACCTTGTTGGGACGACCGGGCTTCGCCACGGTCATCCTACTGATTCGCCCGGCTGCGGTGCTCGCTCGGGCGCCAGCCGATCCATTTCTTGAAGGTGTTGCTGAACACAAATGGGTTTTGGTAGCCCACCGTGTGCGAGACCGTCTCGATCTTCAGATTCGTGGTGGAGAGCAGTTCGCAGGCCTTGCGCATGCGCAGCCAGGTCACGTGGTGCATCGGCGTGCGGCCCAGCGCACGACGGCAGAGGCGGCGCAGATGTTCCGCGCTCACGTGGGCCTGATGCGCCAGCTCATCCAGTGTCCAGTCACGGCCCACATCGGCGGCCACCATTTCCCAGAGACGCCAGAGGCGGTCGTCCTGCTGCCAGGGCTGGGCAAAGCGCTCGATGTAGTTTTGGATCAACTCCACCCAGTGAAACATCGCGGAGGGCTTTGACTCATGACCCGCCTCTTCGATCAGGCCTTCGATGGCAGAGTAGAGAGGTGCCCCCAAAAAGGAAGCCATGAGCGGCGAGCTGCTATTCAGGATGGGCTGCTGGCCGGGCTGCTGCTCATAGCGCACCCAGCAGCAGCGCCAGGGCTTGCCTTTCACCGCTTCAAAGGCATTCACCATGAAAGGGGGCAGTGCCACCGCCATGCCAGCGCCGCATTTCTGCCAGCGGCCATCTACCAGCACGCGCCCCTCACCGCTGACACAGGCCAGGAAATACAAGCCGCTCTGGTGCATCCGCACAATTCGATAGGGCGCATGCGCGGTCATGGTCCCCGCATGGCAGATGCGATGGGTCTTCAGCGTTCCACACACAGGCGCGCCACGGATCCAGGGGCGGTTGTCTGAGGCACTGACCCGCACCACGCGATACTCCGTGTCCGTGCCGAGGGTGTGGGTTTCAGATAGTTCCTGGATGGCAGTGGACGCGTGCACGAGCTGTGGTTTACGGTTGTTTAGAGTTGTTGGCCCTGATGAACGATGGTTTCAAACCACTGTCATCCACCGTCAACTATCGTAAACCACTGTCAACCCAACCACTGCCATGCCCAATCCCTGGACCGGAATCGGAAATCCCTACACGAAGCAGGAAGTCGTCGACCGCCTGAAGGCCACGCTGGCACGGGGCGAGCCCATCATCGCCGCAGGAGCGGGCACAGGCATCAGCGCCAAGTTCATCGAGAAGGGCGGCGCGGACCTCATCATCATCTACAACAGCGGTCGCTTCCGCATGATGGGCCATGGCTCCACCTGCGGCCTCATGGCTTATGGTGATGCCAATGCCATCGCCATGGAGATCGGCGAGTATGAAGTGCTGCCGGTTGTCAAAGAGATCCCGGTCGTCTGTGGCGTGCATGCCACGGACCCTCGCCGCCGCATGTGGCACTGGCTGGGCCGCGTGAAGGAGATGGGCTTCTCCGGCGTCAACAATTTCCCCACCCACACCATTGTGGACGGGCACTTCCGCGGCGTGCTGGAAGAGACCGGCATGAGCGTGGAAAAGGAATTTGAGATGGTGGGTCTGGCCACGCGCATGGACCTCTTCAGCATCGTCTACGTGGCCACTCCAGAGGAAGCCATCAAGATGGCGAAGAACGGCGCGGATGCCGTGATCGCGCATGTCGGCACCACTGTCGGTGGCAGCATCGGCGTGGTGAATGCCGTGGTGGACTGGGATCACACCGTCAAGGTTTCGCAGGACATCATCGATGCCGCAAAGAGCGTGAACCCAAACATCTTCACTCTCACCCACGGCGGTCCCATCAACACGCCGAAGGATGTCGAATACATCCTGAGCAAGACCACTGCGGACGGCTTTGTCGGTGCTTCCAGCCTCGAGCGCATGGGCGTGGAGGATTCGCTCACCACGCTCACCCGTGAGTTCAAGAAAGTGCCGAAACCTTGAGTTAGGTCACCAGGCTTGGGCCTCTCAGCGAGGCTCAAGCATACATCAGATGCCTCTGCCGTGAGCTCCGGAAGGAGCTCGTGTAGCTTGACCAGCCTGCGATGATGCGGCTGGCGGGCACACCGCGGCGGAGGTTTTGATACAAGGAGTCACTGCCCGCGACCTTGTGGAAAAGGTTCAGCTTGTCCCCGCTCATGCGGGCCAGCGCGCGACCATTGGTGAGACGGTTCAGCACCTCCAGCATTCGCACATCCAGCGCCGTGAGATCCGTCGCCGCCTGCGGATGAATGCTCAGCTTCACCCCGCCGAAGCCATTCCTCGAATAAGGCGAGAAGCTCACCCCGCTGGCTCCAAATCCCTGGCAGGCGGCCTGCATGGCCTGCGCGTTCACACCACTGCCACCGGCATAACCAAAAGGATTGTCCGTGCCGATGCCGATGTCCACCGCCGCTGCCCCACCGAGGATGCCGGTGGCCACGTAGTAGAAGGGCGACATGACATTCGGGATGTTAGGCGAGGTCGCATGCCAGCGCAGACCGGTGTTGGCCCAGGTCATGTTGCGGGTCCAGCCCTGCATCTTCACCACGGTCATCTTGGGGGCGCGGCTGATCCAGCCCTGGGCGGCGGTCATCATCGCCAGCTCACCCACCGTCATGCCATGCACATAGGGGATCGGCACCTGGCTGACAAAAGACTTCCAGCGTGGCTCCACCGGCGGACCTTCCACCCGCCAGCCACCCATTGGATTCGGACGATCGAGCACCACGAAGAACTTCCCCTGCTCAGCCGCAGCTTCCATCGCCACCACCATGGTGCTGATATAAGTATAACTGCGACAGCCGATGTCCTGCACATCAAACACCAGCACATCAATGCCCGCGAGCTGCTGCGCCGTCGGCTTGCGAGTCGGACCATACAGCGAGTGCACAATCAGTCCCGTCACCGGGTCACGCCGCGTCGCGATGTGCTTGCCCGCCCCCACCGTGCCATCGATTCCATGCTCCGGACCATACAGCGCCACCAACCCAGGCCCCAGCGCACGCTTCATCGCCACCCGGGTCAGCTCACCACGGCCCGTGTAGGCGGTGTGATTGGTGATCAAACCCACCCGCTTCCCGCGCAGCAGATCAAAGCCACGCGCCGCCAGCATGTCGATCCCGAGCATGAACGGCCCCGTCTGCGGAGCCTGCCCCATGGGCTGCGGCATCTGCTGGAGGGCAGGGGGCATCATCTGGCAGCCGGTCAGCGCAGCAGCGCTGGAGGAGAGGAGAAAAGAGCGGCGGGTGAGCATGGGCAGATGGGTGCTCTTGTCGTGGTGGGAGCACAGATGGTCAAGGCTGCTCCTCGTCGGCTGATCTCGTGATCCCTGTACTTCTCTCAAGTGCCTCGTCTTTGGACTGGCATTTTTATCCTCATCCGCTTTCTCTGTGCCCATGCGTCCGACTCTCCTCACTCTTCGCCTTGCTGCGGCCTGGACGGGCCTTGGGCTGCTGGCGTCGATCTGGCCGGAGTTGAAGGTGGCTTGGTTCATCGGGGCAGGCCTGCTGGCGCTGGTCGTGGTGCTGGATGGGTTTCTGCTGCCCCGGGCGAAGGCACTGAGTGCCAGCCGTGCGTTGGCGGGCCGTTTTGCCCTGGGTGTGCCGGGCGAGGCCACCTTGACCCTGCGTCATAGCTTGCCGCATGCGCTCCGGGTTCGTGTGCATGATGGCCTCCCGCCCGAAGCCGAATCTACGGGATTGCCCTGGGAGGGGGAGCTGCCTGCGGGCGAGCACATCGATCTCTCCTATCAGGTTCATTTCACCAAACGTGGACGCCATGTCTTCACTCCCGCGCATGTGCTCGTTCATTCGCGCTTCGGGTTCTGGCAGAGGCAGTATCGGCCTGGCACCCCCAGCGAGACACGCTGCTATCCGAACTACGAGCCCATTGTGCGCTACAGCCTGCTCGCCATGGCAAATCGTGAGGATCAGATGGGCATCATCAAGCGTCGGCGCAAGGGCGCGACCCTGGATTTCCGTCAGCTTCGTGAGTATCAGGATGGTGATGTCCTTTCCAAGGTGGACTGGAAGGCCACCGCACGCCGGCAGGTGCTGATCAGTCGTGAGTTCGAGGAGCAGCGGGACCAGAGCGTGCTGCTCGTTCCGGATTGTGGTCGCCGCATGCGCGCCATGGATGGTGAGCTGAGCCAGTTTGATCACTGCCTGAATGCCATGCTGCTCATCGCCTACCTTGCGTTGAAGCAGGGGGATGAGGTCGGTGTCGCAGGCTTCGGCGGCATTCAGAGATGGTTAAAGCCGGTGAAAGGTCTGCCGGCGATGCCGAAGCTGCTGAACCATCTGTATGACTACGAGGCCACCACCGAGCCGAGTGATTTCATCGAGGCCGCTCAACGTGTGATGGCTCTGCAGAAGCGTCGCGCACTGGTCATCCTGCTGACAAATCTGCGCACTGAGGACACCAGTCATCTGACCAAGGCGGTGCAGCTTCTGCAAAACCGCCATCTGGTGCTGGTGGCCACCCTGCGGGAGGCGGAGATGGAGAGCCGTGCGGCGCGGCCCATCGCCACAGTGAATGATGCCCTCAGCTACGGCGCGCTCAGCCACTACCAGAGCCAGCGCGCGCAAGTGTTACGGACTTTGGAGGCGCGGCGCATCCCCACGGTGGATGAGACCGCGCAGCAGCTGCCCATCGCCTTGGCCAACCGCTATCTCGATCTGAAGTCGAGTGGCAGGATCTGAGCATCTTTCCCATCCCACTGTCCCGAGCTCATTCCTGAAATGTCCGCTCTTCTCGATCAGATCTTTGAGTGCGCTGAGGTGCCCCCCGAAATCATGGATCAGCTCTGGGCCTCGGGGTGGAGGCATTTTGGAGTGTCGTTCTTCCGATATAACATCAGTGTGGATGCGGCTGGCATCAAACGGATCACGCCGCTGCGGCTCGACCTGGGGAAGTTTCATCTCAGCAAAAGCCAGCGCCGGGTGCTGCGCCGGAATGAAGGACTTCGGCAGGAGTTTCGGCCCGCCCAGATCACTGATGAGGCACGCGCCATGTTTCAGCGTCACAAGGGACGCTTCAAAGAAAACGTCCCGGAGGATCTGAACACCTTCCTCTCCCATGATCCGGCGCATGTGCCAGGGACATGCATGGAGTGCTGTGTCTATGAGGGAGAGGCTCTGCTGGCCACGAGCTATCTGGACATCGGCACCACCTCGACCTCGGCAGTTTATGGCATGTTTGAGCCGGAGCATGCCTGGCGCAGTCTGGGCATCTACACCATGCTGTTGGAGATCGAGCACAGCCGCCGGCTTGGCTGCCGCTACTATTACCCGGGTTACGCCACCCGTGAACCCAGTGCCTACGACTACAAGAAGCAGCTTCAGGGGCTTGAGGTGCTGGACTGGGAGAGCGGGAAGTGGACGGTCTACCGGACTCCCGAGCCGGTCTCCGAAAATCCTTCCACACCATGCTTGCCAAGGCCAGATGACCCGCTAGTCTCCGGCCACTGATGACACGGAAGAGTGGCTGAGTGGTTTAAGGTACCTGATTCGAAATCAGGCGTGGGGGTAACCTCACCGTGGGTTCAAATCCCACCTCTTCCGCCATTCTTCGCCGACCTTAGGAGGTGAAGAATGCCCTCCGAAGCTCGTAGAGCGAAGGATGGGCTCCACCGTTTGCCGCCTGGCTTCGAATGGCGCGCCGTGTGTAAAAACAATGAGGGTGAGGTCGTGTTTTTTTTTAGTTTGGATTCGAGGAGCGCACACAGCTCGGCATCAAAAACTCTCGAGCCTGTGCCCTGAAGGTGGAAGGCTTCTTTCCCTGCATCAGGCTCCATCCAAAAGCCCGGCAGAAACGTATCATGCGACCCTCCCCGCCTTGGGCAGATTTCCCCACTGACCCCTCCCCATGAGTTTTCCACCCGTGAAAGCAGTTATCCGCGGACGCGTCGCGCCCTATGCGCTGGCGCTCGCCGTCATGGCACTCGCGTTCTCCCTGCGAGTTCTCATGGATCCATGGCTGGGGGACAACATGATCTTTTTGACCATCTATGGCGTGGTCCCCTGCACGGTTTGGTTCGCCGGCTGGCGGGCTGCATCGCTCGCGTCATTGCTTGGCTTCCTGGTTTGCGTGTTCTGGTTTGTTCCGCCGCACGGCACCCTGGCATTGGCCAGCCCGCTGGTGTGGGGCGCTTCCAGTGGTTACTGGATCACCTCCAGCCTGATCATCTTTCTAGGGCACGCGGCGCAGACCGCCCGGAGAAGGGCTGAGGCCCATAGTCGGACACTCGAGATTCTGAACCAGACGTGCATCACGTTAAGCGGAGAGCTGGATTTGGAGAAGCTGCTCCAGGCCATCACAGATGCGGGGCGCGAGGTTTCAGGCGCGGCCTTTGGAGCCTTCTTCTACAATGCCAAGGATGAGCGCGGAGAGAGCTACATGCTGTTCACACTATCCGGTGCGCCCCGGGCGGCCTTTGAAGGTTTTCCCATGCCGCGTAACACAGCCCTGTTCTCCGCCACCTTTGGAGGCGGGAAGGTCGTGCGCATCGGTGATGTCCTGAAAGACGCTCGATACGGGAAAAGCGCGCCTCACCATGGCATGCCACCCGGGCACCTTCCGGTGCGCAGCTATCTGGCGGCCTCGGTCGTCGCGCCTTCGGGGGAGGTCATCGGTGGGTTGTTTTACGGGCATCCCGAGCCTGACATGTTCTCGGAGGATATTGAAGAGATCCTTTCCGGGATCGCTGCCCAGGCAGCCATCGCCATCGAGAAGGCCAGGCTCTACAAGGAGGCGCAGGCAGAGATTACGACTCGTCGAGAGAACGAGGCGGCGCTCCGCGTGGCCAAGGGTGAGGCTGAAATTGCGAATGCTGCCAAGGACCGGTTTCTGGCCATGATGAGCCACGAACTGCGCACGCCTCTGAATCCGGCGCTCATGCTGGTGAGTGCGCACGCGCAGTCTCCCGCCACTCCGGAAGAGCTTCGGCAGGATCTGGACATGGTCCGCCGTTCGCTCGCTCTGGAGGCCCGGCTCATTGATGATCTGCTGGACGTCTCAAAGGTTGTCCAAGGCAGGCTTGAGCTTGAGATCGCCAAGCACGATTTGAACCGCCTCATCCGCCAGGGATGGGCGGTGATTGGTTCCGAATTGGCGGCCTCATCGGTGAAAGTGGAGTTTCAGCTTCACCCTCAAGACCTCACACTGCCCTGTGATCCTGTGCGAATCCAACAGGTGCTCTGGTGTCTGCTGCGCAATGGCGCATCACACACGGAGGCGAACGGGGTGCTGACGGTCAGTTCCCAAAGAGGTGAGGGGACCGTGAAACTGATCGTGAGAGACTCAGGCGTGGGTATCCAGGCATCAGAACTGGAGAGCATCTTCGAGGCGTTTGAGCAGTCGACGACAAGCCGTCGCAGCGGACACATCAAGTCCCCGGGACTGGGGCTCGGTCTGGCCATTTGTCGTGGGATCGTGACCGCTCATGGCGGAAAGATCTGGGCGGAAAGCGAGGGGCTGGGCCAAGGAGCGACCTTCACCGTGGAGCTGCCCGCCGCAGAAGCCTAGTTGGTTAGGCTCAGCCTGCGGTTTGTCACCCTAAAACCGTTGAGCGTCCCGACGTCTGGACCTGCCTCTGAACGAAAGAAGTCCTGAGATCCTCATCAGGGATCTCAGGACTCCACATCAACTGACAAAATCCATCACACGGGCATCAGGGCATCACCTGCATGCTGACGTTTTGCGTCGTGCCAGCGACCTGGCCTTTCAGGTAGACTTGGTTGCTAATCTTGTAGAGCGCCCCGGTGATCGTCCTTCTTTTGTTGGAAGGCTCATAGATGCTGCCGGTGACCTGGCCGGTGAGCGTGTTCACGGTCAGGGCGGGCTTGCGCATCGCGGGGGTCTTGAAGACGAACTTGTTGGTGGTTCCGAAAATCAGGCCTTCGGTCACGGTGTTGGCGATCTCGCCGGCGACCATCGGAAGGGACAGATTGCCATTGCCCATTGTGCCGTCCAGGAAGCCGAGGGCGCGCTGGCCTGTCGCGGGTTTGAGGACGGTGCCGCCGGTGAGGGGGCCATTGGCGTTGATCCCTGCCGTGTAGAAGACGGACTTCGCATTCGGAGGGCGCACATAATAGACATCGTTGGACGAGGTCATCGAGTCTTCCTGTCCCAGTTCAGTGAAGCGGAGCTTATGGTAGAGGTAGCCTTTGCCAGCGTGCAGGGTGACGCAGACCGGGAGGATGGACTTGTTCGCCTCTTCCTTGGTCAGCGCACCGGCGAAGGTGACCTTCACACCATCCGGGGCCACGCCTGTGCCGGTGACGGTTCCATTGGCTTTTACGGAGGCGAAGACCAGTCCGGGAGCAGCCACGCCATTGTTCAGAGGGTAGCTGCCGGAGTAGGTGCCAGCGACCTTGCTGGATGAGCCCACTGGGAAGGTGATCACTTCAAGCAATGACTCGCTGATCCAGTCCGCATTGCCTGTGCCCACATGGAAATTGCCGCCATCCTTGGCATCAATGATGAGACCCAAAGGTGTCAGCGGAGGGCTGCCTGCCGGCGCTGTGCGCAGGAGGGAGGTGGTGAAGTAGCCTTCCGGAGTCAGCACGCCTGCCAGAGGGTAGCTTTTGGCACCTACCGTGAACTTGCCGGTGAAGCTGAACGTGGAGGTCTTGTTAAAGGTGAGGGTGCCGAAAAGGGCGGGATCGTTATACATCCTCCACGTGGCCGCCTTGCGCGTGGCGCGCTTTGGGAGGAGACCGAGGCGGAGTTTCAGGTTGTGGTTGGTGGCCTTCACCGAGTCGGCCGCGTAACCATCCGCTGCGATGTAATAGGTCGTGTTCTTGGTGGCGTAAAAGGTGGCGCTTCCACCGCGGTGGGAGGCTCCATTGAGGTTGGTCCAATGATCATCGTTCAGCACGACCAGGGTCAGGGCATTGACCTGGGTGCCGGTGTAGACGCCGACCAGGGTGTCTCTGATGCTGAGTTCGACAGCCACCGTGAGCGTGTCCACGGTGCAAAAGCCGTCTTCGGTGGCGGTCCATTTCCACCAGGCTGTCTTGCCAGCTCCCTGGTCGCCATACTGCAGCCCGGGCTCTCCAGCCTCCGCGGTATAGTTCAGCAGGGACACATCAGGAGATGTGTAGATGCTGCCTTGAATCTCGGTCGCGGCAGCAAAGTTGTCCGCCATGGCCAAAACCTGGCCGGCGGATGCGCCGAGCATGGCTGCGGCGAGGAGGAGGGATCGTGAGGCGTTCAGTTTCATGAGGGGGTAAGGAGGGTTGGCGTTTGGTGACGCCGCGATCATGCCACCCTCCTGAAACCGCACCATCCGCCTTCCGGCGGAGAGGACAGACCCGGCGTATCCGACGAAAGCCGGATACGCTTATTTTACTAAAGTTTGTTATACTGGGGCTTGGGTGGGCGCCCGGCTCACGCGATGAGACGTGATGCCGCCTGACGCAGCCTTTCACGAAGAGGCATGGCCTTCTCTGCCAGCCCGCGCTGCTCCAGCTCATACTGCGCACGACCCTCCAGTGTCTCCAGCAGGATCGGCTCATAGCCCAGATGAGTCAGGTCATACGGGCTTGCGCGCATGTCGAAATCACGGCCTTCACAGGCCAGCGCAAAGCATTCACCCACGAGGCTGCTGCCGACCCACGGCCAGAGTTTGGCGGCCCATTTGTAGAGGTCCATGTTCGTGTGCAGGCAGCCGCCCTGCTCCATCTCCAGCCGTGTTTCGAGCACGGGCTGGAAGAGGTTCATGGGCCTGGCTTCCGGCGTGAAAAAACGGAAGGCATCATAGTGCGAGCAGCACACGGTCTGGGATCTCACAAACTCGGCCAGGGCTTCGGGTGAGAGCCGCAGCTCATAACCCTGATGGCGCACCTGCTCGCGGGGTTGCTGATAAACCATGGCCCACTCATGCAGACCATAGCAGCGGAGGCGCGGTGGACGGTTCGTGATGGCTGTGCAGAGTGAAGCCACCCAGCGCGCCAGATCACGCAGGCCGCTGCCCATCGTGTGAGTGCCCATTTCACAGAGGCTGTCATCGCGCAGCATGGGCGCGGTCTCCAGCCAGGGCATCTCCATCAAGTCGGCCTCGGTGACTTCGATCTTCACACCCAGCGGCGGCAGCCAGCGCTTCAGCTTGGCAGGTGAGAAGCTGTAATAGGTGAAGAGGAAGTCATGCACCGGGTGTTTCTCACCTCGGCTGCGGCGTTGCACAAAAGCATCCGCCATCTCGCTCACACGGTCCTGATGCCGCACCATCTCAGCGCGCCAGTCATCGCGCGCAAGAGCGGGGGCAGGGGAGCTGGCCAGCAATGTCATGAGAGCAAAGTTGGTTGGGTCACGCCCCCATGAGAGCCACGGCCACGGAGTCCACCAGCGGCTTGCCCTCGCGGGTCAGGCGGATGTGGCCGTCCTCGACCCACAGGATGCCTTCCTCCGCCAGCACCTTGATCATCCGCTGTTCGGGCTCCTGAACGAGGGACTGCGGCAGACCACGGGCAGTTCGCAGTTCCAGGCCAAAGCGTTCCGTGCGGCGTTGATCAGGGGTCAGGCTCTCCCCAGGTTCCGCGGCGCTCTGACCGGACTGCAGAAGCTCCAGATACTTTCGCGTGTCAGCGATGTTTTGCCAGCGTCTGCCTTCAGCGGTGGAGTAGGCGCCAGGACCCAGGCCGACGTAATCCTCGCCTAACCAATAAGATTGATTATGCAGGGACTGGCAACCCGGACGTGCGTAGTTGCTGATCTCGTAGTGCTCGTAGCCTGCCGCAGACAGGAGATCGAGGGCCGTGAAGAAGAACTCGGCATCCCGGTCCTCCTCGACGCGATACTGGCCTTTGCGCAGGCGCTCAAAGAACTCCGTGTCCTCCTCATAGTTCAGATTGTAGGCGGAGATGTGATCCGGGCTGAGTGAGATGGTGCGCTCCACGGTGCCCCGCCACGCGTCCAGGCTCTGCCCCGGGATGGAGAACATCAGATCGATGCTCACACTGCGGAAGCCTGCTTGGCGGAGCGTGTGGTAGGTCTCCTCCGCATCATCAGGCGCGTGATCACGGCCCAGAGTGCGGAGGGTCTCATCATCCCAGGCTTGAATGCCGAGGCTGATGCGGTCGATGCCCTGGGCGCGCATCATCGCTGCTTTGGAATCCGTGATGGTGCGCGGATTCACCTCGCAGGTGAACTCACGCACCGCAGACAGGTCCAGACGCTCGCGCAGGCCCGAGAGCAGACGCTCCAGATGTGCCTCGCTCAGGGCGGTCGGCGTGCCTCCGCCGAAATAGACCGTGTCAATCTTCAGGTCATACTCGGTGCGGGCCTTCTCCGCCTCAAGGAGCACCGCCTCGACAAAACCTCCCATGGGTGTGTTCCCCGGCGTGTGCTTGTAGAAGCTGCAGTAGGGGCAGACGCGGTGGCAGAAAGGGATATGGACGTAAAGGTGGCGCACGGAGGGGGTGGTCAAAGTGCCTCCAGAGACCATAAAAGCATCCTTTTTGTTGAGCCAGACGGCTTTGAGCGGCAGGACCCGACCCCAAAGAAAAGGAGGTGCCCGGTTTCCCGGACACCTCCTTCACAGTCACGAGTGGGTCGTAAGATCAGTCCTCACCACTGCTCGCGGCGAGCTGGGCGATGACGTTGATGTCTTCCAGCGTGGTGGTGTCTCCCTTGATCAGCTCACCTGCAGCGATCTGCTTCAGGAGGCGGCGCATGATCTTGCCGGAGCGGGTCTTCGGCAGCGCGGCGGCAAAGCGGATTTCATCTGGAGTCGCGACGGGACCGATGACCTTGCGGACGTGCTTCTTCAGTTCTTCTGCAAGCTCGCGGTTGGCATTGATGCCTTCCTTCACGGTGACAAAGCAGACCACGCCCTGGCCCTTCATTTCATCGGGACGGCCGACGACCGCGGACTCAGCCACGGAAGGATGGGAGATGAGGGCGCTCTCCACCTCGGCAGTGCCGAGACGGTGACCGGCCACATTGAGCACGTCATCGATGCGGCCGATGATCCAGAAGTTGCCGTCCTTGTCACGGCGTGCTCCGTCGCCAGCGAAATACCAGCCTTTGAACTCGCTCCAGTAAGCGTCTTGATAGCGCTTCTTGTCACCCCAGATGCCGCGCAGCATGGAGGGCCATGGCTTGCGGATGACCAGCTTGCCCTGCTCATTGACGCCGACTTCCTTGCCGAGATCATCCACGATGGCTGCATCCACGCCGAAGAAGGGCAGGGTGGCCGTGCCGGGCTTCGTGGGAGTGGCGCCAGGCAGAGGCGTGAGCATGTGGCCGCCGGTTTCAGTCTGCCACCAGGTGTCCACGATCGGGCATTTGCCGCCGCCGACTTTATTATGATACCACATCCAGGCTTCTGGATTGATGGGCTCACCCACGGTGCCAAGCAGACGCAGGCTGCTGAGGTCGTGCTTCTTCAGCCACTCATCACCCCACTTCATGAAGGAGCGGATGGCGGTCGGCGCGGTGTAAAACACGGTCACCGCGTATTCCTCGATGATCTTCCAGAAGCGGTCGTTCTCCGGCCAGTTCGGCGCGCCTTCAAACATGAGCGAGGTGGCACCGAGAGCCAGCGGTCCATACACCATGTAGGTGTGGCCCGTGACCCAGCCGATGTCGGCGGTGCACCAGTAGACGTCATCATCACGCAGATCGAAGACGTATTTGCAGGTCATCTGCGCGTGCAGCAAATAGCCGCCGGTGGTGTGCAGGATGCCCTTTGGCTTGCCCGTGCTGCCGCTGGTATAAAGGATGAACAGAGGTGACTCGGAGTCCATGGCCACCGGGGCGCAATGCGCGTCCACATACTCGAGCTCGCGGTGCCACCAGACATCACGGCCTTCTTCGATGTGCACGTCCTGTCCGGTGCGGCGATGAACGATCACCGTCTCCACTGGAGTGTCGCCACCCTTGAGCGCATCATCCACGTTCTTCTTCAGAGGCACCACGGCACCGCGACGATAACCACCATCCGCAGTGACGATGATCTTGGCGCCGCAGTCGAGCACGCGGTCCTTGATGGACTCCGCGCTGAAGCCGCCGAAGATCACGCTGTGCATGGCACCGATGCGTGTGCAGGCCAGCATGGCGATCGCAGCCTCAGGGATCATCGGCATGTAGATGATCACGCGGTCACCCTTCTTCACCTTGTTGCGCTTCAGCACATTGGCAAAGCGGCAGACTTCACGGTGAAGCTGCTGATAAGTCAGCACGCGCTTTTCTCCGGGCTCGCCTTCCCAGATCAGGGCGGCCTTGGTCTTGCGCGGACCATCGAGATGGCGGTCCAGGCAGTTTTCACTGACGTTCAGCTTGCCGCCGATGAACCATTTGGCGTTCGGGCATTTCCAGTCGAGCACCTTGGTAAAGGGCTTGGTCCAGGTCAGCTCCTTGGCTTCACGACCGAAGAACTTGTCAGGATGCTTGAGGGACTCCTCATGCATCTTCTTATACTGGGCCATCGAGCTGATGCGCGCCTTCTTGGAGAACTCGGCGCTTGGCTTGAAAACACGGTTCTCGACCAGAAGGGATGGGTTGCTGCTGCTGGCCTTCACTGTCTTGGCGGCAGGCTTGGCAGCTTTCTTGGGGGCGGGTTTGGCGGTTTTCTTCTTGCTCATGGGGGTGGGAAAAGACGGCGGAGTTAACGCAGGAGGGCGGAGGCTACATGCAGGAAACTCCGTATGGCAATCACGGACTACAATACTTTGAAACAAAGAATGCTTGCCCCGCAGCGTTGGTTTCAGCCAGACTTTTTCACCACTATGGAAAACACCCCAGCCAACTCGTCGCGCCGAGACTTCATCAGGACTGCCACCCAGGCCACCGCTGGCCTGTCCGTGCTTTCCGGCATCCAGATCCCCTTCGTCCACGGGCAGGGTGATGACACCATCAGCGTGGCTCTCGTCGGCTGCGGTGGCCGCGGCACTGGTGCCGCCAGCAACATGATGGGCGTGAAGCAGCGCACCCGTCTCGTCGCCATGGCGGACGTGCAGGAAAACCGCCTGGAGGCCAGCTTCAATGGTCTCAGTGCCAAGCACCCGGACCGCTTCTCCGTCTCTGCGGACACCAAGTTCATCGGCTTTGATGCCTACAAGAAGGCCATCGACACGCTGAAGCCGAACGACATCGTCATCCTCTCCACACCTCCGGCCTTCCGCTGGGTGCAGTTCCAATACGCCATCGACAAAGGCGTGAACGTCTTCATGGAAAAACCCATCTGCGTGGATGCCCCGAGCGGCCGCCGCATGCTGGAGCTGGGCAAGAAGGCGGAAGCCAAGGGACTGAAGGTCGGCGTGGGCCTCATGTGCCGCCACTGCCGCGTGCGTGGTGAGCTCTTTGACCGCATCCAGCAGGGGGAGATCGGGCACATCATCCTCGGCCGTGCTTATCGCCTCCAGGGCCCGGTGGGCACCTGCTTCACCAAGCCGCGTGATGTGGCCACTGACCCGAACGAATTGATCTACCAGATCAAGAACTTCCACAGCTTCCTCTGGGCTTCCGGCGGTGCCTTCAGCGACTTCAACATCCATAACATCGATGAGATCTGCTGGATGAAAAACGACTTCCCGATCGAGGCCAAGGCCACCGGTGGTCGCTCCGATCGCGGTGACTATGTGGACCAGAACTTCGACCACTACAGTGTGGAATACACCTTCCGTGATGGCAGCAAGTTCTGGCTGGAAGGCCGTAACGCAATGAAGACGCACAATGAGTTCGCCAGCTATGTGCATGGCAGCAAGGGCATGGCCGTCGTCTCCACCGCCGGTCACTTCCCATCGAAAGCGATGACCTTCAAAGGGCAGAACAAGAACCCCAAGGAGATCATCTGGCGTGGCAAGCAGCCCGAGCCGAATCCATATGACCTCGAGTGGCAGGACCTGGTGGATGCCATCACGAACGGCAAGCCTTACAATGAAGTCGAGCGTGGTGCGATGGCCAGCCTTGTCACCGTCATGGGCCGCATGAGCGCGCATACCGGCCAGCTTGTGACCTTTGACCAGCTCATGGCTCATGATCATGAGTTCGCCCCGAATGCGGACAAGCTGACGATGGACGGCCCGGCGCCGCTCATCGCGGATGCCAATGGCAAGTATCCGATCCCGATGCCTGGCGTGAACGGCCTCTATGAATACGTCGTGCCAAAGGCATGATCTAAAACACCTCTCCTATATAAGGAGCATATAAGAAGCCTTGAGATCTTCATGGGTCTCAGGGCTTCTTCGTTTTGCGGAGATGTGGGAACCACACGACCTCTAGTGAACTGCGATCTACCGCCGCCGCTGCAGTCGGAAGCTGACCACGCCTAATAGAAAGGTGCCTGCGATCATCAGCGTGCTCAGCGCATTGATGATGGGCAGGCTGCGGCTGGTCTTCATCATGCTGGCCACGCGGAGGGGCAGGGTGGTGGTGCCGGGACCGGAGACGAAGAAGGTGATGACATAGTCATCGATCGACAACGTGAAGGCCAGCAGTCCTCCGGCGATCATCCCCGGAAGTAGCAGAGGCAAAAGAACACGTCGGGTCGCCTGCCAGCGCGTGGCACCCAGATCGCGAGCGGCATCGATCAGTGTGAAATCAAAGTCCTGCAGCCGTGCCAGCACCACCATGGTCACGTAACTGAGACAGAAGGTCGTGTGGGCGATCCATAGCGTCGTCATGCCGGTCTCCATGCCGATGGCGACAAACAGCGCCAGCAATGACATGCCCATCAGGATGTCAGGCAGTGCCAGCGGCAGCGTGACCAGAGTCTGATGCGCGGTCTGCAACCATGAGCGGCAGCGATGGAGCACCAGCGCCGCCAGCGTGCCCAACAAAACAGATGTCAGCGTGGCACCCGTGGCCACCTGCAGCGTGACGCGGAGAGACTCCCACACCTCGTCCGCTTCCCAGAGGCGCTCATACCACTTGAGGGTAAAGCCTTCCCACTCCCCGCCGAAGCGGGATTCATTGAAGGAGTTCACCACGAGCACGATCAATGGCGCATGCAGAAAGATCAGCACGAGCACGGTGATGAAGGCTGGCAGGCGTGAGCGCTTCATGCGCGTGCCCTCCTTTCACGCCAGGTCATCAGCAGCACAGGGATCATCACCATGATCAGCAGTGCACCCGACAGCGCGCTGGCCAGTGGCAGATTCCGATCCGTGAAGGCCCGCTGCACGATCTTGTTCCCAAGCATCTCATCCGCTGTGCCGCCAACAAACTGTGGGATGACATACTGACCTAGTGAGCTGACGAACACGATCACCGCAGCGGAGATGATGCCCTGCCGCACACCGGGAAGGAAGACCTTGCGAAACGCACGCCAGCCCGTGGCACCGAGATCACGCGCCGCATCCATCAGATGAAAGTCGAACTTCTCCGCTGCCGCGTAAAGCGGAAGGATGGCAAAGGGGAGCTGCGTGTAGATCATCACCAGCAGCACCGCGCCGAGGTTGTTCAGCAGCAGCGCATCCTCACTGATCAGATTCATCCACACGAGCAGATGCTTCAGCGGTCCGTCTGGATGCAGCAGTGAGCGCCAGGCGAAGATGCGGATGATGAAGTTCGTGAGGAAGGGAAGGATGACGAGCAGCAGCAGCGCGCTGCGCATGTTCGGAGTGCAGCGCGCCATGTGCCAGGCCATCGGCAGTGAGAGCATGAGACAGACCAGCGTGGTGATGATGCTGATGCCCACTGTTCGCATCAACACAGGCAGATAGATCGGATCTGCCAATGACTTCACGGTCTCGAGTGTCCATCCATCACCCACACCACCGCGCAGATCACTCGCACGAAACGCGAGCGTGAGACTGATGAGGCATGGCAGAGCGAAGAACGCGATCAACCACCCAAGTGATGGAAGCGTGGAGATGATTTCCTGACGGCGTGGCGATGACATGCGTGATGCAGATGCATGTGAAGAGCGCTGAGAAAATCCGCAACACGATGTTTGCTGCTTCACCTCACATTCAGTGATGCATGACGTGTTAAAACAAAAGACCCTCTGGTCTGCGAAAACCAGAGGGTCTGTTTGGCGATCCAGCAACCAACAACAGTGAGGACCGTTTGGCACGAAAGTCGAAGCTAAGAACTGCAACTCTTGTGGCCGCCACCAGGAAACAAGCCCGGTGATGACGAGTGGAGAGTAAAAACTTTTGGTGAGGACGTCAACCAACGGGGTTGTTTTTTGCAAAAAGAGGAGGTTTTCTCATATTTGAGATGTGTCATTTCGGATAATAGTCTAATAATTTTAGAAGAAAGGCCCTTGACACCATTGTGGACAACAAACTGTTCATGTGAATAAGCGTAACAACCGGCTTGACTTATCCCACATCGTCGGGACGCGCCCGGGCGAAAGATGCCCGCCCAGCGTGTCGTTTTTTCTCCTCCTATATCCCCACAGCGTGCAGAGGTGTTTTCCCGCATCTCCGACAAAGGCGTTGAAGTGGCTTCGGCTGCATGGACGGTGTAGGCTTTCAGACCACCCTTTTATCCCCATGGAATCCTTCGTTTTTCCGCGCCGCGCCGCCCTGGCCGCCCTCGCGCTATTGTCGTCCGGAACCTTTGCCTCGGCCAATGACTGGACGAACTGGCGCGGCCCTCTGCAAAACGGCGTGAGCCTGGAGCATTACAAGGACGCGGGAAAACTGGCGGACACTCCTGCCTGGACTTACGATCTCCGCGGCCGTGGCGCCCCGGTGGTGGTGGACGGCAAGGTGGTGCTCTGGGGTTACCGTGGTGAGACCACGGACCTGATCGAGGTGCTGGCCGTGATGGACGCCAAGACGGGCAAGAAGCTCTGGGAGATCGAGATCGCGGACTACCTGAGTGACTCCATCTATAATCGATACTCCATCGGTGCTCCGACCGTGGATCCCGTGACCAAGAGGATCTACCTCTGCAGCAATGCCGGACGTTTCGTCTGCTATGAGATCGGTGGGAAGAAGGTCTTCGACCTGCCTCTGATGGAAGATTTCGGCCGCATGACCTTCCCGAACAGCCGCGTCGGCAGTCCGGTGATCGAGGGTGACATCGTCATCGTGCACTATATTTTCTCCAACTGGGGCGCTGACGGCCCTGCTGCGGACCGCGCCTATGGTTTCGACAAGAACACGGGTGAGCTGATCTGGTGGAGCCTTCCGGGGGTGAGCCCGCCGGTGGACTCCTCCTTCTCCACGCCCGTGCTGGAAACCCGTGATGGCAAGCGCGTGGCCTACTACACCACCGGCTGCGGAAATCTCGTCTGCTTCAATGCCCGCAGCGGCAAGCCCTACTTCCGCATGCCGCTTTGCAAAAACGGCATGAACCCCAGCGTCGTCCTGCACAAGGGCAACATCATCACCGTCCATAATGATGAGAACGTGGACAGCACCGAGAAGGGCCGCATGTCCTGCGTGAAGCTGCCGGAGAAGCTCGCCTCGGCGGCTCCCGGCGCGGAGACCACCATCCTGGAACCCAGCGCTGAAGTCTGGCGCAATCCAGTCGGTGCCACCAGCAGCTCGCCAGTGGTCGTCGGCGATACGATCTATCAGCTCAGTGATGGCGGTGAACTGCTCGCCATCGATGCCAACAACGGCAAGGACCTTTGGAAGATGAAGCTGAGCAATGCGAACCTGCATTCCTCCCCGCTGTATGTCGATGGCCTGCTTTATTGCCCCATGATGGAAGGCAAGCTGGTGGTGGTGAAGCCCGGCGCGGCCAGTGGTGAGATCGTGCAGGAGATCAAGCTCGATGGTGGTGACTCGGCGCAGTGCCTGGGTGCTCCGGTCGTGTGTGATGGTGTGCTGTATGTGACCACCACGCAGAAGTTCTATGCCTTCCCCATCCCGAACAAGGGCATCAAGACTGATCCCGCTCCCGTCGTGGAGATGCCAAAGGCTGGCAAACCTGTGTCCCTGCAGATCATCCCGGCGGAAGTCGTCATCATGCGCGGCAGCAAGCAGCCTTTCCGCATCCGTAGCATTGATGCCAACGGCCTCGTGGTCAGTGACAAGGTGGAAGGTGTGAAGTGGGAAAGCTTCATCCCGCCGACCGCAAAGGTGAAGGCCACGATGGATGCGAAGTTTAATGAAGCGGGCGAGCTCGTCGTGGCCGCTGATGCCAAGGTCAGCGCAGGTGCCTTCAAGGGCACGGCTCCTGACGGAAGCTTTGGCACCATCCGCGGTCGTGCGCTGAAGGCGCTGCCCATCACGGAAGATTTCGAAGCTTATGAGCTCGCGGATGAGTTCCCGGCGGATTCCGCCAACCCGGCCTATAAGTTCTCCTTCCCGCCGCTGCCTTGGATTGGTGCTCGCTTTAAATTCCAGGTCATGGAAAAAGATGGCAGCAAGGTCTTCGGCAAAAGCTTTGACCGTCTGCTCTTCCAGCGCGGCACGGTGTTTGTGGCACCATCCACCCTTTCCAACTACACCATGCAGGCAGACGTGATGACGGACGGCAATGCCCGCTCGAAGTCGGACATCGGTCTGATCAACCAGCGCTACCTCATCTGCCTGCGCAGCAATGCGAACAAGCTGGAGGTCAGCTCCAATCCTGAGCGCCTCGCAGTGGCGGTGCCTTTCAAGGTGAGTGCCAACACCTGGTATACTTTGAAGACACGTGTGGACACGAACGCGGACGGCAGTGGCGTGGTCAAAGGCAAGATCTGGACCAAGGGCCAGCCTGAACCTGAAGCCTGGACCGTCGAGGCCAAGGTGACCACGGCTCACACCCAGGGCAGCCCCGGCATCTTTGGCTTCACCCCGATGAATCAGAGGCGCGTATTCCTCGACAACCTGAGCATCACCGAAAACAAGTAATCCCTTTTTCTTTCCCCACCCAATGAAGCTCCAAACCTCTGCTCTCCTCGCGCTCATCAGCGCCTCGACCCTCCATGCGGCTGACCTGGCCCAATGGGGCGGTGGCAACAGCCGTAACATGGTTTCGCCCGAGAAAGGGCTGCCGATGGACATCGATCCCGGCAAGAAATACGGCCCCAAGGCCGCTCCGAAGATCGCGGGCCGCCTGCGTCCGAATGCCGAGGAGGCCAACAAGGGCCCCGGTGCTGAAGACATCGACATGAGCACCACCAAGAACTGTCTCTGGGTGGCCAAGCTCGGTTCACAGACCTATGGCACCCCGGTGATCGCCGGTGGTCAGGTGTATGTCGGCACGAACAATGAGTCTCCCCGCAATGACAAGCACATGGGTGACCGCGGCATCGTGATGGTCTTTGATGAATACACCGGCGAGTATAAGTGGCAGCTCATCTCTCCGAAGATGGGCTCCGGCAAGGTGAACGACTGGGAATACCTGGGCATCTGCGCCAGCCCGACCGTGGTGGGTGACAAGGCCTATGTGCCGGGCAACCGCTGCCAGATCATCTGCATGGATGTGAACGGCATGTCCAATGGCAACCAAGGCATGCAGGACGAGGCCCAGTTCATGGCGGCTCCTGACAAGGACGGCAAGCCCGTGGTCATCGAACCCGGCAAGTCGGACGCGGACATCCTCTGGGTGTATGACATGTACAAGGAGCTCGGCGTGTTCCAGCACAATGCCACCGCCGGCTATCCGCTCATCATTGATGGCAAGCTCTTCGCCCCCACCTGCAATGGTGTGGACTGGACACACACAAACATCCCGGCCCCCCAGGCTCCGAGCTTCATCATGCTGAATGCTGAAGACGGCACCCTGCTGGGTGAGATGGATCATGTGGCCTCTGAGCGCGTGCTTCACTGCTCCTGGTCCAGCCCCACGCTGGCCGAGATCGATGGCAAAAAGCAGATCATCTTTGGTGCTGGCGACGGCTGGGTCTACTCCATGGACACAGCGACGGAGAAGAAGGACGACTTTGACATCCTGAAGGAGTTCTGGCGCTATGATGCGAATCCTCCGGACTATCGGAAGAACAGCGCTGGCGAGCCGATCAAGTATGTGGAGTATGACGGCCCGAGCGAGATCATCGGCACCGTGGTTTATAATGACGGCCTGGTCTACGTGAACATCGGCCAGGATCCTGAGCATGGTGAAGGCGTGGGCATGCTGAGCTGCATCGATCCAAAGCAGACGGGTGACCTCTCCGGCAAAGCTGTCTGGACCTTCAAGGGCATCGAGCGTTCCATCTCCACCCCAGCGGTGAAGGATGGTCTCGTCTACACCGCTGACTACACCGGCCGCGTGTTCTGCCTGGATGCCAAGACCGGCAAGGAATACTGGAAGTTCGATACCAAGGGCCACATCTGGTCCAGCCCGCTGGTGGCTGATGGCAAGATCTGGATCGGCAATGAAGAGGGTGAGCTTTTCATCCTCGCTGAGGGCAAGGAACTGAAGGAGATCAAGACCATCGAGTTCCCATCCCCGCTGCTGAGCAGCGTGGTGGCGGCGAATGGTTGCATCTACATCACCACCCACACCCACCTCTACTGCTTCAAGGAAGGCGCCAAGCCTGCCGCAGGTGCTGAGTGATGCCGTCTCACGGATCGCACTCGATTCAAATCAACGGGGCCGGGAGTTTTCTCCCGGCCCTTTTTCATGCCCCTGAGCCTTTGCTTTTACAGAATGGGGATGAACAACCTCGCGAAGCCGTTTCTCAGGCGCTCAGAGGTCGGCAGGTTTTCCAGCATCGCTTCCGTGATCTCCACGCTCGCTGCCTTCTTCCGATCCGCGATGTCCTTCAGCCCTGTCACCAGCGCAGGATCGTGGCAGGCCACGTTGAACTCAAAGTTCAGCCGCAGGCTTCGCGGATCCCAGTTGGTGGAGCCCACCAAGGACCAGGCATCATCGATCAACAGCAGCTTCGAGTGATCAAAGGGCGGTGGCGATTCATAGAAGCGGCATCCCGCCTCCAGAAGATCTCCATACAGGGTGCGCGCCGCCCAGGCGACGAAGGGGATGTTATTCTTCGCGGGTGTGATGATGGTGACGTCGACCCCGCGTGTGGCGCAGAGTTTCAGCGCTGCGATCAAGGTGACGGGTGGAAGAAAGTAAGGTGTGACGATGCACACACGCTGCCGGGCCGCGCTGAGTGCGGCAAAGATGGCCGTGGGCATGACCTCATAGTCCTCGTCCGGACCGTCCACGATTCCCAGGGCATGCACGCCGCCTGTGGGCGGGATCTCCGGGAACCACAGCTTCTCTTCCAGCGCCTCGCCCGAGCAGAAGACCCAGTCTTCGGCAAACACGCGCAGGATCTGCGTGACCACCGGGCCGGTGAATTTGAACTGCAGGTCCTGCACCGGATGACCCGGATTACGCGCCAGCATGTTACCTTCCCGGATGTTCATGCCGCCGGTGAAGGCGGTGGCACCATCCACAATGAGGAACTTCTTGTGATTGCGCAGGTTCATCGTCAGCAGACGCAGGATGAACCGGTTAGGCATGAAGCGGCGCACGGGCACACCGCGCGCGGAGAGCACCTTGGTGATGGGCGGCCAGGAGTAGCGCGTGCCTGCGTCATCCACGATCACACAGACGTGCACGCCACGTTCGCAGGCCTGCGCGAGGGCATCCACAAACTCCGCACCGATGCCTGTGGCCTCAAAGATGTAGCTGGCCAGCGCCACGGTCTTCTTGGCCTCACGGATGGCCGCGATCATCACCGGCATGGCCTCGTCACCATTCACCAGAGGCGTCACGCTGTTCCCTGAGCTGAAGTTGAAACGGGAGATGCGGTCCAGGGTCACGGCCAGCGAGCCGTCTCGTTCCGCGCGCGCTGCATCACCATGTACAAACAAGGGACAGTTGGGCACGGGATCGCGGTAGGCCGGACCCACGCTGCCGCGGTATTGCTGCCCGCGCCGGCGGATGAAGTTGATGCCCAGCAGCCCATAAAGACAGGCTCCGAGAAAGGGCGAGAGGATGATGATGGCCACCCAAAAGGCCGCTGAGCGATGATCCCGCTGATGAGTGAGCAAGTGGCCCAGCGCGATCACGCTCAGCGTGATGGCCAGCCCGGTAAAGAGCAGCGTCACATATTGCCAGTCGGTCATGCGGGAGGGGGAGGAGCCGTT
This sequence comes from Verrucomicrobiota bacterium, assembly GCA_040387935.1. GTDB lineage: Bacteria > Verrucomicrobiota > Verrucomicrobiia > Verrucomicrobiales > Verrucomicrobiaceae > Prosthecobacter. The sequence goes on along the minus strand of JAZKCU010000002.1, from coordinate 469,650 downwards.
GACGGTTGTTTTCCAAACCACGGGGAGGAGTCGTTGAGGCTGTCTCCAGTTGTGTCTTCCAACCACTGTAAACAACCGTCAACGACCGTAAACAACTGTCAACGGCTTGGCCTGGCCTGGCTCGGCCTACAGCTTCGTGTAGCCCACGCTCTCACAAGGCAGATCCCAGAGCTTCTTCAGCTCGGCATCCAGCTTGGTGATGCTGAAGCTCACGCCCGCCATCTCCTGGCAGGTGACGATGCTGTCCACGATGGTGTGGTGAACCTTGATGCCACGGGCATCGAGGATGGGACGTGCGGCGCGCAGAAGGATGAGCAGCTCCATCATGTGCGTGGAGCCGAGGCTGTTCACGAAGAAGACGATCTCATCTCCGGCATTCAGCGGCAGGTCGTCCGCAAAGAGCAGGTCGAGAATTTTGGCGGCCAGCTCATCTGCGCTGCACATGGGGATGAGGCCCACACCTTTCTCACCATGGATGCCCATGCCGAGACCGATGACGTCATCCGCCAGCTCAAAGGTCGGCGCGCCCGTCGCCGGGATGGAGCCTGGCTTGGTGGAGACACCCACGGTGCGGGTGTTGTCCACGGCCTTCTGGGCGATGCGGACCAGTTCATCCAAAGAATCCACCACCGTGGCTGCTGCACCGGCAAGCTTCACGATCGGCACGAGGCCGCCGACTCCACGACGGTTCTGCTTCTTATCCGGCGGCGCGGAGCAGACGTCGTCATTGATGATGACCGTCTTGATGGTGATGCCTTCGTCCGTGGCAAGCTCGCCACCGATGTCAAAGTTCATCACATCACCGGCATAGTTGCCGTAGAGGAAAAGCACACCCTTGCCACGGCTGACGGCCTGCGTGGCCTCAAGCACGATGTCGGGTGGTGGCGCTGCAAAGATGTCACCCACGGCGGCACCATCTGCCATGCCCTTGCCGACGAGGCCGTGATAGATCGGCTCATGCCCCGCGCCACCGCCCACCAGCAGGGCAGGCGCATCAGGGCGCAGATCATTCATGACCAGGGAGCGCTTGCCCACGCGGCGGGCCTTGCCGTCATAGGCCAGGACGAGACCTTCAAAGAGTTCGTCGGCACACTTCAGCGGGTCATTGATGATCTTTTTGGCGGTGTTCTTGCTCATGGGAAGGTCGGGGCAGATTGGAATGCGGGCGTGAGGTTTAGCGGGTGCGCCCTCTCCTGTCAAAATCAACCCACGCGAAAGGCTGTTCAAGAATCGCCCCCACCTTCACAGGTCGGCGGCACCCACGCTCAAAATCTGCAGGTCGATCGGGATCAAGGTGCCGTCTCTGATGCCTCGGGCGCACAATACCAAGGATTCGGACTGGGCACGGAACCATTCCGCCGCATCTGTGCATGCACCTCGGCCTGGGACATTCCTCGCGAAGCAAGAGAACTCCTCAGACGGATTTCCCGCATCTCTGCGGCCGTCGCCACTTTCACAGGCATCGTGGCCAGGGGACAATCTGTGCTCTGCGGATCCATCAGTAGGGGGATTCAAGGTGTCTAGGGCCTTTTGACCTCGGTGCGATTGTAAATCAAGACCTGAAGATTTCAACGTTCTCGTTCACCTCATGCACCTGCACCGCCCTGGGATCCGCCGGCGATCTTGCTGCGCATGTCCGTGTCAGCGAGCACGTTCTTATACTTGGCGTAGTCCATGACGCCGAGCTGTCCATTGCGGAAGGCTTCGGCGATGGCCAGCGGCACCTGGGCCTCGGCCTCGACCACCCGTGCGCGCATCTCCTGGGTGCGTGCGGACATTTCCTGCTCCAGGGCCACGGCGGCGGCACGGCGCATTTCCGCATTCGCCTGGGCGATCTTTTTGTCCGCTTCAGCCTGCTCGGTCTGCAGCTTGGCGCCGACGTTTTCGCCCACGTCAATGTCCGCGATGTCGATGGAAAGGATCTCAAAGGCGGTGCCGGCATCCACGCCCTTGTGCAGCACCAGTTTGGAAATGCTGTCCGGATTCTCCAGCACGTCTTTGTAGGACATGGAGGAGCCGATGCAGGTCACGATGCCCTCACCGACACGAGCCACCACAGTCTCCTCCGTGGCACCACCCACGAAGCGATCCAGGTTCGTGCGCACCGTGACACGAGCACGCACGCGCAGGGAGATGCCGTCCTTGGCCACGGCATCGATCTTGCCACCACGGCCCATGTCAGGATGCGGGCAGTCGATGACCTTCGGGTTGATGCTGGTGCGCACAGCTTCCAGCACGGTCTTGCCGGTGCCTTTACAAGCGAGGTCGATGGCGCATGCGCGGTTGTAATCAAGCGGGATGCCTGCCTTGTCCGCGGCGATGAGGGCCAGCACCACATGGGTGACTTCACCCCCGGCCAGGTAGTGAGCCTCAAGCTGGTCGGTGATGATGGGGATGCCTGCCTTGGCCGCGGTGATGCGGGTGTCCACGATCAGGGCATTCGGCACGCCGCGCAGATACATGGCCAGCAGGTTCACGATGCTGACCGGCGCATTGGCGATGCGCGCACGCAGCCAGAGATTAAAGAACTTCGCGACGATCAGGAAGACGATGAGCGCGACGACGAGCGACGCGCCGATGAGGAGGGTATTGAGGGCAGGCATGAGAGAGAAAGAAGAGAGAGGTTAGGAGATCACACGAACGACGAGATTGCCCGGTTCTTGGCCGGTGACACGGAGACGGGCACCCAGCGGGGCAAAGCCATCTTCACAGCGCACTTCATAGCGGCGGCCCTCGATCTCGGCACGGCCCAGGGGGCGGAGCTCCGTGAGGGAGGTGCCCTCGCTGTCAGCAGGGCAGGGGTGCTCTGGCTTGGGGGCCGGGACTTCCGCCTTCAGCGTGAGTGAGCGAGACCAGAACTTCACGGCAAAGAAGCGCAGCCAGAGCAGCGAGAGGATGGACGAAGCCGCCACGATGCCAAAGGCCAGGGCGGTGCGCTGCATGGGTGACCATGGGTCCAGCTCATCCGCCATGAGGGCCAGGATCACGGCTGCCAGAATGCACAGCACGCCCAGAAAGCCCGCGATGCCACCGGGGAGGAAAGTCTCCAGGATCACAAACAAGAGGCCGCAGAGGGCGATGATGGTGATGGTGACAATCATGCGGCGGGGTGACTCACTGCATGAAGGGTGGACCGGGCTGGCGGGGAGTCAAGGAGGGGTGAGCCCGCTGACACATCCACTCCAGCCCTCAGTCCGCCCCGTCAGACAAGGCTGTCGTAAAGGGTCTTCGTGCGTTTGGCGATGCTGGACCAGCTGAAGCGCTCTTCTGCACGCTTGCGGCCGGCGAGGCCCATGCGCCGGCACTTCTCCGGATCCGCCATCAGGGAATTGATGCCTTCCGCGAGATCGCGGGCAAAGCGGGCCGGGTCTGTGGCTTCAAAGGGGCTTTCCGTCTGCTGGTCCAGCGGCACCAGGATGCCGGTTTCTCCAGGCACCACGACCTCCTTGATCCCGCCCACAGCACTGGCCACCACGGCGGTCTCACAGGCCATGGCCTCCAGATTGATGATGCCGAAAGGCTCATAGATGGACGGGCAGCAAAAGACGTCCGCATGGGAATACATGACGATCTTCTCCGTCACCGGCAGCATGGCCTGGATCCACACGATGCCCTCACGCCGCGTCTGCGCATCCGCCACGGCTGCCTGCATCTCTGCGGCGATCTCCGGCGTGTCCGGCGCACCTGCACACAGCACGATCTGGAAGCCTGGAGTCATGCTCTCAATGGCGCGCACCAGATGGATGATGCCTTTCTGCCGGGTGATGCGGCCCACAAAGAGCACAAAAGGAATGTCCGGGTTCACGCCATGCTTCCGCAGGATGTCCGGGGCCTCGACCTTGTGGTATTCATCCAGGTCGATGCCGTTATGAATCACGTGGATCTTGTGCGGATCCACGGTGAAGAGGCGCATCACATCCACCTTCGTCTCTTCGGAGACGGCGATGACCGCGTCTGCCATCTCGATGGCGGTCTTCTCCAGCCAGCAGGTGAAATCATAACCTCCGCCGAGCTGCTCACGCTTCCAGGGGCGCAGCGGCTCCAGCGAGTGCACGGTCAGCACCATGGGCACGCCGTAGTTCAGCTTGGCCAAAAGACCGCCAAAGTGCGCATACCAGGTATGCAGATGCACGATCTGCGCATCCACCGCGCGTGTGTTAAAGTCCAGGCAGCGCTGGAGCGCGCCGAAGACGGATTTCAGGTTCGCGGGGCTCGTCCACTCCGCCGCATCCAGGCTGGAGCCATGCACCGTCAGCGCTCCTTCATTGGCCTCCTGGTCACCAAAGCAGCGCACCTCGATGTCCATGAGCTTGGCCAGCTCACGGCTCAGGTATTCCACATGCACACCGGCACCGCCGTAGATGTAGGGAGGAAATTCATTGGTGAGGAAGAGCGATTTCATGTGGGGTGATGTGTCTATGGTGAACGCCTGCGCCATGGCAAGCGAAACACCATCCTCATCTTCAGAGGCGGCCGGGGCTGGGAAAAAGCAGGCATGAGGCCCGCTGATCGTTTTTTCGTGGCTTACGGATTGTAGAGGAACTGCACCTTCAGCGCGTCAGACAGCTCATGCGGCGCCACCTTCACCACACCGGAGGTGGTGGCCACGGAGATATTGGTGTCATCGATCTTGATGATGCGCACCTGGCCCAGATCACGTCCGGTCACCAGTTTGATGGCCATGGTCTGACCCACAAATTTCTGGCGGATGGTGGCCAGCGTGGCGTTCTTTTCCTTCACCGTCGCCACATGGGTGTCACGGACCGTTTTCAGCTTGGCCTGCAGTTCCGCGAGAGTGCTTTTCTGCTTGGCGATCTGGCCCTGGATGGCCGTCACCTTGGCCATGGCCTGGGATTCGGCGCGCTTGCCAGCGATGGACTTTTCCAGATCCGTGAGCTGGCTCTGGGCTGCGGCCAGGCCTTCATTGATCTCTGATTTCTGATGATAAAAATACCATGCGGTATAACCGGCGGCGAAGACCAAAAGGATGAGGAGGTTTTTCATGACGCAAAAAAAAATGGAGTGATGTGAGATGGACTGAGATGATCTCAGCGAGGGTCCTTGGACTTCACGAGCTGCAGTTCCTTGCGTGCAGCTTCCAGCTCTGCCTCGGCGGCCGTGATGCTGGCCTGGGCCTGGGCGAGCTGACCTTCACTGTTCGCCAGTTCCGTGGCCAGCTGAGTGGCATAGTGGTTTGCTCCCGCGACACCGACACCGGCGTAAGCCGGGATGAGCCTGCGCGAGGAGGCCAGCTTGATCTCGAGATCGATGGACTCCTGAGACACGGCCTGGAACTTGGCATTCGCTTCATCCAACTGTTTTTGCAGAGCCTGATTTTCTTTGCAGGAGACGAGACCGAGGCCGCAGATCAGCAAAAGCACAGCGCGGCGGATGGGATGAGACGAGGATTTCATAAGTAAATAATCGTGTCGACGCTACCAACCCGTCACTTTGGTGTCAATCTTACCAGTGTCCGAGGAAAAGAGGTTGCCGAGCTCTGCCGGATTCGTAACAGTCGCCGCTCTGCCCCCCTGACTCATGGAATTCCCCGGTGAAGGTCATCCTCGAACACTGCCGCTCGATCGTAATCGCGAGCTGCTGAAGAGTGCTCGTGAAGAGATCTATAAGACCGTCGGTGATGTGCATCTGCCCGTTTACATCTGGGAGCCGCCTGCGGAGAAGACTCCCGCGTATCCGAAATCCGTCGCCGCATTCTTTTTCAGCAGCGGCTGGGATCAGGGACAGGTGGCCCAGTTTGCACCGCACTGCGTCTACCTCGCCTCGCGTGGCATGATGACCATGGCGTTTGATTATCGCGTGGCGAACCGCACGAAAGGCGGTCCGCTTGAAGCCCTCGCGGATGCACGCTCGGCCATGCGCTGGCTGCGTCTGAATGCCATCGAGCTCGGCATCAATCCTGGCAAGATCGTCGGCATCGGTGGCAGTGGTGGCGCGCACGCCATCGCTTCCTCAGCCATGCTGAAGGGCTTTGATGATCCATCTGAAAGCAGCGGCGGCATCACACCCGTGCCTAACGCGCTCGTGCTTTTCAATCCGGTGCTGGACACCTCCAAGAAGGGCTTTGGCCTGGAGCGCTTCCCGGATGCCGGTGTGGCCAAGGAGGCCAACCTCATCCGCGCCATCGACAAAGGCCTGCCGCCCACGCTGATCCTGCATGGCACGGCGGACCGCGTGGTGCCCTTTGGCGGCAGCTATGAGTTCGCCCGCAAGAGCGCCAAGAAAAAGAATCTCTGCCGCCTCATCGAGTTCGAAGGCCAGGGTCATGGCTTCTTCAACTTCAATCTCTCCTTCGAGATGTATGAGGCCACCCTCATGGCCATCGACGAGTTCCTCGTCGAGCTCGGCTTCATCGAACCCGACCCCGATGGTGGTCTCGGCAAATTTGATTAGGCCGTCTGTCAGGCCTCTTGTCTGACTGCCCGGCGCCGCCGCCGCCGTTGGAGATTGCGTGATGTTGACGATCCTGTCGGTGGTCCCGCTCGTTCATCGCTCCACCATCGGCTCGCCTAACAAACGATGGTGAAACTCAGGGCAGGGAATCTCAAAGAAGCCAGCCTCAATCCGCCATGAGCGTCACGGCACCGGATTTCGGCGCGGGGTCATTCTTCGCATTGCTGATGAAGAAACCGGCTGCGGACTTGAGATCGGCGGTTTGAATCAACAGCCCTTTGAAGGTCGGCAGCGCCGTGGCGGGGGTGCCCCAGGTGGGCGTGAAGGTGCCGGTGATCATGCCGGTGGCGGCATTCAGCGTGAGGGTGAAGGACTTGTCCGTGGGTGAGTGCTTGATGACCGCGTTCTTCACCACATCGAAGTCTTCCTCAACGACCTGGTCAGGCAGATTGCCCCCGGTGAAGGTGAGAGACAGGGTGCTCTCCCCCGTGACGCCCAGGGCTGTCTCGAAGGTGATGGCAGGATTGTAGAAGCCTCCGGAGGCAAAGGTGTTCACGCCGGCTGGCCAGCCATCAGGATACAGCAGCACCTTGGTGCCCAGGGCCTGCGGGCGATACCAGCTCAGGGGGCCATGCAGTTTCGTGGCCGTCGATGCCGCTTCCGGGAGGAAGGCCAGGGTGCCCATGATCAGGCCCTTCTTGGTGGTGCCGCCGGGTGTTGGCAGCTGCACGTAGACCGGCGCGTTGTTGCCTGCCAGAAGCGGCGTGCTCATGGTGAACGGCGTGGTGTCTGCCAGCACACCGGTCAGGGTCATCACGCCCGCATTCGTCAGGGTCACCGTGGCATAGCCATGACCTGAAGGATGTTTCACCAGGTCAGGCGGGCTGCCCGGCGCGGTGGGGGAGTCGAGGAAGAGGGTGTAGGTGCCTTTGGTGGGGGCGTTGAGCAGGCCGGCGGGCACCTTCTTGGTGGCGCTGTAAGCAGCACGGGAGGCCAGGCTGGTGAATACCGCGCTGTCCGCAGCGGTGGTGACCACGGCGCGGAAGGGCTTGGCGGAATCATTATTATTCTCCAGGCGCAGCTTCAGCTGGCCGCCGGGCAGGGTGAGGAAGTCACGCTTCTGGCCGGCCACGGTGAAGACGGCCGGGCTGTTCGCATACAGCGCTGCTGCCACGGGCACGGACTCGCCATTCATCAGCAGCTTTCCAGTGAAGCTGCCGGTGTCTGTGAGCGTGCCGCTGAGATATCCCTGCTGGGCAAACGGAGGCAGGCTGCCCTCCAGCGTCTGCTCCAACAAGGCACCGACCACCGTGGTGCTGCCGGGTGGGAGGGCGAAAGGCGTGGGTGAAAACTCGGCCTGCACGGTGGTGGCTGCATCCAGCATGGTGAAGGTCACCACATCTCCCAGCACGTTGAGCACCGGGGCAGGCTCAGTAGGCGTGAGCCAGCGGCTGAAGACATATCCTTTGGCGGGCTTGGCCACGAGTTTCACCGTGGAGCCGGGAACCACGGCGGAGGATTTCGGGAAGAGGATGCCGGTAGGAATCCATGCCGAGGCCGCTGTCGCCGGTGTTACTGCCATGGCCACCGTGCCGCCCGTGACATTAAGCGCAGGACTGGAGGTGTCCTTGTAGCTGATCGTGAGCCTCTGCCGACGGGTGAAGGTGAAGCTGCGTGTCACGGAGGTGCTGTTGCCACGCAGATCATAGGCCGTCACCACGAGCACACGAAGCCCGTTGGCTGCCGGGATCTGAGCCACGAAAGGGATGGAAGTGGACGTGGTGGCTGGAGAGAGCATGGCCTCCACGGGATCCTCATCATCGAGCTTCACCTCCACGCGATCGATCCCCATGGCATCACCCGCCCTGCCCGTAATGGTCAGGGGCAGAGGCATGCTGTCCTTGCCTGCGGCAGGAGTGGTCAGCGTAAGTGTCGGCTTCACGTTGTCCGCTCCCAGGACGCGCACGGTGGCCGTGGCTTGGTGGCCCAGGGCTGCGCCAGCGGATGGCTGCTTCAATTCAAGAAGGAAGTGCAGGTTCGTCTTCGCCCGTGCCGCCTTGGGCACGAGAGTGATGGGCACCGTTTTCTCAGTCTCACCCACGGCAAAGCTGATCACGCCATTGGCGGGCATCACATAATCACCCGGGACATGGGCCGTAGACATGGGGGGCACGTTCTGGGGTTGCGCGTATGAGGTCCACAGCTGGACCGTGGAGGCGATTCCCGGGTTGGTGCGCCGCACGACCACATCCACCTTCACCGCTCCCTGATCGGCTTTAAACAGAGGCGTGCTGAAAAAGAAGTCCGAGGTGAAAGTCGTGCCGGTCAGCGGGATGCTGAAGTCACCGTCGATGTTGCTGCCATTGTGGGAGATGCGCAGCTCCGCCTGGCGTGCGCCCAGGCTGGTGGGCTGGTATTTCACCACGGCCTGCGTGCTCTGGCCCACGGCGAGCGGTGAGGCCGGCGCTGTGGTGAGGGTGAAGTCCGCCGGATGCAGTCCGAGAATGGAGGCGTCCAGGGTCATCGCCAGGGTGCCGGTGTTTTTGAGGGTGAAGGTCACAGTCCGCTCCGCTCCCAGGTTAAGCCCGCCGAAGCTCTGATTCTGGCCGTCTGCCAGCGGTGTGTCCGCAGGCTGCTCCACGGTGAGCTCACCCTGCAGGCCGGTGCCGCTCAGGGTGATCTCATAGGGCTCTTCATCGGGATCATTACTGTGGATGTAGGCCTTGGTGGTCCGCAGGCCGGGCCCTTGCGGGGTGAAGATGATGGGCCAGTTCCAAGTGCCGCCGTTGGGCACGGTTTCACCGGCGGAGGTGGGCACGCTGAACTCGCTGGCGTGCGTTCCGGCATCACCCATCTCACCGAAGACAAGGGTGCCGGGGCCGAGGTTCCGGATCGTGAGATTCCGCAGGATGGGCGCACCCACGTCACCACTGCCGAAGGAGACGGAGCCGCCGCTGGAGATCTCCACCGCGCCATTGCCATCCACGCGGATGTCCGGTGCCAGACCGGTGCCCGTCAGCGTGATGTCATAGGGATTTTCATCGCCGTCATTGCTGGTGATGTGCAGCGCCGCGGTGCGTGCGCCGGAGGCGGAGGGCCTGAACACCACCTGGATCGGCGTGGAGCTTCCGGCATTCACCTCGGTCACCTGCGGCTGCGTCACGGTGAAGTCGGCGGCATGGGTGCCGTCCACCGTCACGGCCATGCTGTTGAGCGTGGCATTTCCCCGGTTGAAAAGGGTGAAGGTCTGGGAGGAGCTCAGGCTGATCGACTGGCTGCCAAAGCTGCGGCTGGACCCATCCGCGAGCTGAATGCTCGAGGGTGCTTCCACATCCAGCTCGGAGCCCATGGCCAGTCCGGACAGCATGAGGTCAAACGGGTTCTCATCCAGGTCATTGCTGGCGATGTGCAGTGCCGCGGAGCGAATGCCATGGGCAATGGGGCGGAACTCCACTGTGAAGGTCGTGCTGCCATCCGGAGCCAAGGGTCCCGCGGGATTCGCCGTGACGATAAATTCGGGCGCATAGTTGCCATCCTTGGTCACGGTCAGGCCCGTCAGATCCAGGTCCCCCACGTTTTTGAGGGTGAAGGTCTGGCTGCTGGAGGAGCCCACCGCCACCGTGCCAAAATCCGCGCTGCTGCCATCCATCTTGTTCGTGCCCGCAGGCTGCTCCACCACGATCTCGGGGCCCATGGCCGTGCCGCTCAAAAAGATGTTATACGGGTTCTCGTCAGGATCCGTGTTGGCCACTCTGAGCTCCACCGACCGTGTGCCGCGCGTCTTCGGGGCGAACTTGACGGTGAAGGTGGAGCTGTTGCCGATCTGCAAGCCCGGGCTGGGCGGCTGAGTGATCACAAAGTCGGCATCATGCGGACCGACCGTGCTCACTGAGAGACCGCTGAGGGTGGCGGTGCCCGTGTTTTTGATCGTCACCGTCTGGGTCTCGCTGGAGCCCAGGGCCACCGTTCCAAAGGTCCTGCTGCCGCCATCTGCCACTTCCTCGGTCGCCGGCCACTCCACCACGATCTCGGCGGAGACACCGTTGGCGGTCAGATTGATATCAAAGGGATTCTCGTCCGGATCATCGTTGGCGATGTGCAGGGTGGCGGTGCGCAGTCCCAGGCCGAGCGGCCGGAAGTAGCCATTGATCGTGGTGCTGCCTGCGGGCGAGACTGTGAAGGCGGGCAGGGGATTGGTGATCACCACTTCAGATGCGTTCGTCCCGTCTTTGGTCACGATGATGTTCGTCAGATCAGACGCCCCGGTGTTGCGGATGGTGAAGGTGAAAGTAGCCGTATTGTTATAATAAGTGTCACCAAGATCCACCGTGCCCCCATCCTGCACAGCGACTCCACTCGTGCCACGTTGGACAAAAATCTCAGGGACCGCAGCGACAGCGTTGGCGGTCAGATTGATGTCGAACGGATTCTCGTCGGGATCAGTGTTGGCGATGTGCAGGGCGGCAGTGCGGAGCCCCAAACCGAGCGGCCGGATGTAGCCGTTGATCGTGGTGCTGGCTGCTGGCGAGACTGTAAAGGCGGGCGAGGGGCTGGTGATCACCACTTCTGACGCATTCGTCCCGTCCTTCGTCACCAGGATGTTGGTCAGGTCATAAGAGCCGGTGTTGCGGATGGTGAAGCTGAAGACGAGATCCGTGTTATAATTGGCGTCACCCAGATTGACCGTGCCCCCATCCTGCACTTCGGCCCCCGCTGTGCCACGCTGGACGAAAATTTCAGGGACCTGTGCCCATGCGCCCAATGTCGCCGTGAAGCTAAGAACAAGGGCAAGGAAGCGGCTATGGAAACGTAACGACATTGAATTCATTTAACGTAGAATGGGGGCTTAAGTAAAGACTAAGTTGGAAGCTGGGCGGCAGATTTTGTCTCGCCCTCAGTCCCCCTCGCCAACGGTCCACTGAGGGACGTGTTGGTGGGCCCGCTAGCGATACGCTAGCGACCCGCTAGCGACCCGCTAGCGACCTGCCCGGCCCTGAGCCTACCCACAAACGACTCTGGGTTGAGAATACCGGCTGTGCTGCGCAGGGGAGAGGTTGCTTGGAGCCTTGGAGAGGCGAAAGAACATAGCCCTCGGCTTCAGCCGGGGGGCATCGTGCGAGAGTTCTCTGATGGTATCCAAGTCCCGGTGAGGGACGAAAGAGGGCGGCATTCGCCCCTGCCAACCGGGACTTTCAGTCGAAACAGGTTTGGCGGCAGGTAGGCAGCGGCAGAGGGAGGGCAACAAGTCACTCTTTCGTCTCTCCGGGACTCTGGATTCAACCAAGCTGCGGGGCTCTGGCTACGCATGGCTAAAGCCATGCGCTATTTCCTTCCGCCTCTCCGAGGCTGTCAAACACGCGCAGTCTGGTCACTCATCAACTGATGGGTAAAGGCCACTGCCAGGCCAAGACAAGACGATCAATGGCGGAAGCGATCAGAGACGGGTGACAGTGGGGGTATGTCGATGGCGCTGAGGTGCTCGCCTTTGCCTCGGCAGAAGGCTCTAAGCTGCATGGTTTTGAGCTGCGGAGCGGCTCCAGGGCTTGAGTTCTGGGAAAACGCTAGAGTTTGCGTCTTTCCTTTTTGCCTTTTTCCTTTCCAAGCCTTTCTCATTATGTTGGGAGTCGCTTGGAGCAGACTTGATGCAGGGGTTGGTGGTCGGTTGGTGGTCAGTTGGCGATGGGTTGGGGCAGGCGAAATGGGAGGCGCATCAGAACGCCTCGCTATTGTTCTGTTCGCCATTCCCATGTCTCAGGAACCTTCGTGGAATGGCGTGCGCGGGGGGCTGGCGCGCGGCGGTCTTTTTGGGAGGCGGTTGGAAGGCCTGCAGGTCCGTGGCACGGAGGGCGGCGGCCCGGGTGTGGAAGGACTTCTTGTGGTTTTTCCATGCCAGCACGGCAGCCACCAAAGTCTCCCTCATCGGATGCTGGAAGGAGTAGGCGGTGAGACCGCCACGGCTGCCGGAGGCGTAACGGCAGCGGGCGAAGAAGCCCAGGATCTCCAGCCTGTCCAGACGCCGGCGGATGACATCCCGCGAGAGCGGTTGGCAATGGCCGGGGAGGGTGGCCTTGCCTGCCTGAAAGAGCGCTTTGGAGTGGAAGCCGTAGGCCCGGGCCTGGATGCTCTCCCAGCTTATAAAGGAGAAGCCCTGCAGGTTCACCTTGGCGCTGAGCAGGGCGGCTAAAAGACGAAATTCCGTCCAGCTCAGAGGTTTGTCTGGGACACGCTCGTCTCGCCCCGCTTCGCACCGGGCTTGAAGAATCGCATTCCACACCCAGTCCTGGCGCAGGGTGAAAAACACCCCTCCCGGGCGGTGATGCTCCTTATACACTTTCAGCCGCCGGACGTGACAACCTCCAGACACATTGAGGAGCTCAGCGCCCACCAGAGCCGCCCGCCACAACTCGGCATCATCATCCTCGGGAACCGCAGGCGTGACACTGCTGGCCCGGATCTTCTTCAAGGCAGCCTCCAGCAACCCCGCACACACCTCCTTTTCCTTCACCTTCTGGTAGGCGATGCCGGCGCTGACAAGGCTGTAGGACAGCCCCGCTTCCAAGGCCTCCAGAGCACTCTGACCGCTGCGCAGAATGGCCAGCGGCATGGGATAATAGCGGTCCTGACTCACGCTCCCACCTCCTTTCTACAGAGCGAGGGGTCTGCTTCATCGGCGAGGCAAAACAAGGTCCGAAATGACATAGGGTAGTGGATGTGTTCATATGAACCTATCCACTGCTCTGAGGTCTGTCCACCTCGTTTTCAGCGAGCCATCAATGTGTGCAGGATCAGACCACCTTGCCCAAGCCGCCAACCACTCAAGGCACCGGCGCGCCGAGGGTCACGGAGCCTGTTTCCGGAACGGACGGACTCTTCGCGTTGCTGATGAAGAAGCCGGCGGCGGTGGCAGTGCCTTTTTGCAGGATGACACCCTTGAAGGCAGGTTTGGCCGAACCAGGATTGCTCCAATTTGGCGTGAAGGTGCCGCTGAAGAATCCAGATGCTGGCGTGATGGCGAGCGTGTAGGTATTGTCCACCGGGGTGGTCTTCACCACGGTGTTAGCCTTGAGGCCGAAGCTGGTTTTCACCATCTCGCTGGCCAGCGTGCCACCGGTGAAGTGGAGGCGGGCAGGGCTGGTTGTATTGGCTGTTAGGCCGGGGAAGAGCGCGGACTGGAAGGACTTGGTGGCGGAGTAGAGCGCACCCTCGGCATCCAGGGAGATGCCAGCGGGCCAGCCTGCGTTGTAGAGCAGCACTTTGGGAGTAGCTGCGGCGGGGCGGAACCAGGTGAGGTCGCTGGTCACATCTGTGGTGGCCGGGGCGTTGTCAAACTGCAGCAGACCGGTGACCAAGCCGAGCTTCGTGGTGGCCCCGGGCGTGGGGAGCTGCACAAACAAGGGTGCTTCATTGCCCGCCAGAAGCGGGGTGCTCATGGTCACGGGAGTGCCGTCTGCCAGCACACCCGTCAGGGTGACCGTGCCCGTGTTTAAAAGGGTCATCGTGGCATAACCAGAAGCTTGGGGATAGAGTGCTGGGGACATCTCCACGGGTGCAGGTGCCACGAGATTGAAGCGCAGGGTGTAGGTGCCCTTGGTGGGGGCGTTGAGGAGGGCTGCGGGCACCTTGCTCGTGGAACTGTAGACGGCACGCCGACCCTGGGCGGAGCTGCTGCCTGTCTGGTGGATGATGGAGATCTCGATCCCCCCTGTGGTGGGGTCGAACTGCATTCGCAGCTGGCCGTCATCGGGGAGGGGCAGGACGTCCTGCTTCACCGCGCCCACGGTGAAGAGGGCCTGGCCGGTGCCGTGGAGGGTGGCCGTCACGGGCTGGCTCCGGCCGTTCATGAGCAGCTTGCCGGAGAAGCTGCCTGCTGCCGTCAGGGTGCCGGTCAGGTAGCCTTCCGTCGCGACGGTGGAAAGACCACCGGCATCGTCTGAGTGCAGCCGCCAGTGCCACTGATTGGTTTCCCCCAGGGGCGGCGTGAAGGGCGTCGGCACCAGATGAGCCAGGACCTCCACCGTCCTGTCTGGCATCTTGAACCTGACGGTATTCCCGTGGTAACTCAGGGGCAGTTCGTGGGAGTCGAGAGTGGACCAGCGTGTCATGGCATAGCCATCCTTGGGGGTCATCTTCAGTTCCACGATGGCCCCGGCGTCCACGCTCGCCGTTTTGACGCCGGCTGTGGTGGTCACGGAGGAAGCAGAACCGGCCGGCGTGATGGTGGAGGTGATGCTCCCGAGCGAGGAGACTGTGAACTGCCCGGCTTCCACCGCACGGAAGGTCAGCGTCTGGCGCCGCACGGCGGTGAAGCTGCGTCTCACGGTGGTGGTGTTGCCTTTCAGGTCCGTGGCAGTCACCACCAGTTCATTGGGCCCAAGGGCGGGTGTGATCATGAGGGAGAAGCGCATGTCCTTCGGGTCTTGATCCTGCTCGTTGGCCGGGCTCGGGATGGCTGGCACTGGAGACCCGCCATTCAAGGCCACGGTCACCTCGCGGATGCCCAGCGCGTCTCCCATCTTGCCGCTCACTTCCAGGGTCTCTGGAGCGGGCATCCTGCCTGCGGCCGGGGTAAGCAGGGTGAGGGTGGGCTTGGTGCTGTCCTTGGCCAGGATATGGATCGCACCGATGCTGTTGTCGAGGACGGTGGTGCCCGCAGGGGAGACATCCGTCAGCTTCACCCGTAGATGGCGGTTTACCCTGCCACGGCTCGGATTGGGCAGCAGGGGCACGGAGACGACTTTCCCCGTCTCACCTGGGGCAAAAGTCACGAGCTGGGCGCTCAGATGCTGATAGTCCAGATTGGCTTCGGCGCGGCTGAAGGGCGGAAGATCACTGGCTTCGAGCGCCACGGTCGACAGCCGCACGGAAGCTTCTCCCAAGCCCGGGAGGCTGCGTTTGATGACCACCCGGGCCTCGCGATCGCCCTGGGTCGCGGTGAAAAGGGCGCCTTCAAATCCGATCCGGGTGGCTATGCTTTGTCCTTTCAGCTGGATGTTGAAGGGGCCGAGGCCCGAATTGTTGTTGATGCTGAGCTCTGCGCTGAGGTTGCCTGCGGCCTTGGGCGTAAATGCCACGGTGAAGGTGGTGGTGCCTGAGGGTGGCACCTCCGCCGCAGGCGGACTGATCACGGTGAAATGCTGCTCCGTGCCGGAGATCGTCATTTGACCTAGTGTCAGTGGGTTCACCCCGGTGTTGCGGATGGTGAAGGTGCGCTCCCGAAGTCCCACCGTGTCCGCGGTGGCAGTCATGAAGGCTCTCTCATCACCCCTCATCATCAGCACATGCACGGGTTCCTCAACCTGGAGCCCCGGCAGCTCGCTGGCACCTCTCAAGGTGATCTCATACTCCGCCTCATCCGGGTCATTGGTCACGATCTTCAGGGTAGCCGTGCGTGTTCCGGTGCCGCGGGGAATGAACCTCACGGTGAGCAGCTGTGCCAGCCCCTCACCCACGAAACTCGAATAGGAACGGCGCTCCATGTAAAAGTCGTTCGGATCTTGTCCGCCAAGCACGTAGCTCTTGATGATCATGCCGCCGATGCCGACGTTCAAAATGCCGATGTCCAGTTCACGGTAAGAGAGGGGATAGCCCGAGGGTCCAAAATCCAGCACGCCGCCCTGGGGGATCTCCGCCCCGCTGCCCCATACCTGGATGTCGGGAAGGGTGGCTGTGACACCCATCGGCACGTGAGCTGTCGTGGCATTTGGGTCACTGCTTGTGATGTGCAGTGCGGCCAGAAAAGTGCCCGTGGTGACTGGCTTTACCGTCAACGTGACCGTGGTCATCTCTCCAGGGGCCAGGGTGGAGACAGGGACGTCCTGGGTGATTTGATACACCTCTGAGTGCTCTCCATCCAGGGCCGTGGCGAGACCCGTCAGAGCCACGATGCCGGTGTTAAGAATCCTGAGCGTGATGCTCTGCTCCTCCCCAGGATGCTGGAGAGGGAAGGTGACACCACCTCCTTCTTCCACTGCCATCCACGGTGGCCCATAGAGGCTCGGTCTCTGCACCTGGATGGCTGCGGAGCCGGAGGCTGAGAGCGCGATGTCAAAGGGGGTCTCATCCGCGTCATTGCTGGTGATGTGCAGCGCTGAGGTCCGTTGGCCTGGGGCGCTGGCCTTGAAGTTCACTGTGAGTGCCGCGCTCTCCCCTGGGGACAGGCTTGTCGTGTAAGGTGGATTCCAGGAAAGCTCGAAATCAGCCGCATGAGCGCCATCCAGGCTTGCCGCCAGACCGGTCAGATCTTCCACGCCCGTGTTCTTGATGGTGAAGGTCTTGGTCCCGTCCTTGCCGTGGACCTGGCCGAAATCATAACTTCCCCCGTCCTGATAGATGGAAAAGTCAGGGTTGCTGACCATGATCTCAGGCGCCTGAGCATTGCCGGAGAGGTAGATCTCGACAAAATCCATTCCGACGCTGATGCGCAGCCGCTCACCGTGTAACCCGCCCCTGACTGGTGTGAACTGGACGGTGACCGGCGTGGATTCTCCCGGCGCGACGACATCCGTCGACTCTGGAGCCTCTGTCATGACGAAACCGTTGGAGCCTGAATATTGCAGGCCTTTGCGGATGCCTGTCATGTTTCCGCCGCCTTCGTTTTTCACCACGAAGGTCATGCTTTTGCTCTCGCCGAAATTCGTCGTGCCGAAGTCGTAGAAAAGGTAATCTCCGCCCCTCCCTGTGTGGCCACCTGCGATGACGGTAAGACGGGGCTGCGGACTGGCGCCTCTCAGACGAAGGTCAAAAGGGTTCTCATCCGCGTCATTACTGGCGATGGACAAGGTCGCCGGATGGTTCACGCCATAAACGGTTGGGATGAACTGGATCGTCAGCGTGGTGCTTGCGCCTGGAGCGAGTGGTGCCAGCGGACTTTGGGTGACCACGTAGTTGCTCGCATAAGTGCCGCTTTGGGTGATCGTCAGGTCTGTCAGATCGGCGGTTCCAGTGTTTTTGATCGTGTAGCTCAAGCTCGCGCTGCTATCTGCGCGCACGGTGCCAAAGTTCACCGTGCCAACACCACTCTCTGCCTCGGCTCCGGACGGCTGTAGCACCACGATCTCAGGCCCGTCATCTGCCGCGAGGCCCTGTGGGCCGCCCATGTATAGCAGGCCCACCATGAGGAGTTCCATGAATCGGGATGGTATTTTCATAGTATTTACATTGTTACTCCAAAGTGAGTGATTATGGCAAGGCTGCTCTTAAGTGCATATTCGTAGAAAGAGAGCCTGAATGGAGGGGTGATAACACGAGACCGGAAGGTCCGCGTGATCAACTCAAACAGAGTCAATCCCTTACGAGAGGGTTCCCGTGAGCGGAACCCTCCAGTCGATGCGGGATGCGTGGTGGCGCCATCCTCAAGGCACCGGCGCGCTCAGGGTCACGGCGCCGCTTTCCTGAGCGGGTTCATTCTTGGCGTTGTTGAGGAAGAAGCCGGTGGCCGTGGCGGTGCCTTTTTGCAGGATGACCCCCTTGAAGACCGGTTTGGCCGAACCAGGAAGGCTCAAATTCAGCGTGAAGGCGCCGCTGAAGTGGCCGGTGGAGGGTGTGATGGCGAGCACGTAGGTGTTGTCCACCGGCAGGGTCTTCACCACGGTGTTGGCCTTGAGGCCGAAGCTGGTTTTTTCGACCGGGGCGGGGAGCCTGCCACCGGTGAAAGACAAGCGGGCAGGGGACGGAGTATTGCTGGTTAGGCCAAGCAGGGCAGCCTGCGCGGTCTTGGTGGCGGAGTAGAGCGCGCCCTCGGCATCCAGGGAGATGCCAGCGGGCCAGCCTGCGTTGTAGAGCAGCACTTTGGGAGTGGCTGCGGCGGGTCGGAACCAGGTAAGCTCACTGGTGACGTCGGTGCTGGCGGGAGCGGTGTCAAAATCCAGCAGGCCGGTGACGAGGCCGAGCTTCGTGGTGCCGCCGGGCGTGGGCAGTTGCACAAAGAGAGGCGCTTCCTGATCAGACAGCAGGGCGGTGCTCATGGTGATGGCCGTGCCATCCGCCAGCACACCGGTGAGAGTGAGCGCGCCGATGTTGGAGAGGCTCATGGTGGCATAACCAAAACCTTGGGGATAGGTGGTCGTGTTCACAGGTTCTGCGTCAGGTGCCACGGGATTCATCCGCAGGGTGTAGGTGCCCCTGGTGGCGGAGTTCAGCAGGGTGGCTGGCACCTTGTTCTTCACGCTGTGGACAGCGCGGCGGCCGAGGCTGGTGCTGGTGCCGCCTGCGGTGTGGGTGATGGTGGCCCGCAGCTCCCCGCTGGCGAAGTCTCTCACCAAACGCAGTTCACCGCCCGGGACGGGCATGGAGGCGCGTTTCTTTCCCGCCACGGTGAACGTGGCCGGGCTGTCCGCGAGGATCTGCGTGGCCACAGGCACGGAGAGGCCTTTGATGAGCAGCTTGCCCGAGAAGCTGCCACCACTGCTCAGGATGCCGGTGAGGTAGGCTTCATTCGCCGTGCTGGCGGCGGCTGGAGCCTCTGGATGCAGCAGCCAGTGCCAGCTGTTCGTCTGGCCAACCGGAGGCGTGAAGTCGTAGAAGTCGAACTCAGCGTCGATGCTGACCACGGCGGCGGGCATGGTGAAGGTGAGGGTGTCTCCCACGGTTTCCATCACCAAGCCATCCGGGCCGGCGGCCTTGATCCAGCGGCTGAAGACTTTGCCGGGCTTGGGCTTGGCCACCAGCTTGACCACGGTGCCTGCCGCCACCCCCACGGTGCGCTGCGGAGAGGCGGACAAACCGTTGGGCGGATAGGGAACCCAGGCACCCGCTGCCGGGACGGCTGAGAAGGTCACACTGCCACCCTGCGCGCTGGTGTTGCTGTTTTCGCCGATACGGACGGTGGCCTCATAGTTCAGCGCCCAGCGGCCCGTGTAGCTGAACTCACGGGTGATGGTGGTGCCGTTTCCCTGGGGATCATAAGCCGTGACCACGACCACATTGGGGCCATTTTGCGGGTAGACCGGGACCTCGAAGCTCGCGCGTCCGTTCCAAGGATCGAAAGGCTTGTCCACGCCAACCAGGATCTCCACAGGCGGCTCATCATTGAGCTTCACCACGATGCGGTCGATGCCTTTGGCATCCGTGGCGGTGCCGCTGACGACCAGTGGCAGGACCTTCTTCACATTCCCGGCCAGGGGATTGTCCACGGTCAGGACGGGCGGCACATCGTCCAGCGCCAGGATGCGCACCAGTTCATGACGATGGGTGCCGAAGCTCCCGGTCCAATCCGGACTGAGGGTGAGGTAAAACTCGCGGTTGAGGTGGGAGCGGTCAGCGGTGACCACCAGCGGCACCGTGACGGTCTTTTCCAGCTCGCCCACGGCAAAGTTGACGTTGAGCGGCTGCTGCTCAGTCAAGACCGGGTAGTCCAGCAGAGGCTCCGCGCCGGTGAACCAGACGCGGGACCATGGAACGCCTGCCCGTGCGGTCTTCACACCCACCGTCATGGATTGGTGGCTGTGACTGCGCCTGACCGTGACGGCCACTCCCTCGGTTCCATGATCCACGGTGACCATGGGCTCGGTGAAGCTGACCAGGATCGGCAGGCTGGTGCCGCGCAGTGGCAGGAGGACGCTGTGCGGGGTGATGTCCGGATTCTCCACGCTGTTGTCCATGATTTTCAGCTGGGCGTCGATGTCGCCAGCATAGATGGGCTTGAACTGCACGGTGAGGGGGGTGCTTTCCCCTGGCAGCACCGGATTCACCGGCGGTGTGGTGATCACGAAATGCTCCGAGAGCCTGCCGGTGACGCTGGAATCCAGAGTGAGAGGAATGTTTCCGATGTTTCGGATAGTGTAGGTGATGCTCGGGCCGTCCGTCCCCACCAGGGTGGAGTCGAACTGATGGGGCTGGCTGGGATCCACCACGGTGCCGCCTGGATTCAGCACCTGGGCGATGGGCTGCAGACCGGTGCCCTGGAGACTGAACTCATAGCTGGACTCGTCCTCGTCATCACTGCCGATGAGCAGGCTGCCCGTGCGGTTGCCATGGCCAGTGGGGGTAAAGCTCACCTCCACCTGCAGGGTGCCTCCTTCGGGAATCCAACGGGTGGAGGCGCTCAAGTCGTCGCTAAATGTGCCCTCGGAGGGAAGGGTGGGCCCCTGGGTTTCCACCCCCAAGACGCGCAAGGCGCCCACGCCCACATTACGCAGGACGAGGGTTTTCTTCGCGGAGGGAGCGGTCGGGTCCTGCACCCGGGCAGAACCCACCTCAAACACGCTGCCCTGCGGGATGGGCTGTCCGCTCACGGTCTCCACCTGGAGTTCCGGGTTGGTGCCGGTGCACATGACGGGCACGATCAGAGGATTTTCGTCCGGATCATTGCTGGCGATGACGATCTGCGCGGTGCGCACACCCAGGGCTGAGGGTTTGGCAAAAACGGTGAAGGTGGTGCTGGCTCCCGGAGTCAGGGTGGGGATGGGGGAAGGGACACCCGCGAGGTAAATTTCACCCGATGCCGCGCCTGGACCACTCAGGGTGACGCTCAGCTCGCTGAGGTTTTCGTCGCCCTCATTGGAAATCGTGAAGCTGGCACTGGTTTCCGTGCCGACCCGCAGGGGGTGCAGGTCGTAGGGGGCACCTGGGAGCGGCTGGGGCAGGTCCTGCGCCGCCAGTTTGATGTCCGGCCCGATGCCTGTGCCGGTGAGCACGAGGTCGAGTGGGTTCTGCGGATGTTGAAGGTAGCTGAGGTGCAGGGCGGCAGTGCGGCTGCCCCGCATGGAGGGGGAAAAGCGCACGGCAATCTGGGTGCTGGCACCCGGCTCCAGGACGGAAGTCACCAATCCCTGGGTGATGGAGTAGTCGGCCGCGTGGTCGCCGTCCAGGGTCAGGTTCAGACCCGTCAGCGGAATGGTGTTTTCATTCGTCAGCGTGATCTGTTCGGTCACGGGAGTGCTTCTCCCCTGGGTGGAAAAGTTTACCGTGCCGCCGTCTGCCACCTCGGTGAGGCCATGAAAGGCTTTGGGAGGTGTGGGTCTCCCAAAACATTTTAGATGGAGGTCAAAAGGTCCATTCACCATGGCATTGCTCGCGATCCAGACTGCCTTCTGACGTGGGCCGTAGATGGGCGGAGTGAACTGGATGGAGAAGGTGGTGCTGCCCCCCGGCACGACCGTGGTCGCTGGAGGCTGGGTGATGACAACTTCGTTTGGATAGATGTCGAACTCCTTGTGAAGAGTGACGTTGGTTAAATCAGCCGTGCCAGTATTTCGTAGGGTAAAAGTTTTGCTGAGGCTGGACCCCTTCGCCACGTCGCCATAGTCCACCTCCGCATTCTCCGGGATGACGACGCCATAGGCGTCTTCGATCGTGATCACGGGAACTTCGCCTTCTGCCTTGAGCGCCTGGGCGCTCCATACTGCCATGAGACCCACCATGAGGAGCCCCAATTTTCGGGTTGGTATTTTCATAGTATTTACATTGTTATGTCAAAGAAGATACAATGTGAAGTCTGCTCTTAAGTCTTCATTCGTAAAAAGCCCCTGGAGTGAGGGAATGCGAGGCCCTGCCTGAATCCCCTATGGGCAGGTCAAAACACACAGCGTCAACCCCTTAGGTGGGGTTGCTTTGGAAGCGAAAGGCGCGAGATCAAGGGGAGGAGATTTTTTCTTGGCGGTTCCGCAGATCCGCATCTCCTGCCCCACGGAACTCATTTTTGCCTCATCGTGCCGGCGCGCTCAGGGTCACCGAACCGCTTTCCTGAGCGGGTTCATTCTTGGCGTTGTTGAGGAAGAAGCCGGTGGCCGTGGCGGTGCCTTTTTGCAGGATGACCCCCTTGAAGGCCGGTTTGACCGCACCGAGATTGTTCCAATTCGGCGTGAAGGTGCCGCTGAAGACGCCCGTGGCGGGTGTGATGGCGAGCGTGTAGAGATTGTCCACGGGCACGGTCTTCACCACCGTGTTACCCTTGAGGCCGAAGTTGGTCTTCTCGATCGGAGAGGTGAGCTTGCCACCGGTGAACAGCAGGCGTGCAGGGGAGGGCGCGAACCATGTGCCAAACAGCGACTGGGCGGAGATGGCCGGAGAGTAGAGAGCGCCTCCGACATCCAGGTGAATGCCGCCGGGCCAGCCAGCCGTGTAGAGGAAGACCTTCGACGTGGCTGCTGCGGGGCGATACCAATGCAAACGGGCGGTGACGTCATGGTCGGGATGGGGGGAGAAAAACGCCAGGGTGCCGGTGACGAGACCCAGCTTGGTCGTGCCGCCAGGGGTCGGCAGCTGCATGTAAAGCGGCGCTGTGCCGTAGCTCAGCAGCGCGGTGCTCATCGTCACGGCGGTTCCATCCGCGAGCATGCCTGCCAGCGAGATGGCACCGCTTTTGGCCAGGGTCATCGTGGCATAACCCGGACTTCCTGGATAGGCGGCAGGAGCCGTGGGCAATGTATCGGCCGGCACGGCGGTCAGACGCAGGGTGTAGGTGCCCTTGGTGTTTGAGTTTAGCAGCGTGGCGTAGGCCTTTGACATGGCGGGCTCCCCCCGGACGGTGGAGAGGACCTCGCCGGTGGTGGACTTCAGGGTGGCCATGAGGTGGGCCGAGTTCAGGGTCTGGGTTCCGGGAGACAGTTCGGTCAGGGTCAGGACACCTCCCGGCACGGGGAGTGAGTCACGCTTCTTTCCCGCCACGGTGAAGACTGCCGGAGTATTGCCATAGAGGGTGGCCACCACAGGGAGAGTCTGGCCGCCGATCAGCAGCTTGCCGGTCAGGCCGCCAGTGGCTGTGATGGTGCCGGTCAGATAGGCCTGGCTGCCAAAGGCGGGCTCCACGCCGTCTGTCTCGGGCGGGCTGAGCAGCCAGTGCACCGTGGAGATCGTCTCTGAGGTCGCCTCGGGTGCATAAGAGCCTTCATACAGGGTCGCGGCCGCAGTGACATCTCCGCTTGGCATAGTGAAGGTCACTTCATTTCCCAGTCTGACCGCCGCAGCGCTCTCAGAGGCGGACCAAGCTCCGAAAACAAAGCCTTTCTTGGCCGTGGCCACCAGTTTGATCTTCGTGCCCGGTGCCACCGCTGAGGTGTATTCCCAGGTAGACCATGGTTTCGCCACCACGGCCGTGGCGGATGCTGCAGGAGTGGCAGTCATGGCAAACGTGGCAGACTGTGGGTCACCCACTGAATGCTCAGTGATCCTTCTCAGCAGGAGCTGGTAGCGGCGGCTGAAGGTGATGCTGCGGGTGACCGAGGTGCTGTTTCCCCGCAGGTCATAGGCCGTGACCACCAGGGTATGGGTGCCGTCCGGGGGATGGATGCCGCAGGTGAAAGGAATCTCGGTGGGCTTGGTGGCGTTGTCACTCAGCGTGGCCAGCATGGGATCGGCACTGCCGAGCTTCACCTCCACGCGGTCGATGCCTTTCGCATCCCCCGCCTTGCCGCTCACGACCAGCGGCCAGACGGTGCTGCTCTTGCCTGCGGCCGGCGCGGTGAGTGTCAGGGTGGGCTTGACGCTGTCCAGGCCCACGATGCGGACCAAGGTCTCGTCAGGATGCCGGATGATCACACCCGGGCCGGGATTGGCGAGTTCCACGCGAAACTGGCGGGTCTCAGTGGCGCCCGAGGCGGGTGCGAGAAGCGGGATGGTGACGGTCTTTTCGGCCTCACCGACGGCGAAGTTCACCACGGCCGCCGGTCCGGTGGGCCCGGTGAAGTCCTCACCCTGATAGGCGCTCTCCGCGGGGGGCACACTGGAATAAGAACCGGAGAATGTCTTCAGCTCGACGGAGGCAGGCACTCGGGTTTCATTGCGCTTCACGGTCACCGCGGCCCCGGTTTCCCCATGGTTCACGTTATAGCTGGAGGATGTGAACTCCACCTCGGAGTAGACTCCCGTGCCGGAGAGATGGACCTGAAAGCTCCCCTGGCCGGACTGGACTGCATTGTGGGTGAGGTTCAGCGTCGCCTGGCACGCTCCAGAATATCTCGGGGAAAACTGCACCGTCAGGGTCGTGCTGGAACCTCCGGGTGTGCTGTAGGTCGGATAGGGCTCCACCACGGTGAAGTTGGCCGCATCGGCACCGGTGATCGTGTGGTAGAGGGTCACGGCCTGACTACCTGGGTTTTTGATGGTGAAGGTGAGGTTCGTCCCGGTGGACTTCACGGCAGCGAGGCCGAACTGGCGCGTGTAGGGGGACGTCACGGGCGTGTCCGCAGGCTGCTCGATCTGGAAGCCTGGCAGCAAGCCCATGCCGGTCACGTTGAACTCATAGGTGGGCTCGTCCGCGTCATCGCTGAAGACCTTCACCGTGGCGGTGTGCAGGCCGTAGGTGGTGGGTTCAAAGATCAGCCGCAGGAGCAGTCCCTGCCCAGGAGGAGCGGACTCACGGGACAGGCCCGGCCATTGATTGAAGGCTGCCGCCTGAGGTCCGGTCACCTCCACCCGGTCCACTGTCAGTGGGCCGTTGCCGAGGTTTTCCACCGCAAAGTCGCGCAGGCGGTTGAGCTGTTGATAGGCCAGCGTTTTGACATCGAAGCTCCCAAAATGGTAGGTGTTGTGCTGCGGGATCTCGTTGCCCCTGTATTCCAGACGAATCTCAGGAGCGGAGCCCAGCGCCGTGAGGTTGATATCAAAAGGGTTCTCGTCCGCGTCATTGCTGGAGATGTGCAGCGCTGCGGTGCGTGTGCCAAAAGCTGCGGGTGTGAACAGCACCGTGAAGGTGGTGCTGCCTCCCGGGGCCACTTCTGTGACAGGCAGGTCTTGGGTGATGACAAACTCATCCGCATGCTCGCCATCTTTGGTGACGGCCAGGCCTGTCAGGGCAGGGCTGCCGGTGTTTTTGATCGTGAAGGTCAGGCTTTTGCTCCCGCCGAGGTTGACTGGCCCCAGGTTAATGGTCCCGCCGTCTGTCTTGTCGAATCCCGCAGGCTGCTCCACCTTGATCTCCGGCACAAGTCCCGCAGCTTTCAGGGTGATGCTCCAGAGAGTGGCTCCGGGCAGCTCGCTGATCAGGCTCACGACGGCTTCCCTCGGGCCGAAGGCCCCGGGAACGAAATCCACGGTGACGAAGGTGTGCTCTCCAGGGGCCAGCGTGGCCGCTGGACTTGTCACGATGCTAAGTTCGTCGGCATGGGTCCCGGTCCTGGCGACGGAGATCCCAGAGAGCGGGCCGGGGCTGGTATTGGTGACCTTGACACTCAGACTTTTGCTGGTCCCAACCGCCGTTGAGCCCAGGTCCAGCGTGGCCCCATTCACGACCGTCGTGCCTGTGGGCTGCCGCTCGACGAGCACGGTGGGCCTCACCCCGGTGCCCCGGAGGCGCACACGCTGGACTCCCGGCGTGGGGCCGGCGTAGCTGAAATTCAGATAGATTTCACGCAGTCCGTTGAGGACCGGGGAATACTGCGCCGTGAAGCTCACACTCGCTCCAGCGGCGAGGGTCGATGGCAGTTCCGGTGTGATGGTGTAGTCATTCCGGGCGGTGCCTGTCTTGACGAATTGCAGGCCGCTCACTTCCTGGCCGCTGGTGTTGGTCAGGGTGAAGGCCGCGCTGGTGCTGAGCCCAGTGAACATGAGGCTGCCAAATTCCCAGGGGCCATGGTTGGCGATGGGCGTTTCCTCCGGGCCCTTCAGCGCCAGCAGCAGGGCTGGCGGAGTGTCCGTCAGGATCAGATCAAAGGAACCCTCGTCCGGATCATTGCTGGTGATGTGCAGCGTGGCCGTCAGAGGACCCTGTCTCTTACGGACGAAAGTGGTGTTGATTTGCGTGTTCGATCCCGCGTTCACGAACGGATTCGGAGCCCCATTGATGGTGACACAGTCCGCGTCCGGGCCATCCACCCAGGTGTCGATGTTGTTCAGCGTGGCCGCCCCGACGTTTTCGACACGGAAACTAAAATACGAAATCCCTCCCAAGGCCGGGGTTGTGTTGGGGGAGACGATGCAGCCGGTGGTCACATACACGTCGCCTTGGACGTTGTTGCTATAGGTGACCGAGATATCCGGCACGGACTGAGCCAAAGAATTCAGTCCCATCATCAGGCTGAGGCTCAGAATCAGGGTGAGGACAAAAGCAACAGGTCGTGATCGCATGTGTTGACAGCGTATATACCGGAAAGCCTGCCTAGGCAATAAGGCTTGTGCTTAACTCACTCCCCACCCTGCGGCTGCGGGATGGCACTCGTGGTCGGTGGTGGCAAACCGAGGGCTTTGGAGGCGCGGTAGAGGACTTCTTTTTCGATGCCGCCAGTGAGGTGGAATTTACGCAGCTCCTGCTGCACGTCAGCGAGGCGGCCCCAGGCTTCATAAAGCTCGAAAAGGAGGGCGGCGGCTTCCGTGGGCAGCATCCAGACGTCCTTCATGAGGCAGGTCTCGGCGGCTTCATACTCTTTCTGGCCGATGAGAAACCGGGCCCAGGCGGCAGTGAGATCCGGCTGGGTGGAGTTTGTGGCGTCCAGGCGGTCCAGCGCAGTCTGGTAGAGCTCGCGTGCCATCTGCAGTTCCCCGCACTCCTGCAGAGTCTGGGCCCAGGCAGCGGTCTGCGAGCCACCGGGCACGGGCATGCGCACCACTTCGGCGAAGAGGTCCTGGACGATGGAGCGGTCCTTCATGGCATGGGCCACGCGCAGCATCAGCGGCTGCTTGCGGCTCTCCAGACGGATGGAGGGGAGATCCTGCATCACCAGACAGGCCTGCCAGGCCAGTGCCGGCCGGCCTTTCTTCATAAGCAGGGTGGCGGCGAGATCCACGCAGACGCGGTCACTGTCCGTCACGTTTTGCCAGCCGAGCCGGAGGTCATCCGAGAAGGAGGCCGGGGCATCTTGCGCGAAGGCGCTGAGGGCCAGGGCGGCCAGTGGACGATCCGTGCCCGCCCGTGTCTCGGCGCGCAGGATGGGCAGCCAGGCATCCCGATGCTTGCTCTCGGCCTCCGTGCTCATCCAGTCCGCGAGCTGGCTGAGCGCCTCGCGGCTGCGGTTCCGCACCCGGAAGAGCGCGGCGATCTGCGCGCGACCGCGATCCGGCATCCAGGCAGGATCGGCGGCCAAAAGGCGCAGCAGTTCCAGCCGGAGACGGAAGCGGTCCGCGTCATCCTTCACCGTTCGTTCGGCCTGGGTGAGGAAGTTCAGGCCTTCCGTGGCACGGGAATGCTCGCGGCAGAGCGCGGAGAGATGCGTGATGGCATCGATGGCCTTCAGCTCCACGGCCTTGGTCATCAGCTCACGGAACTCATCCCACAGCCCCGTTTGCGCGGCCAGCCTGGCACGCAGCTTCAGGGCTTCACGGCCCTGCGCTCCGGTCTTCTCCACCAGCGGCACGATGCGCAGGGCATCCAGCGCGGCAGCGGGCTTGTTTTGTTGAATCAATAGTTGGGCGCGGTGCACGCAGCTCTCGGCATCCGGCGCGACTCCGCTGCCGGCATTGGCCATGAAGGCTTCATGCAGACGGTCCCAGGCGGCGAGCGCGAGCTTGTCCTGCCCGATCTTTTCATAGAGCAGAGCGAGCTCGCGGAGATACGGCACCTCGTCAGGAATGCGGCCCTGGCGCACCTGGGTGAAGGCAGGCAGGTAGCCAAGGCGATGCAACGCCGCGAGATCATACTCGAGCGCGAGAAAATGCGCGTGCTTCTCACGCAGCACCTCGTCACCGGGTTGCGGGGGTTTGAAAGGGGGTTCGGCCTCCAGAAGCTGCAGCGTGAACTTGATGCCGATCTTCGTCTCCAAGGAGGCCTCGGCCACGCGGATGAGCCACTGCGCGTATTCCGGATTCGCCGGGGCACGGCCCGGCAGCATGCCATAGACCTCGATGGCCTCGCGGGACATGTTCGCCGCCTCCAGACGGCCGCCGAGCTCGCTCAAGGTATCCACAGACACCTCCTGGCGCATGTCCACGCTGGCCAGATGCTCACGCAACAATTTCAGCCGGGTCGGGTAGTCGGACTCACGCATGCGGCGGATGAGGTGGCCGAGCCGCCATTCGCCAAACTCCAGCCCGGAGCGTGAGCTGAGCGCCACGCCGCCCCAGCGGTCCATGAGGTTGTCATTCACCTGCTCCACCACCTTGCTCAGGCCTTCATTGGTGAAGCGCGCCTGGATCTCCCGTGTCTCCTCCCAGAGGCTGCGCAGATGCATGGGCTCCTCATAGCGCGGGGATCCCTGCGGCATCAGCATGCCGCGCATCTCACCCATCTGGCGGGCGGGGAGGAAATCACCCGTGAGCAGCTTTTCCATCTCGGCCGCAGCCTTGTCCGGCGCTCCGGCCAGGCCTGCCACGGCGGACTTGCGCAGGCTGGTCATGGCGGAGTTGGGAGTGGCCTGGAGATGCTGCCAGGATGAACGCACATTTTGTTCGCGCTCCTCCGCGCTGATGGCCAGGCGGTTCGCCGCGCTGAGGCTGAAAAGGTAGGGATCAAAGGTGCCGCGATAGGTCTCCGGCGGCACGGCTCCACGCACCACCCGGCCGAGATACTCACGCGCCAGGTCCCAGCGCTCCGCCGCCTCGGCGATGCGGGCCAGCGAGAAGACAAAGGCATTGCCCAGCGCGGTATTGTGCTCACTCAGGCTCTCACCCAGCTCCAGCGCCTCTGAGTAGCGCTGCTGGTCCTGGAGACGGCGCAGGATGTCCAGCACGGAGACGCTGCGCAGCGTGCCGAGCAGGGCCAGGTCCCCTTTGGCAAAGTGGAAGTCATCGATGTCCGCCAGGATGGCCGCCACGGCGAGAAGCGTGCGCTGACGGCGCTCCAGGATCTCGCCATCCACGCCGGTCTGGGTGGACCAGCGCATGGCCTCGTCCATGCCACCACAGCGCAGTGTGAGCCAGAGCTGGCAGAAGCCGGCCTCCACGGTGCTGCCTGCGCTCATGACCTGCCGCAGCTCTGCCCGGCATTCGCCGCCGAGTCCGGCGTAGTAGTAGGCCCAGATCTTCTCCACCGGAGACTTCCACGCGGCCACCTGGGCTTTCCAGGTTTCCAGGGAACCGTCACGCCGGATCAGGCGGGCCAGCTCCTCGATGGCGCGCAGGCGGATGTCCATCAACCTGTCTGGAAGCTCCAGAAACTCCGGCCTCGGCAGGCTGAGGAAGGTGCGCATGGTGGCGATCTCCGCGCTCTTCAATCCGGGCACGGTATCAAGTTCGCTAACAATCTCTGTGACAGGGCCGGGCGTGCCGTTCTTCCTCTGCTCGGCCAGTGGCAGCGGGAGGCGCTCCGGATTGCGCCCGGTGATGGGCATGGAGGTCTGGTCCTGCGTCCGGCGGATGATCTCGCTGAGATACTTGCGGGCCGCGTCTTCATCCGCGAGGCGCAGGCATTTTAAAGCGAGGCGCAGCTCCGAGCGCGCATCCCACGGACGCACGCGGGAGATCTGCTCATAGACACGGCGCTCGGCCTCGTCCTGGCCGGTGGAGCGGTAGTGCTCCGCCAGACCTTCCAGCGCGGGGGCATCTTGAGCAAACCTGCTTTCCAGACGACGGCGCACGCGGTCTGCCTCGGCAATCTGGAAGGTCTGCTCCAGCATCTCCACCAGACGACGTGACTCGGCGGCGATGGTCGCGGGCGGTGCGCTGGCGGCGATCTGCTTTTGGAAGTAGATGGCGGACTTCAGGTCCGAGACCTTCAGCGCGGCCTCACGCAGCTGGTCTAACGAAAAGGGTGTGTCAGGCGCGGTGTAGTAGGCCTGCTTCATCGCGGCGAAGGCCTGCGCCGCATCACCCGCACGCTCATGGACGTTCGCCAGGGCCTCGTGGTAGAAGCCATCGAAGGGATGCTTTTTCACCAGCGCCTGCAGGGCCTCACGGATCAGCTTCAGGCGGTCTGCGAGAGCCTCGGCCGGCAGGTCACCGCCGCCTTCACCGGCCCAGAGCAGCCGGTCCAGGAAGCGCTTGAAGGCCTCACGACGGCGCTTCACATCCGTCTCCTGCTCCACGATGCGGAGCTGGATCTGCACATGCTCCGGCAGCTTGCCGCGCTGGAGCAGCATCTCGGCATAGCGCTGCATGAGGGTGACAGCGGCCCCGCCCGTGGCACGCTCGATGGCCTGCTCCCAAAGCTTCAAGGCATCATCGGCACGGCGCTGCAGCGTGTAGCACTGAGTGAGCGCATTCAGAAGCTGCTCCGAGTCCGGGGCCTCACGGTAGGCGCGCTCCAGCAGCGTGGTGGCCACCTTTCCCGGGACGGGTGGGTCAGCCGCGAGCCGCCAGCCGGTGCGCTCATGGGAAAGGCCCACATTGATGGCGGACGAGGCGGTCTGCTCATCCTCAAGCAGCAGCTCGCTGAGGCGCAGCGTGTAGCGTATTTGGTTAGGCGGGTCCTTCGCCATCAGGCGGCGCAGCACGCGCATGGACAGCGCGTTGTTCTTGTCCGCGAGCGTGAGTTCCAAAAGCAGGCGCTCGGCTTCCAGAGACAGGCTGCGCCCTGGCGAGATCTCCTCAAGCTGGCGGAAGGCCGCGTAGGCTTCCTCACTCAAGCCCGAGCGCAGGCACCACCACGCGGCGCGGAAGAGCGCCAGGGGCGATGCGGCCTGGGTCCTCACCTTTTCCATAATGAGGTGGGTCTTCTCATCCACTTCTGCGGAAACTTTTTGCACGCTGAGGGCCGTGCCTTCCTCAGGGCTGCCGAAGCCATTGCCGGTGAAGACATCGGGAAGCTGGAACTCACCGCCGGTGCCGTGGTTTTTCGGAGCTTCCTTTTTCTTTTCGCCGAGCAGGATGGAGTAGAGGCGCTCGTCCACATCCACGCCTTCCTCTTCAGTCTTGGAGGCTGCCCAGGCTTTCTCCAGCCACTCGGTGGCTTCCTCGGGCTCGGCATGTTCGGTGAGCAGATCGGCGAGGCGGATGAACTCCTCACGCCCGGCACTCGGTTTCGAGACGGCTTCACGGGCGAGGATGATGGCGGTGTCCAGATCACTGCCGGAGGCCATGAAGGCGGCCGCATCATTCAGGCGGCGCTGGCGCTCCTCGTCACTCGGTGCGGACTGGGTGAAGCGCCGCAGCAGAGCATCCGCAGCGGTCATGTCCTTGCGTGCGCGGTGGAAGGCGGCGAGCTCAAACACCGCCTCGGCACGGGTGGGATCACGCTGCACACGGCTCTTGAGGATGAACTCGGTGATGTCATCCAGCGTGCGCTGCTGGGCATAGGCCAGAGCCTGCTTTTCCATCTCGGCATTCGCGGGAGTGACCTTCAGCAGCTTCAGCAGACGAGCCGTGGCCTCCGCCTGCTTGCCGCTGCGCAGATCTGCCTCACAGCGCAGGAAGACGATGGCGGGAAGATCCGAGCCATCGTTTTTCAGGCGCTCATCCAGCAACTGCGCGGCTTCGGCGATGCCATCGTGATCCAGCAGCAGCCTCACCAGTTCCCAGCGGTAGTCATCCACCTGCGGGGCCGCTTTCACAAGCGCGCGCATCGTCTCCACATGGGCATCCGAGTCTGCGGTCATCTCATGAAAGCGTGCGAGATCACGCAGCGGCTGCTCGCTCACTGGCTGGATGGCGGCGGCCTTGATGAACTGCTGGCGCAGGTCTTCCAGTGTGCCGAATCTCTCATGCAGGCGCACGCGGCGGCGGAAGAAGTCCGTGTAGCGTGAATCGCGGAAGTCGAGGAGTGACAGGCCCTTCTTCAGCGCGGCATCGGCTTTTTCAAACTGGTCCGCGTGCTCATGAATGCGGGCGAGATCGTAGAGCGCATCCAGACGCTTCTGCGGATCACTCTGATCCGCGAGCGTGATGTAAAAGGCCGCGGCGCGCTCTGGAAAGCCGGCACGCAGGATGAGCTCCGCCACCTGCCTAACCAAAGGGAAGTCATCCGAGTGGAGCTTTGCGGCCTGCTCCCAGGCGCGGACGGCGTCCTCGTTTTTCTGCGCGGAGAGAGCCAGCGTGCCCAGTCGCAGGAGGGTGTCCACCTTGCGCGGGTCTTTCTCAGGCAGCAGCTCGTTGAACTGCGTCATCCACTGCCAGGCCTTCGCCGGGTCACCCATTTCCTGAGTCACCTCCGCGAGCGCCTGGAGCGCCAGTGGCTTGTAGGTGGCATCCCCCATCACCTGCTCATACGCAGCCGCAGATTTGGTTAGGTTACCCGCCTTCCGGTGCAGATGCCCCAGCACCAGGATCAAGGCGGGATGCCGCTGCTGCTGCACCTGCTGGGTCACGCTTTCGATCAGCAGCCCGGTGGCTTCATGCTTCTCATAGAGCGTCCAGACCAGGTCCACCACACGGCCATATTCAGGCTGGGAGACGAGCAGGGAGAGGTATTCATTCGCCAGCCGCGTGTCACGTTCCGCCCAGGGCAGGGGAGCGGCAGCCTCGGAGGTCTGGCCTGCGGCCGGCTGCAGAAGTGCGAGTGAGCCTCCGAACGCCATGGCAAGAATGGCGCGCTGGAGAGGAACAGGGGGCACCCACATGCGCTGAGAAAGGAGGAGAACTATACAGGGAATTACGGTCAGGCTATCACTCTGGTTTCTCAGGAGCAAGATGGGTTCCGTCTTCCTGGGATTCGCAGGATGGATTTGAGCCAGAGAGAATGGCAGTCGCCTGCCGGGACGAAGGATCCGCAACTTACCCAGCCTGTGCCCCTATGTTTTCGCCGGGGGGGGCCGGCGGAGCATCAGAGAGGTGGCGCAGATGAATGGTTTAAACATCACACCTCAGGAGGCGTAGGGAGCCATCCGTGAACACCTTGCGCCAAGTTACCGACATGTTCTGAGAAGCAGAAAACGATGTCAGCGATCTGTCAGATCTGTGTCAATAATTATCAAAAACGATAATATGCGCAGAAATTAGTATCAAAATTATGAAAATAGATTTGTGATGTGGTTACCGCTGATACATATTTTTCCTGTTCCTGAGACAAGTTATGAAAAATCACAAAGCCTCCTCCTCTTCCCGCCGCCAAGGTTTCAGCCTCGCAGAAATGCTCATGACCGTCGCCATCATCGGCATCATGGCCATGCTGGCCCTCCCGACCTTCGGCAACACCGAGCCTGCCAAGCAGGGCGTGAACAAGCAGAACGCCCAGAACTTCTGCTCCCTGGCCTTTGCGATTTCCTCCGCTGGCGTGGATCTCACGGGCAATGTGAATTTTGCCAACAATGGCAGCGATGAAGTAAAGGCCGTCCTGCGCATCCTGGTGGAAGGTGTGACCGTGACGAGCGGCACCCTGGCCGGCCGCAATTTCAGAGTGCCCAACGTGAGTCCTGAACTGATCGCCGGTGCCTCCAAGTATGTTTCCATCAAGGACGGCGAGCTCATGTACAATGGCGGACTGAGCCTCTGATCTCGGCGGATGGGTGCCTGGGTTTCAGGAACACAGCCAGCGCCCCTCTTTCCAAAAACCCCCGATGACCTCGGGGGTTTTTCTTTTTCATGGCGGATGGGCCGGGGCCTTTCGTAACTTCTCCGCCCGGTCTCCGTTTTGAACTGCACCTCATATCATGTCCCGCACCCTAGGTCTCTTTTCCTGCCTCCTTGCCTTCATCGCCTCTTCTCATGCGCAGACTCCGGCTGCGGGAGACTGGATCCACTCCCGTGGGGATGAGGCCATGCAGGGCCGCTCACCCGTGGAACTGCGCTTCCCGCTGGAGCTGGCATGGCAGCACTCCATGATGGCGAAGCCGAAAGGGCAGGCGGAGATGCTGGTCAGTGGAGCCGTGGTGCGTGCCGGGAAAGTTTACGCAGGGTGCAAGGACGGAAAATTCCGCTGCCTGGACCTGGCCAAAGGGGAAAAAATCTGGGAAGCCGAAGGGAAGGGCGCCTTTGATGGAGCTGCCTCTTTCGCGGGCGAGCTCGTGGTGGCGGGCTGCCAGGATGGTTTTGTCTATGCGTGGAATGCGGAGACGGGCAAGGAGGTGTGGAAGTATGAGACCGAGGCGGAGATCCATGCCGCCGCCAACACCTGGACCGATCCGGCCACGCAGGCGCAGAAGATCCTCATCGGTAGTTATGACTACAAAGTCTACTGCCTGGATGCGAAGACCGGCAAGCAGGACTGGGCGGCGGAGACCGGCTATTATATCAATGGTGGTTCGGCGGTGGGGGATGGCAAGGTGGTCTTCGGCGGCTGTGACAGCGTGCTGCATGTGCATGACGTGAAGACTGGCAAGGAGGAGCGGCAGATCGAGGTGGGGGCCTACATCGGCAACAACGTGGCCATCTCTGAAGGCGTGATCTATGTCTCCCACTACGGCAATCATGTGGGCGCCTATGCCATGGCCGATGGCGCCAAGGTGTGGGAGTATGGTGAGCGCGAGTTTGAATACTACGCCGCGCCGGCCATCTGGGAAAAGGCGGTGTTCTGCGGGGGGCGTGACAAGCGCTTCCACGCGATCGACCGCACCACAGGCGCGCAGCTTTGGGAATATCGCTGCCGCGACCGCATCGACAGCAGCGCGGTGATCTGCGCGGGCAAGGCGGCCGTCTTTGGCGCGGATGACGGGTATGTCTATGCCCTCGACACCAAGGATGGGAAGGAACTCTGGCAGTATGAAGTCGGCGCGCCGGTGAAGACCTCCCCCGCCGTGGCCGGTGACCATGTCATCTTCGGCGCGGATGACGGTAACATTTATTGTTTCAAGTCCGCGGCAGCGGTGGCTGGAACTCCCCCGGCTCCAGCGGAGGTGAAGAAGCCTTAATTTCCCGGGGCGAACGGGTTGAACGGAAGTGCTGCCGTGATGGTTTCGATCTTTAACGAAGTCCTTTCCCGATCGAACGGATCATCAGGGTCGATGGAGAGCCCAAGGTCAGAATCTTGCGACAGTCTCAGGGGCGCTGCGGGACCGACAAGCTCCGGCGCAGGTTCCGTGATGAGAGGAGTGTTGTCGGATGAGTTGTTAGGCTTCGGGGGTGGTAGGGCGGTGAAAGGCTGGCTTCTGCGCGCGAAAGGATCACCACGATCTGGACCGGGGAATGGCGGCGGGGGTGGCAGTGTGGCGATGGCTTTGGCGAGAGGATGCCACGGCTGATGGGTTTCATCCTTCAGCACATCTGCCACCAAAGATTGCCATCTGGCGTAGTTGCGCGCATCGCGCTCAAAGCACTCGCGGCCCAGCCCCCAATGGCCCCATGTGCCGCCAATGTAGCAGAGCGCAGTTTTCTGGAGAGTGTCCGGACCCGCCTCATCAGGCAGCTTTGATGGGAGGAAGCTGGTGATGTGATGCAGTGCTTCAAGAGAGGCACGGGACGGGTAGTCACAAAGCCCCTGGATGACATGGTTGACCAGGACCTCCTCACCATGGCGAATGTCCAGCAGACATGAGGTGGACAACTCCAGATAGGTCAACTGAGTGGCGGGATGTCCGATGGCTGCCAGAGAGCTGACAAGGCAGGACCAGCCATCTGTCAGCACCATGAGCCTTGGGGCGAGAAGGTGATACTCGAAGGCGAGACGCAGGGAAGGATGAGATCCGTTCGGGCCCAGGAAGCTGACTTGGTAGACGTGGGGGCGGAGGTTGGGGTTGAAATCAACGAGGCGATGCGGATTTCGGACGAACTCATAGCGCCAATACTCCCAGTGGGTCCGGGGATACAAAACATAGTGGGCCTCAATGATTTCATAAGCGGCGCGATTGAGAGCGAAGTCACGCGCGATGCAGGCCAGCTTGGCTCTGATGTCCTGCCCCTCATGTGGCTGGAGCTGCGGGATGCGGTGGATGAGTTCAGGGCTGCTCCCCAAGGCCAGAAGCGCATGGTCAAACTCATGGCGCAAGCAGTCGATTGTGGTCACATCATCGCGGGGAGCCCACCTGGCCAGGCGTGCGTCGCGCTGCAACTGAACGACTCGGTCGAGCTGCCGATCAATGTCGGGCGGCCACACAAAGTCATCGGCGGCCTGGGCAGCTGTCCCTAGCTGCATGAGACCGGCCAGAAGGCAGAGGCGCAGCACATGGAGGGATCTCATCAAGGCCGGATCATCGCAGAAAATGGGTCGCGCGCCTAACGAAATCTATGGGTCACGCCTTCTCCAGCGCGTGCTTCACGATGTCCTCGAGGTGCGTGATGGGCAGGGAGTAGTGGCCGTCTTCCTCCAGCCAGTGGGTGGTCACGCGGGGCATGAGCTTGGAGAGCTGCTCGCTGTATTTCCACGAGATGTTCCGGTCCTGCTTGCCATGCCAGAAGTGGATCAGGGTGTCGATGTGGCCGACTTCAAAACCCCACTCGCTGAGATAGATGTCCGCGTCTGAGATGACCATGCGCGGGCCGCGGCGCAGGGCCTCGATGATGCCATGCCGCACGACCGTGAAGAAATGTGGATTCGCGAGCACGCGGCGGTCTTCCTTGCCGAGCATGGGCATGAACCACTTCAGCGGCGCGCGGTCCGGCTGGCCGCTGGAGATGACCCTGCCCATCCGCAGCACAAGGCCGAGGAGGGATGGAAAAGGGCCGCGCAGATGGATCATCATCCGGTAGATCCAGGACACATGCTGGTAGCCGAGGAACTTCAGCGGTGGTGCGCCACAGCAGATGGTGGCGCTGAGGATGCGGTGCGGCATCGCCCGCGCCGTGGCGAAGACATACGGACCGCCGCCGGACCAGGCCAGCAGATGAAACTTGTCCGCGCCGACATGCGTGGCCAGCTGGTTCAGCGTGTCCGGCCAGTCCATGAGCGTGCGCTTTGGCTGGAACTCGGAGAGGCCGATGCCCGGCCGGTCGGGAGCGATGACACGCAGACCATATTTTTTAGCGATGTCATCCATCAGCACGCCCTGCACCCGCGCACTGGGCCAGCCGTGGTAGTAGAACATCACCGTGCCCTGAGGATCACCAAATTCAGCATAGCCGAGAACGAGTCCGTTGGTGAGCTTAAGCGTATGATCTGACATGCGGGGGGCAGACGGGAGACTAGGCGAAAGCCTCCGTTGTGCAAGGTGAGGTTCTACGTCGCAGGCTAAAGGCTTTTCTCACCCAGCAGGGCGCTGCTATCCGGGGTGGTCTCACGCACCAGGCCAAACTGTTTCACAGCCTTGTCGTGCAGATGGGCGATGGCCTCCTCCACACTGTCCGTCCAGCAGATGAGGTCGATGTCCTCAGGACTGATGGTGGAGCCTTTGAGCATGTGATTCACAAGGTCACGCATCTCAGTCCAGTATTCCGTGCCCATCACCACGACGGGGAAGTTCCGCACCTTCTTGGTCTGGATGAGGGTGAGCGCCTCAAACATCTCGTCCA
Organism: Verrucomicrobiota bacterium; assembly: GCA_040387935.1. Lineage (GTDB taxonomy): Bacteria > Verrucomicrobiota > Verrucomicrobiia > Verrucomicrobiales > Verrucomicrobiaceae > Prosthecobacter. The sequence goes on along the minus strand of JAZKCU010000002.1, from coordinate 432,183 downwards.
GGGTGCCGAAGCCGCCGGGCATGATGACAAAGCCGTAGCTGTATTTCATGAGCAGCACCTTGCGCACGAAGAAGAATTTCATGTTCACCCAGCGGTCAAGCCAGGGGTTGTGCTTCTGCTCAAAGGGCAGTTCGATATTACACCCGACACTGCGGCCGCCCACATCCTTGGCGCCGCGGTTCGCAGCCTCCATGATGCCCGGGCCACCACCAGTCATGACCGTGAATCCCATCTTGGCGATCTCCGCGCCCAGCTTGCGTGCGAGCTGGTAATAAGGATGGTTTTCCTCAAAACGTGCCGAACCAAAAACGGTGATGCACGGGCCCACGAAGTGAAGCGCGCGAAAGCCTTTGATGAATTCCCAGGCCACGCTGAAGACCTGGCGCAGCTCTTCCAGCCGGCGGTTGGGACCGCGCAAAAGCGAACGGTCGATCAACTGGCTGGAGAAGATCTTTTCCTCGCGCTGTTCCTCAGGGGTTGGCTTCTGAGATTCGAGGGGGGGCAGAGTTCCCGAGAGTTCTTCTTTCTCTTTCCTCTGCAGAGGGGGCTGGGGAGCAATCATGGTCGTTACAATCTATCAGAGTGCTGGAGGGCCTTGAAGATTCAAAAATTCAGCAGCGGGCTTGGTTCTTTTTCTGCTCTTGGAACCCTCACCCATGATTGACTTGCCGCCGCGACTTCACACCATGGATGTCTCATGGGACTTTTCGATCTACTCGCCAAACAAGCTATGGGCAGCGTCTTCGGAGGCGGCCAAAAGCCAGCCGACATGCTGTCATCTCTCCTCAATGATGCCGGGGGACTTCCGGGCCTGATGCAGAAGTTTCAAGAAGCAGGCCTGAAGGACATCTTTGCCTCATGGGTGTCCACCGGGCAGAACGCCGCCGTGCAGCCAGAGCAGCTGGAGCAGGCCTTCGGTGCTGGTGAGATTGCCAATCTGGCCAAGAAGATCGGCATCGACTCCGGCACCTTGCTGCCACTGCTGAGCCAGTTCCTGCCTCAGATCATCGACAAACTGACGCCTGAGGGTGTCGTCGACAATCCGCATCCTTCCACGGATCAGCTTCAAGGCGTGATCAGCAGCGTGATGAAGGGCGGCCTCGGCGGCTTGTTCGGGGGTCGCTCTTAATCCGCCTCGTCTCCGCTTCCCTCGTTCATGTCCACTGACGTCAAGATCTCCAAGCGGAAGGAATTCCTGCCCTTCACGGACGATCTCGATACCTACCTGGACCAGTTTGGCCGGCGCTACTCGCTGCCGGCCACCTATCAGGACTTGCTCGCCTTCACGGAGAGCTACCCGCTGGATGACAAGAATGGGAATCCCACGCACTGGTCCACCGTGCTGTATCCGCCGGACGTGCTGCAGGACCTGTATCCCCGGCTGACCAGCATCTACTCCCTGCTGCGCACCGGTGACCTGCATGCCGTGCCGCATCTGTATGTGGAGCGCGTGGACTTCTGCGAGTTCGGAAACTCGCGGCCTTTCCGCGTGCGCGTGGTGAACCAGTATAACGACAACTACGACCACCTCTATGTGAAGCGTGCGGACGCCTCCCGTGTGTATGGTCTGGAACTCGAGCATCTGCTCTCGCCGAACCGGATCAACTACCTCGCGCACAGCGGCACGCTGGTGGAGGAGCACATCGCCGGCATTCCCGGGGATGCATTCATCCGCGACTACCTGGACCGTCCTGACATCAATGAGGTGCGCATCGCCAAGGAGTTCGTGAAGTTCAGCGAGCGCTGCTTCATCCGCCTGCTGGGAGACATGCGCAGCTACAACTACGTCATCGACATCACGCCGGACTTCGAGGACGTGCAGTATCGTGTGCGTGCCATCGACTTTGACCAGCAGAGCTATGAGGGCCGGCGGAGCCTTTACCTGCCGCAGTTTTTCAAGGAGAACAATCCGGTCGTCTGGCTGTGCTCCAAGAACCTGAACCTGGCCACGGTGAAGCAGTATCAGGACGAGGAGCGCACGCTCATCGCCCGCCGCTACATCAGCGAGCATCAGCGCATCCACCTGCTGCTGGACTGCATGAAGAAAAATCCCCGCGAGCCTGAGGACAAGATGCTGCAGCTCGCCCGTGAGCTGGGTGACTACCACCAGACCAAGCGCTTTGACTCCTGCACCAGCATGGGAGACGTGGTGGAGCGGAACCTGGAGCTCACGCTGGGCAGGCACCTGACGTGAGATTGGGTAGCTCAGCGGAGCGCGGATCTCCGAATCCGCAGCCGGGTGCTTCGCTATCAAACGCGCATTTTACCCCACACATTTTCAACGCAAAAGACTCTGGGATTCGATGGGCACGATAGCAGCTTAATCAGGCCCAACCATCGTTCCATCTCGCTGCGGATTCGGAGCTCCGCGCTTCGTCAGAAGCCCGGGCGCTCACCAGATGATGTCAATCAGCACTGCGGCGACCATGGCAAAGGAAAGGCCCAGCCTAACCACAAGTCCGACACCGGTGCCCAGCAGGGTGCCCCAGGTGCTTTTTACGGCGGGGGCCATGCGCTTCTTGGCAAAGATCAGCTCAAAGGCCAGTCCACCAATCAGCGGGCCGAGCACAAAGCCGAGCGGTGCGAAAAAGAGGCCCACGATGCCACCCACGAACACCCCCATGATCCCCCAGCGGCTGGCGCCAAACCAGCGCGCGCCCATGGCGCCGGCGGCCATGTCGACAAAGTAGGAGATGACGAGGAGCAGCGTGAGGATGACCAGGCCGATCCAGCCCATGCCCTGCTCAGGCAGCAGCAGGGTATGCAGGATGCCCGCGATGAAGATGAGGAAGGGGCCTGGCAGCAAGGGCAGCACGGAGCCGATCAATCCCACGATCAGGAGGATGATCGTCAGCGTCCAGACACTCATTACCTGCCAGGGCAGGGAGGTGACGAGAGTGGTGAACCATTCCCAGGAGTCTTGGAGCCATTCGAGCATGCGGAGGATTTATTTTGCAGAGGATTACGTGAGCCGCACTTGTCCCGGCCTTGAAACCTGGGCCAATTGTATTTTTGGGCGTGTTTTCCAATCCTGGCTGATGCGGAAGTCGCGAGGCGTCCCGAAGCAGTCGTGCCTCGTCGCCCCCCCTCTCTCTCTCGCAACCAAAAGTGCTACAACGGCGCGGGCTTGGACCCTTTGGCGTTGAAGGTGAGGACGCGGTGCTCCGTGCAGATCTCCAGGCCGTAGTCCAGCCCCAGCTCAAAGATGAGTTTCTTCAACTCCCGGAAGGAGGCATACGAGTCGGGATAGAGGTAGATGGTGAGATAGCGGTCCTTGCCTAGCAGGCGTGGCAGAAACTCCCGCAGGCGCTTGGCATCACGGACGGGGCCAAATCCCTGGCCCTGCATGGGCATGGCGGTGAAATTTCCATCCGGAGTCTTCACCTGCTTCAGCATGGGAGTCTCGCTGCCGTCCGCATTGTAGAGCGGGAAGATCTGACCGTAGCGCAGGATGAGCGGAGCCGGTGGCTTGTCCGCAAGGCGCTCACGCGGAAAGCGCAGCTTCTCGATCTTCGGGGTGCTGGCGTTCTCGAGTTCGAGCTGGAGGTCGGAGGTCTGGTTCTCCAGCGCGGCATGGCGCTGGCGGGCCGCCTCGGTGTTCTTGTTTACCACGCCGAGCCTCCTTTCCAGCTCCTGCTCCTGCTGGCGCAGGCGGGCGATTTCGGTGCTGGCATCCCGCAGTATTTGTTCGGCCTTTTTGCCGGCCAGCTCGTCCTGTTCAGCCTTCTTCTGCCGCTTCTCCGCCGCGGTTTTTTTCAGCGCCTGGAGCTCCTTCATGAGCGGGCGCAGGGAGGGGGCATCTTCACGCTGGAGCCTGGCGCGGAGCTTCTGCAGGCCGTCCAGCTCGGCGCGTGCCTGCTCGATCTTCTTCTCTTCCAGGATGCCGGCGAGCTTGTCAGTCTCCTTGGTCGTGGATTCGGTGGAGGGCTTGGGGCGGCTGAGCATGGCCAGCAGGCAGGCGATGAGGATGATGCCGCCGAACACATTGCATAGGGTGTCCAGGAGCAGTTCCAGACTGTCCTGATTACCCGAGTGCAGACGGCGCCTCATCTCCGACCTCCTTTCACGGATGCCTCGTTGCTGAACTCGACTTCCAGGTCCTCGGGAATCACATCATAACCGATCTGGTAGCCCTCGGAGCGGGCACGCTTGGTGAGCATTTCAAAGTGCTGGGAACCGGAAGGCTTGAAGTAGAAGACGATGTAGTGGGTCTTCGGTGACACCGCGCGGATGTAGGTCACGAAGTCGTTGATGGAGCCGCTGCCTCCGGGAGTTCCGTCCGGCCGCTGGTAGCGGATGAGGGAGCCCTGCACGAGCACGAGCACCGGTTCTTTGTTGGAGCCGTCACGCTCCGGGATGAGGCTGATGACGTTCTTCCGTGTCTTGCCTCGCTGCAGAGAGCTCTGGAGATCGAGGAGCTTTTTCTCGAGATCCGGGATGTCCTTCACCAGTCCGGAAGCGAGCAGCTCACCCTCGTGGATGGAGGCATTCATGCCCTCCATGCGGGTGAGCAGCTTCTCCTTCTCCTGGCGGAGTTTGGCTTCACGGCCGGTGGCATCTGCCTCCTGGTTCATGCCGGGGGTGGGGCGCGCATCCATCTCGGCGATGCTGGTGGTGAGCTGGCCGATCAGGCGGCGGAGGGTGGTCTCATCCATGTCCGGCTGCTGCTGCCAGTCGGCGACCTCCTGCTTCACGGAGATGATCTGCGCCTGCATGGAACTGAGCTCCTCCACCCGTTTGGCATGGGGGGCTTCAGCCGTGTGCTCGGCCAGCTTCTCATCCAGGTTCAGCGCCATGAACAGGGCCAGGGCGATCAAAAAGCCGGAGGTGCCGGTGATGATGTCCTGGAAGGCGAAAAAGCTGATCCCGCCTGTCTGTCTGCCGAAGCGTGCGCGCATGGGACGTCAGGTCAGTTCAGGGGCCGTTCAGGCGGAGTTTGCCCGCCACGTTCTTGTGGCAGATGTCGTTGCAGGCATCGAGGAACTCAGACTCGCGGCTCTGCAGCCAGCTCACGAGCAGCTGCAGGATCAAGGCGCAGACGAGCGCCACGAGGGTGGTCTCAAAGGCGGTGGCCAGACCGCCGGTGACATTTTGCAGGGAAGCGCGCAGGGCTACCATGTCCGCTCCGGCGGCGAGGGTGGTGGCAAAGGCGCCGATGGCCTGGCTGAGGCCCTGCACCGTGCCAATGAAGCCGAGCACGGGGATGGCCCAGAGGAAACCCTGGGTCATGGCATAACTGGAGGCGATCTGCGCCTCGTCATTCTCCGCCTGGATCTTCAGGATGGCCGCCACATCTGCCGTGTGGCCGATGTTGTGCAGATTGGCGAGCGCGAGGTCGATGCGGTTCAGCAGGATGAAGTGATGAGGATCATCCACGATGCCGCTCATGCGCTCACGCAGGGCGCGGGCGGTGGCCGGCGTGAGCTCGAAGTCAGGCTGCTGGGGCATCAAAGGCAGGGACAGGGCGCGCTGCTGGACGGCGAACTTCCGCCATTTAAAAAACAGCAGCGCCAGCGCCCAGAAGAAAAGAAACATGGTGGGGTAGGGGCAGGGCCCGCGCCGGGTGAACATGTCCAGCAGCCACTGCAGCTCCGAGGAGATGGAGACCGTCAGGTAGAGCGCCGCGTAAAACAGCACCGTGGCCAGCAGCCCCACGATCATGGACAAAAATTTGTTAGGCGAGGTGAACCGGCCCGGCGCGAAGCCGATGCGGCGCTCCGGATCCTGGCGGGACCAGTTGAGCAGCATGGGTGACGAGGCGAAAGGATTGGCGGAAGGCAATTCAGGCATGGCGCGGAGGGCAGGAACGTGGAAAGACTAGGCGTCTCCAATGGGGAAGACACGATAAAAGAGGGAGGGAGCCAAAAGACCGCTGACAATGGCGAAGGCCACGAGCGCATAACCGATGATGAGCGCGCCCAGGGCCAGACCGCGACCTTCCAGGGAAGGCTGGCGCTGGATCTGTCTCAGCGAGATGTGGCCGAGGAGGATGCTGGGCAGCCAGCTCACCAGATTCAGGTAAGGCACAAAGCTGGCGCAACTGATGACAAAGGCCGCGACAGCGAGCCAGCAGGTGAGGGGCGCGCCTTCAGCGGTGCCTTCTGAGCCGGCGGCATGGCTGGCCGACGCGCCACCCGGGGTGCCACCTTTGATGAAAATCGGTGGCGGCCTGCCAAAGAGATTGGGCTTCTGCACCGGCATGTCGAAGCCCATGGTGCGCTTCTGAGCCAGCGGCACGAACTCAGCCTTGGGCGCTTCCTTCACCCGCAGGCTGGAGCCCAGCTCGGCAGCACGGCGTGACAGGTCAGCCGCGTCCACGTCCTCCATGTAGTCACGCAGGGAGAGCCATTCACCCTCCACGAGGACCCGGTAGAGAGAGTGGATCTCTCCGGTGTCCAGCGCGGTGCGGATCTGGTCCAGCGACCATGGCCCGATCATGCGCCCTCGCCATTGAAGCTGATGCTGCGCGTCACTCATGGTTTCATGAAGGGGGACTCAGTGGCCGTGGAAGGCATCTCGGAAGGCGTGCTGGCACTGCTGGAGACATTGCTGCGGTAGGTGCTGAGGAGCTCATCACGATTCACCGGCAGAAAGAGCACGGGGCTCAGCGGCAGCACGCCCGCGGAGGCCGTCTTCGTGGCGGCGGGCACGAGCACGGGGCCGGCCTTTCCAAGCAGCCAGAACTCCCGCGCGCCACGTGAGCTGGTGTTCAGCGCGAGCGCGCCGTCCGTCTGCACATAGCCGCCGAATTTCACCCCGCTCGAGGCCACGCGTGAGATGAGCAGCCGGCGCGCCTGGGCCTCCTTCTCATACACACGATCATGGCGTGACTGGAAGTAGGCGTCCAGAGCCGCGCCCAGGGAGGCGCGCACTTTCGGGATCATCCAGTCCTCACTGCGCAGGGGGTAGTCGCCTACCAAACGATGCAACTCCGCGAGGTCGGCGCGCAGCGTGGGTGAGAGATGCATGCCCCACTCAAACGGACGGCTGCGGGTGAGGCGCTCCAGCTCCAGCATCACATAGGCCTTGGCCAGGGACGGGGAGGCGCTGTCAGCCATGAGCCGCTCAAACACGGCGAGGACGTTACGCTCGAAGCGCTCGCCATTGGCATCCGTCATGCGGTCGATCTGCAGGTTCTGGATGAGGATGCCCACGGCGGCTGGTTTGGAGGAGAGGACGCTCTGGCCCTGCTCGCTGCCGCCGCCGATGACGAGGCGCTTGTAGTCGCGGTCCATAAAGGCAGCGCCGGTGTCCTGCGGATGGGCATCATACACCTTGCCGCTCCAGCGGCGCTGCATGTCCCCCACACGGCTCTCGCTGAGCTGGCCCAGGGACCACACGCTGCGCCGGCCGCGGCCTGTGGAGTGGTCCAGCACGATGTTTTCCCACACGGCGTTGAGGTTGCGATCATCCCGCAGGGCGAGGAGAACCTTCAAGTCATTGTCCTGGGGAGCGGCTGGCCGCATCTGCGCGCCTGCCGCATCTTCGACACTGGCTTTCCAGATGGCCAGGTCACCGCCGGTGAGCAGGTTGGCGAAGAATTGCGGCTCGCTCGGCAGTGCCGTCAGGGTGCTGGCCGCAGGCGCTGCTTCGGCAAAGCGGATGTTCTGCCATTTGGCGAGCTGCTTGCTGAAATCATCCAGGGTCGCGGAGTTGAGCGTGGCCTCACGCAGCTCGGCGAAGCGGGTCACCTCTGATTTGAAGTCATCCACGCGCTGGCGTGCGGACTTGAGCTGGGCCAGCAGGTCGGAGGGCAGCCGTGTCGTCGTGTCGGAGGCCGCCTGGGCCTCGATCTCGGAGATCTGGTTGTCCAGCGTTTGCACGGCAGCCGCCACCTCGGCTTCCGGTCGCTCAAAGCTGAGGTCCTTCCTGGAGGCGGCGGTGATGGCCTCCAGCTTCCGGCGGACATCCGTGCTGCGTGTCTCGCCCAGGTTCATGAGCCTGAGTTCAGCCTTGGTCTTCAGGGTGGTGAGCCTTTGAGTGGCGGTGACGGCGAGATCACCTGGAAGCTGACCGATGAGCTCACGAGTGGATTCGAGCCGCTTCAGCACCTCTGCGGCCGGGACGTCGGAGAAGTTCTGCTCCGCAGCCTTTTCCAGTTCGCTGATGGTCCGGAGAGCGTGACTGCCTAGTGTGCGTGACTGAGCCACCCAGGTTTCCGTTTCCTCGACCTTGGTCTTCAGATAGGGCCAGTGAAGAAGAGCGGGATGGTCCTGCTTCAGGCTGGCGGCGAGCTTGGCCGCAGGCTCGGCGAGCTGGCGCACACGGTAGCTGGCCAGGTCCAGCGCATAGGCGCGTGCCTGCCAGCTATGCCAGGCGAGCGCCCCGATGCCTAACAAAAAGGTCAATAATGCCGCCATCGATAGCAGCGTGTGATTGCGGCGGGCTCTCTGGGCCCGCTCCAGGGCGGCGCGGATGTTCTGCCCGGTCTGGCGGAGCCGTGCGAGGACTTCGTCAGCCACAGGCAGGCTGTAGCTCTCCAGCTCACGCCAGTGGCGGACGAAGGTCTCATCCATCCGGGATGCCTCGGACAAACCTGGAGCGGTGCCGGTCATGAGGCGTGTGCCGGCCTCCTGGGCAAAGTTCACGAAGCTGTTCAGGGATCGGGCGAAGGCGCGCTGACGCTCCGCGGCGGCGCTCTCACGACGCGCATAAGTGGCGGCTGCCTCCATCTGGCTCTTCTGGCTGGAGGTGAGCTCCAGTCCATGCGTGTCGATGAGGTCCTGCAGTTGCTCGCAGGTCAGTTGCGTGGCCTGCCAGTCACTGGCTTCACGGTGCTCCGCGGCTTCATCCAGCAGGGAGGGGATCTTCTCTTCCGCCTGGCGTTTCCGCAGCGCCCGGCGGATGCCCTCCGCCTGGGAGATCTCTGAGGAGGTGGTGTATCTCTCCGCCGGGAAGGCGGCGGTGATCTTCTCCGCCAGCGTGGCGATGCGCTCCTCATCATCCGTCTTCAAGACGGAGCGCAGTTGCTCCAGGTTGTCCTGCCAGCTTTTGTTTTCCAGGCGTTGCAGCTCAGAGCGCGCGTTCTCATCATCAGGGTTCAGCTTGAGGATGGTGCGGATGATGCGCAGCGCCCTGTCATCCTCACGCGAGAGCACGGCGGCGCGGAAGTCTTTGTAAAGGGGATGGTTGGCCGTGACACCCTGGGCATACAGGCGGTCGAGTGCCTGCACCGTTTTCGCGTCCAGCTTCGGCGCGATGGGGAGCTGGTGCGCCTGGCAAAAGTCCAGCCAGGCCTTCTCACCGCCAAAGCTCAGCACGGCGATGAGATCCAGCAGCGGCGGTTCTTCCTCCGCCGCCTGGATGGCCTGATAGTCACTGCCTTTTTCCAGCATGGCGGCGATGCGCTCCAGCCGTGCGGAGGCTTCCGTGCAGAGCCGTGCATAGGTGGTGGCCGCCGTCTCCACCGCGCCTGAGACAAGGCCGGTCTGCAGGGTGGAGCGCAGGAGGTCGATGATATCGGTGGGAAGCTTCACAGCAGAAAAAGGGCGGAGTTAAAAAATGAGATGTGGCGCTACTGTCCGGATTGGATCTTGATCTCGCAGAGACGACGCTTGCCGATGGAAAGGGAGTAATAGCCCGATGGCAGGCCGAGGAACGCGGGTGCATCCGGCGAGGCACCACGGCGGTTCTCCTCCAGTTGCAGGAGCCGCTGCTGCCGGGTGGTGAGTGACTCCTCGAGACGGCGCAGGGCATCTTCCTTTTGCTGCTTGGCCAGATTCCCCGTCTCGATCTCCGCGCGGTGCTGGTCATCGATGCGGATGCCCTGGCGCACGGACTCGATCTCGCGGTCCAACTCGGCCATCTTCCCATGGCTGGCGCCATTGTCTGAAGGAGATGCGCCTGTCTCTGCTTCCACGAGCACATGATTGCCTTCATTCCTCAGCACGAAGCGCTTCGTGGGATCTTCGACGTGCTGAAGGCGCAGCATGGCGCCCCCGGAGATGACGATGGTCTGCAGCCAGCGTGAAGCGGTGGCATCCAGCAGGGTGCGCGCGCCTTCCATGCGGTCACGGAAGCTGAACTCGGCGGAGGGAGGCCATGCATCCACCAAAGGCGCCGCCGCTGGGAAGGCGATGATTTCAAAGAGCACCTTGGTGCCGCTGTTGTTCCTCGCGATGATCCGCGTGGCGGCGGTGTCGCTGGGCAATTTGGCCAGACGATGCTGACGGAATTCCAAGGTGTTGGAGTCATTGAAGCTTCGGCGGTAAACACCCGGGGCACCGAGCTGCTTCCAGCGGCTGAGTGCTGCTTCCGCCGTGCTTGCGGGACCGATCAGGATCTGCATGTCAGCCTCCATCGGCAGAGCGGGCAAGGCATCGATGGCCTTGGCCAAAGGCATGGAAGGTGTCTCGATGACAATGTGGCGTAAATGGGTGGCGCTGGCTCCATCTGCCGCCTGCACAGGCTCGTCAGGCTTCGCCGGGGCAGGCTCCGTGGTCGGCATGCTCGGGGCAGGTGCTGTGGGTGCCTGCGCGGTGGCGGGTGCGGCATCCAGGCGCTTTTGCGTGAGCTGGCGGAACCAGACCGGGGCATCAGGTGACTTGGTGGCCAGTTCCAGCGCGGCACGGTCTGCCGCCGTGGAGGTGCCTGATGGTCGGGAAATCGTGCGCCAGTGGCTGGTCCATGCGGCGCTGCTGCCGGTGCGGGTGGTATCGAGAAGCTCCAGCCAGTCCTCCGCGTCTCCCTGCGGCGGGGCCGGATGTCCGAGGGTCTTCAGCACCTGCTGATGAATCTCCGCGCGCAGCATGTCAGGGACTTCTGGCCTAACCGAGAATGCGGTGGAAAACTTCCGCCAGTGCTCCTCCAGCGTGGCTTCCGTGCCGTGGGCGGTGGTGAGGATGTGCTGCGGATCACTCTGGGACCAGGTGGTGTCCCGCATGGCGCGCTGCAGCTCCCGCTGCCAGTCCGTGAAGTGCTGGAGCATGTCCATGAACTCATCCTGCGTGGTCTCGGGGCGGGGGATGTCGATCGGGCGCAGCGGCTCGCGCATGGCGAGGGAGAGCTGTTTGAGCGCCTTGGCATGAGAGTCGAGCAAGGCCGGGCTGCCCTGGGCTTTCAGCCAGTTCCGGGTCACCGCGAGTGTCAGCCGGTTTTTCTGCCAGAGATCATCCACGGCCCTGGCGGTGCTGATGGCATCCACGGCAGGATGGGCGGAGGGTGATGAGGTGAGAGAGGGCAGCTTCGGCAGGAAGATAAAAAGGGCCACGCCCACCGCGGCGCAGATGAGCGCGATCACCACGAGGGGCCATGGCGAGCGTTTTTGCGGCGCTTTTCGTTCGGCGAAAATGGGCGGCAGCGGGCTGGCAGGTGTGGAGGTGGCCGCTGCTAGGTGGGCTGTCACTGCCGTGGGCCGTGGCAGGTGTGCAGCCGCCACGGAGGTGCTGCTCCTGGCCTCCGGCACCTTGAGGGCGGGCAGGCTCTGCGGGTCCGTGAGGTCAAAGGTGGTGCGCACCGCGCCCTCCACCTGCTGCCTCAGGGGCGAGTTCGCGGCCAGGGCCACCCAGCGCAGTTCCGCCAAGTCATCCGTGGGTTCGAGATGCGTGGTGAAGGTGACCAGCCACGCGGCCGTGCCGCCGACCGAGGCCAGTGATTCCTGAAAAAGCTCCAGCGCCCCGTCCTCACCCGGGAGCAGCAGGCAGCAGCGCTGCGCCTGGACGGGCAGCAGCGCATGGGCAGCATCTCCCGTGAGCCTTTGCCATCCGCCGGTGGCTGGACTGCGCCGGAAGTTGGTGAGCGGGATCTCCTCATCCGGCTCAAAGAAGCGCGGTGCGTCACTCCAGGTGGAGCGCCAGCGCATCTGCCGGAGGATGTCCGCAGGGGTGAGTCCGGCCTCGGCTGCCGCCCGGGCTTCCCGCGCATCGGCGATGAGGTGATGCGCATGATGATTCGTCCGCCCCGTGTAGTCCGAGCCCGCATCACGGATGCAACTGAAGACATGATAAGACGCTGCTCCCGCATGAATGATGCGATGGCTCAGTGCCACCCGCCGTGGGTTCAGCCCCGGCAGGCGGGCGAACTGCGAGACCCGCTCCACCGCCGCCACCAGCAGCCCGCTGACCGCGCGATGCCGCGCCACCGTGCCGAAGCCGGTGCGGCCTGCCTCGAGCAACCGAGGTGCGCTGGTGTAGATGAGCTGGGAGGCCATGGGGGAGTTGACGGTTGTTTACAGTGGTTGACGATTGTTTACGGTTGTTGGCAGAGGATAAGAGGAGGTAGTGGTGTTTTTAGTTAGGTGGAAGAGGGCTTGGAAAGCTACTGTCAACCATCGTCAACAACCGTAAACCATGGTAAACTCTACTTCTTGGTGACGACCTCCGGGGCGAGCTGGGAGAGTACCCAGAGGGAGGGGACCTCGACTTGCTTGGGCTGGATGGTGCTGGGGTCCGGGCCGATGCGCACGTGGCCCTCGCTGTCCGTGAACTGGACAGGGGAGCAGCCCAGCGGGCTGATGGGGAAGTAGGCGACATTGGAGGAGATGGCCTCGGCATTGGCCACGATGGCCGGGCAGAGTTCTAACAAAAGATCACGCACGCGGTTCGAGTTCTGAAGGACGTTGTCGATCAGCAGCGCACCTTTCTCCACGGAAGGCAGCAGCGGGGCATCGCCGAGCAGGTGCTCCCACGTGTCGCTCTTGCCGATCATGACCGCAAAGGGGGTGTCGATGGTCTGGCGGGAGTCGAGGCCGAGGACGTTCTTGATGCGCACTTCGGTCTCAGCGAGGATGACGTCCTGCTGATCCAGACGGCGGCTCTGGATCTGCGGATCACGGATGCCGCGCAGACGCTGGCGGAACTCGGTGTTATGCAGCGGATCAAAGAGGAAGAAGATGCCTGAGGCCACGGCGATGTGCTGCGCCCCGGGTGAGTCCGCGCTGTTGCGGGTCGGCTCGAAGTGCTCACCGGCATTGTCATAAAAGACGAGCGCGAAGTCAGTGTCATGAGCACGGCTGCGGGTCAGCTTGAAGACAAAGGGTTTCGGCAAACGAACTTTGCGTCCCTGGCGCGGCAGGGTCTCATAGAGCATGCCCTCCAGCTCGGTCTTGGCCAGGAAGGCATCCTCCGGTGTGGAGGCGGAGAAGAGCTGGGTCCGCATCTGGGTGAGGATCACATTCTCCGAGGGGTCTGCATCCCGGAAGGTCACGCCGAAGTTCTGGTAAAGGCTGGTCTGCAGGGTGCGGGTGAGCACGCTGAGGTAGTAGCTTTTGCCAGAGGAGGGCGCGCCGACGATGGAGAAAATATGGTGCGGCGTGTCCATGAAGCCGGGAGGCAGCTTCCGGCGGCAGTGCGGGCAGGCCAGGTCGGGTGCGGAGATGCCCATGGCATCCAGCGCCTGCCCGCGGTCATTAAAGCGGGTGGCATGGAAGCGCTGCATGGCATCCTCCCCGAGCAGCGGGTCCCCGCGCAGGGTGGCATGCACGGCGATGTTCATGGCGTCTCCGCGGTCAAACTTGAACCAGCAGACGGGGCAGGTGAACTCACCATACTCCATGTTCACCGGCTCCGAGTGCACCGCCTGGACCAGCTCCTCCTGCGCCATTTGGGCCTGGCGTGTGGGGAAGATGTGGCGGACGTCCTTGACGAAAAAGCCCACATCGTGAAGTCCGCCCGGCATGGCGATGTTGTCCTCCGCCTGCTCGGCAGACTGGCGGCGGATGTGCTGGCCCATCTGGTCGTGGTCAAAGGGGCCATACCACTGCCGGGTCTGGGCATCATAGAAATGCCAGAAGGGGTCGATGCCGAGGTCACTCCACTCAGAGGCATCCGTCAGCGCCTTGAAAGCCAGCACCTCGCCACTGGAGACCAGGGTGTGTTCCTCACCGAGCTGGAGGGTGAACTGGGTGCCGGGTGCCCCATCCACCAGGGACGCCCCTGCCGCATCCGCGTGGAGGGTGATCTCAAAGACGTCTCCCCGCTGCTGGATGGTGCCCAGGACAGAGGGGCAGCCGGGGGCCTGGGTGCGGAAGTCCGCCGCAGCGCTGCTCCCGAGGATGAAAGGTGTGGAGGCCACCACCGCCCGCTCTCCGGTAGCACAGTTCAGAATACCGACACGAGGTGTGAGGGAGCGTGGACGTAGACTGGTCATGGCTTGAGAAAGGTTTGCTGCGGAGAGCTAATCCAGGGGAGGGGCAGCTCCATCGGACTGCATCTTTACAAATCTATTTTCGCCTAGGTGGCGGCGTTGTCTGCCAGGGAAGTGTTAAGGAGAGGTAAAGGTTGGCCGACTGAAGTGGTGGCTACCGCTACCGGGCTGAGTTCTCGAAAAGCCAGAATGAGTGAAAAAGACTTGAAGAAAAAGGTATTTTGGGGAAATAGTTAACTTATCTGAATTATTAACATCAGGTTAGAATGCCCATGAAAATCACCTCTATGCTCGTCTTCCTGGCTCTCGGTATCACCACCGCGACCTCTTTTGCGCAGTATGGAGTGCCTGCGGCAGGATCTGGCCTGATGGGCGCTCCCACCATGCCAGCCCCACCCACGCCACCGACTCCGCCTGCGGGCATGGATGGTGGTGCTTATGGTGGCATGTCTCCCACGCTTTCCGCGCCCACCATGGGCTCGCCCTACGCAGGGCCGACGATGGCCGACCCCTATGCGAACTACAATGGTTATCAGCAGCCAGCGCAGACCAATAGCTGGGGCAGCACCGTGCAGCAGAGCATGGGTGGCAGTGGAACCTCGATGCTGAACTATCAGTATGCCGAGGCCTTCTACCGCTACGTGTCTCCGAAAGAGGACAAATACAACGGCAGTCATGGTCTCGGGGTGGCTCTCGTGATGCCCCTGCCGACCATCTTCTTCCTCAAGGGCACCTTTGCCTGGAGCAGCGGGACAGGCGAGAAAACCGCCAAGGCGGCAGCGAATGCGGACTACGAACTGTCCACGATCACCATCGGGGGTGGTGCCTACATGCCACTCACCCAGAAGCTGCACTTCGTCGGCGAAGTGGGCTTGGTGTATGCGAACTTCCAGGCGGATGGCGTGAACGCGAGCTATACCGATGGCGGCGTCTACGTGCGCCCCAGCCTGCGCTACCAGGTGGTGGACTGGCTCGAACTGCAGGCTGGTGTGACAGTTGCGAGCACGGATGACTACGACTCCAAGGTTTTCGATGTGCTCGGTTACTTCCGTGTCCTCCCCATGCTGGACCTGAACATCGGTGCTGACTTTGGTGATGTGACCCGTGGCTTCCGTGCCGGTGCCCGTCTCCGCTGGTAAACGAATTTCCGTTCTGAGTTTTCTCCCGACTCACCTCAAGAACAAAATGGCCCGCCTGGTGCATCCCAGGCGGGCTTTTTGTTGGGGTGTTGGTTAGGGGAGGCAATGAGTCATTCCATGCGCCTCTTGCCGCCCCACGGCCTGCATCCGCCTGTCAGGCGTTTCGTTTGTGGATGCCGATTCGATTGCCATCTGGATCGAGAATGAAGGCTCCGCGGCAGATAGGACTCTGAAACGGTTCCCCTAGAAAGGTGACATGGTGCTGTTTCAGATGAGCGATGGCCTCGTCAAAATCCGCGACTTCCAAGGCGAGAGCCGGGCCATCACTCGACGGCTTTAGCATCGGGCCGCAACCAAGAAGGAGCGTGTGGGGACCGACCTCTAACTCGCATGACGCCTCGCGCTGTGTGGTGCAAGTCAGGCCCAGAACACCCTCGTAGAAAGCGCGGGCTCGGCTCATATCTGTGACGGGATATCCGATGAAGGCAAATTCGGTGATTTTCATAGTAGTGCATCACTTTGAACGACTGCTGTTGATGCGATATACGCTTCAGCGAGGCTTCTCGGCTGTGGGTCCAACATGACATCACGAAGTCACTGCTTCGTTCCTGGTCCAGGCCGTCCAACACCCCAGACCTCGGCAATCTGACGGCATGCCGCTACTCACCTCCGCGAGGCGTTGAGGCTGTCATATGGTCTTTAGAGACGAGCTGAGCCACTTCTCGTCGGACTCAATCGCGGAGACATCACCGCGGGCAAGAAAAGTGGTCCATGGCTCAACTCCGATTTGGCCCAGTCGAAGAATTCGTTCGGCCTCTGTCCTTTGAAGGGACCGGAGCGCGTGGATGACATCATCTCTCGAAACACCGCAAATCTCGCAGAGCATGGCAAATCGGCGTGCCTGGCTGGGTCCTGGCACAATGCCGCAGCGATGACAAACTTCTGGACGGGCGAGCGGAACGCAATGCCAGGCGATCTGGGCAATGTCGTCCATTTTGAATCCAGGCTCTGCCAAGTCCCAATCGATCAACCCGACAAGCTGGCCGTCCCACCAAACCATGTTCCATGGCCCCAAGTCACCGTGGCGCACGATCATGCCAGGTGCCCATGGCAAATCTGGACAGCGCCAAACGGAACCGGGGGGAGGAACAAAATCGGAGACTGCCTGATGATACTCGCAAATGGCGATGGCAATGGCCTGGAGTCCAGAATCATCCAAAAGGCAGGTGGGCCAGGGTCGAAGCGCCACTTCTCCCTCGATATAGGTCAGGGTCTCGAACTGTGGGTCGGCTCCTAACACCTGCGGCGCATAGCCATAACCGCGTGTCGCGAGATGTTTCAGCAACGCATGAACGCTCGAAGTCCAGGGACCGCTTGGCCGCCGGATCGTATCACCTTGTCGAGTCACTATTGAAACGCTTCCGGCCCCTGACTCACCGTCCTGAAGCTGGCGGGTCACGTTACGCATGGGTGCTGGTTCTTCTGAGGGTGTGATGGCCTACGCCGTCCGTTTCGCCCCACCAATCGTCTTCGGAGCGAGTCTCGCCCGCCAGATGTAGCGTTGGAAGAGGACCTTCACGCTGGCAGTCATGGGGACGGCGAGGATGGCGCCTAACAAACCACCTAACAACAGGCCCCAGACGAGGACGCTGGCGATGACGGTCATGGGGTGCAGGCCCACGGCCTCGCCAACGATGCGCGGGGTGATGAAGAAGCCATCGATCTGCTGCACCACGATGAAGATGATGGTCACAGCCAAAGGCAGAGCCCACCAGGGATCGCCAGGGATGAGGCCGCTGCCGCCCTGCACGGCGCCGATGATGACGGCGGGGATCCAGCAGATGGCGATGCCGAGATACGGAATGATGCCGAGGACGCACAGGGCCAGACCGATGAGCAGGCCAAAGTCCAGGCCGATGACCATGAGCCCCAGGCCGGTGGCGATGCCATTGATCACGCTGACAAAGAGCTGGCCACGGAAGAAGGCGATGAGGTAGCGGTTGATCTCCGTGAGGCAGGCCACGAGCTCGTCCTTAAAAGCACTGGCGCGCAGCGGCAGGTAGTCCGACCACTGGCGCTTGATCTTCGCGCTCTCGATCAGGAAGTAGTAGAGATACAGCGGCACGATGATGAAGCCGAGCATGAAGCCGAAGATGCCGAGGAAACCACCGACGCTGGTGCTGATGAACTTCCAGATATTTCGAAGCACGGTGGGCAGGGTGGTCTTCACCCACTCGCCCGTGAGCAGCGTTTTGAAGTCGATGTCGAATCCTGTGATCGCGCTATCCTCGGCGGTTACAGGAGGCTCGGCTGGTGATGCCATCGCGGCAGCCGCCAGGGTGGCGTCAGGAACGGTAGGCGTCGTGGTGGATGCCGGAATGATGGGAGGCGGCGTGGTCGTGTCCGTCAAGATATGCGGCAGCTCGATGCCATATTCCTTCTGTAGCTTGGTGGCGAAGTTTAGCGCAGCCTCACGGGCCTTGACGGTGTAAGCCGGGATCTTTTTGGCGAAATTAGAGGTCTGCTCGCCGATCTTCGGCACGATCCATAATCCCAGGCCGACGATCGCTGAGATGAAGAGCACGAAGACGAGCAGCACGGCATTGTGACGCTTCACGCGCTTCCTCTCCAGCCAGGCCACACCGGGCTCCAGCAGGTAGGCCAGCACACCGGCTACGGCGAAGGGCACCAGGATGGGTTGGAGGAAAGCCAGCACCTGGGTGCTGAGGTAGATGAAACCGATCGCCAGCGCGCCGATGACGGCGATGGACACGGCCGTGATGGCCGTCCAGAGCATGTTTCTTTGAAAAGCCGTCGGGAGATTCTTCATGCGGGGAAAAACAGTGCAGATACCGTGCCCGTTCTACGTGACCAGTGGGCGGAGGCCTATGACAATTTCAAGCTCTTCTTGCACCGGACTCATCCCCGAGTCACGTCCCATCACCTCCCATGCTTCAAGTTCCTGACCAACCCTTCAGCGGCCTCATTTTCGACTGTGACGGCACTCTCGTGGACTCCATGCCCCTGCACTACAAGGCCTGGGTTGCCTCGCTGGATCATCATGGCGCCAGCTTTCCGTTCACGGAAGACTACTTTTACTCGAAGGCGGGCATGCGTGAGCAGGATGTGGTGACGCTGCTGAATGCCGAGCACGGCACGACGGTGGACGCTGAGGCGGTGGCAAACCACAAGGCGGAGCTCTTTGAGAAGATCATCCATCAGGTGGAGGCCATCCGCCCCGTGGCCGAATTTGCCCGCTACATGCACGGCAAGGTGCCGATGTCCGTGGCTTCGGGCAGCGAGGAGCACATCGTGCGCGGCTGCCTGAAGGCAAATGACCTGCTGCATCTCTTTGATGAGATCATCATCACCCCGCGCCTCGTCGCGAAAGGCAAGCCAGCCCCGGACATGTTCCTGCTGGCCGCCGAGCGCATGGGCGTGCCTGCGAAAGAGTGTCTTGTCATCGAAGACGGCCAGTCCGGCATTGAGGCCGCAAAGGCGGCGGGGATGAAGTGGGTGTTTGTGCCGAGGACGCTGAGATAAAGTGGGACAACCATCCTGGTTGTCCGTCTGCAAGCTGGAAGCTTGCACCACCTTCTGAAAAGGCTTTACCTCGGGGCCGGAATTGTTCTTTAAGTCCGTGGTGCCTCTGTTCGCGCTCATCAATCCGCTCTCTCATGTCAATCCGCTGGGTGTGCTGGCGGTTGTCGCAAGCCTTATCGCCTTTGTAGTGTTCTACCGGAGGCTGCGGGGTCGGCCCGAGAAGGTTCGCATTCTCTGGCTGGCCGTGCTCGTGCCGCTTTCACTGCCTGCGATCAGTTTTGCGGTCTACTACAGTCACAAGCTACCTGAGTGGGAGTGGTTCTACGCGTTGCGCTCGTATCCTGGAACGGAGTTCCTGGCGGTTTTCCTCGGGGGTGCCGCAGGTGTTGTTGCAACGTTGGTTGGGCCGTTCTTGCGTGTCGTGCTCCTGCCTTTGCTCATCGTCGTCACCGCCGTGCCTTACATCAAGCCGTTGATCGGGCCCATCCCCGAGGACATGTTTCAGGATCGTCAATGGAAGGGCGCGGCTCTTCAAAGCACACCTTCCACCTGTGGTCCTACGAGTGTGGTGAACCTCTTGAACCGTCTCGATGTGGCCGCCAGCGAGCGTGAGATCGCCCGCGCTGCCTTCAGCTATCAGGGCGGAACGGAGGCGTGGTATCTCGCTCGCTATGTGAGGCAGCGTGGTTTGAATCCGCGCTTTGTCTTTGAGAAGACATTCACCTCGGAGACCGGGTTGCCGGCCATGGTCGGTGTCAGGTTCCCGGGTGGGGCAGGGCACTTCATTGCCGTGATCGAGCTGAAGGACAACCAGGTGATCTATGTGGATCCGCTGAACGGCGAGACCACCTGCTCGCTGGCGGAGTTTTTAGCCCGCTATGACTTCACCGGCTTTCACATGGTGGTGCGGCGTGGGTGAGGGTGTCAGCTTGGTCGGTAAGGTTGCAAGCCAGCGCAGCGGTGTGAGAATGAAGCTGAGATGGAAGAACTCTCAGCTTCATTTATCTAATGCCAGTTGCCTTCGCTCCGAAGACCTGGCCCCAGGTGTGTCGCGCAGCCTGCGACTGACATGATAAGCATGATGACCAACGTGAACCAGATCGCCCGCAGCCAAGGGAGGCCCATCGTGTTCCGACCCATCAGGCCTGTCAGGAATAAAAGCCAAAAGCCACAGTGGATCAGCGCAATGGCCGGGCCGTGAGTTACCAGTCCGTCTACACTGATCTTGTCAAAGTAGCTGATGATGCCGAGCGGAGCCTGGATCACGACGATAGGCACGAAAAACGCCCCGGGTCCAAGCCCTGGAATGGCGAGCAGATATGCCACGAAGGCAGCATGACCCAAAACTTCGCCAATCGGAGAAAGCTGTCTGGACCTGGGGCTGGATTGCTCATGGAGAGGATTTCCACGTGTCGGCGCCTCACACACACCCATACAGTTCGTTATACGAATCCTTGATCATCCCGAGCCACTCGCCCTGGTCCATGGCCCAGTAGCGGTTGGAGAAGATCTCCACCTCGCGGTGGCCGGTGAAGCCGGTGGCGTCCACCCAGTCGGAGATCTGGCGGATGGGGATGCAGCCTTCACCCATGAGGCCGCGGTCATTCAGCAGATCCGTGGTCGGGGTCTTCCAGTCACAGATGTGGAAGGCGAAGAGGCGTTTGTTCGCGGCGGTGAACTGGATCTGATGCTGCAGCTCCGGGTCCCACCAGATGTGATACACGTCCGCCGCGATGCCGACCTGGGCAGGGGAGCCCAGCGCATCACAGATGTCATTCGCCTGGCGCATGGTGTTCACGGCGCTGCGGTCATCCGCATACATGGGGTGCAGGGGCTCGATGCCGAGCTTCACTCCGGCGGCCTCCGCATCTGGCAGCACGGCGGCGAGACCATCCGTGATCTGCTTGCGCGATTCCTCCAGCGACTGTCCGGGCACGGCACCGCAGACGAGCACGATAAGAGGTGCACCGAGCTTGTGCGCCTGCTCGATGCAGCGGCGGTTGTCATCGATGGCTTCCTGGCGGGAGGCGGCGGTTTTGGCCGGGAAAAAGCCACCGCGACAGAGGCTCACGATGTCCAGGCCGGCGTCCTTGGCTTGCTTGCCCACCGCAGCCGGATCGCGCCCGTCCAGATTGTAACGCCAGAAGGTGATGCCACCCGCGCCAGCCCCGGCATAACGCCGAATGCAATCCTCCGTGCTCCAGGGTTTCGTGGTGATGGTGTGGATGCAGAGGCGCTTCATGGGAAAAAAGGTCGGGGTGAAAGGCCCGAGCGTCGGCGGGACGGGGAAATGTTTAAAGTTTAAAGTTACAGGTTCCAAGTTTCGCCAGAAAAAGCCGCGAACCATGGGCGGCCCATGTGGGAACTTGAAACTTTAAACCTGAAACTTGGAACCCGGCCTTCACCTAGTCTTCACCCGGCTTTATTTATCCATCATGCCCTGGCCGCTGCGCCCACGTCGCCAGATCTGGCGGTGCTTGCCGACCCACTCCGTCAGTGCACGCTCAAAGCCGATGTCCTGCCCTTCCTTTTCACTGACCAGCCACTTATGACGATGAATCTCAGCCAGTTCGGCCTGGAACTCGGCATACGGAGAGGTTTCACGGTGGGAAGCTGGCATGGACGGCGGGGGCTACAGTCTGGGAGAAAGAACGTTCACGCCGGAAGGCTCGTGCGCAAGTTTCCACATGCTGGCGCTGAAAATTCTCCTGTTCTCTGAGAGAAAGAATATGACAAGCCTCTACGGGCCGCTATATCGTTTCGCTCGTGTTCCCCTCGCACGGGCCGAAGTAGCTCAGCGGTAGAGCAGCGCATTCGTAATGCGCAGGTCGCGGGTTCGATTCCCGCCTTCGGCTCCATTTTCGAGCAGAGAGCCATGTCTGACCGCCCAGCACCGTCCCGCTCCAGCCGCTTACGGCAGCGCGAGGCCATGCTCAACGGTATTGCCAAGCTCATCGGCTGCGTGGCTCTAGTCGTCACGGTGGCCGTGGTTTTTTATGTGACCGTCACCCAGTTGGATCGGGAGAGTCCGCGGATCGATCCCGCCTACATGGAAGACGGGGCTGACCCGGCCACGAAGCCCCGCTGGTCGGGCACCGGAGAGCCGCCCCAGGAAAATCGTAGCAGTTCCGCTTCTTCGGCCCAGCCTGCGATGCCCTCGGTTCCCAGCGTGGCGGTTCCGCCCGCCCCCGCCCCCGTGCCGGTGCGGGTGCCGAGTCTCTCCGAAGCACTACCAGGGCCTCAGGGTAGCGTTTCCCAGGGCGGGATGGCCGATCTGGAGAAAAAGCGCCCCCAAATTGAGGCGGCTATTCATCGCTTTTTCACCGCCACCACAATCACTGAGAAGGCCGCCGCCTCCCGTGATACCGTCCGGGTGGCCCCACTGATGGAGGCCTATTATCAAAAGCGTATTCTAAGCGTCGGCAAGTGGCAGGGCCTTGGCTGGGTGCTGCCGATGGACGAGCCTGGCTATCGTCTGGCCTATGCCCAGACGCTTTTCACCGACGCCGAACCAGTCTGTGTCATTATTGAGGAAATCGACGATGGAACCGTGCTGATCGACTGGGAAAGCAGCGTCCGCTACGGTGAGCTCGACTGGAAAGATTTCCTCTCCACGAAGCCGGATCATCCCACGCTTTTCCGGGTGATCGCCTCCCGACCTGCCGCGAACTCCGAGGCTCAGCCACAGGGCGCGCAGGAGGTCATTGAGCTCAAGCATCCCGCCGAGCAAGGCACCGTTTATGCCTATTTTGACCGGAACGACCCGCAATTTCATGCATTGCTGGAGCAATTGAAGCTTGGCAACTGGACGAACGTCCCGCTAACCTTACGACTTTGTTACCCAGGACCTACTTCCAGTGCGAAGTCCGTCCGGATAGCAGGCATCGAAGGTAAAGGCTGGTTGATACTTCAAAACAGAAGGAGCTGAACGTGAGCAAGACCCCACTTAAAAAGTCGTCCAAGGCCGCCAAATCGGCCCCTAAAAAATCGGCATCAAAAAAAGCTCCACCTCAATCTGCCAAGCCCGCCGCCAAAAAGCCTGTGACTAAAAAACCCCTTCCCAAGACACCGGCCAAGGCCGCTCAAAAGCCCCAGCCCGCTGTGAAAAAGCCCGTCAAAAAGGCTGCTCCTGCCCCGGCGAAGAAATCGCCACCTCCGGCTAAGAAGGCGGCAGCTCCCGTGCAGAAAGTGGCGCCTGCCAAGAGTGCCCCTGTGCCTGCCAAGGCTCCGGCCCCCGCGAAACCTGCCGCCGCTGTTCCAACAAAGCCAGCCCCGGCACCTGCGCCGAAGGTGGCTGCAGCTTCCGCCGCGCCCGTGGCCGCTCCGGCACCCGTAGCTCCTCCGAAACCGACGCCTGCTCCCAAACCAGCCTCCACTTCCGCTGCCGCCAAAAAGGCCGCCACGGCCAAAGGCGCCATCCCGACCGTGCCGAGTGAACCCATCGCTCCGCCGAAGCCCCCGGTGATCTCCTCGGAGAAGCCCATCGCCACGAAGTCAGGCGCCCTCTATTATGACTCCCACATGCACACCCCGCTGTGCAAGCATGCCTGGGGCGAGCCAGAGGAATACTGCGCCCAGGGTGTGAAGGCGGGTCTGAAGGGTATCATCTTCACCTGCCACTGCCCTATGCCAGAGGGCTTCTGGCCCACGGTCCGCATGAGTGAAAGTGAGTTTGACGTCTACCTCGGGCTCGTCCAGCGCGCCAAGGACGCCTACAAAAACAAACTGGATGTCTGCCTCGGCATCGAGAGTGAATACTTCCCGGGCCAGGAGAAATACATCGAGACCCTCCACCAGCGCGCCCCTTTTGACTACTGCCTGGGCGGCCTCCACTGGCAGTCCAAGGAATACCTCAGCAAGTTTGAGCAGGGCACCATCGAGGGCTTCCGCCGCATCTACTTTGAGCACCTCGCCGTCAGTGCCGAGACCGGGCTCTATGACTGCGTGGCGCATCCGGACTTGGTGAAGAACTACCATCCGGATTCCTGGTGCTTCGCCATCATCAAGAACACCGTGTCCAATGTCCTGGACCGCATCGCCAAAACCGGTGTCGCCATGGAGTTGAACACCTCCGGCCTGAACAAAAGCTACTCCGAGATGAACCCCGGGAACGAGATGCTCCGGATGATGGCTGAGCGCAAGATCCCCATCGTCGTCGGCAGTGATGCCCACCGGGCCCTGCGTGTGGGTGAGCACTTTGTCACCGCCCTGAACAACCTCACGGAGGCAGGCTTTGAGCAGGTCAGCTACTTCAAGAAGCGGGAGCGCTTCGATCTCAAGATCAGTGATGTCATTTCCAGCATCAAGAGGGCGACAGATGCCAATTCGTGATGGTGTTCGCCCAGGGCGTATCTCGTGAATCCTGAGGGAGAAAGGTGGGCGGTGACGCTCACCTCCTCCTGATCTCGCGGAGGATTGTCAGCCGGAGGATGGCAGGGTAGGGGAAGAGTCGCCTCCTCCAGGCTTGACGCTCGCCCATTGTGAAAGCATCAATCAAGGCTCCATCAGCAGCCTGCCCCCCCTGTCATCTCAGGATGTCCCAAGACCTCACGTTTCATCTCGCCATCACTCAAGCGACTTCCCAAGACTCGCGTTACCATCCGTTGGCGTATGAGTTTGTCCGGGACGCGCTGCATGTGGCTGCCAAGCATTTCCGCTCCGGGCAGGAGGACCAGCATGTCTCCGGCCAGGAAGTCCTGGAGGGCGTGCGGCTCCATGCCCTGGCTGAATACGGCCCCATGGCGCTCACCGTGCTCCATGAGTGGGGCATCCAGCGTGGCGAGGACGTGGGTAATATCGTCTACAACCTGATCGGCACCGGCTACTTTGGCAGAAACGAGGGCGACAGCCTGGAGGACTTCTCCGGAGGCTATCAGTTTGAGGTGGCCTTCACCCAGCCCTACCAACCTGCCTCGAGACAGCTCAACGCGTAGGTCTCCGGCATGAAAATCGGCCTCTTCATCCCCTGCTACGTGGATCAATTTTACCCGCAGGTGGGCCGGGCCACGCTCTCCCTGCTGGAGCAGCTCGGCCATGAGGTCCAGATCCCTTCAAAGCCCGCCTGCTGCGGTCAGCCGATGTCAAATTCCGGCTATGGCAAGCTAAGCGCAGGCTGTGTGACTGACTTCACCCAGGAGTATGATGGCTTTGAGCACATCGTCTCGCCTTCGGGTAGTTGCGTGCTGCATCTGAAGGAGAGCCTGGAGGCGGCGCATCACCCGCTGGCTCATCGCGTGTATGAGCTGTGCGAGTTCCTGCATGACATCGCCCAGGTCACCTCTCTGCCGGCCAAGTTCCCGCATCGTGTAGGCCTGCATCAGAGCTGCCACGGCCTGCGAGGTCTCGGCCTGGCCAAATGCAGTGAGCTCATGGTGCCGGCCTTTTCCAAACCCGCGAAGCTCCTCAGCCTCGTCGAAGGTCTGGAGATCGTGCCCCTGGACCGCTGTGACGAATGCTGCGGCTTCGGCGGCACCTTCTCCGTCTTCGAGCCAGATGTCTCCCTCTCCATGGGCCGAGACCGCATCCATGATCACGTCAGCCACGGCGCCGAGTTCATCACCAGCGCCGACATGTCCTGCCTCATGCACCTCGGCGGCCTGCTGGCCCGTGAATCCCCGCAGGTGAAGGTAAGGCATATTGCGGAGATTTTGGCGGGCTGCTGAATCATCGGAACTGTTTGGCGCACTAAACGCCGTCTGATACACTGCGGGCCGATATGATTCTGGCTCAGGCCAACACCGCACTCGCGTTTCTCATCATTGCGGCGGACTTTTCCGCCATCCATGGTGGTTGGGCGCACGCGCTCGACATTCCGTTTTCTGCCTTGGCGCAGCATTCCTACGCGTTGGTGCCTCTTGCCGCACTTGCTCCGTGCGTGCTGCCACGGCGCATTCCTGCATGGCTTCGCATTTTGGGCTGCGATCTCCTCGCGCTAGGCATCGTCCTGTTTCCCATCCTTGTCTTTTCACTCGGCAGCCGAGGTGTCACCTTCTCCGGCGAGCCGTCGTCTGACCTCACTCGTCAATTGCGCGCCGAGCTTGGCTTTCCTGTCCTCATGGTTCAAGATTCGCACGGCGCGCACCTCTACTTTTCACGCGACCAAGAGCCAGGCCTCATTCATGACGCCTTGCGCCGCCACCAGCTCCGACCAGACACCTGACAGCGAACAAACATGAGCACCCTCAACACCACCCTTGCCGGACTCGAGTTTGCCCAGATCGGCTGGGTGGTTCCGGACATTGATGCTGCGGTCAAATTCCTCACCGGCGCCTTGGGCATCGCTGGGTTTCCCGAGCCGCAGCACGTGCGCGCCCAGGATCTGAACATGACCTATCATGGCGCGGTGGTGGATGCCGAGTGGCTGACCACGCAGACGTATAATGGAGGCACCTTCATCGAACTCGTGCAGCCTGTCTCCGGTCAGAGCATGTTTCATGACTATCTCGCCCAGCATCCCGCAGGAGGAACGCAGCACATGGCGTTTCGTTTGCCGGTGAGTGAGTTCGAACGGGTGACCCACGATCTGCGCAAACAAGGTTATGCCGTGATGAGCGAGGTGGACCATCCCATCGCACGCATGGCCTTCTTTGACACCTACCAAACGCTCGGCGTTGCCACCGAGATCATGGGCATCACGCCGGAAGGATGGGAAGCCATCGACCAGATGAAGGGCCGCCATGACGACTAAGTCCAGATCTGTAATCGGCACCCTGCTCGTGATCTGTGTCCCGGGCATCCTCGGTTTCCTTGGAGCCTTCCAGCTTTGCGGCATCGGCATGTGCACCTTCATTCCCCTGACTTCAGGCACGGTGATCTTCTCCGCAGCAGTGGCGGTCGGAACCGTGGTCGTTTCCTGGGTGCGCAGTTTTTCTTGGAAGGTTGCTCCTGTGGTATTCACCGTCCCCATGCTTTTTCCTGCCATCGTTGCGGCCACTAGCATGAGTGAAGAGTGGCGGCGCTTTGCGGTCGTTGTGGACTGTGTTGCGGGGGCTTGGATTGGATCATTCCTTCTCGGCAGCCATCCCGTGGCGCATCCCCATCAAGACCCCCGTCAATGAACGCTGATAAACCACCCACCCACACCGCCCGTGAAGCCTGAGCAGATAGAAGCCACCTTTCCATTGGGCCATCGATTGCCCGAGCCCATCGTGGCCATCTGTCAGTTCCTGGAGACGAATGGCTATCCTATCAGCGGATGCTTTGAGTTGTCGCTGATCGGCATGGAGTCCGTGAGGGGCTGGTTCCGAGACAGGCCTGAGGTTTCGCACCAATTCTTGCCCTTTGGTCGAGGTGCCTGTGGTGATGTTTATGCTCTTTGGTTGCATGGACCTGAGGTTCAGCCCGAGGCGGCACCGGTCGTGATGTTCGGTTCTGAGGGGGAATTGCCGGTGCTTGCGTCTTCTGCCCTTGAGTTTTGCCGACTGCTTTGCCTCGGCTATTCCGAGATTGGTCTTGATGATCCCTCATCCGTTCCACAGGACTTCGATGAGACCGAGTCGTTTCGCCGGTACATGATTGGACGTTACGGGTTCACCTTGCCCGAGACTGCTGCACCCATCATGTCAGCCGCTATGGCTTCAGCACCGAGTTTCGCTGACTTTGTAGCGGCCAATCAACCATGAACACCACCGACGACCAGCCAAGGGCGAACAACGCGCTGGTGCCAACCGCGGGGGCTGCTCTGTCGGCCATGCTTTCCGTATCTTTAGCCCGCCATCCCGTTTCAACGCTCACCGCCGCCCCAGCGGTGCCAGCGCTTAAACGTTCGCTCAAAAAATGAATCCTCTCGAATCAGCCGCACAGCAATTTGAAGCTTTGAAGGACTCCAACGGGCTACCCGCCGGTATTCCGTTTGAACGAGTCCCTAGCGAAATCTGGGCCTTCTTGGAATTACGCTTTCCCGGCATCTGGCCACAGTGGTTTCAAGAACTCACTACTCGTTATCGTCTAGGTGGCGGATGGTTTTACCTGTGTCTTGATCCTGACGATGTCGAGCGCAGATGGCCGTGCATGTGGCGAAGGCCTTCCGAGTTCCTCGTTGAGGCTTTCCAATACTTCACGCCAATTGAGGACCTGGCATCGATCGGTTTAGTTCCGTTTGCGGATGGCGAAGACGGCAATGTATGGGTATTCCGTTCATCTGACGGGTATGATCCAGAAGTCTACTTCACGAGCCTCTATGGCTGGGCTAAGGACTGCGTTCCTACAGAGGAGAATGGTTTGATACCTGCCCGTATGAAGATGTCAGACCTCCTCCAATACGGCGCATCACAATATGACTAGAAGCGAACAATGGCGTGGCAGGCAACGGCTCGTAGCTCGTCTGTCATGTAATCGAAGTCTTGTGCTCGCCGTCGCCTGCACTTAAACGTTCGCCCAACTAACGAAGCCACTCGCCAGCCAATGGGGTTTCACGTTACATTTGCCAGCGATGGCTACTTTCTCGATCCGGCCCCTGAATGGCTTCGAGAGAAGTGGTCTGGTATAGTGTGCTTTAGTGGTTCTCGATTTTACTGCGTCTGCGCTATGAAGGCATGGCACTCTTTCGAGATCGACTTGCTGGCAGCTATTAGACAGTCCGACCGCAAGACCACCTTTTGCCTGACATATCTCTATGAGTGCGGCAATGTGGATCGTAGCTTTATTAGTGAAGCTGGCATCGTACACGCAGAACCAATAGGTTGGAAGCGGGTCAAGTCTCTTCGATCTCACCAACCTTGGGACGAATGTGTCCCCATGATGAAGCACTTTGAATCCGTAGCCACAATCGATTGCGACCTCGAACATGTCCGTTACCCTCAGAGTGATGCACCGCCGTGAGAACTAGAGACTACACATCAGAAAGCAGGACGAAGACTACCGGCGAAACAATGGCGAACAAAACGGATGCAGGCAACGGCTCGTATGGCATCTGTCGCGTCATCGACGCTTCCCGCTCGCCGTCGCCTGATCCGATACGTTCGGCCAATTCAACACGTCACCCGTGATACCATGAAGCACGAAGCAGCGATCTGACCAGCCATGTCCGACTACGCCATTCCAGTTGTCATCACAAGATGTGTCGTCCATGACCATCAGCCACCCATTGTTGAGTGCGTGTTGGTGGATGCCCACGACAGTGTTTGGCGCTTCGAGGAGAAGTGCGCTATACCCAGCGCCAGACCGCTTGATGGCAACAGTCCTTATCCGCAGCCCGGTCTTTTTGCTTGTGAGCTACTCAGCAGTCGAACGGACGAGCAGGGACGACAGCTTGCGACAATTGAGACATCGCCTTGGAGCCTCACAGCACTAGACGAAGCACAGACAGACCGATTTGAGGTTTACACATCTTCACTCATTCCATACCATTGGCCAGATTCAGCAGGATGACCAAAGCACATCAGACTCACGACCAACCAAGGGCGAACAAAACGGATGCAGGCAACGGCTCGTATGGCATCTGTTGTGTCATCGACGCTACCCGCTCGCCGTCGCCTGATCCGAAGCGTTAGGCGGTCTCACGCGCCGTGTAACGAAGATGGCATAACGCCGTCCGGTAAGGCAAGCAGCCCGACAACTGAATCTATATGAACTTCTTCTCACACAACGACACCGTGATGATTCAAGTGGCCCTGGACCCCATCCGTCGGGAGCAGTGGATACGCTCCTATTCGAGGCTTCGCATCGCACAAGTCGTGGCTGCTATGGCTTCAGCCTTCGGATGCTGGCTTGCCATACGTCATGAACAGCTTCTCAACCCAGCGCCCTTCATCGTCTTCTTTCTCTCGGTTTTTTCATTTCAGAGCACTACCACATGCATCCGCATCATGCGCCTCGCAGAAGCTTTGGAAAGACGCACAAACGCGAATGCCACGGGAATCGCCTAACAAAACGGATGCAGGCAACGGCTCGAATGGCATCTGTCGTGTCATCGACGCTTCCCGCTCACCGTCGCCTGATCCGAGACGTTCGCCCAACTAACCGCGCTTTTCTCTCGTGCCACGAATCTTCATTGATGAGATCGCCCACGAGGGCGACTCGAGACAGTGCCTCATCACCGTCAGGGTTGGGGATGATGAGCCTCGCACTTATCAGGCGGCTTTACACGATGACCACTTTTGCAGTGTCGATGAGCCCCTGTTCATGCGTTTGTCGGACCTCGGTGTTCAGGCCTTCTGCAACTGTGCCATCTACCAGTTCGAGTTAATGTGCCTTCTACGGGCGCACTACGCAGGACAGGAGCTTCCAGCCTTCCCGATCGAGCTTGGGACCACGGATTTTGGACTCAAGCGCCCATCCAAGCTGAAGATACTTTGGGATCGCATTCGTCGGCCGTTCGCTCTAGCATGGCTCACATGGACTACCCGACACATCAGACGAGAAATGCGACAGAAACAGCCATGGTGAATCAGAAAACCATCGGCCAACCAAGGGCGAACAAAACGGATGCAGGCAACGGCTCGTATGGCATCTGTCATGTCATCAACGCTTCCCGCTCGCCGTCGCCTGATCCGAAGCGTTAGGCCAAGAAATGAAGTCCACCGCCATGCTGCTTGAAGTTAGCCAAGATCGACGCGCGATATGAAGCGGTCTCTCAGATGGGGCGTAGTTATTCTGGTGCCGATGGTTTTCGTTTGGGCAGCGATTCATGTGTATCGCGTTGCCACTTTTGAGCTTTATGTGTCGTCACCATCCCGAACCATTGAGGTTCGAGGACTTCGATTCCAGGGTGTTGCGCCTCATCCACTCGACGGGTGTTTGAGAGTTTACACCTATGGTCAGACCGAGGGCTTCGCGAATGACGTTTGGCAGACTACTATCAAGTGGGGAACAGATTTGAGAGCCGAATGGCTTGGCGATGAGCACGGCAGTTTTGTGATCCTCCGAGGCGATGGAGAATTGATGACTTGGAGAGTTCAGGATTCTGGCGCGTTATGCACTAGCGGAAGTGATTTGATCACTTATGACCCCCATGAATTGTGGATGCGGACTGGAAGTGCCCGACCGAGTCCAGAAGCCGCAAAGCAATGACAAACCATCACGAAAACAAAGGGCCGAACAAAATGGATGCAGGCAACGGCTCGAATGGCATCTGTTGTGTCATCGACGCTACCCGCTCGCCGTCGCCTGATCCGAAGCGTTCGGCCACAATGCGGTCTTGACTCCAGCGAGCTACTTCCGCTAAGCCGAATGAGGTAGGACAACCCTGACACCGATGATGAAAGACGAGAACATCCAGTGCCCCAAGTGCCAAGGGGAGATGATCCAAGGCTTTCTGCCAGATCAATCCCCTATCATCCTCGTGTCGGCGTGGCATGAGGGCCACCCCAAGAAGTCGTTTTGGACCGGAACGAAAGCACCGCTTGCCGAAGGCATTCCCATCGGAGCCTTCCGCTGTGGGAAATGTGGCTTTCTGGAATTCTATGCCGACCCCAAGTTCAAAGCCCAATGAAGCGGCCTAGACTAACCATGCGCTGCCGCGAACAGACGCCGCAGTCACGGCATCTGCGGCGAACGACCACTGCCTCTCTGCCCACCCGCAGGTGCAGAGTCACCCTGACCTGATCCCAGGTTCTCCATGAGCCCTAACACCCAGACTTGGTTCAGCGATGCCACTCGAAGAGGGGTGGTTCGCCCAACCATGCAGCAAACTTGGGTCATGCTGTCTTTTCCATCCGTTCTCGCCACAGTTACAGCCTCCGATGAACTGCCGGAAATTTGGGGGCAGTTCGCCTTTGCCGCATTCATTCTTGGGTGCCTGTTGTCATGCGTTGTGTTAACGGCTTCTCTGGCTGCTCGCCGTCGTTCGGCTTGGTTCCTCCCAACGACGTTTGCGGCGATGATTTTTGGTTTAGCTGGGCTGGCCTTTGCGGCCTATGTTTACAGGATCGATTACCACGCTGTCGAAATCGACGGCACAAAAGCCTCACCACCCGTTTGGCAAGCTCTGGCGATCCCCAGTCTCCCCTTCATAGCCTCCCTTGCTGCATTTGCGGTCTATCGCAGGAGATCGTCACCGACATGACACAAAACCACCACACACTGGCCCTTTGACAACTCTGCGTTTGTTTTTTGACCAGCGTCTCCCCGAAGTGAGCCAGCAAAGCGTGCTGGCGTGATCCTCAGAATCCGCCACAATGCGGGCTCATGCCGGACATCGTCCTTGCCACGCTCAACGCGAAATACATTCACGCCTCCTTCGGGCTCCGCTACCTCATGGCGAACCTGGGTGGGCTGAGGGACCGCGCGTGCATGGCGGAGTTTGTGATCAACCAGCAGCCGCTGGAGATTGTGGAGGCGATCCTGGCGCACCAGCCGCGCATTGTCGGCTTCGGGGTGTACATCTGGAATGTCGAGCAGACGACGGAGGTGGTGGCCTTGCTGAAACGCATCCGGCCGGAGCTGATCATCATCATCGGCGGACCCGAGGTGTCGTATGAGACGGAAGGGCAGGAGATCGTCGCACTCGTGGATCATGTGATCACGGGGGAGGCGGATGTGAAGTTCGGGGAGGTCTGTCGTAGTCTTCTTGAATCAGGAGTCAGGACTCCAGAATCAGGAATCAAAAAGATCATCGCGGCTGAGCTGCCCGCGCTCAATCTGCTCGCGACGCCTTACGATCTCTACACGGATGAGGACCTGAAGAATCGAGTGATCTATGTGGAGGCTTCCCGTGGCTGCCCGTTCACCTGTGAGTTCTGTTTGTCATCGCTTGATATCCCGGTGCGGGCTTTTGCGACGGAGGCGTTCCTGGCATCCATGCAGCGCCTGCTGGATCGTGGAGCCACGCAG
Source organism: Verrucomicrobiota bacterium (assembly GCA_040387935.1). Taxonomy (GTDB): domain Bacteria; phylum Verrucomicrobiota; class Verrucomicrobiia; order Verrucomicrobiales; family Verrucomicrobiaceae; genus Prosthecobacter. The sequence goes on along the minus strand of JAZKCU010000002.1, from coordinate 399,649 downwards.
TTCAAGTTTGTGGACCGCACCTTCAATCTGCATCTGCCGACGAGCATGGGCATCCTGCAGTTCTTCCTGGATCGCTGGCGTGACGGGTTGTTCCTGCACTTTGAGATGGTGCCGGATCGCCTGCCGGAGCAGCTGCGCGATCTCATCAAGAAATTCCCGGCGGGCGCGGTGCAGTTTGAGGTGGGCATCCAGACTTTTGATGAGGTCACTTCCAAGAACATCAGCCGTCGGCAGAACCTCGGCCGCCTGGAGGACAACTTCCGCTTCCTCCGCGAGGAGACCGGTGTGCACATCCATGCTGACCTGATCGTCGGCTTGCCCAGCGAGGGCATCGAGAGCTTTGGGCGCGGCTTTGACAGGCTGGTGCGGCTCGGGCCGCAGGAGATCCAGGTGGGCATTCTCAAGCGTCTGCGCGGCACGCCCATCGTGCGTCATGATGACGAGCATCGCATGATCTACGCGCCGCATCCGCCGTATGAGATCCTCTCCACGCGGGACATCCCCTTTGCCGACATGCAGCGCATGCGCCGCTTTGCACGCTACTGGGACATGGTGGCGAACAGCGGCCACTTCACCTCCACGCTGAAGCTGATGTGGCAGGGGAGCGCCTCGCCCTTCACCGGGTTCCTGCGCTTCAGTGATTGGTTGCATCTTAAGTTAGGTCGCACGCATCAGATCGCCCTGCATGTGACCGCCCAGGCTCTCTTCGATTTCCTGGTCAACGAGTTGGCCCTGGATCGTGATCTCGTGGCCACCACCCTGGAAACCGACTGGCACCGCGTGCCAAGCCGGGAGGCGCTGAACCTCCGCGGACATCACATGGCCGCCAAAGCCACAGGCGGTGGAGCCAAGCGGCAGGCGCGGCATGTGGCCGTGCCGACCTAGGGGCCTGAAGGACAAGAAAGCGCTGGCTTGACCGTGCGCTGTCGCGCATGGCACTGTGGCTCGGGAGAGAGCGGAAGAGAAGCGGGCAGGAGTGCCCGGGCTCCCTTCCAAGGCACCCATGTGACGACAGCTTGGCTTGCGCAGGTGGTCGGGGCGGGGCTTTGATCATTGTTTCTTATGCACTCAGGTGCGCTTTCCCGCTTGAAGGGGGGGCCTCGTGACGTTTAAGACCTCTCAATCCATGTTTTTTGTCGCCCAGCCAGAGCCCAGCCGTCTCGGAGATGTCCTGATGGCATTCCTCAGCATCGTTTTTGAAGGTGCCCCTTACATCCTTGTCGGCACCGTCCTCTCGGGCCTGATCGCGGCCTTCCTGGACTCCAGGCTGCTGGACAAGGTGCTGCCGAAAAACGGCGTGTTGTCCACCCTCGTGGCCGGCGTGCTCGGCCTGGTCTTCCCGGTGTGCGAATGCGCCGTGGTCCCGGTGATCAAGCGTCTGGTGCAGAAGGGGCTGCCGGTTTCCTGTGCGGTGACCTACATGCTCGCCGCGCCGATCATGAACCCGATCGTGGCCATCAGCACGCTGACGGCCTTCAAGGAGTTCCAGAAAGTCACTGGCTGGGAATCGATTGGCAATGCGACGATGACCATCTCCCGCCTTTCGCTGGGCTATGCCGTGGCGGTCATCGTGGGCCTCATCGTGCTGCGTTTCCGGCCTGACCAGATCCTGAAGGCGAAGGTGGTGGAGGGCATCGCCAAGGTGGATGCGGATGGCGGGCATGCCCACGCGCCAGCGACAGGTTTTAATGCCAAGCTGGTTCATGCCATGCGCGCCGCCATGGGGGACTTCCTGGACACGACGATGTATTTCACCATCGGGGTGATCATCACCTCGGTCTTCAACACCCAGGTGGACCAGTCGATTTTGAACCATGTGGCTTCGAACGAATGGCTGGCTTTGCCGTCTATCATGGGGCTGGCCATCGTCTTGTCCCTGTGCAGCACCTCGGATGCCTTCATCGCCGCCCCCATGGCCGTCTTCTCCATGGCAGCGAAGCTGGCCTTCCTGGTCTTCGGTCCGATGATGGACATCAAACTCCTGTTCATGTATTCTGGCGTGTTCAAGCGCCGCTTCGTTCTCGCTCTTCTCATCGGTCTGTTCTTCCTCATCGGCGCGCTTTCCGAGCCGTGGATGATGATGATTCAAAAGCTCGCCACGAAGTAACCTTCCAGTTCACTGTTCTCCGCTCCTTGTTTCTCCGCTCTTAGCCTTCAGCCCTCTCGCTACCATGTCTGGAACCCGCACCACTATTCACTTCCTCAGTGTCCTGATCATGCTGGTCTGGAGCGCTGTGCTTCTCTACTTTCACATCAGCGGTCGCGTGGCCGCCTACCTGCCTCCAGATGGCATCTTCCGTGACATGGTGCTCGTCGCCGGGATTGGCATGGGCATCGTCGGCCTTTTCAATTTGTTCACCACTCAGGCGGATGATGGTGGCTGCTCCAGCCACGGATGTGATGATGATCACAACCATGGGCATGACCATCATCACCATGACCACGACCATGGTCATGGTCATGCGGTCGCCCATGTTCACACGGAGGATTGCGGGCATGATCACGGTCATAAGCATGAGGACTGCGGTCATGACCACAGTCACGATCATGAGCTCGCCCACAAGGACTGCGGTCACGACCATGGGCACAAGCATGAGGTTGGCACTTGCTGCGGACACGATCATGACCACGGTCATGCTCACGCTCACACGCATCAGCACGCGCATTCGCATGACCATGGTCACGGCATTCTTGAGGAGAGCGCCTGGCCGGGCCGCATCGCCGCCATGTTGATGCTCGTCGCTCCACTGACCTGGGCGGCTTTCAAAAGCCCGGACCGCTACAGCGGCAACGCAGTGGTGAACAAGGGCCTCTACAATCCCAACTACGAGGACAAGACGAACGCGGACAAGTTTGCCCTGCGCCCGGCGAATGCTCCTGCAGCAGCGTCCGCCGCCGTGAAAACGGAACGCGCCGCGCCCAATCCTGTGCCCATGCCGGACAGTGCGCCACCGCCTCCCGCCCAGTTCAACGACGCGGACAAGGTCGCCAAGGCCTCGCCACCGCCACCGGACAAGGCCCAGAGCTTCGGCAGCTTCACGCTTGAGGATCTGAAAAAGCAGGTGCCCCAAAACAAGAACGGCGACTTCATTCTCGAGGTGCCGGAGATCTACTACACAGGCGGGGACAAGGAAGTGCAGAAGGTCATCACCGGCCAGTCCGTGGAGACCACCGCCCAGGTGCTGCCTGAAAAGGTGAACAACGCGGATGGACATCGCCTCCGCATCTTCCGCCTCATGGTCCAGTGCTGTGCCGCTGACGCCCGCCCTTATTCCATCCCGGTGGACTTTGGCAAGAAGGCTCCTGAATTCAAAGAGATGAGCTGGGTGAAGGTGACCGGCAAGATGAGTTACAAAAAGGAAGGTGACCAAGTCGTGCCGATCATCGAGGCCACCAACATCGAAGAGACACCTGCTCCGGCAGATGCGATGATCTACTGATCAGTAGACCGCGCACGTTCTTCGTTCGTGGTGCTTTGTTCTTGGTTTCTATAAAGGGCACCAAGAAACGGTCCATTCGGAGGTGAACTCTTTGTCACACATGGTGACGTGAGGGTCACGGATGCCGCTGCAAGCCCGTAAAATCAAGGCCTCCAGCGTCACCGCATGTTCTGTGACAGCGGCGTCACTGTCGAAATCGTTGCTTGGGGTTTCTGAGTGGCGGCGCTTTGGGCGCGGCGCCCATGCGACGTCTCGCGCTCATCCTCGCCCTCATGTTTCCGCTTTCCCAGGCCTTTGGCCATGGGGCGTATCATGATGAGTTGCTGCGTATCGGCCAGGAACTGGAGGCGAAGCCGGAAGATAGTTCGTTATACCGTCAGCGTGCGGTGTTGCACATCGGTCACGAAGACTGGCAGGCAGCCCTGGTGGATCTGGAGCGGGCAGACCGTCTGAAACCTGACGCATCTGACACCCATGGCCTGCGTGGTCAGGCACTGAACCTTGCCCGGCAATGGGCTGCGGCGCAGGCGGTGCTCAACCAGCATCTCGGCCTTCATCCTGACGACGGTGAAGCTTTGTTCCAACGCGGACACGCACGCCGCCACCTCGGTGACAAGAAGGCGGCGGTGTCGGACTATCGTGCAGCTTTTGAAAGGGCAGGGGCGCGCCAGACCGAGCAAGTGGCCGAGATGGCCGAGGCCATCGCGGATCTGGATGGAGCAGCTGAGGCAGCACTGTTTCTCGAGCAAGTTTTGATCAAGGCGGGCTCTGAGCCTGGTCTGCTTCAGCAGGCGATCAATCTCCATCTCCGCTGTGGTCAGGTAGATGCGGCCCTGAGGCACCTCGGCTCGCTTCAGTGTCTGATGCCGAGGCCGGAGCCTATCATGGCGCGGCGTGCGCAGATCCTGGAGCAGGCTGGACGTCATGCCGAAGCCAGGGGCGTATGGACGGCCCTGCGGACCCATTTGCTCGCATTGCCGAATCTCGAACGCGGCACGGCAGCCATGAGCCTGCTGCTCCAGCAAGCCGATCAGGCGCTGGGCCTGGCCACGCTCGTCCCCGTCAGCGCGCCTCCTGCCGCAGCTCCCCCTTCTTACTCACTCCCGAAACCATGAAGCTCCCACCCTTTGTCACAGCCGCCCTGCTGTCCGGCCTGCCCATGCTGGCACGGGCCCAGACCACTGAGTTTGGCAATCTCACCGTCGTGCAGAATGACAGTGGCAACAACACCACCTCGGTCACGATGACAAAGGCGGCCGGCAGCACGCCAAACCTCGCGGTGCGCAGCGGCAGCACGCGCGGTGATTTTAATGTGACCTTTGGTTATGCCAATGACTACAATACGGGTGTGCTGATCAGTTCCGTGGCCCAAAACGGACGCAACAACAATGCCTTTGGAGATACCCTCGGGCTGTTTTACTCCACGTCCGCCATCGATATGGACAGCACGACCACGCCGGTGCGCTTCTACATCCCGGTGTTCAATGCCTCCTCGGCCAATGAAGAGGTGAACGTGGACCTCGCTGCGGCGCATTTCCCTTATTCGCTATGGCTGGGCGGCCTGGGCCGCAATGCCGCGAACACGAACGGCGGTGCCACGGACACCTTCATTGGATCACCTGGCATTGCCTTGGGCACGCAGTTCACCACGGCGGGGAGTGGTGTGTTCGGGCTGAACCTGACCTCGATCAACGCGGCCCACACCGCGCAGAATGGTGTGCTGCTGGTGAACCACGTGAAGAACGAGGACAACTACGCGGCGTCAAAAGCCAACGCGAATGGCACCTTCACCCTGTATGTGCGTGACAACTATGTCAGCGGCACCGCCAATGAGCAGGACCCCATCGCCTTTGTCTATGTGCCGGTCAGCGATATCGGCACGAAGCGTCTCAACGCGCTGGGTCGCGTGAACAGTGATGCCACGACGGACGTGTCTGCTGGCACCTTCAGTGTCAGCAAAGGCGGCACCGGGCAGTGGCATCTGAGCATCCCGGGACAGAGCAGCAGCACGGGCACTCTCATCATTAGTCCGGAGAGCGGCGGAACCAACAATACGGACAACATTGTCTCCTACCAGTGGGATGCGGCGAACTCTCGCTGGGTGATCGAAAGCCGTGACATCCCGGCTTCCGGTCTGGCCACCCTGGAGGACGGGGCGACGGGTGCGGAGGACATGTTCAGCTTCGCCTTCTTCCAGGCGCCTGCGGCACCGGTGGTTTCCATCACCAGCCCAACCAATAATGCCACCGTCTATACCGGCACGGCCTTCACGGTGGATGCCTCCGCCACGGATGCGGACGGCACGATCACGCAGGTGGAGTTTCTTCGCAATGGCACCGTCATCAGCACGGACACAGCGGCTCCCTTCACGCTCGCTGAGACAGGCCTTCCCGTGGGCGCTTATGCTTACACGGCCCGTGCCACGGATAACAGCGGACTCATCACCACGAGTGCCGCGGTGAACATGACTGTCACCCTGGATCCCGGGAGCATCCCGGCGAACACCGCGCTGTATTTTGACGGCGTGAATGACTACGTGACGATGGGGACGGCTCTCGAGCTCGGGGTCGGTGGGCCACCTGCGAATGGCATGACGCTGGAGTGCTGGTTCCGCAAGGAAGGTGCGGGTGTGACGTCATCCTCAGGAAGCGGCGGCGTGGCGGGCGTGCCCTTGTTTGGCAAAGGCCGTGGCGAGTCAGATGGCAGCAACCTTGATTGCGACTACTTCTTCGGCATCACCACCGGCGGCCTCCTGGTGGCGGACTTTGAAACCTATCCGGCCACAGGTTTGACCGCCGGTCAGAACTACCCCATCACCGCCACGAACACGCCTATCAGCAACGGCGTGTGGAATCATGTGGCCGTGACCTATGACGGACCTACGGCGACCTGGAAGATGTATCTCAACGGCGCTGTGGTGGGAACGACCACCGCCGCTGCGGGCGCACGGCCGCGCTATGACAGCATCCAGCACTTCGGTATCGGCACAGCCATGACGTCCACCGGCGCTCGTGAAGGTGCCTTTGCCGGCACCATCGATGAAGTGCGTGTGTGGAACTATGCACGCAGCAGCGAGGAGATCGCGGTGATGAAGGATCTGGCCATCCTCACCGCACCAGGCTTGGTGGGCCGCTTTGGTTTGAATGAAGGCACGGGCACCACCACCAGCAGCAGTGCCGGGGTGACGGCGGGCACGCTGACGAACGGCCCGCTGTGGACGGTGGGTGCGCCTGTGACGACCAATGGCGCGCCGACGGTGACCCTCACGGCGCCAGCGGATGGCAGCAGCATGGCGGCTCCAGCAAATGTCACCCTGACCGCTGATGCCAGTGACACGGATGGTTCGATCGCCAAGGTCGAGTTCTTCGTGAATGGCACGGAAGTCGGTGAGGATGATGCCGCGCCTTACAGCTATCAGCTCACAGGTCTTGCCCAGGCGGACTACACGCTCACGGCGAAGGCGACAGACAATTTTGGCATGAGCAGCACCAGTGCTCCGGTCACGCTGCACGTCACTCCACCGGTGACCACTCCGCCCACGGTTTCGATCACGTCACCGGCGAACAACAGCAGCTTCCTGGCCCCGGCGACGATCAACGTCACGGCCGATGCTGCGGATACCGATGGCGCGGTGACCAAGGTGGAGTTCTTCAATGGAGCAACCAAACTGGGTGAGGACCTCGCGTCACCCTATGTCTTTACGTGGAGCAATGTGGCTGCTGGCAGCTACACGCTCACCGCCAAGGCCACGGATGACATGACGGCCACCACCACCTCCGCCGTCGTCACGGTGCAGGTGGTGGCGAATCAGGCTCCATCGATCAATCTGACCTCACCGGCCGATGCCGCGACAGGTGTCGGCGCAGGTGGCAGCCTTGCCTTGAATGCCTCTGTGTCAGATCCCGAAGGTCAGCCGCTCACGGTGACCTTCTATGGCCGCGAGAAGTCTCCCGCGCCAGGTCCTGACTTCACGTTGATGACGCTGCCAGACACGCAGTTCTATTCCGAGAACCTCAACAATCGCCTCACTCAGTTCACCAGCCAGACGAACTGGATCGTCTCCAGCCGCGAGAGCCTGAACACCGCCTTTGTCGCGCACATGGGTGACATGGTCAACACCGCCACCGTGGATCAAGAGTGGGTGAATGCCGATGGCGCCATGGACATCATCGAGAATCCAGTGACCACCCTGCTGACGCATGGCATCCCTTGGGGTGGCGCGCCTGGGAACCATGACGTGCAGAGCGGCGGCAACGTGAAGTGGAACCAATACTTCGGCACCTCACGCTGGAGCGGACGCCCCTACTTCCAGGGCAACTACGGCACGAACAACGACAACAACTACCAGTTCTTCAGCGCCAGCGGGCTTGATTTCATGGTCGTCAACCTGGTCTACAATGCGAACACGGCAGGCACTCAGGCGGTGATGGATTGGGCGGATGCACTGTTGAAGGCGCATCCAAACCGTCGCGCCATCGTGACCAGTCATTGGCTGGTGAATACCGGCAACCCGGCCTCCTGGGGTGGACATGGCCAGGCTGTGTATGACAATCTGAAGGACAACCCGAATCTCTTCATGATGCTCTGCGGTCACGTGCATGGCGAAGGGCAGCGTGCGGATACTTTTGAGGGCCGCACCGTTTACACCATCCTGCAGGACTATCAGGGACGCTCCGGTGCTCCAGGTGGCCTGGGCGGGGGTGATGGATGGCTGCGCTACTACACCTTCTCGCCTGCAAACAACATGATCCAGGCGAAGACGTATCGCACCACGGTGGACGCCTTTGAAACGGATGCCGACAGCCAGTTCACGCTGCCCTATGACATGAGCGGCGGCAGCGCCACCTGGGTGCCGCTGGGCACGGTGAGTGCCGCAGGTGGTGTGGCCACGCTGGATTGGATGGGTATCGCAGGCGCCACCGAATATGAATGGTATGCGGCCGTCAGCGACGGCACCCATGCCACAGGCAGCACTCCACGCACTTTCACCACGGCGGCAAACACGGCGCCCACGGTGACGCTCACATCGCCCGCTGACGGCGCGATCATTGCTCTTCCTGCGCAGGTGGGCTTCACAGCGAATGTGGCCGATGCCGACGGCGGTATCCATAAGGTCGAGTTCTATGCCGGTGCCACGAAAGTGGGTGAGGACGACACCGCTCCCTATGCGCTTAATTGGACAGCCATCTCCGGCAGCTATGCGCTGACGGCGGTGGCCATCGACAACCAAGGCGCTAGCACCACCTCGGCGGCGGTCAATATCACAGTCACCAATCCAGCGAACGTGCTGCCGACGGTGAGCATCACCTCACCCGCCAACGGATTCACGACGGAGGACACGAGCCTAACAATCAATGCCACGGCGGATGATGCGGATGGCTTCGTGGCCAAGGTGCAGTTCTATCGCGGACTCACACTGCTCGGTGAGGACACCACGGCCCCTTATTCCTTTAACTGGACGAACCCCAGCGTGGGCACTTACAACCTGACCGCCCTGGCCGTGGACAATGACAATGGATCCACAACCTCTGCATCTGTGAGTGTCACCTTCACACCCCCGGGCAATTTCACCGGAAGCTACTCGCAGGACTTCAATGCCATGGGAGCTTCAGGCACGACGCTGCCGGGCACCTGGACCGTGAAGAATGCTGCGAGCACCACCGGCAACACCACCTGGGCTTCCAGCATCTCCGCGAGCGATGTGGCAGCCATGACGAACGTCACCGCCGCATTGACCGCCACCACGGCACCCGCCGCGAACAATCTCAATGGTTACAATGCCGCTGACCTTGTTCCCAACACCAGCAACCGTGTGCTGGCCAGTGCTCCGACCACTGTGGCGGGGATGGCCTTCCAGCTCCTGCTCACCAATGGCACGGGATCACCGATTGATGCACTGAAGATCAGTTTTGACACACTGCGCTACACGGTGGCGGGGACGGCCAATGAACTGCCGGGCTACTGGCTCTTCTACAGCCTCGACAACGGCACTTCATGGACGAACGCGAGCACTCTCAATCCCACGATCAGCACCGTGCCGAACACAGTCGGCACCACGGCCACTCCGCAGACCATACTGGTGCTGAATGGCAATTGGAATGTTGGAGCGCCCCTTCTTCTCCGCTGGGTGGATGATAATGCCAGCCAGGGCTCCCCGGACCAGGTCATCGGTCTGGACAATGTGGCCATCACGCGCACGTATGCGGATACGGATGGCGACGGCATTCCAAATGCTTGGGAGACGGCCAATGGCACGAATCCGAACAGCAATGATGCCGGGAGCAATGACGATCATGATGAGCATGATGCGTATGCTGAGTTTCTCTTCGGTCTCAATCCTGATGCGCCGGACCGCTATGAGTGGACCAGCACGCCCCAGCCGGGAACAGGGCATGTCACGCTGCAGTTCCCGACACTGCCCGGACGTCTGTATCGCATCCGTTGGAGTGATGATCTGAGCACTTGGCAGAATGCCACGGTCTGGATCGCGGGTGATGGAACCACCAAGTCCTTCCTGGATGATGGCACCACCACCGGCACACCTCCTGCCGCAGATGGCAGCCGCTTCTACGTCATCGAAGTCGTGCCTAACTTTTAATGTGATCGCCCTCTAAAGCATCGGGCGGAGGTGAGATGGTCTCGCCTCCGCCCGGTTCGTTTGGCAGGTCGCTCCGTTATTTGGGGATGACTGTATAACCTTCTTTGTTGTCCTTGATGATCCAGCCGAGGGCTTCGAGCTCCTTGCGCAGGGCATCTGAGGCGGCCCAGTCTTTGGACTGCTTGGCCTGCCAGCGCTTTTCAGCGAGTTCGGCGATGTCGGCCGGAACCTCGATGGAGGCTTCATCGATCAGCGGTGGCAGTTTGAGGCCGATGGCTTCCAGCATGAAGTGCAGGCCGCGATGGGCTGCCTGGGCTTCTTCTGCGGAGAGTGTGGCGGGCTTCGTCTTGTTGATGGTGCCGAAGATGGCTCCAAGGGCACCGGGCACGTTGAGATCGTGGTTCAGGGTGTCCCAGGCTTCGGCGAAGGGGCCGGGGGCGAGATCGGCACGCGCAGGTGTGGCTGGGCAGCCGCGCTCTTGCAGGGCCTTGTCAAACTTGGCGAGCTTTTGCAGGGCTTGCCGGGATCCTTCAAGCGAGTGAATGGTGAAATTCAGTGGTGTGCTATAGTGGCCGCTGATGAGCACGTAGCGCACTTCGGAGGCTTGGAATCCGAGCTTTTGCAAACCCTCGAGTGTGTGCAGATTGCCGAGGCTTTTGCTCATCTTGCCGCCGTCCACCATGAGATGGGTGACGTGGAACCAGCGATGGGCAAATTTGCCATGTGTGGAGCAGCAACTCTGCGCGATCTCATTTTCATGATGTGGGAAGATGAGATCGATGCCGCCGCTATGGACGTCAAAGTCCTCGCCCAGATACTCCAGGGCCATGGCGCTGCACTCGAGGTGCCAGCCGGGCCTGCCTTCGCCCCAGGGGCTGGGCCAGAAGTTTGGGCCATCGTCCGCGCGGCGTGCCTTCCAGAGGGCGAAGTCGGCGAGCGAGTCCTTTTCATATTCATCGCTGTCCATGGCTCCGGCGGAGGTGGAGGCGCCAAGCCTGAGTTCACGGTCTTCGAGATGCGAGAGACGGCCGTAGTCCGCATAGGAGGACACCTTGAAATACACACTGCCATCCGGGGCGGCATAGGCATGGCCGCGCTGGATCAGCGTCTCGATCATGCGGATCTGATGCGGGATGTGCTCCACGGCACTCGGCTCCACATGCGGGGGCAGGAGGTTTAGCGCGGAGCAGTCGGCATGGAATTTCTCGGTCCAGAAGCGGGTGAAGTCGGTCAGGGACTGTCCGGCCTTTTGGGAATCGCGGATCGTCTTGTCATCCACGTCGGTGAGATTGCGCACGTGCAGGGTGGGCAGGCCGCCCATCTCGAGAACCCGGCGGAACACATCCTGGGCCACGAAAGTGCGGAAGTTACCGATGTGAGCAGGGCCGTAAACCGTGGGGCCGCAGCAGTAAAAGCGCAGTGTTTTGCCATCCAGGGGCTGGATGGGATGGGACTCGCGGGTGAGGGTATCGTGCAGGGTCAGGGCCATGAAAAGGGGCGCACTCTGCCGGGGGATGGCCCGTGAGCAAGCGCGGCCTGATGTCCCTGTCTCTCTCCAATCCGATAGACAAAACCTGGGCGGCGCGTTAGAACCGGCCCAATTACCGACCATGAAACCCCTCCGCACCCTCGCTCTCCTCGTCGTCCTGACCCTGCCAGCCTTCGCCGCCGACGAAGTCACCATCTTCAATGGCACCGATCTGACCGGCTGGGAAGGGAACAAGGACCTCTGGAGCGTGCAGGATGGCGCCATCACCGGCATCACTCCTCCTGACTCTGCGAATCCAGAGAAAGGCATTATCAAGCACAATACCTTCCTGGTTTGGAAAGGCGGCACCGTGGGTGACTTCGAGCTGACCTTCCAATACCGCATCGAGAAGGGGAATTCCGGCGTGCAGTATCGCAGCAAGGAACTGGCCCCGGGCGAGTTTGGTCCCATCATCAGCGGTTATCAGGCTGACTTCGAAGCTGGCGAGAAATACAGCGGCATCCTCTATGAGGAGCGTGGCCGTGGCATCCTGGCCCTTCGCGGTGAGAAGACCACCATCAAGCCGGGTGCCGATGGCAAAAAGCCGGTGGTGGAAAAGGCTGGCACCACGGGTGACAGCGCCGCCATCCAGGCCAGCATCAAGAAGGAAGACTGGAATGAATACAAGATCGTCGCCAAGGGCAACCACGTGCAGCATTTCATCAATGGCATGCAGACCGTCGACGTGACGGATGAAGACGCTGCCAATGCCCCCAAGGACGGTCTGCTGGCGCTCCAGATCCATCAGGGCCCGCCGATGAAGGTGCAGTTCAAGAGCTTCAAGCTCGTCCCCCTGAAGTAATTCCAGCCAACCCCTCTGACGAAAGCCCCTCCGGCACGTTCTTTGCTGCCTCCATCCCTGTCACCGATGCGTACCTGCTTCATGAAAAGTCTGCTGTCTGTCCTCCTGCTCTGGAGCGCCTCCGCCGCGCTCGCCGAAACCACTGAGTACATTGTGTGCTCCGGGGGGCCGGCCCTCAGGAAGTGGGAGGACCTGCGCCAGAGCTCCATGCAGCATGACCGCTGGTGGGGGAACTTCGTGCGCACCGCCCGTGTGCGCATGCAGGAGCTGCAGAGGAAGCAGCCTCAGGGGACCATCATCACCTGGCTGGTTTACCGGGATGCCTACCTCCGCCGGGCCAGCGAGGACCATGATGCCCTCACCGCGCACTGCGAATCCGTGCGGGACACCTACAAGATCAATCTCGTGTGGTTCCGCACTGGTGATGATGTGATCAATTACATCAACCAAGGTGGCGGCCAGGTGTCCAGGCGCAGCGCCAAGATCAGCGGCTTTGAGTACTTCGGTCACTCGAACAAGTTCTGCTTCCTCTTTGACTACAGCAGTGATGTCTACGCCAGTTCCACGGCCTGGCTGCATGAGGCAGATCTGCCCCGCATCAACCGCAGCGCCTTCACCAGCAATGCCTACTGCCAGAGCTGGGGCTGCCACACCGGAGAGAGCATGAGCCGGGCCTGGAAGAAGGCCACTGGCGCTCCCATGGTGGGAGCCGTCGGGAAGACGGACTACTCCTTCATGCACCTGCGAAACTGGGCCGTGGCTCTAGGGAGCGGGGCCCGCTGGACACGATGAAAGGCAAGTTTTGAGCCTTTGCCCATCCTTCCGCGTCTCATCATCACATTCCAAGAGGTTCACCATTCTTATGACCCGCCTGTCTTACGCTGCTTTTTTTGCTACCTTGCTGGCGCTCTCTGTGCCGCCTTCTCATGCTCAGACCCCGGCACCGAAGCGAGGACCGGCAGCTGCCGACCTCGACACGTGGGCGGAGCGTGGAGATGCCGATGCGCAGTTTGAGCTCGGCCTCCGGTTCCTGACCGGCGAGGGCATGAAGAAGGACGAGAAAGTCGGCAAGGACTGGATGGAAAAGGCCGCGAACCAAAAGCATCTGCGCGCGCAGTTCGTCATGGGGTCTCTCTATGCGGATGGCGTGGGCGTGAAGAAGGACGAGACCAAGGCCGTCGAGTGGTATCGCAAGGCCGCCGAAAACGGTTTTGCACCGGCCCAGTTCTCCATCGCGATGGCGTATGATCTCGGCCAGGGCATCAAGCAGGATGCCGTGAAGGCCACCGAGTGGCTGGAGAAGGCTGCTGAGCAGAACCACCCGCAGGCCCAGACCGCTCTCGCCTCCAAGTATGAGCGCGGTGTCGGGGCGGTGAAGAACCCCTCCAAAGCGGCTCTCTACTACCTGCGCGCAGCGCAGCAGGACTTCGTGCAGGCCATGAGCCGTCTGGCCAACCTCTACTACACGGGGAACGGCGTGCCGCTGGACTACCGCCGCGCCGGTGCCTGGTATCAGCGTGCGGCCAAGAGTGAAGATCCCTGGGCGGCGAACAATCTGGCCTGGTTCCTCGCCACCTGCCCGGACGTGTCTCTGCAGAATGGTGAGCAGGCTGTGCTGCACGCCTCACGAGCCCTGCGCATGATGGATGAGTCCGGTGAAGATCAGCGCTATGAGATGATCGACACCAAGGCAGCCTGCCTCGCCCGCAATGGTGAATTCCTGGAAGCCATCCTCTGGCAGAAGCGCTCCCTGGCTCTCCTGGCGGAAGACAAGGAGATCACTGAGGAAGCGCGCACGGAACTGAAGTCCGAATTTGACGGACGTCTGAAGCTTTATCAGCAGGAGAGCCCCTATGATGAGCCTGAGCCCAAGAGCGATATGGAAGCCGCTCCTCTGCCTCAGGACACCATCCTCCAAGACGAAGGCATCCCCGGCAGCGATACCAAGCCCAAGAAGAAAAAGGGCAGCGGCAAGGGCACGGTGGTTTGAGCTGGCTGAACAAAAACAAGGCAGCGAGCTTGTGACTCGCTGCCTCGTAAAGAAGGGCTGGGGACTAATTACTTCTTCTCCGAGAGGGCCTTTACTTTGTCTGGAGTCATTCCCATGGCGGGGAGATCATAACCAAGAGTGTCGCCATTCGGTTTGAAGCCGCTGCCATCCGCATCCACGTAGATGGGGTTGTTATACGCGCAGGGGCGCATCTTGGCGTAATCACTGGTGCCGAAGCAGGTCTTGGAGTCACCGTCTTCATCGATGGCCACCACGATGAGGTGTGCGTCATGCTGAAGCGGCACATGGATGGTCTGGTCAAACTTCACCACGCCGTCCTGGAACATTTGGGGGTGGCTGGTGCGGGTGAAATTCAGCTTCTCAACAGCGCGGCTGTTCACCAGGACCTGCACGCGGTCGATATCCATCCAGTCCGTGCATTGCACACGGACTTTGAGGTCAATGCCACCGAGGGCGCGGTCGTCATCACCGGCGATCTTGCCGTTTTGCGTGGTGACCTCGAGGAAGGGACCGGTGCTGAGGACCAGGTTGCCCTTCTTCACGCGCGGGCCGATTTCGGACCATTCGATCTTCGCCGGTTCATCCGTGCTGCTCGGGATGTAGCCACGCCAGCAACCCACACCGTTGCCATACACGCTATGAGCATCTGCCACACCCACGGCGGTCACGCGCAGGCCCTGGTTCAAAAGCTGACGCCAGATGAACTCACGCACCGGGCTGGCCTTCATGGCGAGGCTGCCCTTCGGGCGGTTCAGCTTGAAGGGGGCATCCGCGAGGATGTCCGTGCCGGGGCCGTTCTCCGTCTCGCTGCCATCGATCATGGCACCGACACCGACGAAGCCGCCGTCCTCGAGGCCATCGCCATCACGGTCGACGAACATGTTGGAAAGATCGGGATGGTTGAACTGGATCCAGCGGTCCGCGCGCTCGCCCTGCCAGCGGCGCAGCGTGAGGGCGGTGATGCGCGGGTCATCATTCCAAACCGGCGCGCCGCCATCCTGAAGGAAGGGTTCAGGCTCGAACGGGAAGGCATTGAAGTGCTGGCGGCTGCCCGTCAGTTCCATGCCCTTCACGGTCTTGATGTAGGGATCGAGGCTGAGTGACTTGATGATCGGCTCCCAGTCATACAAGCGGTTATGCTCGGTGGTTGGAGCAAACTCGATGTGCTCGACGGCGAGGTTGATGAGACGTCCATCCGTGTCACAGACGTTGTCACCGCTCGGCGTGCTGTGATTGTGAAAGTCACTGCTGATCCAGCCCTTGGTATCGACCAGATGCTTGAGCGTGCCTTTGAAAACAAACTCCTGCCCGTTCGCCAAAGTCACTTCCTGGGCCAGATGGCTGTACTCCGGACCACGAACCACCACCACGTGATATTTGCCGGCAGGAAGCTGCTGGGTGAAGTGACCGTTCTCACTGTGATACTGGTCCACGCAGCCATGGGCACGCCATTTGGGGCCGAGATCGAGTTTGGGCGCATCTTTGTCCAGAGGCTCGAAGTGCGCCTTGCATGGAATGGGTTTGCCGGACTCGTCCGTGATCTCGAACCGAATGAGCGAAGCGGGGTTGAGCACAAGCTTCGGCGCGGTGAAACCAGATTCGGTCACCGTGAGCGGCAGTGGTGTGCGGACGCGGCCGAGGTCTTCGATGGCCAGTTCCACGGGGCCGATCGGCAGCTTGAGGGTGTAGAAGCCTTTGGCATCGGTGTAACCCGGGATGGCTTTTTTACCATCGGGGACCTGGATGGTTGCCGTGGTGACTGGCTCGGTCTTGCCATCGATGATCTGACCTCGGATCAAGGCCACCTTGTCACCCTTGGCCGCACGAGCCTCACCCACCGCCTCGGCGGGAGAGATGCCAACGGTCAAGATGCGCTCGATGACCACCTCCTGGCTGGGTGCCAGTTCGATGGTGTCTCCTTTCTGGCCGACAATGGTGCTCTTGAGGGTGGCGAGGGCATAACCACATTTGTGGGCAGGATTGATGGCATCCACCCAGTAGATGCCGTCGGCGCTCGTTCCGCTGGTGTCGAAGCGGGTGAAGTCGTCCTTCGTGTTCACCTTCTGTGGCTTGTCCGTCTCATTGCGCAGCGTGGTGGTGATGAAGATGCCCTGCACGCCGTCTTTGACCCGGTATTCATGGCGCTTGAAGACGCCGCCGTTCTTGCCCGCAGTGGTCACGGATTCGACGATGGCCTCGGTGGCGTCCTTCGATGGAACAACCTTCACATAGGAAACCTGTCCATGACCGCTGGGCCCGTAGCAGACGAGCTGGTCGTTGTTCGCACCCCTGATCGTCAGGTCATAGAGACAGCCGGGGCTGACGCCATCGGGTCCGTAGAAGGTGCTCATGTTGGCCCGGCGCAGCGGAGCATTCTGGGAGACGAGCGCCTCCACCATGTCACTGCGCAGCACGAAGTCGCCACGGATGCCATCGGCCTCCTTGCCTTTGGGGAGTTCGGTTTCGCGGCCCAGGGAGGCCTCGAAGACTTCGGCACCCCAGACGGGAGCGCAGGAGAGTAAAAGGAGCGGAATGAGTGATTTCATGGTTCGGGGACTGACGAGTGAATGTCGCTTCAGAACGCTACGGGATGGCACAAGACAATTTTCCAAGCGATCAGGTCTGCGTGAAATTATCGTCGCCAGGATGGAAGTGATCTTTATCGTCAGGCGCCATGAAACGAATCGTGTTCAGCCTGCTTCTACTCCTCGTCCTCGCCGCAGGATCCGTGATCGTCTGGATGAACCTGCGCGCAAGAACGCCGGGATCGATCTCGGCGAGTGGTGGTGAGCCGATGACCGTGATGCTGCCGGATACCAGTGGCACCTACATGCAGAATGACGCGCGCTGGGGGACGGACAAACTGGGCAAGACCACGGAGACGCTGGCCCACATCGGCTGCACGGTGTGCAGTGTGGCCATGGCCTGCACGAATCTAGGCGAGGCACGGACTCCCAAGGAATTGAATGAGCAACTCACCGCCAAAGGCGGCTTCACGGATGCCGGCTGGCTTGTCTGGGGTGCCCTGCCGCAGATCACGGACGGCCATGTTCAGGCCAAGGTGACATCACGGCCTCTGCATGCGGACTTGGACTGGGCTCTGAAGAGCGGCGCCTATCCCGTGGTGAAGTATGTGCTGCCCCACGGCGTGCCGCACTGGGTGGTCATCGTGGGCAAGGAAGGCACGGAGTATCTGGCCCGTGATCCGCTGCGGAAAAGTGAAAAGCCGGTGAAGCTGTCTGCTCTCACCAGCCACATTTATTCGGCGCGGTTTATTCAGCGGAAATGAGGGGTGGGGCAGGACGTGGGGTCGCTCAGCGATCCCCGCTGGCAGGTTCGAAGTTCGGTCTTGAGTCATGGCGCGCTGGTGGCATCATTACGTCATGATTACCGAGAAAATTCCTGCCGTTAGTCAGTTGAGTGTCGATGAGAAATGGATGCTCGCCAACGAGCTTTGGGATGAGGTGGAGGAACATCAAGAAGGTTTATCCACGGCACCGGGGATCATCGCTCTGGTTCAGCAGCGTTTTGAGGAGTATCAGCGAGATCCGAGCACGGCGATGACGCTTGAAGATTTTAAACGTCGTTTCTCCCTGCCGTGAAACCTCATGAAATCATCCTGCTTCAAGGTGCGCAGGGGGATCTTCTGAGCATCTACGCCTCAAATGGAGAGCATGTGTATCTCCGTGTGGACAAGGCTCTGGGCATTTTGCGCCTCTTTCCATTGATCAGCGATTGGGATCGCTTTAGTTAGGCTGACTTGGAGTCCTGCACCACAGGGACTGGCTCCGGGGCTGGCGTTGATTCGCTGCGGTCCCCCAGCATCACGCCGATGAGCATGGCGAAGCTGGCGGCGAGGATGCCGGAGAAGGGCTCAAAGAGCATGCCGTTAAGGGCCAGGACGGGCGTGAGCAGCAGGATGAGGAAGCTCAGGCCTAACAAATAAAGGTATTTTTTCCAGGCTGCTTCCATTTCCATGCCGAGCCAGGCGCTGCTGAAGGCCAGCGCGGTGTAGAGGGCATACTGCAGGGGCAGGGAAAGCTTCAGAGTGGCCACAGGCAGCACGAGCAGGCCCGGCAGGCGCACGGAGAGCCACTTGGCGGCCTCGGGGAAAATGCCAAAATGATAGAGGGCCAGCAGGGGGGCACAGACAAGGACCCCGACAAAGAGGACAGTGGCACGATTACGGTTCATTCGAGGCAGGGAGGGGACTGACAGGTTCTGGCTGGCGGTAGGAGTGGACCACCAGATCGCTCAAATACCTGTCTGGCGCATCCACCGCGTGCCGGTCAAGATGAAAGACGGTCTGGCCGGTGGTTCGTGAGATGAGCTGCAGTCCAAACGGGAAGTCCTTGAAGAGGCGTGTGCACATGGCTTCGATCGCGCTGCCCTCCCGCTCGGCGCGCTGCACTAGAGAAGCGATGGCGAAGCTATCGAAGATCAAGGTGAAGCGGTTTTCCTCTGAGAAATGCTTGGCGAAGGCGCGGACTTCATCCGCACGGACATTGGTATGCAGACTTTCTGCATCCCGGCGGCAGCGGGCCAGGATGGCGGCGGGATCATTCACCAGTGCGGAATCGATCACGATCTCCGGAAGGCCAAGGCTGGGCAGTTCAAACTTGAAGTCCCGCAGCACTTTCTCCCAGGCGGTGACAAGACCACGGGCGCCGGTCTTCTCCTCAGCGGCGCGGGCAGCGAGAACGCGCAGGGCATCATCTTGGAAGACAGCACGCACACCATAGGCATGGAATTCCCGCTCATACTGCCGGATGAGGCTGCCGGCGCTCTTCTTCATGATCTGGAAGAGATCATCCGCAGTCAGGGAATCACAAAAGACGCGGACGGGCAGCCGGCCGATGAACTCCGCCTCAAAACCAAAGTCGATGAAGTCCTTGGTCACGGCCTGGCGCAGCAGATCATCACTGGTGGGCTTGTCCGCGATGGCGGCGCCGAAGCCGATGGTGGCCTTGCTCTGGCGTTTCTCGATAAGCTTGTCGATTCCGGTAAAGGCACCGCTGACGATGAAGAGGATGTTCCGCGTGTTGATGACCTCACGCCCGCCGCCCTTGCCCTGGCGCATGTCGAACATCATCTTCATCTGGCTGCGGAAATCATTGGCGGCATAGAGCGGCACCTCCGTCTCCTCCATGAGCTTCAGCAGGGCTGTCTGCACGCCACGACCGCTGACATCACGCCCCATCCGGCCTTCGCCACCGGTGGCCAGCTTGTCGATCTCATCCAGGTAGATGATGCCGTGCTCGGCGAGTTCGACGTCGCCATTGGCCTTGGCGACGAGGTCACGGACGAGGTCGTCCACGTCCGCTCCGACGTAGCCGGTCTCGCTGAACTTCGTGGCATCAGCCTTCACAAAGGGCACGCCGATGAGTTCGGCGATGTGCTTCACGAGATAGGTCTTGCCCACGCCGGTGGGGCCGAGGATCACCACGTTCTGTTTGGAGAACTCCAGCGGCGAGGCACCCTTTTGGGACTCGTTTTCACGCAGCATGCGCGCGTGGTTGTAGTGATCACAGACGGCGGTGGCGAGGACCTTCTTCGCCTCGTCCTGGCGGATCACGAAGCGGTCGAGATGGGCTTTGATGTCGGCGGGCTTGTAGCGGAAATCAAAGATGCTGGTGTTCGTCGGGGCCTCAGGCTCCGGCGGGCCGCCATCGCTTTCCGGGGCCTTGGAGCCGAGTTCATGCGGCTCGACCCGCGAGAAGATCACCTGCCCACCGAGGCTGTTTTTGATGAAGTCCTCCAGCTTCCGCGTGATCTCCTCCGGTGAGGGAAAGGGCTTCTGCGGTGGCTGGGGCGGATCGGTGGGCGCGTCGCTCATGATAAAGTGGAGTGTCTGTGAAATACGCCCCGTGAGCAAGGCCCAGGCTTTACAATCCACCTCCTATCTTGGAATCGCCCCAATCCCGGGCCCTTCAGGCATGTGGAGAAAGCCCTCCGTATCAAAGGTGACTCCCGCGAAATCGTCGTCGGAAAGATAGAGGTGGCCGTCGAGGTCAGCGATGTCCGCCCACGGTGCCAAATGCGCCGCGGCAGTGATGCCCAGGCTGCTTTCGATCATGCAACCGAGCAGAATGCCGAGGCCATGCTGGCGTGCTGTCTCGATCATACGGAGAGCCCCGCCAAAACTGGCGCACTTGAGGAGCTTCACATTCACACCGTCGACATAGGGGGCGAGCCGCGGGACATCCTGGGCCGTCTGGGCGCTTTCATCGGCAAAAACCTGGATGGCCTTGGCATGCGGGCTCGTCTGACGAAGCTGGTGAAACTTCTGCCAGGCTTCGACACCGAGCTGGTGATGAAAGGGCTGCTCCACGAGTTCCAGTCGATGGGCCGTGAGATCTGCCAGCATGCGCACGGAGTCCTGCACGCACCAGCCGCCATTGACATCAGCAATGATGCGGGCCTGGGGCGCGGAGGCACGGGCGGTGGAAATGATCTGGCGATCATGATCGAGATCCCCGCTGCCGAGCTTGAGTTTTAAGATGCGAAACTGGCGGGCCGTGTCCCTGACCAATTCGGCGAAGTCCACGAAATCCGTGGGGATGCTGAAGCTGCGGCAGGCCGGAATGGGACCGGTTTTTTGAGGCAGATGGGCTGGCGCCAGGGATGAAAGTGCCACCCCTCGGGCGCGGCATTCCTGGTCACAGCGGAGCAGGTCCATGGCGAGGGCGGCGGCGTGGGTGGGCGGCTCGCCTTGGGGAAGACGAAGCCACTCGAGCGTGAGATCGACATCTTCGTGATAGTACGGCACGAACGGTGCTTCGGAGGTGGACTCACCTTCTTTCACCCTGACCACCTGTCTCGTGCTCGATGCCCCGTGCGCGATGCGAAACGGCGTGGTGAGGTGGAGCGTCTTGAGTTCGATTTCCGGCATGCCGGTATTGCAATCACAAGGTGAAAGGAATCCCAGGAC
The DNA here is from genome assembly GCA_040387935.1 of Verrucomicrobiota bacterium. Taxonomy (GTDB): domain Bacteria; phylum Verrucomicrobiota; class Verrucomicrobiia; order Verrucomicrobiales; family Verrucomicrobiaceae; genus Prosthecobacter. The sequence goes on along the minus strand of JAZKCU010000002.1, from coordinate 378,339 downwards.
TTTTCTTCCATGCTCGCCAAGATTATCCGCCGACCCCCCCGCTACCCGACAGTGCGCTATCACATCATCCACCGCACCACTTACACCTACGAGAGTCCTGTGACCGTGGGCCACTACATGGCCCGCCTCGAACCCCGGCACATGCCTTTCCAGGAGTGCCCCTGGCACGAGGTGACGATCCGCCCGATCCCGATGCAGCGTGCCGAGCGCGCGGATTCCTTTGGCAACACCTGTGTATATTTCGAGATCGAGGGCTCGCATCAGAAGCTGGAGGTCATCGCCCGCAGCCTGGTGGAACTGGCGCATAGTGAGCCGATTTCCCCGGCGGCCACGCCAGCCTGGGAGACGGTGAGGGATGCCTGCCGTGCGGATCGTTCCACGCCGGCCAGCATGGCGGGAGAGCTGGCCTTTGCCTCCCAGCTCATCCCGGTGGGCAGCGTGTTTGCGGCCTACGCCCGGCCTTCGTTCCCTGCCAATCGCCCCATCCTGGAGGCGGTGTGTGATCTAAACCGCCGCATCAATGAGGACTTTATTTTTGATCCTGCCGCCACGGATGTGGCCACGCCTGTCGAGCAGGTGCTGAAAAAGCGCCGCGGAGTCTGCCAGGACTTCGCCCAGGTCATGATCGCCTGCCTGCGTAGTCTCGGGCTGCCGGTGCGCTATGTCAGCGGGTATCTGGAGACCTTGCCACCGCCTGGAAAGGTGAAGCTGGTGGGGGCAGATGCCTCCCATGCCTGGGTGTCTGTCTTCTGTGGCGAGGCCGTGGGCTGGATGGATGCGGATCCGACCAACAATGTGCTGCCTTCCAACCGGCATATCACAGTGGCTTGGGGACGTGATTTCAGTGATGTCAGTCCTCTGCGCGGCGTGACCATCGGCGCGGGTGAGCAGCGTCTGGAAGTAGCGGTCGATGTGCTTCCGGAGAGCGAGTGAGGCAGCTTCATCGCATGACGAAGGCAATGCTGCCTTGTGCCGGGCAGGTGCGACGGCCGTTTGTGAGAAGCTGAAGTTTCATCACATCCAGGGCGTCATTGAAAAAGCCAGTTCCCGGGGCTCGAACGAATAAACTGGTGCGCGCTTCAGGGGCCTTCTATCCTGGGTTGATTCGCATGGAATCTCAGCCGACCAGTTCTCCGGAAGTTCTCACGTCTTCCGATCTCGCAGGGCGTCAGGAACTGGCTCTCAAACAGCTCACAGGATTTGAGGAGGATCCGGCTTCGGCACGGGCCTTTGAGCGCCGATATCTTTCCATCGCCGTGCTGACGGCCTTGCTCGCGGGTGCTGCCTTCTATGTTTTCTTCACGGAGCAACTGAGTGCGTGGGTGGGAGTCGTTTTGTTTATGGCAGGGTGGCTGACAGGG